>CAXBDK010000008.1:0-255595 GCA_963974715.1 uncultured Sediminicola sp.
ACTATCAAGGACCAACATCTGGAACGGCAAAAGACGTTACAACTAATTGATCACCGCCTAGAAAAAACATCATGGAAAGCATCAGAAATCGATCGGCACACAAAAACGAACTGTCAAGGACCAACATCTGGAACGGCAAAAGACGTTACAACTAATTGATCAACAACCTAAAGAAAAAACATCATGGAAAGCATCAGGAAACAATCGGCACTCAAAAACGAAGTATCAAGGAGCAACATCTGGAACGAAAAGAGACGTTTCCGTTGATCCGTCAACATCAAAATCAAATACAATGAAAACACTTACGGTCACCTCACAGTTTATATCAAGAAAAGAGCGGTTTATGGAACGCATGCAGCACAGCAAACGAATCCAATGGACCCATGACGGGGCATCACTCCCCATGCCCATGGGATTATAGGCCCGTTCGTCGGTCCACCATCTATGACCAGTTCACGGGAGGGATCGGAAAACAAAAAATAGTTGGACACAATCATTTGGGCAGACTAAATCCCATTTAGCGGGTCTACACCCTGGGAACAAGCTAACAAGGCATAGAACCGAAAAGAAAAAACCATTTGGACGCGATCGTTCGGTCATATTAAATCCCACTTAAGGGGTAAAGAGCATAGGAAAGGCATCCCGTGCTTTTTTTTTGCCACCAATCCAATAGCTATCCAATGGCGATCCCAGAAGGTATATTTACCTTGAATTCGTAACAAAAACCTCTCTTTTTCGTCCTACGCATGGGGCCGGTCCAATCCCTAGCCCAACAAAACGATGAAAAAACCCATAACACGTCCAAGATCCGTTGCCACCATACTGCTGTTCTTGATCAGCTTTTGCTTTGCCGGTCCCCTTATGGGGCAACTATTGAAAGGGAGGGTCCTGGATGAGAATACCAAGGAACCCATCCCCTATGCCACCATCCAGTTTGCTTCCGACAAAGGCACCATCTCCAATGAAGAAGGATTTTTCTCCTTGGAAAGGGACGGTTCGGCGGACAGTCTCCAAATAGCTTCCATGGGATATGCCCCCAAGGCCCTGCCCCTGTCCGCCCTTAACACGGGCGAACTGATCGTGTACCTCAGGGAAAATGTCATAGCCCTCAACAATGTCTATGTGACCAACAAACAGCCCAGTGCCGCGGAAATAATGCGAAAGGTCTTGGAGCGACTTTCCAATAACTATAAAGATATGGGGATGGCACATCAGTTCTTTTACAGAAACAGTATAAAGAATACTACCAAGGAATTGGATGTGGACGTGAAAAAAAATTCCGGCTTTACCAAGGCCCAAAAGGCAAAGCTCAACAAGAGCATTGCCGACCTCAAGATAAAGATCCATCCGTTGTACGTGGACGTGTTGGGCGACTTTTACAAAAACGAAAAATCCGAAACAAAACTGGACATTACCAAGGCCACACGGCTGTCCAAGCCCAAGGACCAAGAGGGAATCTTGCCGCCCGATGTACTGGAGCTGGTCAAGGCCGTGTTCAAGGACAGTACAAAAACGTATAAGGTAAAATCGGGATGGTTTAAATTGGAGGATTCCCTGGCGATGAAGGAACTCGTGGAAAAAAAGGATGCCCGTACCAATACCTTGGATGTGGGGAACTATAAAAGCAATATAAACGATGTGGTACGGAACCACGGGTTCGATCAGGAACATTCCCGAATGCAATTTGTGCTGGAACAGGAACTGTACGAGTACACCTTGGAGGATACCTTTGACGGGCCCGAGGGACCCATCTACAAAATAAGTTTCAGTCCCAGAAAAAGGGCGGCTTCCTACAGTGGGACACTATATGTGGACGGTAACGATTATGCCCTTATCAAGTCACAATTTGAATATGCGGAAGGGAAAAGGGGCGAACATCTAAACCTAAAGCTGTTATTGGGCTTTAAATTTGCCGAAACCGTCTGGAAATCGACCCTTATCTATTCCAAACAATCCAATGGGTATTACGCTCCCCTGTATATGGTGCAGGAAAAGGTCACCGAATTCTATGTGAACAGGCCCCTAAAGTTGGTGGAGAACAGGACCAAGGATAAATTGGAACTGAACATCAAGACCACCCAACTGATCGCCGATAAACAGGAACTGCTCTTTCTGGGAAGTAAGGATATATCCGCGACCGAATACAATGCGATAACTGAAAAGAAGGAATGGCCATTGGAACAGTTGGAGCGGTACGATGCCTCCGTATGGAAGGCCTACCCTATAATGGAGCCCTTGGAAGAGATGAAGAGGTTCAAGATGGCAGGGGAAAACGAGTGACGGGAATGAAGGGCATGAAAAAATAAAAGGGTCGATATCCCGTGGAAAGCCACAGGGTATCGACTCGGGTTATTTCTATTATGGAGGGATGACGTTGAGGCCTAGTAACATTATAACATTACCCTAAGGAAGTACTTTGCACGCCCCCTAAAGGAGCCGATGGATGCTTCATTACATTCATGACATTTGGTTGAAAGTTTGGGGTTTCCGAGTGTTTTTTTGATGGGTTTTTGGTATGGTGGTGAAGGATGTTTGGTGCAATATTAGGAATATTTAATTCCCAATGATATTCTGCCCACCATTTGTTCCTTTTTTGCAATCGCCCAAAAAAGGAACCAAAAAACGCTAGGCTGATTTCAAATTTCTACAAATGCTACGCACTTCCCACGGCCGCACCGCCCAGGCCGCTTCCGCTATTGCGGAATGCTCTTTGGACGGCTTCCTACGCCCAGTGTGGAAAGCGCTTGATTTGTGACGAAATTGGAAATAGGCCGGAATGCCTTCTTTTAACGTTTCCAGGGCCATAAAACTAGCGGGCCTTCGTTTTTTCATTTTACTCAAGTAACGAAACCGATTATTACTTAAGGTATAAAGTTGACGAGGATGTTATGCAGTGTGGAAAGCGCTTGATCTGGCCGAAATTGGAAATAGGCCGGAATGTCTTCTTTTAGCGTTTTTGGATTCTTCAACGGGTCCGGCGGGGAAGGGGCATTCATGCCAATGTAAAGAACAAATCTCCACGGAAGAAGATCGCCCGTTAATGAGGCTTCCTTCCAACCCAAATATAGATCCGAATACAACTTTTGGGACTGATCTTAGTAATTAAGGGACAGGCCGGCACCAAATCCCATATCGCTGTCATAATGTACCCTTAGGCCCATATTTTTTCCGACGATATAATTGAGTCCGCCCATATATTCCCTATCCGAATTCACCATAAACCCGGCCCGGAGCCTTTTGGATACAGGGATATCCTCCCGTCTTAACTGTACCCTTACATTTCCATCATGGTAGACTTCGGTCTGTAGGATAACAAGCATCGGGAGGGTGTACGCCACCCCCAGACTGAACTGTGTCCGACTATCCTTGGTGCTCTCCTGACCAAAGATGTTCTTTTCCGTTTCGCCATGTTCCAAGGTACGGTACCGCCAATCAAATCCCACAAAGGGCATAAGCCATTGCATCTTGCCAAGGTACCTGCCTATATGGGTCTCACTTTCATATCCGTGCATATCGCTATATCCCAAACGCCACTCCGTACCAAAACTCCAACGCGTGTTCTGTAACATGGCCATCCCATCGTTCCCATTGGTGGCAAAGTCGTTTTGGGCCATAAAGTGCAGTTCATTACTTTCCTTCTGCAATTTTTGATAGGCCCATTCCCTGTCCGGCAACAATGGATTGGGTGCTTGGTCCTCGTAGCTGAATACCCTGTTCATGCCTGCCATCATATGGTAAAGGATATGACAGTGAAAAAACCAGTCCCCCTCCATATTGGCCTCAAATTCGATCACATTGGTCTCCATGGGCATAATGTCCAGCACATTTTTCAGTGGCGCATATTCCCCCTTCCCGTTGATGACCCTAAAATCGTGTCCGTGCAAGTGCATCGGGTGGCGCATCATGGAGTTGTTGAACAGGGTGATCCGTACGACTTCCCCTTTCTTGATCAGGATTTTATCGCTTTCGGCCAGAACCTTGTTGTCCATGCTCCACACATAACGGTTCATGTTCCCGGTAAGCTCAAAACGTAGTTCCTTTATCGGGGCGTTTTCGGGCAAAGTGGTTTTGGTGGGGGATTTCAACATGGCATAATTTAGGGTGACCATATCCGTTTTGCCGTGATGTGAATGGTCAGCATCCCCCATGGACATTTGGGGCATTGCATCCATTTTTTTTGGGTTTCCCTCCCCTGTGATCTCAGGATACATTACCGTGTTCATATCCATTTGCTGCAAGCTCATATCCATTCCCATATCGTTCATGTCCCCGTTCATTTTCATCATATCGTTCATCATCCCCATTCCCTCAAAGTATTTCAATTTGGGCAAAGGGGCGGCCAGTTGTTTGATACCGGCACCAATATAGATGGAGGCGGATTTGGTACGGTCTTCCGCTGTGGCCAGAAATTCATAAGCGGTTCTTTCCGCAGGAACGGTTACGATAACATCATAGGTCTCCGAGACCCCAATGATCAACCTATCTACCGTTACCGGTTCCACATCGTTGCCGTCATTGGCCACTACGGTGATCTTTCCACCCGCATAGGTAAGCCAAAAATAGGACGATGCGCCCCCATTGGAAATACGCAGGCGTACCTTGTCCCCTGCTTTGAACTGCGACAGTTGACCTTCGTTTTGTCCGTTGATCAGAAATTTATCGTAGTAAATATCGCTCACGTCCATGGCCAACATCCGTTTCCACTCGTTGGTCACTTTGGTCCTGAAGTGTCCTTCCCGTATCGCCTCCGCATAACTTTGGGTGGTTCCCTTCTTGATCGCGAACCAATCCGAGGCATTGTGCAGCATACGGTGCACATTACTGGGCTTGTAGTCGGTCCACTCGCTCAGGACGATGGGAACGGTGGGCAGGTCGTCTATCCCTTTTCTAAAAGTGGGATCGTCTTCCCGCTTGTTAAGGATCATGGATCCGTACATCCCAATTTGCTCCTGCAGCCCGCTATGGCTATGGTACCAATGGGTCCCATGCTGTATGATTGGGAAACGATAGACATGGGTCGTATTGGGCTTGATGGGCATCTGTGTCAGAAAGGGGACACCATCTTGCGGATTTGGCAAAAACAGGCCGTGCCAATGAAGGGAGGTACCCTCCTTAAGTCGGTTGTGCACATGGATTTCCGCCGTATCGCCTTCCGTAAAGGTCAAGGTGGGCATTGGTATCTGTCCGTTCACCGCAATGGCCGGTCTTTCCTTTCCAGAAAAATTGACGATGGTGTCATTGACATAGAGATCGTACCGTACCACTTTTTGTGCAAAAAGGGTGCTCGTGGCCCAGCACAGCAGTACTATTGGCAACAACGTTCTTTGGTGTAATATGTTGAATTTCATAGGTTATTCCTTCTCCAGTCGTTTTATCATTTCCTTCATCCGCACAATTTCCCTTTCTTGGGCCTTTATGATCTCTTCTGCCAGTTTTTTGACTTCCGGATCTTGCAGATCGGCCTTATTACTGGTCAAAATGGCAATGGAATGGTGGGGGATCATCGCTTTCATCCACAGTACATCCCCAATGGGTTTTTGGGAACGCACCAGATAAAGCGCACTTACAAAAAGGAACAGGCTACCAAAAAGGATGGCCCAATTTTTCTTTGTATTCGTATACATCTTCCACATGAACAACAACATGATGACCGCCATGGCCGCAATGCCCAAACAGGACATATAAAACCGAGTGGTGCTGAAATATACATGGTCCAAACTATATGTGTTCAGGTACATGGTGATGTACATGGCCATAAAGGATGCCAAAAGTATTAAAATGAATTTACCGTAATTGCCCTTGTGGGCGTGATCTTTTGAATTTTTCATGATTTTATATTTTATTCACTTCGTGAAATTTAGTATGTGCCGAGGCAGCCATCCCGCCTGCCTTTGGCGGGTTGCCCGGAGGTAGTTTACTGTACGGTCTCCACCGTTTTACCACAGCTTAACATCTGTGCGCCATAGTAGGGATTTTTAACGGTACGCTCCTTGCTCAACCAGTTGGCCCCTTCCCCGTCATTGTACATGGGGCAATGCTGTACATAGGTGGGCGTGGCCTGTCCGGCCACCTTTAGCAATTGGAGCATATGGTCCGAAAGCGCACCGAAATGGTTCCTTTGCTGTCCAACATCCTTGGCCGATCGTATTTGTTCCACACTGGAGGTCAGCCCTTTTAGTACCTTCATCCAGATCATATGCGTTTCTGGGGAAAGTTTTTCCATTTTCACCTCTTTAATGACGGAGAGCAACGCAGCGGCCTGGGTAGTGCCAGAAGGGCCATCGGACCGTACGAGGGCATCCTTAAGGGAAAAATAGCTATCGAAGATCGGGTCCAGTTGATTTTCGTCCTGCCCGTTTTCGGGGGTGTTGACAGACGACCCATGTTCGGCGTGCATGGTCCCATGGTCCATGGTTTCCGTTCGGACCGTTTCCGTTTTTGCCCCACGTTCATACCGGCAACAGGCCGGAAGTTTTTCGTAGGCTTGGGTCGGGGCAAGGAATTGTTCGCTGTCATACCCGGCCAATGCTATACGTTTTAGGATTTCACCTTGATCTGTCTTTTCTTGGTCGTACGTGATCAAGGCCATTTTGGTATCCTTGTCCCAATCGACCTTGGCAATCCCTTTTAGGGTTCCCGCTTTTTCAATGGTAGTTTCGCACATTGCACAGTTACCGTAGATCTTCACGTTTTCGGTAAGGGCATTTTTGATCTGTGCGGGGGAATATGTAACGGATAGCAGTGCGACGATGGCCATCCCTATTTTTATTGAGCTGTTCATATGATGGATTTTTTATGAAAGCGGAACTCGATGGTCCCGTTTCCCGTTTGATAAATGTATAAATCGTTCAGAACAAAATCCTTACTAGAAGGTTTTGGTCCCGTTCGGACGGATTTCTGGCTGTCAAATGGGGAACTAACCTATTTTTGGCGGGAGCCAAACGGAAAGAAAGCCAGCGGCATATAAAGTTTCCTTATAATATATAGTGGAATGGGACGCAAATGACCTATCTTGTAACAATGGGCCATTTAATGGCAATATGGGATTAAAATAATTTGTGGGGCAATGACAGGAAGGATTTTCGCACTTTCCATCACATCCCTTGTCGTTGTGCTCGGAAGGGCCATTTTTACAACATGCCTCGGTATCCGCATCGGCTTTATGCTCCTCCATCCCCTTAGGTTCACTATTTGAATGGGGACCACAGGCATAGGTATCCATGGGGGACAAAAAGAGCCCCAATAAGACCAACAACGATATGTAAAGTAATCTTGACATATTTCTGGGACAAAGTTACGGAATTAGGTGATCGTATGGGATGTACACCTTTCGATTTTTGGTTCTTTTGCCCATAAATTTGCTGCAAATGAGGGAGTAGCAATTTTTCCAAAATTCCACGGATCTAACAAGATCCGGGTCCTATATAAGGGCCAGATCCTTATTTATTAGCCAATAATGATACTATATTATCCCAAAATGGTTTTAATTCTAAATAAATAAGTAATTTTTACAAAATTTATAGCCAATTACTACCGAGCACGCTCGTGAGGCAATTAAACCAAGAGACCGTTTCGGCGCAAGCGTGCCTGCCTATAACAGGTAGGTTTGTAAATGTGAAGAGCATAAAAATCTCGCTTAATGAGTGAAAATTTCCCCGATTATGAAAATTCTGCCCTTTAAAATTCCGAAACCAGAGCAAGAGGCCTTGGTCTATCAAGAAGATTCCGAGGTCCTATTTTATGATAAACTGCACCAGCACGAGGAAATTCAGATCAGTTATGTGGTATCAGGCGGTGGTTCCCTCGTAGTGGGGGATACCATCAGCGATTTCAATGCAAATGACATTCTGGTTATTGGCGGCAATATTCCGCACGTATTTCGGAGCGATCCCAAGGCGGCGCCCAGATCCGTCATGTATACCCTTTTCTTTACCAAGGAATCATTTGGAAGGGATTTTTTTAAACTCCCCGATATGAACCGTCTCAAAGGATTTTTTGACGAATCGGTGTACGGGATGAAAATTTTATCTGACCGGGAGAAATTGTTTCAACATTTTAACGGTCTAAAGGACCAAAGCCGCATACAGCGGGTATCTACCTTGTTGTGCATCCTTGAAATCTTGATCTCGGCGGAAAAGCAGCCCTTGTCCACCTTCGTCTATCGCAAAAAATACACCGATGATGAGGGAAACCGTATGAACAACGTCATCGGGTTCGCCCTGAGCCATTTTCACGAATCCATTCCCTTGGAGCTAGTGGCCGAGAAAGCCAGTATGAGCAAAAATGCATTTTGTCGTTATTTTAAAAAAAGGACCAACAAGACCTTTTTCCAGTTCCTGATCGAAATACGGATCGAACATGCCTGCCGGCTCCTATTTAGGGACAATGGCCTCCCCATTGCGGAAGTGTCCGAGCAGTGCGGTTTTTTGAACATCGCCAATTTTAACCGTAAGTTCAAGGAGCTAAAGGGGGTCACTCCTACCCAATACCGAAAGCACACCATTGAAAAATGGAAAAGGAGACAGTCGAAATCGGAATAGCGGATAACTAAATCACTAGGTGCCTTCCAATTTTTCCCATCTCCTGTTGTACCTCCAATAATTTTATCCCGGTGCTCCCTTGGCGGGATTTTGTTTTAATCGTAAAACTTCCACTTGGTCTTAAAATTCCTGTCCAGTTTTTGATCGGTCAAAATGGCCCTCACCATTTCCACGGGCATGGCGTTCAGCGTAATGATCTTATCGTGGAACTCCTTATCGGTCATTTTCCCGCTATCCACCAATTCCTTGCGAAGGGCATAAAATTGTCTTCCGCCCGTTAAATAGGCCAACTGGTACAAGGGGGGATAATTGCCGACAAAAGAACGCCTGACCTCTCCCTCGGCATTGGCCCTTTCAAAACCGACACGGTCCACCAAAAAGTCGATACACTCCTGCGGAGTCCATTTTCCCAAATGGTAGTTCAGGGAGAAGATGATACGGGCACAGCGGTGCATATGCCAGAACAGCATCCCGATACGGTCTTCCGGTCCCTTGGGGAAATCCATATCCCATAATAAAAGCTCCCAGTACAGTGCCCAGCCTTCGGTCCAGAAGGGCGTCCTAAAATTGCGGTACGTTCTATGGCGACTGTTCATAAATCCTTGCAGATTATGCCCTGCTATCAGCTCATGGTGGACGGTGGCCATGGAAAAATGCGGATTGTTGCCCCGCATGCTCATCATACGTTGTTCATACTCCATTCCATCGGTCGGATAAGATATGCTAATGGAGGATCCCCCGGTAAAAAATGGGTTTACCAACTGCCGCTCGGGGGTCATCATGATCATTCCCCACACCTCCTCGGCCAAGGGAGGAACGGTAATAAGGTCGTTTTTCTTAAGGAAGCCCACGGCATCTTCATAAAGGCCCAATATCATTTCGGGCTGTTTCCCAGGTTCCACATAGGAATTTTTAACCTTTTCCTGGGCCGCTTTCCAATCGGTGCCAAAGCCCATCTCCTTGGAAGCCTTCAACATTTCGGCATCGCACCAGGCGAATTCCTCATTGGCGATCTTGATCAACTCCTCTGGCGAATAGGGTATCATCTCATATGCAAGCTGCTCCATAAGGACCTCCCTGCCCACCGGCACCCCAACTATGCCACTTTTGTCCACTGCCTTTCCCAAGTCGATCTTTTTCTTGAACAGCTCGGAATATTCATCAAGGCCCTTTGCCAACGACGCGTGTACGGTGGGCATCCACCAAGTGAACATGGGGTCATATCCATTGTAAAAGGAGAATACGTTTTCGGCGGAATTTTTCAGGTCCGAAAGTACGGCAATGGCCTCTTCCACCTCCTCCTTGCCCAGGGTGCTTGTCCCCTCGAGCTCTGATTTTAATTGTTCGATCTGTTTTATGGCATCGTTCCACTCCTTGGCCATTTGAACGGCATCCGGTTGCTGACCACGCCTTCTGCCCCTTAGGTACTTATATATATTTTCCGAAAAGGGAAACCATCTCTCTACTTTTTTATAGGTCTTCCCTGTGGCCGTGGCCTTTGAAATTTCCGATTCAAGGTCCCGTTGGAACAAGATGTAATCTACCTTACATTCCTGTGGAAGCGAATTAAAATCGAGCTTATGGAGCTTCCCCAGATAATCCTGTCGCAGTTGGGTCATTCTTTCCCTGCGTTCCTGGGAGCCGCCCGGATCGGAAACCCTCCCATAACGCCCTGAGGATGCGGGGGAATAAAAACGCACCAGGGCGCTTTCATCCGCATCGTATTTCGTCATTAGGTCGGGCAGTTCCTGACAGGGCACGAACAACGCTTCCTGTGCGTTCGTACTGGTAAATCCCATAAGGGCCATAAAAAAAACGATCAATGGTTTCGGGGCAAATTTCATCCTATCAAATTGGTTTATTGGTTATGTTTCTAACGGGTTTAACCGTCGTCAAGGTACACGACACCTTATATGGGGCCTATGGACTGTATATCATTAAAGGTATGCTAGTTTTATCCAGCTGCTTTATTACATATTAGCTTCTATTGATACTATGTTGCCAAAATGGATGATAACAACCCTCGGTCAACAGTACGGGCATACTAGATGTCGATTAGTGGCCCAAAGCTTTCCTTATTTTTCGTAAAAGTGCCAAGAGGTCTCAAAGTTCTTTTTCAAGGCTTGATCGGTCAAAAGGGCGCGCACCATTTCCACGGGCATACTGTTTTCCTTTAGAACGGCATCATGGTACTGTTTGTACGTCATCTTTCCCGAGTCCACCAATTCCTTTTTCAGGGCATAGAACTGCATTCCGCCCACCATATACGCCAACTGGTAAAGGGGGCCGTACCGGGCCGTAAAGGAACGTCTTACCTCCCCTTCGGCATTGGCGCGTTCATGTCCCACCCTATCCACTAGATAGTCTATACACTGTTGGGGGGTCCATTTTCCAAGATGGTAATTGAGGGAGAAAATGATCCTGGCGCAACGGTGCATTCTCCAGAACAACATACCGATACGATCTTCGGGAGATCTTGGAAAATCCATATCCCATAGGATAAGCTCCCAATAAAGGGCCCAGCCTTCTGTCCAGAAAGGGGTCCTAAAATGCCGATAGGTCTTGTTCCTTTTGTTCATAAATCCCTGGAGATGATGTCCGGCAATAAGTTCGTGGTGCACGGTGGCCCTCGAAAAATGTGGATTGTTGCCCCGCATGCTCATCATCTTGTCGTCATGGTCCATATCAATGGTGGGATAAGATATCTGCAAGGTTTCGCCCCCCAGAAAAAAGGGGGCTATTTTTTGCCTTTCCGGGCTCATCATACTCATTCTCCAAGTCTCGTCAGCAACAGGGGGAATGGTCAACAGATCATTTTTCCTTAAAAAATCAATGGATTGGTTATAAAGGTCCAACATGGCCTCGGGCTGATGTCCTTCCTCCACATAGGATCGTTTCACCTTTTCCTGTGCGGCTTTCCAATCATCCCCAAATCCCATTTCCCGCGATGCCTTTAGAAGTTCCTTATCGCACCAGGCAAATTCCTTATTGGCAATTTCCACCAGTTCTTCAGCGGTATAGGGTATAAATTCCTCTTCCAACAGCAGTTTTAGCTCCTCGGCCCCAATGGGGCTTCCTATGATTCCGCTGCCATCGTCCTTGGGAAGGGTGCTTTGGTCCACTTTGGACATGATCAGTTCGCCATATGCTTTCAGCTGTTCCATGAGCTTTGCATAGGGTTTTTCCATCCACCATGTAAAGTCGGGATCATAGCCATGGTAAAATTCATATACACTTGTAAGGGCATCCCGATGGCCCTTTACCACATTTGAGCCCCTTTCGGCCAAGGGACGATCAAAGGAGGGGGCTTCCGCGGACAGTTGTTCGGAAAGCGCTCCTATTTTTTGGCCCAGGTCGTTCAATTGGGCCGCTATTTTGGGGGCATCCAGATGAATGCCCCTGCGCCGCAACTTTTCCATTTCATAAATGGGCTCCCCGTAGGAGGTCCACTTCTCCATTTTTTCATATTCCTCCCTTTCCGTTTTCAGATATCGAAGGTTGCTGTTGATGTCCCTTTTTACCAAAAGGTAATCCACCCTTCCGTCAACGGATAGCTGGTCGAAAGAAAACTGTTCCAATCGCGCTGCGTAGTCTTCATTGAATTTTTTAAAGCGCTCCCTTCTTTCGGGGGAACTTTCTATGGTATAGAACCTTTCCAGACTGCCGTTGTCGGCATCCATTTCGTTCATCAACTGATAGAACTCACTAACGGGGGCCCGGTCTTGGGAATAAACGGCGGTTCCAACACAAAAGAAGAGGAAAAGAAAAATGGATTGTTTTTTACGGATCATTATTTTGGTCATTGTAATCATATTGGTTTGTAAGATGAACTCGTTGAGACTTTTTCTAATTGGCTACAAAATGCTGTTTTTCGCTTCAATCAAAAAAGTTCAAATGAGTTCGGTTATAGAACAGCTATCATCCAAATATACTTGATCTGGGTATGTAATGGCCAAGGGCACTATAAGGAAGGGGCCATACGGCCCCTCCATTGCAATAGTCTTATTTATTGTCCCAGGTGGTACCCTTTTCAAACCAGTTCGGCTGGCCAAGGGAACTTATGTTCGGGTTCCGCTCCACTTCGTTCAAAGGGTATGGGAACCTTCTCGGGAATGTTTCCGTATTGAACACGTTCTCCAACATATAATCAAAATCGAAATCCGGATAACCTGTCCTGATGAAGTCAAAATAAGTTTCGTTGGTCCTGAATATATTGGAGAGGTATTTCTGTTCAATGATCAGTGCTTGGGCGTCCTCCTCGTTGGTGGGCATGGTCAATGCCGGCTGCGCCAAATAAGCATCGATTTCCGCTGGATCTACACCCATATATTCCATATCGGCCCTGGCCCCTTGCTTCATGGCCTCTTCGGCCATGGCCCATTCCCCCTTAAGGACGTGGGCTTCCGCCTTTAGGAACCGTGTTTCCGAGTATAACATGATGTGGTCCGGGTAGGACATGGACAAATAGGTGAACCTATAATGACTGGGGGACTGTCCGGGCTGTACCACGGCCCCTGCCCTATGTCCCACATAGCCATCGGGGTCCGCTTCGGCATTGGTGAACATGACCGACCTTCTAGGGTCGTTATATTCGTTCATCATATCCATCAGATAGTTGCCGGGCGTCAGCCCAAGTCCACCGGAATAGGCCCTGTTCATATATTCGAACAGGGGATTGGCGTTCGCCAGTTCATCCAGATGTTTCCATGCCACATTATCCTCATTGGAGTCCATCCCGTTCGCAAGATATGACAGCACCAGATCGGCCTGCGCCAGTTTGGTGGTCCCCGGGGCATAGCTCAATCGCATGGCCTGTCGCGCTTTTAGGGAATAGGCAAATTTGACCCATTTTACCACATCGCCGTTCAACATATAATCGTCGGATCCCGGTACAATGTCCCCTAGATTGGAATTTTCCAATAGGGAAACGGCCTCGTCCAACAGTCCGTTGGCATGGGCATAGATCGCTTCTTGCGAAGCCAACGAGGGCTGTAATGCTTCCAGTCCCAACATGGCATCCTCCAACGGTGCCTGATCGTAGACATCCGCAATATAGAACCAATGGTGCGCGGCAATGATCCCTGCAATGCCCTGATAATGGGTATTGCCATTTAAGGCTGCCTTGTCATAGAGTTCAACGGCATGTTTCAACGATATGGCATATGAATCCCAGACCTCATTGCCATAGTTCGCATTGATATCCATGGTCGCTGGCGTAGAACCCTCTATGGAGTGCCATGACAACCACATGGGGAAACCGGTCCAGGTCTCCATTTTTTCGGCCACCATGGCGGTCCATTCGGCCTCGATCCCGATCAGCATAACATCCTCGGTAATTAAGGGGCCGTCCACGATGGCGTTGGGATCTTGATCTATATCCGTCCATTTGTCACAACCGGCCAATAACAACATCATTGCAACCAAGATCGAACACTGTTTTTTATATCCTCTTTTCATAACGGTAAGATTAAAATTTGGCTGTTAGTGTAAATGAATAGGTCCTTGTAGCCGGTAAACTATACCCCAGATATCCGTTCCCATTGGTAATGCCGTCGGTATTGACCTCTGGATCGGCACCTTCAAAACCGTCCTTGAACTTTCTCCATAGGTTCCTTCCCGAAAGGGAAAGTTCCAAAGCGGTAAGGCCCGATTTGGCCAACATCTTCTGCGGTACCTTATAGCCCAACATCACTTCCCGCAGCTTGATATAATCCCTGGGCATAATATTATCCTCGATCACCGACTGTGCCACGGTCTGCCAGTACAGGTCATATCTGGTAGGTGCAGGGGTCTCACTGGTAACCACCACTTGGCCCGAGGCGTTGTCATAATGCCCCATCACCCCGTTAAAGGTGATCATGTTGTCGTCCGGCCTGTTCTCTTGGTGCTTCGCCATCCCATAGTAGGTAAGGTAATGGTCGTTGAGACTGTACACATACCCCCCTTTGCTCACGTCCAACTGGGCCGAAAGGGTAAGGTTCATATAGGTAAAGGTGTTGCGGAGGCTTCCCACCCAATCCGGTACGGTCTTGCCCAATACCTGATTTTGGCTGTTGTCCGCCAAAGGCCTGCCGTAACCGGCTCCGGGTGTATCGCTGAGCACCAGCCTACCTTGGTCATCGCGAAGGAAACCGATGTCGTAGATGACGGGATAGGGCTGGCCGACCACGGCCGTCCCGTAGGATCCCACACCAATGGGTTCATCATTGGTACCCAGTTCATCCACCATGGGATCGTCCTTGGACCAGTTCAGATTTATGTTCCATTCAAAATTGGAGGTCTGGATCGGCGAGCCATATAGGGCCAGTTCCACCCCTTTATGGGTAATTCCCCCTATGTTCACATCCCCATAGGTATACCCAGTGGAAGGCAGGAACTGCTCCTGTAATATCTGGTTTTCGCTCCAGTTATGGTAGTAGGCCACATCGATGCCGAACCGATCCTGAAAGAATTTGAGCTCGGCACCCAATTCGATCTCGCTCTTGAACTCATTGGTCAGGCCCTCATTCGGAATCTTTGTGGCGGACAAATAGCTCCTTCGCCCATTAAAGGGCCAAAGGACCCCATCGCCCCCGGCATCCTGTAGCACCACATTTCGGGTATAGGGATCGGCCGGGGATCCCACTTTGGCATAACTTGCCCTAAGTTTACCGTAATTGAAGAAGTCGGTTCGGGGCAATAGCTCACTGAATACAAAGCCCAGACTATGGCTGGGATAGAAAAAGCTGTTGGCCACACTGGAAGCCCAATCGTTCCGGCCGGTAACGGTGTAGTACAGCATGTTCTTGTATCCCAACATGGCCTGGCCGAAGAAGGAATAGGACCTGAACAGTCTTTTGTATTCGTACGATTCATAACCGCTCACATTGGTGGTATTGTAAATGCCGGGCAAGATCAAGCCGTTTCCTTCATAGAACAGCTCCCGCCTCTTGTTTTCGGCTATGTTGTGCCCTACAAGGGCCATCATGCTAAAATCCCCGAAGTTATTGTCATAGGTAAGCGTCTCCGTAGATTCGATGTCCCTGGAAAAGCGCTCTTCGGTAAAATAACTGCCCTGTACCGAGGCATAGCCACCTTTATTATAGAAGGTCTCTTCATGTACACTGGAAGTACTGATACCGGTTACGGACCTAAACCTCAATTGGGGCTTAAAGGCGTATTCGATGGTAATGGTACTGGCAAAACGATCGCGGATATTGACATTGCCGGCATTGTCCAACAGCCAGGTATAGGGATCTCTGGAACCACCTCTATAAGATCGTAAGGTTCCCTCTTCGTTATAAATGGGATAGGGATTCCAAGTGTTGGGCGTACCCAACAGGGTGTTCATAAAAGCACTGTTGGAACTGTTCTCGTCCAGTCGGTTGTTCTTTTGGGTAGAATACAGGATGTTGGACGAGATCGTAAGCTTAGGGGTAAACCGAAAGGAGGTATTGGCATTGATCGCATTTCTCCTATACTTTAAGGGATCAAGGATCCCATCGTTCATCATATTGCTGTAGCTCACAAAATAGGAAGCGTCCGAAGTTCCACCGGAGACGCTCAAGGTACTCTCATTGGTATAGGCCGTCTTGAAGATATCCCACCTATCGTAAAGCTGTGCCCCTGGGACATCTGCGATCCTGGGACCGAAACTGGTGGAAGTAAAGGCGGTTTCGCCGTCCACATAATTCCATCCCGTACCGTCCCAAGATCCTTGGGCCCATTTTTCCTGTAAGGGAATCTCATAAATTTGATCGAAGCTGGAGGAATTGGAAAAGCTTACCACCGGTTTCGAATTGAGGGAGCCCGACTTGAGCGTTATGAGCAAAACCCCATTGGCCGCCCTACTTCCGTAAAGTGCCGATGCGGAGGCCCCCTTTAGCACGCTCAAACTCTCTATGGAATTGGGATCGATGTCGCCCAACCCAGAGGAAGTACTGCCGTTGGCAGCATCAAAGGGAACCCCGTTCACCACGATCAAGGGCTGGTTGTTGCCCGTTATGGACGAGCCGCCCCTGATCACGATACGGGTACCACTGCCCGGCTGACTGGAAGTACTGGAAATCTGTACCCCTGCCACCTTACCACTGAGCGAATTCACAAAGTTGTTGGTGGCCTTTACGTCGCTGATGGCATCCCCGTCCACCTGGGCCGTGGCGTACCCCAAGGCGCGCTTGTCGCTCTTAATACCCAAGGCCGTAACCACTACCTCTTGTAGGGCTTCGGCACTTTCCTCTAGGACCACATTTATGGTGGTTCTACCGTCAAGGGCCACCTCTTGGGAGTTATACCCTATATAGGATACTTTCAATACGGCATCCGGATCCGAAACAGCGAGGGAAAAATTTCCGTCAAAATCGGTCTGGGTGCCGTTCACGCTCCCATTTTCCACAATACTGGCACCTGGGAGCGGCGCCCCGGTGCCGTCCACCACGGTACCGGTTACCTGCAATTGAAAAGTTGTCTTCTTGGGGGTATTCCTATCATTTTCGGTTTTCAAGGGCCCTTCACTATGCGGTACCTTGGTTTCCGAGGCCAAGGAGTATAGGGAAAAGACCCAGATACAGATTATCAACATTCGGTTTATCCCCAAAAATGGGGATGATCTTAATTTTTTCATGTTCGAGTCGGTTGTTGTATTCGTTATTCATTTTTTGGGTTCCATGTTTCCGTTCCAGGTAAACAAGGGTTGGATTTTTATAAAAAGGTCATTCGATCATAGGCACATCCATTTTTGGTTATAAATAGTTGAAGTTTAGGATCCCACTGCCAGGCCCTGTTAGGGCCGGCAACATTAGGTCCGATATGTATGTTGAATGGTTACTGCTCCCATTATAAGCCGAAGGGCCTATAACGGTTCCTGATTTTCCCCCGGTCCGGATATTGGTGCGCGCGACCACCATATCCCTTCGCCCCCCTTTATAAATTGCTATTTTTAAGGGTATCCGTCGTATCGTGATTGAAGCTAAAACAAAAAATAAAAACGTGGACCACGTGGGATAATATAATATTGGTATACGTTAATATCTTACCAACTTGGGCCTTTATGTAAGATTTGGCCCCTTCGTTTATCCATATCCGCTCTTTGAAAATGAGACGCCTACAGCTACTTGTCGGATTTCATTTTTAGGAATTTCCACGGAAGGCGGCACCTCTTTCCCCCTACCCCCTTTCGGTCCCAAATGTTAATTTTTGCTAAAAATGGTACTATTTATTACATAGTACTGTAACAAACTTTAAAAAGCCTCGTCTTAAAGGGGAACAACAGTTTTGAACAACTTAAAAACAAACATCATGAAACACACTGGAAACCATTCTGCACACAAAAACGAACTATCAAGGACCAACATCTGGAACGGCAAAAGACGTTACAACTAATTGATCACCACCTAAAGAAAAAACATCATGGAAAGCATCAGGAAGCAATCGGCACTCAAAAACGAAGTATCAAGGACCAACATCTGGAACGGCAAAAGACGTTACAACTAATTGATCACCACCTAAAGAAAAAACATCATGGAAAGCATCAGGAAACAATCGGCACTCAAAAACGAAGTATCAAGGAGCAACATCTGGAACGAAAAGAGACGTTTCCGTTGATCCGTCAACATCAAAATTTAATACAATGAAAACAGTTACGGTCACCTCACAGTTTATATCAAGAAAAGAGCGGTTTATGGAACGCCTGCAGCACAGCAAACGAATCCAATGGACCCACGACGGGGCACAGCTCCCCATGCCCATGGGATTATAGGCCCGTTCGGCGGTCCACCATCTATGACCAGTTCACGGAAAGGATGGGAAAACAAAAATAGTTGGACACAATCGTTCGGGCATACTAAATCACACTTAGTGGGTAAAGAGCATAGGAAAGGCATCCCGTGCTTTTTTGCTTTTAGGGAGGCACATAGCACTAAAGTGCCATTACAACTTGGACCTCTTGCCCATAAGACTTGAAAATCTTGAAAAAATGACCAGCTTTTTACTGGTATTGATAAAGTAGACCCCCGTTAAGAGGACCGCCGCCGCAACGAGCGACTGCACACTTACCCTTTCATCCAGGAAATACCATCCCAGTCCTATGGCTATTATGGGATTCACATAGGTGGAAGTGGCCACCTTTTCGGGGGACACCGTTTTGAGGAGGTAATTAAAGGAGGTAAAAGCGACGATACTTCCGAGCAGGATGAGCAAGACCATGGAAAGTTGTACAGAGGTGCTCCAACTGCCAGGGGCCGTCCATTCCTCCCCAAACACAAAACTGGCCATAATAAGGAGCAGTCCGGCGGTAAACATTTGATAGCCGGTATTCACAAAAAAATTCGGGGGAAGGTCCGCCTTTCCCACAAAAAGACTGCCATAGGCCCAGCTCAACAGGCAGAAAAAGATCATGACCATGCCCACAACGGAGTTTTCCTGACCGATCACCTGCTTTTGGCTCACCAAAAGGTAGATCCCGATCACGCCCAAGACGACCCCAATGACCGACATGGGCTGTATTTTTTTTCCCTGTAACACGCGCATCATCAACAATACCAACAAGGGCTGTGAGGAAATCTCCAAGGCCGCAAAGCCACTATCCACATACTTAAGGGCCCATACCACTACCCCATTACCAAAACCAAGGAACAAAAAGCCTGCGATGACCGTGTTCACCAGCTGTTTTTTGGTAATCCGCAACGGGACGCCCATGATCTTGCAAAGAATGCCGATCAAGATGCCCGCCACCGTAAAACGGATGGACGCCAGCATAAAAGGGGGCAGTTCGGAAACCGCAATTTTGTTCATTAGATAGGTGGAACCCCAGATGACGTAAATGGAAAAAAAGGCTAGGACGATCAAGGTGGTATTGGAGGACTTTCCCATGAAATGCGTGGTTAGGGGCAATAAGACCGCAAAAGTAAGTATAAACTTTAAGGTTCCATAGAAATGGTTTAAAGGGATGTAAAATAGTATATTTTTAATTATAGTCGTATTCGGTTATGATGTTGAAGCTCTCGACTTAACCGAACAAGCCGTAACCGGATAACAAAAGGTTACCTGAGTTATGTCTTGGCCATCGCCACTAGATTATGATGTTATGAATTCCCATTTGAACGACCAATCCGTAACTGCATAACGAGATAACAGCGTAACAAAGGTTACGGAGTTATGTCGCAGCGGAGCTGCTTGGTTATCAAGTTATGGATTCCGATTCAAGCGACCAATCCGTGACTTAATATCAAGATAACGGCATAACAAACAGTTAGGGAGATGTGTCGCGGCTCTCACCACTAGGTTATGATGTTATGAATTCCCATTTGAACTACCAATCCGTAACTGCATAACAAGATAACAGCATAACAAAAGGTTACTGGGTTATGTCGTGGCCATCGCCACTAGGTTATAATGTTATGAGAATATTCGAAAATCCAACCGCCTTATAACCCCTTAACCATTTAACCGCATAACCATCTTACCGTATCAGAAAAAATCGGTTCCTATCATTCTCCAGATCGGCCCTCAAGAAAGTCGTTTACCTCCAGCCAGTACATAAAGGCATCGAACCAACGGTTACTGGTACGATCGGGATTTCCGAGGCCGAAACCGTGGCCCCCGTTCTGGTAAAGATGAAACTCGACAGCTATGCCCGCTTTGTGCCAAGATTCGATCACACCAAAATGCCCCCTAAAAAGAAAATCATCGGTGGCGATAACGTTGAACATGGGCGGGGCGTCCTTTGGCACCGCTACCGCATCCATTCCACCGTAGATGGGACCGATAAAGGCCAGGTCCATTGTTTTGGAGTTCAGGGTAACGTGCATGGTAAGGCCGGCCCCGGCCGAAAAACCGATCATGCCTATCCGGTCCGTATCCACACCCCACTCCCCTGCCCGTTTCAGGATCATGGCGTAGGCCGCCTCGGCATCCTCCAGTTGGTTGGACAGATCCATCCGTTGTGGGCGCGACGGTGCGATGCTTTGCGTGGTATCGGCAGCGGGTTCTGGAGCCGTTCTGGGGCGGTTCATCCAAGCGGTAAATTCGTCAAGGGGTTCCGGTGTGGGGAAGAGTCGGTATTTGAGTACAAAAGCGGCTATTCCCTGCTTAGCGAGCGCTTCTGCCACTTCCCAGCCCTCATTGCCCATGGAAAGCCATCTGAAACCCCCTCCCGGGGCCACAATAACGGCCGTACCGTTCGCTTTGCCGGGTTCCGGCAGGAATGGCGTAAGGGTTGCGGTAGTAATGTTACGGGCCATCGGGTCTCCCCACTGCTTAAACCAGGTTTCTTTTGCCGGCTGTTCATCCACCCCGCCGGTGCCGAGGGGAATGGCGGCGACTTCGGACGGGGCGTCCAATGGATAAATGGTCCCGTCTTGGGCCCTGGTGGAAGCGGCATAAAAAAGCAAGAAACCCAAAGCGGACGATTTGGCCAGATTTTTATAGCGGTTTATCATAATTGGTCGATTATAAAAGGTTCGTATTACACTATAATAAATTTTTAAAATATTCCGTGATGGTTAAAGATAGCGAAAATGGCGGATATTCAAGTACTTATAATTCCGCCATTGTTTTAAGTATTCGTTCCGTTTTCTGCACTTTTATCCGTCCGATTGAACTGTGGATTCCACATAAAAGTCGGTCGCACACCCAGTGATGACCAAATCGTCCACTTAGTTAAATGGGCTTTTCCGTTTTTCATATGTTAAAAGTGAAGAAGGCTGGGATGAAATACGGTCACTCCTTTAGAGTAACGGATCCGTCCTCTATTGGATCCCTTTTTTCAATAGTACCATTTAGCACCGTTTTCCTCAACCTCCTTTTTTCTGTGTTCGGCAATCCTGCGGATAAGATTTTCAGGCAAAGGGTATTGATATACAAATTGGATCGAATCTTTTTTGGTCGGGTATTGTGCAAGTTCCTTTTCAAAGGGTTTTAAGGCCGGACCGGTAGGAACAAAGCTCAAATGGGATGTATGGGCGGAATAGGCAAAAAGTATGGTGTCCGATTCGAATACCGGCTTTCCCCATTTTAAACCCTCTTTTGCATCAGGGGCCACCTTTTTTAAAATGGAACGCAATTCTTTTATTTTTGCCTGGGCAATTTCAGGTAATTGTTCCACATATTCCGCTACGGTCCTAGGTTTCTTTTTTTCCATATCACGTGGTTTGTTTGGTTTTTGCTGACATATATAAGCACAGCTAATTCTAAGATACTAAACTACACCTAAAGAGTGCCATAACAGAAAGCTTACGCGGTTATATCGGTGCTATCGCCGCTAGGTTATAAGGTAATGAATTTCTATTTGACCGACCAATCCGTAAATGGATAACAAGATAACTTTTAACCGCATAACTATATAACCCCATAACCCTCTAACCGTATAACGCCATAACCGTTTAACCACATAACCACATCACAGATCACCAACTTCCGCCACCTCCACCACCAAAGCCCCCGCCCGAGGATCCACCGCCGGAGGAACCACTGCTGCTGGGCGTGCTTACCATATTGGTCTGCGCCCCCGCCATGGAACTGGAAAAGGATTTGGAGAAATGGTGCATGCCAATGACCTGGGCTGAGGTGGATGAATACCAGCCGGGCGGCTGCATATCCAGTCCGTCGAATTTTTCGGCCCATTGTTTAAAGAGCCCGAACGCCAGCGCATAGCCCATGGTACTTTCAAAATAATGGGGGTCGTCCACGATCAGCATCCGTAACTTGGATACCTCCGCCACCTTGATAAACTGTCGGAACCCCTTTAGTTCCGATAACATCCTATTGCCCAGTGCGTTCTTTTTGACCATATAAAAATTGAAGGCCAACAGGGCCAAACAGGTCAGTATAATGCTTATAGCCGCCAAGATGCCCCAAAATTGCAGTCCTACCCATCCCAACACGAACATGGCGGCGGCCAGCGAAAGATATACCGTCTTCTGCACCTTGCTGGAACGGGGCTCGTAATACGGCTGGGCCGCTTTTTTAAGATGGCTACGGGCCGAGGCCATGGTGGTGTGGAAACGGTCCTTAAGACTGCTTACCAATACGGAATCGG
This sequence comes from uncultured Sediminicola sp., assembly GCA_963974715.1. Taxonomy (GTDB): domain Bacteria; phylum Bacteroidota; class Bacteroidia; order Flavobacteriales; family Flavobacteriaceae; genus Sediminicola. The sequence goes on from CAXBDK010000008.1 coordinate 22,555, forward strand.
GTGTATCGCCATGTCCGTCGAACAGCCCGTCGAAAAGCGCCCGTTCGTAATCGGGCGCATCCGCGGGGAGGTCGGCCAACTTGGTCAATCGAGTGTCCTTTTTCCCGAAAAGCCCTTCCTTTTCCAGATCTTGGATGGAAATAAGTCCCCGGGTGCCCCAATGGGGCAAGAGCGAGATCAGGTCCGAAGTGTCCTCCCGATCATTGATCAAAAACCCGGCCATGGCGGGATCTATGTTGGAGGGCGGAAAATAAGTAGTCGTAGCAATGACCTTGGCATCCTTGCCGTACTGCCACCATACCCGTAGAAAAACACCGATCAGGCCCCCTACAATAAAGAGCCACCCGTATCGGTCCCAAAAGGGCCACAACGGTTTTATTTCCTTGACCGAACCCACCGGCAGATCGATGAGTACGGTGACGCTCTCCCCCGGAAAGGACCTAAAGGAGGCAATGCTCTTCCCGCTTACGGTGCCAGGGGAAAACCGAAGGTTGAAGTCGGCACTTTCCGCTCCCGTCCCGCTTTCGCCCGAATAGACGAAGCAATTTTCGGCGTTCAGTGTCACCCCGTTGGGGGCATGAACGGTAAAGTGGATGGCATGGAAGATGGCCTCCCATCCATCGGGTTTGATGTTCCAATAAAAACGGGTCCGATCTTCCTGAAAAAGAAAGGCATTGTGGACCTCGTACCGGATCTCGTACCGCTGTGGACCGATAAGGGTGATGTCCTTGTCCCCAATCTTTATTTCCAGATCGTCGTTTATACGTTGGACAAAAGCAAAGGGGGCATCGAATTTATGGTCGGGGACCTGTATGTTTTTGATCTTTATTTTCCTTTTGCCCAGATTGCCTAAGGAATCCTGTAGATCGTATTGGGTCCGGATGGTCCGAAAGATACCGTGTTTGGGGGCCTCAAAGGTAAGGTCGTACATTTCCACCACCTCAAAATGCCCCTCCTCCCTGATATGGATGTCGACCGTATAGTTGTTGACGGTAAAGTCCTGTCCGCATCCCAAAGCGGACAGCAGCATAAAAAAGGCAACGGAAAGCAGGTTTTTCATGAGGAAAAATCCACTTTTACATTGGACCGGGCAATGTCGTCCGTTTCGAAAAAATTAAAGTGTTCGTAGCGGAACATACTGGCAAAGAGCGCTCCCGGAACACTCTCCCCATAGGTATTGTTTTCCCGAACGGTACCGTTGTAATAACGCCGGCTCCGTTCCAAGTTTTCCTCGATCGTGTTCAATTTTTCCTGAAGGTCCAGAAAATTGGTATTGGCCCGTAGTTCCGGATAGGCCTCCCCAAGGGCAAAGATGCCCCGCAGTCCCTGTTGCAGGCGGTTTTCGGCATCGATCTTGCCGTTGATATCGGTGGAAGGGACTTCCATTGCTGCATTTCGGGCCTGGATCACCGCTTCCAAGGTGCCCTTTTCATGTTGGGCATAGCCCTTTACCGTTTCCACCAGATTGGGGATAAGGTCATAACGGCGTTTTAGGGCCACGTCTATATTGCTCCACGCATCCTTCACCATGTTTTTGTTCTTGACGAAACGGTTAAAGATGCCGATTATAAAAATCGCTAAAAACAGCAGTATACCTGCAAAGATCAAAAGAGCTATCATTTTGGTTCAAATAAGATCGTTCGGTACTAAAATAATGTTTTTACCGACCGATTTGGCGATAATTGGATTTTTTGTACACTTCGCCGCATTATGGCCACCATTGGCAGCGGATCGAGGATAAACCGTAATTGGCTAAAGCGAAAAACCGCCCTGCCACCCTAGTGTAGACACGGCAGATTTAGAACCAAAAAATTAGGTTGATCGGACGTCAACAACCACGGAAATAAAATTTTGACACATCCCGATAAGATGGGACGGAGCATCATAACCCCCATAAGCTAGGTGAAAAGGACAGTACCAGTCCAGCAATATGATAATTTTCAACTGTTTACTGATCTAGCAGACTCTTTAAGGCCTTTGCAATATCCGACTCCTTATCCCGGAATCCCGAAGCTTTTTCCGCTATCCGTTGGCCATAATCGTCCACTTCCGTCACCATGATCTCCAGCGTAAAATTGCCATATCCCACAGGTACGTCCCCATCGGAGAGCGACACGGGAATCGGGGGGAAATAATCGGGATGGGAAGCCAAAAGGTCTTTGATGTTGTTGGCGGTATCCCCAGTGGCATAGTCCTTTTTCAATTGTACCCCTTTAAAGAGGTACGACATTTCCGCCAAGGTCTTTTGTTGGAATTTTCGGCTGCCCTCCAGCCAAGAAGCGTTCCATCTCAGGTCCACCATTAAATCAACGTTCCCGTCCCCTTTCCTCAATTTGGCCTTGGTACGGTCCACCCGAAGAAAAATCGGTTCCAGGAACAACAACTGTCCCCCCAGATCCTTTCTAAAAGCGAATTCGAGCTCCACTACCGAAGAGGTGGAATCCCCTTTTTTATGGGCAGCCAGCCGTTGTAGGTGCACGCCCCCATAACGCAAGACACCGGTCGGTTCGCCCGGTCCGTTTTTGGCCACCTTGGAAACATCGTTTTTTTCATTGGCGCCAAGGTAAAAATTGTCCCCCACAATTTTGGCGCTATAGGAAGCCGTGTATTTAAGGCTCTCCTTCTCCAGGGCGGTGCCGATCTGGGCAATGCCGATATCGATCGCATTGGGGACAATGGCCGCCAACCCGCCCAGGATGATGGACCCAAAGGGCCGTACGCCCGAATTGGGATCTTCTATGGTATCAATGGCAGGTATCATATGGAACACAACCTTTTCCTCCTTGTTATACAAAGAATTTTTACTGCCGGCACATCCAAGCAGGCACAATACCAAGAGGGGACCAAGAATCCTTTTCATATAGGTTGGGGTTTAAAGGGGATTCCCTAAATATAGAAAAAATGCCAGCGGAATCGGATGGCAAAACCTTAAAATTTATATGGTTTTTTCCGTCCCAAGTGCATGTCCCCCACTGTTTTCCTTCGTTACCCTTAGACCTTTTCCCGTTCCATCTGTTTTTCTCCCCACTCCTTCAGGTAAGTGATAAAAGGGATGAGTTCCTGTCCAATTTCCGTCAAAGAGTATTCCACTTTGGGAGGCACCTCATGGTAGACCTTTCGGTGGATCAACTTGTCCGTTTCCAGTTCCCGTAAGGTTTGGGTCAGCATTTTGGTGGTGATATCCGGCATGGTCCTTCCCAGTTCCCCATATCGCAAAATGGCATGTTCGTGCAAGTACCATAGGATACGGCCCTTATACTTTCCACCGATACGCCTAAACGCATAATCGACGGAGCAGGTAGGGGAATCGGAACATTCTATATTTTTCTTTTTCATATAACTTATTGATAATCAACAATACATTCTTTTAGGTAACTAAGATACAAAAAAGTACATACTTGACATTAGGTTATATATGGAATAGCTTTGTGGCATATTCAAAAGAAAGAAATATGGAATTACGATTAAAGGGCAAAGTAGCTATGGTCACCGGATCATCAAAGGGCATAGGTGCCGCCATTGCAAAAGCATATGCCAAGGAAGGGGCCAAAGTGGTGGTCAACTATTCCTCCAGTAAAGGGCATGCCGACAAGGTAGTTGCCGAAATCGTCCAAAATGGCGGTACCGCCATTGCGGTCCGGGCAGATGTTTCAAAGTCGGAAGATATCGAACGACTTTTTACGGAAACCAAAAAAGCATATGGACAGCTGCATATTTTGGTCAACAATGCCGGGGTCTTTAAAATAGAGCTATTGGATGGGATTACGGAAGAAAGTTTCCATCTACAGGTAAACACACATCTTTTGGGACCTATTCTGTTGATCCAGAAGGCTGTGGAACTATTCGGTGAAAATGGGGGGAGCATCGTGAACATCAGTTCCACGGTCAGCCTGAACCCGGTCCCCGGTTTTATGGTCTATTCCGCGGCGAAAGCGGGCATCGATAATGTTACCAAGGCATTGGCCAAGGAATTGGGACCGAAAAAGATCCGTATCAATGTGATTGCACCTGGGATCACGGAAACGGAAGGAAACCATGATGCGGGGATCCTAGGGGGCGATGTGGAGGAACAAATGCTGCCGTTAACACCTTTAGGTAGGTTGGGACAGCCTATGGACATCGCAAAGGTGGCCGTCTTCCTTGCCTCCGATGAGGCCGGCTGGATAACCGGGGAGCGGATTACCGTTTCTGGCGGGCTTTTATAACTATATATGAGCTATGGCATGTCTTGGTACGGACCTTTTACGAGAAAACCGATTTTGGAACATCCCGCATTTTTTCCCCGTGTGGACTTCCAAAGCCATAGCTTATATAAAGTTATTTTACCGATGCATTTTTGCGATTTCTTGATCCATAAAAAATTTGGTGCTTCTCAATAACTTTTTAGCTTTTCGGCTACCTCGTCATAATATTTCCGTGTGACTACTTCCGTCCAAGTCGTTGGTTGCTCCCCAGCATAAAAAGCCAAATACGTTACATCCTTAAACTTGGTCGAAGAATGCCAATGTTCGATATCTTTCCCACATTTGATTACATCTCCTTCCTTTAAAATTACGGGCGCATTTCCCCTCTCCTGATAATAGGCCTCTCCATCAACAATTATCAAGACTTGTGCAGAACCATGTTTATGCCAATCCAAGGTTGAGTTTGCTTTAAAGGTTGCCTTTGTGATATTATAACCCAACTCTTTGTCATCGTGAATAATTGCATTCAACCAAGCTTCTCCCATGTAATGGGTATTTGGTGCTTTTGATCCCTCCGTTAGAAAAGAGGAAACATTATATTCTGAATCTTGGGGAAATACTGATACAGAGAATAAAATCAAAAGCAGCAAAATCGAATTTTTCATTTAGTATTGCTTTAAAGTTATTATTGTTTGTTCGGTTCTTTGTACTTGCTTACAATGGTCCGGTATGAGCTATAGATTGGTTGTTACGGAACAATCCAAACAGGTACTTGCCTATAGAAAATCCTGCGGATTTTCCCAGTTTGGGCTGACCAAGCCATAGCCTATATACGTTAAATGTAGTCTTTTATTCCGTTATTCTCTTTTTTAAATCCGTCCTTTCGTGTAATATTCTTGTAATCTCCACATAGTTTTCATTCAAAATCCGATAGAAAATGATATGTCGATTCGTTTTTAGTCCGAATAGCGTCTCAGTAATTCCTTCATAGCTTTTTCCTAAATTGGATTATCTGGAATTTCTTGACAGTTTGAAATCAGCATTTCATAATATTTGTCGGCTTGATTTTCAGACCGGACTTAGAATGTATATTCCCAAATTTTTGATAAATCCTCAACAGCTTTCTTCGTCAATTTAATTCAGCCATTCGAGTGTTTTTTTGCTTTTAGGGATTCCAAATGTTGTTTAGGGTCAAAATCGTCTGCAATTCCACTATCAATTCCTTCTCGAATTGCATTTTTCAATGCAATTACCTTACTTTCTTCTTCTTCCAAAAGTCTTAATCCAGGTCGTATAACTTCGCCGACATTTTTAAATCGACCTTCTTTTATTCGGTTTTGACCGAATTGGTCAAAATAATCTCCGAGAGATATAGAGGTATTTTTGTTCATTATGATGCTATTTGGTTTAAAAATACCAAAATTTGGTATAAAAAAAATCCTCAAATTATACAAAATTTTTTATGTGGATGAGCTGGGCACGTCTTGGCATAGGGATATAAACCATCGTGCTCTTCGGGTTGTTCTGCCCTAAAAAATCTTGGATGATATGTTCCACTTTCCAATAAATAGGCTGTAAAGCTGTGTCGTAGCGTATGAAGTGTATGAAATAACCAAGGTAACAGATCGACAACCAGATGGCTGGGATTTGCAACCGCCTGCCTGCCTTTGGTGTTAAGCACAAAATCCTAAGAGCCATACAGAAGTAAGGTTATGAATAAGGGAGAATGAGGTTGAACGCCCCGAATGGGCGTCCGCTTCACGCTCATTTGGCAATCTCCCTTTGTGGGTTAATTTTTCCCCAGTTTTCGAAGGGCCACCCATTGTTTTAACATCTCCCTTGAATCACATGCCGGATACCCAAGGACCGTTTTTCCCATGGCCACATCGTTCATTACGCCCGAACCGGCCCCTACGACCGCTCCGGAAGCGATGGTGGTATGGTCCTTAATGGAAGCACTGCCACCGATGATGACCCCATCGCCCAAGGTGACCGATCCCGCAAGTCCGCTATGTCCCGCCATGATACAACAACGGCCCATGACCGAATTATGGCCGATCTGTACCAAGTTATCAATTTTACAGCCATCCCCGATGACGGTGGAACTGAATTTCCCCCGGTCCACACAGGAGTTGGAGCCGATTTCCACACCATTGCCGATGACCACGTTCCCTATTTGCGGAATTTTCACCAATCCCCTTCCATCATCACTGGGACGATAGCCAAAACCATCCGCTCCTATGCTTACATTGGTGTGGAAGATACAATGACTCCCAATTTGAGTCCGCTCCCTGATGACCGTTCCGCTCCACACAGTGGTATGATCACCGATATGGGTGTCATCAAAAACGGTGACATTGGGATATAGCCTTACTCCCGTCCCCAAGACCACGCCCGTGCCGACATAACATCCTGCACCGATCTTACAATCGGCCCCCATTTTTACCGACTCGTGCACCACGGCCGTAGGGTGGATTTCCGCTTTTAGGAAAGCGGGTCCCGGATCAAAATGCCCGAGAAGTTTGGCCATGGCCAGATCGGCCGATTTTACCTTGATAAAGGCCCTTCCCTCCCCCGGGGCAATTTTGACACCCTCGTTCACAATGGCGGCACAAGCTTGGGATTCTTGCCATAAACGTTCGTATTTCACGCTGCCTATAAAGGTCATTTCGTGCGGTTTGGCATTTTTTAATTGCTCCAGTCCACAAATGTACTGGGAGGTATTACCTACAAGTTCCCCTTCTAAAATAGTAGCGATTTCCTGTACGGTAAAGGTTTTTGGGTTTGGCATTTTGGAATGTATGATTTTAAAATATAAACAAATATATGGTTAAAATATTGTATTTTTTTAAATCAAAAATATCCAAATTTGAAAATATTTTAATGAAGATGGCATATGGGAAACCAAGCAAAGAAAAGTGGAACAACAATATTCCACTTTAAGAATGGTAAAGACACATCCATTGTATGGAAGTATACCATTTGGAAGAGGGGCCATTGGCCAAGCCAAGGCCCCTCTTTTGCCACAGGCTGTGCAAATCCCAAAAGCCATATTAACATGGGGCCTCGAGGCCAGGTATCTATCATCCCGCAGACGATGGGCATACTACCTACATCATAAGAAATTCATTGCAGCGCACTTCCGTGATATACCTTTTCTCTCCCTCCTTGGTCTCAAAGGAGCGGGTGACCAATTTGCCCTCTATCACCACTTCCTTTCCCTTTAGAAGGAATTTTTCGGCAATATCCGCCAATTTACCCCAGATGACGATATTGTGCCATTGGGTATCGGTGACCTTCTCGCCTTTCGCATTTTTATAGGACTCATTGGTGGCCAAATGGAACTTGGCCAGTTTGGTGCCGCTATCCATGGTTACGATTTCTGGATCTTCGCCCAGGTTTCCGATCAACTGTACTCTGTTTCTAAGTGCGTTCATAATACTAAAATTTAAGGTTAAACAGTTTGTTACATCGAGTTCTTATGTTTCGATGTCCCAAACCTACGACCACTTCCAAACCCGATTCGGTTCATAAATGCTTACTTTCGTTTACAAACATTTGTAGTCGTTTGTTATCGGATAATACACTCTTCCGCAGGAGGGGGTTTTAGGATACTTAAAGCATACCAAGTGATAAAGAATATAGTGTATTGTTCACCCCGCACGATAACCCCGTGCCCATGGTAAGCAAATTATTGGAGCTATCCATGAATGGAAAAATTTTCAGTTGTCACGTTTGAAATCAATAGCATTACCGATACCTTAAAATTTAATGCTGGGAAATAATCTGATATATGAACAGCCACTCTTCGGACCCGTAGTGATCATCAAAACTTCTTTAAGGTCAATAACGTAATGGTTCGGAACAATGGCTTTATGATTTCCAGTATACATTTACCCAAAAAAACTATGGGCAAAAAAAATCTATTTAATCGAAGCGCCTTGGAGAAATTAAAGGAATTGGCGGAGGGCATCGATATTACCATGATGGGAACGGACCTGACGGCAAAACCGCCACATAGCGTTCCCATGAGTACGAAAGAAGTGGACGATGATGGGTCCATATGGTTCCTAAGCAATAAGAACAGCGTTCACAACTCGCATTTAAAGGCCGATAACAATACCCAGCTTGTCTATTCTAAACCAAGTGCAATGGAATTTCTTACCGTATATGGTGAGGCCCGCATAACGACGGACAGGAAGATACTGGAGCGTTACTATGGGAAGGCGGACGATGCTTGGTTCAAGGGTATCGATGACCCAAATCTCACGGCCATCCAAGTAGTACCGCAGGATATTCGTTACTGGGATACCAAAAATGGAAAAATTGTCAGCCTTATAAAAATGGGCATCGGAGCGGTTACTGGAAAGACCCAAGACCTGGGCGAGGAAGGAAGTCTGCATATCGATTAGCGGTAGACCGCGTACATTGGGGCAATACAATCCTTTATACCCAAAACGTGGAAACAACCCTTAAAAAGTTTCATAATCTGTACCTATACCCATAAAGAACGGTGTGGGAATGACTGCCACCTCACTTTGGCACCTGCCCACACGTTCAGGTATTGGGATGTTGGGACATTTTCCAATATTCGAATATGGTAGCGATCATTGCCTTCATTTCCTGATAATTGGTACCCTTTTTAAAGAATCCCTGTACCGTCATTTCAGTATAGGCCTCCGCTACATCACTTTGATATGCAAAGGTGGACAAGAACACGAAAGGAATACTTTTCTTCCTTAATTCCTTATTGGCATCTATTTCCTTTTTGAACTGAAGGCCATTTTTCCCCGGGAGGTTAATGTCACAAAATATGAGGAATATATCATCTTGTGTGGTCAGTAAATATGTAAAGGCGCTTTTGGTATCGGGAAACCATTTAATGGGATTGTTTACCTGTAGTTCCCTAACTATGGATTCCAGTATTTCTTGATCGTCAATGTCATCCTCAATGGCCACAATTACTCCTGCTCTTGACATAGTTTTTATTTAAATATTGTTTTTCAATTTACAAAAATTAAAACGAAGCCAGTAAAGAAATGGGCGAAAGTGTTTAAAGAAACCGTTATCCTCAAATATAAATTTCAAATCAGTGGATCATTTATCCATTTGCACTGTTGCTTTTCCTTTTGTCCCAATAAACATAAAGCACAAAAAGCAATAGACTGATGATGGAACCCCAAAGCAGGCCGGTACGCAAGGAATCGGTACTCTTGCCCAAAATGGCTATAAAAATTACCAAGGGAGCTATACCTACAACGGTCGCCGCAGTAAATTTCCAGTAGCCCATACGTAAGATGCCGGCCACAAAACTGATGGCATCATTGGAGAGAAAAGGGTTCAAACGGGTGATTATTATGGCCCAAAACCCATATTTTTCCAGAAATCCGGTCGATTTTTCCCCTGCTTTTGGTCCCAACAACCTATTGACCAGTACCGGTCCAAAATAACTACCGATCCAGTATCCTACCGAGGAAGCCATAATGATGGACGCCAACACCAGCAAACTGCCCCAAACGGGACCATAGGCCAAAATGGAAACAACCATCAATACCAAGGATGGGATGACCAGCAAAAACATCTGAAGGATCATCGCCAGAATAATCACTACAGGTCCCCATAGACCGAATCCATCGACCCATTGTTTGATCTTCGGTCCATCACCGCTCTTGAGCGTATTCCATGCCTGTATGAAAAACTCCCTTACTCCCGGCACATAAAAATACGCAAGGACCAATGTGCCAATTAAGATAAGGGAGGCATATAGTGGTACCCTACTCTTTTTGATAGGGCCTTTAGCACGCTGTTGTGTCATAGATAATCCATTAACTTTAAAACATCCTTTAGGGTACGATAACCTCAAGAATAAAGTACAAAACTGTAAAAAAACAGGAAAGACCGATGCGCCGTTTCTTTATAATTACGGGAAATGAAGTGTAAAGAGATGTCGGTCGGTAAAATGGTATTGCAGCCCAATTCCATAACGATCTGCCACCGCCTTGGCTATGGCCAGTCCCAATCCGGTGGAATGGGCTCCCCTGCCCGTTTTTTGAAAACGTTCAAACAGCCCATCGGCAGCAAGAGCACCCTCGGTGCCAAAATTGGCAAGTTCCATTTTTTTATTCGATATGGTTATCATCAAGGTCGTTCGTTCCCTTCCGTGTACCAAAGCATTTATAAGGAGATTTGTGAGCAGTACGTTGGCCAGGTCCCCATTCATGGAATGTTGCAGTTTTGCCTCCTCATTGAGGTGGACCTCAATTTTTTTATGCACTGCCATATCCTTAAAGTCGACCATAAGCCGCTTGGTGAGTTCCCCAAAATCTATGGAAGTTTCTTCAAGATAGTTCCTGTTCCCTATTTTGGAAAGCAGCAAGAGCGATCGGTTGAGCCGCACAAGTCGCTCCAAATTGTCCAGGACCGAGGAGATGCTCTCCATTGCCCTTTCCCCAACACCGGATTCGGCCAATAGTTCCAGTTTATTCATACTGATGGCCAGAGGTGTCTGCAGCTCATGGGAAGCATTTTCAATAAACTGTTTTTGCCCCGTGTAACTGCTCACGGAAAGCTGTACCAATTTTTGGACCTCCGTGTTCAGTTGTACGAACTCGTCTATGTTGGACCGGATCGGATCTATGCCCCTGTCCTTTTCCAAACGGAAGTCGGCCAAGCGTGACAACAAGGTATAAAAGGGATCCCAAATTTTTTTTAGCACGATGTTGTTCAAGATCAATAGCACCGCTAAAAGTCCCAAATAAAGCCATAGTATGGAATACAGCAGGTCCTCCACAAGATCGTCCTCCTCTACCATGGAGGTGATCAGTTTTAGTTTGTAGTGGGATCCGTTTATTTGGAAAACCGTTTCCAATAGCCGCACCGGTTCAAAATCGCGTTCATTTTGCATATACATCAAGGTATCGCGATAGGTGTCCACCACTTGCCCGGAAGGTATGGCAGCAATGGGCTTAATGGTATAATAACCATCCTCAAAAAGTGGGGTATTTAAGATCTCCGGTGTGTTTTTGGCCTTTTGGATTACCAACAGCTTTTGGTTTTCCAGGCCGTCATCCATGCTGTCGTAAATTTCGTCAAGCATGTTATAATAGAAAAGTACCGTCCATATGCCCAGTACCAGCAACATCGGTATGGCAAAATAGGTGGTGGTACGGTTCAGCAGCTTCATCGGGCGATCAATTTGTAGCCAATACCATATACCGCCTTTATCTCCACATCGGCCTTATAAAGGTCTAGTTTTTTACGTAGGTTTTTGATCTGGGAATAAATAAAATCAAAACTGTCCGCTTGATCGATATGGTCTCCCCATACGTGTTCGGCAAGGGCCGTTTTGGATACCAGGCGATCCTTGTTGAGCAAGAGGTACAAGAGCACATCGAATTCCTTTCGGTTCAGGTCCACCTCTTTGTGATCGATCAGTACGGTATGGTCCTCCATGCTCACCATTAGGTTTTCCCATTCCAATTTGGGGGCACCCTGCATCTTTCTACGTCTCAGCACTGCCTTCACCCGTGCGTTCAGCTCGGCCATATGGAACGGTTTGGGGAGGTAATCGTCAGCGCCCAAGTGCAGGCCCAATAGTTTATCGTCCAGGGAGTCTTTTGCGGAAACCATGATAACCCCATCAGGAATGCCCTTTCCCTTCAACATTTTCAACAATTCCAAACCGTTGCCATCGGGCAGGGATATATCCAAAATGATGCAGTCGTAATCGTATATTCCGATTTTGTCGAGCGCCTGAGCATAATCACTGGCCGTTTCTACCAAAAACAATTCCCTTTCCAAGCTTAGTTTCATGTTCTGCAACATCTCTGCTTCATCCTCAACGATCAATATCTTCATTTATAAAAAATTAGGCGGTATGGAGCTTTCCACTCACAAATTTAGCGAATTTTGGCGGTGGGGCATGATGGATATACTTTCCTTATTGTCCCATCGGGAATTTATGGTGGATATAGGGCTTCTTCCTTGCCCCCCGAACGTAGAATCGATATCTTAGCAAAAACCGATTTTCCTACATGAAAAAACAAGTTGTAGATATTTGGATCGTAGATCCCATGAAACGATTTATGAACAATAGTACCACCAGTGGCATCGTATTGTTTTCCTCTGCGCTTTTGGCACTGCTCCTTTCAAATTCCCCTTGGGCAGTGACTTTCCATCATCTCTGGGAAACCGAATTTTTTATCGGTTTCGGCGATTTTTCGATCGTAAAGACCTTGCACCATTGGATCAACGATGGACTTATGGCAATTTTCTTTTTTGTGGTGGGACTGGAACTGAAACGGGAAATAATCGCAGGGGAGCTCAGCAGTCCCCGAAATGCCATATTGCCACTGGTGGCCGCCATGGGCGGAATGATCGTGCCGGCCCTTATATATCTTTTTTTTAATGGCACGGGGGAAGCCTCCAACGGTTGGGGCATTGCCATGGCCACCGATATTGCCTTTGCCCTTGGCATTCTGTACCTCTTGGGAAGCAAAGTGCCCATTTCTTTGAAAATTTTCCTAACTGCCCTGGCCATAGCCGATGATATTGGAGCGGTTTTGGTGATCGCCTTCTTTTATACTTCGGAAATCGATTTTGTAAGCCTTTCAGTGGGCGCCATCTTTCTGGCCCTGTTGGTAAGCGCCAATCTTATAGGAATACGCAGTACCCTCTTTTATGGAATAGTGGGAATCGGAGGGCTGTGGACGGCGTTTTTGATGTCGGGCGTACACGCTACCATAGCCGCTGTACTGGCCGCGTTCACCATTCCTGCGAACACTAGGGTGTCCGAATCGTTTTTTACCAAAAAGATAGAAAGCCTCTTGGACAAGTTCAAGGACATAAAATCTACCCCGAGATCTACCGTAACCCCTGGTCAGCTGCATGTGCTGCAGGATATTCGCAACTATTCCAAAATGGCTCTGACACCTTTACAACGGTTGGAACATGGACTGCACCCATTGGTGGCCTTTATCATAATGCCCATTTTCGCACTTAGCAATGCAGGGGTATCCATCAATTCGGAATTTTGGGAACAGTTAAAAAGTCCGGTTACCTATGGGGTCATGGGCGGACTTATCCTTGGCAAGGTCATAGGGGTCCTGGGATTTGTCTATTTGATGATAAAATTGAAATGGGCCCAACTCCCCTTGGGCATGAACAACCTACACATGGTGGGAGTCTCCTTTTTGGCGGCCATCGGTTTTACCATGTCGCTCTTTATATCCGAACTGGCATTTGACAATGAAATGTTGGTGTCCCAAGCCAAGATAGGCATACTTCTGGCCTCCATATTGGCCAGTTTTATAGGATTCCATATAATTAGGATCGCGGGAAAAAAGAGCATCCCCGTACCGGAAACCCCATTGGAAGACACACCCCTATCATAGGCAGCGGTCGTCCGAAATGGTGTGATATGTGCACTAGGGTCCGAAAAAAGCACCTGTTCCAACAGCATAGGTGTGATTGGGAAAAAAACAGGTGAACCTTCCGTAACTTTTTTTCATGACCTAAACCCGATAAGGATCTATAAAATAGGACCCTCAAACCTTTATTCCCGTTTTTTTACAGTTTTGAGCCTTTTCTTTACCCCAAAATCAAAAAAAGGATATTATGAAGATCATTGTAACAAGTATGCTGTTGATGGCCCTTTCCTTGAAAGTACAAGCACAGGACCTCAACAGAAATGAAGTGCCAAAACAATTACTGTCCGCCTTTGAAAGCGACCACTCCAATGCCACAGATGTGGAATGGGAAAAGGAGGTGGACAACTACAAGGTAGAATTTGAGGAAAACCATCTAGATGTGGATATTTGGTACGGCACCGATGGAAAGGTCCTTAAAATGGAGCAGGAAGTGCGGGAGCAAGACCTTCCCCAGGCTATCAGGGAGACGATTTCCAAGACCTATGCTCCACATCGATTTGACGAAGGAGAATTGCACAGGGAAAACGGCAAGGACACTTATAAGGTTGAGCTGGAAGATGGGGATCGGGAAAAGACAGTTTACTTTACGGCCAATGGAAATGTGGTGAAGGAGACCAATTAATAATTTGCCCGATATACTGGAATGCCATGGCCGCCCTGAATGGACGGCCATGGCCATTTTTGGAAAAACCCGTCCGATATGGCGATAAGGTGTGAATTATCATTTCGTAGGATTTTCGTCCGTGCAATCGCAAGGCTGGGTCGAACGCTTCATCTGGGGTTCCAATATTCTTATAAAAAAAATACCTGCCAAGACCGCCCCTACCATAGGGGCCAATATATACACGAAGAAAAATCCTCCAGTAGTATCGGGAAAGGCGGCATCTCCCCATCCATTAATATACGCTACCACCCTTGGACCAAAATCGCGGGCCGGATTTAACCCCGCTTGGGTAAGCGGAGCGATCAAACAGATAATTGCCGTTACCGTAAGTCCTATAAAAACAGGGGCCAAAGCGTTATCCGGTCTACCTATATTACACCCCTCGGTCAGGGCGAAGATCATCAATACCAATAAAAAAGTGCCAAATGCCTCTGCGCCCATGGCATGCAGCATGGAAGTCCAAGATGACCCATACCCCACCAAATAAAACTCCCCGAACATTTTCGCCGTTGAAACCGATTCAATACTTCCCCTAATGATCCCTTGTTGCTCTTCATAACGTCCAATGGAAGGGGCAAACAGAAAAAACAGGGCATATCCGGCCAAGAAAGCCCCTGAGAACTGACCCGATAAATAAGCGGGCATCCTGTTGGCCGACATTCGCTTTGCCAATACCATGGCAAGCGTGACCGCAGGGTTAAGATGGGCGCAGCAAAGGTGCCTGGTAAGATAGATGGCAAGGGATACCCCAATACCCCAAATAAGCGCAATCTGAAAAAGGCCTTGATGGGCATTGAAAAGGATGGTAGCGGCTACCGAACCACATCCAAACAATACGAGTAGGAAGGTCCCCAAAAGCTCACCCAAAAATTCATTTTGAAACTTCATAAGATGTCAATCCCGTTTAAGATCTGGCATTTCCAGGTATTCGCTAGCTACTCCAGAATTCTCACCAATATATTTTTTTCGTCGCCCATGTTCCATATTTCCCCCAATAAAACAACCTTTTCACCAACTTCCACTCTACGATAATTGCCGTTCATCCCCATATTGGGAATACTGAAGAGGGCCTTGTAGGTTTCCCCCTTTTCGGTCTTTAACAGGGCCGTATAACCATCTGTTCCGTTTTCAATGGAACGAACGGTACCCGTTATGCTGGACAACGAGGGCGATACCTTCACAATTTCCCGTACGGTAAGTTGCTTTACGCCTTCCATTTCCCAAACGTTCCCTTTTACCGTAACAGTGTTCCCCACCTCCATAGAGCCATAGTTCCCATCCGCCCCAAGGTTGGGCCTGCTCACAAGGGCCTTATAAACTGCGGACTCTTCGGTCTTGATGGAGGCGGTATACCCGTCCTTGCCATTTTCAATGGAAAGTACCTCCCCGGTGATGTCTTTGATCCGTTTGCTACCCGAGCAGGATACCACTATCAAGACCCCAGCAATGACCACTGCATAGCTTCCTAATTTCCCCATATGGCAATCACTTTGTGTTAAAGGCTTCAAAATTACCTCAAAATATGATACCGAGCCAGTGTATTTTTCAATAACGGCAAAAGTGATCACCATGGGCAGGGTTTAACAATGCAAACAAAAAAGCCGTTGCCAAAGCAACGGCCAGATAAGCCAACCACTTGGAACAATGCTTCCAAGCTAAGTGACGAAAACATATCCCTTTAGTGGGAAACTATTATTACTTGGGAAGTACAACGGAATCAATTACATGGATGATACCATTGGTGGCCGCAACATCGGCCATGGAAACCAATGCGGTTCCACCATTGACATCGGTCAATTGCACCTTGTCCCCACTCAGCGCAAGTTCCAATATTCCACCCTGAACGGTGGTTACCGTAAAGGTTCCTCCATTTTTTTTGATGGCGTCCACTACAGTGGCCGCATCAAATTCGCCGGCTACTACATGATAGGTAAGAACGGCGGCCAATTTTTCTTTGTTCCCAGGCTCCAAAAGGTTCGCTACCGTACCTTCCGGAAGTTTATCAAAAGCATCGTTCGTAGGGGCAAATACGGTAAAGGGTCCAGTACCGTTCAATGTATCCACCAGATCGGCCGCCTTAACGGCAGCAACAAGGGTAGCAAAGTTTTGGTTTCCGGCCGCTACGCCCACAATAGTAAGCTCTTGGGCAATAGGGGCATACGGGGCATCCATATAGGCCAAGTCCATGGATTCCGAATGGTTTGGGGTCGATTGACCCGTTGTGGTCGATATGGCTCCAAATAGAAATAGGGCCATTGAAATTTTAATCAAGTTCATAATGTTCTTTTTTTTTGTTTTCACCAAAAGTAACTTAACCGACCCAATTCAACACTATAAAATGTTTAAAGTTTTTAAAATTTATTTAAACAAAATAAATTATTCTTAAATTGAACCTACATACATGTATAGATATAATTAGGCTATGACACATCAATAATCAGGAAAAACCATTTAAAGACTTTTTAAACCCCTTTACGATAAGAAAAATAAAATGTTTTATTATATAACATAAAACTTAATCAAAATAAACCTATCTTTTTTACAAGTTCATTTAGGTGTGTTTTTTTGAGGTCCTTTTGTTTTATGAAAACTTCCCAAAGGAGTAACTTTATGGCAAATACCGACCATGAAGAACACCATATCGCAACGGGTGGCCGACTTTCTAAAACAGTTTCCTCCCTTTAACCTTTTACCGCCCGGGGAAATTGAGGCACTGTCCGAACAGATCACCATCGTCTACAAGGAAAAGGACAGTGTTGTCTTTGCGGAGAACGAGGATATCCATGCCTTTTTCTATGTAGTGCACAAAGGGGCCGTGGCCTTACGGAAAAGCCCCAAAAACGATATTGTGGATATGTGCGACGAAGGCGATATCTTTGGGTTAAGACCGTTGATCGCCAATGAAAATTATAAAATGGAGGCCAAGACCCATGAGGAGAGCATCCTATATGCAGTACCCATAGCGGTCTTTAAGCCATACGCCTTGGAGCATAGGGAGGTGGGAAATTTTCTGATCGAAAGTTTTGCGTCCAATACGCGAAATCCTTATTCCAAAAGCCATCGGGGCAAACTTTACGGCGATGGCGTGGGTGGCGAGATTGTGCCCTCGGACCAAAAATTGGCCGATCTACAACCGGTAAAATACTCAAAAAAGGTAATCAGCTGCTCGGCAAGGACAACGGCCAAGACCATAGCCGAAACCATGACGCAAAAGAACATCGGCGCCATGTTGGTAGTGCGGGACATGCTTCCCATAGGCATCATTACGGACAAGGACCTACGGAACAAGGTGGTTACAGGGGAATACCCCATTACGGCGACAGCGGCAAAGATCATGACCTCGCCCGTAATAACCTATTCCCGGAAACTTTCCATTACCCAGGCCCAAATGGCCATGATGAAGAGCAATATAAGCCATCTATGCCTTACCAAGGACGGCACCGTCAATACCAAGGCAGTGGGCATCCTTTCCAAACATGATGTGATGCTGGCCTTGGGGAACAATCCCGCCGTATTGATCAAAGCGATCAAAAGGGCCAAAAAATTCAAGGATATAAAACCGATTCGCAGTGGCATCATGCAGTTGTTACAAGGATATCTGGAGCAGAATATCCCCATGACACTGACCTCGAAGATCATTTCCGAACTGAACGATGCCTGTATCAAGCAGGTCATCAAAATTGCCCTTAAGCGCATGGAAACGGAACCACCGGTCAAGTTCGCATGGTTGGCACTTGGGAGCCAGGGAAGAAGCGAACAATTATTGCATACCGATCAGGACAACGCACTGGTATTTGAGGATGTGCCCGAAAAGGAACTGGCCCAGACCACTGGGTATTTCCTAAGACTTGCCACCCAAGTGACCAAAGGTCTTTTTGTAATAGGGTATGAATATTGTCCCGCGGAAATGATGGCCTCCAATCCAAAATGGTGCATGGCCCTGGGCCAATGGAAGGAAGTGGTCTCACATTGGATTACCAATCCCGGAAATGATGAAGTGCTGCTGTCTTCCATCTTTTTTGATTACAGTATTTCCTATGGGGACGGTACGCTGGTAAATGACCTTTCGGAGTACATATTTGAGAGTGTAAAGGCCTACCCTATTTTTTATTACCATCTTGCCAGTGGTGCCCTGCAGAATCCGTCTCCCACAGGATTTTTCAGACAGTTCCTGGTAGAGCAGGATGGGGCCAAAAAGGATTTTTTCGACCTGAAGAGGAGGGCCTTGATGCCCCTTACAGATGCTGCCCGGGTACTTATATTATCCCATTCCGTAAAATCCATTAGCAATACGGCGGAACGGTACGAGAAACTGGCCGAACTGGAACCCAACAACCACGAGTTGTACCTGGCCTGTTCCTATGCGTCCAAAGCGCTCTTAAAGTTCCGTACCAAACAAGGCTTGCTGCACAATGATTCCGGTAGGTTCATTGCCCTGGAATCGCTTTCTAAGGCCGAAAAGATCAAACTGAAACGCACCTTTAAGACCATCAAGGAAATACAGGAACTCGTTTCCGTACGTTTTAAAGTAACCGGACTCCTGCGATGATCTGGTTCCTTAAAAAAAAGAGCAAGGATATGCCGCCTTTCTGGACGGCATATGAAAAGACCTTCGACCAAAGGCTTCCTTCCGATATCAATGAGATAAGGTTCGTGGTACTGGATACGGAAACCACCGGCTTTAATTACGATAAGGATAGGATGTTGTGCATTGGGGCGATCAGCCTTACGAACGGGGCCATTCCCCTGCAAGATAGCCTTGAGGTATTTATAGAGCAAGATCATTACGATGCAGAAAGTGCCAAGATCCATGGTATCCTTAAAAGGGGTGCCATGGAAAGGGTATCCGAACTGCTGGCACTACAGCATTTCCTGGAATACGTTGGAAACGCTGTCGTGGTGGCCCATCATGCCAAATTTGACATTACCATGATCAACAGGGCCTTGGAAAGGAACGGCCTTCCCAAATTAAAGAACAAGGTTTTGGACACAGCGGTCCTTTACAAGAGGACCCTGCTCCTATCCAACCTAATCGAAAGAAAGGAAACATATAAGTTGGACGAATTGGCCGATAAATTCGACATCTCCAAAAAAGATAGGCATACGGCTTTGGGCGATGCCTATATCACGGCCATTGCATTTCTAAAGATCCTTAAAAAATTGAGGGACAAAAATGGGTTGAAACTCAAAGACCTTTTTCGATAGGCGCAAAAGCAGGTGTTACGGTAGGGTGGAAAATCTAAAGTGACCTGGAGAAAAGTCCCATCCATAACAAAACCGTATTACCCGCCCCTACTTTTTTAATGTTTTCGTTACCTTGCCACAATTGGGCATTTCCTTGCCAAAATAGGGGTTCTCTATCTTCTTTTGGAAACTCAACCATGTACCTCCCTTTTTGTTGTCGGCCATGGGGCAATACTGCACATATACCTCCTTTCCATCGGTTCCAAAATGCCCCGATAAGTTTACCAAGGCCGCGGACAGGCCTTTAAAATGATCGCGCTGTTCCCTTAAACTGCCGTCCGATCCCATTTTTTTTGCATTTTCAACGGCTTTTGTAATTTCAAGGCCCATTTTCTCCCCAAGACCTTCCCGAGGTATGCCCTTAAGTTTCTCCGCCAAAGAACGGGATTTGGCCGCAGCCATTTTTGAATCAGATCGGAACAAAAGATCTTTAAGTGCCGTATACTCTTGTAGAATGGTGCCAAAAGCAATATCCGTAACCGGATGCAGATGCACCGTGGGGCTTGCATCGGACATGGCAGGCATGTCCCTATCGGCCGATTTTCCGGAAATCATGGATTTTTTCCCCTGTAGCTGGGCCGCGGCGTCCACGGTAAAAGTCCCGTTAACGACCACTTCATCACCTACTTCCAACCCATCCAAAATAATATAATCGTCCCCTATGGACATGCCGAGCGTCACTTGCGCCATTTCAAAGACTGGGAGGTTTGCATCCCTTTTAATATAGACCAAGGACCGTTTACCAGTCCATAGGACCGCAGATTTGGGAATGGTAATCTTTTGGTCCGGGGACGATGTTTCCACGGATCCCTTTACGAACATGCCCGGTTTTAACAAACCCTCCCCATTTTGAAGCAATACCCTTACCGACACGGTTCTTTTTAAATTGTCCACTATTGGTTCAATGAGCGATATCCGAGCGGCCATGGTTCGTTCGGAAAACGCATTGGAGGTCACTTGGATATGCTGTCCCTCCTGCAAAAACGGCAATTGGTTTTCGTATGCATCAAAAACGGCCCATACACTGCCGAGGTCCGACAGCCGGAACAGCACATCCCCCTGTTTGTAATAATTGCCTTCGGCCGCTACAACTTCGGTGACCGTACCGGAGACATCGGCGTACAACGGGAAATTCATCATCGGTTTTCCTGTCCGGATCACCTCATCGATCTGCTCGTCCGTCATCTTCCATAGGCCAAGGGTGTTTCTGGCGGCGTCATACAGCTTTTGATGTGATGTTTTATAGGAAACCGACGTAAGCAACTTGTCCTGTGCCGCATACAACTCGGGAGAGTAGATGGTGCCCAAGAGCTCCCCTTTTTTTACATATTGTCCCACATAGCTCACATTGAGTTTTACCATCCTACCATCAAAAAGTGCGGACTGAATGGTATTGTTACTTTTATTGGGGGTTATCTTTCCCGAGAGGACCAAGGTATTTTTTTCTGGCCCTCCTGCCATGCCCACTGTTAGGGTCTGTAGATTTGCCAATGCCATTGCTTCTTCCGACAGTTTGAACTGATCTACGTCCAGTCCGTCCGAACCCGCTTCCACCGGTACGAGGTCCATTCCACATAGGGGACATGTGGAGGGTGCCGCTTTTACGATCTCGGGGTGCATGGAACAGGTCCACCGTTCTGAGGAAGCCGCGGTTTGACCATCCTGGTGCAGGTGCCCGCCATCCCTGTCGGCCGCAATATAGCCCAGTACCAGGCCAATTCCCAGAAGAATCGCATATATGCCATATTTCTTTTTCATAAATTCAAGTCCATTTATATTTTCATTGCTAAGATGTAATTTCCCACCTAGCGACCCTTAATAAAGTAAGCCAGATCATTCCAAAATATAACCATTTTTTGGCAATTTCCCTTCTTTTATAACTGTCCGCAACCGTACGCAACCATAGCAATCCCCATTCCTTTTATAGGTTCTGTTTTAAACAGATGGGCCCTTTCCCGACAAGATTCTTTCTTTTTTCCAACTGAACAGTACGGGGACCACAAATAAGGTTATCAAGGCCATCAACATACCTCCGAAAGCGGGAATCGCCATGGCGATCATAATATCACTGCCGCGGCTAGTGGAGGTAAGTACCGGCAACAAGGCCAAAATGGTAGTCCCTGTAGTCATTAGACAGGGCCGTATCCTTTTCTTTCCCGCCTCCACCACGGATTCCCTGATTTCCGCGATACTTGTTGGATCGTTCTTTCTAAAGACCTGTACCAGATAGGTGGCCATGACCACCCCATCGTCCGTAGCAATGCCAAAAAGGGCCAAAAACCCTACCCAAACCGCTACACTAAGGTACACTGTCCTGATATTAAAAAGTTCCCTAATGCCCATAAAATCCATAAACCAGGGCTGTCCGTACAACCAGATCAGGATAAACCCACCGGCAAATGCCACTGCCACGCCGGAGAACACCATCAATGCGATGGACACGGAACGGAACTGGAAATACAGTATCAAAAAAATTGCCATGAGCACCAAAGGAACTACATAGGACAATGTCCTCTCCGCATGCAATTGGTTTTCATAGGTTCCCGAAAATTCATATTCCATTCCGGGCGGAACCTGCAGTTCGCCCGATTCCAATTTTTTACGGATCTTTTCCGTAGCGTTCGCGATAACGGTCTGCTCTGCCATTTCTGGAAGCTTATCAAAAACTACATATCCGATATAAAATCCGTCCTCGCCCTTAATGGATTGCGGACCCAGTTCATAATTAACCGTTACGAACTCTCCCAAGGGAACGGTGCCGCCATTATCCAAGTTTACATATACGGCTTCCAGATCTTCCGGCCCGGCCCTAAGTTCCCTAGGGTACCTCACCCTTATGGAGTAGCGTTCCCTACCCTCTACGGTCTGTCCCATTACCTTCCCTCCAATGGCGACTTCCAGTGCTTCCTGCACTTGGTCGATGGAAATCCCGTATCGCGCCGTCTTTTTACGGTCTATATCCAATAATAGGTAAGGTTTTCCCATTATCCTATCCGCAAATACACTCTCCTTGTCCACCCCTTCCACTTCCTTCAGTACATTTCCCAATAACTTCCCGAAACGTTCCAATTCCCCTAGGTCCTGTCCTTTTACCTTAATGCCCATCGGCGATCGCATTCCCGTCTGTAACATCACCATTCTGGTCTCTATGGGCTGTAATTTGGGGGCCGAAGTGACCCCGGGCAGGGTGGTCCGTTGTTTTATGAGTTCCCAAATATCCGCCTTCGTCCGTACGGATGATCTCCAGTTCCTATAAAATTCCCCTTTCCTATCTGGAACAAGGTCCTCCTTACTGGCTCCTTTGGCCATCCCCACAAATTCCCCGCTTTTGGTCTCAAAATCTCCCTTTTCGTTTACCTTGAAGGGAATGGGGCGCCCATTTTCATCCTCGATGTATTCCGTTTTATAAAAAATGATGTTTTCGTACATGGAAAGCGGTGCGGGATCGAGTGCCGACTCCACCCTACCGGCCTTGCCCAACACTTTTTCAACTTCTGGAATCTGGGCCACCGCCATATCCAATCGCTGTAATACCTCTTTGTTGACCGCCGTACCCGAATGCGGCAGGGAAGAGGGCATCAACAGGAACGAACCTTCATCCAAGGATGGCATAAACTCCTTACCCGTAGAACCCATAATGAGAAGTCCGCAGGTAACAAAAAATAATGGAATACCAAGAAAAACCATCTTATGCCGCAGGGCCCAGTTTAAAATTTGCGTGTAATACTTCATAAAAAGCATAAACGTTCCCAATACGAGACCGCATAGCAATGCCACGAAAAAAAAGTTGAAAAAAATGTTCCAACCATACCCGAGTGGCCGCCAGTAAATGGCCAACAGTAAGAGTATGAACGCACAACAGAAAGAAAGGGTAATAACGGCCGCTTGTCTTGGCGACAATTTACCGTATATTTTTAAGAACCCCACGATGGCCAGTACCCAAAGGGCCAAACCTAGAAAGTGGCCCATAAATACGGCGGCGGTACCCAAAAAAACCAAAAACCCATTAAAAACAAGGCCTATGGACCTCCCTTCCACATATTTTCTGAAAACAAGGGCGGCAAAGGGAGGTATGAGGAACAAGGTGGTGACCAGGGCAGCAGAAAGTGCAACGGTTTTGGTAAATGCCAAAGGACCAAAGAGTTTCCCCTCTGCCCCCGTAAGTACAAAGACAGGAATAAAACTGATGATGGTCGTAAGCCCTGCGGTCACGATTGCCCCCGAAACTTCCGTGGTCGCTTTATAGACCGTGCGATCTATATTATTGGAGTTCCCTTCAATTTCCAAATGTCTCACGATGTTCTCCGAAAGGATGATCCCCATATCAACTATGGTCCCAATGGCTATGGCGATTCCCGAAAGGGCCACAATATTGGCTTCCACCTTGAATATTTTCATGGCTATAAAGACCATAAGTACCGCAACGGGCAATAATCCAGAGATAAGGGCGGAGACCCTAAGGTTGGACAACATTAAAATCACTACCAGGACCGTGATCAGAATTTCAAATGTCAGGGCATCGCCCAATGTGTCCAAGGTTTCCCCGATAAGTTCCGTCCTATCATAAAAGGGAACGATCGTAAGGGTGGTTTTGCTACCGTCCTTTAGTATTTTGGATGGCATTCCCGCAGCCGAAGCTTTTATCCTTTCCTTGATCCCTTGGATGACCTTAAGGGGGTTGGCGCCATATCTGGATACTACGACCCCACCGACTACCTCTGCCCCACCCTTGTCCAAGATACCCCGGCGATCTGCCGGCCCCATGGAGACCTTGGCTATATCCCTTATTAAAATAGGTGTGAAATTATCCGATCTCACAGGGGAATTGGCAATGTCGTCAATGGACGTCACATATCCCAAACCCCTTATAAAATATTCAGCCTGATTGATTTCCAATGTCTTGGCACCAACGTCCTTATTGTTTTCCTTAAGTGCCCTGACCACTTGGGAGAGGGAAACGTTGTACTGTTTCATCAGTTCGGGATCGACATCCACCTGATACTCCTGGACAAAACCACCGATAGAGGCCACCTCCGATACCCCTTCGGTAGCGGCAAGGGCGTTTTTGACATAAAAATCCTGAACGCTCCTCACCTCGTGAAGATCCCATCCTCCAGTAACCTTCCCCTGTTGATCGCGGCCTTCGAGCGTGTACCAAAAAATCTGGCCCATCGCCGTAGCATCGGGCCCTAAGGTAGGCCTCACGTCCTTGGGCAAAAGATTCGAGGGTATGGAACTCAATTTTTCAAGTATGCGGCCCCTGGCCCAATAGAAGTCGATGTCCTCTTCAAAAATGATGTAAATACTGGAAAATCCGAACATGGATGAACTTCTAACGGTCTTAATGCCGGGGATGCCCAATAAGGTAGAGGTCAAAGGATACGTTATCTGATCTTCAATATCCCGAGGTGATTGTCCGTTCCATTCGGTATAAACGATCTGCTGGTTTTCCCCAAGATCGGGGATGGCATCTACGTTCACGGGATCATGGGGCAAAATGCCCATACCCAGATCGAAAGGGGAATTCACGATTCCCCATCCCAAGAATAAAAGCAGCAGGATAAATGCCACCAGTTTGTTACCTATTAAAAAATTTATGCTTCTGTCCAGCATTTGAACGATAATGGATTAACAGTTCCGAAAAAGACCAGATACAATGTTTTGATCAGTAAAGGAAATCCCTTTACCTAAAAACGTATTTCAGCAATTAAAAGTACGGGATCGCATATTAATTATGGATATACCGCCCAAACAAAAAAAGAAAACCCGAAAAAACGACAATTGAGGATTTTTGAATATAGGACATGGGAGAGCGTACCTGTTCAAAACGGCCACACCCATGGAAGACCATGGGTGCATGCACGAATTGTAAACACTTAAACTATCTATGGCATCCTAAAACTTTATCACCTTAAATTCAGATCTACGGTTCACGAAGTGTTTTTCCTCGGAACAATATGTATGGTCATCACATTCGTTCAGCAGATCATTTTCCCCATGTGCCTCCGCTGTCAACCGATCCGTTGCTATTCCCTGTTCCACCAAATAATCTATGGTTCGGTCCACTCGTCTTTTGGACAACCATAAGTTATAACTCTCTTCGCCCCTACTATCGGTATGGGAAGAAACTTCAAGGTATACTGTAGGTTCCCTATGCAAGATAGCGCCCAATTTGTTCAGGATTTCCTTGGAGCCGTTGTTTAGGTAGGAAGAGTTCAGGGCAAAATGGACATTCCCCAAAGCCTTGATTTCGTTTTCAAGGTCCGTACGCCTCTTCATTTCTGCATCGGCCTTGGCCTTTGCCGCAGCGGCAATCCTATCCGCTTCCTGTTGGCGGGCCAATTGTTCGGCCAGTTCCTTGGCCCTATCGGCAGCGGCGGTAGAATCTGCCACTCGTTGCCTTTCATTGGCCAGTTCTTCCATCAGGGCCAGTTTTTCCTTTCCTTTTTTGGAAAGTTCCTTTTCCATATTAAACTGGTAGACCAGACCGGCAGCATGTTGAATGTGGTTGGAAGCCTTATTTCCCATACTCCATTTTCCGCTGGAACTCAGGTCGAGCGCAATTCGATCGGAAAACCAGGTCCTAAAACCTATAACGGCATTGTAGGTCCCCCGGGAAACATCATTTGCATCGGTATATCCAATACCCGCACCTACATAAGGATCGAACCAAGCGGTCTGTCCAACCAATTTGTTAAGATCGTACGACAATCTTGCGTCCAAGCCGAAATAGTCCTTATCTTCCATGTTCACGGCCCGATCCACCACTTTTCCTTCCTTATATTTATTATAGGTACCGATCGCTTCCAAACCAATACCGCTCCTGAAATATCGTCCAATACTGATCCTTGAAGGGAAGGGGACCGCATGCCAGGCGTCCTCCACTTCAAAAAGGTGCTCGAACATAAAACCGGAATCGTCCACTATGTTCGTTCCCAGCCCTACCATCCAAGAACTTACCACTATACTGTCCTTGGACGTAAGCTCTACCTCTTGGGCCAATCCCAATTGGAACACTGCAAATACCATTATTATAAAATACTTCCGCATGATCTTCAACTTAGAAATTTGTAGGACGAAAGTAGCACCATTGTAATCTGGACGGGCAAGAAAATCTTTAAAGGGCATTATTACTCGACAAAGGAACCAACTTTTGGGTTTTATCAAAAAACCAGCGAATTTGAAGGATATTTCCGTAACGCCCAGAAGTATTTATTACCGTTAAAAGGATATCCACGGGCCATTTGGGAAACGCTATAGGGGCGGAAACGGTCCAAATTTTTTCTTGTAGCGCTTTCTTTATGCACAAAAAATGTAGGAGCGACAACGCTTGCTTCCCTCCTTAATTGGCCACTACCAAAATCCACCTAGTTGTGCACAGCTGTTATTAATCGTATTTTTGTATGCAAAATACATCTATGCTTCCCAAAGACATTATTATAGCCCTTGCCACGGCTTCAGGAGCGGGGGCCATTGCGGTGGTCAGGATTTCCGGACCGGGGGCCCTTGGCCTTGTAGGGCCCTTCTTTAGGTCGGTACGTGGCAAGGAACTTACCGAGCAAAGATCACATACCATTCACTTGGGCCATATCATGGATGGGGAACGTATCTTGGACGAAGTGTTGATTTCCATTTTTAAAGGGCCCCATTCTTATACCGGGGATGACGTGGTGGAGATCTCCTGCCATGGTTCGCCCTATATACAACAACAGATCATCCAACTTTTTTTACGGAACGGGTGCAGGACCGCCGAAGCGGGCGAATTTACGCTCCGTGCCTTTTTGAATGGAAAGCTGGACCTAAGCCAGGCGGAGGCGGTGGCCGACCTGATCGCATCGGACAATGAGGCGAGCCACCAAATAGCCATACAACAGATGCGGGGCGGCTTTAGCAACGAGATAAAAAAATTGCGGGAAGAGCTCCTCAATTTTGCTTCCTTGATGGAACTGGAACTCGATTTTGCCGAGGAAGATGTTGAATTTGCCGATAGGGCACAATTTAGGGCCCTCTTGACCAAGATAAAGGAAATCCTAAAACGGCTTATCGATTCCTTTGCGGTGGGCAATGTGATCAAAAATGGAATCCCCATTGCCATTGTGGGCGAGCCGAATGTTGGGAAGTCCACCCTCCTGAACGCGCTCTTGAACGAAGAGCGCGCAATTGTAAGCGAGGTGGCCGGCACCACCAGAGATACTATTGAGGATGAAATTGCCATAGGGGGCATCGGGTTCCGATTTATAGATACCGCCGGTATACGGGACACCCAGGATATAGTGGAAAAAATCGGGATAAAAAAGACTTTTGAGAAAATGGAGCTCGCCCAGATAGTGGTTCTTTTGGTAGATGCCCATAACCTGGCTTCCGATCCCGAAAAACTACGCCTTAGCAAAGTGGAGCTCGACAGGATAAGGGCCAACCAGCCCCATAAGCCTTTATTGGTATTGGCCAATAAGAGCGATACACTGGAAGCGCATTCGAGAGAAGCATTGGACGCACAGCTCCCCCACTTACATTTTATCTCCGCCAAAACGGGGGAAGGGGTGGAAAGTTTGAAATCAAAGCTTTTGGAATACGTAAATACAGGGGCCCTGCGCAACAATGGGACCATTGTGACCAATACCAGGCACTACAATTCCCTCCTAAAGGCACTGGAAGCCATAGAGCAGGTACAGCAAGCAATGGACGACGGACTTCCGGGCGACCTGATGGCCATAGACATCCGACAGGCGCTTTACCATTTTGGGGAAATTACGGGCGAAATCACTTCGGACGATCTGTTGGGAAATATATTTGCCAATTTTTGTATCGGGAAATAGGTTCGATAAAAAAAAGCCCTACCAACCGGTAAGGCTTCTTTAAGAATCAACCACCTGATTCCATGAACTGAACTAACTAATCTTATTTTAACCGATAAAATTGATATAGGGAATATCTATTGCTCCCAAATCTTGATTATATACCTTATTCAGGCCTAAATATCCATGTCCAGCCTGTACCGCCCGCATTGTTCTCAAAGTAAAGCACCATCTCATCGGGGGTCAATGAAATAATGGTATACAGCCCTTCTGGATTTCCCTGTTCAGCTCCCAAAATATTTGCACCGTTTACCTGTAATGTCTGATTGGCCACATCGAGTACAAAACTACCTACCACAGGGGTTGCTTCCGGACCGGAATAATACGTAAAATTTGCGGCGCCATCCAAATCGAATTCCATTCTTCCTGCTGCGTCGGTAGGGGGACAGCAATCCCCTGCGGCATTCCACCAAGCGGTTCCCCATGCTGTGGGATCATTGGGTGGTGACATATACCACCACATTCCACCGTCCGCTGTAGGACCTCCGTTAAAAACCCACGTTTTGCCCACGGCAGTCTCGTCGCTTACCAGATCGTACCAGTCTTGGTGCAGCGCATTGTCTAACTGATCGATCTGTACCTCAATGGTCTTGGTAAAGAATTCCGCCCCTAGGGTTCCGTTAAAGGTAAATGTTGCCGTACCTGGAATCGGGTATACAAATTCTACCTTATCGGTGAATGCCCGACCAAGGTTGTAGTCCCAAAAACCCGTGACCCCCGGAGTAACCATATCAAGCTCTATTTTGTTCCCTCCCGGGGTACTTTGTGTAGCGATCAATTCCACCCCTTCCACATCGGTGGAATTTTCTAAATAATCCCTGTCTTCAATAGGTTCACAACCCAGAACCAACATAAGGATGCCGGTCATGAA
This sequence comes from uncultured Sediminicola sp., assembly GCA_963974715.1. GTDB lineage: Bacteria > Bacteroidota > Bacteroidia > Flavobacteriales > Flavobacteriaceae > Sediminicola. The sequence continues at coordinate 51,801 of CAXBDK010000008.1, forward strand.
CAATCCAAAAGATAGTATATTGTTATTTTTCATCTTTTTATATTTTTTGATTAAGAATACTGCTACCATCCGGGATTTTGTTCATAAACGCCTGCGGACAATCTGATCTCCGATTCCGGAACCGGCACCAATCCTTTGGTCTCAGGCCTATAGGTAACATTGTAAACCGCATCGATTCCAGAGTTTCTAACATCAATGCTTTCGTCAAAGGCGGTATTCACATCTCCCCATCTAACCAGGTCGAACCAACGCAATCCTTCAAAGGCGAACTCATGAAGCCGTTCTTGTTTTAAAGCGTCCAAGGAGTAACCGATCTGACCTAAACCTGCCCTTCCACGAACTAGGTTCATCCCCGTAGCGGTTTCAGAAATCTCGGAATGCATCAGAAGTACATCGGCGTAACGCATAAGGATATAATCTTGGGCGGCCCATAACTGCATGGGGTCGCCGTTCACCATATCATATAAAAAATAGAACATCCCCTTTACCCCATCCGTACCATCCGGGTCTGGGTCTTGGTGTTGTATAGTGGTATATTTTTTATTGAAGAAACCTGTCTCATGGTCTCCTTTATTGGCTTCGTAACTGTCCGTTCCCTGTTCTGCATTTCCCAATTCCAGTATGGAGCCTTCCTTTCGCGGATCGGCATCGTCCCACTGGTTCCACAATTTTGGATTTACCGTTCCCCAGCCCCAACCGGTCCCAAAAGGCACCATGGAATTATCACGGATACCTAGGAACAAGGGCATTCTATTGTTGTACTTCTGACCCGCGTCCCAGTTTGTAGTGGAATATCTCAGTGCGAACATGGTCTCATAGTTTCCGGTTCCAAATGTAGGCGTATGACCGTCCTGGCCCACCCAGTCCAAACCTTCCTCCTCGGCCCAGGGAAGTACGGTAGTGCCTGCACTTTCATTCACATAGGAATACGGCCATAGATTTCTGAAATCATCGGCCAATTCATGCCCACTATTGGCGATACAATCGTTTAAATACGCCAGGATATCCGTTTTGGACAAGGAACCCCCATCCGCCAATGGCATATCACTGGTTGGCTGCCCCTCCATATTGGTCATGTAACCTGTATAGAACAAAAAGACCCTGGCCATATAAGCTTGGGCCGTCCATTTATTCGCATGCCCATAACTAGCGGTCGGAATACTTGGAAACGGTTCCGATGGCATGGTCTCTATGGCAATCTTTAAATCGGATGCAATCTGCGCGAAGGTTTCCGTAAAAGTTGATCTTGGAGCTTCCCTCGGATCGTCAATCTTCAAAATAAGCGGCATGCCCCCAAAAAACTTGGCGGCCCTAAAGTAAAAGAATGCCCTCATAAAGTGGGATTCACCAATGGTCTGGTTCTTAAATGCGGCCGCTTCCGCTTCCGTATCAAAGAAAGTACCAAAATCAATTTCCTCCACTTTTTCGATTATGGCGTTTGCACGTGTAACCCCATTGTAGGTTTCCTTCCACAGATCGTGATAGGTATCTTCCTCGGGATCTACAAAATTATCAACATTTTTTGCAGACCTGTCATCCGGACCACCTCCGCCCAACATCATATCGGACATTAAATTAGCGGCAATTCCCTCGTCACTATGGATTCCCCCTACGTACAAGGCATTGTACACTCCAGAAATGGCTTCATTTATATCATCTGGGGTCCTATAGAAATTATCCAAACTTTTCTCATATAGATTATCGGTGTCCAAAAGATCTTCCCTGCAACCGGTTGCCATTACCATCGTTGCAATACATATATAACTTGCTATTTTTTTCATCATCAGCTATTTAAAATTAAAACGCAACATTTACCCCGAACATTACCGTTCTCGGTAATGGATACAGTCCCAAGTCGATACCAGAGGCCCAACCGGCATCATGCCCAAATGAGACCTCGGGATCCATACCTTCGAATTTCGTAAACGTATAAAGGTTGTTTATGGCGCAATAGAACTTTATATCCTTGATATAACTTAGATTGGATAGATACTGTCCCAGTTTAACACCTACCGTAAGGTTATTGATCCTTAAATAATCGGCATCCTGCATATAAATATCGGAAATCCAGTTATTGTTCCTGTTCGACACAGAACTTAATCGGGGCAATCTATCGGAGGTTCCCGCACCATGCCATCGATCGAATATTTCAGTGGTATAATTTTGGGTATAGTTATCCGCAAAAGATCTGTACGACTGCATCACCTGCATACCAAACTTCCCCGATAAGGTCGTGTTGGCATAAAAACCTTTGTATTCTGCATTCAATTGGATACCCAGTTCAAAATCGGGATTGGGATTGCCCAACATAAGTTTGTCCGCTTCATCGATCAGTCCGTCATTGTTCTGATCCACAAACCGAACATCCCCAGGACGCTGATCGCTAAAATAGGGGTTCCCATCTGGTGTTACATAGGCATCCACTTCATCCTGTGTCTGTAGGATACCCGCCGTTTCATAACCGTAAAAGAATCCTATGGGTTTGCCTACTTCTACCCTTGATACCGCTGCGGTTCCTTGGGAAAGGACATGCTGGGGACCTTGTATGATTCCTTCGGCATTATCGATTCTGGTTACCTCGTTCTTGTTAAAGGCACCACTTATGGAAGCTCCATATTTAAAATCCCCTATATTGTCGTTCCATGACAACATAAGTTCATAACCTTTATTCTCTATGTCCCCACCATTTTTATAAGGAGGTCCAGCTCCAGCAGTTCCCAGTTGTGGAGGAACAACTAACCAATCCATGGTTTTCTTCTTATACCATTCGGCTGTAAAAGCCATTCGCGAGTCAAAGAATCTGGCATCCAACCCAAAATTTAACTGTTCGGAAGTTTCCCATTTTACATCCGGATTGGTCACCCTTGCCGGTACGGCGGTAGGTCCGGAAATAGGTTTGGTATCCCCAAAATAATAACCGGGATTGAGATATGCAATATTGGAGCTATAGATAAAATTATCGATGGATTGATTTCCATTCTGTCCCCAGCTAGCCCTGAGTTTTGCAAAGTCGACTACACTATTATCACTTCCTATAAAATCTTCATTGGTAAGCACCCAACCGGCCGAGGCGGAAGGAAAATACCCCCATCGGTTTCCTTTCGCAAAATTTGACGAGCCATCTGCCCTCATAGTTGCGGAAAAGAGGTATTTCTCTTTATAATCATACTGCGCCCTTGCCATATAGGACAATAGAGCACCTCCACCGGCGGCCCAATCCGCACCATAGGTATTGATGGCACTTATATCACTTTTATCCACATTGTTCAAAAAAGCGTATTGTGGCAACCCGAACCGTGTATTGGCCATGCTTCCACCCACTTCATTATTAAGGACATTTTTATAGAATTCATTACCGATCAACACATTTAGCTGGTGGTCCCCAAAGGAATGATCATAGGACAGGGTATTTGTCAGGGTGGTATTGGCGCCCATATACTGACTTTGGGCGGCCGCATCAACCGAATTGTTGTAAAGAACGCCCAAACCATAGGTAGGGGTCCAAGAACGGCCATGCCCAAACCACGAATCAAAGCCGTAAGAAGATCGCAATTTCAGGTTTTTGAACGGTTCAATTTCCACATAAACATTGCCCACTATAGTATTGTTCTTATTTCCCAAATTGCTGTAATTATGGCGATAGAACATTACCGCCAACGGATTGGTCTGGCCCCGGGCCCATCCGTCCAATGTAGGCGTAAAACCATTTGGATCGGGAGATTGGTCCCAATAAGCGGGCATCAATGGATTTTGCACCAACGCATTGTGCAAATCGTTATAGTAAATATTACCGGTGGCAACACTTCTGTTTTCCGTGTTGGTATAGGTCAGGTTTTCCCCAAAGGTAATGATACTGTGCTCATCGTTTTTGAACAGTACAAACTCCGTGTTCATTCTAGCGGTCAGCCTTTTAAAACCCGCATCGGTCAGTTGCCCTCCCAAAATTCCCGTTTGATCAAAATAAGATACTCCGAAGGCATAGGTACTATTTTCACTTCCTCCAGTGACATTTAGGGAATGGCTACTGATAGGTGCATTATTTGAAGATAATTCATCTATCCAATTGGTGCCTTCCCAGCCATTTTGAAGCATTTGCCATACTTCCGCACCTAATTGGGTACCTAGGTTTCCCGCAAAATTATCGTTCAGCCAACTATTGTTCTGTAAGAGGGCTTCCCAGTTGTTCGCGGGGAGACCATCATTTATCCTGCCCTCATCCATAATGAACATATATTCCTGTGCATTTAGAGGGGATACGTTCTTATAAATCTTCTGAAATCCATAGTAGCTATCGTACTGCACCGTAGCCTGACTGCCTTTTCTTCCCTTATGGGTCGTTACCAAGACAACCCCGTTGGCGGCCCTAGATCCATAAATGGCCGCCGAGGCCGCATCTTTCAATACATCAATGGATTGAATATCAGAGGAATTTAAATAGTCGATATTACCAACTGCCACCCCATCTACAATATACAAGGGACTGGAATTTCCTATAGTCCCCAGACCACGAATGGTAACCTTGGTCCCTGCACCAGGGCTCCCGTTATTTCTGGTAATACTGATACCAGGTGCTACTCCCTGTAACGCTTCCATAGCCGTACCGGTATTTAATGCAGCGATATCCTCTCCTTTCACATTCAGGTTAGCTCCCGTGGTCAGCGCCTTCTTTTGGACACCGTAACCTATTACCACCACTTCTTCCAACGATTCCAGGGATTCTTCCAAGACCACATTTATGGTAGTCTGTTGTCCGACCTGTACGGTCTGGGTGGTCATTCCGATATACGAAAAAACAAGGTTGGCCGTACCGGATACGTTCGAAATACTGTAATTGCCATCAAAATCGGTTGTAACCCCGTTTGTAGTGCCCTCTACCATCACGGTCACCCCCGGCAACGGCATTCCCGAAGCATCGGTCACGCTGCCCCTTATGGTATTCGCCTGCGAAAGAACATTTTGGGTGCAGACCAAAACCAAAGCGATAATCATAAATTTTAACTTTAGCATCATTTATTGATTTAGTTTAGGTTAATTTTTTCCCTTCCAAAATACACTGGTCTGCTACCGATTTCACCTTGAGCTGTTGTTGTTTTTAAAGCACGAAAACAACTATAAATACAAGTAGGCCAACAACGGCCACTGCCAGAAGTACCTCAACCAATTGCTTCCAGTTGAATTTTGAAAGGTTCGATTTCATTTCCTCAAATGTTAAATTAATATTAAATATGGCCTAGCAATTATCGTGCATCCAATGGAAATTATGGCGCAAGATTGAGCAATTGGCATTTTTATGCAACATATATTATAGGATACGCATCATAGTTTATATATTTTGACAATAGTTGAAGATGAGAATAAAGAGAACTGAAGAAAAGACAATTGGGTTGCTACGCTGCTTGGAAGAAATTCGAAAAATTATTATCATTTAGAAAATTTCCAAGGCCAGGAATGTTCAAAGATGGTCCAAAATGAACGCATGCCAGCAGAGGGTATCAATCCCCGCTCTATATGCCTTTGACCAAAGAGTGAACCTAAAATATGGATACTTGTCCCGAATCAAACATCTGTAGGCAACTGTTCAAAATAGTTCTTAAAGCATTTAGTGAAATAGGACGGGGACGTAAAACCAACCTTGTAACAGACATCCGTAATATTTGAATTTCCATTTTCGATCATTTGTTTCGCCTTCTGCAGCCTGATATTCCTTAAAAACTCCGCAGCACTTTGATTTGTCAGTGCCTTGATTTTACGGTAGAATTGACTTCTGCTTAAATTTAGCTGTGAGGCCATGGTTTCTACACTCAGCTCCGGGTCATCAATATTCTTGTTGATATAGTTCAACACTTTTTCAATGAATTCCTTATCCAAGGATGAAGTATTCACCATTACCGGTACATCGCTGATCACACTAAAGTACTTATTGAAAATTAGCTGTCTGCTGGTAATCAGTTGAGATAAACGAAGCTTTAACAACCGCATGTCAAAAGGTTTCACCATATAGGCATCCGCTCCCATTTGTATACCTTCCATGCGATCGTCTATAAGGGCTTTGGCCGTAAGCATCATCAATGGAATATGGCTCGTCTTAATGTCTCCCTTTATTTTCTTACAGAAGTCAAGTCCGTTCATCTCGGGCATCATGATATCCGCAATAATGATATCCGGTAAGGTGGTTCTGGCCACTGAAAGACCTTCCTTGCCATTACGGGCCAAAAGCACTTTGTACTGACCTTTAAGCTCGGTCCTTAAATAATTCCGGAGCTCATTATTGTCTTCAACGATCAACAAGGTATAAGCACTCGACAGCTCATCAAAATCCTGTATTTCCGTCGTTTCCCCTACGTGTAGGTCGGTCTTGAAACCGTCTTTTATATGTTCCGGTCCCAATGCGTTTTCAGCCATAAGGTGCACGTTGTGGATGGGCAAGACGATCTTAAAGGTAGTCCCCTCTCCCACTTCGCTCTTCACCTCTATTTTACCTTTGAGCAAATTGACGAAGTTTTGCACAACTTCCAGTCCTATTCCCGTACCTCCATAATAGGATTTGTTCAAATTTTCAACCTGGTAGAAACGTTCGAATATTTTGGTAAGTTCCTCCTTTTCCAGTCCAGGGCCGGTATCGGAAATAAGCATCTCAATTCCTTTGGTGGGTTTGTGTTCATCTACCAATGGCAATTCGTACAGACTATCACTGGACAAAAGTTGGACGGTTATAGCGCCACCTTCCGGGGTCACTTTAAAGGCGTTGGAAAGTATATTAAAAATAATTTTTTCCAACATTCCAGGATCCGACCAGACCATTTGTTCCCCTAGGTCGGTATCTAGGGAAAGGTGTATGTTCCTTTCAAAGGCCTCCGAGGCGAAGTGGCTCAATATTTCCCTTGTAAGTTCCGTCACATTGAGCTGCTTTGCCCTTACACCTATTTTGTTCAGTTCCAATTTTCTAAAATCCAGAAGTTCGTTTACCAACCTATAGAGTCTATCGGTGTTTTTATGTATAACCTGGTGTTTTTCCCTTATCCGTTGGGGCAGGCTTAAGCTTTCGTCGCGGATGATATCTTGTATCGGATTTAGTATCAGGGTAAGCGGTGTCCTGAATTCATGGGAAATATTGGTGAAAAATTGGAACTTCTTTTCATCCATATCCTTTTCCCGTAACCGTTTCTCCCTTTCTGTATTGATCAATTGTTTTTCCCGCAGTCTGGCACTGGTCAATTTGTTCAGAAGGTAGATGCCAAAAATAAACAATACAACATAGGAGATTATGGCCCAGCTTGCTTTCCACCAAGGAGGGAGCACGGTTATAAAAAGACGTAAGGGCTTTTCGCTCCATACACCATCGTTATTGGCCGCCTTTAATTTAAAAATATAGTCTCCCGGATCTAGATTGGTATAGGTAGCACTTCTCTTTTCCCCCACAAAGTTCCATGATTTCTCATACCCTTCCAAATAATAGGCGTATACGTTCTCTTCGGGGCGGGTAAAGTTGATCCCAGAATACTCAAGTGTAAATACGGATTGTTTATGGGTAAGAACTATGCTATCGGTCTCTGAAATTACCCTCTTTAACGGGGAACCCTTCTGTCCGGGCATCGTCTTTTCATTGAACAGCTTGAAATCGGATAAATATAAAGGGGGTATATGTGTATTGGTTTTAATGTTTTGCGGATCAAAGAAATCTATCCCTTGATAACCACCAAAATAAATTCTGCCTTCTTCATCCCTAAAGGCCGAGTTCATATTGAAATCATTGGAAAGCAGTCCGTCATTTATATTATAATTGGTAAACCCATCAGTTTCTATATTTAATTTCGTAATTCCCGAATTTCCGGATACCCAGATATTTCCATCCAGACTTTGGACAATACTGCAAACATTTACTTCCTTTAGGCCGTTCAATGTATTATACCACGTAAAAATTTCCGTCCTTGGATCAAATTTGAACATCCCCGCCCCCTTGGTGCCGATCCATAATATTTTGTCGGCACCCTCATATAGGGAGAGAATATGGTTGGCCGATGAGTTGTTCTTATATTCCAAGGGCATTTTGTCAGTCATGGGCGTAACCGAAAAATTATCTTTGTCCTCCCTCCCTACTCTGAAAAGTCCCCTTGTGGTCCCCAACCAAATGTTGTCCCTGCTGTCTACCAATACTTTCCATATATCACTGTTTACAATGCCACTTTCAATAAAAGGAGCGGAACTATAATGGACAAATTGTCCCGTAACGGGGTTGTACGAATGCAGACCGCTTCTATAGGTCCCGATCCAAATGGTGCCTTTGGAATCTTCTGTAATACTGGTGACGGTATTAGAGCTTAACTGGCCATTTGTATTCTCCAAATTAAAATTTATGAATTTTTTGGACCCTTTCTTCAGTAAGTATATGCCACTTTCCCAACTGCCGGCCCAGATATTTTGTTCGCCATCGATAAGGATACTTTGTATATAATCGCTTGTAAGCCCGGAATATGGCCCCTCTTCAGAAGAATTGATATGGATAAACGTGTTTGTCCGTTGGTCAAGGACATCTATACCACCACCATCCATTCCTATCCATAACTTTCCAGTGGCATCTTCCGAAATGGAACTTACCGAACTTATCTGCAAAGAATTGGGGTTATTGTAAGAACTTGATATCCCTTCAAATTTATCGTATAGTTTATCGTACAGTGCGATTCCTTTATTATAGTAGCCCAGCCAAATCCTCTCGGCGTCATCAACATAGAGGGACCAAATGGAGTTGGACAAAATACTACTTTTATCATCTTTCTTCGCCAAATAATGGTTAAGCACGTCCCCTTGTTCATTTATATGAAAAAGTCCGTCGTTTTCAGTGCCGCACATCAACGTTCCATCGGGAAGAGTGATGATGGTAAAAAATGGATTCTGGGTAAATACATATTTGTCTATCTTGAACAGTTCCTCTCCATCAAAATCTGAACTGCTTACCTTGTACAGACCTTCATAAAAACTTCCGATCCAAATATTATCCCGGTCATCGATCAAAAGGGATTTAATCTGGGCACTTACTGTCGCCCTATTGTTTCTTCCTTGAAAATAGGCCCTTTTAAGAACTCCCGATTTGTTACCTATTTCAAAAAGTCCCCTGTTGGTCCCCACATAAATTTTCCCGTAACGGTTCCTTTTAATGCATTGCATGACAAGCGGCGAGCTTCCATGGGGATCATTGACCCCAACTTTCTCCACCTTAAAACTTTCCATATCCAAACGGAACAGTCCTTTTTCATACCCTCCTATGTAAAGGTGCCCCGTGGAATCTTCCTGTAAGCTACTAATGGAAATTGTATTCGCACCATCCCCACCATCCAATACCTTGATCCTTTTAAACCGATCGTTGTCCCTGTCATAGAGGTTCAGCCCTTCTTCAGTACCCACCCATAACCTGTTATTACTATCTATATAGGTCGTAAAAATCAAACTGCTGTTCAAGGATGTTTTATCGTACAGTTCATGTTTATAAATTTTAAAGTCCATACCACTATATCGATAAAGACCCGAGCCATTGGTCCCTATCCATATAAAACCTTCCTTGTCCTGAACTATGGAGTAAACGCCAACTTTGGAAATTCCATCCTTTATGTTTACAAAGTTCAATTTAGGTACCACCTCTTGGGACAACAATACCTGACCATAAAAAGATAGGAAGAGAATAGGGAAAAGAAATCTTAATTTAAGACTGCCCATTTATAGTAATTTTTTCAGCTGAGTTGAACGAAAGTAAGCGTAAAATACGAAGTAAATCCATGAGCGGTTTATTTCTGGGTCAAGATGCAAAAAAAATCCGTGAGATCATAGCGCTTGCAGATCATAGTTTTCAAGAAGGCATTGTAAAGAAAATATGTACATCATAAAAGTACTTTTGAATTTCAATATCGGTAAAATCCTAGCCCATACCAATTTTACAACTATTTGTAACGACTGGTGAAATTGTTTCGAAAGGGACTTTTAGGATTCCCGTAAATTCCCTAACTTAAGCCCATTATTCCCTAATACCCAAAACCATGGCAAATTTCACCTTGAACATCAACGGAAAAGAACAACATTTGGATATCGATCCGACGACCCCCATGCTCTGGGTACTTAGGGACCACCTTAACTTGGTTGGGACCAAATATGGCTGTGGTATCGCCCAATGTGGCGCTTGCACGATACACCTTGGGGATACTGCCGTAAGATCCTGTCAACTGCCAGTATCCGCAGTTGGAGACCAATCCATAACCACTATAGAGGGGCTCTCAGAAAACGGTGACCATCCCGTACAAAAGGCTTGGTTGGAGCATGACGTATATCAATGCGGTTATTGTCAGGCTGGCCAGATCATGTCGGCCACTTCCCTCCTGAACAAAAATCCCAGTCCCACCGATGGGGAAATAGAAACTGCCATGAGCGGGAACATCTGTCGTTGTGGCACCTATACAAGAATCAAGAAAGCTATCCACTCAGTTGGCAAGACCGAGAACGTTTAACCCCCAGGAAAGCTCCACTACACCTAGAAGTACAAATAATCGAAGGCAACGAAAATCAGGAATTGGAAACCTATCCCAAGGGTCTAATCAATACGTTCTCCTGCGACGCTCGGCCTACACCCTTATTTACTATGGATAGGGTATATAGTAAGCTGAGTGACCGATGCCTTCCACAGCATTAAAATTTTCTTCCTTGATCCATCGAGCAAAAAATTAAACCCATACAGGCAACCAATCTTGTTTTTTGTAAATAAATTGCGCTGTTAAGGCTTTCGTTACCACTATAATCGTATATGCCTTTTGGATGTATTGCTAATGGCCAGTGGCCGCATTACATTGAAATAGATAGGTAAGAAGTCATTCAGTGACGGTAATTTGCCGGACCGATGTGCGGAACTAATAGAATGTATGGATGGGAATAAAGAGTTTATTGGGAAAAATTAAAAAGGAACTTAGGGTATTAAAAGGAAAGGCCGCAAAGAACAAATCCTATACCAGTTCCAAAACGTATGCCACCAAAGAAGAGGCAGCACTTCACTATACCAAATCGGTGGAACGATTGTTCGATATCAATTCTTGGAGCGATATAGAGGAAATTCCAGCCCAATTCCAGCTCTTCGACCGTTCGGGCGAAAAAAAATACAGTCCCGACCTGCCTCAGATAAACGATTATATCCTAATCGAATTTACGGGTCCCCTACCCATCAACTGGGTAAAGATCTGTAATGTGTCCATAAAAGAGGATTCCGCCCAATTCACGGTGAGGCCTTCCTCCGATCCGTTGGCAACCGATAAAAAAACGCCGGTCACCTCCCATTTTTTTAAAAACAAGAGCCGCAGTGTTTTTAAGGTATCCCTTCATAAAAATACCATAACGGCCCAAGAAATAGGTACGGATGAGACCATTAACAACCGGGGACGCGAAGCGGGTGACAGAAAGTTGATCAATACCATGATCGCGGAGGCCGGATGGGCGGGCTTCCAAAAGTTTCAATGGGAAATCTTAACGTCCTATCTATGCCTTGGGATGGATGCAAAAAAATAGAACACGGGTTCAAGACTTAAAACTATACAGGTAAGGGGCTTTATGGGCCCCTCCCAAAAATTGTTTTTCATGTCGGACCACCATATCGGCCGACAAGATCTTGCGTTGAAAATTGGTCCTGGTCAATTTTTCCCCAAGAATGGCCTCATATACCTGCTGCAGGGCCCTCATGGTAAATTTGGGCGGTAATAGGTTACTGCCCACCAACTTTTTGTCCAAATTTTGGCGAAGTACCTCCACGGCCTTTTTCACGATATCCTTATGGTCCATTATCAAAGGGGGAAGACCGTCCACAGGATACCAGTTCATGGAGTCGGATAGGGCATCCGGGACAGGGGTTACCTTAGAATGGTCCAGAAGGGCATAATAGGCGACCGAGATAAAACGATCCAAGAGCCAGTGCCCCTGCTCCGGGGCATATCCATTGGCTTCCAATATTTTTTTCATTACCCTTCCCTTCGATCTATTTACCTTTCCAAAGGTTGAGAATTGCTCCAGATACACCTCTCGAAGCCCTGTCCGCTCCGTTAAGCCGCGCTTAACGGCATCATCAAGATTTTCATCCCTCTTTACAAACCCGCCCGGAAGGGCATAGAGACCACTATTGTGGTACTCGAGGATCAATATATGCAGTTCGCTGTCATGGTACCCAAAAATAACCGAATCATAGGCTAAATGTGGGATATGGCACTCAAGTGCAGGAAGGTCCTTGGAATTTTTTTCTTTCAACTTAAATTTTTTTACAAAGAAATGGTAAAAGTCAAAAATAAAAAAGTATTATTGTATCATAATGATACATTTATGGAATTATGAAAATATCGAACTTTTTATTCGCTATTTGCCTTTTGTTATCCTCTCTGGGGCTTTCCCAGACAAGTGATGCCTTTCCTGTAAGGACAGCTTTGGAGAACGGGATTGTTGAAGGGGACTATCATACCCACACCGGTATACAGACGTATTTTGGCATTCCCTTCGCAAAACCTCCGGTTGGGGAGCTAAGGTGGAAAGCCCCACAGCCCCTGGAACCATGGCATGGCGTTCAAGTTACCAAGACTTTCTCCCCCAGACCTGTACAGGCAATGGTTTTCGGCGATATGAAATCACGGTCTGCCGGATTGAACGAGGACTGTCTGTATTTGAACGTATGGACCCCCGCCAAACATAATACCAAAAACTTGCCCGTGCTGGTATATTTTTATGGGGGCGGGAACGTTGCCGGCGATGCCTCCGAATATCGCTATGATGGTGAAAGTATGGAAAGCAGGGAATTGTTGTGGTAACGGTAAATTATCGACTCAATATTTTCGGTTTTCTGGCCCATCCGGACCTAAGTGCCGAGTCGCCCAACAAAGTTTCGGGCAATTATGGCTTATTGGACCAGCAAGCATCCTTGGAATGGGTGCAAAAAAATATCGCCGCCTTTGGGGGCGATCCAAAAAAGGTGACCATCGCAGGGGAATCTGCAGGATCGGTCGCGGTGAGCGTGCACATGGCCTCCCCCCTCTCTAAAAATCTTTTTGCCGGTGCCATTGGCGAAAGTGGGGCCGCTATCAGCGCCATGCCACCCGTTTCACTAAAAGAAGCCGAAAAAATCGGGTCCGAATTTCTTGGCAATTTAGGTTATACCCGTATTTCGGAATTTAGAAAACTTAGCACCCAAAAAATCTATGAGCTGTACACTGCCTCCAAACCTTTCCGCTTTCCCATGACAATGGATGGCCATATGCTTACCGCTCCCCTCCCCGAAATTTTCGAGGCCGGTGAGCAAGCGCAGGTCCCTTTATTGGTCGGTTGGAATTCAGCGGAAATGCCGGCAATGGCATTTATGCAGGGACAGCCCTTTACGGAGGAAAATTTTATCAAAAAGGTAAAGGAGGGCTACCCCGATAATATGGATGCCATACTGAAACTTTATCCCCATACATCACAAAAGGAAGTGGAGAAAGCGGCCACGGACCTTGCTTCGGACAGGTTCATGGGCTACAGTACCTGGAAGTGGTTCGACCTGCATAGGAAGAACAGTGACCAACCGGTGTACCGCTATCTTTACAGTAAACTAAGGCCTCCCTTGGCCAATAGGGAGCTAGCCTCCGGTCTTGCCGGGGGAACCATAAAAAAAGACCCCAATGCCCCTACGATGCCCGAACCGATCGGGGCGCCACATGCCGCTGAAATTGAATACGCCATGGGCAACCTTGATCTGGTGACCGATTATGAATGGACCGAGGACGACCAAACAGTCTCCAAGACCATGCAGGGGTATTTTGCCAACTTTATCAAGACTGGGAATCCCAATGGGAACGGACTTACGGAGTGGCCCGCCGCCGAACCGACAGATCAAAAGCCGCCAGTTATGGTACTGGATACGGAAAGTAGCCTCATCAAAGCTCCTAGTGATGACCGCTATTTCATGTTCGATAAAATGATCCAAAAATAATGTTGCCAAACTAACCACCAAATTTTAACCCTAGTGACCTTTAAAGAAGTCGGATCTACCATCCGACTTCTTTTATTTCCTTCGACTATAGTTTTGACAAGTAGGCCATATTTTCTTCCATGCTCTCAAAGGCCGTACTACTGTATTCTTCCTGCTCCAAAAAAATATGCCGTACCCCGGAAGCTTTTTTGTTTTTTAGAATAGTAGGGATATCGAGGCCTCCCCGTCCAAATTCGGTGCTTTCCTGTTTCTTCAGGTCCATATCCTTTAAATGCCACAGAGGGAAACGTCCCGGAAAACGTTCAAAATAATCCATGGGATCCTTTCCTACCACCACTACCCATCCCAGATCAAGCTCCATATGAACCAGATCGGTCTCGGTATTGTTCAACAAAACTTCATATAGCACCTGTCCATCTACCGAATCAAACTCATAATCATGGTTGTGGTAGCCAAATTTTATCCCCAATTTTTTACAGGCCTCCCCAGCTTTGTTAAACGCTTCGGCAACGCTTTTGTAATTGTCCACCGTTTGCCCATCCGATGGCATACTGGAACATATCAAGTATTCCTGTCCGGATTCCACTGCCTCTTCCATAGTATGTTCCCAATCCTTGTCCAAGGCAACATGCCCGCTTACAAGTTGCATTCCCAGATCGGCACATACTTTTTTCATTTCCGCGGGTTGGAAACCGTAATAGTGACCCTTGCCGCTTTTGGCCGATTCGATCTTTTTGATGCCCATATCGGCAATCCTTCGCATTGTTCCCAAGGGGTCCTTTTCCAATTCATTACGGAAAGTGTACAGTTGTACCCCAAGATTTTTTTCGTCCGCAAAGGAAGGAAAAGCAAAGGAAGGCAGTAGAATGGTACCCGCCGCCACAGCGCTTCCCTGTACCAAAAATTTTTTTCTCGTCATCATATAAATTGTGGTTTTGAAATTTATATTGGTTTGTTAATATCCCAATGAATCGACTTACTGTGACCAGGACGTTGGTTTTCTGTCCCATCGGTGTTCCCTTAGCTTATTGTACAGTTCCAGTGGGAGCCCCTTTCCGTCACTAAGGGAGGTATTGGCCAGCACGTTGCGTTGCTTGCGCATTCCAGGGATGATGGTGCCCACGTTAGGGTTCATTGTTATAAAACGCAAGGCCATCTCGGCCATGGTCATTCCCGGGGGGACCAATGGTCTCAATCGATCGGCCCTCTCCGCACTGGGTATAAGGTTTTCCGGCACAAAATAGGTACCCCGCCAGTCGCCTTCCGGAAAGGTGGTGTCCTTATGGATGTTGCCCGTAAGGGTGCCCTCATCAAAGGGCACCCTGGCAATGATCCCAATGTCCATTTTTTCGCAGAGGGGAAAAAGTACATCTTCCGGTGCCTGATCGAAAATATTATAGATTACCTGCACCGTGTCAATAGCTCCAGTATGCAGGGCTTTGATACAGTTTTCAGGTTCCCAACGGTTTACGCTGATGCCCATGGCCGCAATTTTTCCCGCTTTTTTAAGATCTTCCACCGCCCGCTGCCATTCTTCCTCATCTGCCCAGGAATCGTCCCAAGTATGGAACTGCATCAAATCTATTTTTTCCATCCCAAGGTTTTTCAACGTCTTTTCCGTATACTCGGTAATATGCGGGGCAGGGTAGGAATCTTTAAGCGTATAATGCGGTTGGGCAGGCCATTTAAAATTTTTTGGGGGAATTTTACTTGCCGCATACAATTTTTTGTTGGGATGTCGTCTAACAAGCTGGCCCAATAGTTCCTCACTATGGCCTTCCCCATAACCCCATGCGGTATCAAAAAAATTGACCCCTTTTTCCACTGCCAGATCCAAGGATCTTGCTGATTGTTCATCATCCGATTCCGTCCAGCCACCCATGCCCCACATGCCATAACCTATTTCACCAAGTTGCCAATTGGTGCGTCCAAATTTTCTATGTTCCATTGATCGATCTTAAAAATGAGCTTGTAAGGTATAAAAAATATATGGGTACTTAGAAGGCCTTTTTTCCCCTTATCGTTGGATTCATCATTTGGTTGCATAGTCCAAGGTTGCGGAATTGCTCACAAAGGAAATTTGCTTGCTATCCGGCGACCATGAATTTACGTTTAATGTTCCCTGTCCCCCATACAGATGGGCCAAAACCCTTGGCGCACCTCCCCCCACTGGCATTAATCGTAGCATTACCCGTTTATGGGAAGGATGTGAATTGAGTTCGATATCAGGTTCGAAGGAGATAAAGGCGATCCATTTACCATCTGGGGAAATATGCGGGAACCAGTCATTATAGGCATCAAAGGTAAGCTGCTCCTTATCGCTGCCATCCGGTTTCATTCGCCATAGCTGCATTGTCCCCCCATTAATCGAACCATTGTAATAGATATACTTTCCATCGGGCGAATATTCACAACCGTCCACATGTTCCCATTTTTTGGTATCCGTAAGTTTGGTTTCCCTCTTATCCCCGATCGCTTTTTTATAGATATTGTAATTGGGGCCATCCTCCCTTTGCGCAACATAGACCAGTTCCTTGTTATTGGGGGCCCATCCGTGCAGATAAGAAGGCGCTTGGTCGGTAATGGGTACGGGATCCCCACCTGATAGGGGCAATACAAAAATATTGGAGCCCTTACCATCATTATGGCTTATACCCAACATTTTGCCATCGAATGAAATACAGTGATCGTTGTTCAGGTCATCCGCCCGACCCGTATCAAGTTTTTTGGGTTTCCCACCGTTTACCGGGATGGTAAATAATGAACCGTCCATATTGAATAGCAGTTCCTTCCCATCCGGCATCCAATTTGGGGCTTCAAATCGATCGTTCCTATCGTAAATTATCTTTCGTTTTCCCGTAAAAACGTTCATGGTTTCCAATCGGCACCCTATCCAGCCTTGGTTGTAGGGATCGTAGGAGTCGGCCACAGGTTGATCTATCCGCACGTTCCATACGGTTGCGGTTTCCTTCACGTTCTCGTCATGAGAACCGATCACGATACCCAATAATACCTCTGCAGGCATATTTTCCAATATTTTGGAACTTATATGTTGTAGGGGTTCCCCTTTGTGTGCGGCCCTGACCATAAACAAATTCCCCTGTCTTTCCAATTGTATAATTCCAAAATACCTTTTTTGGGCCCATACATCATCCTGTGGGGTATGCATATTGGCTGCGGTGCTTGTCCGCCACTGTCCCGCCATAAGCCCGTCACCATGCAAAAATCCGCCCACCATAACCGAATTGTCCGCCTCGGATGCCCTTGCCATCCACCCAATCTTACGATGAATATCGTTTATGCCCTCCAAACGAAAATTGGCCGTTGCGATAAAATCCCCCTGCACTTTGTTGTAAAGATAGCGGTGTTCGTCCCGTTGCCCCCAAATATTGTATCCGGCGCCCTGTATGGTATAGGTCTGTGAAATAGTATCATACGCTGCATCCCCTGCCAATTTTGGGTTGCCGATATCCCTGTTATATTGAAAGATACCAATTGGATTTTCTTGGGATGCCATCAATTGGAAAACACTAAAAAAAAGAAGGATCAAGGCGGTCTTCATAGATAGCTATCAAGGTTATTCATTACAGGAGGTAAAATTAGCCAACACCACAAACCAAAGTCGCAGCCTACAGCTTATTATAGGTAGTGGATCTATTAAATGTACAAATTATTAGTCCATTGCCCGAAAAATAATTTCTTAGGAGTTTTTGGAAACCGACTTTTTAAGGAGTTCCCAATAAATAAGGACCACCGAAACCATAAAGGAGAAGGTCATAAGCGCCCCGGAAGCCATTACTACGAAACGCATCCATAGGACCCCTTTCCAGAGCAAATAGATGCCCCCAAAGGTAAAGAGGACCGACAATAACGGTTCCACCATCAGAAATTTTTTAAGTCCGCCAGAAAGGTTGGTGCTGGCCACCAACAGTGAAAGAATAAAAAAGATCACGGCCATGGAAAGGATATGGGTGTGCAAAATGGAGAGCAACTGTTTCTCATTTTTGGCAAATTTCATCTCTTCCGCCTCAAGATCTTCCTCATTGCCCAAATAATTTTCCTGTATACCCCTAGGGGAGGCCTCCGTGGTCACATTTACAAATTGCAGTGCGGATATAAAGCCCGTGGAAAGGACGAACAAAAAGATACCTATCAATAATTTTATATCCCTTGGAAAGGAAGTCAATGACCCGGAGAACACCATAAACCGTAAATTTTGGACAAAATAATCTATTTATCGCTAAGAAATGGGGTGTCCATAAAAATAGGCACTCCGATAATGGCCAATACCAATGACCATAGGACAAGCCCGTTTGGCATATATTGTAAAACCCGGGGCAGTTCTGCACGCAACAAACCTCACTTAGCGCATCAATTGAAGAAGGTATTGTAATTGATGTCCTTCGTCTTCAATAATTTGAAATCGGCCGATTTTCCCCCAAAAGCCACCAAACTTTTCAGTTCCTCCAGTTCGGGAAGGTCCAGCACCAAAATCAGATTGGACTGGGCGGTGGGAATGGGTATCTTCCTTTTCATGGAGCAACCGCACATCCTTTTCTCCCAATAGGCTAGATCCAAGTTTTTAAGGAAACAACAGAATTGGTCCAATTCCTCCACTGTAAAATCATATACAAAATTGGTAAATGTAAGTTGATAGCTGTCAAAGCCCTTCAGTTTTAGCAAACAGCCATTTTTGGTCTGTTTCAAAACTTGGATTTTTTGGCACATAAAAACTATTTATCGGTGTTTAACATATTATTTGCCCTTAGAACGGAAAGGGACCTTAACATCCCGTCCACGGCCATGGCCATCGACTTTGCAGAGATGGTCGCCCCCGAGATCGCATCCACGGTCTTACCATATGCCACCGTATCTTCGGGGCCTAGGCCTATATATTGTTTTAGCCAACGTTGGCTCCCAATTTGTCTTCCATAATCCTCCCGATAGATAAGGACCTTTGCTTTCTTAATATTCAGGTCGGCATCGAAAAAGATCACATAATCGAACTTGTTCTTCATACTGGCCGCTTCTCCTATATATGCATAGCCCAAAACCCTTTTATCCACTAATATCTGTTGAAGGCGCCCCCCTTGAAAATCGACCGCCAACTGAGGCTGAAGGGATTCCGGTACCGAAATGGGTAGTAAATGATACTCCCCAGTGGCATAGGTTTCGACAATGGAGGTCCGCACCTTTACCATGACCTTATCGGGAATTCCGATAAACGAAAAAAGTATGGGCAGGAGGAGGCATAGGCCTCCCCATACCTTACCGTTCTTTTTTGGACCGTTCATCATCCTACAATAAATTTATCGATGATCGCCCTGATATCCGCCTCGGTACTATTATTGTCCAATCCATAAAAATGCATGAACAGCGGTTGGCCGTCCACTTGCGGTTTTAGCTGCAGGGGACCTTCCCGATCATAAACGGTGTCCCAAACCGCACGTACCCTCTCCCAAAGCGCATTGTTGTCCTTCCACCAGTCCTGTGCCAGTTTGCATTTGGAATCGGCTACCTTGGTATACACATTATAGCCTTTTTCCTGTACGAGAAGTACATCTTCCACGCCGTCTTTGCGCACTACTTTATTGTTGTCCTGTTCGTGCAGCCAACCATAGGGGGTTATCTCCTGTCGATTGCCCCTAGACATGACATTGTAATCGTCCCGCTTGGTATATTCCCTTCTTGGAAGTGGCGAATCGGTCCTGTTTTCCCAATAGTGCCTACCATCATAATGAACCCATGTGGCAGCACCCGAGTAGCGTGGACTGTCATCTACCTGAAATACTTTTTGGGTCCATTGCCCTTTTACACCTTCTTTTGGCAGGGTCAAAAACTTCCAGGTATTGTCCTTGTCATAATGGAAAAGCTTTCGGTTGCCATAGTCCCAATCCTGTCTCCAGTGTTTTATGACCATACTATCGTTTACCACCAAAAGGTGCTGTATGGCAATATGGTCCTTATCTTCTTCGATTACTTGGGCCCATTCCAAAGCAGCGGCGGTATAGTCCAACTTCTTTTCATAATCTATTTCGGGTGCAAAGGTCTCTGTGTATTTAAAGGTTACCTCATAGCAGCCGCACATATCCTTAATCGATTTTCTGTCGAGCTCTTTTTTGTCCTTTTGGGCAAACGATAGGGAACTGAGCAATACTGTCCCTATGAACAAGGGTGCTAATTTTTTTTTCATGGTGGTTGTCGATGTTTAACGTTCTAGATCAAAAATAATAACTTTTATTAAGATTGAATAAAAATAACTTATATATTTACACCTTATCAAGAACTATTCTAAATAATGAGGAGGTTATTTTCCCTTTTATCCACAGTAGGACTATTTTTGGCAAGTCCCATAGTCCATTCCCAGGGCAAGGATCCCGATTCAACTTTGACCACTCAATTAAAAGAAGTGGTCTTGACGGCAACACGTACGGAACGACAACTTTCTTCCTTGCCCTTGCCAGTTACCTTGATCACAAAGCAAACAATAAACCAATCCGGTACGGTACGACTCAATGAAATCCTACAGGAACAGACGGGGATCGTTACCGTTGCGGATGAAAGTGGATTTGAAGGGGTACAGATACAGGGTATTTCGTCCGAATACATCCTCATTCTTATCGACGGGGTGCCCCTTGTAGGCCGTAGCGCAGGAAATTTTGACCTGAGCAGGTTAACGGTAGGAAATATAAAACAGATAGAGGTCGTAAAAGGTCCCTCCAGTAGCCTATATGGCTCCGAAGCCTTGGGTGGAGTGATCAATATCATAACGGAAAAACCGGATACGGAATCGCTTTCGGGCAATGCTTCGTATCGGATCGGTAGCAATACCACCCAAGATATCAATTTGGACCTCCAACAGCACTATGGCCCCTTGCGGTATGGTTTTTTTGTCAACCGTTTTTCAAGCGAGGGGTACGATCTGAGACCGGACACGGAAGGACAGACAGTTCCCCCATTTCACAACTACACCTTTAATGGAAGGACCTACCTTGATCTTAACGATAAACTTGCCCTTTTTTCTTCAGGTCGGTTTTTTGACCAGAAACAGGATGCAGGTATTACGGTGGACAATATATCATACGAAGGGGATAGTAAAGAGCGGGAATGGAACGCACATCTGCGACTTGACCACAAATGGAACCCAAAACTAGAGACCCAATATGAACTGTATTTTACCAACTATACCGCCACCGAATTATTGGCCGAGCCCCTAAATGGGGAGGTCCTTAGCGATAGCGACTTTGACCAGACCCTATTACGACCGGAAATAAGAAGTACCTATACCTTTACGGACAATAGCAAGCTAACGGGCGGTGCCGGGTACCAATTCGATCGGTTGGACCGTACCTATTTTGACGGGGAAGCCGCTTTTGAATCCCAATATCTATACCTGCAGTACGATGTAAATCCCTTGGCCCCCTTAAATGTAATCTTGGGCGGACGATTTGACAACCATTCCGAATACAACGACCAGTTCAGTCCCAAACTGGCGATACGCTACCAACTGAACGAACAATTGTCCCTAAGATCTTCCGTCGGGTACGGTTTTAAGGCACCCGATTTTAGACAGCTCTACTTCGATTTCTCCAATTCGGCCTTGGGTTACACCGTATTGGGGTACAACGTGGCCGTTGCCAAGTTGATGGAGCTGGAGGCCCTGGGACAGATCAGCAACATTCTTGTACCCTATTCAGAGCTCGGAGATCCCCTAAAAGCGGAACGCTCCATAGGCTACAACTTGGGGGTAGTATATAAACTGGACAAACTCTCTGTAGATATAAACCTTTTTAGGAACGACTTTGAAAACATGATCGATACCCGGGCCATAGCCCGAAAGACCAATGGCCAGAATGTTTTTAGTTACTCCAACTTCCATGAGATCTTTACTACGGGAGGGGAAGTGAACGCTACCTATTCCCTGACTGACGATCTAAACCTTAGCGCAGGGTATCAATTGCTATACGCCTACGATAAGGAAAAAAAGGAATCCGTAAAAAATGGGGAGGTATTTGCCCGTGACCCCCTTACCAACCAAACGCTGGCCATAAAAGGCTCCGATCATTTCGGACTGATCAATCGCTCCAGGCACAATGCCAATCTAAAACTTTTCTACAATCTTCCCAAGGCCGCTGCCAATATGAACGTTCGTGTATTGTACCGTAGCAAATATGCCCAGTACGATACCAACGGCAATGGCCTGATCGATTCCTACGACAGCAGTTTTATAAAAGGGAACCTATTGATAAACGTGGCGGCCACCAAAAACATTTATAAAAAATTCGACATACAACTGGGTGCCAATAACCTATTCGACAGTACCGATGAAAATATTCCAGGGCAACCGGGGATGCAACTTTTTGCAAAACTCAATTATCAATTTTAACCTTTAAACCATCAAAATGAAAAAAACAGCCTTTTTATTGACGACCTTGGGCCTATTTATCGCCTCTTGCAGCAGCGATGATGACAATGGTCCGGAAACCTTACCTATTACCTCCGAACAGGTGATCAATCTGTACGCACCCCAGACAGGAGGACAGGGACAAGGGGAAATTTCGGGGGAATTTACCAAATTCGATCTTGCTACGGGCGAGATCACCACCAGTACAACTGAATGGGATGTTGCCTTTAGGGGGACCAGTATCGCCATTAACGGGGGAACCGAGACAGGGACGGCCGATGAACCCGAACGCAACGGGAATGCCGGCCTGACCGTGGTAACGGGAACCTTTAACAGTGTCACCACCGTGCAAGGGCTGTCCTTTGCCCAAGATTCAGAGGGCAGTTTTGCCATTCAAACTGCCAGTGAGGAAGGCTGGTATACTTATTCCGGCCCCCCAAACCATGTGATTTCACCTATACCGGGTAGAGTTTTAGTTGTCAGGACCCGGGATGGCCATTATGCCAAAATTGAAATATTGAGCTATTACAAAGATTCTCCTGCCGAACCGGAGCTTACCAGTGAATCAAGGTATTATACCTTTAATTATGTATACAATCCCAATGAAGGGGAGAATAGTCTAGAATAACAATAGTGTTCCGCATTTGGCAAAATCTATATTGATCATTGCTCCAGCTAGCCAAAAGACCCTGTGCCCCAAAGGAACAGGGACTTTTGATTATGGGCCCAGCAGCTTTGGTTCCAACCATAAAAAGGCCATACAGCCCAAAAAGACCAAAAATGGCCATAGCGGCGATAACGGACGGACCCCTGCCCGCTGCCCATCTTTCATAATGGACCCCTGGAAATGGCGTTGGTTTTGAGTCAGGGTATTATACATTTCCATAGATTCCCATGCACGATCCAAGACATAATAGTGGAAAGGGTGCAATGTATCCTGCTCCACCGATTGCACATGCCACCCCGTTTCCCTTGGGTAATGGGTGCCGGTCCATAACTGCTCCAGATCAATATCCTGCCGCATCGGTATGGGAACCCCTTCGTGGGTGGACACCTTTGGAACAGGAATGGATGTCCACAGACCAAAGGTAAATGGTCGATCCCGATAAGCCCAGGGACGTGGAGATTCCCATCGGGCCATCTCCCTTTTTCTTTTGGCCATTTCGGACACTATATCTGCCCATAACAGTTGGTAACCATCGCCCTTGCCCTGCAACATTAGACCATAGGTAGCTCCCAATACCGTAGTTCCGATCCTTCCGGCACCAATATTGTAGTACGCCGATAAAACCGTTTCCCCCATTTTATGGATCGGCCGTAATAGTTCCACCCCTTTAAAGGTGTACGGAAATTTTTCCAATTCCATTTTTGGTCTTTTGGGGAGGGACATAACGGTATTCCCATCAGGTAAGAACCTAAAGGGAGTTGTATTGGTGGGATCGTAAAAAAAGGCATCGTCCGGTTGCACGAACAATCCAAGACCATTTTCCCTTACGGCCTTCAAAATTGATGATCGTTCCGCGGATGTCAGATTCCTGAAGGAGTTGGCGTCCATGATAAGTAGATCATGTTCCTCCAGCATTTTTTGTGAAAGGTTCCCTATGATCGATCTTTCCCTATTGAAAAACTCGTACTTGAACCGCCCTCTTGTCAACTGGCTCCTGACCGTCACTTTATGACCACTTTCGGCCAAATAATTTTTAAGGTATTTGGTCTCAAAAGTTGGAAAACCATTGACGATAAAAATATCCAAAGCTTCCTTTTCGGTCACCCATACAGGTATGGGATCAATATTTACGACACCGCCCACAGAATCCTTTATCGCCAAGTAAAAAAGAAAGTTTCCAGCCACTTTCGGTTCCAGTGAAAGCTGAAAATCGCCTTTTTTGGGAATGTCAATGACTACCGAATCCATTCCAACTCCGCCAGCGCCCTCCAAAACCAGTTTCTGTCCCTTTTTCATATTTGCGTACCTGCCCCTAAACACGGCCCTCTCACCTACCGTTGTCCCTGGTTCATATGAAAACCGTATGACTCCCTTGGGTAATTTCCCGGGCATATGTAGCGCCCTTACGGAGTCCATTTGCCATAGATCGTAAGGTTCCAGACCATTGCCCAAAATATATACGGAGGATCTTGGTGCCTTTGAAAATAATGGCTCATTGGGCCTGTAGGGAATTACCCTTATATTCCTGTGCACTTTTTTGAGACTGTCCAAATGGGCATTTTCATAACCTGGGGTGAGTATGGCCAAGTGCTCCCCTGTTTCAGTGGAGGAAACCAAAGGACGAAGGGCCAATATGGCAAGCGAGAACAGTCCCAGCAACGCTACGGAAACTTTTACGTAAAATCGCCAATGTTCCTTGCCCCTGCCCGGCCATTCCTTCCATATAAATACCGCCCATATAAGAATTGAACCCGCAAGAACGGGCCATATCCATGGTGCGTTTAAAAAATAGGCGTTAGCGCTCATGGACTTCCAATTCTTGGATCAACAGTTTATTGATGTCACTTTCAAATGCCGGAACGGCCGTCGGGTTGGTCCGAGGGCCAGGGATTGCCCGGTAAAGTCCCTGCTGGACTTCCAAGAGGATGCCTTTCGGTACCTGCCGAACGCTCCTAAGGGTATTCAGTTGCTGTAAGGTCGTCAAATGGTTCCCTGGTTCTTCGATCGCCTTAATGGCCAGCTCGCCTCCTGCCTGTCCGAAAAGTGTCACATCGACCTCCGTAAGAAGCCCACCATCGGCCACTAATTCCTCCAACCTCACCAAGGCCTTCCGCATCATGGGATACTGTAACGGCAATTTAAGATCCTCTTTCTTGGTGAAATTGGATACCGCATCCAACTTTCCGGTAAGCCGTTTGTCCTCTTTGATGGGCGGTGGGTCAAAACCGATCCGATGTACATAGATACGGGCACTGTTCTTGATATCCTGGATCAATTTTAGCGCCCTGTACTGATATGGAAGGGACTGCTCCGGATGGTATACCCGCAAATGCAGTTCGGCATCCCACATCTCGTTGAGGGCCTGCCTTAATTTGCTTTTGAGGGATTGTGTGAAAAGTGTGGATTCCTCGGGATCATCGTGATTGTGGAGATAATCGTGCAACGGATCGTCCGTTTCACCTTCCCCTTCGGAAGCGTTCTCCTTTTCCTGCTCCACCAAATTGTGCTCGTTGGCCCCATCATGGTCATGGGTATACTCGGCCAAGGGATTCGCATCGTGCCCTTCGGTCCCCTCCCCTTCCATAGGCCCGGGTTCCGGACCCTCCATTTCCGATTCATCACCCATAAATTCCCCATACTTGAGTCGCAGTGCCTTTTGATCAAAGCCCAATTCGTTGCTTCTAAAATTAAAGTCCTTTTTGGAAATTTTATTCCTGTCGGAAATCAGTTTTTCGGTATCGATGATCAGCTGTCGTTGGCTCCTAAAATAATCGGGCATTTGATCTACCCCCATGGTCCCTTCCACGGCAAATTCATCTGTAACGGTATCCTTAATGACCGCAAAATAAGTTTCACTCCTGGCCGTATTGGGTGTCGGACTTTTTAGATCGACCGCTTCCACGTAAAAATAAAGTTCGTCCCCCGTACCCATCCCCATGGTATCCAGATCTATTTTCTTAAACAGTTCCATCCGCTTTGCCCCCTTTTTAAGGACTCCGTCAAAAATGATCTTTTCTTCCCGAAATTTGACCGACTCCCCTGTTCCCTTGCTCACTGTGCCAATAATATAGGCATCCCCTATTCCGAAATCATCCGAAACCAAAGCCCGTAGTTGGACTTCCTTTTTGTCGTTCCAGTCAAAGCTGGTAAACTGGTCCAATCCATCCATACCGATTACCGGTGCCATATCGGGAACCACCTCAATTGCATACAGTGGTGACAAGTATGAATTTTCCAAGGTATCGGTAAACTGGAAATTGTAAAATCCGGGGGCATTTAAATCCGTCGTAAAGGTATAGGTATCCTTTTCCAATGCCATCGGAAACCGTTGTCCCATACTTTCCATATAAACCGAGGTCACGGGCGCGTCGAATCTTAAAGACCATGATACCCTTGACCCCCACACGGCCTTTATATCCATATTGGATGTCCGGAGTGTTGCCAATCCCGTATAGGAAGGATATTTTACCTCCAATTCCTGCCCGATTATTTTAGGCGGCGTTCCGGAATCCACTATGGGATCGATCGGTTCAAAAATTATGGTCTCCTTTTTATCCACCACCTTTTTGTCATTTCCCAATAGGGAAGAAATCCCAAAATAATAAGAACCAAATCCCAACAAGATCAATATCCCAAATATGCCGAACGCCCTTCTCAGATTATGATCGGGCGATAAACGTGACATAAGCGGTCCAAGGCGCTGCTCCGTCCTTTGTTGCTGTAATTGGGCAAGTCCCGTAATTTCATCGGCCGGCATCAACAAAAGCCCACTACTGTATTCCGCTTCTTTTAGATTGTTGTCCACGTAGGCCGTTATGGCCTTTAGATCTAGCTTCCAAGGACTTTTTATCAGGATTATCAGGGCAAACAGGAGAAGGAATAAAATGAGCGATGGCAATGGGTGTTGGAAAATCGAATAAAAAAGTAATGTACCTCCCAAGGCGTACAGTACCGCCTCCAAATAGAGCAGTAAAAGCCATCGTCTTTTAAACCGGAGCAAAATGTTCTTCCCGTTTGCCATTATTGTTTACGTATTCGTGCCACGATTCTTTCAACAATCAAAAATAGGAGAAACGGGATCCATAGATAGTTGGATATTTCCAATTTGTAGGTCGCCGGTCCCCGTTTCTTTTGTTCCTTAAGGCCTGGCCTGAGCATTTCCCTGTCCGCCACCCTATTGTCAAACGGCCTAATGATTTCCTTCAAATCCTTGTTGACATCCAACAATTTAAGCAACTGGACAGGCAATTGCTGATCAATTATCCTTTCACGGTCCAAGCGGTCTGTCAAGTAAAAGATATTTTGATCAGACCCCTCTTTTATTAGCTTATTCTCCAAAGAATCGGGTCGGAACAAAAGGTACTTGGTGTTTTTCGTCCTATCAGGATCCCGTTCGCTCCAGATCACCAGATCAAAGTCGGCCATATCCAGAGTGTCCGTACTCCCTACCTCCGATACCGAAAATTCCCTTTGCAAATAGGTGGCCAGGGCAGCAAAGGAAGCTTTTAAATAAGCGGTATCCATATTCAGGCTGTCCACCTTCCGTATCAGTATCCGAACCGGGGCGGAGCGCTTTAATGGGATGGTATTCCCATCCTTGAATGTGATACTATCCCCACTGCTGTCCATTTGCACGCGCCCATCGTTAAGGGGAAATCGATTCTTGGTAAAGGACAAGGTCCTACCATCGCCGTTCAGAATGCGGATATTGATCGAATCCCCTTTCCACATGGCTTCCACAGGGATATCGGTGTGGCCCTTGGAACCGAGGACAATCCAATTGACATTCTTTGGGATCTGGGGCCTCATACCTTTTATCCCCGATAGCAACCCTGTAGTTAGGACCACCACGGAATCAGCGGGCAGATCGGGCATGTGCCGGGCCAATTGCCAGTAGTTGGGAACTGCTTTGGGGGTATCAACCGTTACGGAACCCTCCCATTCGGGAAAATCTTGGGAAAGAAGACGGATATTATCGCCCATCTCCAAGGAGTCCAATAATTTAAGTACGCCGCCATCGATCAATAGGGATGGTTCGATCAAAAAAATGATAGGTACCCGTTCCTTATACCGGTCAATTTGTGGTCCTGCCATTATTAAAATGAGCAGGGATACCAAAGACATTCGCAATAAAAACAAAAACAGTTCATTTGGGCGAAGGTTGCTACTTTGCTTGGAATCCGATCGGCGAAGCAGTTGTATACTGCCGATCAGTATGGTCCTTCCTTCCCTTTTGCTCCATAAATGGATCGCTATGGGCACCAAAAGTCCCAAAAAGGCCCAGAGATATGTAGGACTTAGGAAGTTCACCGAGTGAGAACGTTTCGTTGTCTTAAAAACACCTGTAGCGCTTCAGGTATATGGGAGCCCATTTTCACCAAATGATAACCCGCTCCCAGCACAAGTAATTGTTCCTTCACCCCATTAAGAAAAGACTCCAATGCTTCAAGATATTGCTTTTTGGCCTCTTTTGTTTCCACTTTTACCCTTGCTCCGGTCTCCAGATCTTCAAAGGTCACCGTTCCCTTATGGTCAAAATCCATTTCGAGATTTCCCATGATATGAAATACGACCACTTCATTTCGGGGCGTCTTGAGCCTTTTGATAAAAGCGTTCAGTTCCGTCCCCTGTTCGTACATGTCCGTGAGAAAAAAAATAAGTTCCTTCTTCCCCCTCTCATGTAACTTTTCGGTGCTCTGGGCATCATTTGGCCATTTTCCCCCACTTTTGATCTGTAGGAGCTCATGTAACAGCCGATTATAATGCTGTTTGCTTCCCTTTGGAAAAAGACTGTGCAGCTTTCTATCGTTCACGGCATATAGCCCCACGGAGTCCCCTTGGTTCAGGGCAAGGTATGCCAAGGAAGCTATAAGTACCCGGGCAAGATCCATTTTTGACATGCCCATTTCCCCATGTTGCATTGAGTTACTGGCGTCAAGTATAAACTTTACTTCGATATTGGTGTCCACCTCGGACTGTTTTATATAATACCTTCCAGATCGCGCCAACATTTTCCAATCCAGTAACCGTAGGTCATCGCCCGGTTCATATCCGCGGTACTGACTGAATTCCATTCCCGAACCTACACGTCGACTGCGGTTGGCACCTTGCAGGAAACCTTCCACAACGACCCGCGCAATGAGCGCTAGGCCGGAAAGGCTGTTTATGATCTCGGGTTTCAGTAGCTGATGATGGTCCTGCCGCATATGGTAAATTTTATGGGAGCGTGGTTTCCAACAAATGTTGGGTAACATGGTCCGATGATATTCCTTCCGCCTCGGCACGAAAATTGACAATGATCCTATGTCTCAGTACCGGAAGGGCCACTTTCTGGATATCCTCCTTGGTGACCGACAACCTTCCCGCAAGAAGGGCGCGGGCTTTTGCGGTAAGGATCATGGCCTGACCAGCACGTGGTCCGGCCCCCCAACCTACCCATTCCTTGACATAGGCATTGGCAGTAGTATCTGGCCTCGTGGCCCTAACGACTTTGCTGACATAGGCAATCAGCTCGTCACTTATAGGGACCTGTCTCACCAATTGCTGTAGGCGCAGGATATCTTCACCCTTGATTACGGGATGGATGGTCTCTTTCTTGGATCCGGTCGTATTCTTAAGAATGTTGGATTCCTCTTCCTGTGTGGGATACCCAATTTTAATGTAAAAAAGAAAACGGTCCTGTTGTGCTTCCGGAAGGGGAAAGGTCCCCGATTGCTCAATGGGGTTTTGGGTCGCCAGGATAAAAAACGGCCTGTCCAGCGCATAGGTCTTTCCCGAATATGTTACCTCAAATTCCTGCATGGCCTCCAGCAGGGCGGCCTGGGTCTTGGGGGGGGTCCTATTGATCTCATCGGCCAAGATGATATTGGCAAAGATGGGACCCTTGTTGAATTCGAAAAACTTCTTGCCCGTCGTATGGTCTTCCTCCAAGATCTCGGTCCCGATAATATCGGACGGCATAAGGTCCGGGGTAAACTGTATCCTTTTGAACTTAAGCTCTATGGCCTGGGACAAAGTCCGGATCATAAGCGTTTTGGCCAAGCCAGGAACTCCTTCCAAAAGTGCGTGCCCCCCGGCCAAAAAGGTGATGAGCAATTGTTCCACGGTTTCATCCTGGCCTATGATCACTTTGGCTATTTCTTTTTTAAGATCTCCTAATTTGTTGGTAAGGACCGTAACTTCATTGCTCAAAGTCTTTAAATCATTGTTCATATATTCATACTTGTTTAGGACGTAAGTGCATACATCACTATGTTGACCCCAAAACGGGTATTGTCTATTTTATACCATCTTTTGTTCCTGAAATCATAATCCCATTCACAACCGTAATCCTTATTGCTGTACAGTACCCCAATTCGCCCATTGACCAAAATGGCCTTTAGATAGTCGTGTACAATGTCATCTCCCCACCCGTTGAGCTCCTGTGATGTGGTGGGCGGTCCGTTCTCAAATTCAAAAAAAATGGAATAGAGCTCATGATCGTTCGGGATTTTTTTCAATTGTCCCGGCCCGAACAGTTCTTCCATTTGCCGTTCAAAGGATTTGGCGAACAGTCCATCAATATCGTGATTGCAATCATCGGCAAAGACAAAGCCGCCATTTTCAACATATTTCTTAAAGTTTGCCTGTTCCTTTTGGGTAAACTGCACCAGTTTATGTCCTGAGATATAGCAAAAAGGGCTTTTAAAGATTTCGTCGCTGGAGAGGGTTATTATTTTCTCTTGGGTATCCACTGCCAAGGTGGTATATTCCACAAGGGAGTTCAGCAGGTTGGACGGCATACGTTGGTCAACGTCCCAATCCCCAGATTCATATTGCAACCTTGTAAAAAAAAATTCGCTCCCCACTTCTTATAAGTGCATTAGATCATATTAAATAAATCCTATCCCAACGGCCCTAAGGGAAATGAACCAAGGTTCTTGGATTCTTTTTGACCGAAAAAGATGGTTTGACCGTCACCGGCCCAATGGGTCGGTACAGCGGTACACAAAACAAAAAACTGGTTGTTTGATGAATCAACACAACCAGTTTTTTAAAATCCATATTCCCTATACCGCATCCGATAGACTGGTGAAGGTAAAATCCCTTACTTTCATATAAGGGATCAGGTTCCCGTTCATCCTTACTTGGGTACCCAAAGTTTCCAGGTTGTTCAACATAATGATGGGACTCTCGTTAAACCTAAAGTTCTTGACAGGGTGTTTTATTTTTCCGTTTTCAATATAAAAAGTCCCGTCCCTGGTCAGTCCCGTATACAACAATGTCTGTGGATCTACACTTCTTATGTACCAAAGTCTGGTTACCAGTATCCCCTTCTTGGTATCCTTGATAAGGTCCTCCAAGGATGCCGTGCCCCCATCCATGATAAAATTGGAAGGATAAGGAACGGGTTCCACCCCTTTTTGACCGGCCCAATAGCGGCTATATGCCAAATTTTTAACCACACCATTCTCTATCCATCCCATTTTCTTCAAGGGTTGGCCCTCTCCGTTCCAAGTAGAGGTGGGCACATCCTTATGAAGGGGATCCGACCAGATGTTGACCCTTTCGTCCACAATCTTTTGTCCAAGTTTGGTACCCCCATCCTTGGACATAAAACTTCGTCCCTCATCTGCCCTACGTGCGTCAAAGGAACGGAACATATTGCCCAAGAGGTCCTCAGAGGCGGCGGGTTCCAGAATCACAGTGTATTTACCTGGTTCTATGGCCTTCGCTTCACGGGACATCAACGCTTTGTCTATGGCTATTTTTGATGCCTCGGCGGCATCAAACTTATCCACATCGTTAAAATCCCTGGAAACCCATCCCGAACCCGTGCCGTCATTGCTCCTCATGGTAACCGTAAATTCCATATTTGTGGATTTGTTGTAAGCGAACAGTCCACTGGAATTCAACATGGCACTGAACCCCGAGGAATCGTTGAAGAACCCCGCTGCGGTTACCTCCTGTGTTGCCGCTGGATCTATACTACTTCCTGCAACATTTGCCCGATACTCGGGCGATATTTTTGCGGTGGATTCATTAAAACTGATAGATTCATCATAGGTCTGGGGTCCCATGGGTTCCATAAATTCCGGATTTTCCGGGGAGAGCTGGGCCAATTCTTCCGCTCTGGCAACCACTTTCTGAAGGGATGCGTCATCAAACTCATCAATAGTTGCCGTCCCCGATTTTTTCCCGAAACTGGACTGTACCACCAAGGTCTGGTTTGAATTTTGTCCCGCTGTGGAAACCGTATTTCGTGCATATCGGATGTTTCCATTATCGCTTCCGCTCATATTTATTTCGCAAGTATCGGCCTTGGAAAAGCTGAGCGCCTTTTCCATAATCTGCCGTGCTTCTTCTTTAGTATATATTGCCATGGTATTGCTGTTATTTATGGGCCGGATCCTTTAAATGGTCCTACCGGTATTAATGACGTTGACATTGTTGAACCTGGAGGTGGAACTGCCATGGGATACGGCACTTACCTGTGAAGGTTGGCCCTTACCATCGAAGAAAGATCCGAACATACGGTAGTCGCTTTCATCACATATCTTAACACATGAATTCCAGAATTCCTGTGTATTTGACTGATAAGCAACATCATCCAACATTCCAACGATCTCGCCATTTTTTATCTCATAAAAAACGGTTCCCCCAAACTGGAAATTATACCGCTGTTGGTCAATGGAGTAAGACCCCCTTCCAGCTATATAGATTCCCTTTTCGACATCCTTGATCATCTCGGCTATGGAATATTTGTCCTTGCCCGGTTCCAAGGAGACGTTCGGCATCCGTTGGAATTGTACATCGTTCCAACTTTGGGCATAACAGCAACCATGGGATTCTTCCTGATCTATCATATGTACCTGGTCACGGATGGCCTGATAGTTGGTAAGTATCCCGTCCCGTACAAGATCCCATTTTTTGGTCTTCACCCCTTCATCGTCATACCCAACGGCACCTAGAGATCCCACCTGTGTCTTATCCGCCACTAGGTTCACAATCTTGCTTCCATAATTGAAATCCTTGGATTTCCATTTGTCCAAAGTAGCGAAACTGGTCCCTGCATAATTGGCTTCATAACCTAGCACACGGTCCAGTTCCAACGGATGGCCCACAGATTCATGTATGGTAAGGCCCAAATGGTTGGGTTCCAATACAAGATCATATTTCCCCGCCTCCACAGACTTGGCGGACAGCATTTCCTTGGCCTGTTTGGCCGCTGCGGTCGCATCCTCTATAATGTCATAACTGTTCCTATAAAGGGTTAGTCCGGCCGGACCCTGTACTTTTTCGGAAGCCGCTCCGTCCATGTATTCATAACCCAAGCCCATTGGAGCGCTAAGGGCATCGCGGGACTTGAATTTTCCAGCCGCCCTATCTATGGCCGTCACATCAAAAGTGGGCCATATCCGATGGATGTCCTGGTCGATATAGGAACCATCGGTGGAGGCAAAATATTTTTGTTCGTTCACCATAAAGAGTGCCGAATTGGCGAAATTTGCGCCGTTGTCCATGGCAGCCGCATTTGCGGCCAACAGAAGTTCTACCTTTTCGGAAACCGGTACATCCTTAAAGTTCTTTTTTATGGGGGTTTTCCAGGAAACTTCCCCATGCGCGGTAACCGGTGCCAACTTTACAGGGTCTTTTTGAATCTTGGAATTGGCCTTTGCTATGGCGACAGCTTGGGCCGTGGCTTTCTTTACACCGTCCTCCGTAACATCATTGGTGGAGGCAAAGCCCCAAGTACCGTTCGCGATTACTCTAATACCTATTCCAAAGGATTCGGTATTGACCACATTTTGCACCTTGTCCTCCCTGGTAAACACATACTGGTTCAAATACCTCCCTATCCGCGCATCGGCATAGGTTGCACCCATGGATTTGGCCGTATTGAGGGCGGCATCCGCCATTCTCTTTTTAATTGCCGTGTCCATCCCCGGGTCCAGCAAGGCCTCCACGGGAATATTGTTTCCCAACAAGAGGGAGGGCATCATCAATGCGCCTGCGCCTAATCCGGCGTATTGGACAAAATCTCTTCGTTTCATAGAAACTTCTTTTTTGGTTGAATAATGAGTTAGTTATAGTTATAATGGGAAAATGAAAGTGTAAACTGTCTTTTCTTGTTCAAAAAAATATACTTTTTATCGCCCAGATCCCTATATATATCCGGTATTCCCTTAAAATTCCGTGTGATCGGATCTATTCTTGACCAACCCGCCACTAAATCGAAATTTGCCCAATTATGAAAATAACAAAAAAGCCCGTCAAAAAATTTGTCATCGATTTTCCTGATACGTTTTGCGAACGATAATTTAAAAAGCTGTGGCATAATGGGGAAAAAGGTATAAAACCGGCCTCTTGGGCTTGTTGCTATATAGTCCCTAAAATAACAAAATTATATCAAAACGCAAGGATTTATAAAAATATGGACCGGATAAGGATTTATGACACATTATCAGGTCATGTGAAAAAACGGGGGCCTTATTTTCGCGGAAATGATTTTTTCCGTTCCTTTAATTTGTGCCCTATTGCCTATGTACAGTATCCGATCGAGTGGAGATATGTGGGATGCTTTCCGTGTTGGGTACAATGTTATTTTATGACGTCCCGATACTTGTTCGGATGCTATTGTGGATTTCCACCATGCCCCTTACGAGCTTGCCCGGGGGAAGTAGATTTATCAAATAGCCATGATAAAAAATCCGGTTCCCGAAAAGCGGGATCCCAGCTATTGTGGTTGGCCGAATCGAATAAAGTAAACCTTGGAAATCCTCCCGCCCCTAATATGGCGGATACCATTTCAATGGAGAAACCGGGGCCCACCACGTCATCCTTTGCCCCGTGAAAGATCCAAAGGGGAACCGAGCCGGCATACGAAGTTACCGTTTGCGGATGCCCACCGCCACATATCGGCATTGCGGCAGCAAACATTTGGGGCTTTCTGGCTAGGATCTCAAAGGTGCCCATGCCGCCCATGGAAAGACCGACCACATATACCCGCGCCGTATCCACAAATGATAGCGCCACCTGTTTTTCCATAAGGGACATTACCAATTTCAAGGCCTTGGTAGGTGCCCCTCCTTTTTTATAAACAAATTTTTTCCTTCCCGTTTTGTTCCTATCCACTTTCACGTTGGACCAGTAATCGGTCACGGGGCATTGCGGAAATATGACAATGGCCGGAAAGCGTTCCCTGTTCCCATTGTCAGCAAAAAGGGATGCCCCGTGTGTCAACTGTAGTTCGTTGTCGTTCCCCCTTTCCCCGGCCCCATGCAGGAACAGTACCAAAGGATAGGTTTTTGTTTCATCAAAATCCTTGGGTAACATCATTCGATATGGCAGGCTTTCCTTCCCTATGATGTGGTATTCCCTTTTATACAGTTCGGTATCCTGGGCCACCGCAATTCCGGAGAGGATGAACATCAGACAACATCCCAAAATTTTTACTATATACATATATCCGTGTTTTTGTTGACTTTTCACTATTCTATTTTGATCACCTCTGTCCTTTTTGAGATCCCATTGTTATTAAAGGCCTCTATCTGAAAATAATAGGCATCGGTTCGGTCAAGGCCCGTAAAAAAATAATCGTTTTTTCCGTATATCATGATACTTCCGTACATTTTCCCGGGATCTTTTCCAAAATATACCACATAGCCATCGGCCCGATCGTTTACACGCCATTTAAGCCATGCGCTCCTTCTTTCACCGTATTTCTTTGGACTGGACCTAAGGACCACAAAGTTCTCTACTGGCCGGGGCGCATTTCCACTGCCCTTTCCAAATATACGAAATCCGCTCAATGCAAATTTTCCCGTGGGCATTTTATGGTTGACCAATTTTACGAACCTGGCATGTACCGGTCTTTCCAGTTCCAAATACGCATGGGGCACATCGGTCCTGTTGTTCTTCTTGTTCGCCAACAGTTCCCATTTTTCTCCATCTTGAGAACTATAGATCATATATTGGTGGTGGGTGTCCGATACTTTGCCCATGAACTCCACATCTTGGTCCGCATAGTTAATCTGTAGGGCATTAATAGTGGAAAGTTCCCCTAGGTCCGTCATAAACCATTCCCCCTTAGCGCCCGTTTTGGCCGACCAATAGGTTTTCATGTCCTCATCCACCCCATAATTTGCCTGGAAACCTCCCAAAGTGGATGATACCTGAACTGGTTTGTTATAATTGAGCAGCATCCAACCTGTGAACATTTCCTGTTTATGGTCTTTTTGTACACTGGGAAGATAGGTAGGATAGTCCCCATAGGAAGTATCGCAATAAAGTACATCGTCCGAATCAAAACCTGCTGGCCAGATACCGATCCTGCGCTCAAAATTATTTTTGGTACCCAAAACAATGGTGGATACATGCCACCAATCTCCGTTATTATCGGTAAAGGTGGCACCATGCCCCGCTCCCCTGGCAAATCCGCCAGGTCTATAGGCAAAGGGATTGTGCGACTGGTATTCAAAGGGTCCCAAGGGTCCCTTGCCAACGTATACCCCGTCGGCATAACCACTAAATTCGGTAGCGGGCGCCCCGTATTGAAGGTAGTACTTATTATTGTATTTGGTCATCCATGCCCCTTCCATAAAAGGCTGAAGAAAGGTATTGTCGTTGTACTCCCCAAAGCGCTCCCATCCATGATCTTCGGGATGAAGGGAAATCAACGGTTTTGTATATCCATTGGACTGTAGGGTCTCGGGATCTACTTCGGTGCCCAATAGGGGAAATTCGTTGCTGGATCCCCAATACAGAAAGAGTTTTTCGCTTTCCTGATCATACAGGAAAGCGGGATCCCATGCCCCCACCTTTAAGGAATCAACGGCAATTTCCCAATTGTCCTTTGTGGGGTCCTTGGTCTTCCAAATAGGGAATGTGGGATCATGCGTAGATCCGATAACATATAGTTCGTCCCTCATTTCAAATACCGCGGGGGCACAAAGTTCATCATAGACCTTATGCTGTGGCAAAAGGAATTTACGGGGCACAAAGTTCCAGTTGTACATATCAGGGCTCCACCAGTACCCCCACTGATTGGTGGAGAACAAAATGTAATTGCCCTTAAAATTTACTATGACCGGGTCTGCGGTGGCCCGATGTTTTCCCTGTTCGGAAAAATTTGGAATGGGGGTATAACCGTAATCCAGATCAATGGGGTTACAATAGGTTTTTTGTGCTCTCTGGCCCCAACAGTTCCCGATAGCCAATGATACCATCGTCAATATAAAAAAACACGGCCGTTTCATAACATTAAATATTCTAATAACCTTTAGATTATGGAGGTTGGTTTCCCACCCGGCAAACATGGGGAAAAGCAATCCGGCCATTGCCCCATCCTTGAGGGAATACCCAGTGGACAGGGACAAATGACCGAACCGCTCGACCAAACCAACTAAACTACTACTAAATCAATAGGCAAAGCCCAATCTTTCCAATCCGTTCAGGACCATTTCGTTCCGCATAAAAGTATTCCATAGCAATCCGGAACGATGATTTTCGATCATTATCAGTACCGGACCCTGATCTATTGCCAAATAACCCTCGACCACCCAATCTGTTTGTGTAGAAAATGCATCATAAAAACCAGCTGGGCCCAATAATAATTCTTTCCTAGAGTAGAAGAACCGCAAGGCGGCCATCGATTTCTCAGGTTCATAGGGCATTGAAGCCAAGGCGGCCGTAGGTGAAATGATACCCAGATCGTTCGAAGGGCTGTGGGCCGCATAACCGATGCCCCCATCGGCATTCCGTGTGTAACTGGCCGTAAGGCCCCAGCATTCAGGACCATAATCCTTGTATCCTTTTGGATTTTCCACACAATAACCGTAATTGATGTTCACATGGGCCTTGTTTACTTGCCAATAATCGGCATAAGAATCGATAAGGTTACGTGGATCCAAACCCAAATAGGAATAATGGGCCCAAAAGAGCGGCCCCCCGTATTCAGGGGCACCACTATGTGATACCAAGATCGGGAAACCATATTTTTGTTGTTCGGATATAATGGCCCCGTTACTTGCCCAACCATTTTCATATACATTCCCATCTATGGCATTGGAAGGTGACGCGGCCGCCATGACATAGGCGATCAAGGTCTCGTTATATCCCTTGATCGGCAAATTGATCGCAAAACCATTATCGGGACTCCAATGCCAGTAGAGCATATCACCACCCTGTGTATACCAGTCCCATTCCACTCCCTGCCACAATTCCCCTGCTTTTGCCGATAATGCACGTTCAACCTCGGTGCCTTCCTTAAAATACTCCTCTATACAGACCAAACCCTGGGCCAAAAAAGCGGTTTCCACCAGATCGCCGCCATTGTCCAGCGCACTGAATGGCACCACCTTGCCCGTCTGTCCGTTGAGCCAATGTGGCCACGCACCATGGAAGCGATCGGCGTTACCTAAAAAATCGAGTATTTGCTGGAGCCTGTCCACCGCTGCGGAACGCGATATAAAGTTGCGCTCGATACCCACCAGAATTCCCATAAGTCCAAACCCGGTTCCCCCTGTGGCCACTATATGGGCACCGTGTTGTGGATCGGAAGGGTGGTAGCGTTCCCTAGCGGCACCCGAATCGACATCCGCAAAATCCCAGAAATAAGAAAATGTCCCTTTTTGCACCAAGTCCAAGAGTTCCCCGTCCGTAAGTTCCACTTCTGGCACCTCGGGAGTCGGATCAGGAAGTTCGGAAATTCCTGTGGGACCTGCCGGCCCTTCTTTTGAACAGGCGCACAGCGTTACCAATACAAAAAGAACAATAAACCTACTCTTCATTTTCATTGCTTTTAAATCCGAGTTTTTTCAGTCCGTTTTGGACATCCGTATTCTTCATGAACAGTTCCCAGAACAAGGAAGACCGATAATTCTCGATCATTACCGGGATGGGACCTTGATCAATTGCCAAATATCGTGGAAGGAACCATTTATGTTCTAGGCTAAAAGCATCGTACGGACCGTATCTTCCAATAAGGGAGTCCTGTTCTTGGTACATATAGCGCAAAAAGCGCATACTTTCCTCGGGGGTGTAGGGCATGGAAGATAGGGCAGCGGTAGGGGAAATAACCCCGAGATCATCATCGGGTCTATGGCCTGCGTACCCGTTCATGGAATAGCTGGAGGTCATTCCCCATAATTTTTTCCCATAGCCTTTATAATCATTTGGATTGGCCAACGCATGCCGATAATGAATAAGGGCGTGGTTACGGTTCAATTTCCAATAATCGCCGTACTGGTCTTGCAAACCTCTTGGGTCCAGTCCCAAGTAAGAGTAATGTGCCCAGAACAACGGTCCTACAGGAGCCTTGTCGTGTTCATAGTGGTCCAGTTCCGTTTCCAGTCCATAGTAGGTGGTATCCTTTGCAATTTTCCCGTTTCTTGCCCAACCCTTTTCGTACACTTCTTTTTTTATGGGATGTGTGGGGGAAGCTGCTGCCAATACGTACATGATCAGGGCCTCATTGTACCCACCTACAGGGAAGTCCATTTCCCATCCAAATTTAGGTGACCAGTGCCAGTACAGTACATTTTCCCCATTTTTGGTATACCAGTCCCATTCCACTGTTTCCCAGAGTTTTTGGATCCTTGCCGCAATTGCGCTTTCCCTATCCCCTGCACCTTCTTTTTCGTAATAGGCTTTGACGGTCAGTAGTCCCTGAACCAAAAAGGCCGTTTCCACCAAATCGCCCCCATCGTCCTTGGGACTAAAGGGCGCAGTGGAGCCATCGGGGTTTAGCCAGTGTGGCCATGCCCCATGGAACCGGTCGGCCTTTTCCAAAAAATCGAGGATCTTTTCATATCTGGCCACTGCCTCCTCCTTTGTTATAAAACCCCTTTCCGCCCCCACCAGAATGGCCATTACGCCAAATCCGGATCCCCCTATGGTCACTACATCCTTATCATTGGAAGGGTATATGCCATCCAGGTGGATACGTTCACGGGCCAGTCCCGATCGAGGTTCGGCACCTTCCCAAAAATAATTGAAGGTCTGTTGCTGTACCTTGTCTAGTAGCCGATCATCGGATAGGGAGTCAATTATGGCCTTTTCCTTTTCTCCTTTAGCTCCCTTGGCCCGTTTCTGGTCCTTGCAGCTTAAGAGTACACACAGTATCATTATCGTTAAAAAAGCAAACCTCATAAGTATGGTTTAAGTATTTGTTCGGGCCGAAGGGAACGGTTCCCTAAAAGAGGCCATTTTAAACGTGTGGGGGGATCCCGTCAAAACCACTTAAAGGTCATCGTTCATAATCTGCTGGATTTCCTCCTGTGTAAGGGTCTTTTCAAAGAAACGAAGTTCATCCACAAAACTGTAATCCGACAAATGGTTCCAGTAACTAAAAGTATCCCCACCTGCTCCAATGGTAATTTCAGAACAGCCGGTCCAATCTACCGCATTGGCCATGGCGGATGTTAGTTGGGCCTCCCCGTTAAAGTATAGGATGTTTTCGGTTGGGCTCACCGTAAAGGCAATATGGACCCATTCCCCTGTAGTGGCATCCAAAACACCTCCATCGTTCCAGCTTTCACCCGAACCCGTACCCACA
Source organism: uncultured Sediminicola sp. (assembly GCA_963974715.1). Lineage (GTDB taxonomy): Bacteria > Bacteroidota > Bacteroidia > Flavobacteriales > Flavobacteriaceae > Sediminicola. Next base: position 92,380 of record CAXBDK010000008.1, read on the forward strand.
TTTAATTTTATCCGTTGCTCGGTGGCGGTACCTTCACGAAACAGGCGAAAACCCTGAAAGCGATCATCCGAATCATCCCCTACCACAATAATTCCGGCATTGACGGGCTCCGGGTTCACCTTGTACCAAAAAGCAGCACTAAACGAGGTCCCAAATATCCCTTCCAATGGGAAGGTAATATACGAATCGGCAGCTCCGGCAAAGGCATTGCTCCCATCCACTGACTCCCCTGCAAAAGTGGTCTCACCTACCATTTCAGCTTCCGAGCCACTGGCCGTTTCCATAAGGTCCCCATCAAAGTCCATATAAAAAGTCTCACCAGCGTATTCCGGGATATATGGGTTCGTAATGTCGATCATGTTCTGGACATCCGCTTGGGTGATGGACTTGTTAAATAAACGAAGTTCATCCAGGGCACTAAAATCGGACAAATGTCCCCAGTAACCGAAGGTATCCCCTCCCGAACCTATAGTGATGGTCTCACATCCTGTCCAATCTATAGGACCTGTCATTACCGATGAGCGTATTTCCACACCATTAAAATAGATGGAGTTTGACGTGGGCGAAATACTAAAGGCAATATGGACCCACTGTCCAGCGGTTACATCCAGTAACCCTCCATCATTCCAGACCTCTCCATTCCCTGTGCCCACGTTCAACTTGATCCGTTGTTGCGAGGCATCCCCTTCCCGGAAGAGCCGAATGCCCTGTAACCTATCATCGGCATTGGCACCAATAACCAGGATACCAGCATTACTGGGATCGGCATCCACCCGATACCAAAAAGCACCGCTAAATTCGGTTGTCAACAATCCTTCCGCAGGAAAGGTGAGATACGATTCGGCGGCACCTTTATAGGAGTTGCTGCCCACAATCCCTTCCCCTTCAAAAGTTGGATCTCCAACTTCCGTTGCCGTCTGAAAGCTGATCAGGTCGGTATAGGTGCCATCGAAAGGCATATAGAGCTGTTCGCCTTCAAACAAGGGAACATATGCCGGTTCCTTGACGAAACTAACGGAAGATGTGGTGGTTTTACCATCCAGATCCGAGGCAGTTATGGAAAGGGTGTGGTCCCCATCCGCCAGTCCATCGTATGTAAGGTCGTCCACTACCAATCTCCTGTAATCTTTAAAATCGGAATAGGTCTTAATGGTATTTCCGTCGATCATGACAGCCACAGAGGCCACTTCAATATCATCTGTCACCTCAAAATCCAACGTTATGGAAGTAAGGGTCTCCAATACTTTGATCGCCATTCCTTCCGTTGGATAATTGATGCTTACCACGGGGGAGCTGGCATCACTTCCCGGATCTACCTGGGTAATGGAATCTATTCCCTGATCACATGACCATAGGAGCAAGAGGGAACTGATCCCAAAAAAGCTGTTCGTTATATTTTTCATCGTCGGCATAATTTTTAGTAATGGTTGTTATTGTCCCAAAATGGGCAGTCGGTCTATCTGTGCCTGGGGGTACGGCAAAAAGACCTTATCCTCTGTAAAGGTGCGTCCGTCATAACTTAGTTCCCCATACCGTTCAAGTCTGATAAGGTCATAATATCTTTTACCCCATTCCATTCCCAGCTCGGCGAATTTCTCATCGATTACCTGATCCACGGTAACTCCGGAAATGGGTCCCAGGTCAGCTCTTTCACGTACCGCATTGATCGCCTGATCGGCGCTCATTCCCGTACCGGTCGCTCCTTGTGCAAGGGCTTCGGCGTATATTAAAAGGATTTCGGCATAGCGGATGACATTATAGTTTTTGTTACTGCCATATTCAACCCTTCCCGGTATCAGTTGATTGGAGGGCAGATAATGTTTTCCACTGGCAAAAAGCGCCCGTGGATAATCTTCTATAACATCGCCATCGCGGGTAACGCGAGATACAAAAGTCGGGAGGGTCGAGTATTCGGGATCCGTTTGTAATTCTGCAATTCCCCTATCCGTAAATAGCACGCTGGTCTCCAACCGTACCGTTTCCCCACGGTCCAACATAAATTTGATAAATTTCATGCTCGGTTCAAAAAATCCCCATCCACTTCCGGCACCATCTATTGCCGGTGTCCAGTTTTGGGGGCCATAAGGTTGGAACAAATGTCCGGATCGATCTCCTTCGCCTTGTCCGTAATCGGAATACTGTAGTTCCAAAATGCTTTCATCGCTCAATTTTCCAGGAGTTTTAAACAACTCGTAGTAATCTGGATAAAGGCTAAAAAGGCCGGAATTGATAATCTGCCCGGCCGCATCCGCAACCCCTTGGTAATCCTTTAGCTCCTGCGCAGCCAATGCCTTTACGGCCAGGGCCGTATATCTTGTAACACCACCGGGAATGTCGGTACGTTGATTGGGCCTCATATTGGGCAACAAAGGAATGGCCTCATCCATTTGTTCGGAAATATGCTGCATGACCTCCTCCTTGGTGGGAACCGATTCCACTTCCTTTAACGCTTCGGTATCCGAGGACTCGGGAATGAACACATCGCCCCATACCTGGGAAATATGGAAAAGCATCATTGCCCTTAGCACCTTTGTTTCCGCTATGTACCGTTCCCCTAGGAGAATACCCTCCTCGTTGGCGTATTCCTGATACCGGGCTATCTGCTCCATTGCGGTATGGGCCGAAATAACATCCACATAAATATTCTCCCAAAGGGAATTTATCATCCAGTGGTCCTTATTGTAATTGAACAGGTCCACTTCGGTAAATTCGGGCTGGTCGCCCAATCCTCCGGAGTTCACATCATCTCCGCGAACGGAAATAAGAAGGGGCTGTTCCCATCCCCTGGATTGGAAGGCGGCATATACCCCGATCAACGAGAGCTGCATATCTTCAGTCTTGGTAAAATCAGTGCCCCCGGCAAAGTTGTTGTTCTGTTCCGGCTCGTCCAATTTATCCGAACATCCACTAATTAGAAGTGAAAAAATGGCCAGACTGAAATAAACGCTGTTTTTTATATATCGTTTCATAAGTTCCTTAAATTTTAATGTTTACGCCAAAAGTATATACCCCGGGTATGGGATAGGTTTCATTATCCACCCCGTTGGCCACCTCGGGATTAAATCCGTTGTATTTGAAAATGGTAAGGGGCTTTTCCGCAGTAAGGTAGATTCGAATTGCGGGAATCCCTTTATATTCCCCATTTTTGCTGATCGTATATCCCAAGGTGATGTTCTGTATCCTAAAAAAATCACCATCTTCTATAAAATAGCTGTTCAACCGTTGGTTCCAGCCCTTTCTGATTCCCGCGGACGAAGGGTAACTGTTGGTGGTACCTTCCCCATGCCAGCGATTGACGGCAAAATCCCTGTCCATATTGGTATCATTGGTAAAAATAACCTCGCCCCTTTTCCTGTTAAGGATACTATTCCCTCCCTGTCCGATGGCAGTTGCGGTAAAATCGAACCCTTTGTATACAAATCCCATATTGAAACCAAAGGAATACGTGGGCAAATAGGAACCCAGCACCGTTCTATCATCATCCGTGATATCCCCGTCCCCATTCAGGTCCCTGTACTTAAAATCGCCGGGGGCAAGGTTATTGGCAACGGCCACGGGATCTGCCTGGATTTCCGCATCGTTCTGATATACTCCCGCCACTTCCCTTCCATAAAAAGCGAATAGGGGTTCCCCAATGATGGATCTTTGACGGAATTCGGCAGAGCCGGCATCGTAAAAATCCTGTCCTCCCAGATCCAACACCTCGTTTTTTAAGGTGGCAAAGTTCCCTCCCACGGAATAGCTGAAATTATCCGATACCCTCTTGTTCCAACTAAGGGCGAGTTCGAAGCCCGAATTCCTTATTTCCCCAACATTTATCCTCGTATTTCCCGGGATAAGTACCCGGCCGACCGGGATTACCGCATTTTGGGTTTCACGGATATAATAATCCGCTTCCAGACCAAGGTTACTGTCGAACAGGGTGGCAGAGATACCGCCATTTATCTCTTCCGTTACTTCCCACTTTAGCGCCGTAAAGTCACTATTGGTATTTATTCCACTATATTCCACATCCCCCAATGCCGTGGTCACCACATCGGAAGTTATGGATCCGCCACTGGAGGGGACCTTATCGTTCCCCAGTTTACCCCAGCTGCCCCTCAACTTTAAAAAATCAAAAAGACCGTTGTTCTGCATAAACGATTCTTCGGACAAAACCCATCCAACGCCCACAGTAGGGAAATAGCCCCATTTTTCCTGATACTTGTTCGTACCATCGGCACGGTAGGTGGCGTACAGCAAATAACGGTTATCATAAATATAGGATACCCTTCCAAAATAGGAGAGGCCATACTCCCTTCGGGCATCGTCAATTACATCGGCTTCCACAATGGTCTGCGCTTGATCCAAATAATAGGCCTCTTCCCCCGTAAGCGGAAAGTTCAAGCCCCTGGCCTGAAGAAGTTCGAAGGATTCGTCCCTGAAGGAAGAGCCCGCCAAAACCGTAAGATCATGTCTTCCAAAGGTTTCATTATAAGTAAGTGTATTGTCCCAGATTTGGTTGGAGTAGGTCTCGTCCTTTTTCAGAATGGACGCATCTTCCCGTTGGAAATCATTACCTATGAAGTAGGGCAACCTAATTTCCCTTCTGTCCCTTGTCTCAAAATTATGGTTGTATGCGGTCTTAAAAGTCAATTTATCGGGGATGATATTAACCTGTGCGTAAAAATTGGCAAGAACGTTCCGTATCTTAACCCTATTTTCACTAAAGTCCATAGTGGGAAATGGGTTCTGCCCGCTTCGGTATCCCAATTCCTGTGCATTGGCATAATTGGTAGGGAACACATCGGGATCTTGGCCCAAGAGATCATCAAAAACGGGCAAGATCGGCACGGCATAATACGCCAGCCGCCATGCGGAGTTTTCCGCATCATATCGCGTAGCGTTGCTGATTACTGTGTTGCCCCCGATCGTAAGCCAGTCGGTCGCCTTAAAATCGATCTTGCTCCTTATGTTAAAACGCTCATAATCATTTTTCATCTTAAGGATTCCCTGCTGCCCAAAATAGTTTGCACCAATGGCATAGGTAGCATTATCACTACCTCCAGTAACCCCGAAACTATGGTTCTGGATCAAAGCGGGCCTTAAAATTTCCTCGTACCAGTCCGTATTCACATCGGGTACATTTGGGTTTATTCTACTCCTTCCATACCGTTGCATGGCATTCTGGATAAATTGTGCATCGGGTGCCGAACCCGATTCCAATGCCATGGTCGTAAATTGTTCCGCATTGGCCAACTTTAGCACATTTTGAGCCACTTGATACCCTGTATATCCATCATAGGTAATCTCGGCCCTTTTATTGTAGGAACCCGATTTTGTTTCAATAAGGACCACTCCATTTGCGGCCCTCACCCCATATATGGCCGAGGCAGAGGCATCCTTTAAAACCGAAATGGAGACGATGTCGGAGGTATTCAGAAAATCGATATTCTCGAAAAACATTCCGTCAACTACATACAGAGGTCCCGAAGCATTGTTGTCATAGGATCCTATGCCCCTTACCCTTACGGTCGGCCCTTGGCCCGGACTCCCATTGCTGATGATCTGCAGCCCCGCGACTTTTCCCTGAAGTGCCTGCATTGCCTGACCCGTTGGAACGGCCTGAAGTTCTTCCGATTTAATGGTTGTGATGGATGAGGTGAGGTCCTTGGATCTCATCTGTCCATAACCTATCACCACTACCTCATCCAATGCCTGGGTATCCTCGGCCAACTGGACCTGGAAATCGGTCTGTCCGGAAACGGCGACTTCCTGATTGGTAAAACCAATATAACTGATGACCAAGGTCCCGTCCGATGGCACTCCTTCCAAGGTGAAATTACCATCGAAATCGGTCTGCACGCCATTATTGGTACCCTGGACCACCACACTTGCCCCGGGAAGGGGCTGAGCCTGGCTATCCGTCACTGTTCCCTGTACCGTAAGCTGTTGTGCGGACATCGATGAAATGCACAACAACAACAATATCAATAATAAATTGAGATTTAATTTCATAATTAGCAATAATTAAGTTGAGTTATTGCTAAATTACCAAAACAGTCAACGATAGGTTTAAAACCTCCTACATAAAAACTACATCAAGGGCAAAACCCTCTCGCATACCTTTAAAAAAGAGAGTTTGTTGTAGCCATATGTAAGGGCCATGTTAAATTTTTAACAGATAGATGTAAGGATGATGTAGTGGAAAAATCCGTTACAACACCAACGACCTCCACATCGTAGCAGTGCAACCGTCTACTTAAAGGTTATCAGAAAATTCGAGATGTTCTGGGAGCTGTCTATCGATAACTTTTTTCGGAGCCGATACCGATGTATTTCCACCCCCCGTGTGGAAATACCCATTAAGGGCGCTATTTCCTTGGAGGAAAGGTTCATTTTCAGATAGGCACAGAGTTTTAGGTCTTTTGGGGTAAGATCTGGGAATTGCAGCAATAATTTCTCGAAGAAATCCTCGTGCAGCTCTTTAAAATTGACCTCGAACTTTTTCCAATCATCATCATCGTTTATGGAACTATCCAATTTTTTTATAAATGACCTATAACGCTGCTGATTGGAAAATTTTTCCTTGTTGACCAATAACATATTCTTAAGTTCCAAGATCAGTTCGTTCTTTTTTGCCACGTTCATGGTGGTTCCCGTCAATTCCTTTTGTTTGTCCTTTATTTCCTTGGCCAACTTTTCCTTTTCAAGTGCCCGCAATTTTTCTTCCTGTTGTAATTGCATGGACAATAACAGCCTGTCGTGATGACGTTGAAGCTTACGCCTGTTGTAGACCCTGATCAACCAAAGGGTGACCAATAACATGGCTATATAGACCGCTGTCATCACCCTTGAAAAGTACCATGGGGGCGAAATCTCGAACCTTATCCGTAATGGTTCCGATTTTTGGTTATTGATATCCAAAGTGGATACAAAAAGATCATATCGACCAAAAGGCAGGTTTTGGAATGCCAATGTCCCGCTTTCACTATGTGCGGATTCCTGTTCTGCACCCTTTAGTTCATAGTAAAACCTAGGTTCGGCAAGCATTGGGGCGGCTACCTGTATTTCTATATCCCTTGAATGTTTGAACTTTACCTCTATCGGCATTTCCAAAATATCACGGACTTCTAGGGCATCCCTAAAAAAACCCAGCTTCGGCATGGGAACCGATCTATCCGTGGCGTTTCCAAGAAGTTGCGGCAGGTTGATTTTAGCAAAACCGTCACTTAAGGTAAAGAAATAGATCGAATCGTTGGATTTGACCACATTTTCGGCATCGGGAACCAGTCGTTTCACCATTTGATTGCCCGTAATGGTCATATGTACATCGTTTAGATCGGTATACGTAATTTCTTTGGTGCCCTCATTGTCAATAAACCAGTAATGATCATCCCCATAATGCACCAATTCTTTGGTAGTAAAAGCATCAAATTCCTTAAAGGGAACGATTTTTTGGGCAATGGGATCGTATTTATACCAGCGTCCCCCGCTCTGTATCACGATCTGATTTTTAATGTTGTACAATTTTACATTGTATTTATTTGGAATATCCATTGTTGGGAACTGCTCTATGCTTCCTTCTTTTACCGATTTCAGTCCGTCTTCCAGTGCTATCCTAAAAAACCCTTTGTAGGGATGGGCCGCCCAAATAACGGTTGGACTTTCAAAACATAGTTGTTTTATGGGAAAATCAAGACCGGATATTCGAAAGACTTCCCACTTGCCCTGAGGGGTTTTTACATACGTGGATAATCCATTATAGGTACCCTGTATGTAGGTGTCCATTTTTTCAGGGACCTTTACGATCTGGTAACCGCCCGAATAGTTGGAAATTTCCCGCCATTCTTGAAGATCAACGGAATATGTACCGGTATTGTGGCCACAAAAAAGCATGTCATCTATAACCTCAAGATCCCATACATGTCCCTGCGAACCGTTGACGAACCGTAATTCATTATCCTTAAAATAATAGACCCCCGTATTACTGCCAAGGTACAGGATACCTTTGTGCACCGCCAGATCATATACGGTTCCCACCGTTCCCGTATAATCCGTAAAATAAGTGACCGGAGCATTCAACTGTATACGGTCCAGCCCATTGTCCATTCCTATCCAAAGCTGATCTTTAAATTGTTGCATGGCCAGGACCGTATTGTTCTGCAGGCCCGTCGCCTTGTTTATGCGGTCTATTCCCCCCGTCCTTGGGTCATAGAGGTATACCCCGTTCTTAATGGTCCCAAAACCGATCTTCCCATTGGACAGTGCCACCATTTTATTGAGCTGGTGCAGCCGCAGCTCGGGTTGCAGGGCAGCTCCCCATTGCTCCAAATTTCCGTTTCCTTTCCATAAATAGAAGCCATTGAGCTTGGTCCCGATCAAGAGTCCCCCCTTGGTGGTCACCATGTCCACTACGGAAGCGGTTTTTAATAGTTCCAGGTTTTTGATGGACTTCGGCACCTCTCCGTAAAGCTCAAAAAGCCCTACATCATTTCCAGCCACTAGAAGCCGTTCCTGGAAGACGACTACGTTCGTAACGACAAAACCGGGGTCTATTACCCTGATTCCTCCATTGCCATATATATAAATACGCGAGAAAGACCTAAAAACAATTTCATTTCCATAGGGAACAATCTGCCAGAATTCCTCGCTGTTGAACTCATGGTCCCTTATAAGGTGCGTAAGGGAAGTATATTCGAGCCCTCCCAGGGCACTCTTGGCCCAGTAGCCAAACTCCTCATAGGAACCTGTATATATACGGTCCCCCACGTGGGCCACAGATCGCACGATGGTATTATTGGGAAGTTTGTACAGCACCCATTGTTCCCCGTTAAAATGTAGCAATCCCTTATTATTGGCCACAAATAGCTCTCCGTGGGCATTGATCGTCAACCCCCAATTCTGACTGGCGGCATTGTATTCAAAGATAGGGTAGTTCTGGATAGGGGGAAGCAGTTGTTGGCCCCAACCCAAAAGTGGCAATAGCAGAAGAAAAAAAAGAAACCTAATCCGTACCGTCATTTTGCGTTCCGTTTCAATCCGCACCAAAACTGGTTACCGATGCTTGCTCTATTTATCAGCTTAAAGATACGATAAGCAATTGGTTGTTTTAATGCTGCAATATAACCCATATTGGCAATTTTCGGTATATTTGAAGGAAGTGGATATTGGTTTTTGGGGTAGGGCCATTTAATGCCGACCTTTTCATGATGGGCAAGCTGGCGGTTATCCGATCCCGAGCAAATTCGATGGTTATTTAATATAAAAACAAATAATTTTTTCCCCGCCAACATCGGAGAATTAGAATTTCACTTAACAAATCAACAACAGAGGAGCAGGCTTGCGAGGGATATGGAGTGTAGCTAAAATATCATTTTACACAGCGGGAGGAGCCCAAAAAATCTCACTTAGTGGATCAAAAATTTCAGATATGGGAAATTGTTTATGGAGGATATTACTACTGGTATCGACCCTTTTTCTAAGCTGCGCCGAAAAAAACCCCAAGACCCCAGATGTTCCAGTTCCATCCTTAGGGTCTACCGTTGAAATCGATCACGATTCAATATTTAATGATAAGGGAGAACGTATCATTTTCAAGGCTAGCGGCAACGAACCCTTTTGGGGAGTGGAAATAAGCGAAAAAAGTATGATGTTCACCTCTTTAATGGAAGGCCTGGAATCTTTTAATGCCCCTTATCGGTCGCCCATACGGGCCATGGATGCCAATATCAAGACCTATATTTCCGAACAAGGTCCGCATAGCATGGGAATAATGGTAGAACAGCTGCGATGTGTGGATGACATGTCGGGAAGGGAGTCTTCCTATCGGGTAGAAGTGCGTATTAGGGAAAAAGATGATAGGGAAGGTATTACGTTCAGTGGTTGCGGGAACTATAGAACGGATTATCGACTTAATGACCTTTGGATTTTGGAAGAAATGCAAGGGAAAAAGATAAAAATGGAAAATTTCCAAAAGGATCTGCCCTATATGGAAATCAATAGCTCCGAAAACACCTTAATGGGTCATGCGGGCTGCAACCGTATGCAGGGAAAGATATTTAGCGAGGGCCCGTTGCTACGTTTTTCACAAATTTCCCTAACGCGCATGGTGTGCGGAATGGACAATCAAGAAGCGGAATTCCTGAAGTACCTACGGTCCTCCACTACATACTCCATTGAAAACAACCGTTTATCCTTGGAAAACCCTGATGGTATTGCCTTGGTATTTAAAAAGGTGGACTGAAAGTATTTGGAAGGGCCAAAAATTCCTAAGTCCCCAATAACGGAAATTGTTTTTCCCCAGATGGACAACCCTCCAAACGATACTTATTTTCCCATTTTAAGGGTGCGTCTAAGGGCCTTGTGCGCATTAAATACTTTATAAACCAAAACGATCATCAATACCAACCATCCAAAAAATAAAATATAGACCATAATTACATCGACTTAAAGATTGGCACCCCATTTATTTTGTCATCTTTTCCATGTGTCCGCAAGGAGTACAGGGATAGATTCAAATTGGGGATAAAGATATTACATAGGTAGGTCATTTCCTACACTTTGTTAATTTTTTCTTAAGGTAATTTTGAGGCCGTTTTTATACCCATTTTCCTATCAAGAATTGAAAATTTTAAATCACTTCAGTATTCCCCGAATATACGACAACCATAACGGCCATCGATGTCCGATTTAAAGTTTCAGCACCTTATCTTCCAGCAAAGGACCCAATTGAAAACGTGAACGTAGGAGATCTTTTTTCAATTGTTTTACCTTAACACTGTCGCCATTTGCCTTGAATATTTCAGCGGTATGGTATAATACTACAGGTTCAAATGATCTTTTGTGCACATATTGTTCCACTACCTGTAAGGCTTGGGTCTTTTTCCCCATTTTGAGATAGGTATAGGCCAAAAGACCGTATGAACGGGGGGTGGGCCTTTTTGCCACTTCCCTTTTTGCCAATTTAAAGGCACGCTCGTATTGTTCGGTACGCTCCACGTATAGGTCCACATTATATACATTGTACATATCACCATAATAGGGATTCTGTACGGCCATATAATATTCGTCCAAATTGTACAAACTGGTTATCTCGTCTTTTTCAAATGCGGCAATTTCCGCTTTAAGAAGGTAATAATCAGGTGCTTGATAGGTCTTGGTCACGGAATCCATAATCCGCATCGCCTCCTTTGGATTCTTTTCAAAGGAAAAGACGATCCATGCGATCCCCTTTTTTGCATGGGCATTTCTTGGGTCTAGCTGCAGGGCTTTTAAATAGTGTTTGTAAGATCTTTCAATTTGTCCGAAACGTCCGTAATAATCGGCCAACAGGGTATAGGACCACAATATCAGACCGGTATTTCTCGTAGCTTCGGCCTTCCCCGTTGCTTTTTCCATATGTTTAAGTGCCGCTCGCAGATCCCCATTATGGACTTTCCATTTGGCCATTCGAACGAGGTAATCAAATCCGTTGCTGTTTCCGATACTGTCCAAATAATCCCGTGCCGTCCTAAAGTTGCCCAGTTCCATATGTACGTCAAAAAACAGGGCGTGGGTTTTTTCTACCCCACCCCCAATCTTGCGGGCAGCACAGGTAAGTTGCAATGCCTCCGAAAATCGATGTTGGGCAAGATAGTTCCTGGCGAGTGCCCTTTGATAACCGGCCTTCCCTATCTGTGCTATCTGGCTGGCTTTGGACAGGGCCTTTTCCGCTTTTATCAGGTACTGTATATCACCCGTTTGTTTAAAATAACGGGTATATTCGCTGGCAACCACCCCAAAACTTCCCAGCTCCAAACTATCCGGGCCAATTTTGGAATTCCATCGCTTAAAATATTCCGAACCTGTTTCCAACGGATGTGACACCAAGAACATATTATAATCTTGGGGGTCTGTAATGGATGGTCGACCATCCCCGCAGGAAACCGTTATTGCCAAAACGATCATCAAAACGATATATCTCATAATTTGCAGTTCATATAAAGGGTCCGTACAAAAGTTGAACATAGCCATGTCGTTCATGGCAATCTGTTAAAGATCCTGTTATCAAAATCATAATTTTCCATCGGCGATCATTACCCGCCCCATCCTCACCCTGACCATAGGATGGGGCGTTTCTTTAATTACGAAAAAACAGGTGTGGAGGTTCAGTTTGGAAGCGCTTTTTGGCCATACCAAAAGTATGGTACAAAGCGCAATCCAATGTAAAGTCGGTAATTTTGCGTTACTTTGTGCTGTTAAAGTCTCGGTGAAAGTTTGCGGGATATTTGGCGGAACAACAAGAAACACTTTGATGCGGGCCCGCCCTGGATGGCTTGGAGCATCATGGATATCACTCAATGAGCAAACCAATTTTCAATGAACCCATCAGCCGCAGGTTGGATCGATAAATTTGGCTCCATTGTAAAAGAAGGAGCTCAACCTTACACAAGCTTTGACAACCTTTACAACGATTTAAAGACTACCGGTCTTATCTACGGAATAAATATTTCCGTCCCTGTATTCATCCAATCCGAACTGCGATTGACGGAAGATGAAAATGCCAAGATAAACCTGCTCACCGCTTTTTATTATACTTATCGACTGGAAGCTAGGGATGCAGATTTTAAAGGGTTTGTGGAGGCTATCTTTAAATTTTACACCTTGTTGGAAATAGGCCAGATCTCATTTTTGGACAAAATCCTGAGCGGTAAAAAAACGTCCTCGCAGTTGGAGAAACTTATCGAGTCCAGAATCTATCTTGAAGGCAATTTTATCAGTAAGACCTTCAATAGTTCCATCACCAATTCATTGTTGTTCATTGATGTGCTCACCTTTAAAAATTACTTGGCGGAGCAGTCCAATTGCAGGGAACATGCCCAAAAGTTGGAGCGGACCACGATCAATTTGACCTACCATGCCCTAAACTCCAAAGAAAAAAGTAAAAAGGACGAAAAGTTGGCGCAGTTATTTGCGGCTTCCCTAACCTATACGGAAAGTCAGAAAGCGCTTTTTGACGGCAGTTATCGCGATGGGATGATCGACCACTTTTCCAAAGAGGAAAACCAATATTTTATGGATATTTCCTGTCTCACGGTCTGGGAAGACCATTCCTTGGAATACAAGGAATCCGAATTTATTTTCGGCATCGGTAAGGACTTGGGATTTGGGGAGGTACACATAGCAAAATGTTTGGAAGATGTGTATGAATTCTTTAAGGTCAATTCCCAAAAGATCCCCCATTTAAAACAGCTTAATCCCGCCCTGCAATTTTATGATAACATGGCCAAAGTAGTGGATAAACTTATTCTTAGAAACAGTAAAAGACTTCAAAAAGAGCTGTCCGAAAGTAAGGAACTGGTAGCATTGTTAAGTCGGTCAACCGTAAGGGACCTGACTACCGAAGAAAAGAAAAAGGTACAGAAATACCTATTGGACATTTTTAAGAGCATCCCCTCACTGGCCATTTTTTTATTGCCGGGCGGAGCGGTACTGCTTCCCATCTTTATTAAATTGATACCAAAATTATTGCCTTCCTCATTTGATGACAATAGGATCGATCCATAGGATGTATACATCCGAAAACCCTACTATAAGAAAATTCTATATTATGTATTTTTACTTCTCAAAAGTTTTATTTCCAATGAATTATAACAGTTTATTCCAACCATAACTTAAAGTCTTTTACCCTTTCCCTGCTTACCACCACTTCTTGGTCGGGACCATGGTTCATCTTGATCTGCAGCCTTGAATTCGTATAGGAAATGATATCCTTTATGTGGTTTATATTGATATAGAACTTGCGACTTACCCTAAAGAACATTTTGGGTTCAAGTTCGGATTCCAGGTTCTCCAAAGTAGTATCCATTAAGTAGTTCCTACCCTCCGATGTTATGGCATAGGTACCTTTGTGCTCACTGTAAAAACACTCGATCTCATCGGCGTTTATAATCTTTAAGTGCTGTCCTACCCTAATGGTAAACCGCTTTTTGAATTCCCGTTCCAATGGGTTTACCAATAATTTTTTTATATCCTCGAAATCCAGTGCGATCGGCTTTCTGGATGGTTGAAGAAAGCGGTACTTTCCCACTGCTTTTTCCAACTCTTCATCATCAATGGGTTTTAATAAATAATCTATGCTGTTCAACTTGAAGGCCTGTAATGCGTACTCATCATAGGCAGTTGTAAAGATAATGGCGGACCGTACATCGACTTTATCAAAAATCTCAAAGGAAAGACCATCGGATAGCTGTATATCCAAAAATATAAGGTCCGGATGCACATTGTTACGGAACCATTGTATCGATTCCTCCACCGAATGTAGGGTGGTGGCAATGGTAACATCCAAGGATGCCAATAATCGACCCAGCCTTCTAGCTGCAGGTTTTTCGTCTTCAATAATGATAGCGTTCATAGTCCGATTTTATTCTCGCATAGGTTAAGGAACTTTAAAGTCTATTCTCGTCCCTGATCCCCTTCCATAAATTTCCGTATCTGTTTTTCTTCCCATTTTCGGTACCATAGACTGTTGGTACATGCCTGTGCGACCAAGCACAGCGACCATATTCCAGACATGAAAAAAATATTAACATCTACCCAGTACAATGTATTGGGGTCATCACCAAGATCAATGGAGTCCCTAAAGCGGAAATACATGGCCAGCAGAGGCACGTTCACTATCAGGAACACGGCCATGTGGGCATAGAGTTCCTTTAATTTTCTTAAACGTTCCCTTGCACTAACATATGAATTTTGCGAAACCATACTATTTGTTTTAAGGACCTATGTTAGACAAAGATCCAATATATATCCATTTTAAATTATTGTGCCTATCGTTAGAATTTTCTGGATTCTTCCCTTTCCCTATCCATATATTTTCTGATCTGCCTTTCCTCCCATTCCTTTCCAAAAAGTGGATTGAAAGAGAACACCTTCATGGCGTGGAACAAGAGGCCAATGCCCCAAAAAAGCCATACCGCTACGGTCCCAAAATCAAAAAATGCCCGAGTAAATGTTTCGCCGTCCTGTAAGTTACGAATGATCTTGGTGCCCGAAATAAATCCGTTTACCAATATATAAACGGTCAAATGTATATAAAACCCCTTTAGTTCCTCGATCTGTTTCTTTGCCCGTTGTTGTTTGTCCAAATAATTATGATCCATGATTGTATGTATTTGTAGTTTGGTTATTTCCATTGTTGTCTTTCTTCGTCTTCCGACATGAACTGTTCCAACTTACGTTTTTCCCAATCCTTACCGAAGATGACCGGATAGCCGAACGTTTTGGCGGCCATAAAGAAAATCCCGATTCCCCACCCGAAAACCACCCATAAAAACCACGGATTGTGCCATTGGTTCGTATAATAATTGACGGCGGCCAAAAATATAATGGTCAAGAAAAAGGAGAACAGATTGCTGTAAAACTTTTTTACCCCTTCCACCCTTTCCCTTGCCCTAAGGTATTTATTTTCTTTGTCTTCCATATTTATCGCTCTTTAGAACACCGATCAAAAATAAACTTCAATTTCCCCTTTCACAAACCCTTCCTACCGAACTGTCGGTAACGACGGATGGATTGTTGGCCAGGGCCATCTTAAAAATTCTCATCCTCCATATATTCCCTCATTTTTCTTTCCTCCCAGCGCTTTCCAAAGAAGGGATTGTATCCAAAAGCTTCCATTCCATGCATTAAAAGACCAAAACCCCACCCCAGGATGGGAAATATGACCCAAGGGAAATTAGTGGTCCTATAGTTGATATAGGCCAAGATCGGGATCACTAAACAATAGGATAGCAAATTTCCGTAGAAAGATTTAATTGCCTCAACCCTTTCTTTTGCCTTAAGATACCTTTTCTCGTCCATGTACAATTTCTGTGTTTCCATAGTGCTGATCTGTTTTGTCAACATGGGCAGCATCACACTGAAAGCCGACCCCGTTTTGTTAATGATAACTTTTTTGTCCGTTAGGATACTGTACCGCTCCTGAATGTTTGCAAGCCCTACCCCGCTGCTCTTTTTAACCACCTGTTTCTCCTGTAGGTTATTGGTTACGCACAACATTCCGTTCCCTTCATAGACCTTTATGAGCAAAGGTCTGGTGGAGGTCACAACGTTGTGCTTTACTGCGTTCTCCAGTAACAATTGTAATGATAGGGGTATGATCTTTGCTTCGGGATCGCCGCTGCGGTCGGGTATTTCAAAAATGATACTTTCCTCAAACCTCATTTTGAGCAGTCGAACATAGGTTTTTGCAAATTCAAGCTCCTCGTCCACTGTTACCAGATCTTTGTTCTTTTGCTCCAGAACATACCTGTACACTTTGGATAGGGAGGTAGTGAATTTCTGTGCCTGTGCGGGATCTTCCTCTATTAAACTTGTCAGTACATTGAGACTGTTGAACAAAAAATGGGGGTCCAACTGATTTTTTAGGGCATCGAACTTTGCCGATGCCGTACCTGCAATGATCTTTTGTTCCTTTACCTTGTTCTCCTGACGGCTCTTATAATACCATACACCGTAAAAAACCAGGGATATTAAAATGCACAGGCCCAATGAAAGTTGATATTTTTCAAGTTGTTCGTTCGCAAAAAAATAGGCCATTGACCGGTTTCCCATCACCACTATCAAAATTAACCTGCCCACAAAAATCCCAAGAAAAGAAAGAAAAACATTACCGCCAAGGCCGATCATCATAAGTTTCGGGGTAAACAACTTGGACCTATATTTGAGTATAAGATGCTGGATCCAATATGCGTTCAACATATATAGCAGTACGGCAAAGACCATGTTTTCATAGTACTCCTTCCACAGCAGGGCCAAGGTATAATGACCTCCCAAACGACCTGTAACATAGTAAAAGACCAGAAACACCAAATAAATACCTGTACCTATTAAAATTGCCCTAATTACGTGGGTAAAAAATTTTGACATAATCTTTTTATTGTAAATCAGCCATCTATGGGCAAGTCCCCTAAGTATTCAAGGAAAAAAACCCCCACTTCAGCGCAGCGTATCGGGGAACAAGGCCCGTACCCCTATCTTGACAGTACATTCAACTAAAGGTAGGAAATTCTTCCTTGCTAAGGTATATATACGGTAGCCCCACCTCTTCTAAATTTGGCCATCTCCAAATATCCCTTATGACATATAGCGGAACACCAATATCATCTTTAGCTGGCACAAGTCGGCACATATGTAGTTCAAAAGGATAAACCTATTGGTACATCTTGGTTTATATCCCGTGCACGGCAACCTTTATACATGTCAACATATGCACGTTC
This sequence comes from uncultured Sediminicola sp., assembly GCA_963974715.1. Lineage (GTDB taxonomy): Bacteria > Bacteroidota > Bacteroidia > Flavobacteriales > Flavobacteriaceae > Sediminicola. The sequence continues at coordinate 109,620 of CAXBDK010000008.1, forward strand.
TGATATGGCATTATCCCCCAATGTATAATGGTCCATGTCGGTAATGATGCCCATCATCAATGAAACGATCAAAAAAGCTATTTTCTGCATACCGTACGTTTTGATTCTTGGACAAAGATGTCGTAAACGATCTCCCTATCAAAACAGGAGTTGCCCAATTGTGGAAAAGTGCAGATGGATCGTACAAAAATGGAATGGGACATAATTGACATTATTTACAATCCCAGCTCCGATCGACCTAATTTTAATCCCCAATTTTTCATACATTAGGGTTCGATCGAGCCCCTTCCTTTAAGAGGGCACAATTTTCTACCTATGAGCAGATATTTTCCACTTTTACTCCTTTTTCTCTGTTGCAAGGAAACCAGGAACAACACGGCCCCATCAAAAAACATTCATCAGGACCCAACCTTGGACTGGCTTGTAGGTAGCTGGGCAAGGACCAATGACGATGTGGGAAATAGCACTTATGAACATTGGAAAAAAGTGTCCGATACCGAATATATGGGCCTTGGGTGCACCCTTCAGAAAAAAGACACCGTATGGCAAGAAATAATTAGATTGGTAAAAAGGGATGGGAAATGGAGTTTTGGGGCCAAAAGTCCACAAGAGGATGGGTACACCATATTTCCCTTGATCCGTTTGGATGAAAATGGATTTATCTGCGGAAACGATGCCAATGAATTTCCAAAACGGATCGCGTACCAGCTGTCGGACAGTGACCACCTTAAAGCTGTGGTATCTGGGGGAGGGCCCGAAATACGCTTTGAATTCGAGCGGATTTCCCCCAAGGGCGATATATCGGATTAGGGAAGGTCCACTACTTTTCATTTTCACTGATCAATTTTGGACAGATCCCATCCATGATAGGGAAATCGGTGGTTATTTTACTTCCATCAATCGGTGGAATTACCGTAATTTTGCCCTATGGTGAGAACAATTCAGCTACGGATCAGACTGCAGGAGGAAGAAATTGATGGCATCCTGAAGAAAAAGGCAGCCGGCCTTATGCAAATGGATGTCACTTCCATAACGGGGATCAAGGTGCTTCGGAAGTCCATCGATGCGCGCAAGCCCCAGATTTTCTTTAATTACAAATTGGCCGTTTATGTAAACGAGCCCGTTCCCCATGAGCCGGAACATATTTTTAAGTACCGGGACGTTTCAAAGGCAAAAGAGGTCCACATCATAGGTTTTGGACCGGCCGGAATGTACGCTGCGCTGCGCTGTATCGAATTGGGGTTTAAGCCAGTAGTACTTGAGCGGGGCAAAAAAGTACGGGAAAGACGAAGGGACCTACGCGCCATAAACCAGCACCATACCGTAAACGGGGACTCCAATTACTGCTTTGGCGAAGGTGGGGCCGGGACCTATTCCGATGGAAAACTGTATACCCGTAGCCTTAAAAGGGGCGACGTAAGGCGAATATTCGAGAATTTGGTCGACCATGGCGCCACGGAACAGATCTTGATCGATGCACACCCCCATATTGGCACCAATAAACTTCCGCAAATTGTGGAAAATATTAGGGAAACCATTTTGCGCTACGGCGGGGAAATCCATTTTGAAAGCAGGGTGGTCGACTTTGTCATAACCAATAACAACCTAAGGTCCATCGTATTGGGGAGTGGACAGGAAATGACCGTAAATTCGGTGATATTGGCCACGGGCCATTCGGCACGTGACATTTATTATCTATTGCGGGACAAGGACATCGCCATACAGGCAAAATCATTTGCCATGGGAGTTCGGGTAGAGCATCCACAGCGGATCATCGACAAAATCCAGTACCATTGCGATGGCTCCCGAAACCCCTTGCTGCCCGCTGCCGCCTATAGTCTTGTCCACCAAGTAAAGGATCGGGGCGTCTATTCCTTTTGTATGTGCCCTGGCGGTTTTATCGTTCCCGCGGCCACGGCCAACGGTGAAGTGGTGGTGAACGGTATGTCGCCCTCAAAACGCAACAACGAATTTGCGAATTCCGGAATAGTGGTCGAAATAAACGTGGAACGGGATATTCCAAGTTACGGCCATTTTGGAGCACTTAAGGGATTGGAATACCAAAAAGATCTGGAAAAATTGGCCTTTACCTCGGGAGGTAGGTGCCAGACTGCCCCTGCCCAGCGTCTGACAGATTTTGTCACCGGAACATTATCGAACGAGCTAAATCCCACTTCCTATCAGCCAGGGTTAAAATCGGCTCCCTTGCACTCCCTATTGCCCAAATCGATCGGAAGTAGATTACGGGCGGGACTTAAGATTTTTGGCGAAAAAATGCATGGATATTACACGGAGGAGGCCAATGTCGTAGGTGTGGAATCAAGGACATCCTCTCCCGTGAACATCCCTAGGGACGAACATTTGCAACATCCACAAATAAAGGGATTGTTCCCTTGTGGGGAAGGTGGGGGCTACGCCGGCGGAATCGTTTCGGCGGCCATGGACGGGGAACGATGTGCGGAAGCCGCCATTAAACAGATGCGGTCCTGATGGACCAATTTAAGCTATAAATGATTTTTTCAATGGACGAAAACCAAGAAATACGAATAAACAAATACCTGAGCGAAGTTGGATATTGCTCCCGACGGGCTGCCGATAAACTCATAGCTGAGGAAAGGGTCACCATTAACGGGAGCGTTCCTGCCATGGGGACCAAAATAGTGCCGGGGGATGAAATCCGGGTAGACGGGGAGCTCATTTCAGAACCGGATGAAAGACCGGTGTACCTGGCCTTCAACAAGCCTGTGGGCATTGTCTGTACCACCGACACCGGAGTGGAAAAGGACAATATAATAGATTATATCGGGTATCCGAAACGTATATTTCCCATTGGAAGGCTCGATAAACCCAGCGAGGGACTTATATTACTGACCAGCGATGGGGATATCGTAAACAAGATTTTGCGTGCCCGGAACAATCACGAAAAGGAATATGTGGTCACCGTCAACAAACCGATCACAAGGGACTTTATCCATAAAATGGGTGCGGGGGTACCCATTTTGGGTACGGTGACCCGAAAATGCGAGGTGTCGGAAATTGGAAAGAACGTATTTAAGATCATCCTGACCCAAGGTCTCAATAGACAGATCCGAAGAATGTGCGAACATTTGGGCTACAGGGTGGTAAAACTAAAACGCACACGTATCATGAACATTGTATTGGACGTGCCCGTAGGAAAATGGCGCCATCTTACCCATGCAGAGCTCAGTGGCATCAAAAAATTATTGGAAACATCAACCAAGACCCATATTTCTGACGACTCACAATAATCTACCAAAACTTAATGTACCCTAAACGAAGAACCCATGTATATCCCAGCACATTATAGAAATGAAAACCTTTCCGAGGTAAAGGAATTTTTAGAGCGGAACAGTTTTGGTATTTTGGTTAGCCAAGTTGCGGGAAGGCCTTGGGCCACCCATATTCCCTTGGAACTTGTTACAAATGAAAATGGTAAGGATCTGTTGCTGGGCCATGTTTCCAAAGCCAACCCGCAATGGAAACATCTAGGGGAATCGGAACACGTATTGGCGATCTTCAATGGTCCCCACAGTTATATATCCTCTTCTTGGTACCATAAGGAAGAAGTACCCACATGGAACTATATTGCCGTTCATGTATATGGCAAGATAAAGATCCTGGGCGCTGGGGCATTGATGGAATCGCTGCACCAATTGGTGGATAAATATGAGGCACATTCAAAAAACCCCGTTTCACTCCATAATTTGTCCGCTAAGACCTTGAGGCAGGTAAACGGGATCATAGGACTTGAAATTGAAATTACGGAAATACAGGCTGCCTATAAACTTTCCCAAGGACGAGAGGAAGATCACCCTAAAATCCTTAATTCATTGGAAGAAAGTGGTGATCCAGGTGCCAAGGGCATTGCAACGGCGATGCGGAATAATACGGACCGGAATCCGGAAAATTGAACACCTTATTCCTGATCCAAGAATTCCAGATCGGCCATTCCGCTATACCGCGAATTGTCGATGTCCATAATCCACATATCCTTAAGATATTTTCCGTCCAAATTGGAGATATATGCCTTTCTTGCTTCTGGGCCATCCTTAAAATGACCAAGATAGGCATAGAAAAGCCCGTTCTCAGGATTTTTAAAATAGCCCGCTTCCAATCCCCTGTTTTTCAGGTCCACCATAAACTTTTCAACATTTTCCTTGTTGCCAAAGACATTGGCGATCAGATAGTGGCCCTGTTCGATGCCGTGGATCTTTCCAAATTTGCGCGTCAGCACCCCTTGGGAATCCCTAAACTGGTGCTTTGCCGAATCGCTCTTGTTTTCTGAAAGGGCAAGCTGTGCCCTCCCCTCCATATTGTGGATACCATTATGGTCCCGGGCCATTTGAAGGCTATCCCGTTCAAGATCGGTATGGCCCAAATAGGGAACGGTACGGCCCAGAACGGCCACCGGATCGGATTCATAGGTGGGCGGGACAATTCCTTTTTCTATCGGTTCTACCGGCTCTTTGGAACGTCGTTCCCATGCAAGCCTGTCTTGTTTTTCCTTCTGCCGGTATACCATTTTTTCGGTGAGGCGGGGAATAAAGGAAAGGGCCACGGAAATTTCGTGGGTCACCCCAAAATTATCATAGGCATCAGAAAGTCCCTTCTCCACATTGTACCCAAGGGAAAAACGTTTCCCCACATTGAATCCAGCGCCTGCCGATGCCCCATAAAAACTATCGTACCCCCCCTGTAGCCAACCTACCTTTGGCAAATCCATGATGATGCCCCCCCCGTATTCCATCTGTCCGCCATCTATGACGCGTACCCTTGCCAATGGCAGTAATCGACCACTTTCCAAAAGCCCGTCCGCATTTGAAAGGTTCTGGGTGTACTGTAAATGGCCGGAATATACCTTCTCCTGAAAAGCGCTTAAAGATTCACCTGATTGAAAGTTGAAATCCGCCAGATTTTCGGCAAAGAACCCAACGTCAAATCTTCCAAGGGCCAAATTTATCCCAGGCTGTACCATAAGGACAGAACTGGTCCCCAATTCGTTCAGCAAGGGATCCTCCTCCCCTACGACCACTTTGTTCCTGTTTAAATTACTGCGATAATAGGGAATGTTCACCCCAAAGGAAAGCACACTCTTGGCACCCAAACGGATTCCATAGGCATAGTTGGCCACGAGACCGAAATTTGATATGACCCCCTCCTGCTGGTTGTAAAGGCTGAGTCCCAATCCGTGCCGGTCATTGATCCTTCCACTATAGCTCAAAAAATAATTCTGCACATTGTTTTCAAAGTGGGCCGACTGGCTCCTGTGATAAAAATTTATATAGGATTTGTTCTCCCGGACCGTGGAAAAAGTTGGATTGATCAAAAATCTGTTGAATTTGAGCAAATTCTGGAACGGTACCTTATAACTTAAGTAAGGATTGGTTTCTTGGGCATTTACAAGTGTTGAAAAAGGTATCAAAAAAAACAGTGCGCCCAAAAATAGGAGGACACGGTACTTTCTCCCATATAGGGAGAATTCTTTTTGATCGGTCATTGCATCAGCGCTTTATACCTAAAACCATTTTTAGTGTATCCTTCGTCCGGAGACTTAATATCCAAAAAAACACAAATAACGGTTCTAGAGCAGTAGGTTAATAGTTCGGGTTTTGTCCATAACGTAGGAATTGGTTCTTTGCGGTAATAAAATGTCGCTTTTTCGATGAAATGCATACAGATTTTTCCTACATGATGGTTTAATGGGTCCCAACCGAACTTTAAGTGTATGCCACATCTGTACTTGCACTCATGCCGTTATGGGAAATTTCGCTCTACGAAGTGTGGCGGTGGCAGGGGACATAAAATGGGATTTAACGGTTCATTTGCCATTTTTTACAGTTCGGTCTCTTTTTTTTAATTAAGGCCCGAAAAAATGTGAATTTCGGGGCAACACTTACTTCTAAAACAAAAAAGATGGAAAAATTAGCTTTTATGATCGCAACACTTTTGGTATCCTTTATGGCCAACGCCCAAGTATCCGGAACACGCATTACGGTGCGCATTCCAAACCTGGTCAACGATGAGGGCAAGGTTATGGTATCCCTTCACCAAAAAGATACCTTTATGAAGGGACCCGGCATACAAAACCTGGAAAGCACGATCGAAAATGGAAAGGCCACATTGACATTCGATAATGTAATGCAAGGGGAATACGCTATCTTGGCCATGCACGATGTGAATGAAAACAAACAGATGGACTTTGATGTCAATGGGATGCCGTTGGAAGGATATGGCATGTCCGGGAACGAGATGACCATGGGACCTCCGCAATTTGAGAGCGCAAAGTTTACAGTGGGCACCGAACCGATGGAAATGGCCATCCGCTTTTAGGTCCCCCAAATAGACAGGGGCCGGCCAAAAGTGACCGGCCCCTTTTACCTTGGAATTTTTGGAATCAGATATCCTCTCCCAACCAGGCCTTCATCATCCAAAGGGTCTTTTCCTGTTCGGAAATAAAATCGCCCATCATGGAATTGGTACCCTCATCGTTCGCTTCATCGGAACTATCCAATATCTTACGTTCGATAAGCAATAGTTCCTTTAAGGAATCCACGATCAACCGAATGGCCTTTTCATCATCGGAAATATTCTTGCCAATGGGCACTTGGGAATTTTTGATATAATCATCAAAGGTATGCAACGGCACCCCGCCCAATGTAAGAATGCGCTCCGCTATCATATCCACTTTTATATTGGCATCCGTGTACAATTCTTCAAATTTGGGATGAAGGTCAAAAAAACGTTTTCCCTGTATGTTCCAATGTATACCCCGTAAATTTTGGTAGTATCCCTGAAAATTGGCCAACAGCACATTTAGATCGGCACTTAGGGATTTAGATTTATCGGCGCTTAGGCCAATGCTGTTCAATTTCATTTTTCCTTATTTATTGTTCATGGTAAATTTATGAAATTTAAGCGTACCCTTAGAATCGGTCCTATCGATAGTTTTTATAATTTTATCGCCTAAAATTATGCTTCATGACCATTACCCAATTACAATATGTATTGGCCGTAGCCGAATATCAGAACTTTACGCTGGCTGCTGAAAAAAGCTTTGTTACCCAACCGACCCTGAGCATGCAAGTCCAAAAATTGGAGGATGAACTGGACATCCTTATTTTTGATCGTAGCAAGAAACCCATTTCGGTGACCGAAGTGGGCAAAAAGATAGTTTCACAGGCCAAGAACATCGTTAATGAGGCGGGACGCATCAAAGATATCGTGGACCAAGAAAAAGGATACATTGGCGGGGAATATACCTTGGGCATCATCCCTACGGTAATGCCTACCCTGCTTCCCATGTTCCTTAAAACCTTCATCAATAAATTCCCCAAGGTAAACCTTATCATCAAGGAACAGAATACGGACAGTCTTATAAGAAATATACAGGACGGGCATTTGGATGCGGCCATTGCCGCCACGCCGTTGGAAATCGAGTATATCAAGGAAAGGCCATTGTATTATGAACCCTTTGTGGGATATGTACCGCCCAATAACAAATTGCACCAGTTAAAAACCTTGGATCCTGAAGACTTGGATATCAGTGAGGTCCTGCTTCTAAAGGATGGGCACTGCTTTCGGGACGGAATCATAAATCTCTGCAAATCTTCAAAAAATTTTGAGGACGGGCATTTCCAGATTCAGAGCGGGAGTTTTGAGACCTTGGTCAATTTGGCCAACGAGGGGTTGGGCATGACCCTCCTGCCCTACCTTAATACTTTGGAACTTGACGAATCGAAAAAACGCAATCTACGTTATTTCAACGCTCCTTCACCAGCACGGGAAATAAGCCTGATCTACCATAAAAGCGAACTTAAAATACAGATCACCGACGCCATAAGGGACGTGATATCGGGCGTAGTGCGGGGGGCTATCACCTTTCAGGACGTAAAGATAATCAGTCCCCTGACAAAAAAATAATTGTGGGGATCTTGGAAATCATGTGTTGGAGAACTGGTATTTTTAGGAAAAAAGAAGCCCTATCGGGGAACGAATCCTATCAGATAATATCCATATAAAACAAAAAAGCCACTTTAGAGTGGCTTTTTTTTATGTTGTTTTAATGTAGACTAAACACTGTCTCAATTCTGGCTTGTCGGTAATATACTGTTGTAACCAGTATTTCAATTCCTCTACCTCGTAAGGCAATAATCTGGAAATCGCTTTTTCCAACTCCCGGCAGAATAACTTGGAGTCGAAACTAACTTTTTGAAGTACGGTCTTGGTGTACTCCAGCATAGCTCTAGCCATAATTTCAAAGTTTATATTAAGTTGTCGTGACTAATTTAACCATAAAATCAAAAAAGTATTGTCCAAATTTCGTTAAAAATTAAATAAATTCTTGTTAAGGGTAGCATTACCCTCTCCCCAAAAAGATGTATTTTCGGTCAGTCCATACAAGATGAACAGCTTCTTTCCCTGTCCATCCCTATAAGGTACAATATTATTATAACTATGAAGAACATAGCCATATGGGGCCTTTTGGCCGTGTTGATCACTGGATGTGCCGGCAATAGTATGTTCAGAAAACAAATGGATGCCTCGCTCAGCTCACGAGGTTATAAAAATCATTTTACGGGAATAATGGTCTTCGACCCGCAGACGCGGGATACCCTATACCATCTAAATGGGGATAAATATTTTACTCCTGCCAGCAATACGAAAATTTTCACACTGTACTCCGCAATGAAACTTTTACCCGACAGTGTTCCCATATTGAAATACATAGTGTTGAACGACACCCTATATATTGAAGGTACGGGCAATCCCGCTACATTGCATCCCTATTTTGAAGATAGTACGACACTTCCTTTTTTAAGGAATGCTCCAAACCTATCCCTTTTCCCGAACAATTTTGCCGATGATCCGTATGGTCCTGGATGGGCATGGGAAGATTATGACAGTTATTATTCCCCCGAACGCAATGCACTACCCCTTTATGGAAACGTGGTCACAATCCATATGCAGGACTCCCTAAGCGTATCCCCACCTATATTCCGAGACAGTATCATATTAATGGACCATCAACGGAACCGGGAACAAAACCGTAACCTGTTCTATTTTGACATCGTCAGAAAGGACACCTTGGAAGTCCCCATGATAACGGATAGCAGCCTTACCCGAAAATTACTGTCCACGACTTTGGGAAAGAAGGTTTCCATTGCTAAAAACATGCCCACGGGAACAAGGAAAATTCTTTGGGGAATGAAAACGGATTCCCTGTATAAACGCATGATGCACCAAAGTGATAATTTCATTGCCGAACAGCTGTTGATTCTTGCATCATCCACCCTTTCGGATACCTTAAGCGGGGCAACGGCCAGAAAACATATACTCTCCACCTACCTGTCAGATCTACAACAACCCCCTCGTTGGGTGGACGGTTCGGGACTTTCCAGATACAATCTCTTTACCCCGGAATCCATGGTGGCGGTATTGGACCACCTTTTAAAAGAGGTTCCCAAGGAAAGGCTGTTCTATCTTTTTCCTACCGGCGGCGAAACGGGCACCCTTAAGGAATGGTATGCGGGAAACCCACGGCCCTATGTACATGCCAAATCGGGCTCCTTGGGCAATAACTATTGCCTAAGCGGGTATTTGGTCACACGATCTGGCAGGACACTTATCTTTAGTTTTATGAACAACCATTTTACAAGCTCCGGGACCGCCATTAAAGAACAGGTACAGGGAATCTTGGAGCGGTTTAGGGAACAATATTGACGGGGAAAAGGGCAACGAACTCGGAACAAGCCCCCTACGTATATGCGAAAAGCTAAAATATCATCTAAACGAAGCGTGGGAGCCTCATGAATCCCACTTAGTCGATATCAGGACTCGGGATATTACTTATTCGCCCCCAAACAGGCCCTCCAGCTTGGCATGTTGCAGCAACATAATGGTCTTGGCATCCTTGATGGTACCATTCGAAACCATTTGGAACGCGGTGCGGAAGGGCAATTCCAACACTTCTATATTTTCCGTCTCATCATCGGCACCTCCCCCTTCCCCGATGCGTAAACGCTCTTCATAGGCCCCGATAAAAAAATACAGGATCTCCGTTACGGACCCGGGCGACATATAGGATTCGAATACCTTTTTTACATCGGTCACCAAGTAGCCGGTTTCCTCTTCCACCTCCTTTTTGATACATTGCTCCGGACTGTCCCCATCCAACAGTCCAGCGCAGGCCTCGATCATCATCCCCGTTTCATTTCCATTTAAGTAGGTTGGCATCCTAAACTGTTGGGTAAGTACCACAGTGCCCTTTTCCGTATTGTACAATAGGATTACCGCACCATTTCCCCGGTCGTATACTTCCCGTACCTGCTGCTCCCAGCTCCCGTCTGTTTTCTGATAATCGTACGTAAGTTTGTGCAGTAGGTACCAGTTGTCCGATAGCAGCTCCTTTTGTATGTTCTTGATGTTCCCGTTTTTTCTTGACATATAATGTAATTTAGCTATAAGGGATGGAACTAGACGGTGACCGCCTTGTTCAAATACCTTCTAAAGGGCAGCATTTCCAGATAGACGGAAATCACTTTGTCCATAAATCCGCTACCCAGTATTTCTTTTTCGGTTAAGGAGTGTTTCACTGCAAAGGTCTTGTTCTTTAAAAGGTCCAAGTGTGGGTGGTCTTTGGAAAATCCCTTGGGCGCCATTTTTAGTTGTTCGTCCACTTCCAGGCCACCAAAGGTTTCGGTAAAGGATTTTTTGGCCAATATGGTTATTAGTTCCTCCCCATCGTAATCAATCGCATCCCGTATACTGCGCACTATTTTGGGATCTGGCCTCCAAAAACCTCCGGCCAACATGTTTTCATTGATCCCGATCTGCACATAAAAATCGCCCGTGTTGGGCGCTTTGTCCACCGCAGCACCAAAATGGTCCTTATAGATGGGTTTGTTGGGATGGAACATTAGGTTATTGTTGATACGGTTGATCGCCTTCTTTCCCGGGGTAGGATAATAGTGGGGATCGACGTCCATTAATTTACGGTCCAGATCGTCCAACCAAAGAATATAGGCGTCCCGGATCCTTTTATAGCGCTTGCGGTTGTCGTCCATCCATACCTTGGAGTTGTTCCTTTCCAAGTCCCTCAAAAAATCGAACATCTCCCTAAAATCCATAAGCGGTATTGAACCCCGTTTTTAAAATCTATTATCGCCATCCAACAGATTTCCCAACCCCCCCAAAATGCTTCCTTCTCCCTTATCCTTTCCACCGTTGGGAATGGATGCCAGGACACGGCCCGCAAGGCGACTAAAGGGCAGCGACTGTACAAAAACGGTCCCGGGGCCCCTAAGGGTGGCAAAAAAGAGCCCTTCGCCCCCAAAAAAGGTATTTTTGATACCCCCCACAAATTCAATATCATAGTTTACATCCTTGCTGAAGCCCACGATACATCCGGTATCTACCTTTAAGGTTTCGCCCGGTCCCAAGGTTTTTTGGGCCATGGTTCCCCCCGCATGTACAAACGCCAAGCCGTCCCCCTCCAATTTCTGCATGATGAACCCTTCCCCTCCGAAGAGGCCGCGTCCCAATTTTCTAGAGAATTCTATGCCCACCGAAACACCTTTGGCAGCACATAGAAAGGCATCTTTTTGACAGATAAAGCGACCTCCGAACTGGGTAAGGTCTATGGGCAAGATCTTGCCGGGATAGGGCGAGGCAAAGCTCACTTTCCTTTTGCCCATTCCAATGTTCAAAAAAGCGGTCATAAAAAGGCTTTCCCCGGTCAGGAGTCTTTTGCCCGCGGAAAACAGTTTTCCCAATACCCCCGTATCCTGATTGGAACCGTCCCCGAAAATGGTGTCCATTTTAATATCGGTCTCCATCATCATAAAACTTCCGGCTTCCGCCACAACGGCCTCTTGAGGATCTAATTCTATTTCCACATACTGCATTTCTTCCCCAAAAATCCGGTAATCTATTTCGTGTGAGTTCATTTTATGATTTTTTTTGATATGCCATTAGTAAACGTTTAGTGGAAATTGTTACAGAAAAAATCGGCGGATAAATTCATTTCTAAGGTTTCAACCGTACGGTCCATTCAAAATTAAAAGTGGACACCACGGCCCCTTCCGCATCCACCCCCACAGATCTCATCCAAAAAGTCTGCCCCTCCCCTGTGGCAATGGTGCGGTCCAACGCCTCTTGGATCCTGGCCCCGTCATTACAGCTAAAGGTGATCCTGCCAGTGGCCTTTTTGGAGAAATTGGCATTGTTATTGGCCACCAACATGGATATTTTTCGGTTGCTTTCCTTTATCCTTTGTATCACCATGGCCCCGGTACTCAGTTCCGCTGCCATTCCCTGTACGGCCCAGAAAAGGGAATTAAAGGGATTTTGGTTGATCCAGCGATGTCTTACGGTCACAACGGCCCTTTCCGAATCCATATACCGCAGTCTTACCCCGCACCACCAGGCAGAGGGAAGTTTAAAGAACGTAAAGACGTTAATGGTACTCGTGTCAATGGCCATGGGAGCGATTTGTTTTAAGCGTTGGTTTAAAAGTAGCACAATTATAAAAACAAACCAAAGCCATTGTCCTGCTGGAAAAGCCGATTCCTTTAAAGGTTATAAGGCCCTTATAAATGTTAATAAAAAGTTAAATATTAGTACTATGTTTTGCATAATACCTTTTAAAAGATATATATTTGCATAAGAAACTAATATGCCATGACCGAAACCTTATCCAAACACGAAAGAACCCTATCGGCCTTCATACATGCGTCGGTATTTTCCAAGTACTTCATCCCCCTGGGAAATTTTATATTTCCGGTAGTATTGTGGACCATCAACAAAAAGGAATATCCGTTTGTAGATCATAACGGAAAGCAGGTATTGAACTTTCAGCTAAGCATGCTGTTGTACTCCATCCTCTTGGGACTTTTTTCAATTCCCTTGTTCCTGGGCCTGTTCCCAAACCTATTGGAACTGGACCATTTCAATTTTGACAGCTTCAAGGGAATAAACTTCCATTTTGACAGTGACGATTTCTCTTTCGGCAGATCTTGGTTGCCGTTCGGGATCGCGGGAATGTTGCATGCGGCACTCTTTATCGTAAATGTTGTCTATACCCTATTGGGCACCATAAGGACCCATGAGGGCCAAACTTTTAAATATCCCTTAAGCATACCCTTTATAAAGTAATTAATACGGAGTTTACTCATCGATCAATACCATTGTGCCGAAATCTTCCCCAAGGGAACTAATCAAGCCCATATAATTGGGGAGAGGACGGCACAATAAAAAACGGACAGTTAAATTAATAGAACCATGACGCTATGAACATTGAAAATACAAAGGCCCAAATGCGCAAGGGAGTATTGGAGTACTGCATTCTCTCCATTCTCAATGGGGAGGACAAGTACACCTCGGAAATACTCGACACCCTTAAGGACGCCAAAATGCTTGTGGTAGAAGGTACCATTTACCCGCTGCTTACAAGGCTAAAAAACGCTGGACTGCTCAATTATCGTTGGGAGGAAAGCACCTCCGGCCCCCCGCGAAAATATTACACCCTCACCGAGACCGGTAAAATGTTCCTAAAGGAACTGGACACCACTTGGGACGAATTAAGGAATGCAACCAATATCGTAACCAACAAAAAATAGTCAACAATGAACAAGACAGTCAACATAAACCTCGCCAACATTCTCTTTCATATAGACGAAGAGGCCTATAATAAAATGAGGCGATACCTAGAGGCCATAAAACGATCCTTTGCGAATACTTCCGGAAGTGATGAGATCCTAAGTGATATCGAAGCCAGGATCGCGGAGCTGTTCCAAGAAAAAATGGAGAACGATCGGCAGGTGATCACCGTAAAGGTAGTGGACGAAGTGATCAATACCATGGGACAACCGGAGGATTACCAAGTGGACGAGGACATCTTTGAGGATGCACCCCCTACCTCGGCCCCAAGGCCCAATAGGATCAAAAAACTGTACCGTGATCCCGACTCCAAGTACATTGGGGGGGTATGCTCGGGAATGGAGCATTATATGGGCTTGGACGCTCTTTGGATACGCCTTATATGGATATTCCTTACCATATTTACCTGGGGTGGTTTTGTAATCTTCTATGTACTGCTCTGGATCTTGGTCCCGGAAGCCATTACCACCTCCCAAAAGTTGGACATGAGGGGCGAGCCGGTGAACATCAGCAATATTGAGCGCAAGGTCAAAGAAGGCTTTGACGATGTTGCCAGTAAGGTAAAAAGTGTGGATTATGAAAAAATGGGAAACAAGGTAAAGAGCACCGGAAAGGGCTTTTTTGATACCTTGGGGGATATCATCATGTTCTTCTTTAAAGTTTTGGGGAAGTTTATTGGTATCATCCTCATCATCGTGGGCGCTTCATCCCTTATCGCCCTGTTCATAGGACTTTTTACGGTAGGAATACTGGATATGGTACATATTCCGGGAGTGGATTTCTATGATATGGTAAATTCGACCGATGCACCCGTATGGCTGGTATCGCTATTGGGCTTCTTTGTACTTGGCATTCCCTTTTTCTTCCTGCTTTACCTTGGATTGAAAATTTTGGTGAACAACCTGAACTCCATTGGGAACATCGCCAAATTTTCCCTTCTTGGATTGTGGTTCATCTGTTTGATAGCCTTGATCGTTCTGGGCGTAAAACAGGCTTCGGCCCATGCCTATACCGGAAGTACCTCCAATAAGGATTCACTGTATTTCGAAAAGGGACTGGATACCCTATCCCTATCCATGCGAGCTTCTGAATTGTATGAAACCCAAGAAAATACGGGAATCAACGGGATGACGGTGGCCTATAACGAAAATGGAGACCGACTCCTTTTCACCGACAATATCAGGTTCGACATCAAGAAATCGGAAGATTCACTGGTACAGGTAAAAGTCCGAAAGGATGCCGATGGCAGTTCCTTTGCGGATGCCAGAAAACGTGCCGAAAAAATTGATTATTCCTATTCCGTCTCGGAAAATACCCTTGTTATGGACAATTTTTTGACCACCGATGCAACCAATAAGGTGCGGGACCAAGAAGTGAACGTTACGGTCTACGTTCCCGAAAATACGGTGCTAAGGTTTGCCGAGAATTCCCGTAACCATATTGGAAGGAGCACCCGAAACGACCATGACCTTTATAGGGGCGACATTATCGAACACCTTTGGAAAATGGACAAAGGGGGGGTACTTATCTGCCTGGACTGTACAGATGACAACGAGGACGATAGCAACGGGGACGGACATATCATTATTGATGAAAATGGGGTGGACATAGATATTAAGGACCAGCACGACAATATAAAGGTAAAGATCAATGAAAATGGGGTGCACATCAATTCCAATGAAAACTAAAGGCACCCGAATAGACCTCTATCCCTAGAAGGGAAAAATGACCAACAATAATCATAATCAATTAAAAACAACAATCATGACAACCTTAGCAAAAATTACAATTTCCCTGATCTTGGCGCTGTTTCTATCTTCTTGTGGGCTCGACATCAATTTTGGTGACGGCAAGAAGGGCAACGGCACTGTAGCCACCGAAACCCGAACCGTTACCGAGGATTTTACCGCAGTGACCGCCTCCGAAGGCCTTGATGTTTTTGTTGTACAGGGCAAGACTTTGGGCATTGAGGTGGAGGCAGATGAAAACATAATAGACCTTATAGGAACGGATATTAAAAATGGAAGACTGACCATCCATGCAATCGAAAATATTGGAAAAGCGACCAAAACGGTCAGGGTGACCCTTCCAGAGATCACTGCATTGGAAAGCTCCAGTGGGGCTGATCTGATCGTGGAAAACGCTATAGAAGCGGATAAAATAGACTTGGATGCCACTAGTGGCGCAGACCTGGAAGTGGAACTTTCGGCGAATGAGATAAATGCTTCCGCCAGTAGCGGTGCGGACATCACCGTGTCCGGGAAGGTGAACGTGCTTTTCGCCGATGCCAGCAGTGGAGCGGATATTTCGGCCAAGGAACTGCTCTCCAAAATATGCCATGCAGAGGCCAGTAGTGGGGCAGATATTTCGGTGAACATTTCCGAATCCCTTACCGCGGATGCCAGTAGTGGTGGGGACATAAGTTATATTGGCGAGGGCAACGTTCAAAAGAACAAATCCTCCTCGGGCAGCGTTCATAAACTATAACCACTTTTATATTCAGTCCCAAGACCCGCCTATTCGAGCGGGTCTTTATTTTGGTCAAGAGTACGTAACGTATTAAAGGAACCGGTTTTAAAATTTCCTTACCCAAAATGCTTCTTCCCATGTCCCTATCTTTCCGTCCATTGCTCCATAGCTGCAACTATGGAGTGGCAGAATGACCTTACACGTCATAAAAAATCCAATTTTTCGTATCAATTAAAAAAAGTTTAAAGCAGTTCCATATCTTAGCCCAAACAAGTTTTTTAGAATGGACATCCAATTAAAAAAATACGTATTGCCCTTGGAATATACCTTTAGCATCTCTAGGGAATCCAGGGATTTTCAGGACAGTTTGATCGTATGTCTCAGCCTTGACGGAAAAACGGGCTACGGCGAGGCGACGGCAAATCCGTACTATAACATAACTGTTGAAAGTATGCAAAGGGAATTGGAAGGAATCCGGGAAGAACTGGAATCCTTTCCCTTTACGGTCCCCCAAGAGTTGCATGCATTTTTGGTAAATAAGGGAATAAGCAATTTTGCGCAATGCGCCATGGACCTGGCAGCGCACGATCTTTACGGAAAGATGGTGGGAAAGCCCCTTCACCGCATTTGGAATACCGATGCCCTAACCTACCCCATTACCAATTATACGATCGGTCTGGACAGTATTCCCAAAATGCTTGAAAAGATGCAACAAAAACCCTGGCCCATTTACAAGATCAAATTGGGCACGGGCGATGATGTCGGCATTGTAAGGGAATTGCGAAAACACACCGATGCCGTATTCAGGGTAGATGCCAATTGTGCGTGGAGCGCTACTGAGACCATTCTATACGCACCCCAACTGCGCGACCTTGGGGTTGAATTTATAGAGCAGCCCTTAAAGGCGGATGACTGGAAGGGTATGGAACGTGTGGCCCATGAAACGGTGCTTCCCATCATGGCCGATGAAAGCTGTATACTGGAAAGCGACGTGGAAAAATGCGGTCTGCACTTTAATGGCATCAATATTAAACTTACAAAATGTGGCGGACTCACCCCGGCACTGCGCATGATAGCAAAGGGCAAAGAACTGGGCCTTAAGGTCATGGTGGGCTGTATGACCGAATCTACCGTGGGTATCTCTGCCATTGCACAATTGCTTCCCCAATTGGATTATGTGGATATGGATGGTGCCATGCTGCTCAAGGAAGATATAGCGGATGGGGTAAAAATATTGGAAGGGGGCAAAGTGGTATTTCCAACTGCTCCCGGAAGCGGAATACGTCTGTGGGAATGACACATTATATAGACTCGTTTCCCGGCCCCGAACTTCTGGTGAACGGCGAGCCTTTTCTTTATTTTGGGGGTACGGCCTATCTAGGCCTCCAGACCGATCCAAATTTTCAGGATATCATGATCGGCCATATAAAAAAATATGGGACCAATTATGGTGCCTCCCGCAATTCAAATCTTCGTATTTCCGTCTATGGGCGTGCAGAGGAATATTTAAGTTATTTGGTGGGCAGTGAATCCTGCCTCACCCTATCATCCGGTTATTTGGCCGGACAAGCGGTGAGTCAGTTTTTTGCCAATGGGAATTATGCCCTGTTCCACGCCCCCAATGCCCATCCGGCTCTTCAATTGCCCACTACAAGATCATACGGTTCATATCCGTCGCTTCAAGCTGACCTCTTAGATCATATACGATCCAATAGCAAAAAGAGACCCGTTCTCTTTTTGGACTCGGTCGATTTTTCCGGCCTCAACCATCCAAGCTTTGAGGAACTAAAAAAGCTTCCCCTGGAAAAAATAATTTTGGTCATAGATGATTCGCATGCCATCGGTATCCTGGGAAATGATGGTGCCGGCACCTACCGAAACCTCTTGCAGCTAGGGGCGCTCGAAACCATTGTCAGCACCTCTTTGGGAAAAGGCTTCGGGATACAGGCAGGGGCCATTTTTGGATCGTGGGAGCGTTTAAAGGGGATAAGGGATAGCTCGTTTTTTGGAGGGGCCAGTCCGGCCGCCGCGGCACATTTGGCGACACTTTTGGATGCTACGTCCATTTTTGGGCAAAAGAGAACCATTTTGAGGGCCAATATGGCGTATTTTCAGTCCCACTATTCCATTATGCCGCTCTTTACCACCCTACGGGACCATCCCACCTATAGTTTCCATAATTCGGACCTGGCTATCTTTTTGGAAACGAACCATATCCTATTTACCCATTTCCCATATCCGCGGCCCGATTCGCCGATGATGGGAAGAATCGTATTATCTGCACACCACACAAAGGAACAAATTGACCGGTTGACGGGATGTATACAGCAGTTCCTGCGGGCGGCCCAGGACCGCATCTAAAGTCGCCGACCTCATATCAACCTAGCAAGGCATACTGAGGAAAACCCGAACCATTTCTACGCAAGCCCTTCGTAAAACTTAGGGCATGTACCGGAGCATACTAAATCTCATGAAGTGCGTAAACACCTACCCAATCCCTTTCCAATAGTGGGGCCACAAATCCCTTTGAGGATTTTCATACAACATATTGATTAAATGATAATTATTGTCCCATAACTTTATGTAAATACTAAAATTTATCGTAACTTTTTATCAAATAACAAATTAAATCGGTTGTCATGAAAAAGCTCTTTGGAATTTTGGTTCTAGTGATGTTCTTAGTGTCCGCCACCGGAATGGCACCGGATCGGGACGATAACAAACAAGCCCTGGTAGGAACTTGGGAATTGGTCAGTTTTTATATGTACGATGGCACCGATGTGATAGACACCGTTCCCACTACGGAAGGGTACCGTCAGATAAAAATGTACAATGAGAAGGGAAATATTATGTGGACTCGTTATGTTCCCAAGGATTCCGT
Source organism: uncultured Sediminicola sp. (assembly GCA_963974715.1). Classification (GTDB taxonomy): domain Bacteria; phylum Bacteroidota; class Bacteroidia; order Flavobacteriales; family Flavobacteriaceae; genus Sediminicola. The sequence continues at coordinate 128,647 of CAXBDK010000008.1, forward strand.
GGAATGGTTTGGCTATGGCACCTATTCCGCAACTGAAAATACCTTGACCGAAAAATTGGAATACGGCTCGGCATCCATGATGAAGATCATTGATACCTTAAGGGTATTCCAATTTGAACTGCAGGTCCAGGAAAATGCCTTTAGCCAGATAACATTGGATGAAGAAGGAAACAGGATCAGTTCGGAAAATTATAAAAGGCTCAATTGACCACAAAAAAAGACAGCCGAAAATAGCTGTCTTTTAGTGGACTATAAAAAAGGCTCCCTTAGGCAACTTCTTCCGAAGTCTCTATGGTAGCCAAATAACGTTCCGCATCCAATGCGGCCATACAGCCCGTTCCGGCTGCGGTGATCGCCTGTCTGTATTCCTTATCCTGTACGTCCCCGCTGGCAAACACTCCCGGTTTACTGGTCTTGGTCGATTTTCCCTTTGTAATCAGGTATCCGGTCGGATCCATTTCCAATTGTCCCTTAAAAATGTCGGTATTGGGTTTGTGACCGATGGCTATAAAGAGTCCGGTAACGGCTATCTCCTCTTTCTGCCCTGTTTGGTTGTTCACTAGACGGAGTCCTTCCACGACTTGGCCTCCCAACACCTCCTCTATCTCGGTATTGTACCTTATCTCTATGTTTGGAAGGCTCTTGACCCTGTGCTGCATCGCCTTGGAGGCCCTCATTTCTTCCTTACGGACGAGCATGGTGACCTTTTTACAGATATTGGCCAGATAGGATGCCTCTTCCGCCGCGGTATCCCCCGCACCCACAATGGCCACCTCCTGATTTTTGTAGAAGAAACCGTCACATACGGCACATGCGGATACGCCGCCGCCCCTTAAACGCTGTTCGCTGGGCAGGTTTAGATATTTGGCCGTGGCACCCGTTGATATGATAACCGTCTCGGCCTCCAACTGCTTGTCGCCATCCACCGTAACCTTATGGATACCCCCGATCTCCTCACTAAAATCGACAGCGGTCACCATTCCGATACGGACTTCCGTTCCAAACCGTTCCGCCTGCTGTTGAAGCTGTACCATCATGGTTGGACCATCTATACCTTCGGGGTAACCGGGAAAGTTGTCCACTTCCGTAGTGGTCGTCAATTGCCCCCCAGGTTCCATCCCTGTATATAGGACGGGTTTGAGGTCCGCCCGTGCGGCATATATGGCGGCGGTGTATCCCGCTGGCCCAGATCCGATGATCAATGTTTTCAATCGTTCCACTTGTTCTGCCATAATAGAATTTTCATGCTGATTAATAGTACAAAAGTAGGCCTTTGATCAAAAAAAACCCTTGCAAAGTTATCAAAAGTTATTATACCACAAGGGGCAAAGCTTATAGAACCAACTACCTCTGGAAAAGCCCACAAAATACCCAAAGGAAAAACCCCTTCCACTTCGGCATAGCGTAACGGGGTATAAGACCCAATTAATTGGACAGAAAATATGAAGGGTCCATGTCATCAAGGCATTTTCATAAGGTCCAACATGCACCGATCCTTGGAATCCCCATGGCCATTTGCCATTCCCAAAAACACGAACCATCCGTAATATGGCCCAAGGAATTATATTAGCGCTTTGGAATATCCTAGTTTATCTTGCGTTTTGCGAACCACAGGTCTTCCAAACTAAGATTTAGGGTAAGAAGATGATAATCCTCCCTGATCAGGGTATTCTGCAGCTTTCCGGTCGCTCCATAGCTATAGGACAGATTGATCATGGAGTTGTTGTACGGGTTTAAAGGAAGCCCCACGCCCGCAGTGATCCCGTAACTCTCAATTTTCACATCGTCGATGGCAAGGTATCCATTGTCGAAATTGAAACCGGCCCGGTAGCGTATCCTATCTGCCAATTTCCTTCCTTTTTCATTCTTTAGGAATTCCAGGCCTATCCCAAAAATATCCTGGTCTTCGTAGGTCCCTGTATTTTCCGATTGATCGGTAGCCTCCCAAAAGTTTCGTTTATAATCCATGTTCACCATCAAAAACGGAAACACTTTGGCACTTATGCCGAGCCCCAATTCCATGGGCAATTTAAAATTTGAGACCTCGTCGGGCGTTTCGTCCTCCACTTCTACCTCCGTAAGGTCCAATGTCTTTAAAACCGATCTTTTAAGGGTCCCCTTTAAAGAAACCGGCAACTGCACCGTGGTTCCCAAGCTAAAACGTTCACCGATATCGTACTGCGCCCCAAGCCCGAGCCGAGCACCGCTATAATTGGTGGTTTCCTCCAGAACAAAGGAACTTCCGCTCACCACAAAGGATTCCTTTTCTTCAATATTGCCAAAGAGAAAGGAAGCTCCCAATCCCAACCTTAGGGAAGGCGTTAGGGAATATCCCAAGTTCAACTTAAGATCGTTCAGCCCGCCCACCCCGGTGACATTGCTTTCAAAGGTTTCTGTGGAACCTTCAATATTGGTCCCGATCCCCAAAATGGAATAACCAACATCGCTATAGGGAACCAAGCTAATGCCCATACCCAGTCCTTCGACAATGGAAAATGCAAAGGCCAAATTGGAGAAGTTCAGACTGGCCTTGGACTCCCCTTCCACCCTATTGCCGTAACTGTTATAGGCGCCCCGGACGCCCACATCATAAAAAAAGGAGTTTTTGGGTGTAAGTGCAAAATTGGCAGGATTTAGGTTATTGATATCCGTAGCCGATTTCATACCGATACCGGTATAGCCCAATCCATTGGACCTCCCAATACTGGTCTGATTGATAACACCCAGTCCATAAAGGGAATATGGAGAACTTGTAAGCCCTTCCGACTGTGCCCTTACTTCCCCAATGGCGAGCAGGGTGAGCAATGCCATGGTCGATCGTATGTTAGTCTTCATCGTAAATCGCATAGGTTAATTCCAAAGTTGCCCTAAAGTCTGTATTGTCTTCCCCGTTCAGTACAAAACGGTCCACAGTGGAGTTGTAATCATCGGGGAGCAGGATAATTGCCTCCTCCGTTATGGCCTCGGCCAATAGAAGTTTCTCGATATAACTTCCCAAGGTAATTTCGTAAAAAATATCGCTGTATTCCTCGTTGTCCCGGTTTAGGGTCGCCTGTAACGCACTCCCCCCTATGGTCAGCTGTTCCACCAATCCGTTGTCCCTGTCCACTAGGTATACATTTAGTATATCCCGCAGCATCAATTTGTCATCGTACATACCTACCGTGGGCCTTATTTTTAAGGTCGCTCCCAAGATGGTGCCCTTCCCTGGAATATCATAGATCGATTTTATATGGGGAAATTCGATCCTTGTGGCCATACCTACCCCCGATTGTATAAAGGTCCTATTTCCAGTGAGGGCACTTGAAAGGTGGTCTTCCTCCCGCTCCAACGTCCCCAGGGGATCCTTTGGATCCTCTGCGGTTATACGATTGAAAAAGGGAATCGGGGAGGCGGTGGTATTGATGGTGAAGTCCAAATATTCCTGCTTGCGATCATCCACCCCGGCGATGGAAAAATAAAGGCGTACAAAACTGGCGGTGGATTCGAAGGAAAACCCGATCACCGAACCATTGTCCCCAGCGCCGGGCTGTATGGTAAGTCCCTTTACGTAATCGTTGAACTGATCTTGGGTAGTGATCGATTTTTCCTGTAACATGGTGTGCAGCTCCCTTCCAAAGGTATCATCAAGACGGACCTCTATACTATCGGCCGTGATCGGCCGGGGCCTGTAATCCAACACTCCCAGTTCATTATCATCAAAGGTGGCCGAACTTGTATTGTGAAAGGAGTCACCATCATCTGGCCGTAAAATTTGCGTGACCCGATGGATATGCAGGCTATTGTTTTGGAGGGTATCGTTATAATAATAATTGTCGGGCGTCAGGAACATTATTATACTGTCAAACTCCGCCTCCGAGTCTATGGCATAACCGGATGGGACAAGCTGAAAGTAACTGGCGGCCCTTACCTTTCCAAATATGGAATCTACATAGGAGCCCACCAATATCCTCGTGGCCTGGGAGGTAATGATACTGTCGAACTTCATCGTAGCGGTCTCCACACTGAGGGTATCGGTGAAAACCACGCGTATCTTACTGTCCGTAAATTGATCGCCCGCCAAAAAATCGGAATCGTTCAGATCGTCGTTACAAGCCGCCAGAACAGCCAATAACGGACCTAAAAACCATAAAAATCTTTTCATAAAAATCGTATTTGCCCCAAATCTAAGGGCAGTGCCGCTGTCAAAAAACCGGAATAGACCAGTATGCGGCCTTAGGATATAAAGAGGGTAATTTTATCTATAAAATCGCTTGCCCCCTTTGGCAGATAAAATAATGGGGTTCATATATTAAAATTAGGGCTTTATATATTCCATTTCCCCCAACCGACAAGGATCGATAGCTTTGGCCGAACTTACAGATAACAGCAAATAGGTGTCCTATGAAAACAGTAATGAGCAGGTTTAATTTAATTTTCTTGATAGCTTTCGTGATATTGATAACTGGCAGCAGTTGCTCCAGCGATGATGATGAGGACTTGGGCAACTGGATCAACCGTTCCATTTTTGATGGAAGTCCCCGAAGTGGCACCAGTTACTTTACCATAGGGGATACAGGTTATATGGGTACAGGATATGATGGGGACGATTATCTGAATTCCTTTTGGGCATATGACCTCAATGGGGATTTTTGGACACAAAAGGCCGATTTCCCGGGGGCGCCCAGAAATGCGGGTGTGGGATTCGTGGTCGCGGACAAGGGATATATTGGTTCGGGATATGATGGAGTGGATGAGCTGGACGATTTTTATGTCTACGATCCCTCTTCCAATTCATGGAACCCCATAGCCACCTTTCCAAAGGGGCCGAGGCGAAATGCCATTGCATTTGGAACCGATGGAACCGGCTATTTTGGCACCGGTTACGATGGGGAAAACGACCTGAAGGATTTTTGGAAATACGATCCCGCAAACGACTCTTGGGATGAGATGGTAGGTTTTGGCGGCAATAAGAGAAGGAGTGCCACCAGCTTCCAAATTGGGGAAAAGGTGTATATGGGAACGGGTGTTTCCAACGGTGTTTACCAGGACGATTTCTGGGAATTCGATCCCGCCTCCGAAACGTGGACCAAACTATTGGATCTTGACGAAGAGGACGATTACACCATAACCCGCAGTAATGCAGTGGCATTTACTTTGAACGGATATGGATATATTGCTACAGGGGAACGATCTGGGGCGACTACTTCGGTCTGGGAATACGACCCCGGTTCCGATACTTGGGAGTCCAAAACAGCTTTTGAGGGTGCCACAAGGCAGGATGCGGTGGCCTTCCATAACGGGAGCCGAGCCTTTGTGGGCATGGGCCGAACTGGTACCCTCTACTTGGATGACCTGGACGAGTTTTTTCCATTTCAGGAATACGATGACGAAGATTGATCGGGTTTGATCGGGTTTGATCGATAAAGTTCCTTTTTGTTCATTGGACCAAGGGGTGGCGAATACCTATTCTCCGCCCCTTTTTTAAAAGTAGCAGATGAAATATAAACTGGGTATTGCTGCAATGGCCTTATTGATATTGGCCGCCTTTCTCCTGATCAATGGTGTCAAAAAGATGGAAGTTTCGCAAAGGGCAGGGCTCCGGACAGAAATTTTTAGCGGTAACGGAGGGTACGGCTATCGTATTTGGGCACGGGAACGACTTCTGTTACAACAAGGCTTCATTCCAGGGATATCCGGAAACTTACCGTTTAGATCGCCCAAAGAAGCGCAGAAAGTAGCCGATTTTGTAAAAACGAGATTGGAGGAACACAAAGATCCCCGGGTGCTAAAAGCAGATCTGGAAAAAATGGCCATAAATATTCCTACCTTAGACAGATAGTTGCATCGCCTATGTCCCAATACAATAAACGCATTCGGGAAGTATTGACCCATATTCTGGTCTGGGCATCCCTTTATGGAATTATCCTTTTTCAGTTTTACTATGAATTTAGGACCATCCCAAAGGATCTGGTGGTGCGCTTATTGGTGAACGTGCTTTTGTTCTATTTTAATTATTCCTTTTTGGTCCCCCGAATGCTGCTCAAGAAACAAATTGGAAAATATATGTTCGTTTCGTTGGGCCTGATCTTCGGCAGTATCCTATTGACAAATATATTTTTCGAGCCGGAGCACCCTATTCCCCCGCAGGAAATGGCACAGCGGTTCGTGGACCATCGAAGGCCTTTTTTTGGGTGGGTGCCCTTGTTGATGCCCTCCATGATACTTGCCTTTAATTTTTTGGTGGGGTCGATCTTGAAGGTGTATGTGGAATGGAACAATAATGACATTCTCCGTAAAAAAGTGGAAACGGAAAAGATCAATTCGGAGTTGCAGTTTCTAAAGACCCAATTAAATCCCCACTTTCTTTTCAACTCCTTGAACGCCATCTATTCCCTTTCTGTAAAAAAATCGCCTGATACCTCTGAGGCCATTATCAACCTATCGGAGCTTATGAGGTATATGTTATATGAGGCCAACAGGGAGTTTGTTCCCTTGGCGGACGAAATGACCTATATACAGAATTATGTGCAATTACAGCGCCTTAGGTTGAGCCACAGTGAAAATGTGACCCTGAACATCTCCGGAATGGACAAAGATAAATTTATCCCGCCCCTCTTATTTATATCCTTTATCGAAAATGCCTTTAAGTACGGTACCGATTACAAAGGGCGAACCAATGTAAAGATCAGTCTTATATTTACGGACCAGTCCATACAGCTGCTGGTCCAGAACAAGATCGGTTTCTTTAAGACCGAGCCCAAAAATTCGGGGGTCGGACTTGAAAATATCAAGAACAGGCTAAAATTATTATATCCGGACTCCCATAACCTTACCGTGGAGAACGATGGCGAGTACTATACGGTACACCTTATCCTTAATACCCATAAAAATGAAATGTATCATAATAGACGATGAGCCGTTGGCCATCGACGTACTGGAGGAATACTGTAAAAAAATGGATTTTTTGGAGGTAGTGGGCTGTTTTACCAACCCCCTTGATGCCATTTCGACCATTAAGGAGAAAAAGATAGACCTGATATTTATAGATATCGAAATGCCCCAAATAAACGGAATCGATTTTATAAACTCCTTGGATAACAAACCATTATTTATATTTACGACCGCCTATTCCCAGTATGCCATTGAAGGCTTTGACCTGAACGCCTTGGATTATCTGGTAAAACCGATACCCTATCAACGGTTTATCAAGGCGGTTTCCAGGGCAAAGGAACTACATGCCTACAAGGATGCTCCGGAACAAAAACCACAGGGAAACGTGTTTTCGGCCGTAGGCGAAGTCCACGGTCCCCACAATTTTATCTTTGTAAAGGCCGAATATGAAAACGTTAAGATATTAAAGGACGATATTAAGTATATACAGGGTCTGAAAGATTATCTAAAAATCCATATTGCAAGCTGTAACAAGCCTATCCTTACCTTGATGAGCTTTAAGGAAATGTCCGATAGGCTTCCACAGACGCAGTTTTTAAGGGCGCACAAATCCTTTACCGTAAATGTGGGCTACATAAGGGCCATACAGCGCAATAAGATCATCATCGGTGATGTAAGGATCCCTATTGGGGAAAGTTATAAATCGGAATTTTTTATGCGTCTTGGCCTAAAGTAGCCCCAATCCCTCCTGCGATCCTTTTTAAATGTGCCCCCTTATGCATACGAACAAAAAATTTGTTCCTTAAAACAAGTAATTTGCAAAATTGGCATTAGCTTTGGATATCCCGATGGTCAACAACCTCGGAACAAGTCCGCGAGGCCTATGGAGGAAAAGAAATAACATTTCAGCGCAAGTCCGCCTCTGGTGGACAGGCGTCGGAGCCAACCAATAACCTCTCAGCGAGCTTTCGGGGCATATGGCGGGAAACAAAAAAAATTCGACGCCGCCCTTTGTGAAACCCAGGATAGGCCCCTGGCCTTATAAATCTTACATACTGAGCAAATACCCGATGAAAAAGCTTATTCCATATCTCATTGCCCTTGTCCTCTACCCTATACAAGCTCCCAAAGCCCAGGAACCGACTTCTTCCCAAATTCAGGAACAAGTGGCCTCCTATAAAAAAGATATCAGGGGGCCCTATAAGGATATCCGATGGTTTTGTACCGATGGCAGTATACGGGGACCCAAAGATCCCTGCCCCGAGGACATTGGTCCCGGAGTACAACATGCCCGTTATAAGGATGCAGTGGAGAAACTGGGAAAGGAAAAGCACGTTTTTTTGGGCCAGATCCTTGCCTACACGAAAAAAGAGGATTTTTGGGATCGGGAAAACAACCATTCCCGGTTAAAGCAGTACCAATTGGAAAAATACCTCCGCTCGGTGGACAATGGTTGGATTTTGAGAAGGGGACAATATTATAGGGGAGCCATACAGTCGGAAGATGAGGAAGCATGGGGAATTGAATTCTACAACTGGCTGCTGGCCCAGGACAAACCCTTGGTCCAGAATTTTTTTTTGGTGCGGGAGTCCCTTAAGGACATTCCACATAAAGGGGATGATAACCTTGCCCAATCCATCAGGAGCATCTCCAAAACAATATCCGATCTGTACGAACCTTTTATGGACCTAAGGGTGAAGATACACAGTCAGCCTGAATTTGGAGATCTGGAAAAAGTGCGTGTCTTTGGAAAGTCGCATGTCACCAGAATGGGAGGGGAAGCACTTTCCCAATTCAACAAACTAGTTGATGCCATGGAAGAATTCTATAGTCCATTGGACATCAAGACCCTTCGTAACAGGACCGGTCTTCTAAAAAACACCGCCTTGGGCAAGGAAGTGGAAATCTACATACAACAGAACGCCGACCAGAAAGACCCAGCCCTCCTACTTCCCGCAACGTCGCAGTTACTATTGGCGATACGAACGGATCTTTTGGAAGAGAAAAGGCCAAATGCCCGTTTGCAACTTCTTGACATTTCCTTAAAATTGGAGGAACTTGTTTTTAAAATGTCGCCCCTTTGGAAACCGGCCACGGTAGAGTCATTACTGGAAAAAATCTGTTATTTGGGAATGGCCACTACGGGCGCAGGGTATTTGGAGCTGCACGAGTGGGAAAAGATCGAAGGCGATATAGCGGCCTACCACACCCCTACCATGAGCCTTGCGGAATTGAGCACCATACTGGAAACGGCAAGGGGCCAAGTGGAATGGAGCGCCTCCATGGTAAAGGCCACTTACGATCAGGTGGTAGAACAGTATACCTCATTTGAACCCATGGCCTATGGGTTTTTGGACGATAAGATCAGGGGCGGCATTCCCCTCCACCTAGGACAGAGCATTGGGGAGCTGGGCGATTATATGGCGGGACAATCCTCCCTCACCAACAAAGTCCTTGGTATTTCCGACCAAAGCGCCATCCGTGGATTGAATCCCGGTTATGCCCTTGGGGAGCTCGTTGTGGTAAACGGGTCGCCCGAGGACATTCGGGTGTCCCCTGATAAGATATATGTGTTCCAACGTCCTCCCTCCGACCTAAAACCGGTTGCGGGCATTGCTACGGTATCGGAAGGGAATATGGTTTCGCATGTGCAGCTCTTGGCTCGCAACTTGGGAATACCCAATGTAGCGCTTTCGGACGGAAATTTGATCGCCCTTCAAAAATACCATGGACAAAAGGTTTTCTATGCCGTATCCAACAAGGGAACGGTAATCCTCAAATTAGAAAAGGACATGGACCAAAAAGAGCGTGCCCTGTTTTCCAAAAAGGAAAGAAGTACCGAAAAAATAGCCGTTCCCATAGCGAATATTCGGTTGGACGAGACCGATCTGTTGGACCTACGTACCGTGGACGCCAATGATTCCGGAATCATCTGTGGTCCCAAAGCCGCCAATTTGGGCCAGTTGAAAAAAATGTTCCCCGAAAAGGTGGTCGAAGGCCTCGTGGTACCCTTTGGTATTTTTAGGTCCCATATGGACCAACAGATGGAGGGACAGACAGTTTCCCATTGGCAGTTCCTTACAAATATGTTCCAAACAGCCGAACAGATGGACAAAAAGGGGATTCCAGAAGCGGAAGTGGAAAATTTCCAGTTGCGCCAACTGGAAATTCTACGGGAAGCCATTAAAAAAATCACCTTACAGGCCGACTTTGTGGCACAACTGGAGCATGAATTCAGTGCCGTACTTGGCAAAGAACTGGGAACGCTGCCCGTATTCCTAAGAAGTGACACCAATATGGAGGATCTAAAGGACTTTTCGGGGGCCGGCCTTAACCTTACCCTCTTCAATGTGGTGGACAAGGAGAAGATACTCACCGGCATTAGGGAGGTGTGGGCCTCACCCTACACCGAACGCAGTTTTAAATGGCGGCAAAAATATTTGTCCAATCCAGAGAACGTATTCCCGTCCATTCTTATCATTCCCAGTGTGGATGTTGACTATTCTGGGGTAATGATCACCAAGGGCATCGCATCCGGGAACGATCAGGATCTTACCATCGCCTTTAGTAGAGGTGCTGGCGGTGCGGTGGACGGTCAGTCCGCCGAATCCTATCTGCTGCAACAAAACGGGGGAACAAGGTTGCTTGCCCCGGCGCGCGAACCCTACCATAATACGCTTCCAACAACCGGGGGCACCGGAAAAAAACAGGCGACTTTTGAAAAGCCCATTCTCAACGATCGCAACATTCGGGAAATCAGGGAACTTGCGACCACTATACGCGCCACCATGCCCAAAACCACAAATGCGGATTACCGTGGGGCCTATGATGTGGAAATGGGTTTTCAGGACGATAAATTATGGTTGTTTCAGATCAGGCCATTTGTAGAGAACAAAAAGGCCCTAAGTTCGGACTATCTGGAGTCCATTACCCCAAAAGTGGACCTCTCCAAAAGAATTTCAATTGCCAATAAGATATGAAATGAAAAAAAACATCAAATACCTTCTGCTCTTGTTGCCCTGTATTGCGTTTACGACGCTCCCATATCCCATAGACGGGTATGAGCTTACGGGCATTAAACGGCTGAAAAGATTGGAACTGATCAAAAAAGGGGAAATCAAGGAAACATCCCCCCTGCCTCCTGGAGCCCTAAAAAACTATTCTGAAATCCAGCTGCAGCTAACATCCCGAAGTACCGATAGTGCCAATGGTATTTTAGTGGTAGACCCTGAATTCCAAAAGCAAATAAACACCCTTTTTAGGGGGCTGGACAAAAGTTATTCGCTCACTATCCTGGACATTTCCGACCCGGACAGTCTGCGGTATGCCGAAAGAAACTCCTTGGCGGGATACCAACCAGGCAGTGTGGGTAAGTTGGCGGTATTAACGGCCCTGTTTGCCCAACTTGCCAAAATTTGTCCCGATGCATGGGAAGACCGTACCGCTTTGTTAAGGGACCGACAGGTGAAGGCAGGAGTCTGGGGGCTTACGGACGAGCACACCATCCCCATTTTTAATTTGGAAACCCACAAACTTGTAAAGCGGCAAGTGATTGCAAGTGATGTTTTTAGTCTGTACGAGTGGGCGGACCATATGCTTTCGGTGAGTAATAACGGAGCTGCCAGCATCGTCTGGAGGGAAGCGCTGCTCATGGCAGCATTTGGACAGGAATATGTACACCTGACGCAAGAGGCTGCCGATACCTATTTTAAGGAGACGCCCAAAAAGGAACTGACCGATCTGGCCAATGAAGTGGTGAACCAACCATTGCGCGATCTGGGCATTACAGCGGATGAATGGCGGTTGGGCAGTTTTTTTACAAAGGGGGCCAACACTTATGTTGGCGACAAAGGCGGAAGTATCGGTACACCCAAAGGGCTGATGAAATTTCTGCTGCAATTGGAACAGGGAAAAATAGTGGATTTGGATTCCAGTTTGGAAATGAAGCGATTGATGTATATGACAGACCGACGTATACGGTATGCCCAATCGCCGGCCTTAAAGGAGGCTGCGGTTTATTTTAAATCGGGCAGTCTCTACAAATGTGATCGTAGCCAAGGGGAAAGCTGCGGAAAATACATGGGCAACGTCACCAATTATATGAATTCAGTTGCCATTGTGGAACATCCGGACAATTGCAGGTATCTGGTGGTGCTAATGACCAATGTGCTGCGAAAAAATTCGGCCAGTGATCATATGTACCTGGCGTCCGGAATCGATAAGGCTGTACGTAAAGGATGAATCTTATCTCTCCAACCGATTGTTAGAGTTTTGATACTTTTCCAGGTACCGGATGGCCCCAGAGCTCCAATATCATGACCGCTTTGTTGCGTACCTTTTCGTTTCGGTCCAACAGTGCCATTTTCAGCAAAGGTTCAAATCTGCTATCCCCTATTTTTTCGATCAGATAAAGTACCGCTTGTTTTAATTTCACATCCTTCCTTCCCAACAAAGCATGGTAACATTCCGCCTCACTGTACATCGTAAGGTCCAGTTTATTGGCCTGTTCCTTTGAAAGAGCTTCCAAAAGTGCGGATTCGGCCACAGGGATCAGATCTTTTTTTAATTGGTTGTCCAGGATATTGTCCAGAAACTCTATGGCATTAATACGTTGTTCCTCTTGCCCGTTCATCATGGTGTTGAAAATGGAATCGATATCCTCTGGAGGGTATTTAATTCCCAGGAATCGGAAGATACGCTGTAATTGCCTATCCAGACGTTGCTCCAATAAATGGATCAGACCGTTTCGGGCTTCCTGTTCTTCGATGGCCTGTGGACCGTGGTCCATTTTTTTGTACTGTATGACTATCTGGGAATGTATTACGGACAGGGTAGTTTGATAAAGATTGCATTCGTCCAAGATTTTGTCCACCACGAACCGATCTTTTATATACAGGTTTGGATGATGCCATTTTATTCTTTTAAGGGCCTCAATGGCCTCTATTTTTATGGCATGTTCGGAATCATCCGTTAATTTCATCAGAACGGTAACGGCTTTTTGGGAGGCAAACCTTTCCACAATGGCCACAAAATGGATGGCATCCTCCAGCTCCACCAATTCCTTCTGTATCTTCACCATCAAAATATCCATAATTGGCTCCCCAAAATTAAAAAGGGCCCTGATGGCGCTCTTCCTTGTTTCCCTAATCGATAAAAAAGGGATGATCCCATCAATGAACCGCTTATCCAAGGTTTTGGATGCGCTGTAGATCGCAGCTTTGGCAATTGCAATGTTCTTGGAAGGGAGCTGTTCCCATATCACATGGTAAAGTTCCTTTACCTTGGCATTGCCGATAGCTTCCAGAATGGCCAACATTTTATGCATGGCCTGTTCGGAAGATCGTATTTCCCTATAGTGCTCCAATGCTTTTTTAAGCCTATTTTCCAAGCTAAAGCGTTCCTGAAGAAAGGGATTGTTGCGCAGTTCTGAAGAGAGCCCTATGAGAGCAGCGTTCGCTATAGTGGCATCATCACTGTTCAAATATCGGTCAAAGAGTTCTACCGTATCCTTATCGTAGTTTTTTACCAGATAGCGAAATGCCGCAGTGGTGACCTGTTGATCGTCATCGTATACCATGGTCTCCATTTGAAAGCACAGATTGGCCGATTTTAAAAAATAGAGGTTTTCGATCGCCAAGGCCCTTACCTTGGAGGAGGGATGGGAAAGAAGTGATTCGATGGCAAAGAAAAAGCGCTCGTTCTTTACTTCCAAGGTCTTCTGCAGCATATATAAGATCTGTCCCTCCGTACCGTTGTGGAATACCCGGATCACCGTATCCACAATGGAGGTTACCGGAATCTCATTTTTGGCCGCCCTGTCTTTTTTGACGTGCGAAACCTCCAACATCCGCTTGAACGATATCACATATTCCTCGCGCAGGCGATAAATAAAATAAAGCCAGATACAGATAAGGACAATTATGATCAAACTGATATACGTGGCGGCAATGGAGAGTCCGTTGATGAAAAATATAAGTATAAATCCCGCCAATCCGGTAGCTATACTGTCCACCACAACATCGGTAAAGGTCTTGGTCTTTTTTTTCTTGTCTATGGGAATTGGAATGGAAAGCAGTTCGGTGGCCGCTTTGTTCACGGATTGTTTTAAACTCCCGTCCACTACCTTGATCAGCACCACTACCCACAACTGGGGCACGAACAATAACAGCATGGATCCCACTACGATGCCGGAAGGGAGCCAGAGCAGGGACTTCCCTACCCCAAAGGTGCCCACGATCCTCTGGGTCAGAAAAAGTTGTATCAAAAGGGATATTACACTAAGGGTGGAAAACCAGAATCCAAAGAAAGATGTAAGGTCATCCTGGTCATCGATCAATCTGGAGGCGTACTCACTGTACTGGTAATCCACCAGCTTTGCCACTAGGACACTTATGCCCACCACAATGGCAATAAGGCTCAACAGCCTATCCTGTTTAATAAGCCTGAAAGGGGAATCCCCTTTGGTCTTGGAGCGCAGGGATACCTGAAAAGGGTTTAGTTCAATTACCTCATTTTTCCAGATATACCTTGTAATCGGCAGACAGCCCGCCAATACGATCGATGCTATAAAAAGCAGGTTTTCCGTGGCGATCACCGTGGTGAGCAACGAGGTCAGATATCCCCCGAAAATGCCTCCGCCAATGGCACCGGCCCCTATAAAACCGAACACCCTTTTTGCCTCCCTTACATTGTATACCAAATTGGCCAAAATCCAAAATTGTGACGCAGTAAGAAGACCGAAGATGGCCACCCACACGTAGGGAACGTACAAAAAATATCCTTTGCCCAAATTTAGGTTGAAGGCAAGTCCAAAGATCACCAAACAGATAATGGCCCCGATAAGGGTCCTTTCTATCACCTTGTTCAGGGAATATTTTTCTAAAAGCCTATCGTAAAAATACGACCCCACAACGGCCATGATGGCAGTGAGCACGTAGCCCAAGGGCAAGGCGTCGGATCCGAGTTCGGAAAGGAAAAGGGAATTTATGGTAGGCTTTACTATAAGCAGGGTAGTGATCAACAAAAAAATATTAAGCTGCAACAAAAAGGTTTTGTTCAACTCACTTTCCTTAATATCAAAAACTTTTAAAATGGTCCCTTTGAGGGTATTTAAGATCAACATGTAAATTTTGCTTCCATTATAATGGCACAGCTACTTGAACAACCCACCTGTGGAACCACCTTAAGGACATTCCACTGATATTAATTAGTACAAATTATCCGAAACTAAAATAGGTCGGGTAATCGCTGCTGCCCATACATCTAACCTTATAGAAAGGTATTTCGAAGGGCTTTCTCCACAGGTGCCACCAAGTTCCTTATAATCTGCTCCCCTGCGGAATCGTCCACCAGGGCTACAAGGATATAACGTCTACTTCCTTCAGGGCCCCACACCAAAATGGAATCGGAATGGAAGGTCTTCCAGGAACCCGATTTTCTAAAGAGTCGGGCCGTGGGCGCTATACGGTCCAACGTGTTCACAAATTTATGGTGCAGTTCCGGATTTTCCATAATCCCCAGCATTTGTTTGGAACGTTTTGGGTTTACAAGCTGTCCGTTGGCCAATAGATAGTAATATCGGCAAACCTGCATTACATTGGCGGCATGGCTAAGGTTCTTAAGGGGTTCCCTATTGGTTTCCCCACCACCTCCGTACCGCTTTCCCACCCAAAGGCCGCCGCCATGCCGCTTATCGTACAGTTCATATTTGGAATCGGTCATCACGGATTCTATCTTCCCATAGCCCAACCGGTCTATCATCCTGGTGGAAGCTTGGTTGTCCGATTTGCTGATCATTAACCGTAGATCTCTCCTTACTTCGGGGGTTTCCAAAAGCTCCCCTTTTTCCAAGGCATCCATGGCCGCCAAAAGCACCGCTATTTTTGGAAGGCTTGCAGCGTACATCATATAGTTTCCGTTTATTCGGGCGAACTTAACGTTCTCTGGGTCACTAAGATCCACAACACCAACGGCCATCTTCTTTTGGTCCATCAATCGCTTCCATTGGGGGTTTGCCGCCAGTTGCTTTTCCAAATTGCGCTGCAATTGGGAATTGAACTGCGATTGAAGGGGTTTTATGATACTGTTTCCCGCAAACAGGGGCAAGTCGTTCTGGGCGTACATCCCTGTAACGCAAAAGAAAACGGTCAATGTCAGTTTTACGCTAAATTTCATACGGACTACTTTCTTGTACAACGGTATAAATGTATTAAAATTATAACGTTTGGCAGAAGAAATTTTTAGGGGCCATCCCTCTAATTTCCATGCCGTCACATAACTGGCAAAGTACAAAAATATCACTTCGCTGCGCAACTGGGCACAACTATTTTATTGTAGTCCGAAACGGGCCGTAAAACGTCCATACAAGTGCATTTTTTCGGCAGGGAATTCCGGATCATTCGCTTCCCAAAAACCGACCGAACCATTTTCCCGAGGATTTAATGATCCGCTCCTGGGTTTTAAAATCAACATATACCAGACCAAAACGGGGATGATATCCTTCCGCCCATTCAAAATTGTCCATCAATGTCCACACGAAATACCCGTGAACCCGCATCCCTTCCATTTTCGCCCTATGTACCTGCCGCAGATATTCTTGGATATAGGCAGTCCGTTCCGGGTCGTGCACTTGTCCGTTATGGACACGATCATTAAAGGCCGCCCCATTTTCGGTAATTATTATTTTCTTTATTCCCATATACCCATTGAACTTTGCTATCATTTGGTAGATACTGGGAGGGTATACTTCCCACCCCATTAGGGTGGTCCTTACGTCCCGTTGGGTTGCCTTAACAATTTTGGCACGGAGGTATGGCACCGTATAACTGTGCCTTACCACTTCCCTGGTATAGTTTTGTATTCCAATGAAATCGAAGTTAAAGGTACTGTCCTCCGCATCCCCCGCTTGCATATATTTCTCCAACCGTCTCAATATGGGCACTGTTTCCATTGGGTACCCCATTCCCAGTGACGGCTCCAAAAAAAGTCGGTTCAAAAGGGCATCGGCCTTTTTTGCTGCCCTATGATCTTTGGGCAGATCTCTATAGGGAGTTATCTGTGAGCAGGAAAAGGTGGTGCCCACCAGTGCTCCTTGGACCAGGGACCTTAGGATCCTGCCGCCCAATGCCTGACATAGCACGGCGTGGTGGACTGCCGGCAAAAAATTGCGCAGTCCTTTACTTCCAGGGGCATGTACCCCCAAAAAATAGCCAGCCCCGGTAAATACCATGGGTTCATTGAGCACCATCCAGTTTTTTACCCGATCCCCGAACCGTTCCGCACAAAGTGTTACGTAGTCGCCAAACCAAGAGACGATTTCCCTATTGGTCCACCCGCCTTTGCGCTGTAGGGCCAATGGAAGGTCCCAATGGTAAAGGGTGATCCATGGGGTGAGGCCACATTGCATGCAGAAATCGATTATCCGATCGTAAAAATCGACACCCTTTTCACTTATCTGCCCTGTCCCATTTGGAAGAAGGCGCGACCAAGATAAGGAAAACCTGTAATGCTCAACGTTCATTTTTTTCAAGAGCAGGATATCCGATTCATAGGTATTATAGAAGTCACATGCCGTCCTGCCGTGGTGGCCTTGGAAAACGGTCCCTTTCTGCGCCGTAAAATGATCCCAGATGGACATACCCTTGTCATGTACGTCGAAAGCACCTTCGATCTGGTAGGCGGCCGTTGATATTCCCCAGGCAAAATCGGAACCGAAATCATGGGGGCTTAGTTCAAAATTTTTCAATGCGGTCGTTTTGGAAAATAATTTATCGGTCCCTATACACATTCTTCCAAGAGTTGGGCAATAATAGCGGCAGTCAGGTCCGGATACTGTATTTCCACTTTTGAACCGCTGTCCACCCATTCCCGTATGTCCTCTGTAAATTTGCCCTTCAGCGCCTTTAAGGTAGGGACCCCCATTTGGGCAAGTGCCGCCGCATTGCATTGTTGTTCATATTGCCCCTTCATGGGGATTACCAATAATTTTTTGCCCATAAAAAGGGCCTCTGCGGGGGTCTCGAAGCCAGCCCCACAAAGAATGCCCCTACTACTGGCCATACTACTGATAAACGCGTCATTGGTAATGGGCCTGATGGTAATATCACGATGGACAATGGCCTTGCGGTGATGCTTGGAAAACACTTCCCACTTGACCCCTTTTAACCGTGAAAGGACCTTCAGTATCTTATCATCGCTATATGAGGGAAGGTAGACGGTATAATGGTCCCCGTTGGAAATGGGGGCCTTTCTTATATCCTGTCGGATCACAGGGGTGAAAATATTGTCTTGATAGCCTTTAAAATGAAAGCCGTACTGTTTGGAAGTCGGTGCGTAGTTCTTTAGGATAAAATGTCCAAAAGCGTCCTTTTTCTTGGGTTGGGGCACTTCCGGCAATAGAACGGCGGCCTGATGGCTCAGCGCTATACATGCCCTGTCCCTTATCTTACAGGCCCAAGCGGATACAGGTTCAAAATCATTGATGACCAGGTCGTACTTGTGGATGGGCAGGGACTTCACTTCCTTTTGGAGCCTGTGCGAATTGGTCTTCAGATAGGTCTTCCACATATCTACCCCTCCCTTTTTTCCAAAGATGAAGCTCAGGCCCTTAAGTTGATAGGTCACCGGATAGGGAAGGTCTATATCGGCTTGGGTACCGCTTACCAAAAGATCCAGTTCATTATTTTTTTGTAGATAAGGAATGATGTCCCTTGCCCGGCTAAGGTGCCCGTTTCCTGTTCCCTGAATGGCATACAGTATTTTCATACGCTCCGTATTGCAAATGGTAAGGGAACAAGGTATCCCCAAACCATTCATCAAAGATGCCACTATTGTGCCATAAAAATGGCCCCCTAATTTTAAGGTTGAGTTATTGGATCGTTAAGCTTTGTGCTTTAAAATTAGCCAGGGCACCTTGGGGATCAAGGAAATTGGATAAGGCTGTCCGACCTCAACCTGATCAGGGCACTATCCACTTTTACGGTATCCAGTTGAAGTGATGCGGGTACAATGCCCAAAATGGTATCCTGTTCCAAAGGGGCCAGTTCAATGGAGTTGAGGGAATCCCGTATCCTTAACCGTTCCAAATAGGTGGTATCGGCCACCGCATACGCATGTGCTTCCCCTGCCGGCAGTTCACTATGGGCCATACAGGGAAAATAATTGAAGTCATACTCGAAATTGGTGAGCAGTGGCCTCCTCCAGTAACTAAGGTTTTTAAAGATGGATGCCACGATGGGCAGGGCGGTATTGGCCCCCGAGCCCATGTTTGTAGAGCCAAATTGCACCCGTTTGTCGAAGGTACCTACCCAAGAACCTATCACCAGCTCAGGGGAGCAGGCTATAAACCAACCATCCCCATTGTTTTGGGTAGTCCCGGTCTTTCCGATCAGATTGAATGGAATTTCATACCCCATCAAACGTCCTGCCGTTCCTTCCCGGACCACCCCTTCCAT
Source organism: uncultured Sediminicola sp. (assembly GCA_963974715.1). GTDB lineage: Bacteria > Bacteroidota > Bacteroidia > Flavobacteriales > Flavobacteriaceae > Sediminicola. The sequence continues at coordinate 147,972 of CAXBDK010000008.1, forward strand.
CATTTTCTGCAAGACCTTTATGTTCTTGGTACTGGCCACCCGTTCCCCATAACTAGGTTCTGCCTGGTACAACAGTTTTCCGTGCTCATCCTCGATACGTTCTATGGCATAGGGCTTAATTTTATGGCCCCCATTGGAGATACTGGCATAGGCAGTGACCATTTCAAAAAGGCTTATATCCGCCGTGCCCAAAACAATGGACGGTACCTTGGGCAGCGTTGTTTCCACTCCCATTTTTTTAGCCTGTTCCACTACCCTGTCGATACCCGTACGAAGTTGAATTGTGACCGATACCGTATTGATTGAATTTGCCAAGGCCCCTTGCATACTATAACTGCCCCCATAGGTATGATCGGCATTTCGAGGTCGCCAATCCTCGTACTTACTGTAGGTGAGCAATTGATTGTCGTAAAAATCGCACGGTTTCTCCCCAGATTGCAAGGCCGCCAGATAGGTTATGGGCTTAAAGGTCGATCCTACTTGTCTGGGCGTGGTAATATTATCAGTCTGACTAAAACCGTAATCAATTCCTCCCACATATCCCATGATCCTACCCGATCGACTGCTAACGACCAATACCCCGGCGTGGAGCCGGTTTATACTCGTTACGATGGAATCTTCCAAAGACTGCAAACGGTCTTTGTACCCTTCCCCTATTACCCAGTACTTCCTGTTCTCGACAGTTTTTACGAAAGCCTTGATCTCGGCCTCCGTTTTCCCCTTGGCACGCATGGATCGGACTTCTTTGGTATCTTCCACTAATTTTCCGATCAGGGCCTCCTTCCCCCCTGCGGTAGTGGCCGCATCCCAATACCTGTCCATTAACTTTTGTAGTTGGTCCACCTGCCTTTGAAGGGCCGCTTCGGCATATTCCTGTATATTGGAATTTAAGGTAGTATAAATATTGAGCCCATCAGCTTCCAGATTGTAGATGTGTCCGTCCTCGGCGGGATTTTCTTCGGCCCATTGTGCAAATTCCTTCGCCACATAATCTTTATAGTAGGTAGAGAAGGAGGACGATTTCCTAGGCGTCTGGTAGTCCAGTTTCAAAGGTTTACTTTGCAACTCCACCAGATCTTCCTTTAGGAAATTATATTTTTTCATTTGTGACAGCACCACATTCCGTCTTAGTTCGGCCCTTTCTGGGAATACCCTAGGATTATAATAACTGGGCGCCTTCAAGAGGCCCACCAACGTAGCGCATTCCAAAAGGTCCAGATCCTGCGGATTTTTATTAAAAAACCGGAACGCCGCCTTTTCAATTCCGTAAATATTTTCCCCAAAGGATACCGTATTAAAGTATAGGAGCAAGATTTCATCCTTGTCATAGATATTTTCCAGTCTCCTGGCGATAAATACCTCGCGTATCTTGTTAATGGGGGTCGACAGAAAAAACTGCTTTTCCCTTCCGAACAGGTTTTTTGCTACCTGCTGGGTAATGGTGCTGCCCCCGCCGGCGTTCTGCTGTAAGATTATCGACTTTACGAATACCCTCCCATAACTTTTGTAATCCACTCCGTGATGGTCATAAAACCGCACATCCTCCGTAGCGACCAAGGCTTGTTTTAGGTAAGGTGAAATTTGGCTGCTATCGACATTGGAGCGGTTTTGTAGGTAATAATATCCAATTGCTTCCTTTTTGGAGGCATAAATGGTGGAGGTAACCGGATTTTTAAGTCCCTTTAAATATTCCTTAGTGGGCAATTTTCCAAAAACGCCCAGATATATCAGAAAAATAAACGACAACAATCCAAGAAAACCGGAAAGTGATACATATAAAAGGGATTTAAAGGGGTGAGCCTTTATATATTTCCAAACTTTTTTGGCAAAAGCCATGCTTCTTTGCTTCGCTATCCGTAACCGATCCATGATCTGATGCACTAATTTAGTAGGGGACCCAAAGAACCCGTTGACAGATTAAAAGTAGCCTATTTTTTGGAGCCCGAGTAAATTTCCTTCGCTTTTTTAATACAGAACATATTAAGGGCCGGGATACGATGTGGAACAATAGTATAACCACTATAACAGTATTGGCAATAGCTATATGTAGCCAAAGTGTTACCTTTAGTATGTTGTCCCTAGGAAGGTGAAAATGAACTTTTGAGAGCAGATCTGCAAGATGGAGAGGGTTGGCAACTACCTTTGAACAACTGAAATATCTATGGACATTCTTGAAATAAAAACTTAAAATGTGTACAAATGGAAGAGGTGCAAAGAATAAAAAGCCTGTTCGATAAGATCTACAGGGGTCCCAATTGGATCGAGGTCGATATTATATCGGTGCTTTCAAAGCTGAGTGCCCAACAAGCGGCCAAGCGCATTCTACCAAAAAGCAACAGCATTTGGGAAATTGTGGTACATATGGTCCGTTGGAGGGAAAATGTGCTGCTCCGGGTACAGGGAACTGAAATAGCCACGCCCGTAACCAATTATATCGAAACGGTGGAAAGGCCAACAGAGGCTGAATGGGTTTTGGTCCTGCAGGATATGGAACGTTCCCAAGAAAAATGGCTAGGCTATCTTTCCTCGGTAAAGGTGGAAGCGTTCGATAAAAGATATAGGCCAAACAATATGGATCATTATGACCATATCATGGGTATCCTACAGCACGATGCCTATCATCTGGGCCAAATCGCGATGCAGGTGAAATATACGCTGTAAGGGGAAGGCACAATGTCAATAATTGTTAGGTACCGCTATCCGTTGCTTTCGATTTTCAGCGTTTTCAAAAAAAGGCTTTCAACCCGTATAAAATAGGGAACTAGAGCACCATCTCCGTGAACAGCCGTTGGGCCGTCCGCTCTAGGTCCCCGCTAAAGCCGCCGTGCGGCCTAGATGTCTGGATAACAGAACTGCGCACCGCCGTGAGCCAACGGAACCTGGAGGTCATATCCAATTTAGCCAAAGGCCCCCCATTTGTTTTCCCCCAGGCTATTTTCTGAAAAGCCTCCAAATTTTTTTCCAGTAGTTCCAGATCGGTTTCCCCACAAAAGGCGGTTATCCTTTTTTCATCAATGGTAAATAGTACATTGATAAACTGTTCCTTTTTACAGAACAAAATGGTCCCCACGTTTAAAAACTCCTCCCTTTCCACCTTTGGCACAAAGCGGATGGTGGCATATTCATATAAATATTTTCCTTGCATCCTGTGCTTCATTTACAAAAATTTCCGAATTGGCCAATCGTAATTTCAAGAATTTAAAATACACTTCCTTGATCTGTTGTGAATTTTCCGAGCTGCCCTCCCATTGGAGCCATTGATCCGGAATGGAATCGACAATTTCCCTAAGTCCATCCTTTTCCAGTAGGGACCGAAAGCGGGTGTCCACCATGTCCAAGGCACTGGCATTGGGCAGCAGAACATGATCTTTTATCAGGGAAAAGGGCGTTGTCGCTAATTTCTCCCAATTGGTCCATGAATGGTGAAAATAGAAGGAGGCACCATGGTCTATCAACCATAGTTCCTTATGCCATAACAACATATTGGTGTTTCTAAAGGACCTATCTATATTGGTGATAAACGCATCCAACCAGACTATTTTGGAAGCCGTTTCTGCATCCACTTCGGTCACCACTGGATCATAATTAACGGCACCGGATAAAAAATGGAGACCTATGTTCAGGCCTTGGCTTCCCTTTAGAAGATCCTGTATTTCCTCGTCCCCTTCCGTCCGTCCAAAGGCCTCGTCCAATTCCGCAAAGACAATTTCGGGCACCTTTAGACCCAATAGGCGCGCTATTTCACCCCCGAGGAATTCGGCGATCAAGGCCTTTACACCATGGCCAGCCCCCCTAAATTTCACCACGTAATTAAAACCGTCATCGGCCTCGGCAATTGCCGGCAAAGATCCCCCTTCCCGCAAGGGAGCTATATACCTCGTAACGGTTACAGGTCTTATATCCATATTATTTAAGAATTGTCAGCAATGGCAAAGATACTTTTTTTTCGGGCTGGGTAAATCGAGATGGTCTGGCAGTACCCACTTACTTTAACGGCCTATAATTCCCTTACGTTTTACGACCTTGGGCAGGAACATTGCAGCATTCCTTTACAAGCCAATATTTCAATTTTCAGAACGCGTCTTTTTTTATCTTTAAAACGTCATTTTAAGGTATATACATTTTAATACTTTTGCACGAACCTTATTTAGACTAAATACAAATAATATGTTGCAGAAGTTTTTAATCATCGCATTTGTGCTTACACCCTTTTTGTTATTGGCACAGAATAACGGTACCATCACAGGTACGGTCGTGTCCCCAACAGGGGAACCTATTCCCAATGTGAACGTTTTACTGAAAAGTACCGGTAAAGGTACCACTACCGACGCCGCTGGGGAATTTGAAATTACGAAAGTCCGCCCGGGCGCTTACCAGCTCAACCTAACCTCCCTCGGTTATAGGAGCCAACTAGTTTCCGTTGCCGTAACTTCGGATGCGACCACTATGGTTGCCCCTATAGTATTGGAGGAAAGTCGGGAACAATTGAACGAAGTTGTCCTAAATACCGAAAAAGTAAACAAATTTGCCAAGGAAAGCAGTGTATATGTCTCCAAAATGCCCTTAAAGGATATTGAAAATCCACAAGTATACAACAGTATTCCCAACACCCTGCTACAGGAACAAGTAGTGACCAATTTTGACGATGCCCTTAAAAATGCCACTGGTCTGGATAAGTTATGGGAATCCACCGGAAGGGGAAGTGATGGTGCCGGATATTTTTCCCTAAGGGGTTTTGCGGTGCAGCCCACCATGATCAACGGTCTGCCAGGATTGACAAACGGCAGTCCAGACCCTGCCAATGTAGAGAGTATAGAAGTTATTAAAGGGCCATCGGGCACCCTTTACGGAAGTAGCCTGATCTCTTATGGGGGACTTATAAACATCAATACCAAAAAGCCATTTTACGGATTTGGGGGTAACGTATCCTATACCTCGGCCAGTTATGGGCTGAACCGGGTGACGGCGGATGTCAACACCACCTTGGGCACGGAACAAAAGTTGGCCCTAAGGGTAAATACCGCATACCACACACAGAACAGTTTTCAGGACGCAGGCTTTAGGAAGTCGTTCTTTTTTGCCCCGTCCCTTGCCTTTAAGGCGAACGATAGACTGTCCTTTAATGTGAACACCGAATTTTACAATGGAAGAAGCACCAACCAGACCATGTTGTTCGTGGATAGGGGCTCCCCGTTAAGGGTCCGTAATATGGATGAACTGCTTTATGACAACGAAAGGTCCTATACCTCCAATGACCTTTATATTGACACCCCGACCTATAGCCTTCAGGGACTTATGAACTATAAGTTAAGCGATTCATGGACATCCCAAACCGTTTTCTCCCGTGCCAATGCCAAATCGGATGGATATTATTCATATCTCTATGAAGTAACGGGTACCGCCGAGGCGCTCAGTGGGACATCCGTTGATGATGGTATCATCTTGGCCCGATATACCAGTAAACAAAATTCCGAAACAATTGGTACTGATATCCAACAGAATTTTATAGGGGATTTCCATATCGGTACCATGCGCAACAGGATCGTGGCCGGTTTGGATTATTTTAATACAAGGGTAATAGGTAACAGTACCGGCTATGGAAACCAAGGATTTGTATATATTGGTACCGATACAGAGGAATTCCAAGCACTGGTCCCCGCAATGCACGGCCAGTTCGGGTCTCCATTAGGGGGACTTGTGGACGATTCTGGGGTATTAACCCAAGCGGGAGCGGATGCCGGGATTGCGGCCCTGGCCGATCCCAGTGCCCAATACAGCGAAGCGAACCAAGAAATCTTTAGCGCATATGCTTCCAATGTCATCAATATTTTGCCCCAGCTATCGGCCATGACCAGTTTAAGGGTCGACCGGTTTTCCAACGATTCCTATAACCAGACCGCTTTTTCGCCCAAATTTGGATTGGTCTTCCAACCCATTTTGGACAAAGTTTCCCTCTTTGCGAATTATATGGACGGATTTAGCAATTTGGCGCCCGTGACCGAAATTACGGACGGCAACCCTACCAATAGGGCCTTGGAACCGGAACATGCCACCCAATTTGAGATCGGCACCAAACTGAACCTTCTAGAGGGAAAATTGGCCGCAACCTTAAGTTATTACGATATAAATGTGGATAATATGGCGCTGCGGAACGATATTGATGCGGAGAATTATTTTTACACACAAGATGGGGAACAAACAAGTAAGGGGTTTGAGGCGAGTATTGTAGCCAACCCGATCCAAGGATTGGACATCATTGCCGGCTATAGTTACAACGATGGGGAACTGATTGCAGGGCCGGACGATTTTAGGGGATTTAGACCAGAAAGTGCTGGACCGCGAAATCTGGCCAATCTTTGGGCAAGTTATAAATTTGGCCAAGGAAACCTGGAAGGTTTCGGATTGGGTTTTGGGGGAAATTATGCGGGCGACAACAAAATTTTCAATAGGACCAATGGAACGTTTACATTGGACAGTTATACCGTTCTAAATGCATCCGCTTTTTATGCGGGAACGGATTTTAGGATTACCTTAAAATTGGACAATATGGCCAATAAGGAATACTATAAAGGATGGTCGACCATCAGCCCCCAAAACCTCAGGAGCGTTTCCGCCAATTTTACCTACTTCTTCTAATCTTAAAAGCTTCCAAGAAAAAATCCGACCATACGGAGCATCGGGAAATAAGACCCAGTCAATGGGATAAATAATATAGGCCCATCCAGAACTCGTTCTGGATGGGCCTTTTTTGGGTCGCAGTAAGGTCTTTTACCATGTGGGAATAAGGGAAACGGGAGCTTTGGGCCTTATCGCCGTAGATACAACGAATTTTAATTTTTAATGCCGTTCCTTATAAGCGGTATATACAATTTGGTCAGGTCCTAACCTCTATTATCTTTCCCTAAACAAAAAATATTCCAACTACCTCTTGGACAGGTAAGGACGACCATGTGCAAAGCTTTGCATACTTTTTAATGTCCATAGCCAGTTGATAGATGGCGATAATTTGTACATTTGGTCTGCTGATCATACCTCGGACAGTTACCAAATTTCATGCCGTATGCATCGGGTATCCACCATATTGCCATTCCTATTATTTCTGTTCCAAAGCTCCCTTCTCAGTTCCCAGTTGACCCAGAAGGATTCCATAGACCGTTATCTGGGACAGATCGAAAAACTGATCCAGGAAAAGGACAGTTACAAGGAAGAGTTTTTGGATACCGTTTATCTGCACTCCAAATTGAAACATGCAAAAGGGGAAGATAAGGTAGCCATTCTTTTAAAACTGTACACTTCCCAAATTTATCGATCCATCGATCGGGCCTCATGTTACAATGATAAAGCGTTGGCACTTTCAAAGACCCTGTCCCTAAAAAAGGGCATGTTGGCGGCAAAGTACAACCAGGCCTATCTCATGTTCATGCAGGGAAATTTCGACGGCTCGCGGAACCTCACAAAGGAAGTACAAAAAGTGGCGGGATATGGTTCGTATCCCGAGATACATTCCGATTTCACGGCGTTAATGTCGGTAATACATACCGAAAAGGGAGAGTATGACATGGCCCTGGAAACCGCACTTGGCCTCTTGGAATGGGCAGAACGGTCCCAAAATGAATATATGTTGATGAAAGCGCATTCGGCCCTGTCCCATTATTACCTGCGCGCCGAAAAGTACCAAAAGGCGTTAACCCATTGTTTAAAAGGCCTTCATTATATCATAGCCCTAAAAAAGACGCACTATTTCTATCCAAAGATGGATGAAATTGCCCGGATGACCGCCAAACTGGGGGATCGTAAGGGTGCATTGGATACCTACGGCTTTTATATCGCCATGGAAAAAAAAATGATGCCTGTGGGAAGCTATATCCAAAGTGTGGTCTATATGAACATGGCCGATATCTATATGTGCAATGGGAACCATAAGGAAGCACAAAGGTATCTTTCCCGTGCCATGGCAATGAATTCCCAAAACAATTACAGGTTCCGTATTCCAAGGGCCCTTATTGTACAGGCCGAACTGTACCTACAACAGGGCGACACCCTCAATGCCATCAAAAACTATGAAAGCAGCATTGAGGCCGCGGAAGATATAGATGCTTTTGATGTGATGAAAAGCAACAGCGCCATCTTGGAAAATCTGTATACGGACATTGGGGAAGTGGAAAAGGCACACGATTACCAGCTCATTTTCAAGTCCATCAGGGATTCCCTTTTTACCCATGAAAAGGAGCAAAAAATCATAATTCTTGAAACCCAGAGGGATATTAGGGAGGTTTCACAAAGGAGGGAAATCCTGGAATTACAGAACCATGCCCAACGGGAGCGTTACAAAGCGGTCATCGCTATCCTGCTCCTTCTGGTGTTCCTGAGCATGTTGAGCGCTTTTTCCTATCTTAAGGTAAAAGGGAAAAATAAGTTGCTCACCCAAAGGGCCATACAATTGGCAAAGGTGTATTGGACCTTGAGCGAAAAACTAAAGGATACCGAAAATTCGGGCAAGGAGGAGGGGGAAACTGAAGATGTCATCCCTGTCAACAAGGTTTCAACGGTGATGGATGAGGATACCAAGGATATTATCCTGGCCAAACTTGAAAAATTGGAGGCCGAGCGGTTTTACATCGATCCCAATTGTAATCTGTACCAACTTTCCGATCGATTGAAGACCAATCCCAAATACCTTTCACATGTTATCAACCAGACCAAAAACCTTAATTTCAACAGTTATATCAATGAAATGAGGATAAAATACCTACTAGCCAAACTGGCAGGGGACGCTAAGTTCAGGAACAGCAAGCTAAGTTATATTGCGGTCTCGGTGGGATTCAACAATTTGAACACCTTCAATGCGGCCTTTAAAAAACGCCATGGGATACTTCCTTCGCACTTTATAAAGGAACTGAACACCAGCAGTGCAAGCAGCAATTGATTCATTCCCAAATAGAACCTACCCAAAGCCCCCTCTCACGTCAAGACAGAGGGTATTTAATTACCGCTATTAAGGCACTTTTTTTGAACCAACCAATCCAATCTATAGAAAAACAAAAGCGGCGCCCCTGGGGGGAAACCGCTTTTGAAACTAACTAACTAAACTAACTTCAATGTTGCCCCCACTATGGGGAACAAATTACTTTCTAATACCCAGGGTTTTGCGGGGTAAGGTTCGGGTTGTTGATCAACTCCGGTCCCGGAATGGGGAACAACAAGTGCTTTTCCTGCAATGCTTGATTGGAATTTAGGATCACATGGCCAACAAAATCGTCAAACCCATCAGTGGTGGAATTGTAGACCTGTCTCAAACGGACCATATCGAACCATATTTTCATTTCAAAAGCAAGTTCGTGCCACCTTTCTTTCCAGATAGCTTCACGTAGGGACTGCTGATCGAACGCTCCCAGAGCAGGCGTCTCAAGACCTGCCCTATCCCTGATCCTTTTTAAGGCATCCACCGCATCTTGGGAAGGTCCAACGGCCTCGTTACTGGCCTCGGCAAAGATCAACAGGACCTCGGCGAAACGGAATATAGGTACGTTCAGGTTGTCCTTCGCCGTGCCGGGAATCCCAAAAGTACCATTGGCCGTCACATTAAAATGTTTGAATATAAAGGGAGCGCCCAGATCAAAGAGTTCACCACTTCCGTTTTCATAGTAACTGGTATAAAACCAGCCCTCCCTATCGATGGCCCTGATATCACCATCTTCGTAGGAGTTGTAAAATTGTGGTAGCGGAATGGTACTTCCGGTACCATCTGGGCCCCTGTAGGTAACCGGTTGGAAATTGGGCCGCATATTTCCCATAGGGTTATCGGCCACCAAGTTGTTATATTGTATGCCAAAAATATGTTCCACCGTATTGTTCAGGCTTTCATCATGTACCTGACCATAGGTCTCAAATAGATCGATCGGTCCCGGATTGTCGATTATCTCCTTTGCCTTGCTGGCCGCATCCGCATAACGTGCGGTCTCGTTCAAGGGATGTCCTGCCATCGTAAGGTATACTTTTGAAAGCAGGGCCTTTACTGCAGATTGCGAAACACGTCCGCTTTCGTCCGTCCAGGGAAGTCCTGCGGACTCCGCCTCCAAAAGGTCGGATACTATTAGGGCATAGACCTCGGACTGGGGAGATCTAACAGGGAAAAAATCCTCGGAAGTTGCACTTTGCGGAAGGGTGATGAGCGGGATATCGCCCCATATCCTTACCGCCATAAAATAGGCCCAGGCCCTTAAAAACCGTGCCTCTCCCAACACCCTGGCCTTTTCGGCCTCGTCCATAGGAATGCCCGGCACATTTTCAAGTACCAGGTTGGTATTACCGATCAGCTTATAAATACCTCTCCACCAGTTTTTCACATGCCCCGTATTTTCATCATAGGACAGGGAATAAAGATTGTTAAGGTCGGAGTTCTGGGCAGTCTGAGTGGTAGTGGTCCCCGTTGGGGCCAATAACAATTGCCAGTTTGATGAAAATATGCCCGCACCGTCCCCGATAAAACGGGTATCGGCGTAGGCGGCCGCTATGGCTGCCTCCGCATGTTTTGCAGTGGTATAAAAACTGTCCGGGGTAAGATTGGAAGGATCCGATTCTTCCAAGAAATCCGAACAGCCCATTGTTCCAAACAGTAGGAAAAGACCCAAAAAATACTTGCTGTTATTTTTAATTATGTTGATTTTCATAAGATTATGTCTTTAAATTTAGCTGATTAGAGACCTACTTGTAAACCGATTACAAAGGTGGTGGCCTTGGGGTATTCGTGCCACTTCATCCCTTGGGAAAATGCATTGTTACTGGCATTTCCCCTAATGGGAGTTACTTCGGGATCACCAAGGAGCTCATCGTCCACGATCAAAAAGAAGTTTTGTACGGATGCATACAATCTCAATTTATTGAGGTACAACCTATCCAACAAGTTCCTATCAAAGGAATATCCAAGCATTAGGTTTTTTCCCCTTACAAAAGATCCATCCTGTACCCAATGGGTATCCACATTGGTCACATATCCTGCCCGTGTATCCCTTACCTGGGCGATCATGGTATCCTGGTTATCGGGTGTCCAAGCGTCCAGCACCGTTCTGTAACTGTTTGCCAGTGCCTGTCTATCCTCACTGGAGTGCAGGTTCATGTTCATCACATCGTTTCCATAGGAGTACTGCAGTTCCAAGGTCAAATCCAAATTCTTAAAGGATACATAGTTCACCAAAGATCCCCATGCATCGGGACTACCGTTCCCAATAATGGACCTATCATCATCATTGATAATATAATCCCCATTAAAATCCTTGTACTTTATGTCCCCTGGTAAGAGGGTAAGCCCATTTCTATAACTTACGAACTTGGCCGCTTCCTCCGCTTCATCGGTTCCCCACACTCCCAAGCGGGTCAGGCCCCAGAAAGCACCTACAGGCTCCCCTACCCTTATAATACCCGTTTCATTGGTAATACCCGGACTTCCAACCCCGAAAATATCGGATGGCGTGGCAAGGGACAATACCTTGTTCTTGTTCATGGAGATGTTAAACGTCGTGCTCCAGGTAAAATTTTCGTTTACGATGTTCATAGTGGTAAGCCCAAGTTCGATACCCTTGTTTTCCATGGAACCTACGTTCCTTCGTATGGTCGCATATCCCGTTGACTGTGGTACCGGGGCATCCAAGAGCATGTCCGTGGTCTTTCTGTAGTAGTAATCAGCTTCCAGAGAGATGCGGTTGTTGAACAGTCCCAATTCCAGCCCCACATCATACTGGGCCGTTTTCTCCCATTTAAGATCCGGATTGGCCAATCTGTTGAGTCCGGTGCCCCCTATTGGATTACCATCCCAGATCGCCTTATAATTGGAACTTAAAAGGGACAGGGACGAGTAAGGAGGTATCTCCGAGTTACCTGTTACCCCGTAACTGGTCCTTAACTTTAAATTGGATATCGTTTCGCTGTTGGCCAAAAACTGTTCGTCCGATACCCTCCAAGCAACTGCGGCAGAGGGGAAAATGGAAAATTTGTTGTTGTCCCCAAATTTGGAGGAACCATCCGCCCTGGCGGTTACCGTAAAGAGGTATTTGCCGTACAGGTTGTAATTGATCCTTCCGAAATAAGAATTCAGTGCCTCTTTGTCCGCAAAGGAACCCACTACAAGATTGTCAGTTCCCGCACCCAAATTGTTATATTCTAGATAGTCGGCAGGAAAATTTCTGGACTCGGCATTTACGAAAAAGGTATTGGACTGCTGCCAGGACAATCCCAAAAGGGCCGTAAACGAATTGTTTTCATTGATTTCCTTATCATAGGTCAGATAATTTTCAATGGACCAGAAGGTTTGCTTATCATTACTGGCAGAGGCCCTGGCCATGGCATTATTATCCAAGGTGCTATCGCTGAACTCGTTGTTCTCCTGGGTCAGCACGTTGGTTCCCAGGGCAGTACGCATTTGGAGTTCCTTAGTGAAATTGATGTTGGTATAGAAACTACCGGAAGCGGTCTGTGTGTTCAGGATATATTTCTGGCTGTTGAGCCTATGTACCGAATTTCGTGTTCCCTCGGCAAAGGGATAGTCCCTGTTATCGGCATATAATCCTTCTTTAGGTCCACTTTCATACTTTACGGGCAGGAAGGGAAAATCTTCCACCATCCTACGGGCTACTTCATCATTGGTATCCACCAAATTTTCGGTCTGGTAGTTATAGCTGAGGGAGCCCCCCACTTTTAACCATGTCTTGATCTGATCATCAATGGCAAACCTTCCAGAATAGCGCTTTAAATAACTGTTCTTAAGAAGTCCCTGATCGTCCCTGGCACCCAGTGAAAGGGAATATGTAGTACGTTCGTTACCCCCCGAAAATCCGATCTGGTGATTTTGCGAGAGGTTGTGCTGAACGACCTCCTTGGACCAATCGGTATCATAAATGGCCTTTCCATTGCTATCAAATAGCGGCGCCATTAAAGGATCGGCCCTTTTAAGGCGTGGCTTTTACTGTGCATAATTTCCGGCAGCCCATCCTGCGGGATCGAATTTTTGGGTATTTTCCCACGAAAGCTGCTCGATCATGGCATATTCCTCCGAATTCAGTACCTCCGGTCTATTGGGTCCGAACCGGTTTACACTGTATTCCACATCATAGGTAATCCTGCCCTGACCGGCCTTGCCCCTTCTGGTGGTGACAAGTATGACCCCATTTGCGCCCCTCGCCCCATAAATGGCGGTGGAAGATGCATCCTTAAGGACTTCAATGGAAACCACATCATTGGGGTTGAGGTAGTCTATTGCGGAACTGAACTGGTCCAAATTGCCCTGAGGCAACTGTACCCCATCCACTACATAGAGCGGGTTGTTGGAGGAGTTAATGGAACTGAAACCCCTGATCCGTATATTGGCCTTTCCCCCTGGACGGCCAGAATTGGTATTGACCTGTACCCCTGCTACCCTTCCCGAAAGGGCTTGGTTGAGGGAGGTTGCAGGACGTTCGCTCAATTGTTGGGCGTCCACTTGGCCAACGGCACCGGTAAGATCCGATTTTCGTTGGCTGCCATATCCGATCAAGACCACTTCCTCCAGTTCACTGGCATCCTCCGAGAGGGTAACATCAATGGTGGTCCTGCCGTTGACCTTTTGTTCCTGACTTTCATAACCTATATAACTAAAAACGAGGGTGGCATCCTCCCCTACGTCCCCTAGGGTATAGTTCCCATCAAAATCGGTTTGGGTTCCATTTGTGGTGCCTTTGACCACAACGGTTGCGCCCGGTAACGCTCCGGAATCGTCCGAAACATTTCCCGTTACTGTCTGTGCTTCCGCTAATCCAAAGCACAAAAAAGCTCCCGAAAGCAAGAATCCCTTTACTGACATGTTCTTCATAAATTAAATTGTTTTAGGTGGTTGAGTAAAATGTTTTAGCAAAATTGTGTCACGCTACCGGCGTTTGACAATCCTCCTACTGTTTGCAAGAAAATCGCTCGTTAAAACTATGTTAATTTGAAATAAGAATGATAATAATTCAAAAAACAACCCTAAGATTCATGAATTTTAGGATTTTGAACTTTATATATTATCATTTTCATTTTTTGAATTTTAGGTATGGTTTCAATGCTTGAATTAGAATATTTGATAAAATCGGCGGTCAGCATGCGGCTGGTAATTTTATATTGTAAAAGGGACTGGATAGGGAGGTGTATTTTTTTTAAAAAGGGATACTAAGGAACGAAGAGAGTCATTTCTTATTTTTCAAAATAAAATTGGGTTCTATTTAATGTTAATTGTATATTTGCAGCCGCTTAACCGATAAGGGTTTGGGCGTATGGAAGAATATTGGTCGCGTAGCTTCCTCCTCCGTTTCCTGCGGCGGACAGGCGCTTCGCCCCGCAACATAAGGTCGCGTAGCTCAGCTGGATAGAGCATCTGCCTTCTAAGCAGACGGTCACACGTTCGAATCGTGTCGCGATCACAGGATCAAATGGGCTTTCCGCTAGGGAGGCCTTTCTTGTTTCTTTTAAAGTCACTTTCCAATTTGCCCAGCTGGATAGCGCATCCCGACCTCAAGTCGGGACGGTCACACGTTCGAATCGTGTCGCGATCACTTAAAGCAGAAGGTCCGTTCACCAAAGGGAACGGACTTTTTATTTTTGGGAGAAATGCAAAACGCAGTTTTGGTATTTGGAACAAAAAAAAAGTGGGCGCAACAGCGGGCGGACCTTTTATTTTCAGGAGGGGCCGCAATCACGAAAAGCGCAGCTAATCGTCATACAGTAATATAAGAGTCACCGTCCGGTTTTCGTATATTTAACTATGTGTTTTGTTTACATTCTATACAGTCGAATTCTGGGGCTTTATTATATTGGCCATACCTGCACCGATTTATCCAAACGAATAAAAAAACATTTAACAGGCCACGGAGGATTTACATCGAGGGCAAAAGACTGGACTTTGGTATATTTTGAAGAGTTCTCGACCAAATCGGAAGCCTATTGCCGGGAAAAAGAAATTAAATCTTGGAAAAGTAAAACAAAAATTGAAAAATTGATCAGCCCAGCTGGATAGCGCATCCCGACCTCAAGTCGGGACGGTCACACGTTCGAATCGTGTCGCGATCACTTAAAGCAGAAGGTCCGTTCACCAAAGGGAACGGACTTTTTATTTTTGGGAGAAATGCAAAACGCAGTTTTGGTATTTGGAACAAAAAGAAAAAGCGGGCGCAACAGCGGTCGGACCTTTTATTTTCAGGAGGGGCCGCAATCACGAAAAGCGCAGCTAATCGTGTCGCGATCACTTAAAGCAGAAGGTCCGTTCACCAAAGGGAACGGACTTTTTATTTTTGGGAGAAATGCAAAACGCAGTTTTGGTATTTGGAACAAAAAGAAAAAGCGGGCGCAACAGCGGTCGGACCTTTTATTTTCAGGAGGGGCCGCAATCACGAAAAGCGCAGCTAATCGTGTCGCGATCACTTAAAGCAGAAGGTCCGTTCACCAAAGGGAACGGACTTTTTATTTTTGGGAGAAATGCAAAACGCAGTTTTGGTATTTGGAACAAAAAGAAAAAGCGGGCGCAACAGCGGTCGGACCTTTTATTTTCAGGAGGGGCCGCAATCCTTAAAATCACCTGTAAGCTTTAGTCAACAACCTTGTAGCAAGCTCGTAAGGGCTGTATCATATATATTTCGGCATAGGCCCGCCAGCGGTTGGTAACCCAGAAAAGTCTTGAAGCCTAACAAATCCCAGTTAACCCGTTGTGCATTTTGATCTAGGGTAAAAAAGTTGTGCAACTGCTGGATATCAGCAAATTGAAGTGTACATAAAACAATTTATCATGTACAGCCTAAGAGCAGATTACGGGACAATATAAAAAGTACCCTAACAGATACCGAAGGAAAACCTGTTGCCCTATCAACGCCGTAGGCCTGTTTGCCCGACATCGAGGTTATGGCCATCAGCACCACGGCCGAACATCTTGGTGCCGACGGTGAAGGTGACCTTTTCGGAAAGCTTCCGAAGGACCATTGCCCCTGTATCGAGCAACGCCCTTACTATATTATACCCGTGCGATGATCACTTCCTTTTGCGGGAGTTTCATATGTATTTTAGTGTGTTTTTGTATGTAGTAGATACGTTATGGGTTTACCATAGATACATCTTATATACGATATAGATACGCTATAGATACGGCATACATACGGCATACATACGGTATACATACGGTATAGGTACGGTATAGGTATGGTATATATATAGCTATATTTCTATTTTTCTACTACTTTGGTACAACTTAAAATGAACTATTATGGCACGTATCGGAAGTCCGTTCATCATTACGGGCACATTGTGGATAGATCGATCTATACGTGGGCGATGGGGCTTTAATGGCAAGGACATCAAGACAAGGCCCGAAATGGGCAGCAAACGGGAAAATGGCCGGGAGCTTGGCCATTGTGCCGAGGTAAAGTCGGTATTCATGGGTGCATCACGGCCCTATTTTGTTGGCATAAGGGGCAGAAGGATCCATTACTAAATAAATATTGTACAGCTAGGTGCCCATCTTTTTCCCGCAGGGGAGTACTTTGTTCCGCAAAAGAGGCCTTGGGGCCCGCTGACGCTGGTTTTGTCCTCCCCGGTCCAGGGAAAGGGCCGGCGTATCGGTTTTCTTTGGGTACGTTTTTATCAGGGGGTAAATGGGGCATACCATATGCTAGGGGGCGGGCAGATGTGCTACGGTCGTCGGGGAACGTTAATACGCGTCAAACCAAGTGAAATTCCAGAAAAATTTTGTGGCGGGAATCGTCTTTAGGCTTGAAATCCTAGTTCTTGATACTATTTTTCTTTTCTATAGATCGCCCGGACCGACAAATTACTATCAAAATGCACAATGGTTTCAATTGATAGAATTGATAAATGAATACAAAAGTCCAAAGCACCTAGCTTCTCTTGCTGTCTTCATAGGTCGGACCGTAGAGTCCCGGTACTTTGTTACCGGTGGCGCGCAAATAAACGATCATTTCTCCCCGATGGTGGTATATATGGTTAAAAAGAAAACTACGGGCCACAATTCCCCTTGGCAGGGGTCCCAAAACGATCCGATCCCCTATTTTCATGGTCCAATTATCCTGTAATTTTTTTTCTGTAAGGGACTTCAATGCGGTTCTGGCCTTTTCCACATTACTTTCGAAAAGGGCCAAGGTAGCTTTAATATCACTTGTAGGGCCACGTTCCAGCCCATCTGCGGCCAAATCGTACACATCCTGGGCAAACGTCCCTTCGTACCAATAGTAAATAGTGGCGATATGCTGGGCCAGCTCCCCCATCGTCCAAGAATTTTCGGAAGGTCTATAACCCAGGTCTTTTTCCGGGATGGCCTGTAATAATTTACGGGTGTTGTTTACTTCATGTTCAAATTCCTGTGCCAAATAGTCCAGTAACATACTTTAGTCATTTGATATCTAAAGATACTAAAATAGGAACAACCATTATTTGAAAAAGAACGGTAAGGATGTTCAAAGTTCCATAGCCAGAACTATCCATAAGGGGCCCTATTGTAAAAAGGAACATACATTGATCGGCCTTAAAAAAGTGAATTTACCAGTGAAAAAAGCGAAGTTAGCATTATTAAAACACCAACAATTACCATCATGGCCCTAGCGGGCATTCTTTTGGTAATATAAGCCCCAAAGGGAGCCGCAATGGTGCCGCCCAGAATTAGGCCCAAAATGATCTGCCAACTCTGTATGCCGGTCAGGTAGATCAGCACCCCGGCACTTACGTAGGTAACAAAAAATTCGGCAGTATTGACCGTGCCAATAACCATGTTGGGAGTATTCCCTTCTTTAATAAGATTGGAAGTTACGATAGGTCCCCATCCCCCACCTCCTATAGCGTCCAAAAAACCACCGAACAGTGCATATATGGGAGCCCTTTTTAAATTATTTCCCGTTCCTATCCCACGTTTTAGTGCCTTGTAGAGAATCAGGACACCTAAAATCATCAAATAGGCATTGATATAGGGTTTTATCATCTTCCCATCTATTACGGAGCCCAGTAAAAAAGCCCCTATGGCAGCGCTTATCGTACCTGGAACTATAAGTCTAAAAAACAATGCCTTGTTAAAATTGCCGAATTTGATATGGGACAGACCGGACACTCCCGTAGTGAAGACCTCGGCGGTATGAACTGCTGCCGAAGCCAGTTTTGGGGAAAGTCCAAAACCCAACAAAACGGTGTTGGACGTAACACCGTACGCCATTCCCAAAGCACCATCTACGATCTGGGCCAAAAAACCGGCCAGTAGGAACCAAAAAAAAGTCTGGTCAAATAATAGATCTTCTGCTGAAGCTAGGGGCAGATATTTTATAAGGACAATGGATATCAAGAGAATTTTTAAGCCGACAATGACCAGTGAAATATGGCCCAGTTTAATTTTTTTCATTTAATTCCTATTGAAATTATAGCGAATCGTTACCCCATATGTTACCGGATCTCCCAGCACGGCAGCATAATGACCTGCACTACCACCTGCCGGTAACAGTTGCTCATAATACTCCTTATCGAATAGATTACGTGCCCAGAGGAACATCGAGAGTCCATCGCCTGCACGGAACCCTGCCCTGGCATTGATCAGGCCGTATCCCTCAATATTCAAAAACTGCGACGGGGACGCACTTGATGAAAATTCAGACCGGAAATAGGTGTCCATGCCCAGGAAAAACTGACCTTCCTGTTCCAAAAAAGTGGTAAGGTCGGAAGTGAGTTCAACTCCAAAAGAACCGGCCCATTTTGAAATACCGGGCAACCGGCCTCCGGAAATATCCTTAAAAGCCTGTTCGGCCCCCACCTCTTCCAAGGGGACCGGGGCATTTGTAAAGGATACATACTTGGCGTCCGTATAGGCCAAGGAGCCATGGATGGAAATATTGTTGCCCACCCGCATGTTGGCATCCAGTTCGCCCCCCTTTACATTTACTTTTTCGGCATTGGCAATATAACCCCTGTTGACCCCCAATTGGGCAGCCTGTACATTGGCTTGGTAATCCTCTACGTCAGTATTGAAAAAGGTTACGTTAAAGTTGGTACGGTGGGTGGGACTTGTCTTAATACCCACTTCAATATGCTTTACATATTCTGGCCTTATAGTTCCCAGATCGACGGCTACTTCACCATCTATGACGGGCAAGCCCGCAACATTTACGCCTATGGGCTTATAACTAGTGGAATAGGTAGCGTACGCATTTATTTTCTTGGTAGGTCCATATGCTGCCGTAAGTTGATACGTTATGTTGTTCCCATCCGCTCCGGCAGTAAAAAACTGATCGCTATAAACTGCATTTTTCAATGCTAGAAGATCGGGATCTTCGGTGTCGAGACCGCCATACGTGACACGGTTATAGGAGACATCCTTTTTGTCATAATTAAACCGGATCCCCGGCAGCAGATGGAACTGGTCCGTTACGGCCCAATCCAAATTAGCAAAAACGGCGGCACTGATCGATTGTATGGACGACTGCGTATTGGCCCCATATCCTTCCAATAGGCCTGGCGTTTCCCATAGTTGGCTTGTTGAATTTTGCGAAAAACGCCATTGGGCCGTGCCCGATTCTTCCGTACCGTTCGTATTCACTTCCTGATCTATAAAAAACAGTCCCAATACACCACTAAATCTAGAGGAAACATGACCTGCATACCGCAATTCTTGGGACCAATTCTCGTGTTTGGAAGGGTTCTGGGATTTGGCCAAGGCCTGTAATCCCGTAAAATCCCGATCATTGGAGGGGCCCCAGTTCCAATATCGCCATGCTGTGGTGGACGTAAGGGTCCCTTTACCAATTTTAAAATCCCCATTCAACGATAGGCCCCCTAGTTCATTAAGGGAGCGCCATGGGGTATCATGATCGATGACCCGATCAAAAGCGTTTGTACTTGGTAAGGTGTAGTCCAGATCGGCAATTATGGCATTGAAACGACGATATGCAGGTCTTTGGGTTTCCACCACCCCGGCCACGATCTGTGCATATCCATTTGGATTTTGTTTGGAATCATCGCCGGACAAGGTTATGCTGATCCTATCTGTAGGGGTGAAGAGCAGCTGTCCCCTATATCCGAGATTGTTAACGTCATTTACATGCTCATCTTTCGCTATATTGTAGATGGTACCATCCCTTTGTGTTCCGGAAAACGACAGTCGACCAGCAAGCCTATTTTTAATAAGCGGACCGGTTACGGAGGTTTTGGCCTGGATATGGCCATAATTTCCGTAACTGACCTCAATGTCGGCCGCTGGTGTAAAACTGGCCTTTTTGGTCGTTATGTTGAACGCTCCCGAAGTGGTGTTCTTTCCAAAAAGGGTCCCCTGTGGCCCCCGTAGCACCTCAATTCGTTCAATATCGATAAAATCCAATGTGGCTGCGGCGGGCCTGGCAAAATAAACCCCATCCACATAGAATCCTACCCCTGGATCAAGGCCATCATTGGTAAGGCCAAAAGGAGATCCCAACCCTCTGATATTGATCCCGGTATTTCGGGGGTTCGAGGAATAAAGCTGTACCGATGGAATCAGTTCTTTTAGCAGATTCACATTAAAAGATCCCGTTTCCTGAATCCTAGCACCACCCACGACCGATATGGGAATGGGAATGTTCTGGGCGGTTTCCACCCTTCTTCTTGAGGTCACTACCACCTCGTCCAATGCGGCGTTTTTAGGGGTCAGATACACCTCTACCCTATTCCAGTCCACCAATTCCACCACTTTATTTTCATAACCTAAATAGGAGACTTCAAGAAATAAGGGCAATGCTCCCCTTGTTTCTATTTTAAACGCCCCGTCCATTCCGGTAATGACACCATTGGTAGTCTCCCTGATCAATATGTTCGCCCCTGGAAGTGGCTCATTGGTCGACCCATCGAATACATATCCAGAAATCGTATTCTGGGAAAAAGCAAAATGTCCAGCAATCATCAATAGTAAGTGAACAATGAAGTTTTTTGTTTTCATATTAATCCCGTTTATATAATATATACTATTCATACCTTTTTAGTATGATATCGGAACAAATATATAAATTTATTAATTCCTACCAAATTAGTAGAGTTTTATTTTAAAGGGCTATTTTTGGGAAAGATCCGCTATGGTCTCTTCAAGAACGGGTAACATTTGGTCCCGAAGTTCAGAGAATAGGCGCCTAAGTATACATATCTCCTCATCTACACACTCTTCGCACTTTTCATAAAAATTCTCCGAAACACATGGTACAAGGGCTATCGGTCCATCGATGATCCTCATGATGTCCACTACCCTAACGGTTTGGGGAGGTTTAAAAAAACGATATCCACCTTCGGCCCCACGTTCACTTTTTATGATTTTATGCTGCCGAAGCTCCCTTAATATTTTCTCGAGAAATTTAAAGGGTATGTTTTCGTTTACCGAAATCGACTTGGCGGAAACGGGACTGCTTCCTTCATTTTTATAAAGATAGATCAAGGATTTAATGGCGTATCTAGCCCTTTTGGAAAGCATATTAAAGGTTTAATTGATAAAATTACTTCTTTTTTATTGAAACTTTCAGATACCTGTCGTACAGTGGTACGGTGGCACAAATTTAAATCCTTTTTGTCTTTGGGAAAAATGGCCTAGGTATGGAAACCGGACCCTAAAAAAGTGGCCCGACAATAAAATTGAGGGGCCATTGCCATAGCACCGTAAAATTTTAAAATTCCAACATCCTTAATAAAACAAAACCAATGAGAGTCTATTTTATTCTTTTATAGGCCCCTCCAACCATAAAGGTATCATCCAGTTCCGACTTAATGCCCATAGCACCCTTATTCAGCAGGTATTCCATACCTAAATGAAATCGTTATGGTGGCCGTTAAGTCCAATGGCGATTTGGTAAAGGGAAAGTCCACTACGGAATTTTGGGACTGTGCTGTTCTGATTTCCAATTCCGAAGCCAGCATTCCCTTGGAGGAACTGGAAAAATAAGAGCGGTTACCGATCCCGGGGCTTTCTGGTACAGTCTTACTATGGTGGTATGTCCCTAATGTCATCAATATACGCCTAAAGGATTTTGATGTACAAAGGAATTTCCTATATTTATATACGGCCGGCCAATCCCAGCAGTGACCAAACGTAGCGAACAACAAAATGCCGAAAATTTTCAGGAATGCCTTACTGATGGCCCTACTTGCAATGGGTTCGATTTCCTGCAGCAAATCAACTCCCACCATGCGGGAACTGCTCCAAAAAAAGGCCAAGGAAGAATTTTTCGTACCTGAAAACGTATATACTTCGTCCATAAGGGCGGATTATTTTGACAGCATTTCCAAAACGGTCCCCGAAAACCGAAGGGATATTTACAGGCTAAAAATGGCCGATGCCCTTTTATACGGGGGAAAGACCAGGGAGGCCGTTAAAATTCTTGAAGATCTTTTGGAAAAAAGCAAAAAAGGGACCTTACGGTACACCTTGGAAGCAAAGGAAGAGGAAAAGATCGCACCCCTGCTGGCAATAGCATATATCCGTATGGGCGAACAGGAAAACTGCCTGCACCACCATCAGCCCGCTGCCTCCTGTATTGTCCCAATAGGACCGGAGGGCTACCATCATGTAAAAGAGGGATCCCAAAAGGCGATCGTGCTGCTGGAAGGCCTGTTACAACAAAATTCCCACGACCATATAAGTCGGTGGCTGCTCAATATCGCCCATATGACCTTGGGCCAATATCCACAAAGGGTTCAAGACGAATGGTTGATCCCGGAAACTGCCTTCGCCTCGGAATATCCTTTAAAAAAATTCTTGGACATTGCCCCAAAACTGGGGCTGGACGTCAATGCGCTTTCCGGGGGCAGTATCGTGGACGATTTCAACAATGACAACCTTCTTGATGTAATGGTCTCCAGTTGGTTCCCTTCGGACCCTCTACGCTATTTTGTCAACAACGGGGACGGTAGCTTTACCGAAAGATCGGATACTGCCGGCACCTTGGAAATTGCAGGGGGACTGAACATGGTACAGGCCGATTATGACAATGATGGTTTTTTGGACCTGTTTATCCTTCGCGGGGCCTGGATGGGAAGCCTTGGCAGACAACCTAACTCCCTGTTGCGAAACAACGGGGACAACACCTTTACCGATGTGACCATGGAGGCGGGACTGCTCTCCTTCCACCCTACCCAGACCGCCGTTTGGGCCGATTTCAACAACGACGGACAAGTGGACCTATTTATCGGAAACGAATCGGAAAAGGACCAAGTACATCCTTGTGAGCTCTTCCTTAACAACGGGGATGGCACCTTTACGGACCATAGTGGCAAAGCGGGACTTACCATAAGCGATGCCCGGAATTTCTATTATGTTAAGGGCGTTACAACGGGCGACTATAACAATGACGGGCTGATGGACCTCTATGTTTCCACCTTGTATTCCAATCGGAAAAACCTCTTGTTCCTGAACCAGGGCGTGGATAAAAATGGGATTCCCATGTTCCATGAAACGGGCGAAACTTTGGGACTGGGGGAAAAGTTTTCCAGTTTTCCCACTTGGTCCTTCGATTACGACAACGATGGTTGGATGGACATTTTTGTGGCGGGTTACGAAAGGGGCGGTCCCGTATCCATCACCACCAATATCGTCAGCGAATATCTCAAAGAGCTCCATTCTGCCGAGACCATGAGACTGTACAAAAATAAGGGAGGTACCTTTACGGACGTCAGCAAGGAGGTGGGCCTTAACAGGATCGGTTATGCCATGGGAGCCAATTACGGGGACCTGGACAATGACGGATACCCCGATATCTACCTGAGTACCGGGGAAGTGAGTTTCCAATCGATCATTCCAAATAGGGTGTTCAGAAATGCGGGGGGCAAAGCTTTTCAGGACGTCACCACTGCGGGCGGCTTCGGACATATCCAAAAGGGGCATGCCGTCTCCTTTTCCGATATCGATAATGACGGGGACCAAGATATTTATGTCGTCATGGGCGGGGCCTACGAAGGTGATACTTTCTTTAACTCCCTTTATAAAAATCCCTATCAAAACGACCATAAATGGGCCACCTTTATCTTGGAAGGAACGAAAGCCAATAAAGCGGCCATCGGCAGCAGACTGGAAGTGACCATACTGGAAGCTGGTCAGGAAAGGCGAATTTTCCACACGATCGGTTCCGGTGGTAGTTTTGGCTGTTCCGCCCTAAGGGCCGAGATCGGGTTGGGCACCGCCGCAAAAATCCTACGGTTAAAGGTCACTTGGGCAGGCAGTGGTACGGAACAGCTTTTTGGACCCTTGGATCTGAACACTTTTTATAAGATCAGGGAAGGTGATCCACAACCTAGGGAAGTCCACCTACGACCGTTGGACCTTTAGCGATCCTACCAAGGCACAACTCAACGCCCAAAAGATCAAACCGCTTTTGGCCATCGTTCCTGACCAGATCCCAAACGCACCATACTATTAAAACCATGCTTTTTGGGTCTCTTTTCCATAGAAAAAAAACTTCCGTTCATATGGGGCAAACAATAAGCCGATTGGGCCCCTTCTTTACCTTTCCATTAATTTTCTTTGCCGCAGGATTTCCCATCTTAATTGGGATAGGTCTTTTATATGTTAAAATTTGACCATATCTGCAGTTTGAAAGATCAATACGCCCCAAGACTGTTGGCGGGCGTAGATTCTTATAAAGAGGTGACCCATTTAGAAAAAAGCATATGAAAAAGTATTATGATCAAGACCGCTTTTTTCCGGTCCTTACAGCCGTTTTTAACAAGTATGACCTTCTTTACTTGCTTTTTATAAGCTTTTTATTGCCTGCACAGGCAGGCCCCCACCATTTTTTGGGACCAGCACCAAAAGAGCAGGTAAACATGCCCGTCTTGGTTGGCGAACCCAACCATATCCTAACGGCCGCAATGCGGAAGTTGATTACTGACCGTACCGACATACTGCAGTTCCAGGTATCCGGTTCAGTGGTGGACAGTACGGGCACCCCTCTTTCGGGTGCCAGCATTACCGAAAAGGGTACTGGCAATGGCACACAGACCGATATGGAGGGAAATTATGTATTGGAAGTATCCAATGAAGATGCCATTTTAGAGGTTTCCTATATAGGTTTTACACCAAAGGACGTCCCCGTAAGCGGACAGGCCGAGCTAACGATCACATTAGAGGAAGAAAACATTAGCTTGGATCCCGTGGTTGTCGTGGGATATGGGACCGTACGTAAAAGTGACCTTACCGGATCCGTATCCCAGGTAAGTTCCAAGGAAGTCAACGCGGTCCCTTCCAACAACAGTGTGATGTATGCCCTGCAGGGGAGGGCGGCGGGCGTACAGGTCTCCCAAAATACGGGCGCTCCCGGAGCAGGCGTAAACGTGCGGATACGGGGCGCAAATTCCATTCAGGGCAACAACGACCCCTTGTACGTTATTGATGGTTTTCCCTATTCGGGAAGTCCCACTAACCTGAACAATTCGGACATAGAAAGTATAGAAGTGTTGAAGGACGCCTCCGCAACCGCCATTTATGGCTCACGGGGGGCCAACGGGGTAGTGATGATCACCACCAAACGCGGTAGGGAGGGCGATACCAGGGTAGAATTTGAAACCAGCATCAGTACGCAGGAACTAAGGGCCAAATTGGATCTGTTGAACGGCACTGAATATGCTTCCCTTATGAACCTTCAAGCCCGAAATGACGGATTGGACCCATATTTTACCGCTGGACAGATCGAGGGCTTCGGGAAAGGTTTTGACTGGCAGGATTTTGTCTTCGAAAGCGGGTTCGTATTTTCCAACTCCCTCAATGTAAGCGGTGGGAACGAAAAGACCCAATTTTCATTGGGTGCAAGTACCTTTAGCAATGAAGGGATCATAAACGGCAGTGATTACAACCGCTATTCCTTTCGCATAAATGTGGACCATGCGATCAGTGATCGGTTCCGTATAAAATGGTCCAATTCCCTCTCATATTTAAATACGGGAAGGAAGGACAGTGGTGGGGGCAGCAGGGGAAATACGCTTATTGGGGCCGCCATTTCCGCAGCGCCCATTTCCACACCCTATAATACCGACGGAACCTACCGTATCCTTGCCAATGAATACCCTTTTGTGGCTCCCGATATCATAAATCCCATAAATTTCATTAATGAACAGACCAGGACGGTAAAGGCGAATGTGGTACTGAGCAACCTGTCCCTGATCTATAATCCCATAGAGGACATAACCGTCAATATTTCAGGAGGCGTTGAGAACAGGGACGATCGAACCGATCAATACACCTCACGGAATTTCTTTAATTCCAATGGTTTTGCGAGTGTGTCCACTACCCAGGAACGAAGTCTCCTCAGTGAGAATACCATCAGTTATGACAAGCAGTTGAACGATGCGCATGCCATTTCCATAGTGGCGGGGGCCACCTACCAAAACTTTAAGACCACTTATCTGGCGGCCAATGGTTCGGGCTTTTTGAGCGATGCGTTCGAAAGTTACCAGATACAATCGGCCATCACGCCCGGCATTCCCTCAACGGGTTATGCGGAGTCGGACCTCCTCTCCTATCTTGGCAGGATCAATTATTCATTATTGGATAGGTACCTGATCACCGTGAGCATGCGGAGGGACGGCTCTTCCCGATACAGCGACGGAAATAAATGGGGCAATTTCCCCTCGGCCGCCATTGCATGGAAGGCGGGCGAAGAAAATTTCGTAAAAAACCTCAACATCTTTTCGGACCTAAAGTTTAGGGGTAGTTGGGGTAGGACGGGCAGCCAAGCGATAAGTCCCTATACCACGCTCAATCTTCTGTCACCAGGTAATACGGTATTTGACGACGAGCTATACACCACCTTTGCCCCCGGGACAAGGCTACCTGGCGACCTTAAGTGGGAGACCACCGAACAATTGGACCTGGGAATGGATATGGGATTTTTCGACAACCGACTTTCATTTTCGCTTGATCTTTATAGAAAAAACACCACCGACCTCTTGAATACCGTAAACCTTCCCACTTCCACGGGCTATACATCCACCATACGCAATGTAGGGGAAGTTCTGAACGAAGGGATAGAACTGGGCATAAGGGCAAATCCCTTTTCGGGCGACTTTACATGGCTGGTGTCCGCAAATATTTCGGCCAACCGCAATGAGGTGATCAAACTGAACGGTGGACAGGATATTTTGGGGTCCTTTATCTCGGCGCTGGTGGTGCAGGACAATGTTTCCATTCTTAGGGAAGGCAGGCCCATAGGACAGTTTTACGGCTACAAAGAGAACGGTTATGATGAAAACGGACAGATACGGCTGTTGGACCTTAACGGGGACGGTTCCATCTCCTCCGATGACAAAACCTATATCGGGAATCCCAATCCCGATTTCACCTTCGGCTTCAATTCGGATATGAACTTCAAGAACATCAGTCTCTCCATTTTTGTACAGGGATCCAAGGGCAACGATATTTTCAATGCCAGTGCCATTCCCGTGACCATGGATTATGGTCAGGGGATAAATACCCTGAAAGAGGTCCTATGGGACAATTGGAGCCCTACGAACGTGGACGCCAAATACCCATTGATCAGTAGGAATACCTCCGCATATGTATCGGATAGATGGGTGGAGGACGGATCTTATATCAGGCTAAAAAACATAGAACTGGCGTACACCATTCCCTTGGACAACAGTGTTATCAAAAATGCCCAAGTGTATATCAGCGGACAGAACCTGCTTACCCTTACCTCCTATTCATGGTGGGATCCCGAGGTCAATTCCCAAAATGGGGATACTCCCGGAATCGACTACCTGTCCTATCCCGTGGCCAAAAGTTATACCATGGGGTTGCGAATGGGCTTTTAATTTTTATTCGTGTTGCAGAATGCCATTTAACCGTTAACAATAGTAAGTATGAACTATACAGTCCCCTTTATAAGATCCTTCCCACATTCCATTGTTGCGAAGCTGATATGGGCCCCCTGCCTTTTCTTTATATTGGCCGCCCTGAACGGCTGCAGTGATGACTTTTTGGATGAAGCTCCCAAGGAAGTGGCCGAGGAACTTTTTTACAATACGGCCGAGGAAGTGGAAGCGGCGGTGAATGCCATCTATTCCCCTATCCGATACGAATATGCGGAACAGATCGCGGTATTGGACGCCCATACAGATTGGGGCTATGGCCGGGGAAGCAGGGCCAACTATAATGACTTCCAAGGTTTCAATTCGGGTAATATCAACGTGGCGGGGAGCAGGTGGAACGCATTTTACCAGAGTATCCGTAATGCCAATCTGGTCATAAGGAATGCCCCCAATGGCAATGCGATCACTCCCGCGGAAATAGATCTTTTGGTTTCGGAAGCAAAATTTATGAGGGCACTGAACTATTTTATACTGGTCCGCAACTGGGGCGGAATCCCCTTGCGTACCGATACCAATCTTGAAAGTATCGATGTTCCCAAGAGCGGGGCAACGGAAGTGTACGACCTTATAATTGCGGATCTGGTGGAGGCCGCCGCCAAACTTCCCACTCAGCCCAGGAACTATGGTAGGCCCACTTCCCTTGCTGCCAAGACCATGCTTTCGGAAGTTTACCTTACCCTGGGAAGCTATGCGGAGTCGGCCGAAATGGCCTTGGAAGTCATGGATTCCAATGCCTTTTCCTTGGTTGCCGTAACCTCCGTGGAAGACCTGCAATACGATCTTTTTGGTCCTACGTTGGTCAGTAGCACCGAAGAAATTTTTTATTTTAAATATACCCGGCAAACTGGGCAGGGCAATTATCTGGTCAACATCCTGAACCATCCCGATACCGGACTCTTTAACTTTGGAGGGGCCTATGCCCACTACAGTGATGCCACCAATCCATTTTATGTGGGATGGGACGACAACGACCTACGAAAAGAACTTTGGGACCAAATCGATTTTGGCCTGGGCGCCACAACCTTGGTATCAAAAAAATATATAGACCAGCAGGCCGTTGAGGTAAGGGGCGCCGGAAACGACCTTCCCGTATATCGCTATGCCGACGTACTCTTATTGTATGCAGAAGCCAGTGCCAGAGCAGTCGGGGCACCCACCGCCGAAGGAATGGAGGCCCTGAACATGGTACATAGAAGGGCATATGGACAGGCGGTCGATACGCCCAGTGCCTTTGATTATGTCTTGGGCGATTATAGTTTGGACGGCTTTGTAGATCTGGTCCTTCGGGAACGGGCGTACGAGTTTATTTTTGAAGGGAAACGCTGGTACGACCTAAAACGTACCAATAAGGCCGCGGAGACCATACTGGCGGTAAAAGGGATCGATATTGCCGAAAAACACTATCTATGGCCCATCCCGGTTTCAGAAATGGACTTTAACGAAGCACTTTCTCCGGAGGACCAGAACCCGGGCTACTGATGGACCAGATCGCTACACTACCACTCCCCTGTTCACGGCCTGCATTTGGCCCAACCTAAAAACTTTCCCATAAGTTTGGGAAAGGCTTATCTCGTTGCCCAAATTCTGGATTCCAGTTTCCTTTAAGTTTCCCTTTCCAGATGTATTAACACTGGAAAGCATCCGAACGAGGAAAAAAGAGCGAATAAATTATTTTATTGGAACGGCACGAATTATTTTTGTGCCATGAAGCAGTACGTGATTCTTATTGTCGGGTTTTTTATGCTCGTCAGACCACTTTGGCCAGTGGTGGAATACGTTGCCAATTATGACTATATAAAAAACGTACTTTGCGAAAACAGGGATAGGCCACAGCTAAATTGCGATGGAAAATGTTACCTCGCCAAGCAATTTGCAAAGGAAGCAGAGCGTTCCGAAAAGAATCCCTTCGGCGAAAAACAGTCCAAGACCGAAATCCAGCCCATTGTTTTCTTCCAGGAGTTGGCCGTAATGCATTTTAGCGTTATGTCCCATCTGGGCAAGAAAAAAAGATTTTATCCCTTATCGGCACTTACGGCGCTGCTTTTGACCACCGATATTGCACATCCACCACAATACTCCTAAAACCTACAGGTACTTCATGCACTTCGGACACCTTTAGCTCCGCCAGTACTCTGTGCCTCGAATTTTCAAAATACTCCAGTAAAAATGGCCCTTTCCATATTCACAACCGAAAATGGATAGGGAATCCCACAATCGATAATGTCAAAATAACAAAAT
The DNA here is from genome assembly GCA_963974715.1 of uncultured Sediminicola sp. Lineage (GTDB taxonomy): Bacteria > Bacteroidota > Bacteroidia > Flavobacteriales > Flavobacteriaceae > Sediminicola. Next base: position 178,062 of record CAXBDK010000008.1, read on the forward strand.
ATGAAAACATATAATATTTGCCTTTTGGGCCTATTGGCCTTTGTACTTTTTTCCTGCTCCAACGATGATTCCGGGGATACGGATACCCTCACCGGAAGTGGGGAGGTTTCCATCAAATTCGACAATGGCTATGCGGGCAATGACCTCATTTTAGGCGCTTCCAATCCGGCCAACGCCAATGGCGAGATCCTGACCGTAAACCGCTTTAACTATATCGTCGGCAATTTTCGGTTGGTGGACAAGGAGGGGGTGGAATACACCTTTCCGAAGGATGATGGCTATTTTATCGTCAACCAGGAATCTGAAACGGACAATGTAGTATTACCGGGGATACCGGCAGGCGAGTACACCACCCTTAAGTTCGGGGTGGGCGTAGATCGGGAAAAATACCTTCAGGGGGCCGAGGGCCAGGGTGATTTTCTTGCGTTGGCCGAACAAAACGATATGATGTGGTCTTGGCAGGCCGGGTACAAGTTCTTGAGCTTTGAGGGGAGTTTTACCTCGGAGACCATCAGCGAACCTACCGAATTTGTCATCCATATGGGAAGCCATGGATCTAGTTTGGACAATTATCGGGAAGTTAGCTTACCGCTGCCCAATAACATCAAAGTAGGACATGAAATGGATGCCAGTATCCATTTAAAGATCGATGCCTCCAAAATATTGGTGGGAACTACCAACTCCATAGCCCTCAGCGAAAAGTCGGTCATCATGGTAGACGAGGTAAAATCGCCCCAGATAGCGGTAAACACTTCCCAAATGTTCACGGTGGACCACGTACATAATGGTGGTGGACATGACTGATCTGTCCCTATCCAATCAATTAAATGTGACTGCCCTATTACATCGGGCGGTCACATTACCCAAGATGGCCATAAGACCATTCGTGTTGCTTTTGGGCTGGGCCCCACTCTTTTTGGGCAGCTGCTCCAGTGATGGGGAGGATTACCGGACCATAGACGAGCCATTGGATTTTGAAGTCCCTGCCAATTTTCCACGGCCAAGTTACGACCTGACCGCCAATCCTCCTACAAAAGCGGGATTTGAACTGGGCAAAAAACTTTTCTACGATGGGCAGCTCTCTGCCAATGGATTTATTTCATGTGGTTTCTGTCACGAACAAAGAACCGCTTTTACCCATCACGGACACCAGTTCAGCCATGGCGTGAACGACCTGGAAGGCAGCAGAAATACCCCCGCCATACAGAATATGGCATTTATGGAGGAATTCGCTTGGGACGGGGCCACTTCCCATTTAGATCTTTTTCCCATCATTCCCATCACCAACGAGGTGGAGATGGGCGAAACGATGGCCAATGTGATCGCCAAACTAAATGCAGATCCAGAATACAGGAATCTTTTTTCCAGGGCGTTTGAGGATGGGGGCGTGAACAATGAGAATTTCCTAAAGGCCCTCTCGCAATTTATGGTGATGATGGTCTCTGCCAATTCCCGATATGACAAACATATACGGAAGGAAACGGGAGGGGAACTGACCGATCGGGAACTACAGGGAATGAAGGTCTTTAGGGAGAAATGTGCCAACTGTCACAGTAGCGATCTTTTTACGGATGGTGCCTTTAGAAACAACGGACTGCCCCCGCATCCCGAGCTTCAGGATCTGGGAAGGGAGGAGGTAAGCGGTGCAGCGGCGGACCGCCATGCTTTTAAGGTGCCCAGCCTTCGCAACGTTTCCCTTACCGCTCCCTATATGCACGACGGAAGGTTTGGCACCCTACGGGCGGTACTAGATTTTTATGGCAGTGGGGTAATAGATTCCCCCACCCTTGACCCCTTTCTTAACAAAGACGGGAAATTGGGCATCCCCCTTTCCAGCTTGGAAAAGGAAGACCTGATCTCCTTTTTAAACACATTAACGGATGAAACCTATATCAATGATGAACGTTTTGCGGAATATTAACCCATTTATCTTCCTAGTTTGTGCCACACTCCCTGTTCTTTTATATGGTAACGATGGCCCATGGGTACCTTGTGCACATCATCTTGACACATATGAACATGGACAGTACAGCTATTTCGACTTTTGTGATACCTGTGGATGTGGCAGTAGCGGGGGCAGTATGGGCTATGGCACGGGCCTCAACAATAATTTCTTGGGCCTAAGGTATATCGGACAGCAATATCGGTCCCGGGACGGTATTTTTGCCGATTCTCCTTGGATCGACGAACGTTTTAATACGGTACAGCTCTGGGGAAATTTTCCGATTGCCGAAAGGATACTATTGAACGTAATGGTGCCCTATCAGTTCCACCAACGTACATTGCCCGATGGTACCGATCAAGATATAAGAGGTCTGGGGGATATGAGTATCCTAGGGCTCTATAACCTTATCAAGGGCACTCCTGACAGTATCGTATCCATAAAACCGGAGCACTATCTACAGGTGGGTGCGGGGATAAAAATGCCCACTGGAAAATTTGACAGGGAAAACAATCTGGGAAGTGTCAACCCAAGTTTTCAGTTGGGCAATGGGAGCTGGGATTATGTTTTGGCCATGAACTATGGTTTTACCCACCGAAACTGGGGAGTGAGCACCTTATTGAACTATACGATAAAAACCGAAAACCCCAAGGAATACAAATTTGGAAACCAGATCAACTACGGTATCAACGTTTTTAAGACCTATTATGTTTCCAATTCCTTATCACTTACCCCCATTGCAGGTCTGGCAGGGGAAAGCTATGGGACAAACAGGGAATTTGATACCGATGTTGCCAATACCAAGGGCGATGTTTTCTTGGGAAAAGTAAGCATGGAGGCCACTTACAATCAATTTTCATTGGGCATACTGGGCATGCTGCCCTTAGACCAAAATTTGAACAATGGCAAAGTGGAACTGAAAAATAGGGTGTCGATCTACCTAAACGTCAACTTGTAAGGGTCATATTGCCAAAAAACGGATGGTTCCCCGTCATAATTGGGGAACCATATTGCCCATGGGTGTACGAAGGGCGAACCCCTGCCCTATTTCTCGGGCCATTGCCGAAAGCATGCCATATTGGCTTGGCCATATGTATCCTTAACATAGGATGATGGCACGCAAAATCCGTCATTTATAGCATGAGGTTCTTCCGATTATAAGTGTATTTAATTTTATTTCTTACCGCTGATTCCCCAAATTTTTTGTAACTATTTGAAATTCATAAGAACCAATTTTATTGGAACAGGGAACCCTTTGATTATTTTTTATTTGGTATTTAAGGTTTTGATAAGATTGTTTATAACAGACTTTTTCAAGTAATTTTTAGATTTTGTATATGTTCCTTTTGTACCCGATTTTTCTTGTCTATGGCAAAACAGATGGCCTATATTCAAAAATGTAGGCTATCCTATCCTGTGGGTTCATTCGTATGCCGTTAACTGGAAGTGGGTCCCCGTTCTCGACCTTATAATGGAATTTTAAAGACCCCTCTTCCCCATCACCTTCAACAGCAATGCTTTCCTCAGAAAGAAGGTCCTTACTTATATTGCTTCCGAACCACCTTGGATTCTCTATATAGTTCCAGGTCAGATAGGTGTACCTTTCCCCCGCAACATGATGCCCACTTCCACTAAGTGCCGCTGTATAGGCCCTATCATTGCCATACAAAACCGACATGCTCTTACTTTTCGGATTGATGGAAGTGGTTATTACCCTAAGATCTCCTTGATCAAAAATCATCCTTTGCGGTTTTGGCCCGAAAGCAATTTCATTGGTACAGGCTGCGAAAATTACGGAGGAGAGAATGAACAATTTGTTTCTTAATTGAATGTTTTTCATAATTCCTTATTTTTGGACAGCTGTTTTTAGCGGCACGTTAAAAAGGTAACCGGTTTCCTTGGCTTTTAGACGGTGACAGCTTATACAGGAGGTTACGGCAAAATCGGAAGTTTTACCATAGGGCGTACGCTTCTGTGTGGAAAATTTTGCAAATCCCCAACCTTCCGTATCACGATATTTTGAATTGTTCTTCACCATAAACTGTACATTTACGAACTTATCGGGAATTATTTCCCCATATCGGTTTTCTACCTGTTCCCATACCGCTTTTGCTACTATGGCCCCATTCGGAAAAGGGTCGATCTGTTCTTCCCCAATCGCCCTAACGGCAATATCATTTCCATAGGTGACCCGCATTGTTCCGTCGTAGAGGGTGTTCAAGCTCAATATCTTCCATTTCTTAAAATCATCCGAATAGGCTATTTCGTTCGGGGAAGATCGAACAGTGCCATCAGAATGATCCGGCTTTTCCAAATGCTTGCCCACAGTCTTAAATTTGCGCTGTTTCCATATTTCAAACTCCTTGTTCGCCGATTCCTTGCGAGCAGTGTCCCCAATAAAAGCGTCCTTGGACAGTGAATGGACATAATTTTCAATTGCTTTTATTTCGGAACTTGAGATACGGGCCTCCGGATGTAAGACCAAATATTTCCCCAAGGGCATCCTTTCGGATTTGACCATGTTCAATATGGCCCATGATTTTCCTTTGTGGGCCGCGGGAGTGCTGTCCCATTCGGAGAAATTCATTACGCTCCTTGCCAATTCAACATCCTTTTTTACAAACCAAGAAATAGGGGCCAACTTATCGTACCACTTTAGGTCTGTTACATTGGAGTGGCAATTGTAACAGGCCCGTTTAAGGATGGTATTTATTTCTTTTGGAAATTGCGCTTCCGCCAGTATGGGTCTTTTCTCTATGGGTGCCCCTATGAACTGTATAAGTATGGATACCAATACTATTCCAAGAAAAATGGTACTTGCAATTCTTTTTGTACGCTTATCCATTTCAATCCAATTTAATGTTCGGTCCATGGATATTTCTCCCATTTACCTGCGGTTCTCCGCTAGTGGAAACATAGTTGTGCTTACGGAACATCAAATAGGTCGTCATGACCATCAAAAAAGCAATGATGGGAGGCAGCAAATCGGAAGCCCCGAATACGGCACATCCGGATACCGTGGCAAAAAAAATATCGAAAAAGAGACCCGCGAACACCCATTCCTTTAGCCAAAAAATCCCTTTCCTTGTCGGAAGGATCAGAATTAAGACTCCCAGCAACTTTGCTATGCCCAAGGTGGTGATGAAATAGGCGGGATATCCGAGGGCGATCGTTTTGTTCCAGACCAAGGGATTTCGTGTAATTTCAAAAAGGCCGCTGCTACCGAACCAAAGGGCCGTCAATACCAGACCCGTCAAATAAATCGATTTTTGTTTTGTAGTGTTCATAAGGGTATATCATAAAATTAATGTGCCAGCTCCTGCTTCCATTAAGATCGGTCGATCATTCCACCCGACCTTTTAAGGATTACTTCAGAGCTTAGATCAGGTTCAAAATTAGGGGTAGATCTTTACTTCGATTTTGCTAAAGGGTTCAAGTAAGGTTTGTAAAAAAGATCATCCAAAAAGAGGATTTTTACCAATATTGTCCTTTAAAGGGTCATGCCGCCATCAAGCACAAAGTCGGCACCCGTTATGAACGATGCGGAATCGGAACATAAATATGCGACCATTGTTGCAACATCTGCAGGTACCCCGATTTTCTTGAGCGGAATCGTATCCGCCAAATTGTCCCAAATATCCCGAGCGGTCGTTTCGTCATAGGATTTGTTCAGTACCTCCGTTAGCGTAGGGCCGGGACTGACCATATTTACCCTGATCTTGCTAGGTGCCAGTTCGGCCGCCGCCGTTTTTGCAATAGAACGAACGGCCGCTTTGCTGGCCTGGTAAATGGAACTTCCGGGATAATTTGTAGTGGCCACATTAGAGGATAAAAATACTACGGAAGCCCCTTCGTTAAGCAACGGTATAAATTTGCTCAAGGTAAAATAAGCCCCTCTAAAGTTGATGTCCATCACAGTATCGAAATTCGCTTCCTTGGCGTCCGCTATGGGACCTGCCGCACCTGTAATGCCCGCATTTATGAACAATATATCCACTTTCCGGAATTCCCTTTTACAGAAGTCGACCAGTTTATCAATATCGCCCGGTTCGGACTGATCTGCCACAAAAGGGATGGCCCCGATTTCCGCTGCCGCGGTTTCAATGGCCCCCTTACGTCTTCCCGTTATAAGTACCGTGGCCCCTTCCGATACCAAGTTTTGTGCCGTGGCATATCCTATACCACTGTTTCCCCCTGTAATGATCGCAATTTTTTTGTTTGGATTTTTCATGTTTTAGCAGATTTAATGGACCGTATTTAATTTTAGGTTTCGGATACAAAAATATTCGTTATTTGATATACATTTGTAATCAGTATAACAGAGTATATCAGATACCCATATTACTATGACCAGAAATCAAGAGGAGGAACTAAGGGCATTACAGGATACCCTATATTTTATAGGTGGTAAATGGCGCTTGCCCATTATCAATTCGATCTGTAACGGGAACAGGCGTTTTCGGGAAATCGAACGTAGTATTCCCGGTATCACCACCCGAATGGTGGCAAAGGAGCTAAAGGAAATGGAAATGAACAAACTGGTGAAAAGGAACGTGTATCCTGATACACCCGTACTGATAGAATACGTACCGACCGAACACTGCAGGTCTTTCGGCAAAATTATTCAGGAAATGATCGACTGGGGAAAAGATTATCGCAAAATTGTTGTCGAAAAAGATTAGGGTTACCTAGGGCCAACCTCTAGCTATCGGTCAAAAAAATGAACAATGCCAATAGGTAAGCCGGAATAAATAATATCTAGACGAACCCGATCCCATCCCCATTTCAATACTTCCCATACTTCCGACCTGTTCAGCAAAGTAAAATTGAGCTTTCCAACAAAGTAATTCAAATGCTTTGGAGGGATCTTTGTACAAGAATGAAAAAATCGGAAATTAAAATTCAACGCTCATGAAAAAAGTATGGTTTGTAACGGGAAGTTCCCGTGGGTTGGGAAAGCACATTACCGAAGCGGTACTGCTAACAGGGGACAATGTGGTGGCCACGGCACGAAATCCTGAAAGATTGACCGATCTGATGGAAAGATATCCAACTCAACTTTTGCCATTGGCATTGGATGTAAGCGATAGGTCCCAAATACATATAGCGGTCGAAACGGCAATAAGGCATTTTGGGAGGATCGATGTATTGGTGAACAACGCCGGTTTTGGAATCACGGGCGCGGCCGAAGCCTTTACCTACGAGCAAGTGCGCAGCCAGTTATACGTAAATTTGTTCGCCCCTATCGAGGTAACGCGTACCGTTCTTCCATATATGCGGAAGCAACGTTCGGGAAGGATATTACAGATAAGTTCCGTGGGAGGAAGGGTCGGAAATGCAGGATTGAGCATATATCAGGCAGCGAAATTTGGCCTTGCCGGTTTTTCGGAATCGTTGAGAAAGGAAGTAGACCATTTGGGAATAAAGGTCACTTCTGTTGAACCTGGGGGATTTAGGACCGATTGGGCAGGCGCTTCGATGTCGTTTGCGCCCCATGTGGAAGGATATGAAACTACCGTAGACGCCACCAAAGCTCTTTTGGGTTCGGGAAAGATCAGGCCGATTGGTGATCCAAAAAGGGCGGCAAAGATAATGGTGGAGCTGGCCGACCATCCGGAACCGCCCATGCACTTGGTCCTTGGAAGCGAAGCGGCCGCAATTTTACGAAAGGCGGACGAATCGAGAAAATCGGAGTTCGAACACTGGATGCCGGTAACCGTTTCTACGGATCATGATGATACCGAAGCATTTTATGAAACCGAGGAAGGAAAAAAATATTTGACCCAAAAAGGAATTGATCTATAGGGATACGGAACCAATATAATGATCAAGGACCTAAGGTCCATTGTTGAGGGTCGGCTTTGGCCATTATGATAAAAGGTTTCAATAACTTTGTAGTACCATGGAATTGGATATGGACCCAAAAAAACCATCCGGCATTATGCTATCCTGTTACTATAAGCAAAACAGGGAGGGAGAACATTTTGTGCCCGAACATACCTTGCAATATACCATGGCAGGGTCACTGGTGCTAAATGATGGCCAGACAAAATATCCTTCCCATATTGGTTCACTGCGTTTCATCAGAAGAAACCAATTATTAAAATTTATAAAACAACCCCCGGACAAAGGGGAATTCAGGTCTTTGTCCATCTACCTTGACCAGAGGATCTTAAAAAATTTCAGTTTGGAGTATGGTATCGTCGCCAAAAAAAAGGATCATGAAGTTCGGATCCTGGAAATAGATATGGATAAGCTTCTAAAAAATTATATGGAGTCTTTGTTGATGTACCATAAAACCAATGGTCCGGACAGCCAACTGCTCATGGATTTAAAATTGAAAGAAGGTGTTTTACTACTGCTTAGGACCAATCCGGAACTTAAAAATGTCCTGTTCGATTTCGCAGAACCGCACAAAATAGATTTGGAAGGCTTTATGATCAAAAACTACCATTTTAATGTAAAACTGCAAAGGTTCGCATACCTTACCGGTAGGAGCCTTGCGACTTTTAAACGGGATTTTGAAAAAGTTTTCGGAACCGCTCCGGGCCAGTGGATTCGCCAAAAGCGACTACAGGAAGCACACTATCTGATAACGAAAAAAGGAATGACGGCATCGGATATTTATCTCGACCTTGGCTTTGAGGACCTTTCCCATTTCTCCCACACCTTTAAAAAACAGTTTGGGGCATCGCCCTCTAAAATAATCTTTTGATGGACCCTTATTTATTTATAACGGAACTTTTCTAAATTTGTACGACCCAAAAAGGACAATATAATGTGAATACCGGTTTCTTTCTAGAAAATTAAACAAGGCCATTTTCCAATGGCTACTTGATCATTAATATCCTAACAGAAAGAAATTATGGTGATTCTACAGAATATATCATACCAACATCCCAATAGGGATCTGTTGTTCCACAACGTCTCCCTTACGGTAAACAAGCATGAAAAAATAGCCCTGATCGGCAACAATGGCTCCGGCAAATCCACTTTGCTGAAAATCATATCCAAAGAACTGGGACCATCAGGTGGACAAGCAACGATCTTATGCAAACCATATTACATCCCCCAGATTTTTGGTCAGTACGATTACCTGACGATTGCACAAGCATTGGGAATTGACAATAAATTGGATGCTTTAAAGGAAATACTAAAGGGTAATGTAACCGAAGTCAACCTTGGCATCCTTGACGATGATTGGACAATTGCGGACAGGTGCCAAGAAGCATTGGCACATTGGCAACTTGATGGTAAAGATCTATCCCAAAAGATGGGAACATTGAGCGGAGGGGAAAAAACAAAGGTTTTTCTGGCCGGAATCATTATTTATAGACCTGAACTTATATTGTTGGACGAGCCAAGCAATCACTTGGACACCGATGGAAGACGGCAACTGTACGATTATGTTCGGGCAACTTCAAGTTCGCTTGTAGTGGTCGGCCACGATAAAAATTTATTGAACATTTTAAATAGGACCTGCGAACTGGACCAACGTGGATTGACCATATATGGTGGCAACTACGATTTTTATGCCGAACAAAAGCGAATCGGGTACAATGCCCTTTCCCACGACATACAAAACAAGGAAAAAGCACTTCGTAAGACCAAGGAAAAAGAACGTGAAACGTTGGAGAGGCAACAGAAACTGGATGCTCGGGGCAAAAAGAAACAAGAAAAGGCCGGAGTCTCCAGGATTATGATGAATACATTACGGAACAGTGCCGAAAACAGTACTTCAAAAATAAAAAGTGCACATTCCGAAAAGATAGTCGATCTATCCAATGAACTAAAAGAGCTGCGATCTTCAAAACCTGAATGGGATAAAATGAAGTTGGGATTGGACAGTTCCTCTTTGCATAACGGCAAAATACTCTTTTCCGCCTCGAAGATCAATTTTAGTTACCATACGCGACCACTGTGGAAAAACAACCTGACCCTGGATATAGCCAGCGGTGATCGCCTTTCCCTAAAAGGCCCGAACGGTTCGGGCAAGACAACATTGATAAAGCTAATTTTGGGGAAGTTGGTGCCAAATACCGGAACGGTACACAGGGTTGATATCAAATGGGTCTACATTGACCAGGATTACTCTTTGATAGATAACGGGAAGAGTGTCTATGACCAAGCGGAAAGTTTCAATGCCTCTGCAATGCAGGAACATGAGATCAAGCTCAGGCTCAACCGGTTTCTGTTTACGGCCAATGATTGGGATAAGTCATGTGGAACCCTGAGCGGCGGGGAGCGTATGCGCTTGACACTTTGTTGCCTAACAATAGGTAACAGGTCACCTGACATGATCGTATTGGACGAACCTACCAATAATTTGGATATCCAGAACATTGGGATACTAACGGAAGCGATCAAAGAATATCATGGGACTTTAGTGGTAATATCCCATGATGAACACTTTTTGGAACAAATAAATATAGAACGGTGGATCGACCTTTAAGCTTTTCCAAATCAAAACCGTATATTTCTTAAAAATTACTTTTTTTGACAGTTTACCATCCTTCCCTTTGGCAACCCGATTTCCTTGGTCTGTGGATAGGGAGTGCCGTGGGTGTTGCTGACATCCACCCGTAGCAGGAGATGTGTCTTGTAGCACGCATCGGGTACATGGGCATATCGCGGGTCGGGGCAAAGGGCATTTGGACCATTTTAGTGGATGGTGGACTTATCTCCAGCAAAACCACAGAAATTGTATTCATGTAGCTACAAATAGTTTTAAATCAATACGAAATCCCTTAGATTCGTAGGATAGTCATTATGGATATAAGGGTGCCTTTATTCTTTATATAAACGTTGTGGGTCATTTTTTGGTGGCAGCGCAACAATATAAACAGTAACAATGAAAGTTTTAAATGCAATTCTACTTTTTGTTTTGATTATTTTCCATTCGTTTAGATCATATTCCCAAACCGTTGATACACTGGTAAATGTCGGGAACTACAAATTACATTTCAATATTTACAAAAACTCGGGCATACCTGTTCTGTTCGAGTCTGGCGGTGGTCATGATGGAGCTGTATGGAATGAAGTAGTAAAAAAATTGCGTGATTCGGTAAATGCCACTTTAATCACTTATGATAGGGCCGGAATGGGTAAAAGTGGAATTGACACAAATGATATTGATATCTTAAGCGAGATAAATGGTTTGGAAATAGCATTAAAAAAGTTAGGTTATACAAATAATATTCTTCTTGTGGCCCATTCTTTTGGAGGTGTTTATGCAACTTTGTTCAGTGCAAGAAATAAAAATCGAGTTAAGGGCGCTGTTCTAATAGATGTTACCTTACCATGTTATATGACTCCGATAAGAGCAAAAAAGGCAACAGAACCATATAAGAAGGAATTGCCGACAATTAAAGAAAAATCTATTGGAACTTATTATCTTCTAGTAAATTATGAAAAGTCCATTGATCTATTAAGCAAGACTTCATTTCCTTCAAACATTCCAGCGACAGTAATTGGTGCAGATTTTCCGCCTTTCAAAGGTGAGAATGGCATTCTATGGAAGTCGTGTCAAAAAACTTTTGGTGAACTTCCACGCCATAATTATATATTGGCAGAAAAGAGTGGTCATTATATTTACTTAGATGATCCAGAACTCGTTACCAACGAAATAATTAAGCTTTACAGACAAACATCAGCAAAAAAAGAATAAAAACGAACGTACGATCTAGAGGGGTCCGTCCTTAATTAGGAACGGACTGCGACTCGCGCAACCTCCTAAGAATATTAGTTCCCCCTGACCAGAAATGCTCCTTTATCCCAAATCAGCTTCCAAGCTATTGGTGCAGCCGCGCCATGTCCTTACCTATCTTTGTTTCCACTACCCTGGCATAGATTTGAGTGGTGGAAAGCTTTTGTAGCCTTAAAGCTTGGAATGAAGAAGGTATTTTTCGGTAATAGGGGCCATGCCCGTTTGTCTTTTATTACCAAGAAAACTACAAGTCGGGCATACCCGACGTAGCCATAGTGATGAACTTCCCTGTCCGTAGGAAGAGCGTTCCAAAACAAAAAGCCCACCGTCGCTAAAGCTATGGTGGGCGAAGTCGGGGTGGCAGGAGTAGCTGCGCTGAACCTGAAAAGAGGCGGTGCTCAAGAGGATCCAATACGGGCGTTCGCCCGTTTGTCTTTTTTGTTTCCGTGGCCCAAGTGCCTGTCGGCACTAGGCCCGGAAATAAAAAATCCAACCACTTTCGTGGTTGGATCCTCTTGGTCGGGGTGGCAGGATTCGAACCTGCGGCCTCCTGCTCCCAAAGCAGGCGCGATAACCGGGCTACGCTACACCCCGAGGTCAATTTCTTTTTGGATTGCAAATATAGTCCTTAATACCAATATCCGCCCACCGAACCGATTTATTATAAAAAAAAGGTGCCTCATCACTGCGGCACCTATACAACTTATTTAAAGTCAGTTATCTGTAAAGGGTAAAATGGCCCACAAACTGTTGTTTGTCCTCATCATTGGCGTTTACCACATACCAATAATCCCCTGTTGGCAGTTCATTGCCCTCGTATTTTCCGTCCCAACCCTTTACATTGTCCAATATGGCCACTACCCTACCGTACCGGTCGTAGATCTTTACCTCCAAATTTGGAAAGTAATTGGAATTGTCGGGGTCCCAGACTTCGTTCATATTATCCCCGTCGGGGGTAAAGAAATTGGGGGGATCGAAGGTTCCCGTAAAATCGAAGGGAATGGTAATGGTCACCATACAACCGTTGCCGTCCACCACCCGTATGGTCACCGTAGTATCCATATTCAGGGTGAAGACGTTGTTGGCCCCGGTGGCCTGTCCCTCGAAATAGTATTGATAATCGCCAAATCCGCCCGTGGCCATCGCCGTAATCTCATTGGGTCCGGTCTTAATGGCTTCCAGTACCAAGGGCTCATAAGCGTCTATGGTAAAGTCGACCGAATTGGAACAGCCATTTTCATGGTACATATAAATGGTGTGCGGTCCCGGTGCAAGGTCCCCAAAGGTCCGTGTGGTATTCGCCAGGGCAATATCGTCTACATCCAGTGAATACAATAGTCCCGGTACCACACTGCTATCGGCCATTTCCAAGGTAACGGTGCTATTGGGGAAAATGCCCTCACAGCCATATTCCGGCACTGCCGTTCCGGTAAGGTCCACCCCTATTATGATCGGTACGATCACATTGGTGGCACAACCTTCGGAATCCCTGACAAAGACCACATAGGTCTCCCCTCCTATCAAATTCTCAAAAAACAGGGCATCGTTCCGTACAAAATCGGCATCGTCCGACGAATTCAGACTGGTCTCATAATAGGTCTCCAAGGTCACGGGATCCACAAAGGGGGTTCCCCCGGTAATGGTAAGCTGTGCGGTACCGTCCATGGCATTGATACAGGTCTCCGGGGTCTCCACCGAAGAAACCTCCAACACTGCCGGTTCCACAATGTTCAATACTTCCTTCTCGGAACAGCCATTTTCATCCTGGATCAAAATCTCGTACGTTCCCGGATCTAAGTTTTCAAAAACATATTGGCCAGGGGTATCCGGATTGCTGAAGAACTCGTTAAAGTTGGGCGATATCGCAAATTGTATGAGCCCTACCCCCCCTGCGGTGACCTCCAAGGAAATGGTACCATCGGCCTGACCGTTACAGCTTATGGGACTGGCAATGGACTCGAATTCGATTACCTCGGGCCTAAGGATGGGCAGCGGACCAACGATGTCCCCACAACTGACGCCACTGGTCACCCCGATGTAATATTCGCCTTCTGGAAGTCCCTCAAAGGTACCATCCCCTTGGGCAGGCCTTACTACGGTAGCGCCCGCATCGGGCGAAAATGGATCGAGGGGATCTCCCAGGTACAATGTAAACAGGTAGTTGCCCACGCCCCCTGCCGCGAACGACTCGATCCTTCCGTCCAGTTCAGAGGCACAGGAAATATCGTTGATCAAATTGGGGACCAGTTCCACCGCCTCCGCATCCACCAGGCTTATACCGGGCGAGCGTACACTGCTACAAATATTTACTCCCGAAACATCCTTTTTTCGGATATCGTACTGATAGAACCCTGGAGTGCCATCGATCAACACCCAAGTATCGGCCATTTCTATATAGGGATCGGAGACATCCGCATTGTGTGCCCTGTACTCATAGACAAAACCTGCTTCAGGATTCTCCACGCTCAAACGCATTTGTCCCTGTCCCCCACAACCGGGAGCTTGCACCTGTACCAACCTCGGAATGATGGGCGGTGGCGATTCCACATAATAGGGCAACGTATAGCCGACACATTCAAAACTGGAGGATACCTCTATCGCATACCATCCGGTACTTATATAACCTCCGGTACTGCCCGTAAAGGTAGGACTGTCCTGTAATCCTCCACTTGCGGTAACATCGTTTATGTCATTGGATCCCAAATAGATCAACCGGTATTTGTAGCCGGCTCCCAGAACGCCTCCCGAAGCTCCGGGCAAAGCGGTGGAAAAATCGCCCGAAGTGGGGTCATACGCTTCCAACACCGCATTGTTCCCTCCGGGACATACCAGCTCCTGTGGCTCACGGATACCTGCCAAAATGGGGTCTATGGGCTCCAAAAAGAGATCGAAAGTGGCCTCACAGCCTTCAACATCCCTTACCGATACCCTATAATTTCCACTGCTCAGATCCTCAAATACACGATCGTTCCCATAGGAATGCACCCCAACAAAGTTACCGCTGCCCAAAGGGGTCTCCAAGGCCAAAGCGTATTCATAGGAGGCAACGTCCCATCCACCGGATCCAGTGGCCTCGATCTGCCCGGTATTATCGTTGCAGCTGACATTCCCCACTTCAACAGCCGTTACCGCTAAGGGTCCATTTGGGGTCCTGATCGTAGTACCCGTACTGCTAGCAGCACAAAATGGGGCACCATCGGATTCGATCACGACATAAAAGTTGCCCCCTGGCAGATTTTCTATCGTTTCGGGGTTATTTGCGGTATTCAAACTTCCCGTGGCGATTGGTGTGCTGGCCGTTACATCCGTACTTCTATAAACATTATAGGTATAATTGCCCGTATAGTCGGTTACCGTAATATTGAGCGCTCCGTCATTGGTACCGTAACATTGAATGGGACTTGCCTCGCTGATCGACACCTGTGGCAAAGTGGGTTCCACCACCGTATGCATCGGCAAGGGATAGGTACATCCATCTGGATCGTTATCGGTGATCTCGAAGAAATAATCCCCGTCAGCGGGCAGATCGATATCCACAAAAGTAGCTCCGTTCACGTTTACATCGGCTACGGGCACCACGGAAGTGGTGCTGACCGTAAAATTGGTGGTCCCCACTACCTGGATACGAATCCGCTCGGGATCCTGACAGTCCAACACGCTTAACACGTTCAAAGTGGGTACCACGTCCAATGGTGGGTTGATCGTGGGAAGGACAAAACTGGTCTGACAGCCGTTTCCGTCTATGGCATATATGGTAATGTCCTGCGGACTTCCGTTGTCCACGATCTCAAATTCATTGCTCGACTGATAGTTGTTAAAACCGGTGATACTGTATTGGTACCCGGTCCCGACGGTCCCAGGATTTGAGGGGTCTACCGTTACGGTAATTGTCGTGGAACTATAACGATTGGCATCGGTCTCACAGGTAAAATCGGGGGCCGTGGCCGTAATGGCGAAATCGGCCGGTGCGAAAATTTCCACCATTCCCGAGAGGTCACTACAATTTCTTGTGGTCACCGCTTCCACTTCATATTCCCCAGCATCCAAATTGGCAAAAGAGCCCGAACTGTTTGAAGCGAGTACCGCCCTGCTATTAAAATCGAGCAGGTTATAGGTGATGGGGCCATCCACATCCGTTCCAAAGCCCAACAATACGCTTAAACTACCATTGTTTTCCCCAAAACAGGAGATGTGCTGCGGTACCACATTATCTATAACAGGGAGGGTGGGCGCTTCCAGTTCGATACCGGTCACGAGGAAGTCACAAAAACCGGTTCCATCGTTTACCACATTATCCGTTACCAGTACTTGGTAACTACCGGGGCCGATGTTGGTAAAAATTCCCGCATCGCCATCCCCTACGATAGGGGCGCCAATATCGTTCCCCAATTCATCCTGCAGCTGATAGGTATAATCATTGCTGCCCCCATCGGCCTCCACAACAATGGTCCCGTCGGAAGCCTCACAGGTCGGCATAACGTCAAATCCACCGGAAGCGTAGATAAATTCGAACACTTCGCCCGTATTGCTGCTGCTACACCCATTGGCATCCACCACATCCACCGTATAGATACCGGGGGTGCTCACAAAAAACACGGCCGGACTGCCAATGATGGTCTCCCCGTTCAGGGTAAATCGGGGCGTATCGACCCATCCGGGTACCGTAGCGGTAATCTCAAATTGGGCAGCATTTATATCACATTGGTTGACCACCGTAATTACAGGGTCTGGCAAAATGGGGTCGCTCTGTACGATCTGTCCGATACCAAAGGAAACGCAGCCGCTGATATCCCGAACATATATCTCGTAATTCCCTGCAGGTCTAAAGGCGGTCGTTGCACTACCAAAATCGTCAGAAGTATCCCCTATGGTGGCCGTTCCGTCATAATCGGGCGGGGTACCTACGGGCACATAAGCAAATTCATATGGTCCACCGGCGCCCCCACTTCCCTGTACGGTAAACTGTCCGTCAGAATTACAATTGGCGGGGTTCTCCTGTAGGATGTCTATGGAGGGCAGGTTTTGGTCTACGGTAATGGCGGCCCCAGCGGTACAGAAGTCGTTATCCAGATCGGTGGCCACCACTTGGTAATTGCCGGGAAGATCCAAATAGGTATTGGTATAGGGCGCGGTAATACCAGAAAAAATATCGGTGAAAATTATCTCCCCCGTATCGGAATCGATGATGGATATCCGTATGTTATTTCCGGAAAATCCGGTGACGGTATAGGTAATTTCCCCATTTCGATCGGCGTCGCAGAAACCGGGAGTGGAAACCGCATCCACATCCAAGGGCGAGGGCCCCGTAACGGGATCGATCACCTCCAGATAGGTACAACCGGTACCTTGGTCCAATACCTCAACGGTATAGGATACGCCATACAACAGACCATTAAAAGTATGTCTTGTAGGGCCAGCATTTGGCGCTTCAAAAGGGTTTTGCGGTACGGCCACCAGTCGGATCTGGAAAGGACCGGTCCCCCCCACGATCTCTACCGTATTCGTAAAACCGAATTCGCTACATGCCGATAGTGGTACGGGATCTGGAACCACATCCAAGGTGGTCTGCTCCACTTCCACGGTATCCTCGTCCCTACAGCCTAGGGCATCAACGGTTACCACGGTATATATGCCAGTGGCCAGACCTGTAAAGGTTTCATTTGTGCTGGCGGTGGGTCCTATACGTTCCAGTTCGTTGCCAAATTGGTCCTGAAGGATATAGGTGAAATCGGGCGTACCATCGGCAACCCCTGTCACCTGGATACCTCCTTCCAAAACTCCTGTAAGACAGGTAGCGTCGATAGGGGCCAAAGCCGTATTGGGCGGTGGGGTGGAATCGGTGGGGATGGTCACAGTGTTGCCATTGGTCTCACACCCCCTGGCATCCCTTACTATATAAGGATAGGTCTGACCCGCATTTAGATTGGAATAGGTGGTCTGTGGGGTAAAAGGCCCGCCATTAAAACTGATGGTATAGGGGGGCACTCCCACAGTGGCATCGGGAACAATGGTGACTATGCCGTTATTGGTCTGTCCACAACTTGCAGGTGTCACGATGGCGCTCGCTGCAATGGATTCTGCCGGTGCCAGCACCAAGGCAGTGGATTCGGTCACACAACCACGGTTATCGGTCACCCTAAAAACATAGGTGCCGGGTACGTTCGTATTGTAAATAAAATCGTTGGAAGGCATGGGAACAGGGGCACCAAAGGAAACCCCATTGTCCGTGCTCACTTCGTACTGTTTGGTACCCCCACTGGAAATATATCCATTGTTTACCACGACCCGTATACCACCATCCCCACCACCACAGGGAATCTCGGAAGCTATGGTGGTAAGGGCCCGAACCTGTGGATTAATGGTAACGCTTACCTGATCTCTACAGTTATTCGCATCCACCACTTCAATGGTGTAGTTCCCAGGGGCGAGTCCACTAAAACTGGGCGTTGCCTGTAGGCTACCCCCGTTGATCCGGTATTGGTATGCCGGCAGTCCGCCGGTAGCGTTTACCACCACGGTAGCTCCTACGCCGGGTACATAACAGTACTCGGTGGCCGCATCCAACACGATTTCGGGTGAGGATAGGGCGGTGAGGGTAAAATCAAAGGTATCGGTACACCCTTCGGAGTCGGCCACGCTCAATGTATAGCTACCTGGTGCGGAAAGGTTTCCAAAAGTCGCGTTGGAGGTAGGCCCTACCTCGGCCCCATTGGGATACTCAAGGGTATACCTATAACTTCCCCAACCACCTGAAGCATTGCCCACTACCCTGCCCAAGTTATTGTTGGCGCAGCTCATGGCCGTTACAGTGCCCAAAAGATCTATGGGTGTGGACGGTTCGGTAATGGTTATCGCGGCCGTATCCGTGCAGCCCGTAGCCGTATCGGTCACCGTAATGGTGTAGGTCCCTGGTCCCGAGGGCGGCAACACTACTTGATCGGTACTTTGCGGGGCACTTTCGGGTCCGGAATTGATATTATAGGTAAAGGTATTTCCAAACCCATCCACTATAAAAGTACCCGTGCCATCGGTAGCACCTGTACATACCCTTGTATCGGCACCTGATCTCAACCTTGCCCTGATGGAACTGATCGCGTTGGGGATATAACCGGCGGTATAGGTACATCCATTGATGTCCGTCACCCGGAACTGATAAGAAGTAGCGGTCGAAAGGCCGATAAAGGTATCGCTGCCCCCATTGTTGAAAGCGATCGGACTGACCACCTCATAATTGGCAATGGCAAAGTTGCTGGTAACGGTCAATTGGACATCGGCCGTACCGGCCCCACAGTTTACGTTGGCCTGCGCAAAGGCAATTGCGGTAGGCGGGTCAATATTGTTGATGGTAATGGGCGTCAACTCGGTCCTACAACCACCATCATCCCTGATAATAGGGGTGTAGTCGCCCGGGGGCAGATCGGTATACAGGGTCTGGGACGTAAAGTTTGCCGGGTCGTCCCCCGAAATACTGAAGACATACCCGCTTCCAGAACCTCCCGAAAAAGGTCCCTGGAATTCTATGGAACCGCCAGTGGTACCACCACTGCCATTACATACCTGATCTGAAATTTTTACCGCAGTGCCCGTAATGACGCCCGTTGTAGTGACCGTCACCGCAGTGGGTACCTCATAGATACATTCAAAATCGCCCTGTTGGTAACGTACCTGAATGGAACCATAGGTGCCGGCGGGAACCGATAAGGGCGTATTGGTACTCCAAGGATCCGAAGGGGTCGCCCTAAAGGAAAGGTTGTACCCTTTGGCATCGATCACGTTAAAATTGATCCTGGCACCGCCATTGGTACAGGTACCATCGGTACCGCTTACCGTAACATCGGGGGGGGTCAGTTCCTGTACATCCGCGGAAGCGGTAATGGTACAGCCGTTACTGTCCGTAATCAAAAAAGCATACGATCCAGGAGCGGTCACCGTATGGGTGGTGGAACCGGTAAAAGGACCGCTGGAGGGACCCGCACCGTTTACGATAAAGGTATAGGGAGCGGTTCCCCCGCTGGTCCGTACGGTGATGTCGACACTGGGAATCCCGCAGCCAAAACTGTTGTTCACTTCCGTAGAGGCGTCCAGGGCAACGATCCCCTCCCCTATGATGATCGGATCTCCGTTGATATCCATATCTTGGGAGGGTGCAGGAATGCCGTTTATGGGGTCTCCCTTGCACTGTTGTGTCTCTACCCGTACGCTGTAAGTACCGAAACCGACGGCACTGAAGGTATAATTATTGGAGGCGATAAAGGAAGTGAACTCCTGTGGCGTTCCGTTGGAATCCACCAAGGTATATTTAAAGGGTCCCGGTACATTGTTGGCGGTCACCGAAATGCTTCCGGTCTCCCCACTACATTGGGCATCCACAAAACTTACGTCTATGCTTATATCCCGCTGCTCTATCTGGATAGGCTCATATAGGTATTCGCAGGTATTGGAGGTATTTTGCAACCTGGCCTTTACCGTATAGGTACCCGGTAAAAGGTTGTCGAAGATGGCACCTTGGTACGGACCAAAACCGCTTCCATCGTTTATACTGTACTCGTAGGCACTGGAAAGGTTGGTGATCTGGATCCGTCCGGGGACCCCACATATAAAGTCCCGCTTCACAAAGGTCTGTGGAATGGTGCTTTTCTTTACGTTAAAATAATAATAGGGACCGGCTCCGTTGACCCTGACCCTAAACCCAGCCCCTAACGAAGCACTGATATTACTGGCATCTATGTTAAAGTTGGGACTGGTGCTGATGCCGGTCCAACAGGACAAGGTGGTATTGGCACAGGCATTGTTGACATCAAAGGTACAGCCCGCTTGTGGAACAAATTGCTCCCATTGGTAACTGCTGTAGGAACCTTGCAAGAGTACGGGCCTATCATCAAAATCCCCGCACAGGCTATAAGTGGAAATGGATGTCCCGCCATTGTTACAGGTAATCGTATCGTCCGAATTGGTTATGATGGTCGCAAAAAGGGAGGTGGTCATGGTCCCATTGGCGAAAACCACTTCTTCGCTCGTGACGGCCGATCCACTCGCCATTTTGGAAATACCGCTGTTTTCGATCAGTTCCGCATCCATTGGGGCATCAGTAGGGCCCTTTGTGGATACAAGTTCGAAAACTAGTCTATAAACTCTGGTATTTGCCAATGTAGAAGTACAGACCACTGATACCGAAATCAGTAGTGCGGCATATAGAAAATGCCTTGGTTTTCTTGGGAGCATAGGTTAAGTTCTTTGGAAGAAAGTATTTGATTTGGGATCAATAATTTCTTTGGTGTAAAATTTTATCCTTATATTTTCTCGTTATATTTAAACTTCAGTTATTCCTATTATAAATTTTAACGTAAAAATATGAAAATTAGTATTCTGAGCATCTATATATTCGTTGTAATGACATCGGTCTCCTGTGGACAGGAACCCAAAAATGAAGTAAAAGTGCCGGAGAATATGGTATTTACCACTGAAACTGTGATAGATGGGATCCCCATTCCCTGGGGAATGGCATTCTTACCGGACGGGGCCATGTTGATCACGGAAAAGTCGGGCGAGCTGATCCATTTTAAGGACGGGAGCAAGACCGTGATCGGAAATGTGCCGGAAGTATACGTTAGGGGCCAGGGCGGGCTTTTGGATGTGGAACTGCATCCCGATTACAAAAACAACGGTTGGCTGTACCTTTCCTATTCCTCTGCGGAGGGGGACGATAAGGGCGGGAATACCGCCATTATGAGGGCACGCTTAAAGGATAATAAACTGGTGGACGTACAACAACTGTACAAGGCCACCCCCAATACCAGCAAAGGACAGCATTTTGGTTCCCGACTGGAGTTCGACAATGAGGGCTATCTCTATTTTTCCATTGGGGAGCGCGGAGATCGGGACATCAATCCACAGGACATCGGTAGGGACGGCGGCAAAATTTATCGGGTGAAGGACGATGGGAGCATCCCTTCGGACAATCCTTTTGTGGGTACCGATGGAGCCAAGACCGCCATCTACAGTTATGGGCACAGAAACCCCCAAGGCCTGGCAAAACATCCGGAAACCGGGGAAATCTGGGACCATGAACACGGTCCGAGAGGTGGCGATGAAATCAACATCATAGCCAAGGGCAAGAATTACGGTTGGCCAGTGGTCACCTACGGCATCAACTACAGTGGTACGCCCATAACCGATAAAACGGAAATGGAAGGAATGGAAGCGCCCATACATTATTGGGTCCCCTCCATTGCCCCAAGCGGTATGGCCTTTGTGACCTCGGATAAATATGCGGATTGGAAAGGCAGCCTATTGGTAGGCTCGCTGTCCTTCCAATATTTGGAACGTTTGGTACTGGATGGCACAAAAGTGGTCGCCCGCGAAAAACTATTGGCCGATATGGGCCGGGTACGAAGTGTGCGACAAGGTCCGGACGGCCTTATCTATGTTGGCGTGGAGGGAAAGGGAATCGTTAAACTGGTCCCAAAAAATTAAATCTGAATTGGGGATCTACATCCCATAATCCATATATATCATGAAATATTTATTATTGCCCTACCTCTCCTTGGTGCTTTTTTTGGGCTTTTTCCTGCCTCAGGACAAGGAATTGGAAGAAAGTATGGAAAGGGGCAGGGACATCTATACCGATTTCTGTGTTCAATGCCATCTTGAAAATGGCGAAGGTGTTGCGGGGACCTTCCCTCCCTTGGCCAAGTCGGATTATCTGATGGAAAAAAGGAAAGAGAGCATTCGGGGTATCAAATACGGGCAGCAGGGGGAAATAGTCGTCAATGGGGAAACCTACAACAATATGATGATGCCCCTGGGGCTTACCGATGGGGAAGTGGCCGATGTAATGAACTATATAACGCACACCTGGGGCAACAGCACCGATATCACCACTACGGTGGAGGAAGTGGCCGCCATACATAAAAACTGAGAATCCCTATATAACATACATAAGGACCTTTTGAAGAAAAGTGCACCTTTACGGGCTACACTTGGGAATCGATCGCCTTCTTTACCGAACCGTGCATTTTTAGAAGGGCTTCCGCCTCTTCATAAGGTATCTCCAATGCTTCCATCAGGTATCGGGTGCCCCGATCTACCAACTTGCTGTTACTGAGCTGCATGTTCACCATTTTGTTCCCCTTGACCCTTCCGATTCTGACCATAAGGGCGGTAGAGATCATGTTGAGCACCATTTTCTGTGCGGTACCGCTTTTCATACGCGTACTTCCCGTAACGAACTCCGGTCCCACGTTCACCGCTATGGGGATCTTCACCGCCATTGTAAGGGGCGAGCCCGGATTATTGGTGACACAGGCCGTAAGCAATCCCGCTGCCGCAGCGTTTGCAACGCCGCCCAGTACGTAGGGAGTGGTGCCCGAGGCGGCTATCCCCACCACGGTATCATTTTTGGTGGGCCGGTAAGGCGCAAGGTCTTTCCAGGCCTGCTCCCTGTCGTCCTCTGCCCCTTCAACCGCTTTTCTGATCGCCGTGTCCCCACCGGCGATCAGTCCCACTACCCTTTCATGGGGCATGCCGTAGGTGGGCGGAATTTCGGAGGCGTCCAAGACCCCCAATCGCCCACTGGTACCTGCCCCGATATAAAAGAGTCGCCCGCCCTTCTCAAAACGTTCCGCCAAGGAGTCGACCAGTTGGGTTATCCGTGGAATGGTAAGGGCCACGGCAGCTGCCACTTTTTCGTCCTCTTTATTGATGTTATGGAGTATGGAACCGGTATCCATCCGTTCCAGATCGTCATAGGCCGATGGTTGTTCCGTGATCTTTTTAAAGTCTTGTGCCATTTTTTGCATTATAAGAGTTGTACATCGTGGTTCCTAAAGGAATCCAATAAACGGTCCGCCGGGTCCAGTTCGGTGATCATGATACTGATGGCATTGATATCGCATGTTTTATAACGGTGCTGACTGTTCAATTTTTCGGAAATGGACAAGAGCACCGTTTTTTTGGAGGCATCGATGATGGTCTTTTTTACCTGTACGATGTCCCAATCAAATTCCGTCAGCCCGTAAAAGGGATCTACGTAGCCAGTCCCGATAAAGCCATAATCGACCCTGATCTTGGAAAGGTTATAGACCGTGCTGGCCCCAATGGCCATTTGCGCTTCCCGGGAGAGCTGCCCCCCTATAAAGATCACCTCCGCATTGGGCTTGTTCAAAAGCTCCAGGGCCACGGGCAGGCTAAGGGTAAAACAGGTGAGCTGCAATTTTGGGGGAATGGCCCTTGCCAGTTCCAGACAGGTAGTGCCCCCATCTATGAAGACCACACTGCCCTCCTTTAACAAGGTGGCCGCCTTTCTGGCAATTTCCGATTTTTCCCGCAAGGAGTAAATATTGTCGTTTTTAGGGGTAAAATTGGTAAAGCCCAGCGCAATGGCCCCCCCGTGCACCTTCTTCAGTTTTCCCTCGGCGTCCAGTTCCTTCACATCCCTCCTAACGGTGTCTATGGACACGTTCAGCATTTCCGAGATATCCGTCAGCAGTACCCTATTGTGCAGGGCCACTTCGTTCAATATATTCCTTTGGCGTTCTTCCTTTAACATCTGGGATCCTTTAACAGCGGTGCGCAAATATAAGCAATAAATTCGGTTGCCGTTTTTTACGGCTTAACAATTTAATAACGCTAATAAAAGCATAAAGATGCAGCAATATACAGCAAAAAACAGCAAATTTTAAAAGTTTTGCATATATTTGCAGCTAATTCAATGTTTATCCCGAACTGTTTTTACATCGGTTCCCTAAAAAATTATTTCATTCCATGATCGCTACCCAAGAAACGACCCCACACCCATTGGCCCAACTAGACGGGGAGGCCAAAAAATTTGAAAGAATCAATACCCTGATCCACCAAAGTTCGGACGAAGCTTCCCTCTTTGTGGCCAATGAGATCGCCCATCTTATCCGGACACGACAGGCGGAAGGAAAGAACGCCGTTCTTGGACTTGCCACCGGATCCACCCCTACCAAGGTGTACGATTACCTGGTAAAGTTCCACAAGGAAGACGGGCTGAGCTTTAAAAATGTGATCACCTTCAATTTGGACGAGTACTATCCCATGCCTGCGGACAGTATACACAGTTATGTCCGTTTTATGAACGAGCACCTGTTCGACCATTTGGATATAGACCCCAAGAGCATCCATATTCCGGACGGATCGCTTCCACAGGAAGAGGTAAGGGCCTTTTGTGAGCGCTACGAACAGTTTATAATGGATGCTGGCGGACTTGATATACAGGTATTGGGGATCGGAAGGACCGGCCACATCGGATTTAACGAACCCGGATCTACTTTGAACAGTAAGACCCGTATGGTACGTCTGGACAGGGTGACCCGATTGGATGCCGCCAGTGATTTTTTCGGACAGGAAAACGTTCCTACCAAAGCGATCACCATGGGTGTCGGATCCATTATGGAGGCCAAAAGGATCATCCTGATGGCATGGGGCGAAGGAAAGGCCGGAATTATAAAACAGGCCGTGGAAGGGGATATCAAGGAATCCATTCCCGCGACCTTCCTACAAAAACACGATAACTGCGATTTTATCCTGGACGAAGCCTCGGCATCTTCCCTCACCAGAATAAATACCCCTTGGTTGGTGGGCGAGTGCGATTGGAACGAAAAACTCATCAAGAAAGCGGCCATATGGTTGTCGCAACGATTGAACAAGGCCATCCTAAAACTTACCAACGAGGATTATAACGAATACGGAATGGGAAGCCTGGTGGCCGAGATCGGTTCCGCGGAGCATATCAACCTAAAAGTGTTCAACCAGTTACAGCGTACCATCACGGGATGGCCGGGAGGGAAACCGGAAGCGGACGATAGCAACAGGCCCGAACGCAATTCCCCCTACCCTAAAACGTCCCTTATCTTCAGTCCGCACCCGGACGATGATGTCATCTCCATGGGAGGTACCCTCCTGCGCTTGGTAGATCAAGGCCACGAAGTACACGTCGCCTACCAGACATCCGGTAATATTGCCGTTTTTGATGACGAGGTAATACGTTTTATGGATTTTGCGACCGACATCCAAAAGGACAACGAACGTTTGCAAAAACAGTTCCAGGAGGTGCGCACCTTTTTGAGCAACAAAAAGCCCGGAGAAGTGGACAGTAGGGAAATCCAGAATTTTAAGGGGTTGATCAGAAAGGGCGAGGCCCTGTCGGCCTGCAGGTATTGTGGGGTTCCCGAAAAAAATGCCCATTTCCAGAACCTTCCCTTCTACGAGACCGGTACCGTAAAGAAAAAACCGTTTTCACAAGAGGATGTGGACCTGACCGTAGCCTTATTGAACAAGGTAAGGCCCCATCAGATCTTTGCCGCCGGGGACCTCTCCGATCCGCACGGAACCCACAGGGTGTGCCTACAGGTGATCTTTACGGCCCTGGAGCAATTAAAAGCGGCCAAGGCCGATTGGCTAAAGGACTGTTATGTATGGCTCTACAGGGGCGCTTGGCAAGAATGGGACATAGCGGATATGGAAATGGCCATCCCCATAGGCCCGAAGGATATGGGCAGGAAAAAAACGGCCATTTTTAAGCACCAGTCACAAAAGGACAGCGCCATGTTCCCAGGAAACGACGAACGGGAATTCTGGCAACGTGCCGAACAGCGCAACCAGGAAACGGCCCGACGGTACAATGCCCTGGGATTGGCGGAATACGAGGCCATGGAAGGTTTTGTACGATATATGTTCTAGAAAATACAGCATATTTTAAGGCCCGCAATCTGCTTGCGGGCTTTTTTATATATTATGCGCAATGGTGCCCCAGTGTTACAATATCATTCTGGCCAGTTCCTCTTCAAGTCTATCAAAATTTTCTTCGTTTTTATCCACTACATAGGGTTTTAGCTTGCCACATTCTTCTGCAGTATCAAAAAGCATCCGAAAAACAAGTTCGGTTTTGTTTTCGGAAACTTCCCCAAACGTGGCGACCACCTGAAAGTGGGGTTTTGAATGGCGTTTCCAAGCAATTAGGGAGGGTTTTTCTATTTTTATAAATTCACAGTCATTCTCGAAGTTTCCCTTGTGGGGCGCATGCATCACAAAACGCCATCTCCCCCCTACCCTAAAGTCGAACTCGTTGAACGTATTGGTAAAACCAGCCGGTCCCCACCAATTTTTTAGATGTTCTGGTTCTGCCCAAGCACGGTAGACCAATGCTCTCGGGTGCCGAAAAATCCTTGAACTGACAATTTCGCGGTCCGGGTACGTGTTTAAGATTTCAGTTGCCATTTTCATCGTTTTTATAAGATCATTCCTTGAGTTAAAATAAGAAAAAGTGGCGCTTGTCGTCTAGCATTGGTTCTGCCACAAGAATCAAGTAGTTACGGGAATTTTCCAATCGTTCCAGAAAGTCGGCAACAAAACTATGATTCTGGGCAAATAGAGGTAATCTGATCGAACAAAACAAAGTCAAGGAAATCAGTATGAGTAGGTATCCTTGGTATTTAAATTTCGTTTTGATGTTTTAAGCCGTTAATATATATCCGATTTCCCAAATATGTCCAAAAGGATCTTTCAGTTTCCCAATTCTCCACTCATCTTCGGTGGTCATAGGGCATATTTCCGTTGCTCCTAACTTTAGGGCCTTTTCAAATAATACGTCCGCATTTTTAGTCTGCAAAATTATCCTGACCGGGCTATTCGATGTTAGGTCCGGACTTGGATTTCCATTATGAGGTTCTTCATCGCCCACATAAAATTCGGCATATTCAATTTCAAGTATGGAAGATAATTTGTGGTCCGGCATTTCAAACCTTTTTGTCTCAATGGCCCCGAAAGCGGCACAATAAAAGTCGATCGCTTTTTTACCGTTACTTACTGTTAGGAAAGGTCTTACGGTGGTTTTATCTATTTTATCCATATTTTTGGTCTTAATCCAATACCTTTTGCGAGGATCCATGTTTCAGGTCGAACACCAAGTGCAAATATCTTAAAATTACAGAAAGACAGATAAGCTACTTATCTATATTCTCAGCTGAATTTTATAAAATGTTATTACTTAATATTAATAGTGTTGGGGCCCTTCAAGTCCATTTGCCTAAAAGACTGTTCGTTTTTCTCACAACGGATAATCTTATTTGGCTATTTTCCATGGACGGTTTTTTTAAAAAGGCTGTCCTGAATTTCGATATTGTGGTGTACCTTATTGAAAAAGAACGTATCTCGGGGGAACAATTTCGTTCAGTATCAAATACACCAGCATCTGTGCCCTGTGGTGGGTTATATGATCGGCGAGCAATAAGAAAATTTGGCGTTTTGTCCTCTCCGATCCAAAATAGTCCAATTTGTCTACTTTGACAACTCGGCCTTACCCCCCTTTTTTTAGGTAAGGTAGAATATATTTTTCTAAAATAATTTCCGGTTGCTGCGTTTTTCCATTGCGATAATTCCCGGAGGTGATCACCACGACCGTTTGTAGTTCGGGAAGGATAAAAATATATTGTCCTCCCGCTCCCCTGGCCTCAATGGATGCGATACGCTGTGCATTGACCTGATACGTGTTGTGCCACCATAAATAACCGTATCCATTTTTATCGGAAGTATTTTCCAGGACCCTGTAATTCCTAAAGGAGTCTTGGATCCAGTTCTCGGACAAGATCTGCCGTCCCTCCCAATTTCCCTTATGGAGATATAACAATCCGAACTTTACCATATCCCTTGGCGTCAAATACATGCCCCCACCAAAATAGGGCCTCCCCGTAAAATCGGTTTGGATGATATAATTGGAAATCCCCAACGGGCCAAATAAGTTGAAGTCCATAAATAATTCCAACGGTCCGGAGACGACAGAATCCATCGCCACGCCGAGAAGGTAGGGATTTGCGGAACCATAGTTTGCATGTGTATTGGGCCCATTGATCATTGGTGCCCCTAAAATGGTCTTTGTCCAGTCAGGTGTAGGTTGATAATTGTCCTCGGATGCCAAAGACTTCCTTTCCAATCCAAAATCGACAGCATCCAAGCCGGAACTCATGGTCAAAAGACTTTTGAGGTCCACTTCACTTTTTAAAGGACTCCTGTACCTCTGATATTCCTCGGGCAAAAAATCAAAAATAGACTGTCCTACATTATCGAACAGCTTTTTGTCCTTTGCAATACCCACTATTGCGGACGAAATGCTTTTTGATGCCGAGCGCATGTCATGGGGGATATTCGGGTCGTAACCGTTAAAATAATTTTCATAGACCAGTTCCCCATTTTTTGAAACCAGAACGGAATGTGTATTTGGCAACGAATCTTTTGAGATAAGGCGTTCCATATCCGATAGCGCTAAAATGGACGTTTTGTTTTCAGTATGGAGGTCTCCCAATTTCCAATCGGTTTCTGACTTTTTAAGATCGATCTGAGTGAGGGGATGGTCCCCCAAAAATATTCCCAGTTGAATTTTATCGGAAAGCAGTTTTCCCTTAAAACGCAGTCCGGTTTTAAAATCCGTAAAAGCTATTTGGTCATGTTCCTTCTGGAAATTATCGCACCAGGTTCCCGTAAAACGATCGTCCCCAAAAATGGGGTATGCCTGGTAAACGTTTTGCGCACCATTTTCGACACTCAAGTAAAAGTTTGGTGATTTAAGTCGATCTACCATTAAAATCTTCCAATTGCCCCTATAGGAACCGGTAGCCGATTTTAAGAGGTTTACGTGATAGAGAAGGAGGCCCGATTTAATAAACCCGCTAATTTCGTTGCCATCCCCGGAAAGAACGCCGTCAAAATAAAAATTTTCCGATAGTGAGATCTGTAGCCTTTGGGTGTCGGTTCCGTTAAACGGATGTTGGACAATGGTCTTGCTGTTGGAAATATGAAAAATAGCGGTTTCAAGGCCCAGATCCTTTATTTCCAGTTGTAGATCGAACGCATGTAGATCCGTTATTTTCCCTTCCCAGCTGTTGGTGTATTCTTCCATGTCCTGTGGAAGGACCGAAAATGAAAAAAGCAGAAAAAGAAAGGAAACAATGTTTTTAAGTCCCATTTTTTGATCGTTTGATAGACAACCGCAAAATTGGGCTTTTTAAGGGTACCGAAATTGTATAAAATTAACATCCTTGCAAATTTTTCAAAATTTTGGATGGAGTGGTACCATAGACCAATTTGAAATTGGAAATAAAGTGACTTTGATCGTAAAAACCGCATTGGTAACAGATTTCCGTCATGGAGGATTTGTTTGCGGCCATCAAACAGAAGGCCTTATTGAGTCGTATCAACCGAATATAATTACCAAGGCTTGTTCCAAAATAGCGATTAAATTCCCGTGACAGGTGAACCGGATGTATCCCTAAAACGGCACTTAGGTTCTTTAAGGAAAGATCTCCCTCCCCTTCCATTAGAAATTCCCTGAGCCTATTTGTCCACAAAGGTCTGTTTGCTTTTTTCGTATGGGCTTCCGTGCCTATGGTACCGAATATTTCGATCAACAGCGCTTCGATGCTCAGAAAGGAAATCGGATCGTTCAATTTGGATTCAATGAACACTTTGTTCAACAACGATTTTGTGACAGGATTTTTAAGGTCCATACTTCCTTCCAGATCTGGGATATGAATATCATATTCCATAAACCAGCGCGCGTTGAGTTCTATATGAAACCCCCTTGTATACTCCGGTGGTTTAATATTGTAATGGGCATCTTGCCAGTTATGGAACAAAAGGCTCCCCGGTCTTAAATAATAGGCTTCTTTTTTATTGGATTCAAATAACTTGCCCTGCAACAGATAGGTAAAATAAGGATGCTCATGATAGTGCCAGTCGACTTTGGAATGGGTGTATTCGGTATCCGTTATGATGATATTTTCAAATGTCGACTTCTGGTAATGTGTTCCATAAAATTCCCCTGTTTTCAGTGTGTTCATACTAATTTTGGCTTGTTGACAACGGCATGGCTATTGACGGGCCCTACAACTTAGGGTTTTTCTTTTAGGTATACAATGTTATAATCCGCATTGGTATTGGTGGAAAATCCGGTAAGGGTAAGCGTGTCCTTGGAAACGGTCAGCTTCTCACATCTCTTGGTTTCGGGTAAGGCCAAAATTACATCACCCGATGTAAGGTCCCTAATATTATTGGTATCGAATGGGCAGTCATCCAAAAGCTCAAACTTTTGAAATGCCGGTCTGGCTTCCGTTCCTTCTTCCACAAATTTGACCGTTGACCCCTCAAATTGTGCCGTGCGGTACGGATATTCGATCTCTTTCCACTTTCCCTGTAACCGTTCGGTAATTCCGGCACTGTCAATCGCTGTTTTCCCAGTTTCGGCTGCCGGCGATTCTATCTTGACGGTTTCCTGTGGTTTGGCACTTGGCCGTTCATTTTCTTTGGGCCGCTCCTTACAGGAAATAATGAGAAGGAGAAAGATCATTACGACCGTTTTGCTTTTTATGTCCATAATTTTCATTTTCAATGAATTGATATTTTTAGTACAAGGTGTATATATCCCACAAGGGACAAATGCGGTAATCAAATCTTCCGCTTCCAAGGACCTAATATACAAAAAAGCCACATGCCGAGCTTACGCTCCGCTATGGCCGATATACACTGGTACTAACCTTGTCTTATCCAGATTTTTGGTTATTTCCCGATTTTATCCTGTATGTCTTTAGGGTACCTGTCCCCTTTAATTCTAATACCTCTTAACCGTTCGTTTATGTTTTTCAGTTCAATAGCGGACAAAGTGATGTTGCTTCCCCCAATGTTCTCCTCCAAACGATGTAATTTTGAAGTACCCGGAATGGGGACAATAAAAGGTTCTTGCGCCAAAAGCCACGCTAGGGCAATTTGTGCAGGGGTAGATCTATGATCTTTTGCAACGGCAACCAGCAAGTCGACCAAGGTTTGGTTATCCGCTCGGTTTTCCTTGTCAAAACGGGGCGACATGTTCCTGCCATCGGTTTTGGGAAACTCTGTTTCCGGGGTTATGGTTCCCGTAAGAAACCCCTTGCCTAAGGGACTGAAAGGCACTAATCCGATTCCCAATTCCTCCAAGATGGGGATAATTTCATGTTCAGGTGCACGATAGAACATTGAATATTCGCTTTGTAGTGCCGATACGGGGAGCACCGCGTTTGCCCTGCGGATCGTTGCCGGGTCGGCTTCACATAGGCCGAAGTATTTTACTTTGCCCTCATGTATCAAGTCTTTTACCGTTCCCGCAACCTCTTCAATAGGTATTTTGGGGTCGACCCGGTGTTGGTAGAACAGGTCGATATGATCGGTTTTTAATCTTTTTAAGGAAGCTTCCGCAGCGGACCTGATACTAGTGGGCCTACTGTCCAATCCCAATTGGGAACTGCCGTCCTTAAACCCGAACTTTGTGGCGATCGTTAATCGGTTACGGAACGGTCCTAGGGCCTCGCCCACTAATTCTTCGTTGTTCCCATAGGCCTGTGCCGTATCAAAAAACGTTATGCCGTGTTCAACGGCCGCGCGCATCAATTTGATCGATTCTTCTTTTGAGGGAGCTCCGGGAAAGCTCAGTCCCATACAGCCATATCCCAATACGGATACTTCCAAGCCGCTGTTTCCTAATGTTCTTTTTTCCATTTTTACAGTTTTAAGTATGATCCGAAGATCGAGCTTATAAAAATGGGGCCATTTGCCATTTGGCAAAAAGCGATCTAACGAATGTTTTTGCGTATCCTGCTCAATGAGGATCGTGTAATTCCCAGATAGGAAGCGATATAGGTCAAGGGGACCCGGTTTACCAAGTTCGGGAATTTTTCAATGAACTCAAGATAGCGGGTAGCGGCATCCTGGGAAACCAAGTGGCTCCTTCTTTCCAATTTTTCCCTGTGATGTTTTGCGGTTATTTTTTGTACGATCTTGTCCCAGCCAAGAATGGTCCCGGAAATTTCTTTCCAATCCCCCTTGGAAAAAACAACGAGTTTGCAGTCGGTAATGGCCTGCAGGTATTCGGAGGGCGTATAGTTGCCTTCAACGTTGTTCCCATCCATGATCAAATGGTCCTCTTCAATAAAATAACGGGTGTTTTCTTCGCCCTTGTTGGTATAATAATACACCCGTAGGACACCGGCGGTAATAAAACCTATACAGTTTACCACTTTTCCCGCTTCCCAATAATACTCGTCCAAACAAAGCTCCAGTTCAATGGCCCTTTTTGAAATAAAGTCGATCTGTTGTGGGTTCAAATTACCAAATTGCAATACATAGTCTATAAATTCTTTCATGGGAGAAAGTTAGGGAGCGCTATTTTTTAAGCGTTTGCCATTTGGTAAAAAACGTATCATTTCAATTTTGCCATACTTCATTTCAAAGAAAAGAACCTAATCCACTTCAATACGGCGCATCGGGGAACAAGACCAAATTTATGGATTTAATTAAAGGTCTGTCTAAACTCCAAAGGCGAAAATTTTGTCTTGGCCTTGAACAATTTACTGAACGATTGCAAATGCTCAAACCCCAGGTCGTACGCAATTTCACTGACGGATAGATCGGTCGTAGATAGTCTTTCCTTTGCAATTTCGATCAACTTGTCATGAATATGCTGTTGGGTACTCTTTCCCGTCAACGATTTGAGAAGGCCGCGGAGATAGGTCGGCGACACGTTCAATCTGTCCGAAATGTATTGCACCGTGAGCAACCCATTTGTGACCGGACGATCATCTTTAAAGTAATCGGAAAGGAGTTTTTCCAATCGGTCAAGGATTTGATGGTTGCTTTTTTCCCTGGTAATGAACTGCCGATTGTAAAATCGCTCTGCATAGCTCAACAAATTTTCAAGGTGTGAAACGATGATTTGTTTGCTGAACCTATCAATGTTAGCGTGATATTCGTCCTGAATGGTTTGAATGATGCCACTGATGATCGTTTCTTCTTTTTCGGAAAGAAACAATGCCTCGTTCACGGAGTACTCAAAAAATTCATATTTTTTGATGTTTTTGCCCAAGGATGTGTTCCAGAGAAAATCCGGGTGTATGAACAACATCCACCCCTCGAGCTTGGAGGGCACACCATTTTCTTCGCCCCGTAAAATCTGTCCTGGCGCCATAAATGCCATGAGACCTTCGTCAAAGTCATATTTCTGTTGTCCGTAAAAAAGTTTGTCGCATCCTCTTTTCAAAGAAATCACGTACAGATCGAACAAAACGGTATTTATACCGGAATCGTTTTTTAGCCCCGCCAGATCGATTAGGCCGATCAGGGGGTGATGGGGCTTCGGAAGCCCCATTAAATGATGTATTTCCGTTATGGAACGTATCCTATATGGTTTTGGATTTGCCATTGTACAAAGTTAACCCACTAAGTGGAATTTATTCAATAATCGAGATTTAAACCTGCCTGCCGCAGATAGGTGCTCCGACGCCTATCAGCCAAGGGAGGACTTGCTCCGAGCTTGTTGACCTAATTTTTAAAAGGATATTTTAACCAGATCAATAGCAACGGTATCGCAAGGAACGGAATTTCCATCAAAGCAATTTTTATATTGCCGGCCCGTAATGACATGGCCATTATAAATACAACCGATAAGGCATTGAGCAGATTCCCTAGGAAAAATGTTTTCTGCAGCAGCAGCAGTACACCGACCGATATAGCGAAAACACCAAATATGGGCATTGTCCATTCCGCTAAACCCAATTCCGACATCATTTTCAACGATTCGGGATTTTTCTTATTGAAGTGATTTAAACTTTTTTGATTGAAGTGAAAATTAGCCATTTTGGGTCTAATTGAAGGCTTTTTTGACTTGCGTAGCAGCGTTACGGAATTCAAAAAAGATAGGACCGAACGTTAAGAAAACAGCCAGTGGCTGTTTTTAGAGAAGGGGCCAGGTGGCGCACCGGCAAAAAGAGGGCAATTTTTTAGCCAATTGGGAAAAGTTTAAATAACTTCATAATTAAAGGAGCCCCAACCGTGACTGAAACCCAGGCCTACCGAAACGATCAGCAAGACCAGTGAGATGATGTTCTTTATCATGTCAATTTAAAATGTAGGTCTGTAATATATAACCGCCAATAATTCCGATAGGTATGCCCAAAATTGCATTGATAAGGGCCGTTCTGGCTTTTTTGGGAAATACTTTCCGAAAGCGGTAGTACAGGTAAAAACCTACCGGTGGCAATGCGTTCGACAATATCATTAAACCAATTTGTAATTTGTCGTTTTTTTGGACTGTGTTCATCTTGTTTATTTTAGAATGTTATTTAATATTTACCCAAAGTTCTTCCACGTTGAAACTGATGTGCGATACGTTGGTCTTGTCTGGCATATCAATGGCTGTCGTACTTCCCTCTTTGATGATTTTAATATGACTCATCACTTCCTCTAGGTTACTTTTATCATCCTTGGTCCATGTGCCCTTGCCATAATGGAACACTTTTTTATCTTCTATCCTTAATCCGTTCAAGGAATCGGTAAAAGCAAAAGGGTAGATATCCATGTAAGAGCTATCCACCACCAGTGTGATGGTATTGCCTGTTTTGTTACTGACGTATACCGTTTTCCTGGCACTGCAGGAAGAAAGCACCACCGCAACAATTGATAAAGCACCTATAACTTTCATTTTGCTTTGTTTTAATTGAAATTGAGAATTTGGAAATGTCCTTATTGCAGATAGTAGCCTGAAATGGCACGTATTAAAATTCAACTTTGGCCAACGCTTGCGATATCTCCCATAATTTTAAAGAAACGTTCAAATCCTTTGCTTGTTCAGGTATTTTTGCGATTGCAGGAAATCCTCTGGTCTCGCCCATTTTGTTCGGTCCATAGTACACACCACCCTTGGCATCCGGAGAAGTGGCCGCATATAATGTTGGCAAGGCTCCCTGTGCTGGTGGTTGGAACAAAAACGGCAGAAAGGTTCTCGCTATTCCTGCCCCGCTCCATCGCCCTGCACCGGTAATAAGTAGATTGGTTCGGGAAACCCCTGGATGGGAAGCCAGGCTCGTGATGCCCCAACCCAGCTTTTCACTTTGTCGCTGAAGTTCCAGGGCAAACATCAAGTTCGCCAATTTTGCCTGACCATATGCTTTCATTGGAACATAGGAAGATGTCGACTGAAGGTCATCAAAATTGATCGTTCCCGCGGTATTCGCTATACTTGAAACGGTAACGACACGGGCACCCAATGATTTCCGCAATAATGGAAGAAGTTGTGCCGTCAATGCAAAGTGACCCATATGGTTCGTTCCGAACTGCAGCTCAAAGCCGTCGGCAGTTTCGAGTCGTTTAGGCGGCGTCATGACACCGGCGTTGTTTATGAGAAGGTTTATGGCCTGCCCTTTTGCGGTCATTCTCGAGGCAAAATCTTTGATCGAGGATAGGTCCGCTAGGTCTATTTTTTCAAAACGTACTTTCGCCTTCGGATTGACCCGATGTATGTTGGCAATTGCCCTGGCCCCTTTTTGGGCGTTGCGCCCCATGACGATCACGTTCCATCCCGCCGATGATAACGCCAGTGCATCTTCATATCCAATACCTTCCGTACTACCTGTAATAACAGCTAGACCCTCTTTTCTTGGAGGGATATTGGATGCCGTCCACTTCTTTATTTCGTATTGCATTTTTATCCGTATTTGTTGATGCAAAGTTGCCACAACATCTAACAACAGATTTAGCTTAAACGCCTTTTGATGTAGTCAAAAGTGATCTATAGGCGGGAACGATCTTAATTTTGGTGCATGGGGAAGGTGTGGGCATAAAGTTCCCGTATAATGTGGATGTGTGATTTTTGTATTGGACCAGATGTGAAGGTACCTGCCCATTGGGTCGGGCGGTCTAACGTTTATCCTTACTTTGTGGCGTAAGATGGACAGTGCTTTTCTTAACACCACTCCGCCTTTTGTAGTTCTAGCGCCCTTTGTGCTAAAAACAAGCGGTGATCTTAGTTATTGATCAGTGGGGGAAATTTTTCGTTCTTATTTCTTAGATCGAGGCCACCTTCCAAGATGGATTTGAGGTTGGTCAGGTAAAAGGTCCACCCATTTGTGCAACCAAGCCGGACATATTGTTTGGAACGGTCATCCAATGGAATATTATGATGCCTTAGGGTAACCATTACATATCCATCCATTTCTTCAAGATTTACATCCACCAGGCAATTGCCCTCAAAAGTAAATTGGATAAAATCCTTGCCGTTCACTTTTGTGATTGCCCCTTTCATAGGCTCCTTATAAAGATACCAATACCATGTATACCTTATATTTTCAGTTACGTTTCCATCCCGTTCAAATAAGGAATTGTCGGCCTTTTGGAACTCCACCTTTTTTAAGAACCAACGCTCCAGTTCGTTCGCCTTGGTCCAGGCATCATAAACGGTGGACAGATCCGACTTAATGGCTATTCGCTTTGTATAGGAGGTCCAATCAAAATTTTCCATGGTATCCGGTAAACTTGTTTCTGTGTATTGCTTTATAATCAGTATGTGCTGTTAAAGTCCCCTCAACTAACTGCCTCGGGGCGGGCCTACAATATAATCAGAAAAATCAGACCTATCGGGGCAAGCTCAGGAGGCATACGGAGAAAAATTAGATGACATAGAAACAAGCCACCTCCAAGGGTACTGGCTAGAAGAAGAATAATCCCTTATTGTGCGTTAACGGGGCGTATTTTCATCGTCCCCCACATATTCCAGAATATCGCCCGGTTGGCATTCCAGTACGTTACATATCGTTTCCAAAGTACTGAACCTTATGGCCTTTGCTTTGCCCGTTTTTAATATGGAGAGATTGGATAAGGTCAGCCCTACCCTGTCCGAAAGTTCGTTCAGGGACATCTTTCGTTTGGCCATTACAACGTCTAAATTGACTATTATCGCCATCGCTAAACGGTTAGATCGTTTTCGTTTTGAATATCCGCCCCTTTTTTGAAAACAGCGGCAATAATATAGATTACGGCCCCCATCAGAATAAAAGCTTGACTGTCGGTCCAAAATGGGTCCAAATGGGTGGTATCGAAACCATGGTGCATCAAATTTTTAGCGGACTGTTCGGCGATGTATCCCAACAGCCCCAGTGAAAGGGTGAAATGACCGATCACTGAAATCCGATCGGAAATAAAAGTGCTGAAGGGTTTTGATAGGTCCATTTTTTGCATAAGCTCGATTACGACGTAAAAAAGGCACGCTTTTAAAATTGTAATGGCCAGAACAAAGCTGTACATACCAAAAAAAGCCCATCTGCTCTTTTCAAACATTTCGGACAGGTCCAACTTCTGGTACAGGTTCTGGACGAATTCAGGCCTGTACAGGCTGAAAAAGAAATTGACGATCAGGCCACCGGCTTCCACGCACAGGCCTACAAAGATCACCCAGGCCACGATGTGCAGGCCCTTAAATACGAAAGTGTTTGTTTTTGACATCATTGTTGGATTAAGAAACTTGCAGCTAAAATATAAAATATTTATTGATAAACAATAAATATAAATCTTTATTCGAAAAATATTTATTGCATTATAAATTTGGAAGTCTCCAACACATATAGATATACCACAAAACCAAAGTTGACATTAC
This sequence comes from uncultured Sediminicola sp., assembly GCA_963974715.1. GTDB lineage: Bacteria > Bacteroidota > Bacteroidia > Flavobacteriales > Flavobacteriaceae > Sediminicola. Next base: position 216,174 of record CAXBDK010000008.1, read on the forward strand.
CCTAGCGGATCTGCTCCTATCGTTTTCAAATGAGCCATAAATTGGAATAGGCTGTCAAAATGATGCATTTTAACAGCCTATTGTACACTATCGTTCAAGGAATCAACCGTAGATCCTTTTAATAAATTGCTGCACCGTTATAGGTTTTCTGCCCAATAAGGTTTCCAAAGTGGTATCTTCCAGGTCCATCATACCTTCCGCTACACCGGTACCCCACATGATCAACATCCCTATATACATTTCCGGCACGCCCGCTTCTTGGAGAAGGTTCCTAAAATCATCAATAATGGGAGATCTATAATCTATCTTTTTGTGCAAAGTTTCGGAGATATATGCGGCTATTTGTTCAAAACCTACCGATGTATTGTTCGTCAAATTATAGGAGCTGTTATCATGTCCCGTGGTGGTCAATACAACGGCCGCTGCTTCGGCCAGCTCATCACGAAGTACCCAACCAGCTCTGCCATCTTGTGCAGGGAACAGAATGGTACCCGTTTCGGCGACCTTTTCCCCTACAAAAGCAAGGATCATCTCCTGATAGATCCCATTTTGTAGGATCGTATAGGTCAGTCCACTTTCCTTTAAAAACCTTTCGGATTCCAAATGGGAATTCTGAAAAGCGGCAATGGCGGATTTTTCATGGCCCTCGGTCCTCACAAAAGAGGTATAGACAACATGCCCAACCTTCGCTTTTTTGGCCGCCGTAATGGCGTTTATATGATGTTTTGTACGGTTTTCGACCGCTCCCCGGTCGCTACTGGAAACCAGTAGTAGTTTGTCCACGCCCGCAAAAGCATCGACCAATGAACCGACATCGGAATAGTCCCCTTTTCTGACCTGGATCCCCTGTTCCTCAAAAGATTTAAAATCCTCATCCTTCCTTACCAATGCCGCTATATCTTTTACGGCCGCTCCTTTGTCCAATAAATGTGCTATGGCCTTGGAGCCGTATTTTCCCGTTGCACCTGTAACTAAAATCATAATGTCTGTTTTTTTGATGGGACAAAGCTACAGAGGTTGATATACTATTTATAGTTTGTAATTAAAAAATAGTGCTATACTTTTGTATACTGAACCTAATACGGGAACCCCATGAACGATTTTAAAGAAATTGTACGGCAAGAAACGGAAGAGCAACAACGGTGTCCGCAGAACTATGTACTTGCACTGACCGATACCATGAACGTTATTAGCGGAAAGTGGAAATTGCCCATCATTGCCTCTTTGCTGCGTGGCAAGGACCGTTTTAAAGATCTGCTGGACAATATAGACAAGATCACGCCCCGTATGCTCTCCAAAGAACTAAAGGAACTGGAGATGAACAGTATTGTGGTGCGCGAGGTATACGACCAAACCCCTGTATTGATAAAATACCGATTGACGGCATCCGGTAAAAGCTTGGTAGACCTTATAGATACCATGATCGATTGGGGATTGGCACATCGAAGTGAAGTGTTGTAAACTGTGTCTGCAACTGGCCTATTTTTATTATAAATTATCCAAATCATTACAGACTTTATTGATATGGTCAATTCCATATAGAAGTTCGGATTCATTTATGTTCATCCATTGAAAAAATTGCATAATTGTGGCGTAAAGTTGTCTTGCTTCGGTTGAATCCTTTATTGAGTGTGAATTCCTAAAACAAATTGGTTCGTGATGAGCAATTCTATTTCTGAATTTATTTATAGCTGCTAATTGATTAAAAACATAATTTGGATTGTACTGATTGGTCGGACTACTTTTTGGTTTTGTGGGGAAAATGGACAATAAATTTCGTCCTGTAGCGGTATATTGTCTTTGAGCGAATAAAAATCTCCAGAAGCCGAACCCTAATTCTGCGACTAATTTATTATGGGTATAGGATGTTCCGAGTGAGTCGATTGCATCATTTATATTCTTTTTTGTATGCCATGTATAATTATTGTCGAATATCCCGTGTTGTTGAGCACCGTTTCTTAACCAATTATTTCCTAAAGTAAGGGTTAGATGTCCGTCTATTTTATTTCTTAAAGAAATTTCAAAACAGCTGATAACCGTAAAAAATTCTTGCGATAATTTTAGATTAAGTCGGTATAGGGTCATTGATTTCCTTGTGTTTCCAAAACACGCAACTAAATACCTACTCATTCTTGGAGCAGATATGATACTCTCAAATTGGTTGTACCTCATAAGATTGTTTCGGCAAGTATCAATATAATTGTTATATTTGTAATATCTTATTCCCGATGGTCCCTGATTTCGATCAAACTATCGGGTTTCGTTTTTTACAAACTTTCCGTTTTTTACCATAGGTATAGCGTGTAATCCGGAATTTCTTGGAGGAATGCCTTAAGTACAATTCCACAGTATCGGAAATATACCAAAATTAATTTAAAATACAGGACAGGTTGCCAACCGCTCCAATTCCATTTAGGTTCAAACAACCATAGGCCATCAATACAAGTGGAGGTACTATTTCTCCTTTTTCCCAATTCCCTAATTTCAGGAATGGACCTCTCCGTCATTTTTCAATCTGATATCTCGGTTGATCTATAAATCGTGGTTTTGGCCATTTCAGGTTTTATGTGGCCATAATCTTAAACAGATCAGTATGTGCTGGCCTTTCCCCATCAATACAAAAATGCACAAGTAAAAGGCCGTTGGCCGCTTACCTGTGCATGGTGATCGATCTGTTTGCAAAGGATGTTTAAATCACTTCATTTATTTCCGTGCATAGTTGGTGTAGCCACCGTCCACCAGTAATTCCGTTCCCGTAATGAAACTTGCCTCATCGGAAGCCAGAAACAGGACCGTTTTGGCAATTTCATCGGGGGTACCCAATCTTTGCAAAGCCGTTGCCGAAGCCAAGTGATCCTTTGCCTCATCGGTGGTGACCGCCTTGTCGAAACCTTCCGTTTTCACCGGTCCAGGGCTAAGGATGTTTATCCGTATTTGCCTGTCTGCCAATTCGTTCGACGCAATCTGGGCTATTTTGTTCAGTGCCCCTTTGGTTGCGGAATAGACACTTGTCCCCAGATTAGAGGCCGTTGCAACGGTTGAGGATGTAAACAGTACCGTTGCACCGTTCGGGATATGGGGGAGCAATTTTTGTAAGGTGAAGAAACTTCCTTTGACATTGGTGTGGAACTGTGCATCAAAATCCGCTTCGGTCACTTCTTCGATCGGGGCGAATACCGCTATTCCCGCATTCAAGAAAAGGACGTCCACCTTGCGGCCGCTTTTTGCCACTTCCTTTTCCAATATTTCGATCCCCGCCATCTCCGAAGTATCCGCAACGACCGTTTTCAAATGTGGGCTGTTGATCTTGGCGGCCGCTTTTTCCAGGTTTTCGGCATTTCTACCGGTGATGGTCACAGTGGCTCCTTTTGCTATAAAGGATTCTGCGGTTGCGTATCCTATGCCCGTGCTTCCGCCCGTAATGACCACATTTTTATTTTTAAGATCCATTTTAAAATTATTTGATGTTCGGGTACAAAGTTAGGAAGCTTAATTTATTTTAGTGACTTTGTAACAAAAAGTAACGGTCACCTTCAGGTAACAAAGTAACTTCGCAGGGAATGGAGTGAATTTAAACAGGACGAGCAAAAAAAGAAATGAAGGCCGTTCGGAAGCATCTTGCGGGGCAAATGGAAAATCGCGAATAATCGTCCATTTGTTTTTACAACAAAAGAAGGTTTTTGGATATTTTAAACGGTGTGAATGGCTTTTCCAACAAAATGTTGGGCAAGGCTTGAGATAAATCCGTTGATAAAACGGAACGTTCTGGGTATACGGCCCATAAGTTTCCGGTACCAGCTTACCGAACACGGCAGGACTTTATGGACCATTATGGACAACATGATCGATTGGGGAATTAGGTATGGAAGAAAAATGTTGGGAAAATAAAGGTCTACCCACGGAGCTAAAGCTTATTGTGTTGCTTTTTGCTTTTTTGCCCAAAGCTAGATCCATAAGATTTTGCGGTCTTGTTAAGGAAACCCAAGCAATTAAATTTAACGCTTTTTGCCCTAGGGACCTAGGTATTGTTATGCGACGTTTTTCTTTTCGAAATGCTTGATTTCATTGAGTTCCGCTTCTTTTGCCCCTTTCTCTTCCTCGATGTCATAATCGTCTTGAAGTCCGAGCCAGAACTTGGCCGAATTCCCAAAATATTTACTTAACCGCAAAGCAGTGTCCGCCGTTATTCTCCGATTACCTTTTACAATTTCCGAAATGCGTGTTTGAGGAATTTTCAAATCCTTTGAAAGTCGGTAAGCGGTAATTTCAAGAGGTTCAAGAAACTCGTAAAACAAAATCTCGCCGGTATGTACATTTGCCAACTTTTGCATTTTTTTATTTTTTTAGTGATAATCCAATATTTCCACTTCACTTGCGTTTCCTTTGTCCCATAGGAACAGTATACGCCATTGTTTGTTATTCGAATGCTATAATAATCGCCCAGTTTTCCACCAAGCTTTTCAAGTCGGTTCGACGGTGGAATCCTTAAATCAGAAATGTCCTGTGAGTTGTTCAGCATTCTGAGCTTCCGTCGTCCTACGTTTTGGACTTCAATCGGCATTTTCCCAACCCGAATTCCGTTCCAAATCTGTTCGGTGGCTTTCGAACCAAAGGATGCCTGTGGTCTTACCAAGGGAATTTCGGGAAAATCCATAACAACACAACGGTCAATCAGATCCGTAAAGTGGAATTTACTGTAAAAAGTAGAAGTATTCCTAAAAAGCAGCAACATGGGTCAACGGGCCATCCCTAAAACCCACAATAAAACAGATCGATCCCCATATAGGGAAAACCGACCAAGACCGGTTCGGTCAACACTGAGTTCACCGACCACACGGCCTGCCCCAAATCACTTCAGGGAACGCTTAGTTATAGGGTGTAGTTATTTTTTATGCAATGATTTCAAAAATTCGCCTGCTGTCATTACGGGTAACAACGATTTTTTAAAGTCTTTTCCGTTTCTTGTTATTATAATTTCGCATTCCGACTCCGTTGCACTAAAATATTGCAAGGCATCCTCAAAATCTTTTATGGAGGAATTCAATCCTTTTTCGATCGTTTGCTCGTCCAGAGGGCAAATTTCACAGATTATCTTAAATTTTCGTAGCTTTTCCCTCGCAATTTTTCCATTCTCAAATTTTGCAAGAAAATAGTTTACCGTTGCAAATGAAATAGGGGAAACGACCATTGTCAGTTTTTCTTTTTCGGCCAACGTTGCAATTTTCGCAATCGGTTCATAAAATTGTTTACGCTCTCCTAAAAGGTCCAGCATTACATTTGTGTCTATAAAAATCCTTTTGCTCATTTATATTTTGCGATCAAATAATCTGAATATTCCTTTTTATAGTCCAAGTCGGCAGGGATTTCAGTTCCTGTTGAGATGCTTTTCACGAAAGGGGAAATTTCAAATTCGGAACTATCATTATCTGAAGTCAAGGATTGTAAATAAGCCTCTACAATGCGGGACAAGCTCATTTTTTTATTGGAAGCATACTCCTTGGCTTTTTCAATAATCCTCTGATTGAGCTTTAAGGTTAACTTGGCATCCATAACAATTAATTTATACGTATAAATATATAAAAATAATCCGTATAATTGAATTTAGCGATGACTTTTGCTGTGAGGTTCAAATTAAGCACAACGATGGGTGTAAGGATAGTTGCACATACAAGCCACTAACTTACTGAAAATCGAACGAACCAGGGGAAAGTCCTTAAGATTTCACAAGTAGTTGATAATCAATTCTTTATTTTTACACTGGTTAACTGCGGTTTTTTCTTTTTTAAACGATCTAATTTTTTCTAAATAGCCAATTCTTTAAAAAAATCTTTTATATCCTTTGCCAACAGATCTGGTTGCTCCATTGCTGCAAAATGTCCACCGGCCGGCATTTCGGTCCAATGTGTGATATTGAAACCTTTTTCGATATATGAACGTGGTGGCGTGGGCAATTCTTTCGGGAATTTTGCGAAGGCGACAGGGATTTTTATATGATCGTTTTCGCCAAGTTGTAAGGGATGTCTGCTGTTTTCGTTATACATCCGTATGGATGGATGGATCGTTTGGGTCACCCAATAAAGTGTTACGTTTGCAAGTAGTTCATCCTTTGTAAATACGGAATTGATCGCTCCATCGTGATCGCTCCACGAATTGAATTTTTCAATGATCCAAGCACATAATCCTACGGGCGAGTCATTTAATCCGAAAGCTAATGTTATGGGCTTCGTACTTTGTATAAATGAATATGCAGCTTCTTTGGAAGCCCAATCCGATGCGTATTTTTGGAAAGCCACAACTTCACCTGTCAATTGCTCCCCGTCCTTTAAAAATGGTCTGTAAGAGCCGGAAATGTAATTTAGGTGCAGCCCGATCAGGTTCAGAGGATATCTTAAAGCGAGCCAAGAGCTAACCCCGGCACCGATATCCCCGCCTTGTGCCCCATATTTTTCATATCCCAGTTCCATCATTAATTTGTGCCATAAATGGGCCACAAATTCTGAATTGCAACCTTCGACCCGACTTTTCCCTGAATATCCAAACCCAATAATGGAGGGAATCACTAGATCAAAAGAAATTTCTTCATCATCGGTCAACAGAGGTATTAGCTTGAGCATTTCGATAAAGGAACCGGGCCAACCATGGGTTATGATCAATGGAATGGTCTTTTTCCCTTTTCCCTTAACGTGTACAAAGTGAATGTCATGACCATCAATGGTTGCAATAAAATTTGGAAAAGAATTTATTTCGGCCTCTACTTTTCTCCAGTTGAATTTGTACAGCCAATAATCGGCTAATTCTTTCATAAAGGAAAGATTGGTTCCATAGATCCAATTTGAGTTGGTTATTTCATCTGGCCAACGGGTATTTTTAATTCTATTTTTTAGGTCATCAAGAATTTCTTCGGAAATAGTGGCTGAAAATGGTCTTATCATTGTATTTTTTTGTCAAAATTTGCTGTTTTGGCCCAAATGGCAGTTAACCGTTCGGGGCTTGGCGTAGTGGCGGCATTAAGGCCCTCCCGTTGATGGAAGCACCAAATTTCAAATTTAGCAATAAATCTCATACGGAGCACTTCACCCACTATTACGCCAAGCCCCTGTTACAGGCGATTTTTTGTTCTCCGTCCATCCCGAAAATTTATAAAAAAAATGTCCGTCACATGGTAGTGCCGAACATTTTTAAAGTCCATTAAAGCGTTACTGTTCAGTAAGCCGCTGTAAATCTTGTCTTGTGGTGTTTTTGATTTTCAACTTCGTCAGCAATAACAACAGCTAAATCTTCAACGGATAAAACGCTTCTGTTGTTATCGTCAAAAACAGGCATGTCATTTCCTATACGATATTTTCCTGTTCGTCCTGTCGTAATACCTTGATGCATTTCAAATGCGGGGCTAAAAAACACCCAATCCAAATCGTTTTCTGCTTTCAGAAAATTATAATAGTCCCTTGCTGCCGAAGCTCCATCATAAAATTCTTTGGGGAAATCAGGTGTATCCACCGCTTGAACACCTTCTGCCACATACAGACTTCCTGCACCGCCAATAACAATGTAGCGTTTGACACCTGCAAGTTTTACCGCCTCTTGGATAGCTTTTGAGCCTGCAAGAAAGTCGTTGTAAAGATTTGGATTTGTCCATCCTGCGTTGAAAGCGCTTACAACCGTGTCGTTGCCCTTTAGGTTTTCAGCAAGTTTGCTCACGTCCGTAATGTCTGCCGAAAGGGTTGTCAGGTTCGGTTTGTCCGCAACGTTTACGTTTCTTGCAATTCCTGTAACGCTGTGGTTACGGTTTGTCAATTCGTTTGTGATGCTGGTTGAAAAGAATTAAAATAATTACAATTGCGATGATGCCTATTATTATTATGTACTTCATTTGTTTTTTCAAATTACCGCCATCGGTTAGGGCTTTGCGTTGAAGGCCTTTTGAAAACCGTAAACTGTCTTCCGGCACCAACCTTTATCAATGCGCAAATGGTTCTATTCGCACTGTCCGCCCACTAGCGCAAAGCCCGTGTTAGCGGTTCGTTGTTTTTTGTTGTTAAAACATTCCATTTTCATTTACCATTTCCGCAGGAACACCTTGTCCGAAGTCCCAAAGTTCAACAATCTTGTCGTTGTCAAAACGAAAAATGTGAATTACTGCCGCACCTAAGTCATTCGGTGTTTGTCTGACACGGGAATGAACTGCAACTAAATTTCCGTCTTCCAATGCTCTTTGAATTTCAAAAACTTTGTCAGGTGTTTTCTTGGCGTTTTCTTCCATTGCGATCATTAAAGTTTGTCCGTCCCCTTTGAACCAAGCGTTATGATGTTTAAAGTCGCCCGAAACATATAGTTCAAACGCTTTACTTGATTGCCCTTTGGAAGCAAGTTTTAAAAAGTCTTGTGCTATTTCTTTCTTTGTCATTTTTGTTCATTTTATTGTGGTATTTGGGATGTCCGTTACAATGACCGCTAACGTCGGTCCGGGGCTTCGTGCCGTTCAGCCCGGTAGGGCGGTATGGCGCCTAAGCCCATGATGTGTGGAGCACCCTTACAGGGAACTCCACACATCATGCGGTGCGGGGCCCAGGACCGATGGTGTGGGATGACCGCAGGGAATTCCACACCATCGGTTGTGTGTATGGGCAGTAGCGCATTTTACGCGACTACTTTTCGGATTACAATATACTTTATTTTAAACAAAAACGGTTCAAGTTTTGCACCTGAACCGCTATTGCTTTTGCACGTTGTTGTGGCACGTTTTTTATTCATATACAGCATTTTCAGCCGTTTTTCTGTTCGCTTCCAAGTCCGATTTTATACTGTCCAATTTCATTCCGATCGTCATTAATGCAACCTTTCCAAGAGGTAAGCGAAGTGTCGGATTTTCTGAATTAACCAAGTCGAAAATCGCTTGGGATGCTTTTACTGGGTCGCCTTCTTGTTTTCCGTCAATTCCTTTTAACTTGTTCCTAAAAGCACCTGCGGTTTCCGAATAGTCTGAGATCACTTTTTTTGCTTCAAGTCCTTTACCTTTATCTGCAAATTTTGTACGGAACGGCCCTGGCTCAACTATTGACACCTTTATTCCTAATGGGGCAACTTCTTGTGCCATTGCTTCGCTAAAACCTTCCAAGGCAAATTTACTGGCATTATAAATGCCAAAACCTGCAGAAGCTTTTATCCCTGCGTGTGATGAAATCTGAATAATGTGTCCTTTCTTTTCTTTGCGCATAAATGGCAGAACGGCTTGTGTCAGTTTTAAGGTACCAAAGAAATTTACTTCAAATACCTGTCTCACTTCTTGGGTTGAAGTTTCTTCAATGGCACCTGCAAAACCCATCCCCGCATTGTTGACCAAAACATCAATACGCCCAAATTTTGAAATAATGGATTCAACAGTTTTGTCAATTTCAGTTTCGTTTGAAATATCCAATTTAATGGCAAAGCCATTTTCTTTATGTTGTTTGTTAAAGTCTTCAACCTGTGATTGGGTCCTGAATGTTCCGATCACGAAGTCTCCTTTTTTAATAACGGATTGGGCAAGAGCTTTACCCAATCCGCTAGATATTCCTGTAATAAACCAAGTTTTTCCCATTGATTAAAAATTTATTGTTATTACCGAGCAATATGGGCATTGATCCCTGTCTTTTCAGGATCAATGTCATCTCTTAATACATGTCTATCGGGATAATCCCCACCATTTTGAGATCTGAAAGGAATGGGTGTATCAGTAAATAAATTATGGAGCCTTGAAGACCAGATTTGTTTTGCTTTTTCTACCTCTTCAGGAGTTATAAAGGCGGCGCTATGGATTACATGGGTGGGTAATACTTCCATTCCCGGATAAAACAGTGCACCATGGGTAAGGGGAAATAATAATTGTTCGATAGGGCCATTGATACCTCTTGGACTGTAATCACTTTCCGGGCCACCTGTATATACGGAAACAATTGCCCTCTTACCACTTAAGATACCTTCGCCAAATCTAAATTCATTGGTGCCATTTTTATATCCATACGCAAATCCAAAAGCATATACTCTCTCGATCCATCCTTTTAAAATTGCTGGCATACTGTACCACCATAATGGGAATTGTAAAATAACAGCATCGGCACTTAGTAATTTCTCTTGTTCTTTTACAACATCGGGAGTTAGATTTTGAGTAGCATATGCATTTCCTGATTCATGTATGAACGAAAGTCTTTCACTGTTAGCCCTAACTGGAAAATCTTCTTCATCATATACAGCTTTCCACTTCATCGCATAAAGATCGGAAGTTATTACTTCATGTCCCATTTTTTCAAGAACTTCAATACTCGTATTTACCATTGTTCTGGTAAGGGATGTTTGCTCGGGGTGAGCGAACACTATTAATATTTTTTTTTTCATGTTGTACTATAATTATTTTAGTTGCAAAACTAAGTTGAGCAATATACATTTGCAATACCTATCAAATCGGATAGGTTGAAAACATTGAGAAATGAAAATGGAATGCATTGGCGATTTTGTAAAACTGAAAGGGAAAACCTACCCTTGCACGGTAAGCCTAACAATGGATTTGGTCGGCGGAAAATGGAAAGCAGTTATTCTTTATCATTTAAAGGATGATCCAAAAAGATATAGTGAACTTCGTAAAGAAATGCCGTCCGTTACGGAAATGACCTTAAGTTTACAGTTGAAAAAATTAGAAAAGGACGGTTTAATTTCCCGGAAAGTTAAAGGTAGAAAACCGCCAATTAAAGTTGTTTATAGCTTAACTGATTTTGGGAAAAGTTTTGTCCCGATTTTAGAAGCAATAACAGAATGGGGAAATCAAGTTATCAGTGAAAAAGGTGAGTTTGTTACTGTTTAGTTATCTGAATGTGTGTCGATAGAAGTCTGACCGTTACGTGTTTGTATAAGAATAGTTGCGATTTGATCAACGAGGATTTTCCGCAGTAAACCGAAGATAGCAAATTTGCGAGGACTTTCCGAGAGGAAAGTTAGAAGCAATGAACTATAGCCGGTGTTTATTATCCTTGCCGAATTTTATATCCTACAACAACTCCATCCACTATTTTAAAAGTCAGAGAGCCAGTATTTATTCCATGTCCAGTCATTCCCAAATAATAACCAATTTCATTGTTGTTTTCTGTAGATGGTTTTCCCAATATTTTTTTTAAGTCAGATACTTTTTTTCCAATAAGATTATAATTGTTGGTTAAATCATGGGTCATGTTCCAGCGAACTTTGAGGGCGGTTCAGTTCCTTTCCATTCAATCCAAGTTTTACTATCAAAATCGGTCCGATTAAAATAGTCCGAAATGGTTGGTGAAAAAACCAAAAGGGAAATCGATAGAACGTAAACAGCGATTAAAGTTCCAACAACGATTAATATTCTTTTTATCCAGATCATCTATCTCCTTGCGATGCCATGGGCTTAAAACCTAAGGCCTCTAGATCCAAGCCGTTCACAAAATGATCAATGGTGCGTACCGAGTTTTCCTCACCGATCATATCGTCCAAACAAGTGGTATAAGGGAAAGCTGGGTTCGGGATTGTTTTTGTTGATACTCCATACCTAAAGATAAAGAATATAACACTTTATAAGGTAAAGCTATCTTTAAGTTTTGGGACAGTCTGACGTTCCCGTATAACCGTCAGTTACGGGTTAATAAGCTTTAAATTTAGGCTTGGCACAGACGTTAGCAATTCCAAGTGGATCCAAACAGCTTGTCCTATTTATAAGTCTTATGCAAGACTTTGTCCTATCGGTAGGTGAGTGCTTAGTACAACCCTATTCCAGAGATTAATGGTAATAATGGCTGTTATGATATCTGCAATTTGGGTTTCGCTAAAAAATTGTAAGGCGATTGAGTAAGTTTCGTCAGATAACCCATTTTGATGGATTAATGTTATCTCTTCCGTTATAGCCAATACTACTTTTTCTTCTTCCGTATAAATATCCTGAGCTTCTCTCCAGGCATTCAGCAGAAAAATTCGCTGGTTCGTTTCGCCATTTTTGATTGCGTCTTGAGCGTGAATATTGATACAATATGCACAACCGTTAATTTGTGAAGCACGGATTTTTATAAGTTCTTTGGTTGTCTTTGAAATGGAAGCCTTTGAAAGGTAGATTTCTAGGCCAATCATCGCTTGTAGCGCATTTGGAGCAACTTCCTTAATATTTAATCGTTTTTGCATTGTATTGTTCTTTTAAATAAAATTGTTCAATGCAAAATTGGAGAATTAGAATAGGGAAAAACTTAAACTGGTTTAAGAAAGAAGCCTCTTTCGAATTTCGCTTAAATATTCGGGAGTGAATCCCGTTTTCATTCAGTTCGATATATTTCCAACCGCTCTATAGTAAAGGTCAAATCTGCTTTTCAATGCTTGAACATAGATACTATCCAGTTCGCTTGGTCTAATCGAATTCAGTTCCTTTTCTTGTCCAAATGACAAAAATTCGATAAGGGTCAATATGATTAAAAATGCTTTTTTCAAATGGTGTACAACGGTCCGGGGCTTCGTGCCGTTCCGCCCGGTAGGGCGGTATGGCGCCTAAGCCCATGATGTGTGGAGTTCCCTGCAAGGGTGCTCCACGGGTCATGCGGTGCGAGGCCCCGGACCGATGGTGTGGGATGACCGCAGGGAATTCCGCACCATCGGTCTAGTATATGAAAAGTAGGCAATTTCGAAATACTAAACTTTCGGTTAAGAACAAAGTTTGATATGAGCCAAAAGCTTTGAATTTAGTAATGTTTTGCCTATTTTTTATATACCTTGTTATGTGCTTGCTTTTATTCCTCAAAGTTGTCAAAATACGAAAAATCCTTTGTTATTTTTCCGTTTTCGATTGTAAATATGGTACAAATAGGTAATTCAAATTTCGAGTTGTCAGGTGCAGTTCCGCTCGATATAAATTCCACAATTATATTTTTTTCGCCCGAAAGATAGGTTTGGACTATTCTGTCGTGTATGTCAGGAAATATTGCATTTAGTTCCGAATACTTGGCAATCGTTTCGGCTTTGGTCATTTTAACAATTCCCGAACCAAGTGATGGGTCTTTAAATTCCGCTGTTTCAATATACATTTCTGCCATTTTTTGCCAATCGTGATTATTGAAATGTTCAAAATACTGTTCAATTACTTTTTGGTTTTGGTCTTGTTGCTTTGAAAAGTCCCTCTTTTCTGCGCAAGATACAGTAAATGTTATGATTAAGATTATAAATAGTCTTCGCATAATTTTAATGTTCTATTCATAAGTCAGTTGGCATATTTTCTAATATGTATTCCCGCCTGATTTTTTGGTTAATTTTTAGTAATACTTGGTTAATTATTTTTTCTGATTCTAAGGTTTGTTTGTTTGCTAAAATGTTAGCCTTTACCAAAGAAAGATAGATGTGTCCGTTAGGTAATTCATTTTCGACAATTTCCAATAATACTTTTGCCTCCTCGATTCTCTGTACCTTACTTAAACAATAACAAAGGTTCAATTTCGTAATTGGCGAATTTGAAACCGAAATTAATAATTGGTATAATTTTATTATTTCGTTCCAATGTTCAATGTCGTTCTTTGTAGCTGTCATATGCTTGCTTGCAATCAAAGCCTCTATATAGTATTTATTGAGCTTTTCAGGTTTTTCTAAAAAGTGAAAACCTAATTTGATAAAGTCGTTGTTCCAATTGGTTTTTTCCTGCTCAAAGAATGAAATGATTTTGTCATTTTTAACCTTTTCCGGAACTCTTGCAAGATGAAAACAAAATAATGCAAGAAGATTTTTTGTTGTTACTCGCTGAAATTTGTCGAACAAAATTTTTGAAAGCGATAAAGCCTCTAAGCACAAATCTTCATTTATAATTGAATTGGTTTTTTCGTTGTATGAGTCAAAACCGATATTGAAAACCGCGTATAGAATTTCTTCTATAACTACAATTTCATTTTCGGTTACTTGTTGAAAAGTCAAATCGAAATTTGCGTCTTTTGTAGCTTGATGAAAATCTTTTTTTGCTCTGTTTATACTTTTATAAATAGCATCTTGAGATAGTAAAGTACATTCATTAATTTGTTTGATATGCAGTCCAAAGATGTTTTTTAGGATGAAAATTACTTTCACTTTGGAAGAAACGCTTTTTGCTTTTGATAAAAACAAAATGGTTTTCAGTCTTAAGTCCTCGTTTGCATTTTCAGTTTCTTCGCCTTTTCTAAAATTAGTTTCTGAATGTATTTTACTTCCTTTTTTTATTTGGTTCAAGACATCATTTCGGGCAACAATAAAAAACCAATTTTCTTTGTTATCGGGAACTTGGTTTGGCTTCCAACTTTTTAAAGATTTATAAAATGAATTTTGAATTGCATCTTCGATTTCGCTTACATAATTAGCACCGAATTGACTGAAAAGAGCCGAAAATAATTTACCATAGAACGTTCTGTAGCTTGATTCGACAACCGAAGATATTTTATCCTTCATATTCCATTATCGGCCTGATTTCGGTAGTTCCGCCCCATAAGTGGCAAGGACAACCTTTTGCCAATTCTATAACCGTTTTTAAATCTTTGGCTTGTAGTAAATAGTAACCACCAATCATTTCTTTAGACTCCAAGAAAGTTCCGTCTTTCACGATACAGTCTTTTCCAGAAATCTGAATGCTATTTTCTTCAAGTCCCTCGCCAGAAATAAGATGTCCCAATTTGCCTAATTTTTCTGCCCAAACCATATGGGAATTTGTCAATTCCTCCATTTCTTTCGGGGAAAGTTTTTGCATTTTTTCGATGTCTTCGTGAAGAAGTAATAAATATTTTTTCATTGTAAAATGTTTTAGTTCACTCTAAAGACATTTGGCGTATTCAATTTTGGACATTTTTTTCTAAAACTTTGAAATTTGTTCAAATGTTGAACTTTGGCACGATTTTCAGCTTGCGCACAACGTTTATGTGTAAGGAAAGTTGCGTGTTTGGGGGCGCGGATTTTCCGAAGGAAAATCGGAAGCTGGCAAACGAGCAACTAACTTTGGTTTAACTAAAACTAGCAATTATTTTTATACGGTGTTGCCATACGTTTTTTTATTCCGTTATATTTAATTCAGATGTTTTTACAACAATCGTATTTCCCCAAATATCTCCTAATCGTTGATTTTTATCTGTATTTTTTATTGTTATAATTCCGACCAATCCAAAAAAGAACATATCAATTGGGTCAAGCAAATGTCTTTTAAAAGATTCTCCAAAAGTCAGTTTTTGGTTCATTCTGTTTTTTGGTATCGGCTTAAGTCCAACTAATGAATTTCCAAGAGTTGAGCCAAGTCCAATTTCAAGTCCAACGGTCATTATTAGCCAAAAAATCATAGGTATTAGAGCAGGGAATCCATTTAATGAATATCCACCTTCGTCATTCGGTTCGCCAAGTGTGTAAATCATAAAGAAAGTAACAGCACAAATTATGATATAATCCACTAATCCAGCAGCAAAGCGAATTCCAATATTCGATTCGGTTTTTATTTTATCCATAGTATTGATTAAATCAGTTTATGTGTTCTTTTTTAAACATTTTAAACGCAATTCCTCCAATAATTATTAATGGAACATACATAATTAATTTTGTTAGCCCATTATTCATTACACTACTTGCTTGTCCGCCTTCTCCAAAAATCAACAAGAAAATTATCATTTCTATGAAATATGAAAATACCAATAGAATTATTAATCCGATTATTTTAAGTGCTATTTTCAATGTTTCGTTCAAATGTATGGTAACGTGTTTGGCTATAGTTTCGTTGCGTGAAAATCCGCGAGGATTTTCCGCCGTAAACCGAAGATAGCAAATTTGCGAGGACTTTCCGCGAGGAAAGTCAGAAGGAACTATAGCCGGTGTTGTAGTGCGTTTTTATTTTTTTGTTTAATACTGTAGAAAATCCCTGCAAATAGTCCAAATAAACCTCCCAAATAGCTAAAATTATGCATAGAACCAACTGCAATAAAATTTTCTTTGTCAATTAAATTATCGGGCATGAACCAACTTAAATCCGAGTATTTTAGAAAAAGACAGCCGTAAGCCAATCCAATTAGTCCTGTTGATAGTGCAACTACCATTGTAACCACAATTGATTTTAAAGTTGCTTTTAGCATTTTATCACTTGAATGGAGTAGTCCAACTAGCCCCAATATCAGTCCAATTGGTAGTCCCATCCACCAAGTTGCCATGAATCCAACAATCGAAACTTCAAATCTTGGATGGGGAAATACTGCCTCATTTCCTGCCGTGGCAAGTCCAAATTGATAAAATTTAAATTTTGTATAGTATTCCGGTGAAATTGTATAAGTCAATTGGTCGTGAAGAATTCCGTAAATTCCACCTATTATTGGTGCTATCAGAATTATTAAAATCAATATCCAGAATTTCTTCATTAGCGTTTCTTAAATGCACTACAACGGTCCGGGGCGAGGCCCCGGACCGATGGTGTGGGATGACCGCAGGGAATTCCACACCATCGGTTTGCATATGGCTTTGTGGCGGTTTCGAAGCACTTTCCTGTCCACCGAAACCAAAGCTGGCTACGGAAAGAAAACCTTGCTGGTAGCCGTTCACCCGCCATAAGCTATATGCTGTGTGTGTGCCGTTTTTTTCAGTTCAATAACCGATATTCTCTTGGTGACTTACCTGTTTTGGTCTTGAATAATTTTGAGAAATGTGAAGGGTATTCAAACCCAAGGTCATAGGCAATTTCACTTACTGTCATTGTGGTGCCTAAAAGCATATCCTTAGCTTTATTCACTAGAGCTAGGTGAATATGTTCTTGTGAGTTTTTCCCCGTTTGATGCTTTAATATATCAGTAAGGTAAGTAGGCGATAGATTTAACTTATCGGCAAAGTAGGTGACCGATGGAACACCAGTTTCTATCAGGTTATTTTCCCTGATATACTCCCTGAGTAAGGCTTCAAATCGTTCAACAATTCCTGAGTTTACCTTCTTTCTGGTGATGAACTGCCGCTCATAAAACCGCTTACTGTAATTCAGCATCAGTTGAATAGAATCCACAATCAGTTCCTGTGTATGATGATCGGTATTTTGATTGTATTCCCGATGGATATTTTGTACACAGGTATTAAGAATGTTTTTTTCGGCTTCAGATATATGCAATGCCTCATTTACTTCATATCCGAAGAAAGTGTAGTCCTGAATTTTTTTAGCCAGATCAGTACCGTACAACAAATCGGGCTGAAAATACAAAGCCCATCCTTTAGTTACTTTCAAATCTGGGCTTGAGGAGATTATCTGCCCCGGAGCGGTAAATAGTAGGGAGCCTTCCTGAAAATCGTAAATACTACGACCGTATTTCAAAATTCCCTCAAAACTCTTACATATAATTGCATAAAAGTCTAAAGTAAAAAATACCTCCTCTTTGGAGGATTCCGACCCTACATTGGTGAGGTCAACCAAGGTAATGAGGGGGTGCTTAGGCTTTTCATAGCCCAACTTCTTATGTAAGTCGCTGATGGACTTTATTGTTTTAATTACTGTCATTGTCACTATAGTTTTAACCCAAGCACATCCTCATTTTTACTTTGTTTTACCCTTGTGCTTCTTCGGATGTAGCAAGCCAATCTTTCCAAGTTTTCAGTCTTTCTTCATAAGCATGCTCAACAATATTATATATTCCTTTACCAAGTAGTAAACGTGAAGGCGGATTAGCAGTATCAATCGCTTTCAGAATGGCATCTGCAGTAGCGGCAGGATTTCCCGCTTTCGTATTAGCCTGCATTGCCTGCATTTTATCACGTATGGGTTGGTATGCATCTATTGGCTGGCTCTGAGATGCAGAAACTGTACCCCAATCCGTAGAATAGCCGCCCGGCTCAATCAGTGTCACCTTTATATTAAACGGCTGAACTTCTTGGCGCAACGATTCGCAAATCCCTTCGGCCGCCCATTTGGAAGCGTGGTAAATACCCAAACTTGGGAACGCAACTAAGCCCCCAATGCTGGACACCTGAAGAATGTGACCGGATTGTTGCTTACGCATAATCGGAATCACTGCCTGAATAACCCAGAGTGAGCCAAAAACGTTTGTCTCAATTTGCCTGCGGGCATCATCCTCGCCAATTTCTTCAATGAAACCAAAGTGTCCATATCCGGCATTGGATATCAAGACATCCATCCCATCGAGATATTCCTCCGCCTGCTTCACCGTATCAAAGCACTGTTGTCGGTTATTAACGTCCAGTTGCAAAGCCAGAAATGTGTCTTTGTATTGTTCAGCTAAGTCCTTGATGTCGTCAAGATTTCTTGCTGTACCCGCGACTTTGTCACCACGTTTCAAAGCTGCTTCTGCCCAAATACGTCCAAAACCTTTGGATGCGCCAGTGATAAAAATTGTTTTTGCCATTTTCCTTAATTTTTTGTTTGATACAAAAGTCTAAAGGATTTGAAGGGCAGACGTATATCCATTTCGGATAATCATATATATTTCTAGGTTTTTGTAATGGCACACAACGTGATTGGCTATGGTTTAGTTGCGTGAAAATCCGCAAGGATTTTCCGCCGTAAGCCGAAGATAGCAAATTTGCGAGGACTTTCCGCGAGGAAAGTCAGAGGCAATCAACTATAGCTGGTGTTGGCAACTGGCTTTTATTTTGTCCGTTTGAGTTTCGGTGGATTTTGTCGAGTATCAAAAACGTCAGCGATTTTTATAAATCCGTTTTCCGTATCCACAGAATAAATCAGTTTGTAGTTTTTGTAGACTAAATATCTATAAAGAATTTCTCTTTGTATCGGTAATTCCTCTTCTTGTCCGATTTGAGGTGTTTTTATCAACTTTTTTGGTTCGTTGATAATTCCTTTCAGAAGTTTTTTTGCAATTCCAGAACTTGCTTTCTTTTCGTAATATTTTTAAATTTCGTCAAGTTGAGTTTCTGCGAATTCAGACCAGATGACTTTCAAAACCGTTATTCATAGTTGGCTAAAAGTTCAGAACTGCTTTTAAATTGATTGTTTCGGAAATCAGATTCTGATTGGTCGATTCGTTTATTCAATTCATCTTCAGTAATAGATTCAAATATCCGCTCATCAGAAGCATTTTTTTCTTTTCTCAATATTTTTTCAAGCCGAGAAACCGCTTCTTCACTTTGAAGTTGTAAAAATTCCTGAACAAATTCTATTTTTCGAGCTTCTAAATTCACTTTATTAAGCTTTTTATCAAAGATAAAAAATTATCAATTTAGTCGTTATTTTTCTCGAATTAACGGATTTTTATAGCTTGCTGCCAACGGGTTGCGTAGTCAGGTAGACAAGGGGAGTTTCTCCCCGAGCCTCTCACAGGACCGTATCCCGAAGAAAGATCGGGACAAGCTGTGATAGTCTCCCATTATACGGCTCTTGTTATAAAGTCTTTGAACTCTACGAAAGGTTCCTACAGGCGGAACGGGAGAAATTGGAGTATTTGGAGCGATTGTTGGGGAAGTAAGGTGGTGGACTCTCCCTTTACGATCGGGACGTTCGCCCAGTTCATGTTCTAGGGTCTGGCACAGGCCAATGAACGCATGCGCCTCCTCGGTTTTAGCGAAATTATAGGGTTGTGCACCGTGTCCGCCTTTGGAGGAACGGCTGCCATTGTTGGTAACTGGTTTTATTTGTCATCGTAATGAAATCTACATTGAATTATGGTGCATTTTTGGTCAACACCTTTTTTTCCAGATACCCAATAAACCAGTCTATGCTCTCCAGTGATCCTTCTAGACCAAAACCCTTTAAGTCCATGCTTTAGAGGTTCGGGTTTCCGTGTTCCTTAATGGATTTTGTTTGATTTCTTTTATTAAGTCTTTTATCTTTAGTGCTGTATCGGCATCGTTTTCTAACCAATAAGTGAAATCTTCCCATCCGTGCGAGGTGAAATCAATATTCATTAATGGGCCAATTCAATTTCATCTTCATTGTATTCAACTAATTTTCCATTGTCAATTTGTTCTATTGATTCCATTAGTCTATTTCTATTGGCTTTAGTGGATAATAAGTGTTCCGTTTCTTTCAATGAATTATATTCGTTAATAGACATTATGACAACAGCGTCCTCGCCTTTGCTTCTTGGCACAACTATCACTTCCATTGACGATGAAACATAGTCAAAATGTTTTTTTATACTCTTTCGTAGAGTGGAAATTGTTATTGCTCTCATGATTCTTAAATTTTAGTGTACATTATTTTGTACAATTAAATGTATAACATTTGCACCAAATTTCCATATTAGACGATTTGTCGGCTTGTTGCCAACGGTTAGTATATGAAAAGTAGGCGATTTCGAAGCATTAAACTTTCGATTAAACATAGACTCTGATACGAGCCAAAACCCTTGAATTCTGCACTATTTCGCCTATTTTTTATATACATTGTTATGCCCTGGCTTTTTATTTTTTTTTCAACTTGTCGTAAAGTAATTAATTATCAATTCGTCTCCTTTACGCCATTTTATCCAACCTGATTTTATTGGAGTTTTACTGTCCGTAAAATTCTCGTCACAATAGTCAGGTGTCATAATTTCAATCCAATCACCTTTCATTGATTTGACTACAAAACAATCAGTTCCTTGATATTCAATTTCTTTAGAGTTTTCGGTCGGTTCAGTCTTAATTTTTTGAGGGTAGCTTGAAAGTCGCTCAACTCCAAACATGTCCTTTAGGTATTCTTCCCAATTTTTAAATTTCGTTGAGTCAGTCTTTATTAACCAATAAGTCTTTTCAGTTTCATTATTGACGATTATCTGAAACCACCTGTCAGTTTTATTTAAACATCTAAAAGTAAATGCGGAATAGTCCAACCAAAGGACTTCTGGTTTTAGCCATTCTTTTTGTTTGTCAAGGTCTTTTATATTCCAACTGTTAATACTCCTGTCATCAAAAAATTCAACCACCTTTTTAGGTTCTATAGCTAAAGTGTCCGAGTAAAACTCCAAAATAGTTTTGTCATCAAAGTCGATAGAGACAAGTCCGATTCCTAGGTCGGTCTGTGACCAAACTTGAGTCGAGAATAAAAGCAGTACGTTAATTATTAGCAGTCTCATTTTTTAGCTTGGGCATAACGTGATTGTGTAAGGAACGTTGCGTGTTTAAGTGCGAGGATTTTCCGAAGGAAAATCAGAGCAGGCAAACGGGCAACGACCAAACGGTTGAACTAAAATAAGCAATGTTTTTTACATGGTGTTAGCCACTGGCTTTTTCGTCTATTTGTTCAAAAATGTCCGCGAGAAAATAATCTTTGTCTTGTGGTACAATTCCATATTCAGTTTTAATTTTTTTTAATGTCTCCTCTTTTTCTAAATCAAAATCAAATAAAGAACTTAAGTCAGAAATAAAACAATCATAAAAATTGATTCCGATTATTTTTTCAAAAAAGTCAACAGCAATATGTTCATATTTTTCAATTCGGTCTCTCTCTGTAAATTCTATAGGAACATTTGCTCCAGGTCTCGGGATTTTTGAGTTATTTTTTTTAAAGTCCGAGAAATGCAGTTTTAAGTTTTCTACAGCTTGAAATTCAGATTCACCGTGAGCAACTAAATTCCACCAATTAGTAAATTTTGCTCCATATTCAATATCCTTTTGTCCTGCGTTAGGATTTTTCCAAGTTTCTAACGGATAATCTGCAAAATTCCATTCCGATTTTAGAAATGACAAAATGAATTTTAATTTTGCTTTAAGTTGTTTCATTCTGCTTGTGGCTAACGGTGAGCTATGAACAGTACGGGGCAAACTGGCGTTTGCTTTCCGCCATGCACATAGCGAAATCTTATTGTATTGTTTTGTTTTATTTTTTTCCATAGCAAAATCCCAAAGATTTGGCGGACTCGGTAAAAAAACCAAGCCATTAAATTTAGCACTTTATGCCCTATTTGCTATTTGTATTGTTAACAAATCTTTTTTATTCCTTCGCGAGTTTTAAAAAGTCGTATCCCTTATGTTTTAAATATATGGTTCCTTGAATCTTAAATTTGGTTTTGGATAAATATTCAATATTGGTAGTGTCCGAAAATACTAATCCAGCTCGTTCCAATTTTACCTGTCCGTCAATTTTAATTAGACCAATATATGTCCCACAAGATTTAACGGGTATTATTTGAGTCCGTTCAATTTCAGTTGTATATGGCATTTCCCACCATTCGGTTGAATTTTCACCATTATTGAAGTCCAGCCATAATATATTTTGTCCATCCACTTCATTTTCAGCAATCCAAAATCCGTTCAAGTTTTCACGTACAGAATCCATTTGCGTTAAGTCAATTTGATAATCATTTTCCGAAACGATTAACTTCCTTTTTGGATTTGAACAACCAATCATTAGGATGTTAAAGAACGATATGTAAATTACTAGTCTCAAGTTTTAAATTTTACACCGTGCTGTGCAACGTTTTAATCTTCACTCCAATCAGGATATCCTATTTGTCCCCAAAAGTTTCCGCTATCTTTATTAATAATATATATAATTGATTGATGTTCCGTTTCCACAGTCTTTAAATATGTATTTTGGTTTTTGCTAATCTGTTGAACATTTTCATTCAAATAGGTTGCCACGCTTTCAATCAGTTCACTATCATATATACCAGCAAATTTCCAAAGTGAGTTTTCTAATTTATCAGAATACTGATGCATTTCGTTTTTATTTATGAAATCTATTGCTGATTTTTGGTCAAATTTTAAGTGAAGCCAGATTAATCCTTCGAGATCATCCTCACAAAAAATTATTTCCACACTTTCTGGGAACTTGATTCCGCTTGAGTTCTCAAAGAAATCAAATTCGCAACTCGATTCCGTTCTTACATTTTTACAAGAAATTAGTGAAATTAAAAGTATCAAAAATAATGTCAATCTCCGCAAGACTTGAGTTTGGGTTGGAAGTCTATTTTCGTTTCGTCTTTCAAATCGAATATTTCTTTTCTTTATGCTCACTTAAGTAGTAATTTTCTTTTTTTGGTCAAATGTTGCCCAACGTGATTGTATATGGTTTGTTGCGTGTTTTAAGCACTTATCCGCCTGAGGCGGAACGACCCGAACCTGCCAGCCGAAAGGCGGGTAACAAATCCGCGGATTTCCGATTTTGAATTGCATCTCCAGCACCTAATTGCTTTATACCCTTTTGAACCTTCCCCTATCGGTGGTGGATGCGAACACATTGCGGATACGCAGCAGCAGGGACCAAATGTCGATTAACAAAGCTTGGTCGACTCACTACTTGCTTAAAGTGGGCTGCAATAAGTCCCGAACGTCCACATTTAAAGCTTCCGCAATTTCAACTAAGGTTTCAAGGGAAGGTTGCATTTCGTTGGTACACCATCTGGATATGGTGGCCGTATTCTTATCCAATTTTTCCGCCAACCACTTGTTCGTTCTTCCTTGCTCTGCCAAAACTACTTTAAGTCTATTAATTGCCCTTTTAGCCATACCATATTGCGTATAAGTTAAATCTAATAACGAATTGAACAAATATAACAAACCAAAATTAGAAGTAAATTGATTTAATAAGTACTTATAATAACTTATTAAATCAATTTATTTGTGTTTTAAAAATTAATATTATATTTTTACATCAATAAAAAATGACTTTATATGTGGGTTAAGGTTATATTATGGGCAAACAATGACCCAAAGTAGAACTGGAAGAAATCGTTTCGGTCCGACTTTTATAAAAAAACCTACCCCCTTAGTGGAAGAAATGTAAATAATTAAAAATCTCATGCTTTACGATCAATGAACCACATCGGACAAAATATCAGGCGTTTACGGGAGTTTCGTGGGCTAAAACAGGATGTATTGGCCCTGGAACTGGGCATAAGCCAACAAAGTGTGTCAAAGCTTGAACAAAGTGAATCCGTAACAGAAGAAACCCTCATTAAAATAGCCGGCGCCCTGCCCGTATCCGTAAATGCCATATTACAGTTTTCCGAAAAAACGTTTCTTGAGTATTGCCATCATTCAACGGATACCCCAAAAGAAATTTCCCCACCGGAACCCTCCACTAACGCGCTGCATAAAGTCTTTGAACTCTACGAAAGGCTCCTACAGGCAGAACGGGAGAAATTGGAGTATATGGAGCGATTGTTGGGGAAGTAAGGTGGTGGACTTTTCCTTTTTACAATTGGGACGTTCGCCGTGTTTATGTGCTAGGGGCTGGCTCAGGGCTACAAGTGAATTGTAGGCTACAAAATACAGCTCTTCAGTTTTAGCGAAATTAGGGGGTTGCCAAAACCGAAGCTAACAAACACGCAACAACCTTTGTGTTAGCTAAATACTAGCAGTTTTTTATACACGGTGTTATGAAAAGTTATTTTATTTTAAACAGCTCAAATTGATAACTCCTTTTCATCATAGTTATTTTTAAAAAGAGAGATTCGTTTCCATTAGTGAGTATTTCATATTCGTAAACATCTCCAGATTTACTGAACTCCTTTTTCATTGGGTCATTACTTTTCTTAAATATCAAATCAAATTCACAATTATCTTTCCATTTTATATCAAGTAATGAGTATGTTCGACCATTTTTCATTCGTTCTAAAAACATGTTATTTGATATCGTAACGAAGGTTGTGTCAACTATTCCAACTTCAGGTCTTTCATTTAGGTAATAAAAGTCTCCTTCTTTCAAATCGTCACATTTTAAATCAGGTTGTTTGGTTACTTTTTCCTCGTTTCCAACAACTCCAGATGGAAAGTTATCTAACACATAAGGACATTCTTTGATCATTTTAGCACCGATTTTAATTCCGATTTCTTCCGTATCAATTTCATCCATTGTTTCAGCGTTGTAATACTCCTTTATGTCCTTTAAATTGTTGACCAGTAAATCTTCGAAACAAGGACCCATTTCATTCGCATTCTTAACTTCTCCCTTCTCTATGCACTTGCACAATTTTTTAGAAAGTTTGTCAATAATGTCTTGTGCAGAAAGATTATAACTTGTTCCCATTAAAAGGAAGGTCAATGTAAGAATACGATAAGTTTTTTTCATATGTATTACAACGTTCCTGTATAACCGTCAGTTACGGGTTAATATACGTTAATTTAGGATTGGTTCAGACGTTAGCAATTCCGAGTGGATTCGGACAGCTTGTCCCGAGCTCACCTCGGGATAGTCGAATCCGCCGTAATTGCGGTTATACATTGTTGTAGCACGTTTTTTATTCATTTCTTACATAGAGTCCTCTTAAATTACTCGCTGTTGCCAATTCAAAAGAGGATTCCGTGCAGATTTCCGTTTTGTCAAAATTCCGACATTGAGTTATATCCAAATAATTCACCGCTGTAAATCGGTCATTTGATTCAGGTGGTTTTCTGTCAGTTACTTGTTGTATTTTAAATTTGTAATCCTCTCCGGTTTCTACTTTTATTCCGTTATAATATTTTGCTTGATTTTTATCTGAAACAATTTTGAAAAATTCTTCTTCATTTTCGATATAGACTAAATAATAATTCGCGATAGAATCAATTCTCGAAACTTTTGCAAACACATCTATTCCGAGTTCAAACTTTGGTTTAGATATCTCTGTTTCTATCTTCTTGCTTTTACAAGAAATGGATATCAAAATCAATATTAGTATCGTGAATAATCTCTTCATTCGTGTTTTTTTCAAATGGTGTACAACGGTCCGGGGCTTCGTGCCGTTCCGCCCGGTAGGGCGGTATGGCGCCTAAGCCCATGATGTGTGGAGTTCCCTGCAAGGGTGCTCCACGGGTCATGCGGTGCGAGGCCCCGGACCGATGGTGTGGGATGACCGCAGGGAATTCCACACCATCGTTTAGTATATGAAAAGTAGGCAATTACAAAGCACTGAACTTTCGGTTAAGCACAAAGTTTGATACCAGCCAAAAGCCTTGATTCTACTAATATTTCGCCTATTTTTTATATACATTGTTGTGTGCTGGCATTTTTATTTTTCAGTTTAGTACTTGATTAAATTCCAACATTCCATTTTCACAGTTTGAGTTGAAAATTGCACCATATTTAAATACTATATGACAAAAATTCAGACCGTATTTTGCATAATGTTTTCTAAAAAACTTGTTCTCAAGCCTTTCAAGTTCGTCTGTGTATTTTTTATATTCCTGTTTGTACGGTTTTATCTTAGAATTCCATATTTTCATTAATGCCTTTCCTTGGTCTGATATTTTGGCATATTCGTTATAATGGTAATCGTAGTATTGGTCAGTAAGGTCAGAAAGGATTTTTATTTCTTCATTTGTCAACGCTCGCTTAGTTTGAATACTGTCTTTTATCTCTTCAAGTATCTCTTCTCTCTGGTCTGAGTATTCATAGAATTTTTCGGAAATCAGTTCTCTTTGCTTGGTTATTTTTGGAAGGCTATCAATGATATTTTCTTTACCAATTAACTTTTCAATTTTATCGGCTGATTTCATTTCGTAATTGTCAAAGTCTAGCCGTTCAAGTGCTTCTTTTGTTCTAAATTCAAATACTCTTACTTCTGCATTATTTATTAAAAACTCCGAAATCTTGTCATAATCCTGTATCTGTTGTTCTATTCTACAGGCTTCAAATAAGGAAGTTACATCGGCTATTATCTCTTTAATTTGTCCCGTATTTGGATTCTTTACTGTCAGAACAACAAAATCAGGCGCCGTTGAAAATCCTTCTTTTATCACTTTTTGAAAAGTCTGTTCGGCCTTATTCTGTCCGAATGAAACTTGGCAGAAAAATATTAAGGTCAATATGATGGTTAATCTTTTCATTGTCGTTCTTTAGGCTTGCACACAACGGTCCGGGGCTTCGTGCCGTTCCGCCCGGTAGGGCGGTATGGCGCCTAAGCCCATGATGTGTGGAGTTCCCTGCAAGGGTGCTCCACGGGTCGCGCGGTGCGAGGCCCCGGACCGATGGTGTGGAATGACCGCAGGGAATTCCACACCATCGGTTTGGCTATCGTTTCGTTGCGTGAAAATCCGCAAGGATTTTCCGCCGTAAACCGAAGATAGCAAATATGCGAGGACTTTCCGAGGGGAAAGTCAGAAGCAATGAACTATAGCCGGTGTTAGCACCAGTGTTTTTTTTCAGTTCGGTATTTTTAATTCTCCTGTCGTTGGATATTCAGTTGTTATTTTTTCCAGTTGCTTTATCAGCTCGGGAATTTGAGTTTGGTCAAATCCGATTTCGCATTTCAATTCATTTCCATCTGCAATTGAATCAGTCAGGAAACATTTTGCATATAAATGTCCAATTCCGTCGCCTTGAATATTAATTGTCAAATCCGCTTCAATTCCCTCAAAGGTTGCTGTTCCTTTTAAGTCATCATACAGATATTTTAATTCACGTTTAAATACTTCAAAATCGGTAGTCATTAAGTCCGTTGATAAATTTGCAGAAAAAGCACCAATTTTTAATTTAACAAAAGAATTTAGTACATTTCTGTCCCAGTCAAGTTCGGCAAGCGGAAATTTCAGTCCGTTAACATCAATTCGGATAAAGTCATTTTCGTTTATTCCTTTAATCTCAAAATATGAATTTGCGTTGGTCATTTTACATTGGTGCTAACGCTCCGGCTATGGCAAGTAGGGCTGCGGACACGCATAGACCTTTACACCACGCCCTTGGCCAAAACTTTTTGTTTTGTTTTTATCTTTTTCATTTTAAAAGCCAAATCCAAAAGATTTGGCGGACTAGGTAAAAAACCCAAGCCATTAAATTTAGCACTTTATGCCCTATTTGCTATAGGTATTGTTGGCATTTGTTTTTAGTTCTTCTCTTAAATTAATATACCCTAACCAGTTCAAAGATTGATCATCAAATTTCCATATCATTAAAGGGCTTTCAAGAAAATATGGCTCTCCGGTCATACCTGAACTAATATACATTTCATAATAATGGCTACGGTGATCGGCTAAATCTTGATGAAGCATACTGACTTTTGTCAGTTCCAATAAATACTCAACGACTCTTTGCTGATTTTTTTCTGAAAGCTCTACAAGAGTACTGTCAATCTCTACAAAATCCGTATAGCTTTTTTCACAATCGACAATTTGGTTAATAAAGAGGCACATGTATTTTTCTTTATCTGAATATATTTTTAGATATTCCTTATGTCCTCCAAATTCTCCACAATCCGCAAATCTGGCTGATAGTATTAATGTATCAGTATAATTAAGAGTTCCTAGAACGCCTTCAGAATAGTCTATTTTCACGCTATCCATTAAAAAGGTTCTTTCTTTTAAGGATAGTATTTTGTCAATCGAGTCCTTTAGTTTTAAATTTTCCTCACTTAGAATACTCGTTTCATTCCTAAAGTACGTTTGTTCACAAGAAATAAAGACTATAAAGATAATTACGTAATATTTCAAAAATCTAATTTTCATTTTTTAAATTAATACCATCGTGATTGTATAATATTAGTTACGTGTTTTAAGCACTTATCCGCCTTAGGCAGAACGACCCGAACCTGCCGGCCGGAAGGCATGTAACAAATCCGCGGATTTCCGATTTTGAATTGCATCTCCAGCACCTAGTTGCTTTATACCCTTTTTAACCTTCCCCTATCGGTGAATGGGAACACATTGCGGATACGCAGCAGCAGGGACCAAATGTCGATTAACAAAGCTTGGTCGACTCACTACTTGCTTAAAGTGGGCTGCAATAAGTCCCGAACGTCCACATTTAAAGCTTCCGCAATTTCAACTAAGGTTTCAAGGGAAGGTTGCATTTCGTTGGTACACCATCTGGATATGGTGGCCGTATTCTTATCCAATTTTTCCGCCAACCACTTGTTCGTTCTTCCTTGCTCTGCCAAAACTACTTTAAGTCTATTAATTGCCCTTTTAGCCATACCATATTGCGTATAAGTTAAATCTAATAACGAATTGAACAAATATAACAAACCAAAATTAGAAGTAAATTGATTTAATAAGTACTTATAATAACTTATTAAATCAATTTATTTGTGTTTTAAAAATTAATATTATATTTTTACATCAATATAAAATGACTTTATATGTGGGTTAAGGTTATGTTATAGGCAAACAATGCCCCAAAGTAGAACTGGAAGAAATCGTTTCGGTCCGACTTTTATGAAAAAAACCTATCCCCTTAATGGAAGAAATATAAATAATTAAAACCTCATGCTTTACGATCAATGAACCACATCGGACAAAATATCAGGCGGTTACGGGAGTTTCGTGGGCTAAAACAGGATGTATTGGCCATGGAACTGGGCATAAGCCAACAAAGTGTGTCAAAGCTTGAACAAAGTGAAACCGTAACAGAAGAAACCCTCATTAAAATAGCCGGCGCCCTGGGCGTATCCGCCAATGCCATATTACAGTTTTCCGAAAAAACGTTTCTTGAGTACTGCCATCATTCAACGGATACCCCAAAAGAAATTTCCCCACCGGAACCCTCCACTAACGCGCTGCATAAAGTCTTTGAACTCTACGAAAGGCTCCTACAGGCAGAACGGGAGAAATTGGAGTATATGGAGCGCTTATTGGGGAAGTAAGGTGGTGGACTTTTCCTTTTTACGATCGGGACGTTCGCCGAGTTCATGTTCTAGGGGCTGACACAGGCCAATGAGTGTATGTAAAGATTCTCAGGTATTTTCATGAAAGTGGATATAACGTTTGGTGTATGGTTAGTGCGTGGTTAAGCAACTAATTTAGTAAACAAAAACTTACCAGAGAAAATTCCGAAAGAATTTTCCAAGTAAGCACTAGCCATAGAAATTAATTATACACCGTGTTGTAGCCAGTTTTTGACGCTCCAAGAGCGGGGCAGGGTCCCTTTGTCCTTTGAAAACAGCCGAAAAAGCCCTGGACAAACTGTTCTTCGCCCTTCTGGGCCAACCAAAATTCCATATGCAAACATGGGGCTAAAAACAAAAAGCCCTAAAAAGGGCTTAAAACAGGTTTGTTTTCCGCTGTTCAGGGGCTTGTGCAACGGTTACCGGTGTTGCCAGCAGTTTTTTAATAACATTCGCTTTCAGCTGTATGGCAACTCGTTACGTTAAATTTCACTTTTAAATCGTAGGTAAATCCATCTAAATCAGGGAATACAGTTTCGTGTCTTATACCTAATAAATATAATTTCCTTTGTATTTCTTGAGCAACTTTACAATTAAAATGAAATTTGGTTATCTTTCTAACAAATTCATCTTCAAATCCAATTTGTAATTCTTCTTTTGGATTGGGTTGTATTGAAAATAATCCAAATTGTCCAGTTATTCTTTTGGTAATATGCGGTGGATAAAAAAGTCCGTACTCTTGGTATTCAAAAGGCGAATAAATACAAGATGTGTCTAAATAATTACAAGTATGAAGAGCAAAAACAGCACCTCCATTTGGATTACAATCTCCAATTGTTCCGTTTGGTAAAATAGTTGGTTTAGTGGCAAAATACAATGCAATTAAAGGACTACTTGTCCAATCCAGAAGTCTTGTCGGAAGTCCGTGATGTTGGGCTAATGCTAACCATTCCCAATCATCTTTAGGTGTTGGATTTATTTCTGAATTTGCTCTTAATTTAAATCTATTAAGAGTTTCTTTTTCATATTCTTCAATAGAAAGTCCACATAGAATATTTTCGTTCAATCTTCCAACAGAAGGAATTAACTTATGCTCGATTGAATCAGAAACTCCTCTAAATACATAATGACCACACGTAAAGTCATCAGAAGTAATTATTTCTGTCAGTTCATTAAATGATTTTATCTCTATTGTATTCATTTTTTTTTAAATTACTGCCAACGGTTACGGTTATCGCAAGTTGCGGGAGTATGGACGCAAACTTGTCGGATTAGCTATTTTCTTTCCTGGTTTCTAAAATTACACTTTTTCGATAAAACCCGCTATTTGCGATGAACCGATGTTAGCAGTAGTTTATACTAGTAGTTCTTTAAATATTCCGCAGTCTCATCAACTTTTGAGTCAACTTGAGATTTTGTAATTGGCAAATTTGAAAAATAAGCTGAGGACAACAATTCTAAAGGAGAAATTCTACGATGCGATTCACTTATATCATCTAAATTTAGGTCGAAATGATTTGCATATCTTTCCAAATAATCTTTAGTTGGATATG
Organism: uncultured Sediminicola sp.; assembly: GCA_963974715.1. Classification (GTDB taxonomy): domain Bacteria; phylum Bacteroidota; class Bacteroidia; order Flavobacteriales; family Flavobacteriaceae; genus Sediminicola. The sequence goes on from CAXBDK010000008.1 coordinate 247,186, forward strand.
TTGGAGTACTCCATTCTTTGTATGATAAATAATCCTCTTCTAAATAACCCTTAAGTATATTAAGACAAAAGCCGGAACAAGTCATTGTTTCTGAAATAGCCTTCTCTGAAAAATGAATACCATTTTGATCATAATATTCTCCAGAATAGAAATATCCGTATCGAGGGTTCGCCTTCTCCATCACTATTTTACACATTACTATAAACGATGGGATTAAAGCTGGATTTATGGTGTCAGTTATTTTATGAAAGCAACAAACATTGTAAATATCATCGAAAAGTATCTCTTTGCTATCGTAATGTATATGCTTTATTGAACCATTATATTTTATAACAATTACAGAATGCGCAGCAACTTTGTCTTTATCGACATAACTGCCAATGGCGACAAAATTTTCTTTTATGTCTTTTTCTGTAAGTGTATTTATTATATCAAACAAACTTTAAATCTTATCTAGTGAATGTTCAAAATCGTATAAAAGATTTTCTCTATATTCTTTAATTTCTGTATTGTCCTTTAAATCTTTACTTAAAATCAATAAGGTTTTTAATTCATTAATGTTGTTGAATATTGAACTATAAGATTTTAAAAGAATTCTTAAATCTTTTATTCTCGATTTTGAATTATCGACAAATTCGTAAAGCGATTCTAATCTTTTAAATAGATCCTCTTGATTATTCAAAATGTGGATTAGTTCTCTAAAATTATTTATTTGTTCATCTTCTAATACTGAGATGTGGTAATAGAAAACTTTGTCATCGTCATCCTTTGAAAATTTTTTAAGAACCAAGCAAGAAATTGTTTTGTACAGGTAATCCTTTAATTCATCTACATCAGGGAAATCACAATCAATTGTTAATCTGTTGTTTGAACCGTAATCAAAATGGTAATTAGGATCGTTACCTCCTATAGAGTTGAAGAAACCCGATAAAATAGTTAGTTCCTTTTCGTAAATGTTTGTAGTCCTTTTTTTGGTTATTTTTTTAGCCCTTCTAATTCTTTCATCCAGTTTTATATCGGCATACTTAAACTGATATCTAAAAACTTGACTTTGAATTTCCTTTTGAATATTTCGAAGATTGGATGTTATGATTTCATCATTAGATTCGCCCACAATAGCTTCATCAATCGATTGGTAAATATTTCCGATTTCCGAAGGAGTTCCGTTTACTGAACTATATGCTGATCCTTTTCTAATAGTAAATGTGACTTCTTTTGAAATGCTCTCAGCAATATTTTTAAGAGAATTTGTTACAGAAAGAAATGATTCTAAAGCCTGTAAAGACATATTATTTAGGTCAACATAATCGTCACCTACATACTCTAGCTTTATTTCTATTCTTTCTGTGGACATCTCCGTAAATGTATTATTTATTTCTGAATTTCAATATAAATTACCGCTAACGGTCTCGGGTATGAAACGTAGGGCATTTCGAAGCTGCGTACTTATCCACCTAAAAAAAGCTTGCTAAGAGCCGAAAACTTGGGGAAACAACTGTCCGCCCTATGTTTTGTACCCACCGTTAGCTCTAGTTCTTTTATATTTCTTGAATTTTTCTAAATTCGTCATCAATGTCACTAATAATTTCATCTAATGGTTCTCTAACTTTTTCTGTTTCTGTAGGAATCCACATTCCACTAATAATTCGTTCTCCTTTTTTTCGTGCGTATTTGAGTTGTTCAGGTGTATATTCGATATATCCAAAACCTTCATTTAATTCAGTAAGATAATCGTCTAGTCGAGGGAAAAAGTTATCGATTTTAGAACATAGTTCTTTTGAAAAAACAATTCTATTTTCATAAAAAGTACTTTTAAAATCTTCCCGTGCAGCAATCATATTATTAAAGATAGTCATGCTTGGTAATTGATTGAACTTGTCATCTCCATCTCTATTAAGCATTAATAATCTAATTTTTTGTATTTTAGAATAGCAATTATGCATTGCGTTAATTTGCTTTTCATGAGATAATGAAAAACGTACAGAATGCTCTGTTTTCCTTTTCTCAAAGTTTTCCGTTGCTTTTAGTTCAATCTTTTTATCAAGAAGTTTCCACAGCAATATGAGTCCTGCGACAAGAACAATTATGCTAATTGCAATACCCCAACCATAAATTTTTTGAAGTTCGTTTAGCTTTTCATATATTTTTTGTGCTTCGTCCATTTTAATTTTCAGTTGGAATTACCGCTAACGATCCGGGGCTTCGTGCCGTTCCGCCCGGTAGGGCGGTATGGCGCCTAAGCCCATGATGTGTGGAGTTCCCTGCAAGGGTGCTCCACGGGTCATGCGGTCCAAGGCCCCGAACCGATGGTGTGGGATGACCGTAGGGAATTCCACACCATCGTTTTGTATATGAAAAGTTGCGTATAGATAAGCAAGAAACTTTCGGATTAACACAGAACATAAATATATAAAAAAGCCAATGGGTTAAGCACTTTGAAGCAATTTTTTATATGCGGTGTTATGTGCAGGCTTTATGTATTTTATTAAACTTTATTAAATATTTATTGTTTATTAATAATTTATTATTGATATTTGTGAATCAAAATTTTAAAATAAAAAAAAATGAAAACAAAAACAAAACAAATTTTGGGTGTATTAAAAGTTGTTTCTTGGATTATATTCTTTGGTTTATGTATTCAGACTGGTGCAATAATTTTTACGTTTATTTATAGCTTTTTTAATCCGATAGTAGCTCAAAATCTTTATTTGGGTCTCGATTTATCTAATCTATATAATGCTGAAATAGGAAGTTATTCCTACATCGTTTCCTCTCTGATTATTTTGTCAGGATTAAAAGCTTATATGTTTTTCTTGGTAGTAAAGATTTTTCTAATTATTAATTTCCAAAACCCTTTTAAAATTGAAATAGCTTCATTAATAGCGAGAATAAGTTATATAGCATTTGCTGTTTGGATATTATCTGTTGTCAGTAATTTTTATATGGGTTGGTTAATTAAAAATGGAATAGGAATTTCAGATGTTGGCTTACAAAAATATATGGGTGGAAGTTCTGAATTTTTCTTTTTAGGACTGATTGTATTTGCTATTTCACAAATTTTTAAAAGAGGAATTGAACTTCAATCCGAAAATGAACTAACAATTTAAGTTATGCCTATAATAGTAAATTTAGACGTAATGATGGCTAAACGAAAAATGTCATTGAATGAACTTTCAGATAAAGTAGGACTTACTTTATCAAATCTTTCCATACTGAAAACGGGTAAAGCAAAAGCTGTAAGATTTAGCACTTTGGAATCTATTTGTGAAGTACTGGAATGTCAACCAGGAGATATATTAGAATACTCAAAAGACGAATGATAATAATAACGAATAAAAAAGAAAATTATGAGAACACAAAAAAAGCCTTTATCTATTACAAAGGTTATACCTATCGCAGTTTTGGTTGCAACCTTAATAGTTTCTTCTTGCAAAGATAAAGGGTCAACACAGGAAAACCCAGTTGAAAAATCAACTGTTGAAATACCAAATGTTGATTTGCAAACAGCCATTATGACTGATAATGTCAAAGCTATTGAACAACATATTTTGGCAGGTTCTAATCTAAATGAAAAAGAACAGCTTGGTGGTTCGACACCATTAATTACAGCTTCGCTATTTGGCAAAACGGAAATTACCAAAATGTTAATCAATGCTGGAGCTGATTTAAATGTGCAAAATAATGATGGCTCTACTGCACTTCTAACAGCTGCATTTTTTTGCAGACCTAAAATTGTAAATATGCTCTTGAAAAAAAATGCGGATAAATCATTAAAAAATAAATATGGTCAAACCGCATACGACGCTGTATCAGGTTCATTTGATAGTGTAGTGAGCACCTATGAAGCTTTGGGTAAAATGCTTGAGCCTATGGGATTAAAATTAGACTTCGCATATTTAAAGAAGACAAGACCCGAAATAGCAAAAATGCTACAATAAGTATATCAACTTTTTAATTCTACAAAAATGTCATCAGCAATCAGAAGACACGATATAGATTGGCTACGTGTTATTGCCATTGGTCTATTATTGTTATATCACGTAAGCATAGGTTTTCAAAAATGGGGAACAATGATTGGATTTATAACAAATGGCGAGTCTTGGGATTCATTATGGAAACCAATGACAATGCTGAATGTATGGAGAATACCATTATTGTTTTTTGTTTCTGGAATGGGTGTTTATTTTGCAATTAGAAAAAGAAATTGGAAACAACTTCTTAAAGAACGCACTATCAGAATTCTTATTCCATACATATTTGGGATTTTTACAATTGTTCCACTTCAAATTTTATTTGTGCAAAAATTTTATCATTTCGAGATAAGTTATAATGCGAACCCTTCTCATTTATGGTTTCTTGGAAATATTTTCGCTTATGTAGTTATCTTTTTGCCTGTTTTTTTCTATATCAAAGGAAATGGAGATAAAACGTTTGTGGTTTGGATAAAAAAAGTATTTAGTAATCCTTTTGGTTTGCTAATAGTTATTATAACGTTCATTTTTGAAGCAATATTGGTAAAGCCAACAATATACGAATTGTACGCAATGACTTGGCACGGTTTCTTTCTTGGACTGATAGCCTTCTTTTTTGGTTTCTGTTTTGTATTGAGTGGTACTTCTTTTTTCAATATGATTTTAAAATGGCGATGGCTCTTTTTGAGTTTTGCTGTTCTTTTATATGCCTATCGTTTATATGAAATTAGAGTGCCAACTTTCCAAATAGCTATTGAATCTAATCTGTGGATTTTTTCGGTTTTTGCTTTTGGCTACAAATATCTAAATCATTCTAGTCGAATTCTAAATTATTTAAGTAAAGCTGCATATCCAATTTATATAATTCATATATTTTTCTTGTTTTTAGCTTCTTTTATAATATTTCCATTAACTATTCTGGTCGAGTTAAAATTCTTAATTGTTTTATTGTTCACGTTTATAGGCAGTTTTACTTTTTATGAACTTATAATCAGAAGAATAAAATATATTAGACCGTTATTCGGATTAAAAATAAAATGAAAATTTTCAAAATGTAGTTCGGATTTTTTTTTCAGCTTGCACATAACGGTCCGGGGCTTCGTGCCGTTCCGCCCATTAGGGCGGTATGGCGCCTTAGCCCATGATGTGTGGAGTTCCCTGCAAGGGTGCTCCACGGGTCATGCGGTGCGGCTATGAAGCGTAGGAACGGTTTGGTTGGTTAGGCCTATGCTTTATAGCCATTGTTGGCAATCGTTTTATCTTTTTAATTCTAGTTTAATCTCTTCAAATATTTCCTTCAAAGACTTATTTTGGTTATATTCGAACACCTCTAAAAGTGATGTAAATGATTCGGCCTCCCAGGCGTTTCCAGCAATATTTGTCTCAAAAGTTCTTAATCTTTTACTCACATTTTCTTTTGACGTTTCCCCATTAACCTCATTTTCTAATATTTCAATGAAATCTTCTAAAGTCTTTACTTCGGTTCTCCAGTCTGTTTCCGCCTGAATTATTCTTTTTACAGCAACTTTAACCCTCAAGTCTATCACTCTAGATTCATCATCGATCAGTTCAAATAATTCATCAAAAGTCATTGTTCTGCCCGTTTCTTTTTAAATATTTGCCAACGTTCAGGCTAACAAACGTAAGGCTTTCGAAGCGATTCACTGTCCACCGAAACCGAAGTTTGCTAAGTGAACGAACCTTTCCGAAAGCCTTATCTGCCCTATGTTTTTCTTAGCCATTGTTGTGCACAGTTTTGTTAATTTCTTCGATTGTTTTCCATTCTCTATTTCTGACTTCTCCAACTGGAATATCAGGTTGAGTTGATTGTCCTGTCAAGAATATCACAGGCATCACTTTTTGGTTTTCAGGAACTGTTATTTCACCGTCCCTTTCAATATCATGATCGACTGAGTAGTAAATCATTGTCACTCCATCTTCAGTCCATGTCATTATGCCTTTGGTGTCCCAAGGATAACCCCAATAGTCATTTTTGTTGTCGATAATGATGGGGTTGAAGTAGAAGAGAAGTTCTTGCTTTCCTATCTTCATGTTCAGGTCGTAAATGGCATAATCAATTCCATCTGAATACCCACTTGCAGAATACAGTTCAGGTTCTGGGTCGTTGTCAAGATTTATGAAACCCATAAAGTCGTAATCCTGAGCATATTTTGAAATTCTATTGAAAAGCAAAAAGTCTGAGGTCAGCCAAATCTCTTTGATTTTTCCTTCCTTATCCATTTTTGTTTGAATGATATAATCACCGATTGAGTCGCCTGTGAAGTCAACCTGATAAACTCTGTCTATTTCTCCTTTCACTTTTGAGTTAATTCCAGTCGGGTAGTTAGTCAATGTGTCCATTTGGATAAATGACTGTCCGAACGTCAAAGTCGGAATTAGCAGAAATATGAATTGAAGTATTCTCGTCATTTTTTTAATTGTGCACTACGTATTCGTGTATGGAAAGTTGCGTGTTTGTGGGCGAGGATTTTCCGCAGGAAAATCGGAAGCCGGCAAACAAGCAACCAACTTTGTATTAGCTAAAACTAGCAATTTTTCATACACGATGTTGGCAACTGGCTTTATTCCGTTCTGTTTTTCAGTTTTCTTATTTCCGCAATCAATTTTTGAATATCTTGTTTGGCGTTTGCAATAAAAACGATATCTTCTTTTGTTCCACCATTTAGTTCAATGTCTTGACCTCTTTCGGGATTATTATAATCATCACTATTCGTAACGTTTGTCATTATAAAGTCAGAGCCCGATTCGTGTGCTATTCCCTCAATCATTGGAATCCAAGTTCCTTTAGTCGAGTTATTTAGTCTACTTTCTATTTCGTTTAATTCCGATTCAGTCATATTTTTTCGGCAGTACTTTGTTCTTTATATTTTTCCACAAATTCTTTTGCGTCTTTCATTGATTCGGGATATTTAGCATAATTCTGATATCCAGTAATTTCTCCTTTCGAATTCTTAAAAACCGTTTCCCAAACGTGATAGTATTTAAATCCATTATCAACTAAAAATTTCACAACATCCCATTTCTTTTTATCAGTTTGTTTTGGTGGCTGAAATAAATGTGACAATTCTTCCATTTGATTTCCACATTCAGGACATTTTGAGCTACGCACTTTCTCAATTTCAAAAGGTCGATTGTAAGCTTTTTGGCAATTCAGACAGACTTTTTTGTATCCCATTTTCTTTGGTAGTTCGATTTTTCAGCTTGTTGCCAACGTTTATGCATATGGAAAGTTGCATGTTTGAGGGCGAGGATTTTCCGAAGAAAAATCGGAAGCCGGCAAAAAGGCAACCAACTTTGTGCAAGCTAAAACTAGCAATTTTTTATACACGGTGTTAGCCACTGGCTTTTTCGTCTATTTGTTCAAAAATGTCCGCGAGAAAATAATCTTTGTCTTGTGGTACAATTCCATATTCAGTTTTAATTTTTTTTAATGTCTCCTCTTTTTCTAAATCAAAATCAAATAAAGAACTTAAGTCAGAAATAAAACAATCATAAAAATTGATTCCGATTATTTTTTCAAAAAAGTCAACAGCAATATGTTCATATTTTTCAATTCGGTCTCTCTCTGTAAATTCTATAGGAACATTTGCTCCAGGTCTCGGGATTTTTGAGTTATTTTTTTTAAAGTCCGAGAAATGCAGTTTTAAGTTTTCTACAGCTTGAAATTCAGATTCACCGTGAGCAACTAAATTCCACCAATTAGTAAATTTTGCTCCATATTCAATATCCTTTTGTCCTGCGTTAGGATTTTTCCAAGTTTCTAACGGATAATCTGCAAAATTCCATTCCGATTTTAGAAATGACAAAATGAATTTTAATTTTGCTTTAAGTTGTTTCATTCTGCTTGTGGCTAACGGTTTAGCTATGGGTTTAGTACTTATCCGCCGCGGCGGAACACACCAAACTGAAAATCCTCGCGGATTTTCAGAAGTAGGCGAGAACAAGCAATTACTTATAGCCATTGTTGGGCACAGTATTTTTATTCAGATGTAAAAATTATTTCGGATTCACTAATTCTTGCTGGTCTTACTGATATTTCAGAACCTATAGAGTATGAACTATTAGTTTCTAAAATTCCTTCAATCCAATAATTAGGAATTATTACACCATAATTATTATGTTTTAACCCAATGACAATAGCTTTATATTCATCTTCATATCTAAATTGTTCAAGTCTGTCCGAATTGCTACTAGTTAATTCCTTTAAACTTAAAATAATTCTATTTTGTTCAAGATTGATTTCAGATATTTTTAGTGGAATTTTATCTAATGATTTAGACAGTAATTTAATGTTATCGACAAAACAATTATTACTAATATTTTTCTTTAGCAATAATCCATCAATGTCTTTATTTTTATATGAAATATCATTACTGTCCCATTAAAATCTAAAATAGTTCTTTGAAATATTTGAAATA
>CAXBDK010000009.1:0-250931 GCA_963974715.1 uncultured Sediminicola sp.
ACCAGATTGGTGTTGGGGACATCAAGGGGCAGGGCGCTGCCTATCTTTATGGTCTTGGCCACACTGGGCACCCCATTGGCATCCAGGGCAAAGAGCATATAGTATCCCGGTGGCAATAGATTTCGGTTGGGGATGGTTAGTTGATGGGTACGGCTCCCTGATCCCGTCAAAGGAATCCTTCGCTGTTCGTTGTTGGTGCTATGGGTGGCGGCGGAGAAACGGATAAGACTGAACTCGGTCACGTCCGAATCGGTGGTAACTTCAATTACATCCCCATAATCTACAACGGCCTCCTCGTAATACCCTGCGGCATTCCCGGTATTGATATTGGTGATCACCGGTCTCTCGGCAAGACTGTTGTCCGAATTGAACAGATATGGAGGACTGTATATTTCGGCATTAAAATGGTTTTCGCAACCATTTAACAAGTTGTTGCAGAGTCCGCCCCCGCCCACGAATACCCGTCCGTCCGTCATCAGGATGGCCACACTGTGGTAGGTTCTGGCCTCGTGCATCAGGGCCATGGTGGTCCAGGAATTGTTGGTGGGATCAAAAAGTTCCGCTTCCAATCGCGATCCTTGATCGGTGAATACGGCGCCCCTGTCCAGTCCGCCCGTTACCAGTACGGTGCCATCGGGAAGTACGGTACTGTTGTGCATGGTCCTATTAAAGGCCAAGTTTCCCGCAAAGGTAACATTTGGAAATTCCCCATAACCGGTTCCGTTAAGGTCTATTACATAGGAATTGTCCTTGGCAGGGGTATTGCTGGAAAAATCGGCCCCATAGGACTCAGCACCGCCCACCTTAAGTATTTTGTCCACATCGAACATCACCGTGGTGCCCTTCATGGAATAGGTATCGCCCCCCCTGGGGCCTGCATCGACAATCTCCCCGCCCGGCGCCTCCGTGTCGATCCAGTGCATCCTTTCGCTGGGCCCGGCATGGAAGAGCTTTCCGTTGGAAGCGGGCCACAGCCATATATGGTTGTCCACCCTGTATTCGCCTTGTTTTTCCAGAAAAAGGTCATTGGAGGTATAGATATCCTCTCCCGTAATATTGGGCAGTTCGACCCACCCGGTAAGGGGCGACCAGATCTCGGCATCCTTGCCGCCATTGTTGCCGGCGCCACCGCTCCAAGAGCCCCCGACGGTAAAGACGGCCCCGTTGGAAAGGGTCACATTTCCTTGGTAGCCCCTGGGGATGTTCATATCCTGTGCCACGGACCAGACCCCGGTCTTGGGGTCGTAGATACTGGTGCGTTCGCTGGTGGTACCACCGGCGGACAAGATCCGCCCATCCGCCAGGTTGTTGATGCCCGGACAGAACATATCGTGGTCCGTATTGGACGTAAATTCTCCCAACGCGGTGCCATCGGGCCCCATAAAGGGGTCATAGATTTCGGTAAAGGTCATGCCGTCCCCGATCTCCATAAAGGTATTCCTGAACTGGGACGACCAGGTGAGCAGACGCCCATCCGGGAGGTTCGCCACGGCCACCGGAACGATTCCAAAGGGGACAGGTTCGCTGAATTCACCTACTTCGGAGCGATCCTGTGCACAGGTCGCCACAATGGCCAAAGAACTCAGTAAAAGGATAAAATATCTTTGAAGGGGGTTAAATTGTCCCATTTAATTTCGCTTTAAAAAAACTGTTAGACAAAGTTAAACGTATATAACGGGGATGTTTTAATTAAAACGGTGAAATCGGATAATTACTCGTTTAAAAACAGCCCAAATTATAAGCATGCTAGTGGAATTGGACAATAGGGGTTTTTTGTATTTTTTTTAAATGTAACGCAAAAATACAACAACATTTTTTAATTATTGTCAGTTCTTTTTACGGTTTAAAAAACGGCCGTTTTTAGAAGTATATTTGCCAAGTGGGAGGTGGTCGTATATCTTGGAAAGTGAATGTTGAAGGACCCGCTTTTTGAAAAAAAAAGAATGACCCAAAATCATCTTTAGACGATTATTTTGGATCATTAAACGAATTAAAACGTCATTTTTCTTTGGAACTGCATGGGTTGGGTATATTAGCCCATCTTTCGGTTCGAGGAAGAAAAATCGACATTAAAATAATGGAATTATGATCAACGATTACGTAACCAATAATCTTCACAAATACGCTTCCAAATGGCTTGTCCTTTTAATAGATCTTTGTACGGTTGCCATTAGTTTTATGTTCTCTTATTTCATCCGGTTCAACCTAACGCTGGATTTTGATATCGAAAAACTGTTCCTCCAACTGCCCGTAGTGGTGCTGGCAGGGCTGGTATCTTTTTTGGTGCTGGGTTCCTATAAGGGAGTGGTCAGGCATACGGGCCTTAGGGACGTTTACAATATTTTTAATGCGGTCTGCCTTTCCAGTATCCTTACCATTTTTGTGGTACTGTTCAATAAGGAAGAACTATTGGTGGACGAGTTCACCATTCCACTTTCCATTATAGTGATCCACAGTATGATCAGCTTTATGGGGCTTACTGCCTCCAGGTATATTGTAAAGACCCTTTATGGAAACTTTGTAAAAAGGTACAAGGAGACCAAGAACGTTCTTATCTATGGAGCGGGGGAATCAGGAATACTTACCTACAATGCACTTTCCGGGCATTCCCAGAGCAATGCAAGGGTGGTCGGATATATAGACAACGACAATCTTAAGGTGGGCAAGAGCATCAACGGGGTAATGGTATTTTCCAAAAAGGAACTGACCGAGGAATTTGTAAGACAGAAGGAAATCTCCGAGGTTATCTTTTCCATACAGAACATAGACCCCAGCGACCTAAGGGAACTTGTTGAGGGACTGGTGGACTTTCCCGTTCAGGTGAAGATCGTACCTCCCGTAGAGGATTGGATCAACGGCGAGCTTAAGCTTTCGCAGATCAAACAGGTACAGATAGAAGATCTTTTGAACCGAAAGCCCATCACCATCAAAAAATCCAAAATTTCGGAAGAACTGAAGGGCAAAGTGGTGTTCGTCACGGGAGGGGCCGGATCTATAGGCAGTGAACTGGCCAGACAGATAGCGGGGTACCAGTACAAGTCGCTCGTGATCATCGATCAGGCGGAATCCGCACTGTACGACCTGCAACAGGAACTGAAAAGGAACGGACACCATAATTTTATCCCCATTGTTGCCGACATCAGGGACAAAAATAGGATGAACCACCTCTTCCAGGAACATATGCCCAATATCGTTTTCCATGCGGCCGCTTATAAACACGTGCCCTTAATGGAATACAATGCTTATGAGGCGATCAAGATAAACGTTGCCGGGACCAAGGCCATTGCAGACCTTTCCATACAGTATAACGTGGACAAGTTTATATTTGTCTCCACGGACAAGGCGGTAAACCCCACCAATGTGATGGGCGCTACCAAAAGGATCGCCGAAATGTACATTAGCTGTGCACAGCATGAGGGCAAGACCAAATTTATCACCACTAGGTTCGGAAACGTGCTGGGGTCCAACGGATCGGTCATACCCCTGTTCAAAAAACAGATCGAAAAGGGCGGACCCCTAACGGTGACCCACAAAGAGGTTACCCGCTATTTTATGACCATACCGGAAGCCTCCCAATTGGTACTGGAAGCTGGCTCCATGGGGACGGGTGGGGAAATCTTCCTGTTCGATATGGGAGAGTCCGTAAAAATTTTCGACCTTGCCAAGAACATGATAAAACTTTCGGGCCTATCCTATCCCAACGACATCGATATCAAGGTAACGGGACTGAGACCAGGCGAAAAACTCTACGAGGAACTTTTGGCCAATGGGGAGAATACCTTACCAACGTACCATAAGAAAATAATGATAAGCAAGGTACGGGAACTGGAATATACCAATGTTCGCGCCAAAATAGACGAGCTTTGCGTGAACAATATGTTCTTTAACGGCAACATCATTAAACTGATGAAAGAGATCGTTCCGGAATATATATCCCAAAATTCCGTATTTTCGGAACTGGACGCCAAGCCTTCCCCAAAAAATAGTGTCGAAAAAAACCAAAATATCCTACAATCATAAGTAGCTTTGATCCATACTTATATACAATCATGACCATATGAAAAAAGTAACGTTGAGCCAGTATTTCGTTTATTCGGTAAGTGTTTTGCTATTGTTCGCATCCTGCGCTTCCAAACAGGACATTGTCTATTTCCAGAATGCCAGTGAGTTCGAGACCATAGTAAGCAATAATTCCTTTAACAACAAGTTTAAGGTAGACGATGTGGTGAGCATAGTGGTTTCTACCCTGGATCCCGTTGCCAGTTCCCCATTTAACCTTTTCAAGGGTGCCGAAGAGGGCGGAATACGTCCGGAACAGGTAGATTATATCATAGATAAGGAGGGCAACATAGACTTTCCCGTTTTGGGCGCCGTAAAAATAGTGGGACTTTCCCCTGAAGAGGTAAAAGTGTTGTTAAAGGATAAATTAAAGGATTATCTAAAAGATCCTATTATCAATATCCGTTTAAAGAACTTTACCGTTACGATCTTGGGCGAGGTAAACAGGCCAGGTACCTATCCCGTAAACGGGGAGCAGATCACCATTCTGGAGGCATTGGGTCTCGCCAATGACCTTACCATTAAAGGTATGCGCGATAATATTATGGTGATTAGGGATTTTAACGGGACCAAAGTGTATACAAGGGTGGACCTTACCAAAAAGGAATCCCTTAATTCGCCCGTATATTACCTGACGCAGAACGATGTGGTCTACGTGGAACCCAACCAATCAGCGGTTTCATCATCCAATTTGGATACCAGGGCCTCCATTGCCGTTTCCATCGCATCCGTCCTAATAACCTCCACGGTACTTATTCTGACAAGATAATTTTTTCCCCCTTAAGTAAAGAACATGGATAACGATCCCCAAGATTTTTCCAACAGTGGCATAGATTTAAAAGAGATGGTAAGGTCCTACACAAAACATTGGAAATGGTTTGTGCTTTCGGTCCTTATCTGTATGGCGTTGGCCTATTTGAAAATTCGATATTCAACACCCGAATATGCCATACAGGCGAAGATAAAAATTCTAGAGGATGGCAATGCGGCACCGGAAATGGCCGTTTTTAAGGAACTGGATATGTTTTCCGGGGCCAAGAACGAGGTTTTGGACGAAATTGAAGTCCTTAATTCCAGATCTAACTTTATAGAGGTGGTAAAAAACCTTAAATTGAACGTAAAGATATTGGAGGTGGGGAATGTGGTTACCCGGGAAATCTATCACGATCCACCAATAAAACTCAATTTTATGGCGCCGGATTCCGTGGTGCACCAGGCGGATTTCGGCTTTTATCTGGATGTCGCCTCGGAATCTACCTTTGGCTTCGCCTTGGACGAGGACAGTCCCATAAAAGTGTATTCCTATGGTAAGAACATACCCACTCCCATTGGCGATGTCATCATTACACCTAACCTAAAGACCTTGGGGAACTATAAGGGAGGGAAATTAAAGGTGTCCGTGACCCCTATTTCGGAAGTGGCGCAGGGCTATAAAAAAAAGATTACCATCTCCAATATAGACGAGTTTTCGAATATTGTGAACATTGGACTGGAAGACGCCATACCGGACAAGGCCATGGACATTGTGAACAATCTGGTGCTTACCTACAACCAGAACGCCATAGCCGATAAGAAGGAGATTGCCGATCGTACCTTCGAGTTCATCAACGAACGGATCACCGATATAGCCGGGAGCCTTGCCAATGTCGATGAGAATGCGGAAAATTTTAAGACCGACCGTGGACTTACCGATATTGCCTCTGAAGCCAATATAAATTTAAACGTAGGGGCCGCCAACCAACAGGAACTGCAGAATGCGCGTACCCAGTTGAACATAGCCGCTTCCATGCAGGATATTGTTTCCAATCAGGAAGGTTTTGAGGTACTGCCGTCCAACGTGGGCCTTTCGGATCCCAGTATCTCCAATACCACGGCCAAATATAACGAACTGGTACAGGAGCGTAACCGTCTTTTAAAGAGTTCCAATGAGAAGAACCCGATCATTGTAAGTCTGGACCAACAGCTTGCGGGCCTAAAAAGGAGCATGCAGTCCAGTTTAAACAATGTTACCAATAATTTGGGGCTAACGGTGAACAGCCTTAGCAGCCAACAGTCACAGATCAATTCAAGGATCTATTCGGCCCCCAGGAACGAAAGGGCCCTTCGGGACATCACTAGACAGCAACAGACGACCGAATCCCTTTATCTTTACCTTTTACAGAAGCGGGAAGAATCACAGGTGGCCCTTGCGTCCACATCGCCGAAGTCCAAGATCATAGATAGGGCCTATAATACAAGTGACTCCCCAATATCACCCCGTAAGGCCCTTATGATGTTGGCAGGGATGATCTTTGGGTTGTTGATTCCATTTTCGATTATTTATGTCAACGATCTTATGGACAATAAGATCCATAACAAAGCGGGACTTGAAAAACTGGTAAAGGATATACCCGTTTTGGCAGAATTGCCCAAATTGTCCAGAAGGGACAATAAGATGATTCAAAAGGACGACCGCTCCGTATTGGCCGAATCATTAAGGATATTGAGGACCAACCTGGACTACCTGATCAAATCCAAGAAAACGGCGGGCAAGAACAATCTGATCTATGTGACTTCCAGTGTGCCCGGAGAGGGGAAGACCTTTCTTTCCTCCAACTTGGCCATGATCTTTGCCAATACCGATAAAAAGGTACTGTTGATCGGGGCGGACGTTAGGAACCCGAAACTATACAATTTCTTTTCTGGTAAGCACGTGGACAAACTTGGCAAATCCAAGGGCTCCGAAAGGACAAGGGAAGTCGGACTGACCGAATATCTATACGACGATTCCATAGGGATAAAGGATATTATCAACACCATGTTGGTGCATACCAATACGGTAGATGTGATCCATTCGGGAAAAATTCCTCCCAATCCGGCAGAGCTCTTGATGAGTGCCCGAATGAAGGGCCTATTGGAAGAGGTATCCCAAATGTACGACTATGTCATCGTGGATACGGCCCCCCTTATGGTGGTTACCGATACGCTGTTGATCACGGAATATGCGGATCATATCATCTATGTCACCAGAGCGGGTGTAACCGAGAGCAAGGTGGTGCAGTTCCCAAGGAAATTAAAGGCAGAAGGCAAACTAAAGGGACTTTCGTTCGTTGTCAACGATGTAAAGGATTCCAATTTGGGATATGGTGGGCAATATGGCTATGGGTATGGCAAGACTCTCCAAAAATGGTGGAAATTCTAAGATTTGCCATAAGGCGCATCTAACCTCCCCATTGTCAAATATCGGATGGTCTGCCATCGATAGTAGAACCGAAAGCTGTGTAACGGTAAGATTCAAAGGGGCCTTTCCATGTAATGGGAAGGCCCCAATTATTTTTGGGAAATCAATTTGGTTAGGATTCCGTGAAGGAATCTTCCATCATCGATTTTGGGCCTGTTTTAATCTTTCTTCCAATTCAATTATCCGTAATTTCAGGATTTCCTTGGTCTCTTTCAAGGCCTCATTGGCCTCCTTAAGGGCATTGTTCGCCTGTAATAGGGCATGCAGTTGCTTTTGGTTGGATAGGCTGCCACTTTCTTCCATTAATTGAAGTGGATCGCTTTCGGTCCGCACAACGGAACCAGCACCGGTAAGCATCCATTCGGCATTGTATTGGGGATATTTTTCGGCAAGGGATAGCAACCATTTGGCCTGAATATCCGTCCCTTCCCTTAAGGCTCTGGAGAGTACCCCTTTGCTGGCCCCGATTTGCGCTTCCAGTTTGCTGATCGTAATCCCTTCCAAACGTGCTATTTCCTTGAAAGTAGTAAGAATGTTCTTCATCAGGCTTAAATTTTATCCATGCGTATAGTCAAATTACAACGTTTCCTTGGGGAAACAAACCACGGTCCAATTCAAAAGTAATGAAAAAATGAAGATAATTATAATTTAGGAACCGAGGGCAATGTATTTCCAGTGCAATACAAGTTGTTGAATTCCAGTTTACTCGTTCATTGCGATTGGTATTGCCCAAGGCTTTTATGGGAACGCATGGGGGTGGTGCACATAGGGACCTTTCATTTTTGATCTTGTAGGTTACGGTTCAAGCCATTTTTTCGGCCAGATGATTTCGTCAACACCTGGCATTTAGATTGCGCTAGGGCCCGCTTTTGGTGTGCACTATTTTACTTTTCTTTCTTGTGTATAGGTAAAATATGGGCGCAGGGAACATAATTATCAAGAACAACCAATATATAAAATAATTATCTTCAAAAAATTTAAATGGGAGATAAAAAATTACTACATTTGCTTTATTAGGGGATAAAAGGCTTCAAAATTCCAAAGATTGCCAAGCGTATTTTTTAAGTCATTATCAATTATAAGACATGGGATCATCCTATTGGAAGGGGAATTCGCCGATATTATAGAAACTAAAGTGAGGCGATAGTTGGAAAGGGTCAAACCGGCGGATTTTAATCGATAAATCCAATCGGCAATCAGTAACCTTTACCATATAAACGGAAAGTAGCTCAACTTTCCCCTATAGTTTTATGCTCCCCTTTTTTCAGAAGGGCTATAAAATGGGTAACGGGCAATCCATTTTTCGCATAAAAGGCTTTTGTAAATCGCTCCACACTACTAAAACCCGCCTCTTCCGCCAGAGCAGCATTGGTGTATTTCCGCAGACGGCTATCCTTTTTTAAAAGTTCCGTGATATGGTTCACCTTTAGATCGTTAAGATAATCCGTCACCTTTTGCCCTTTGTGGTACTGGATGACCTTGGAGAGGTATTTGGTATTGGAATGAAAGGCGGCTGCTAGCTTTACCAGGTTCATGTCCTTTTTTAGATATCCCTTGTTTTTCTCAAACTCGTTCAGTTGTTTTAGCAGCGCTTCCGCTACATCGGGACCCACATCCAGGACAGAGGGGGCTTTGGCACTGATCTTGGGAGCGCTTTTTTCGCGCATTAAGTTTTCAAATTTCTGGCGGTAACGTTTTTGATTGGTACGGTACCGATAAAGAATAAAACATAAAAACAACAGGACCGTGCCCAGAGCTCCCTGTAAAAGCAGGTCCTTACCTTGCCGTTGTAGTAATAGTTCCTGCACCTTTCTTTTTTCCCGTAACAGGCGCTCCGTATCATATTCCTTATGGATCTTGGAAGAGAGGTATCTAAACGAACTGTACAGTACACTGTCCACCTGTAGCAGTCTTTCAATAAAGTAAAGCCGTTTTTCCGGCATGTCCATTTGTTCGTAATGTCCCATTAGGAGTTCATAGGTTTCCCGTAGGTCCGGTCGTATATAACCTCTGTCAAGGAAGCTCTGGTGCACGGCCAATAAATGTGGTATTGCACGATCCCGTTTTTTGAGGGCCCACAAGCTCTTTCCAATGTAAAAATGTCCTACCGCCACATTGGCAAAATCGGCATTCCTTTTTAAGGTCTCCATCGCCTTTCCCAAAAGTTGGAGAGCGGAGCCGTAATTCTGTTTTCCATACTCGTTGATCCCTTCCGAATGCCAGAAATAAGGGTTCATACTATGATCGTTGAGCCGTTTTCCCTCTGCCAGCCCCAATTGGTTGGTCTCGCTGCAACGTCCGTAATCGCCCATGCGGTTGTAGCAGAGTCCGAGGGAATGTAGACTGTTAAGGTAAGGTCGTGTGCTACCATATTTAAAATAGGCCACACAATCGCCGAACAATGTAATGGCCTCTTGGTAGTACCCAAGATAATATTTTAGGTGGGCCATATTATAGAGCAGTTTGTAACGGAGATAGGTATTGTCGGTACGTGAGATGTACCGGTGCGCCACAAGGTAATGGTCCAAGGCCTCTTTATATTTTTTGTCGCTATAGAATACGATTCCCTTGGTGAGGTACGCAGATCCCATAAGCACCGTGTCGCGTGAACGGAGGGCCACATATACCATACTGTCGGCATATAATTGTCTGATATGTTGTGGCGAATGGTGGAGATAGTTTTTATACCCGTTCATCCGCTCTTCCCAATTGCCTTCACGTTCCGCCAGGTCTAAAAAGGCCCTAAGATGGGATCGTTGCTCAAGACTACCCTCTTCCGAATCCTCTATCCGCTGGAAAAGTGAATTATAGTCCAATGTATCGACAATGGACGATCGCTGCGCCGGTAGTGTTTGGAAGCAACAAACAAAGAGTATGTATAAATAACGCTTCATAGGTCTTGGGGAGCCCGGTAGAAGGGCATTGGGATAAACGTAGGAAAAGTACGTATAAATTTTGGAATTATATAATTCGAATACCTATAAATATTTGATAATCAGATAAATCAATACAAAATATGCAATCTGTGTTTTCCGAAAATGCACTATGTTTTTTCGGAAAACACGAAAGCAAAGGTTTGTATCGGCCCTAGTGGCAATGTAGTTTTAGACCGAATTCAAAGAACAACCTGCCGGCCTTTGTCGGCCAGTG
The DNA here is from genome assembly GCA_963974715.1 of uncultured Sediminicola sp. Lineage (GTDB taxonomy): Bacteria > Bacteroidota > Bacteroidia > Flavobacteriales > Flavobacteriaceae > Sediminicola. The sequence continues at coordinate 10,430 of CAXBDK010000009.1, forward strand.
GTTCCGCTTGCCCGGGTAAAAGGAACTGATCGAATGTCAGTAACCTAACAAATAAGCAATCATGAAAACATCCATCATCATAATTGGGATGGCACTTACCCTGCTGTCCTGTAGCAAAGACGATTCCCATCAGGGAACCGCACTGGAGCCTTATGGGGGCACCGCCCCCATAGAGGCCGATCATCGCTATAACTCGGCGGGTAGAGCATATAAAGAAATCCTTGACCATTTCCAGAATAAGGGAGACCATTTAACCGACCGGCAAAAACTGTCGGAAGAGGTATTTTCCACTATGGTATCGCTCGGGGCCCGACCAGATCCTTCAGTACAGGGAACTGGCACGGTAGGGGACGGTGATCCGTATAAACTCCAAGGAATCATTGACGGTTCATGGCTGGGATACCCCGCTAGGGAACAATTGAGGGAGTTGGTGGGGGAAATGCCGTACCTACAACGACAGGGAAGGCAAGCTTTGCTCCGCTTTATGGACACCTACCAAAAAAGAGTTGCCAGCAGTGGAATGTTCTCACAGGCGGAAAAAGACGTAATCCTCACCACAGCTTCCCTTTTTCTTTATGCGGATGGCGATCCGGGGGACAGGCCCGACAAGGATTGGGAAATTTCCGTTGGTAATATGGCCAGGGTAGTGGAAGGCGCCCTTCACGACCCGGATACGGCTATCTATACACTACTGTTGGAAAGGTTGTCGTCTCCTTAATGCTATCCCACAGACCGTCTAAGACCTCGGGAGCGTTTTTCCGAGGCATATGGCGGGGACGATAATTGGTATTGAATCCATTTAGCGGCTTACATATGGGTTTTGGGAATTATGGGGATCAAAATTTTCTTTGGGACGGCTTACAGGTGCGATACTTGAAAGGAGATGAGGTAAGGGCGGGAACGCCACTTCCATTTCCAGGACATAAGACCTCTTTCTTGCTGTTAAGGTCCGGAACCCTTAAGATCCAAGAAATGGACAGGGAAGTTGCCCTCCATGCGGATCGGGCGTTGTTATGCCATATGTGGCTACACTGCAGGGTATTGGAAGCACGGGGTAAGGTAATCATGATCGTAGTTTCGTTCGACAGGGAATTTGCGCTGCGCCATACTAGGAATGACCTTCGGTCACTTTTCTTTGCGTTGTTGTTGGCGGAAAAACTACCGGTACTAACGCTGGGCTATGGTAGACGTTATTCCATGTTGGTGCTTTTCTCACGGTTTGCCGTTTTGGGGGAGATGGGAAGCGGCAGTCCAAGGTTTGTAACTCTTCTGTTGGAAGCATTTGACCAATTGGCACGAGCGCTATTGGATATGTATGCCCCCTATCTAAAGGAACCTTACAAGGGCCAACATTTGCCCAATTACAGTTTGGTCCTCAGATTTTTACAACTGGTCGAACGAAACTGTACACGGCGGCATGGGGTTCAGTGGTATGCCCAGGCCCTCTGTATATCATCCCATCGTCTGTATATGGAAATACATGCGGTAAAGGGAAAGACCGTTAAGGATTGCATCAATGAATCGCTGCTGCAAAAATGCCGGAAACTGTTCCAAGATGGAAAGGCCATTGGCAGTATTGCGGAAGAACTTGGATTTGGCACCCAACAGGCCTTCACCAGGTTTATTAAAAAACATACATCATATACGCCCACCAAATACAGGGAACAATTGAAAAAGGAATGGGATAAGGATTAGAAAGGGTGCGGTAACGGTACCAAATTTTTGGTGCCTTCGGAATTCCTAAGTGTTACAACATCTGGATTTTAGACCAGTGATAATAGATATCCCACCATTGCCCCGCCAAAAACAATAAATGCACTGTTCCATTTTTTAAGCACAAAAACAGCGATCATGCTCAGTAAGGCAATGAGTAGGGTTCGCCAATCGGTAAGGGTATCTTTGCCCATTTCCATACAGACCGCAACGATCAGGGCAACCGCGGCAATATTTACAGCGTCCAAAACTGCGGTAATGGCCTTGGATTTTCGCATCTTGGAAACGAGTGGGTTCAGAAGCGCGACAAATATAAAAGATGGAAGAAAAATACCGATGGTGGACGCCATTGCTCCCCAGAACCCGTTTAATTGCCACCCGATAAAGGTAGCCGTAGAGAGTACCGGCCCCGGTGTAAACTGTCCCACGGCCACTGCATCTATCAATTCTTCCCTGCTAAGCAGGCCAGTGGTGACGAGTTCCGCATCCAAATAGGCAAATAACACATAACCGCTACCATAGAGCAGTGCCCCCACTTTAAGGAATGTACCAAGGATTTTTAGCGTGCCGACAGATGATGGCAGTTGTATTAGAACAAGCGGAACAAAACCGTGGAGATTATTTTGTGGTGTGCGGATCAGATGACATAACAGGCCACCGATACCACAGGCGAACAACGCCAAGATCTCATTTGCCCCCAGCAAACAGGCAATCAATGTCAATACTCCTAGAACGCCGAGTTCCACACTTTTAAGGGCCTTTTTTCCCAGTCGGTAAACGGTGCCCAGAATAATGGCTATTACGGCAGGTTTGATTCCGTAAATGAAAGGTTCCACTTTTGGTAGCTGTCCGTACTGTCCATATAGCCATGCAAAGACCATTGTGATCGCCACTGCAGGGAAGATAAAACAAAAACCCGCTACGATCAGACCCTTCCAGCCGGCCCGTTCATAGCCACAGTGCATGGTCATTTCGGTGGAATTTGGACCTGGGATGAGATTGGTGGCCCCTATGAGGTCAAGAAAATGTTGCTGATCCATCCATTTTCTCTTTTTCACCACTTCCTCCTCCATCATGGCAATATGGGCCGCCGGACCGCCAAAGGCTATACTTCCCAATTTAAAGAACACAAGCGCCACTTCCTTTAAATTTTTATCCATACGTTGCTGATGGTATTTTATTTAAAACTGTTGGCAAAATTAAACGTAGATCATTTTACTTTCTTTTGGGAAGATAGGGAATTATGATTTTACCCACTAAACGTGATTTACTGAGTGATCCCGCCTAAATGCTCCGACGCCTGCACTCGGTTTTACGAAAGGCTTATGTGGAAATGTTATTTTTGCGCTCCTTCATATGACGTCCGAGATTGCTCTATGGTTGTTGACTGCCAGAGGGTATTGATAGTAAGAGTTTTTAAGCTAGCGGTGTAAGGTAGATGACCAAACACGCTTCAAGCATATGTCCAAGTGTTATTTTGCGCTATCGAAAATTTCTATGTAAAGCTATTTTAAAAAACTAGTCGGACTATTATCCCAAAAAAAATAAGGACAGAAAGTAAGGTGTAGATCAGTTTGGTGTTCTTTGCCAGCCCTTCGGGCAGGTAGATGTCGAAATTTTCATGGGTCGAACTGCTATATCTCCGGGCCAGGATGGTAAGAGGACATGTCCATTTAAAGGCCAACAGAACCAGCCCTTCCGCTAGTACCAGTGCCACACAGATCCATAGCCAAAGATCCAGGTTGTCGGTAATGACCGCATAGAGCATATACCCGATCACCAGATTGAAAAACAACCAGATAAGGGTATGGGCCACTTTTATAAAGATCAATTTTTTGCAGCTGTTCATAGGTCCCCATATAACGTAGGGAAAGGACGAAATAGTATGTTTTTTAAATCCCTCGTGACGATTGAATAAGGTGTGATAGCACTACAATATATGTATCTCCGGTAGAAATGGGAAAAAGTGCAATGGTTTCTGCGATGGATTCCTGGGAGTTTTAAGTATGGATAGAGTATGGTTGTACTATTGTAGGGCAAAGGAAGGATGGCAAAATGGTAGCAAATAGCGTACCCTATTCCTCCCCATCATATAGTGCTTTAAGGTAGACCATGGAGAGAATGCCCGATTCCAACTTGGAAATCTGCCCCTTTAAAAGGGTCAGTACATGGGAGGGAGGCTCCCCCATGATCAAAAAACGACATATTTCCAAGCCTTTTTCATCAATGATCATCGATTCCATATCGGTGATCAGGATATTTCGTAACACATTTCTTCCGTAGAGGGAACGGTGCCATTCATAAAGGTCCTCCAATTTTTTTGGGGTCCGCACAGAACCTTGCACAGTTGCAATGCTGTCCTCAATTTCCTCTATAAACAAAGACCGCTCGAACGCCCTTTGTTCAAAGAACACCTTCAAGAGGGCGGCATGCGATTTTACGGCCGAATGTATGTACTGCTGTTCCGCAAATGAATATACTTTTATCAGTTGCCTAAGACATTCGTTAAGTGCCCACTGTTGCATCGGATTACTTTTTAATGACCGTCTTAAAATTACCAAAACATACTACTTGGAAAAGACTGTATAGAATCCAATTTTAACGCAATGGGTTAAGAAAAACGGGATTCTTTACTTATCTTGACCCAATAATTTACCCTGATGGGAGAAATTTTCCGCATGTTAAAGTAGGCCTTAAAAGCCCTAACGGCGAAACCAAAAGGCCTACGTACCTAAGCTCCGGGGGAGTTCCGGCATCGGGATAACGGGAGGTGCATAAAAAAGGTCGGTAACTAAAAATAAACATATTAATGCATATCAATGTTCAGCGTAGGGATGTCAGTTTTATTCCCGATAGCAGTAGGGTCGTGGCCCGATTTTTCGATAATGGTGCAAAGCGCACCACCGAACTTATCAAACGGGTAAATTCCTTGGATGAGACGGAGGTGAACCGGGAACTGGAGCATACGCTGCGGGAATTTGCCGGAAGGCACCGTAACATATCCCAAATTTTCATGGGACATTTTAAAAACCATCGATCGCTCATAGCGGAAATGAAAATGGACGAGGAGAGTTTTTCCAAAGAAAAAAAACTTTTGATAGGCTCCTATTCCACCATGGAATATTCCATTGAATCCGCTGCTATGTTCAACCCTTCCATCATAGAGGATTTTGATCAATCCTTTCTGGCCAAGGGCGAGAAAAGGGTGATTATTTCCTTTAGGGCCACAGGGGAAGGGCATCTTTCCTCCATTGTGTTCCGAAGGGGCATCCTTGACAAAAACAACAACTTCCATCCCAACAGGGTCAGGAACCATATCGATATGGCCAAGATAGTCCGGAAGAAATCGTACGATAAGGGTCGTTTTGTCCAAAAAATGAACGAAATGGATATCTCCAGACAATATTCGTCCACCATAATGGAACATTTGCCCGAACGTTTCCAACACCATGAGCTATCGGAAGCGGTAAGCAAGGTGCTTTCAAATGGGATCAGTAACGACAACCGACTCGCTTTGGAGGAGATGACCTGGTTGGTGGACTCCTATTACGATGTAAAGTTCAGTCTGGACTCGGATATCTCCGAGCGGGTCATCTTTCCCATTTCCCCTTCTGAAAGCAGGGGGATCGAAGATGCGCGGTTTGTCAGGTTTACCGATGATGATGGTAGCGTTAAGATTTATGCCACCTATACGGCCTATGATGGACATACCATTTTGCCCAAATTATTGTCCACTGAGGATTTTTCCACCTTTAGGATCATGCCCATGCACGGAAAAGCGGCACAGAACAAGAACTTTGCCCTGTTCCCCAAAAAGATTAAAGGGAAATATGCGGTACTGGCAAGAGTGGACGGGGTTAACAATTACCTGATGTATTCCGATAGGAACACTTTATGGAACGACCCCATTAAGATCCAAGAACCCAAATATCCTTGGGAATTTACCCAGATAGGGAATTGTGGCGCGCCTTTATGGACCGAAGAAGGCTGGTTGGTCATTACCCACGGTGTGGGTCCCATGCGCCGTTATTGTATCGGGGCTTCCCTGTTTGATCTGGACGACCCCACAAAGGAAATCGGACGCCTTTCCCATCCATTGCTGACGCCTTTGGAAGAGGAGCGGGAGGGGTACGTTCCCAACGTGGTCTATTCCTGTGGATCCATGATCAATAATGGAAGTTTGGTGCTGCCCTACGCTGTCTCCGATTATTCCTCGTCCTATGCAACGGTCGATATGGAGGAACTCATGCATGCCCTTAGGAGCTGATTCGGGCTAAAGGCCCAATGGTTGTCTTCTGTGTGGGAGCCTGGCCATTGGAGCGTCCCAACGCTACGGCGTGTTTAGGGACAAAAGCTTGTCATATTCTTCCCTATAGGATCGGATCATCTTCTCAATACTGAATTTTTCCATGGCATGGGCCCTACAGGAAGCGGGGTCGATCAAGTGCAATTTTTTAACGGCCGCTACTGCCTCGGTCGGGGTATGTACCAAAAAGCCCGTTTTGCCGTGGAGTATCAGCTCGGGCATGCTGCCGCGCGCAAATGCAATGACAGGGGTGCCGCACATCATGGATTCCGCCACGCTCAGACCAAAGGGTTCCTCAAAGCGGATGGGATGCAAAAGGCACATGGCCTTGCCCAAAAGTTGGGCACCGTCAGCTTGGTCCACATTTCCCAGATAGGTCACGTTGTCCCCATCTACCTGTGGGGCGATTTTGGTGTCGTAATATTCCTGGTCCTGTATAAGGCCGGCAATCTTGATGGGATATCCCGACTTCTTCGCAATTTCAATTGCCTCCAAGGTTCCCTTGTGTGGATGTATCCGGCCAAAGTATAGCAGGTACCCTTCCTTATCCACATGGTATGTAAACTTGTCGGAATCTATCCCATGGTAAATGGTCCTACTGTATTCCAGCTCAGGATGACGGTCCGCATTGGATATGGAGATATATGTGGTAGAGGAATTGTATTTTTTGTAAACAGGTATTATTTTGTGCGATGAAAATCCATGAATGGTGGTAATCATGGGACGGTTTATAAGCCGCGAATAGGTAAGGGGCAGAAAGTCATAGTGGTTGTGGATAATATCAAAATTATGGGACTTCTCCATAAGATTGCTTATATGAAGGCTTTCCCAGACTTTTACGTCCATGTCCCTATCCTCTTCATACGGCCTTTCACATACGGCATCCAATTTGCCAGAGGTCAGCGAATCGCACGTAGCGAAGAGGGTTATGTCATAACCCGCTTTGACCAGCCCCTCTGCCAAAATGGATGCCACCTTTTCCCATGGCCCGTAATGTTTTGGGGGCGTACGCCAGGCAATTGGCGAGAGTATGGCGATCTTCATTCCTTGTCCATATTCTCAAAGGCCATTCTCGCCAAGAGATAACAGATGGTGGATTCGGCCCCTTGGTTCAAATTGGCGCCATGTAATTCCAGTCCGTCATAACAGCCGGCAGTGCACGGATTGTACAATATCCGATCTTTGGGGTTTCTTCCCAGAAACCATTCAAAGGCGACGGACATCTTGGCACGGTATCCGGAATTCGGATATATCTTTTGGAAGAGATTCAGTGCGAGGATGGTATAGGCAACATCAATAGGTTGCTCGCCACCGGTAAATTCGGTATTGAAGGACTCCCCGCGCTTGTGCCAGTACTGGTTGCTTATCACCCTAATGGTCCCTTCCCTAAAAATTTTGGAGAGCAGAAAATCGAAGGATTCCCTTGCAATTTTTCCGTACTCGGAATTCAATGTCATGCAATAGGACATCAACAAAGCCTGTGGCATCACACTGTTGCCGTAGGTAAGGTTGTTCTCGAACCAATGCCAATCCTCTGCGGCACATGATCTGTACAAAGAGACCAATCTGTCCGAATAATGGATTACAGCGGTATTTACGCACTGCTTTTCCTCAAATTTGTTATAGTAATAAAGTCCCTTGATGATGAAGGCCATGGCGCGTGGCGAATGCACATCCTCCATGGCGGCGATCGCTTGCTCAAAGACAAATTTGGCTTTTTCTTTTAAGTAGGCATATTCCTCTGGTAGCTGCCCGGACATTTTCAAGAAATAACCCAACGCCCATAAGGCCCTACCGCCCGCATCCTCCAAATTAATGGCGTCGTTTTCCTCCGTAAACTGGAATTCCTTGTTTACACAGTTCAAGAACCTGGAATCGGGACGGAAGCAGGAATGTACAAAATTAAAATAGATCTTAATGTACTCTATATCGGTATCATCTCCGGTCAGTTCGTAGTGTTGACAAATTGTGATAAGGGCCCGTGCATTATCGTCCAAGGTATAACCACTTTCAATATCGGGCTGGTTTATCCTTGAGAATTGGATCATGCCTGCCTTAGTGGTCATTCTTTTAAGGTGTTTTAGGTCTATGGGCGGTAGTTGGTATTGTATTTGAAGTCTTCCTTCCAGTATTTTCCCAAAGAATTTTGTATGGGAAATGGCCACATTTTGCCATGCGGAGACGGACGAGGTATTCAGTCCGTTGAGACTCTTTTTGGCACGCTCGCCACTGTTTCCCAAAAGATGTAGGACCGTTTCCTGTAGGCTCAGGGAATCCTCAAAATCAAAAATACTGCCAGCGCCGTTCTGTAGCACTTCCAGGGCATGGGGAATGGGAGTGGACACAATGGGGCAGCCACAGCTCAGGGCATAGGCAAAGGTGCCGCTAACGGCTTGATTGGGGTCTTTGGATGTAAATAGATAAATATCCGTTAGCTGTAGGTATTCCAATAAATTTTCAAGGGGTACGAACTGGTCTACAAACCGTATGTGTCCGTTAAGGCCCATCGTATCCACCCTTTCCTTAAGAAAGGTACGGTAAACTTCACCCTGTTCCTTTACCAAGGTGGGGTGGGTCCTGCCAATGATCAAAAAAATCACGTCGGGATGCCGATCAATGATGGAGGGTAGGGCATTCAATGTAGTTTCAATGCTTTTGCCAGGGCCCAGCAATCCAAAGGTGGACAATACAGTCCTGCCCGTTAGATCGTATTTTTCCTTTAGGGCATTTTTATCCTCATAGGCAATTAAATGGGTGCCATGCGGGATTACGGTAATCTTGTCTTTGGGAATACCGTATTGTGACACCAAAATTTTTTCGGAAGTCTGTGTCATTACCACAATGCCTGCGGAAGAGCGGGCAATGGTTTCCACTTTGGCCTTTAATTCTGGAGAAGGGTCGGGCAATACAGTATGAAAGGTAACAACGATGGGCTTTTTCAGATGGTTAAGGAAGGAGTGGAATCCCAGTTCGTTTTTATGGAACAGCCCAAATTCATGCTGTACAAATACAAGTCCGATCCTGGGATTGGAATTGATCCTTTCTGCCGCTCTCATAAAATCCAATGTGGATACGACATTGATGCGACCGGCCACTTCCTGTGGGTATTCATGATCGGAAAGACCGGATTCCAGGGCGTAGATCTTAAAATGGAAAGAATCACCGAATTTCTCCTTTAGCGACTTTTGCAGATCCATTGTATACGTGGCAATGCCACATTGCTGAGGGGGATAGGAGGTTAGGCATATAATTTCCTGAAGATCGTTATCCACTTCAGTTGTGCTGCTCTGCTTAGCTATAAGCTTGGGCAATCCTTTGATCTTTGTTCCCGTTTTCGATTTGGTGACCATAACATTTTCCATAAGTGCATTAATTGGGCCAATGGACGAAAAATGTACCCGATACATGGTATAACAACATCGTGCAATACCACTATTTTTAGTTAGTGCAACCGTTTGGAAGGTCCATTCGGCACATAACGTTGTACAATTAAGTCGCTGGTGATAGGTTCATAATACAGATTCCACACGGAATATGAGGGCCAAAATTAAATCGATATGGATGATCGTATTACCAATATCAGATTTAAAAATGACCCGATTCAACTTTACATGGGATATGGGACCAAAAGATACTGTCCTTGTTTGCAGATTTGTCCCTTACTGGGTCCCGGAAATCGCAATGCGCCCCATAATGGAGCATGAAAGATTGTGCCTTTAAAGGGGGGCGCTAAGTGGGATTTTAATATACTCAAGCCCGTCTTCAGCTATATGCCCCGCTCCGAAGTGTTATTTTTGTATTCTCCTTATGCCACGCGATCATGCTATGGGGATTGTTGACCTCCAAAGTAAGGTCCGGTAGGCCCGGTTGTTCGTTTCGAAATAGTATTGCCCGTAAATTACGCCTTTCCAGTCCGATCATGATTTTGTATGCTCAAAATTAACGGGTAAAGCTACTTAGCGACCTCTGAGGAAAAACAAAGGCTTAGGATGGAGGGATCTGGTCAGGTTTCATTGGAGGGGCTGGATATCATGAATTTCATCCGTTTCCAGAAAAGCACAGCGGTTATGTTCTTTGGATTGGAAAGGTCTGCCAATAAAAAGAGGTTTTTCTTAAACTGTTCAAGCTCATTTTGGGAAGCTTTGTTTTTATCCAATGGGTAATATGCCATTCCCCAGTCGGAAAAAGTACGCTCCTTGATTTCATCGTCCGAAAAAAGATGTACCTCGGTATGTCTTTCATCTTCCTTGATCTTTTCAAAAAGGGCCATAACATCGCTCCTGTTCCCCTCTATTACTTGGATGAACGCTCCGTTGTAAAAGATGAGACAGCCCGTTATGCCCAATCGAGTGTTCTTCGAGCGCGCCGATATAAGTAGTTCCTCCATTTGATCGGGCGTAAGGTCCATGGCAGCTTTGGACTCATAGGTCAGTGTGTACATTATCAAACAATAATTAAAAAATCGGCAAAAATAAAAAAAAAATCAAATAAAGACCTATATGCCCAAAAACTTGGAAGGGACCATGGATGGCTGTTCTTTCCAATGGAGCCGAATCTCCTAGGACATTCAAGATGTCCTTTCCACAAAGGAATAGACAGTTGGTTGCAGTTGTGTCAGGTCGTTGATGATAAAGGAGGGATCCAATATCTTCGAGGATACCACATCATTTTTTGTAAGCTCATTGGTAACGGCAAAGACCTTCATATTTGCTGCCAATGCGGCCTTGACCCCGGTAAGGGAATCTTCCACCACCAAACATTCGGCGGCCTGCAATTGCAATCGTTGTTTCGCTTGCAAATAGATTTCGGGATCGGGCTTTCCTTGCTCAACATCCTCCCTTGTTAGGACCAATGTTATTTTGTCGGCGATGTCAAGTGCGGCGATGACCTTTTCCACTTCCGCCAAATTGGACATAGTGGCCACCACGATCGTGTAACCGTCGTTGTGCAATGCGGAGAGAAGCGCAAGGTTGTACTGGCAAAAATAGGGGGTCAGAAAGGAAGGATCGTCGATCATTTTGTGATAATGGGAAAGCCTTGTTTCCAGGACCTTTTCCCGGATTTCCTCCATGGTCATGTTGGGGAGGTGGGTTGTCAGTATGTCCCGAAAAATAGTTGCCAGTCCGGAAACCACTTCATTCCTTGACCTGCCGATAAAGTTCTTGAATGCTTCCACTACCTGTTCCGCACTAACCGAATCTTGGGTCAGTTGTACCATTGCCTGTGCATATGATCGGGCCTTAAGAAGTTCGGTATGGATAAGGGTGCCATCAAGATCGAAAAATACCGCTTTGATCATTTAAAGATATTAAGGAGCCAAAAATAAACCATTTCGGTCTATTATGTAAGGGGGATAAGAAGATCTTGCCACGAACATAGATTTGCTGGCCTATATAAATGGCTTTATCTTTAGCTTTCCCGATGAAGTGGGAAACGGTTTTGGTAATTCAAATAAATCCATAAAATGAAAAAAGAGCTGTCCACGGCGGAGCGCACCGAACTTCTTGAAAAAGTAAAGGCCCGATTTGAGGCAAACATGGACCGGCATACTGGTATGCAATGGGATCTTGTAAGGGAAAAACTGGAAGCGAATCCGCACAAATTGTGGTCGCTCAATGAAATGGAACGCACGGGCGGCGAACCGGATGTCATAGACCACGACAAAGCTACGGGCGAATATATTTTCTGTGATTGTTCGGTAGAAACCCCCAAGGGCCGCACCAGTGTGTGTTATGATCGTGAAGGGCTCGAATCCAGAAAGGAGCATAGGCCCAAGGATACCGCTGTGGATATGGCCGTTAAGATGGGGGTGGAACTGTTGACCGAAGAAGACTACCGAGCATTACAGGAACTGGGGAAATTTGATACGAAAACATCCAGTTGGCTGAGAACGCCCATGGGGATAAGGAAACTTGGAGGTGCCATTTTTGGTGATTTCCGATACGGAAATATCTTTATTTACCACAATGGTGCCCAATCCTATTATGCCTCTAGGGGCTTCCGCGCTTTGCTAAAAGTCTAGTTGTGCTCTTAAAGGTATAATTAATGGTCTTTACCTGCTCGCAAGGGGCATTCGAAGATATTGGATGCACAAGAACGGTTAAAGCCAGCTGAACGGGAGACGTATTTCCATGAGTGCCAACTCCCCGAACTAGGTCAAAATTTCGATAAAAATTATCATATGTGCATATGTATATACATATTATTTCTATATTAGCGGAATAATGTATTCAAATTGTATTAAATGAAAAGACATACCAGCCAATTTCTGATGCCGGTAACCAAAGAAAAGGGCCATTCCAATTCATATGACATCAATCCGGCACATATACTTCACGAGGGTACCATAGAAATAGGGTACGATACCCTGGCGGACAGATTGTCTAAAGAGAAAGTGATCCTATTGGATGGTTATGTAGGGGTCGACTGGGAGGAGGTTATAATGGAACTGCTCCCGATCCTAAAAAGCAAGGGGCGTAGTATTCATTTGGTCGACATCCAAACCTGCTTAAAACCGGAGGCGGAAATTGGGGCAATGGTGGACCCTTACCTTGGGGGGGATGACCCCATTTTTGGAAAGAAGACTTCTTTGGAACTGTCGGACTATTTTGATATCGAAGATGTAAAAGATCTTGAGCTCGATAAAGGGGCGGACATAAATCTGATATACGGGACGGGCTCATCCCAATCGGGAATTGAAGGTTTTCTGGTCTATTTTGACCTTCCCAAAAATGAGCTACAGTTTAGGATGCGGGCCAGTATGGTCGCAAACTTGGGCTTCCGTACTTCAAAGGACCCCAAACAGATGTACAAGCATTTTTATTTTGTCGATTGGGTGGTCCTCAATAGGGAAAAAAAACGGCTATTACCGCAAATGGACCTTATAGTTGACCAGCAAAGGCCCGGCATCCCCACTTGGATGGAGGGCAGTAGCCTAAGGGCGGGCCTATCGCGCCTTTCCACCACCTATTTTAGGGTACGGCCTTGGTTCGAACCGGGCGTTTGGGGAGGGCAATGGATGAAGGAACGTTTTTCCGGGCTCAATTCCGAAGTCCCCAACTATGCATGGTCCTTTGAAATGATCGTACCGGAAAATGGTCTGGTCTTCCAAGATAAGGGAACGTTGCTGGAGGTGTCATTTGATATGCTCATGTTCCAAGAAAGGCTCAATGTACTCGGAAAGGCCGCCAGTAGGTTTCAGGACGAGTTTCCGATCCGTTTTGATTTTCTTGACACCTTCCAAGGGGGCAACCTCTCGGTACAGTGCCATCCCGGTCCGGATTACATCAAAAAGGAATTCGGGGAAAATTTCACACAGGACGAGACCTACTATATTTTGGATGCGGCCGAAGATGCAGTGGTCTATCTGGGGTTTCAGGGGGATATTGACAAAAAGCAGTTTAGGGAGGCGCTGGAATGGAGCTATCGCACCAAGGAAAAATTGGACATTGAAAAATACATACGAAAATTGCCAGCCAAAAAGCACGACCTTTTCCTCATACCACATGGCACGGTCCACTGTTCGGGCATCAACAATATGGTACTTGAAATAAGTGCGACCCCGTATATATTTACCTTTAAAATGTACGATTGGCAACGCTTGGACCTCGACGGCAATCCCAGGCCCCTGAACATCGAGCATGCTTTTAACAACCTCGACTTTGATAGGAAAGGCAACGAGGTAGAGAAAACACTGGTGTCCAAACCCGAGGTGCATGATGCTGGAAAGGGATGGAAAAGAGTTCATTTGCCCACCCATCCAGATCATTTTTATGAAATCCATCGATACGAGTTCGAGAAGGAGGTTGTAATCGAGACGCTCCAACAATGCCATGTACTGATGCTGGTGGAGGGTACCGGCATTGAACTGGATCTGGTAGGGGAAACGCACCGTTTCCACTTTGCCGAGACGTTTGCGGTACCGGCGGCCACAGGGAGTTATAAATTGGTGAACAAAGGCCTTTCCACTGCCAAGGTAATCGTTTCATTCGTAAAACAGGAGGCATGTCGGTAAGCAAAAAGATCCTTTTTGGAAAACTATACTTCCTAATGGCGTTGTTGCCTGTTTTTTTGTGGGGCCAAGGAAAGAGTATTTGGCAAATTGGAAAATCGGACAACAACAGTGGGGAGTTTGCACTGGCACCTGATGGGTATTCCAAATTTTTGGAAAAGGATTTTGGATGGGAGGACCGGTTTTTTCTCATAGGGCACTCCCAGGAAAAGGAGGATTTTCCCTTTGTACTTCCCGGGGCGAACGATTATTGGGGCGGTACATCCGGCCTTGCGGGAATACGCCCCCATGAGATCAACATTCTTTTTGGCATCGACCGAAAACCGAAAAGTGGGGAATATACCTTGTTAGTGGATATCTTGGACTGTAGTCCAGAGGCCCCGCCTTATTTAAAGGTTACCGTAAACGGCAGATCGTGGAAGTTTCGACTGGATAAAGGGACCAATGCCGAAGCCTTAAAAGGAAGCATCACCAATACCAAAGAACAAAGGATAGCATTGCCCATACCTTCGGAACTGCTAAAATTATGGGGGAACCACGTGCAGTTGACCATTTTGGAAGGCAGCTGGCTGGTCTTTGACCAAGTCGCACTGGAAGGGCCAAAATCGGTAAACATCGCCCGCCCCAGCAACGCCTTTGTAAGGGGAGTGGAGCCCGCTGATTATGAAATTTCTGAAGATGGAAAAAGGTTCCAGCCATTATTGGTGGACGTGCAACATTTAAAGGGGGCGTCCGAACTGACCGTACAGTTGGACGGAGCGAAAATTTTTGAAACCAGTGTGGAACATGGAAGGACCGTATACGAGGTCCCCATGGCGACGGTAAAAGAACCTGTCAAAAGTCGGTACAATATTCTGCTCGACGGAAAGCTGGTCCAAGATGGGGAAGTAGCGCGGACAGCACAAGAATATGCCACTCCAGCGGATTATGTGGATACGAAGATCGGTACCGGTCATTCCCGTTGGATGATCGCCCCGGGCCCTTGGATGCCTTTCAGCATGGTAAAGATAAGCCCGGACAACCAAGACGAAGGCTGGCAAGCGGGTTACCAGCCCACATTTGAGAGCGTGGGCACCTTTAGCCATATCCATGAATGGACCATGGCCGGACTGGGCACTTTTCCTACCAATGGTGAACTGGTAACCGAAATCGGGGCACAGGGCGATCCGGATTCGGGTTACCGTAGTAGAGTGGACAAGGAAAAGGAAGAAACCCCCTTGGGCCGTTATTCGGTATTCCTGAGCGATTACGGCATCAGGGCCGAACTGACCGCCACCACTCGAGCTAGTTTTCAACGATATACCTACCCCAAAGACATTTCCGGCTCACGGATATTGGTAGATCTAAAGATTCCATCGGAATATAATTACCACATCACGGAAGCCTTTTTTGAAAAGGTGGACGAGCATACGATCAGGGGATACAGCAAACAGGTATCGCCCTCGGTATGGGGGGAACAGCACTATAGGGGCGAGATGGTAGAGGATGGCCACAGGAAGCGGGAATGGGACGAGATCAAACAGGAGTACACCGTACACTTTGTGATGGAATTTGATAGTCCGATAACCCATTTTGGGGTATGGAAGGATGGTCCACAAAAAGGAAAGGAAGATGAGTCCACCATGGAAGGTTCGGATAGTATTACGGTCTTAGATCCAGAGGATGTCATGGCATATCTTCAATTTGATACCTCCCAAGATCAGGTCGTGCAGACAAGGACGGGCATCTCCTATGTAAGCATGGAAAATGCCGCCCTAAACCTGAGGACGGAAATTTCCGAACCCTTTGGATGGGCGTTCGAGAAAATTGCCGACCACCAAAAAAATACATGGAACCAATTGTTCGACAGGCTTTCGATCAGCAGTAACAGTAGGTCCGAGAAGACCCGTTTCTATTCCAACATGTACAGGGCCTTGGTAAGCAGGAACATCTTTAGCGATGTGGACGGAAGTTGGGTGGATGCCACGGAACGGGTGCAAAAAATGAAGGATCCGGATGCGGTGGCACTGGGATGCGATGCTTTCTGGAACACCTTTTGGAACCTGAACCAATTTTGGAACCTGGTAGCCCCGGAATGGTCCTCCAAATGGGTAAGGTCGCAACTGGCCATGTACGATGCCAATGGTTGGTTGGCAAAGGGACCTGCCGGGATGGAGTATGTTCCCGTAATGGTGGCCGAGCACGAAATTCCCCTTATAGTTGGGGCCTATCAGATGGGGATCCGGGATTATGATGCCGAAAAGGCCTTTGAAGCGGTCTATAAAATGCAGACCACAAAAGGGGAACAGGTGGGGAACGGTTATGCTGGGAACAGGGATTTGGAAACATATATAAAACATGGCTATGTTCCGTACAACAAGGGCCGTTTTTCCAATACGCTGGAGTATTCCTTTGATGATTATAGCGTTTCGCAACTTGCCAAATCCCTTAAAAAGGGAAAAGAATTCACCGAATTCATAGACCGTGCCTACTGGTGGAAGAATGCCATCGATCCCCAAACGGGTTTTGCACGGTTAAAGCATTCCGATGGTACGTGGTATAAAGATTTTGATCCCATAAAGACAGGGGGCAACCATCAGTACGCAGAAGGCAACGCATGGCAACTGACCTTTTTTGTGCCCCAAGACATTCCGGCCCTTGCCGAAATAATCGGCAAACAGCAGTTTATTGACCGCTTGGACGGTGGTTTTAAGGTAAGCAGTACCTGGCGTTACAATGCGCCCAACGAACTGTACTGGGATTTCCCTGTCATCCAGGGCAACCAGCAATCCATGCACTTTTCCTTTATGTTCAACTGGGTGGGAAAACCATGGCTTACGCAAAAATGGAACCGGGATATCTTGGCACGTTTTTATGGGTATGGGGTTTCCAACGCTTATTTGGGGGATGAAGATCAGGGACAAATGAGCGCTTGGTTCATGATGTCCTCCTTGGGACTTTTTCAAATTGACGGCGGGACACGTTCGGAACCCATTTATGAAATTGGAAGTCCCCTTTTCAAAAGAGTGGAAATAGACCTAGGAAATAGATACGATAGGGGCAAACGGTTCGTCATCGAGGCCAAGAACAATTCCTTTACCAACAAATATGTACAGAGCGCGCTGCTCAATGGCAAGCGGCTGGATACTTTTTGGTTCCCTGCGAGCGAACTTTTAAAAGGTGGAAAACTTGAATTGGTCATGGGACCGGAACCGAACGAAGATTGGGGAACGGGCAAAATGCCGCCATCCATTTCCGATAAATAGAACGAGATATGACAGTGACGAAAAAATTGGCTGCCCTGTTGTTGTTGCTTTGCAACCTGACGACCGCACAAACGGAAAAGGCCTTGGCACAGATGATCCGTAACAATACGGAATTCCAGCAGGTACGGAAAAAAGCCTTGGAAACGGTGGCGACGGGATTCAATGCGGGTGATGGTTACGGCGAGGTATGGATACGGGATTATAACACTTTTATAGAGCTGTCTGCGGAGGTATTCGGTGCCAAGGAAATGGAAGAAAACCTATTGGTCTTCCTTAGGTTACAGGGCGAGGATGGTAATATTGTGGACGGGTTTATCCCAAAGGCAAAAGCGGTCCCAACAGAGGGGGGATATGAATACATCAATACAGCTCTGGAACCCGATTACAGCGGACATAAAAATACGGTGGAGACCGATCATGAGACCTCTTTGGTACAGGCGGTTTACAAATATGTGCAAAAAACGGGCAATGCCGATTTTCTGGACACTACGGTGGGTGGGAACACCGTGGCCGAAAGATTGGAAAAGTCCATGCAGTTTTTAATGGACAATAGGTGGACGGATAAATTTGGGTTGATCTATGGGGCAACAACGGCAGATTGGGGAGATGTACAGCATACCCATCCTTGGGGGGTCTATATTACGGAGGACACCCATTATTGTGTGGATATATATGACAATGCCATGATGCTGATCGCGCTCCGGAACCTTATGGAAATGGTTCCGGAAACAAAAGAAAAATGGCAAAAGGTACACGATCAGATCGCCAAAAATGTCATGCGGGTGCTTTGGGACGAAAAGAACCAAAAATTTATTCCCCATGTATATTTGGAAGCATCGCCCTATCCTCCCGATTTTGACGAGAACGAGATCTATTACCATGGGGGTACGGCAGTGGCCATCGAGGCTGGCCTCTTAGATCGGCAACAGATCAAGGTATCGCTCGATAAAATGATCGCCAATGTAAAGGCCTCGGGAGCCGCTTCCATAGGGCTTACCTTATATCCCCCCTATCCCGAATGGGCTTTTGAGAACAAAGGCATGTATCCCTATGGGTATCAGAACGGGGGCGATTGGACCTGGTTCGGGGCAAGGATGGTACAGCAATTGGTAAAGTACGGATTTGTAAGGGAAGCCTACGAACAGTTGTTGCCAATGACGGACAGGGTAGTGGCCAACAACGGTTTTTACGAGTGGTATACGGTAGACAACAGACCGGAAGGTTCGGGAACCTTTCGGGGATCGGCAGGGGTATTGTACACCGCCATAGGGCTTCTTGAGGAATGGGCCGGAAAACAATAGTTCCATAAGGAAGGCGTAAGGGCTTTATTGGACTGATTTAGATGTAAGGCAATATTGTTATATCTTAGATGATCTTTAATTGCCTTAAGCCATATTGCACGTATGAATTTTAAATTAGACCAAAATAGCCCGGTGCCGTTGCATGCCCAAATAGAAGAATATCTAAGGGGACTTATCGTTAAAAAGGAATATAAGAGCGGCGATAAGTTCCTGCCAAAGGAAATGGCCATGTCCAAGAAATTGGGGGTTTCCAGGAATACCATTCGGCAGGCGATCAATAAATTGGTGCACGAAGGGCTGATCGAACGTAAAAAAGGGGTAGGGACCAAGGTGGTCACAAAAAAAATATCCACACGTTTGGACAATTGGATCAGCTTTACCAAGGAAATGCGGAACCAAGGAATAGAAGTGGTCAATTATTTGGTGAACATCGCTTTGGTATATGTAGAGGATGAGGTATATGAGGCCCTGGGCGTGGCCAAGACAAAAAAGATATGGAAGCTGGAAAAGATCAGGGGTTCAAAAGAGGCAAAATACCTCTATTCCGTATCCTATTTCCATCCGCGGATCGGAATCACCGGTGATGAAAACTTTATAACCCCGCTCTATGAACTCTTGGAAAAGGAACACGATATTATCGTCTCCACTTCCAAGGAAAAATTGAGGGCCATTAAGGCCGATGCCAAAATTTCCACCTTGTTGGATATTGGCAAGGATGTGGCCATTTTAAAAAGGGAACGCTTGGTGACCGACATAGGCGATCGGCCGGTGGAATATAATATGGTCTATTACCATACCGATTATTTCACCTATGATATCGATATAAAAAGGGAACTCTGAGATGGGCCCCAACTAAAATTTACGTTCGGAACAATTTTATTTTATTCAATCATGTATAGACATATTTACATAACGATGGAACAGCTGCTCAGATATGCCGGTCTTACGGCGATGGGACTCCTTATCATCTTCACTACAGGCTGTGGCGATGCCCAAGAAACCAAAAAGCCCGAAGCGGAAAATCTTTCGCAATATGTCGATCCCAATATTGGGACCGCGCACAGTAGGTGGTTTTTTTACACCCCTGCCGCCATGCCTTTCGGAATGGCAAAATTGGCACCGTCCACCAATGGGTCGGAAGGCAATAAGAGTGGATGGGAAGCTGTTGGCTATGATTCCCGTCACGAAAGTATTGAAGGTTTCGCCCATTTGCACGAATTCCAGATCGGTGGCTTTATGTTTACGGGGATTACCGGTACCCTTCAGACCGAACCGGGTCCTTTGGATGATCCGGATTCGGGGTACCGGTCCCGGTTCGATAGAAAGGATGAGATTGCCCGCCCCGGTTATTACAGCGTTTTGCTAAAGGACTACAAGGTACAGGTGGAACTGACCGCTACCGAAAGGACGGGTTGGCAGCGATATACCTTTCCCAAATCGGATAGTTCGTACCTTCTGCTGGATATCGGAAACCAACTGGGGGAAAGTGGAAAAGTAAAGGAGGCCCAAGTCAAATACAATGGGGACGGGACCTTGGAGGGATATGTGATCACCTATCCCGAATATGTGAAAAAGTACCAGCCCGATGGGGATATAAAGATGTATTTTTATTCGGAACTGGATAAGAAACCTATGGAACACGGTACCTTCAAAGAAAAAGATGTACGGTCGGGACAGGATTCCATCTCAGGTGTGGGAGCGGGCATGTACCTAAAGTACGCGACCGCCGAATCCGAAACAGTGACCATTAAAACCGGACTTTCCTATACTTCCATCCAGAATGCCAAGCGCAATTTGTTGTCCGAGAGCCAAAACATGGATTTTAGCGATGTAAGGGAACAAGCGGAAAAGGCTTGGGAAAAAGAATTCAATAAGATAAGGGTCACGGATCCCTCAAGGTCCAACAAGACAAAATTTTATACCGCCCTTTTCCATGCCCTGCTGGGAAGGGGACTGGCCAGTGATGTCAACGGACAGTTTCCCCAGAACGACGGATCTATTGGACAGGTCCCCATGGACGCCTCCGGAAATCCACAGTACGAGATTTATAATACGGATTCGGTATGGGGCGCTTTTTGGAACCTCACCCAATTATGGGCCTTGGTCTGGCCGGAATATTACAATGACTTTGTACAATCCCAGTTGGAAGTCTATAAAAATTCGGGCTGGCTGGCCGATGGAACCGCCAATGGGCGTTATGTTTCGGGCGTGGGGACCAATTTTACAGGACTCATGATCGCTGCAGGGAAACAGACAGGTGTACTTACCGAGAATCTTGAGCTTGCCTACGAGGCGGCCCTCAAAAATGAGATCGCATATGCCGACCGGAAGGAAGGCGCCGGCAAGACCGACCTGAAAGGTTTTATTGAGAACGGGTTCATTTCCTATATTCCTTTGGAGGAATCAAACTATAGGGACACTCCCCAAGGATCGCCCTTTTCCGTATCCCATTCTTTGGAGTATGCCTTTAGCAGTTATGCGGTGGCGCAAATGGCACAGGAAATGGGGAAGACGGAGGATTACGAAACGCTGATGGGACTTTCCCGTAACTGGAAGGGTTTTTATGATGGCAAGACCGGCTTTTTTAGGCCAAAATTAAAAGATGGCTCTTTTATTCCCGATTTTGATCCATTGGCTCCTTGGGTCGGATTCCAGGAGGGGAACGCATACCAATATACCTATTATGTGCCCCATGATCCGGAAGCTTTGGTAGACCTGATCGGCAAGGAACGTTTCAACAAACGCCTGGATTCCATTTTTACGGTTTCCGAAACAGCGGCCTTTGGGGGAAAGGGCATTGATGCCTTTGCTGGCATACAGACATTGTACAACCACGGCAACCAACCCAGTTTGCACATCGCTTGGTTGTTCAATTTTTCTGGACGACCATGGCTCACCCAAAAATGGACCAGATCCATTGGAGACAATTTTTATGGGACCGGGGAAATCCATGGATATGGCTATGGACAGGATGAAGATCAAGGGCAATTGGGCGCATGGTACGTCATGTCATCCATCGGACTTTTTGATGTCAAGGGCCTTACCGATCCCCAGCCCACCTTTCAACTGGGGAGTCCCATCTTCGAGAAGGTGGAGATACAAGTAAACGGAGAGAAGAAGCCTTTGATCATTGAGACCGTCAATAATTCAAAGAAGAATGTATATATCGAACAGGTGGAATTCAATGACCGGCCGTATGGAAGATTGGAAATTCCATTTCACGACTTGCTAAATGGGGGAACGCTCAAATTTTACATGTCCGATACCCCAAATACAAAGTTGGACAAGTTATGACCCTAATTTCTATTAATGCTTAAAATAACTCTTGGAATGGATGATCATATTGTTATAGGGGTGGATATCGGAGGCAGTCACATCACAAGTGCCGCTGTGGATATACGGACCCTTTCCATACTCCCCGGCAGCAGTGTTTCCGTAAAAGTGGACAATAAGGCCGCTGCGGTGGATATCCTCCATAATTGGAGCTTGGCCATCAACAAGTCGATTGAAACATGCAATCCCTTTCAAAAGGTCCGTTTGGGATTTGCCATGCCCGGCCCATTTCATTACAAAACGGGTCTTGCCATGTTCGCAAGAAACGATAAATACGAAAAGCTGTTCAATATTTCCATACCTAAAACCTTGGTGGACCATATCAACGCACCGGAAATAGATTTTAGGTTTCTCAACGACGCCACTGCCTTTGGCGTCGGGGTCGCTTCAATGGGAAAGGCCAAAAATTTCAATAAGGTGATAGCCATTACGCTAGGGACGGGGTTTGGATCCGCGTTTATTGAGAAAGGGATTCCCAAGGTGACAGGAAATAACCTTCCAAAGGGAGGTTGCCTATGGGACAAACCTTATAAGGAGGGAATTGCTGACGATTACTTTTCCACCCGGTGGTGCATCCAACGGTATCAGGTACTTAGTGGGAACAAAGTGACCGGCGTACGGGACATTGCCCAGGCCGATGACGACTTTTCAAAACAGGTATTTACAGAGTTTGGGACCGATATGGCCAAATTTATGATCCCTTTCCTGAAGGATTACCGACCTGATATGATCATCCTGGGCGGAAATGTGTCGAACGCCAGTCAGTTTTTCCTGCCGGTATTACGGCAACATATAGAAGCTGCGGGCCTAAAGATCGTTTTCGAGATCTCCGACCTAATGGAAGAGGCCGCCATTGTGGGAAGCGCCAAATTGTACGATCCAGTTTTTTGGGACGCGGTAAAAGATGATCTACCTAATCTGTAATTTAAAAGTATGGCCACAAAAGAAAATACTTGGGGCAAAGTAGTTCCCGTTTTCCTCACCTTTATAGTGATGGGTTTTGTGGATATCGTAGGGGTATCCACGGGGTACGTGCAGAAAGATTTCCAACTTTCCGACACCATGGCACAGTTTCTTCCCTCCATGGTCTTTATCTGGTTTTTTGTCTTTTCCATTCCCATTGGGATCCTTCAGGACAAGATAGGAAAGAAAAAGATGATGAAGATTGGAATAGCCGTAACCCTCTTCGGACTGTTACTGCCCTTTCTTGGATATTCCTTTGTTATGGTTTTGGTGGCCTTTGTTTTTATTGGGATAGGCAATACCATTATACAAGTGGCCGCCAATCCCCTTTTACAGGAGGTGGCGCCGGTGCACAAATTTTCAAGTTTTTTGAGCCTCTCCCAATTTATCAAGGCCATTACGTCGCTCTTGGGTCCGTTGATCGCTACATATATGGCGCTGCAGTACGGGGATTGGCGCTTTGTATTTATGGTATATGCACTGGTTTCCCTTATTTCCGTGCTTTGGCTTTCCGCAACCCCCATAACGGAGATGTCGAACAGATCGGAATCTCCCGCAAGTTTTGGATCCTGTATGGCGCTGTTAAAAAATCGTTTTGTGATCACCGCGGTCATCGCCATATTTTTGATCGTGGGTGCCGATGTGGGAATGAATTCCAATATTCAGGGGTTTCTGATGAAATTGCACGGTTTTACGTTGGAACAAGCATCCTATGGGATAAGTATCTACTTTACCGCCCTTATGATCAGCCGCTTTGCGGGGGCCATCCTATTACAATTTCTCAAACCGATCTTTTTTTTGGTGACCACCACCATTTTGGCCATTTTGGGCACCCTTTTGTTGTGGCTGTCCCCTAATGGCACGATGGCCCAAATAGGTATTTTCATAATTGGTCTGGGGGCAGGGAATCTCTTTCCCCTGATCTTCTCCATTGCTATGGAAAAAATGCCCTCCAGGGCCAATGAAATTTCGGGGTTATTGATCATGGCCGTTGTGGGAGGGGCAATAATTCCCCCACTAATGGGAATCTTGGGCAGTGTTATGGGGGTTGTGGGCCCTATCTTAATTTTGCTGATCTGCTTCTCCTATATGTTGGTGGTCCCCTTTATAAAGGATAAGGAAACGACTAAGGAACTATAGGCCAACAACCTCGGAGCGAACGCTCGGGGCTTGGGACAGAAAAAATAAACGTCCCGATGCATCCCGATAAATATCGGGACGGAACATGATATTTCCCCCACAGTGGGCTAAATTGCATTATAAACCATCCATAACCAAAAACCGTACCTATGGCAACAAGAAGGGAGTTCATCGGAAAATCGGTCTTGGCGGGCGCTGCAATGGCAGCAACACCCTCCATGGCGTTCACCACTACAAAAAGGAAGTCCGTAGAGGACCAGATCATCGGACATGGGGACTACCGATATAAGATAGTTCGGGACTGGGCCAAAATGAGCATCGCCCACAACCCTTTGCTCAACTGTCATGAAATGCAGATCGACAGCAAGGGGCGTTTGCTGATGATAGGAGATCATACCGCCAATAATATTCTGGTATTTGACCGATCGGGAAAGTTACTGGACCATTGGGGCACGGGATATCCGGGGGGGCATGGCCTAACGCTGCACGATGAGGGTGGCGAGGATGTGCTTTATATTACCGATTGCGGTTATTATGTAGATCGTTTCGGCAAGAACCAGGCCCAAGCCGGACAAGTGTTCAAGACTAGCGTAGATGGTCGACTCATTTTCCCATTGCCCCATCCCCATACCATTGGGGCCTACAAACAGGAGGAACCCTATAGGCCAACCGAAACGGCCATTGGCCCGAATGGGGATATCTATGTTGCCGATGGCTATGGATCTGACTATATCTTACAATATGACCCCTACGGGAAGTTTATACGGAAATGGGGAGGTCACCAGAATAAGGACACCGATTATAACTTGAACAATGCCCATGGGGTCGCAGTGGATTATAGGAATGGCTCGGAACCGGTGTTGATCGTCACCTCTCGAAACGACAATTCCTTTAAATTTTTTACGCTCCAAGGAAAATACATCAAAACGGTGGAACTTCCCGGGGCATTTGTTTGCCGTCCCGTGATGGACGATAACAATGTTTACGCAGGAGTGTGCTGGTCAGAGACCAGGACAGGTGAAAAATGGGTCCGGGATACGGGCTATATTACCATTTTGGATGGGGACAACAAGGTGGTCTCCAATCCAGGGGGGGAAGCCCCCCACTACCAAAATGGAGCCTTGCAAAAAATGTACAATGCCCAAAATCCTGTATTTAACCACGGTCATGATGTCTTGGTGGATGGTGATAAAAACCTCTATTTGTGTCAGTGGAACGCCCATCAGACCCCGCCCATAAAACTGGAAAGGGTATAAGGATATCATCCCGTATAAGGTTCTACTCCCATTTTTAATGTGGACCAAGGGAGGAGGATAATTTTTTCGATATGCAATAATGTATATACGTATATACCTTTAGGATTTATCGTCCGCTACAATAAATTTTTTGATATATTAAAAATGGAACCTATGGAACTTGGTCTGAAGAAACGATATGTTGGCAAAATGGTCATATCCACCTTTTTTATGGGTTGGGCAAGCTTGTCGCTATGGGCAGGGGGCGATAATATTGCCTTGCTGGCAGTGGCCTCCGCCAGCGAGACCACCATAGGATTTGGGGAGCAAAGTGTAAATGACGGACAGGTACATTTTGACGGAATGGGGGAGTGGGCCTCCAATAGTTCCATGAACTTTTGGGGAGGTATAAATTACCCGTGGGTACAACTGGACTGGGAAACCCCCCAGACCACCAACAGGGTCGTTCTGTACGACCGGCCAAGTCTGGGTTCGCACACTGCCGGTGGTACGTTGTTCTTTAGTGATGGGAGCGAAATAAGTGTGACCGCCATGGAAAACAACGGGTCGCCCAAAACCATCGTCTTTCCGGAGAAGGAGATACAATGGGTGCGGTTCCAGCTTACCGATGGGGACGGGGACCGATTGGGACTCTCGGAAATGGAGGTTTTTGCGGCACCAAGTGATTATACTGACATGGTATCGTGGGTAGACCCATATATCGAGACCACAAGGGGCCGCTATTTTTATTTTGTGACCGGAAGTCGCCCATTTGGAATGATAGGGGCAGCGCCCATGACCCGGAACAAAAATCAAATGGGAGGGGGATATAATTATAACTCCCTGGAAATTTTGGGTTTTCCCCAAGTCCATGGTTGGATGCTTTCCGGCCTGAACCTAATGCCCACCACAGGGAAACGGGATCCCACATTGGGGGAGCAGCATTGGAAATCGCGTTTTTCCCATGAGGATGAGACGGTGGGCCCCGGCTATCACAAGGTGTTTTTAGGGGACTATGGGATATGGGTGGAACAGACGGCCACCGAGCGGACCAGCTTTTACCGCTTTCGGTATACGGATGATTCCGATTCCAGTATTTTACTGAATCTTGGCGGTTATTTGGGCACTACTACAATGACCGATGCCAAGGTCGCTAAAGTGGGCGATCGGGAAATAGAGGGATCTGTGAACACTACCGGCCGATTATGGGGAGGGCCGGACAATGTGCGTATCTATTTTGTGGTGCAAATAGACCGTCCGGTGCGGGAGCTGAACGGATGGATAGGGGACCAACGGCAAATGGATATCTCCCATTTAAATGGAGCTTCCGGCAGCACTCCTAAAAATGCAGGACAAAGTTACCATGATGCCCCCACCACGGGAATTTCCTTTGAACATAATGTAAAGAAAGGGGAGGTTATCCAAATGAAAATCGCCATTTCCTATACCAGTGTGGAGAACGCCCGGAACAATCTGTTAAGGGAAAGTCCCCATTGGCAGTTCGAAAAGGTCAAAAAGGAGGCCGTTGGCGAATGGGACAGATGGTTGGGAAAGATCAAGGTAAAGGGAGGGACGGACGCCCAGAAGATCAAGTTCTATACCGATCTTTGGCACGCTCTGTTGGGCAGGCATAAGATCGATGATATAAATGGGGATTATCCCGATTATACCCAAGGCGAAAGACAGGGTGCCAAAACCGTAAACTCCCAATTAAGGGTAAGGACCGTTCCCAAGGACAAAAAGGGAACTCCCAAATTCCATATGTACAACTCGGATGCATTTTGGTTGACCCAGTGGAACCTGAATATCCTATGGGGTCTGGCCTGGCCAGAAATGTTGGACGAATTTTCCGCTTCCTTGGTGCAGTATGCGGACAACGGGGGACTACTGCCACGGGGACCCAATGCTGGGGGATATTCCTATATCATGACGGGCTGTCCCGCCACTCCCTTGATCGTATCCGCCTATACCAAGGGACTGCTTACCAAGGTGGATGATCAACATGCATATGCAACTATGAAACGGAACCATATGCCCGGAGGAATGTTGGAGGTAGATAAGGACTATTTGGAAAAGGGATATTTTATGGAGGGATGGGGAAGTGCGGGAAGGACCTTGGAGGCTTGTTTTCAAGATTGGAGCCTCGCCCAAATGGCCAAGGGACTGAAAAAGAATAGGGATGCCTCCTACTTCCTTAAACGATCTGAAGGCTGGAAAAACCTCTTCAATGAAGAACACGGCCTTATCTTTCCAAAAGATAAAGAAGGCAAATGGTTGCATACCGATCCTTTGAGCGGGGCGGGTTGGGTAGAGGCGAACTCTTGGCAGGCCACTTGGTCCGTTTCCCATGATATAAAATCGTTGGCGGCACTGTTGGGCGGACCGGACAGGCTTTGTGACAAGCTCAATTTTGCGTTCGAACAGGCGGAACCTACAGATTTTGTGTTCTCTTATGGTAGTGGGTATGTCAGTTATGCCAACCAACCGGGCTGTTCCAACGCCCATGTCTTCAACCATGCCGGCAAACCCTGGCTTTCCCAAAAGTGGGCAAGGGAAGTGAACGAAAAGGCCTATGGTGCCATTACGCCCGATAAGGGATATGGAGGGCATGATGAAGATCAGGGACAAATGGGGGCGGTAAGTGCCCTTATGTCCATGGGACTCTTCAGTCTACAGGGGACCGCTTCCCTACGTCCGACATATGACATTACCAGTCCCGTGTTCGACGAGGTAAAGATCGCACTGGACCCTACCTATTATCCGGGCACCGAATTTGTGATACGTACGTACCACAATTCCCAAGAAAACGGGTATATCCAAAAGGCGCAGCTGAACGGCAAGCCGCTGGGGACCTTCTGGTTCGAACACGCCCAGTTTATCCAGGGAGGTTTGCTTGAACTATGGATGGGACCGGCTCCAAATAAGGAATGGGGAACGGAGCGGACAAAATAAAGGTAAGTTTTTGGCTACTTTTGGAATAGAGGAACAGTATTTAAAACCTTAAAATTAGCCAAAATAATATAAGATCATCAAAATTATGTGACTATATCAACTTTTTGGCAAAATAAAAGTCGATATATTATATTTTGGATAAATAAATTTATTATATTTGATTATGTATATACATATGTACATAATATGAAGAAGGGGAATGTAGTTGGAGTACGGGCACCGAATTTTCAAAAGCGGACCGGCCTCACAGGGGGATATGGGATAATAAAGGGAAATATCCTATCGGTCTATAAAGCGAACGTTGGATGTAACATGTCCTAGGGGCAAGAAAATAACTACCAAAAACCAAAAAATGGACAAAATGAAAAACCCATAAAAAAAGCCGATCTCCTGAAGAAAGATCGGCCGATCAGGTTCGCTAAAACCAGTGTTAAATTATCTACTAACAATAATCAACTATACAAATATATGAAATGTTACGTATTACTGCGCAAATGGCCCAGTGCCGATCGTGTTCTGTACGGTATATTCCTTTCTTTTTGCCTCTGTTCCGTTTCTTGGGCAAATACGGTAAGGGTTGCCAATGTGGAAAATAAGCTTGCACCCTTCCCTTTACAGGCGGAAATTTCAGGGAAGGTATTGGATGAAAATGGCGTGGGCCTCCCCGGTGCCAGTGTTTTTCAAAAAGGGACCACCAATGGGGTCTCTACGGATTTTGACGGAAATTATTCCATTTCCGTGGAAAGTGGGAGCGTTCTGGTTTTTTCCTATATCGGATTTGTAACACAAGAGGTTACTGTAGGTTCTTCTTCAAGCATCGATGTCCAATTGGAAGTGGATGCCAGTAGTCTGGATGAAGTGGTCGTCATCGGGTACGGTACCCAGGTGAGGGCCGAAGTGACCAACGCAATTACCCAAGTTGAAGGGCCAATCCTCAGACAAACACCGGCCCTATCGGTTTCCAACTCCATAGCGGGCCAAATACCCGGTGTTTTCGCCGTCCAAGGGTCCGCCGCCCCCGGTTTTGACGATGCGGAGATCAGGGTAAGGGGCTCAAGCACCTTTGGGAGTGCGCCCGTTCTATATGTGATCGATGGGGTGGCCAATAGAGATCCTGACAATCTTAATAGATTGGATCCCAACGATATTGAAAGCCTTACGGTGCTAAAGGATGCTTCCGCCGCCATTTACGGGGCGCAGGCTGCCGGAGGGGTAATACTGGTCACCACCAAAAGGGGAAAGGCGGGCAAAGCGGAATTCTCCTATAATTATGATCTAGGGTTTTCCAGGCCCATTTCCAAGCCCACAACTGCCAATGCGTTCCAATTTATGGACATCATCAATTCAGCAGATGCCTTGGACGGTAGGGGCCTTACGTTCTCAGAGGAACAGATAGAACAGTTCAGATCGGGGGCCAGGATTTCCTCCGATTGGTGGGACGATTTGATCGGGGGCCAAGTGATGGAACAGAACAGGCACTCGTTGAATGTGCGGGGCGGCTCGGAAAAGACCCGATATTTTGCATCCATAGGCCATGCCAGGCAAGGAGGGCTTCTTATTGGGGACGATAAGACAAAGCTACGGCAATATAATCTCCGTTCCAATCTGGATATGAACATCAGTGATAATCTGGACCTGCAGTTCGATATGCACGCAAGGCGTAAGTTCACCCAGGCTGCACAAGCGGGCGGGGCAGATGGCGCCATAGGGGGCGCTTTGGGCACTTTTAGTCCGCTGTTGCCCCCATTTATCGGAGGGGATACAGGCCAGCCCGCCGAGGGTTTTTCGCAACTGAACCCTGCTGCCAAGGTAACGGGCCCTGGCTACAATAGGTTCACGAACGATGTGTTCAATGCAACCATGTCATGGGACTGGAAAACACCATGGTTAATGGAAGGCTTCTCGGTACAGGGTTTTGCGGCCTATGACCAATGGTATTTTTACAACAAGGCATTCAACACCACATGGACATACTGGGAGCTGGATACCGATGGCAATCCGATCGAACGTCCCTCTAGGGAAGTGGAGCCGGTGGGGTTGACGCAAACTTTTAGCCAGACCAACCAGTTGACATTGAACGCCCGTTTGTCCTATGAACGAAAGTTTGGGGAAGATCACGACCTAAAGGCTTTTGTGGCCTATGAACAGAGTGAGACCAAAAGGAACAATTTTCTGGCCGGAAGGTTGGGCTATGAATCCTTTGAACTTGATGAACTGTTTGCAGGTAGTCCCGACAGGAGCAATTGGCTTACCGATGGGACCGCTTCCGAATCGGCCCGACAAAATTATTTTGGACGTTTTTCCTATGGGTTCAAGTCGAAATACCTGTTCCAGTTTAATTTTAGGTATGATGGTTCCGATACCTTTCCCAAGGACAAACGGTTTGGATTTTTTCCCGGGGCATCCGCTGGATGGCGTATTTCAGAGGAGTCCTTTATGCCCGACAATCTCTTTAGCGACCTAAAGTTAAGGGTCTCTTGGGGTATTTTGGGTAACGATCGGGTAGGGCAATTTCAATATCTGCAATCATTTGGGTATCCTGTTCCTGGCGCCGTGGGCTACCCCGGCAATTCCGGCGGTTATGTGATCGGCGGGGAGGATGTTACCGTTTTTGTTCCCGGAGTGGCACCAAATCCCAACATTACATGGGAGAAAACGGAGAGTTTGGATATTGGGCTAGAAGGATCTCTTTTCGACGGAAAATTGTCCTTTGTACTGGATTATTTCCGACAAAATACGACCGACATCCTTACGGCAAGAAATTCCTCCATACCCAATACCTTTGGGATCCGTCCCCCCAGTGAGAATATCGGGGAGTTTAAAAACCAAGGGGTCGACGGACAGATTTCCTACAAATACGGCAACGCCGATGATTTTCAACTATCGCTTACGGCCAATGCGACCTATGCCAAAAATGAATTGGTATTCAGGGATCAGGTACCCCCACCGGAAGGATCCGAATTCCAAAGTTTTGAAGGTCGGCCCGGAACTTCGGTCCTTGTCTACAAGACTATCGGAATTTATAGGACGCAGGAAGATCTGGACAATAATATCAACTATGCAGGTGCCGGTCTGGGCAATCTGATCTTTGAGGACCTGAACGGCGACGGTACCATAAATGCGGATGATCGGTACGCCTTCGACAGTCAGAGCTTTCCTTCCCTCCAATACGGGTTTAATATTATGGCGGGCTACAAGGGCCTCGATTTTAGCATGCTCCTACAGGGACAGGCAGATGTAAGGAAGGTGATCACCAATAATTTTAGTTCCGGGGCCAACGGTAATGGACTGGCCTATGCAGCGGAAAACAGCTATACGTTGGACAATACAAGTGCCGCTTTGCCAAGGATATTGAGGACCGGCACGTTGGACAGTGATCCGTTCGCATCTGATTTTTGGTACCGTGATGCCGACTTCCTACGTATAAAACAGCTGCAATTGGGGTATACCTTTCCCGATCAGGTGAACAGATCCTTTGGCGATGCGATAGACAGTCTTAGGCTCTATATCAGCGCTACCAATATCCTGACCATCTATGACGCCATGTCCGAATATGAATTGGGAGATCCCGAATTCAGATCGCTGAACGGTGCAGGTTTTCCGCAGTTGAGCACCCTTAGTCTAGGCTTCAATGTTACATTTTAAAAATTGGATAAAATGGAAAATATAAGAATAAATATATGGTGTCGATATGTGATGGCCTTGATCGGACTGGTCTCTATGGTTTCGGTCACCTCCTGCAGTGAGGATATTTTGGAGCTGACACCTTTGGATAGGATAAGTGAGGAGTCGGTGTTCGTCGACGAGGTTTTTTTGACGAATTACGTAAACGGGAACTATAGGGGCATAAGGCCGCATTACAGGCCCGATGCTGGAGGGTATGTGGGCCTTACGGACATCGGTATCTTTCAGGATGAGACCTTGCAGTACAATGCTTCGGCTACCGCCTATCGCAATGGCAACCTAACGGCCGATCTTGTAGATAACTTTACCCAGAACCTTTATGCCCAATCATATGATTTCATAAGGCGTATCAATATCTTTTTCGAAAAAACGGAAGGCAATACGGAACTGGACCCCGATCGTTTAAGGGTGTTGACGGGCGAATCCACCTTTCAAAGGGCCTATATCTATTTTGAACTGTTACGGCATTTTGGGGGAGTTCCCCTGTTGACCAGTTCGGTGGGCTTGGAAGAGGCGAATTCTACCCCGATAACCAGGAATTCCTATGACGAGGTGGCCCAGTTCGTATTGGACGAATTGGATCGGGCCGCCAGCCTTTTGGACGGCGAGAACATGGCAACGGGAAGGGCGAACAAGGGGGCCGCTTTGGCCCTTAAGGCCCGATTGTTATTGTATATGGCCAGTCCCCTTAACAACCCTTCCAATGACCTATCAAAGTGGCAGGCGGCAGAGGCCGCCCATGAGGCGGTGTTTGCCGAAGGCTACAGTTTACACCCCGATTTTGCCGGGGTCTTTAAAGAGCCCCTAAAAACGGAAGAAATCATTTTCGGTCGCGAGTATACGGGGCCCAACGGTACGGAATCCCAAGCTTTTGGCTTGGCATGGGGCTATAACTACGACTTCTGGCCAAGCGGTTTTGATGCCCAGCAAAAGGTAATGCCCACCCAGCGACTCGTAAACATGTTCCAGATGACCAATGGGGAATATCCGTATACCGATGACAGTTTTACGGTAAACCCTGTATCCGGGCATGACCCCCAAAATCCGTTCGAGAATCGAGATCCCCGTTTTTACGTGTCCATATTGTATCCCGGTGCTCCCGTAGATATCAATGATGGGGCCAAATCCACCTCCAGAACCTACGAATATTGGGAGGATGCCAATCCCAATGTTCCCAATGAGAACCCCACAAAAATAGACCCTATCAACGGGCAGGAATTGTTCGATTTTGGCCGAGATTCAGAAACCTATTGGGTGCAGGGACGGACACCCTTCCATTGGAACGTACAAACAGGATATATTTTCAGGAAATTATTGGATTTTGAAGGGCCCAGGGCCAGCGAAGATTATGATTACAACAGTGTTACGCCATGGATCAGATTGGCGGAGATGTACCTGAACTATGCAGAAATCCAGATTGCGCTCGACAATGAGGGCGAAGCCAGGGACTATATCAATCTGGTAAGGGGCAGGGCGTCGGTCAATATGCCTCCCGTTACGGCTACCGGTGAGGAGCTGGTTGAGGTGTACCGTAAGGAAAGGGCGGTGGAGCTGCTTTTGGAAGATCACCGCTTTTTTGATCTGCTGCGTTGGAAAGCGGGACCTGGCAATATAGATAGCAATCCGGTCAATGGTTTGCAAGAGGTGACCCGCGATTGGTCAGATGGCGGAAAATTCAATTTCGGCTATGGCCCCATCAATACCCAGCGGGCCCCATGGCCGGGAGACTATTATTACCTGCTTCCCATACCAAGGGACGAGATCAATAGGTCCAATGGGGGAATGACCCAAAATCCGGGCTATGATTAATGGGCAAGAACCTTTGCGCAGGCCCGGAGCATTTGGATTTCGGTTGGTAAGTTAAGTTTTAGTTAGTTTTTTGTTGGGACCACGGGCAGGCATTTTATGCGGCCTGTGGTCTATTCAATAAGATCGGTTCCACATATAAATGGCACAATGACCTTAAAAATAGCTGTAATGATAAAATTGGAAAAAGAGAAATGTCTTCGCTGGATCGTACGGTCTGGTCTGTGCCTATGCACGCTGTTCTTCTGTAGCTGCGACAGGGAAACCAAGATGGACACCCTGTTTTTGGAGGTTTCCCCAGAGCGTTCCGGAATAACCTTTTCCAACACCCTTACCGAAAACGACAGCATCAACTATTTTAATTATATGTACATCTATATGGGTGGCGGGGTGGCCGTGGGCGACCTGAACAACGATGGCCTGCCCGATATCTATTTTACGGGGAACATGGTGAAGAACAAACTTTATCTCAATCAGGGAAACCTGGGTTTTAAGGATGTTACCGAAGAAGCAGGGGTAGGGGGCGACAACAGATGGATGACCGGGGTGACCATGGGCGATGCCAATCAGGATGGCTGGCTGGATATCTATGTGAGCGTTTCGGGAAAATGGGGCACCACCGAGAACCTCCTATATATAAACGATGCCAAGGAAGGGGAATTGCCAACGTTTACCGAGTCGGCCAAGAGTTATGGGGTGGCAGATGCCGGCAACGGTACACAGGCGGTGTTTTTTGACTATGACCGTGATGGCGACCAGGACCTGTATGTGGTCAACTATCCCTTGGTACCCTCCCGGACCAGTATTACGGAATTTCTAGACTTTAGGGAAAATACCCCTGCCCATAGGAGCGACCGTATGTACCGGAACAATGGGGACCGTACGTTTACCGATGTGACACAGGAGTCGGGGATGGCAAAATATGGACTTTCCCTGGGCATCTCCGTGGGCGATTACAACCAAGATGGCTGGCCCGATGTATATGTCTCAAATGATTTCAGTACACCCGACTACTTCCTTATGAACAATGGGGACGGGACTTTCACCGATCGCAATTTGGAACTCACAAACCATACTTCCTATTTTGGAATGGGAACGGATGCGGCCGATTTTAACAACGACGGACTGCTGGATATCTACCAAGTGGATATGATGCCCAAAAGCCATCGGAGGGCCAAGGAGAATATGGACAGTATGGACCCCGAAAGGTTCTATAATATGGTGGCGCATGACATGCACCATCAATACTCCATCAATACCCTTCAAATGAATATGGGAAATGACAGTGTGGGATTGCCCCATTTTGGCGATGTGGGTAAAATGGCAGGGGTGTCGGCGACGGATTGGAGCTGGGCCGCCCTTTTTGCCGATTTCGACAATGATGGACAAAAGGACATCTACGTCAGCAATGGGGTACGGCGCGACATTAACAACAGCGATTTTTTTAGGAGTGATGAGATCAAAAATTTTACGGAAGGGAACTCTTTGGAACTTACCTTAAAACTCCCATCCGAAAAAATTGAGAACTATGCCTTCAAAAATAACGGTGACCTTACCTTTTCCAATGTTTCCAAGGAGTGGGGCCTTAACTACAACGGATTTTCCAATGGAATGGTCTATGCCGACCTGGATCTGGACGGTGATCTTGATGTGGTCCTTAACAATTTGGACGATAAAAGTAGGGTCTATGAAAACAGGGCCTCCCAACAAGGGGGAAGCAACCATCTTAGGATAAAGTTCAAAGGTCCGGATTCCAATGCCTTTGGTATAGGCTGCAAGGTTTGGCTGGAGGACGAAAACGGTCTGCAGTTCCAGGAAATGACCCTTACCAGAGGATTTCAGTCGTCCGTGGAACCCGTACTTCACTTCGGGGTCGGAAAAAAGGAAAAAATAGCACAGGTCAAAATCCAATGGCCCGACGGCAGGGTCCAGAAACTGAATGGGTCAAAGACCAACCGTCTGCTGGTAGTGGATTACCGGGATGCCGTTTCGGTACAGGAACCCGTGTCGGGGAAGGGTCCTATTCTTTTTAAGGATATCACACGTGAAGCGAATCTGAACCACAAACATGAGGAAAACCTTTTCAACGATTTTTACCACCAGGTTCTGCTCCCACATAAAATTTCGCAGTACGGTCCGGCCTTGGCGGTCGGGGATGTGGACAATGATGGACTGGACGACTTTTTTGTTGGCGGGGCATATCGCAGCCCGGCCACACTGTACCGGCAGAACGGGGATGGGACCTTTGCGGAAATGGGGTCGGCAACCTGGGAACTGGACCGGGAACAGGAGGATGTGGCAGCGGAATTCTTCGATGCCAATGGGGACGGGCTCTTGGATCTTTATGTGGTCAGCGGGGGAAACGAATTCGGACCGAACGATGATTATTACCAGGACCGATTTTATCTGAACAGGGGAAACGGGGTTTTTGAAAAAATTCCCACAGCCCTGCCCCGGATCACCGATAGCGGGGGAACTGTCATATATGCCGATTATGATGCAGATGGGGACATGGACCTGTTTGTGGGGGGAAGGGTGACCCCAAGAAACTATCCCACTCCGCCACAGAGCCATATCCTTCGGAACGATAGCAAGGGAATGTATGTTGTTTTTACGGATGTAACCTCGGAAGTGGCCCCGGAACTATTGGATCTGGGAATGGTGACCCAAGCGGAATGGGTCGATGTTGACGGGGATTCCCGGCAAGACTTGATGATCGTGGGCGAGTGGATGGGCATTGTATACCTCCGAAACGAAGGGGCAAAATTTGTCGATAAAAGTGCCGAGGCCGGATTGGAAGGAACCACTGGTTGGTGGTTTGGTCTGAAGTCGCACGATTTTGATGGGGACGGGGATCAGGATTTTCTGGTGGGCAACCTGGGACGAAACTATAAATACCAGGCCAAGAAAGATTCCCCATTTAGCCTATATGCCTATGATTATGACAATAACAACCGTCAGGATATCGTATTGAGCTATCTGGAAAAGGGTACACAGGTACCCGTCAGGGGCAGGGAATGTTCCTCTCAACAGATTCCCGCCATAAAGTCAAAGTTCAAGGATTACCACTCCTTTGCCAGTGCCAGTCTGGAGCAGATCTATTCGACCGAACATTTGGAGAAATCCGTTCACTATGAGGTCAGAAGTTTTGCGAACAGTTATTTGGAAAATAAAGGTAAGGGACAATTTGAACTACATGAATTGGATAACCTGGCACAGATAGCCCCTATAAATGGAATGGTGGTGGAAGATATTGACGGGAACGGGACCACGGATGTCATCTATGCCGGTAACCTTTATGGGTCTGAAGTGGAGACCCCGCGGGGGGATGCAAGCTATGGCGGACTCTTAACGGGTAACGGAAAAGGGGATTTCCGGGCTCATATGCCATATGAAAGTGGGCTATGGGTACCAGGCGAGGTCAGGGCCGTGAAAAAGATCACATTGGCACATGGCAAGGGCGTGCTCTTTGCCAAGAACAATGACTACCTACAATTGGTGCAAATCACGAATAGGTAAGAACGGACCGGATCTATGGTCTTTCAAGGATGATTTCCATGGGGACCCTGATGAACACCGGACGGTAATAATCGGTGTCCACTTCGTGGATCTTGGGAATATCCAGACTGTTCACGCAGTAGGAGACCAATAGTTTGCCATCTTGCATATATTGTGGATGTGCCATGGCATTGTACGTGAATACGTTGTCCTTCCCTCGGTCCTGTTCGGGAGTGTGATAGAGCAGCTTTTCATTGTACCAAGGCCCTACGGGAGAATCGGAAATATAAGAAAAGATGTTACCGCTGATCAAATTGCGTTCCTGCATCAACAATACATAATGCCCCTGATATTTAAAAATACTGAACTGCTCTGGGACCGAACGTTCCACACCCTTTAGGGCACTGGTCGATGTTGGGTCGGAAGTCCAGCCCTTCCCATCATGGAACCTGTATTCTTCCAAAGAATTGGTGCTCTCGTTCAAGCGTGCCCTGGCAATATGCAGGCTACTGTTTTCCCCTTCCATTCTGGAACCGTAGAGATAGGTATATCCTCCATCGGTTAAAATGGAATGACCATAATGTACATCTTTGGCATTGGAGTGGGGGAAGTCCTTCTGGGCGAGCACTTTTAAGGATTCCTGTTCCATTCTTACATAATCGGTTCCCGAAAAGGCAAAGCCCCAGCCCTCGTCCACATGAAAAAAGCGGGACATAAAGAGGTGAAGGACCCCTTGGTTCGCAAAGCCGTGCCCAGGCCAATAAAATTCTTTGGGATTGCCGGTAATCGGTTTTAAGAGCGCGTCGGGATCGGACAAAGTTCCGCGGTAAAGGGCCGTGTGAGTGCTATCTGCCAGATCGATACGGATAAAGGTATTGTTGATCATGGTGCTGTTCACGTTCCGTTTCCTGTTTACCACCGGCTCCAAGAAGGAATCCCCCATCATAAAGATGGATCGCCCTTTGTCCAAGGGAAATGAAATGGCTCCGTCCGCTCCCGTGATACCCAGGCTATCCACCATCAGCATGTCGGCAAAGACAGTGTCCCGTGTAACCTCCCGCTTTGGGGACTGTCCGAAACTGTATACTATGGTCAGGAGCAGGATAGGAACAAGCTGCGCATATTTAATTTTTGTAAGATCTGCCATATTGTTTACTTTAAGGGTAAATTGTGAATGAACATCGTAACCGATGCTTTGAACATCAAATATATAACGAAACACTTAATTAATTTGTTTAAATGTATATACATATACATTTTTTTGGTATATTTATAAAATAGGTATCTTGGAATAGTTGGGGTGAACCTCGTGAAATTTTTGAATTGTACGAAATTTTAAAAGGTAATAAAACGTAATTGGAATGAAACAAAAGCTGGGCATACTGATCATTTTAACGGTCTTGGGCTTGCTGATATATTCGTTTAAGTCGGGATTTTTTGACCGTCCCCCCCAGGGGTATATCGAACCGCCCTTACCTGAAGTGGTGGACTACAATTTTCATATCAAACCGATCCTTTCCGATAATTGTTATACCTGTCACGGTCCGGATGCCAACAAAAGAAAGGCGGGCTATCGATTGGATCTGGAAGAAACGGCCCTCTTGGAACTTCCCGAACATCCGGGTACATTTGGTATCGTACCGGGAAATCCGGCAAAAAGTATGTTGTACGAACATGTTATTTCGGAAGACCCGGCCATGGTGATGCCCCCGAAGGAATCCAACTTGGCCCTTAGTCCGTACGAGAAGAAACTCCTTAAAAAATGGATCGAGCAAGGTGCGGTATTCGAAAAGCACTGGGCCTTTATCCCTCCCAAAAAAGCCACGGTCCCCACAACGGAACTGTCGGAACTTCAACAGAACGAAGTGGATGCCTTTATTTTCGAAAAACTATTGGAAAAAGGGTTGAAACCTTCTCCTAGGGCCGACAGGGAAATCCTTATCCGCAGGCTGAGCCTGGACATTACCGGCCTCCCGCCAAGTCCGGAACTGGTCTCCGATTTTATGGCAGATAATGCCGGAACTGCCCTTGAACCCTTTATCGATAGACTGCTCGCTTCCCCACAATACGGGGAGCGGATGACACAGGTCTGGTTGGACGTGGCCCGGTATGCCGATTCCCATGGCTATCAAGATGACAGTTACAGGAGTATGTGGCCTTGGCGGGACTGGGTGATACATGCCTTTAACGAAAATATGCCCTATGATGAATTTCTTACCCTACAACTGGCTGGGGACCTTCTGCCGGATGCCGGCAAGGAGCAGCTATTGGCCACTGGCTTCAACAGGAACCACCCCATAACCCAGGAAGGGGGCGTAATCCAAGAAGAGTACCAATCCTATTATGTGGTAGACCGTGCAAATACCTTGGGAAAGGGCATATTGGGGCTTACGTTGGAATGTGCGAAATGCCATGACCACAAATACGATCCCCTCTCCCAAAAGAACTACTTTGAAATCTACTCCTTCTTTAACAATGTGGATGAGAAAGGACTGCAGATGGATGCCGTACAGGCCGCCAACCAACGGTATTTTGCCGATGCTCCTTATATTACCATAAGCCCGGAAGAGAGTAGGGGAGTGCTTGATTTTGTGAACAATACGGAGGGAAAAAAGGTGAACGTAATGGTCATGAACGATTCTGCCCCAAGGCAGACCTATATTTTCAACCGTGGGGCGTATGACGACCTTGGAGAAAAGGTATATCCCAATACCCCTTCCATCATCCTGCCGTTCCCGGAGGAATTTCCCAAAAATAGGCTGGGGCTAGCCAAGTGGGTCACCCATAAGGACAATCCGCTTACGGCAAGGGTCTTCGTAAATAGGATCTGGGCCATGTTGTTCGGGAATGGACTGGTGGTGACCTCCGAGGATTTTGGGGTACAGGGCAGCCTGCCCACCCATCCCCAGTTATTGGATTGGCTTTCCAAGGATTTTATGGAACACGGCTGGGATATCAAATATTTGTTAAAAAAAATCATGCTTTCTGCCACCTATCAACAATCTTCAAAAGCTACCCCAGAACTATTGGAGGCCGATCCCGAAAACCTGTTGTTGGCCAGGGCGCCAAGGTTTAGGATGAGCGGGGAGATGATACGGGACTATATGTTGGCGAGCAGTGGACTGCTCAATAGGGAGATGGGCGGGCCCAGTGTAAGACCGTACCAGCCCGCAGGTCTATGGGAAGAGACCAATGCCGGCGGCAATAGGGGCGTACTTACCAGTTATACCGAGGATACGGGCGATAAATTATATAGAAGGTCGCTCTATACCATTTGGAAAAGAACACTTCCCCCGCCGAATATGACCGTTTTTGATGCTCCCAACCGCGATTTTTGTGAAGTGCGTAGACAAAATACAAATACCCCGCTCCAGGCATTGGCGTTACAAAACGATGTACAGATGTTGGAAGCGGCAAGGGTTCTGGCCCAACGATGTATAATGACGGTGAAGGATCCAAACCTGTTGGTGCCCCATCTTTTTGAACGTATCCTGATCCGTAGCCCCAAATCGGAGGAACTGAAAGTGTTGGAAGCATATTATAGGGATGCCTTGGAACAGTTTAG
The DNA here is from genome assembly GCA_963974715.1 of uncultured Sediminicola sp. Taxonomy (GTDB): domain Bacteria; phylum Bacteroidota; class Bacteroidia; order Flavobacteriales; family Flavobacteriaceae; genus Sediminicola. The sequence goes on from CAXBDK010000009.1 coordinate 51,182, forward strand.
GGCGAAACCCGAAAATGCGCAAAAATTGATCGCCATGGGGGCGTACGAGGATTTGGGAACGGCCCCTGAAAAAACGGCCGCCCTGATGCTAACGGCCCAAGTACTGTACAATCTTGACGAAACCATTACCAAAGAATGAACCAATGGAGAACGATAAAAACGATTCCAAAGACCCTTTAAAGGTAAACCGAAGACATTTCTTTTCGCAGTTGAGCGTGGGCATAGGTTCCCTTGCCCTGGGATCCCTGCTCATTCCCGATCTTTTTAAAACGGGTACGCCCGCCCTGGAAGGGCAGCCCCTTGGCATCCCACATTTTGCGCCCAAGGCAAAACGGGTCATCTACCTGTTCCAGTCGGGCGCCCCTTCGCAATTGGAATCGTTCGATTACAAACCTACCCTTTTAAAAAGAATGGGGGAGGACCTTCCCGAATCGGTGCGGAACGGGCAGCGACTTACCGGAATGACGGCAGGACAGTCCAAGTTTCCCCTGATGCCCTCCGCTTCCCAATTTAAACAATATGGAAAAAGTGGGGCATGGGTAAGTGACTATTTCCCCCATATCGCAAAAATTGCGGATGATATCTGTATCGTAAGGAGCATGCACACGGAGGCGATCAACCACGATCCCGCCATCACCTTTTTTCAGACCGGCAGTCAGCAGTCCGGTAGGCCCAGCCTGGGTTCTTGGATGAGCTACGGACTGGGCAACGAGAACCAGAACCTTCCGTCTTTTGTCGTATTGACCTCAAGGGGCCAAGGCAACAGTCAGGGACTTTATTCCAAATTATGGTCCAGCGGTTTTCTGGACTCCAAACATCAAGGGGTGCTCTTACGGTCGGGAAAGGACTCCGTACTCTACCTGAACGATCCCGAGGGCGTTTCAAGATCGGACAAGCGGCATCTGTTAGATCAGGTAGCCGCCCTTAACAAAATGCACCATGTGGAAACCGGCGATGATGAGATAGAATCGCGTATAGCGCAGTACGAAATGGCCTATAGGATGCAGATGTCCGTTCCGGACGTGATGGATATAAAAAAAGAACCGGAATCCATCATAAAATTGTACGGAGAGGATTCCCAAGTGCCGGGAACCTATGCCGCCAATTGTTTACAGGCCAGAAGATTGGCCGAAAATGGGGTGCGGTTTATACAATTGTACCACCAAGGATGGGACCAACACGGCAACCTGCCAAATGAAATGGCGGGGCAGGCAAAGGATGTGGACAAGGCATCGGCGGCTTTGGTGCTGGACCTAAAACAGCGGGGAATGTTGGACGATACCTTGGTGATTTGGGGCGGGGAATTTGGACGTACCAACTATTGCCAGGGAAATTTCGATCCCAAGAACTATGGTCGTGACCACCACCCTAGGGCCTTTAGTATCTGGATGGCCGGTGGTGGGATCAAGCCCGGTATAAGCTATGGGGAAACGGATGATTTTGGGTACAATATTGTGAAGGACCCTGTCCATATAAATGATTTTCACGCTACCATTATGCACAATATGGGTCTGGACCACGAACAACTGACCTACAAATATCAAGGGAGAAGGTTCCGGTTAACGGATGTGGCCGGAAATGTTGTAAAAGATATATTGTCATAATTCATGGGGCAAAAAAATAGCGGCCGATGGGCCAATTTTCCCATTTTTGGGATGACGGTTTTCTTGGTTTTCTGCCTCCTTTTCGAATCTTTTTTGGAACTGCCCCCACTGGTGGGCTGGTTGGGGCATTGGCATCCTTTGGTATTGCATTTCCCCATTGTACTGTTGTTACTGGTATGTATTATGGGACTTTTGGGCAAAAAGGTGCCCACCCTATTGCTTACCGTTACAACGCTATCCGCCCTTTTGACCGCTATCACGGGATTTTTTTTGGGATCCAAGGCCCTTCCAAAGGGAAACTTACTGCTCTGGCACCAATGGTTGGGGGCAGCGGTCGCCCTTTTGGCCGTAATCTGGTATTGGCTCCGGCAGAACCGGCTTGACAAACGACCGTTCACCTCCATTATCCAAGTGATCTTGATCGTACTGGTGGGCATTACGGGACATTACGGGGGCATGGTCACCCATGGGGAGGATTTTTTGGCCCTGCCGATCGGAAATGACGGTGATAAAATTCCCGAAGATCCGTTCATATATGGTCATGTGGTGGTACCCATCCTGGAAAACAAATGTGTGTCCTGCCACAATCCCAACAAACGCAAAGGGGAACTGTTGATGACAGATTTGGACCAACTGTTAATAGGAGGGGGGACAGGGCCGGCAATTGTGGCCAATGTGCCCGAAAAAAGCTTGTTGTTGCAGCGGGTGCACCTGCCAGTGGACGATGAGGAACATATGCCGCCGGATGGAAAGGAACCCTTGACGGAGGAGGAGATCGCCATTTTGGAAAGATGGATCGCATTGGGCGCTTCCGATACGTTACGGCTGACACATTTGAAAGCGGATGAACCGCTCTCGACCCTCATCAAAAAACAACTTATGCCCCAGGACGGCAATGAATACCGATCCTTTCCCAAGATGGCCGACAGTGTACTGCTGCGTTTGGGTACGGATTATCTGACCCTTCAACGGATTTCGGCAAATTCCAATGCCCTATCGGTAGCGGTCTTCCTGCCGCCACAATATGATCCCTCTATTTTGGAAGGATTAAGGGAGGTGGCCTTGAACATAGTGTCTTTGGACCTGAGCGGATTGCCCCTTGGGCCGCAGGAGATGGAAATCGTGGCGCTCTGTAGGAATCTGGAACGTTTGGAACTGGACCGGACCTTAGTGAACGATGCAGGTTTCAAAGGGCTACAGGGGCTCACCAAATTAAAGCTGTTAAAGGCGTACGATACAGATCTTACCGATGCCAGTATGGCCGTACTGCAACAGATGGAAGGGTTGCAGCAGCTCTATGTATGGGATACCCAAATATCCGGGGCGGCCCTCTCCCAACTTAAGGACCGATTGCCCGCCTTGCAAATAAATACGGGGATCGATCCAGGGATAAAGGAATCGTTTATAGAAGGGGATACGGTGTCGTTGGAAGGGACCAAAAATTAGGCACGCCGCTGTCTTTTTCACCCCCGGAAAAAGGATATTTAAATTAAATTATCGGCTTTTTCAACACATAACGCTATAAATTACAACTTTATGATTTAAAAATCCTGGGATGAAAAAAGTAAATACTAGTGTTGATAATATGTTTGGGTCAGCAAGGAAATCTCGCTTTGATATCCTGGACGGTTAGATTCTTTTAAATTTGATCCGTTTTGTTATTATGATGCGTCCCGTGCATGGTATTCGGCAAAAAATCCAACCACATCCGGATTTCCTTTTTAAGGATGACGGGATCTAGATGTCCTGTGTAAATACTTTAATATCAATATTTTACAATAAAAAATTTCTTCAGGTAACCGAATAGGCAGCCCACGTCTCGATTTTACTTACTTGTTAAAGTTAAAAAATAATTTTGGGACCAAATAGCGGTAAATAGTATTAAATTTTATAAACCAAGATTTTCCATATAAGGTACATAGCTTCCCAAATCCTTACCATGACCTTCCCTGGGATCGGTGACTGATCCGATTTGTAGAGTTGCGATAGAGAATCGAATTAGAGGCGCATATAAGGGACTATTGCTACATAGAATTATTTTCTATAGAAACAGGGAAAATTTATTAGTTTAGTGTTATATAGAAAGTAAATTTATGAACACCAGTGTTCATAGCGAGTGGTGGTGGCAAGTGTGGAACAAACCCGCTACGAAAATGAAAAACGAAAAATACAATGAAACAGGTTATTACGACTCTTTGTTTTTTATTGACAATCGCAATTTCTTCTTTTGCTCAAGAATCTAAATCGTCCGACAGCATCTACCATATTCAAGATAGTGTACTAATACCAACAAAAAGTGGAATTGACATCTCGGCAACTATAGTTAGAAAGCAAACCAATACAGAACCCTTACCAGTCGTTCTTTTTTACACAACCTATCATCAAGGAGAAAGGGATAATTTTTTTGGAAAACTTTCGGCTGACAGGGATTATGTTGGAATTGTGGCTTACACGAGGGGAATTAGGACAGATCTAGAGCATTATACACCCTATAAAAATGAACAAACTGACATTTATGACATTATTGATTGGATAAGCAAACAAGAATGGTGCAATGGCAAAGTTGGGATGTATGGGGGAAGTTATACAGGGTTTTCGCAATGGTCAGCAGTAAAAAATATTCATCCTGCACTTAAAACTATTGTTCCTCAGGTAGCAGTTATGCCAGGTTACGACACGCCTATGGAAAATAACGTCCAAATGAATTTAGGGTTATATTGGTCAAATGACAATATTTATAAAAAAGCCCCCATTAGACGGAGCTTACCTTTTGAGTGGTTTGAAAACGGTATTTCTTTTAAAAATATGGATAGTTTGGCTGGATACAAAAACGAGATATTTCAAAATTGGCTACAACATCCCCGTTACGACAATTATTGGCAATCATTGGTTCCTACTCCCGAAGAATACGCTAAAATAAATATTCCGGTTTTATCGACAACTGGCTATTATGACGGTTCGCAAATCGGGGCAATCCAATATTTCAAACTGCACAACAAATACAATAAAAACGCAAATCATTATTTTGTAATCGGACCGTACGACCATTGGGGCGGACAAGCCAAAGCAGCAGAAAACCTAATGGGCTATGAAATTGACAGTATTGCGAACATCAGTATGCGGGAATTAGCTTATGACTGGCTTGACTACATATTGAAAGGAAAACCAAAACCTGAATTACTAAAGGACAAAGTAAACTATCAGGTTATGGGGACAAATGAATGGAGACACACACCTGATTTACAAAGTTTAAACAATGACACACTAAGATTGTATTTAGACAATAAAACACTTACTGCTCAAAAACCGAAAAAGAAAAGATTTGAAAATCAGTCGGTTGATTTTAAGGACAGAGAAAATCAAAATAATTATTACACCCCAGAAATAATTTTTGACACATTAGACGTAAGTAATGGTCTGATTTTTAACTCAAAACCTTTTAAAAAGGACTTTTCAATAAATGGTTCATTTACAGGAAACCTATTTGCGTCCATTAACAAAAAGGATATGGATGTTTCCTTAGCCCTGTATGAACTTATGCCCGACGGGAAATATTTTTTCCTTACCCGATATGTTGGCAGGGCAAGCTATGCCAAAGACAATTCTAAACGACAGCTATTGCAACCCAATGAAAAAGAGAGAATCCCATTTGAAAATACCAGATTTGTAAGTAAAAAAATTGGGAAAGGAAGTCGTCTTGTAATTTTGCTCAACGTCAACAAACATCCGTTTGAAATTATAAATTATGGTTCGGGGAAAGAACCAACTGATGAAACAATTAAAGATGCAGGAAAGCCAATAGAAATAAGGTGGTTAAACGACAGTTATATTGAAATTCCGGTATGGAAAAATTAAGCGGACCGACGAAAACACCTGCCATTAATAGCGTGTATGTACAAAGAGGGTGAAGTGGTAAATTGAAAGTAAGTGCTTCTAATCCACAACAGCAAATATTCGTAAATAGTTGGTGGTCATTGATTTAGATGACACCGTAAACAAAGACAGTTAGAAAATTAAGGACAAAGTTCAGGACATTTTAATAATGGCGAGCCGGATGAAGAATGGTAACATATGATGCCAATGGAAAGCCTTTACAAATAAGAGCAAAAAAATATGAGAAAAATAATCGCGGCACTCAATATGACACTTGACGGCATTTGCGACCATACTGCGGGGATTCCAGATGAAGAAGTACATCAACACTATACGGAACTATTGGGTCAGGGAGATGCAATACTATACGGTAGAACAACGTATCAGCTCATGGAATTTTGGCGGACATTTTTGGAAAATCCCTCCGAGGAAAAATCAATGAACGACTTTGCCATGGCTATTGACAAAATTCCAAAAATTGTTTTCTCCAACACTCTTAAAAATGTAGATTGGAAAAGTGCGACCTTGGCAAAACGTGAGGTACAAGATGAAGTTTTAGAACTCAAGCAGCAGCCTGGCAATACTATTTTAGTTGGTAGTCGCAGTTTGATCATACAGCTATTAAAACGTAACTTGATCGATGAATTCCAACTTTGTATATATCCCATGGTGGAAGGAAAAGGTCTGCCATTCTTTGAAGATATAAACGACAGAATCATTTTTAAACTCGTTAAAACCAAAATCTTTAAAGGGGGTGCCATAATTCTCTATTATGAACCGAGAAACGACTGACAAAGAAAAAATAACGGACCGCTAATCGAATAGTTAGCACCGCCAGAAACTGACGGAGTGTGCCTCTACACCACCCTAGGGATACACCGGAGCATGTTGACCCCTTTATTTCGGAGGAGTGAAACGCCACCTGTTTCGGTCAAACTGTGCCATTTTGAAAGATTCTTAATTAAACAAACAAATGTTTTACAGGTTTTTCAAAATTTCCTTACTTAGCGACTGTCCTTTGAGGGACAAACTATGGAAAGGGTTCACTGTCCAATTGGGCATGAGGTATGATGGTATTTAAAGAATATTTTATAAATAGACCAACGTTAAAAAATAGATGGGGAAATGCCCAAGAAGCGAACAGAACATATCGTATACGATGATGAAATCGAAATAGGTCCCCTGCAGCTCCAGTTAATGTTGGGTGCCGCTTGGAAGGAAGCTATTGATGCGGCAGTACATAATATATTTTGTAGGTGCGGAAATCCGGACAAGCATCTTATGGATTACAATAGCTACCTCAATAACCTCAATGATGTTATTTTGAAAGGTCGGTGCAGTTCCTGTATGACCATTGCGGCAAGGTACATCGAAACGGGCGAAAGAAATGGTATCGATAAAATTGCGGACAAAATTAGGAGGTTGTATAAAAAGCAAAGTTCAAAAAAAGGATGATCTATAAACATAGAAAATCATTAATGATGCTATAGGGACTGCATATAATCTGCATAAATCAAAACATGCCCAATTAATCCCTATTTGTTAAAGATAATCATGCACCAGCACGTTGCAACACATACTGCCCAAGGTCACCTCTCGTCGATATTATTTTGAATATAGTAACTTTTAAGTTACCTTTGGGCAATGGAAAAGGTCAGGGAGGTAATCCAATACAAAAACTATTTCGAAGAATTCCTGCTCGAACAACCGAAAAAGGTTCAGGACAAGATATTCAAGGTTATCGAAATGATCGAAACCTATGAAAGAGTTCCCTCGACCTATCTGAAAGCGATTGTCGGAACAAAAGGACTTTACGAGGCCAGAATCAAATTGGGTTCGGATATCTGGAGAGTGTTCTGCTTTTTCGACAAAGGAAAACTCGTAATCCTTTTGAATGGATTTACCAAGAAAACGCAGAAGACGCCTAAAAAAGAAATCGACAAAGCATTGGAACTAATGAATTCATACTATGAAGACAAAAAGAAATAAGATGGACACAAAAAGCTGGAAGGACATCAAGGACACGGTTTACGGTAAAAAAGGAACAGAGCGCAGGGATGGGCTGGAAAGGGATTTTGAGTCCTTTAAAATCGGTCTACTTTTGCGAAAGGCTCGGGAAGAAAAAAACCTGACCCAAGAGCAGCTTGGCGAACTTGTGGACAAGAAGCGGACTTACATTTCACGTGTTGAAAATAACGGGAGTAACTTGACTTTAAAAACATTGTACGAAATCGTGGAAAAGGGACTTGGTGGAAAAGTTACCATCTCAATCGAGGTATAAAATGTAGATGTTACATCGACACGGCACCGCCAGAAACTGACGGACCGTGCCTCTAACACCGTACTTACGTGTCCGGATAGTGGATATATGAACACCGGTGTTCATAGCGGTATGTTATGGGCAAATTTAGCACTGCCCAACTCCACCACAAACTTACCGACCTTCACAACTTCCAAAAAATTTTAAAGATAAATTTGCGAAACCAAATAGTTGCGCATATATTTGCAACCTATTGGTTTCGTAAAAAGATAGACGAATGAGACGTGACATTTTTCAGGCCATTGCCGACCCGACAAGACGGGCCATTATCGCCCTGATCGCTTTGCAGGCAATGACACCCAATACCATTGCCGAAAACTTCGACATGACACGACAAGCGGTATCAAAACACTTACGCATTTTGACCGAATGTGAGCTTCTAAAACAAGAACAGAAGGGCCGGGAAATCTACTATTCACTGGAAATAAACAAACTAAAGGAAATTGACAAATGGTTGAACCAATTCAGGAAAATCTGGGAAGACCGTTTCAATCAACTGGACCAAGTATTATCAGAAACTGTTTAAATTTTGTTTTTGGAATATTTTATAGTGTATTTTTTTGTCAGGCGAAGGTATTTTGAGGTGCATAGCCATAGCTACGGACCGAAAAATAGCTGAAGCATGGTGAAAAAAGACGCATAAAAGAACCGAAGGACAAAACTTAAACAGTTTCTCAATCGCTAAAAACAAGAAAAAATGAGCACTAACTTAGCATTTGACTTTACCGTGGATAAAGAAAACAACACGGTAAACATAAAACGAGAATTTGATGCGGACCTTGAATTGGTATGGGAAGCGTGGACAGATCCCGAAATACTGGACCAATGGTGGGCGCCAAAACCCTACACATCCAAAACAAAATATATGGACTTCAAAGTCGGGGGACGTCGATTTTACGCAATGGTAAGTCCAGAAGGGGTGGATATCGGCTGGCACATACAGGAGTATACCTCCATAAGCCCTAAAACCAACTTTAAATTTTTAAGCGTTTTTGCGGACAAGGACGAAAACCGCCAGCTGCCCGGTTCAGATTGGGATTTGAATTTTAGCGAGCTGAACGGCACTACCACCGTTCATATCTCCATTTACAACGAATCCCGGGAACGAATGGAGAAGATGATTGAAATGGGCTTCAAAGAAGGCTTTACAATGACCTTGAACGAACTTGGAAAGTTACTTCAAACATTAAAAAAATAAAGCGATGATAAAGTTTGGCCTTCCAATTTTCGCGGCATTGATCTTAGTGGGTGCAATGGGTTGTGGAAATCCAAAGCAGGATGCTCACATAGTCAGTGGAACCCATAAAGCTTCCAATCAAGATTCATCAAAAAAACCTGATATGATCGCACAAAAAATAACACCTTGCCTTTGGGTCGACAAAGATGCAAAAGCAGTAGTGGACTATTATCTTTCTATTTTCAAAGATGGTAAACTAAAAGAATATCACCGATATGAAAATCCCCCTGAAGCAAAAGAACAGGGCGGCCAAGATAGCTTTGAAACGGCGGTTATGGAAATTGCCGGTGTGGAATTTAGTATTTTGGCCGCGGGCCCATTTTTCAAGTTCAATGAATCGATTTCGTTTGTTATTAATTGCAAAGACCAGGCAGAAGTCGATTACTATTGGGATGCCTTGACCGCAAACGGTGGGGAAGAGGGTTCTTGTGGGTGGTGCAAGGACAAGTACGGTGTATCTTGGCAGGTTGTACCCGTTGAATATTTTGAACTTATCAACAGCGATGACCCCACAGTCAGGGAAAAGGCAATGAGGAATACAATGAAACAGAAAAAGTTAATACTTTCAGAACTTAAATAAAGTTCTGACCCGACAAAATTAAACAAGTTATAAACGTAGGGCACAATGCCCAAAATTGAGAGGTACCCGGAATGGTCAGATTATGATTATATACAAACAATATAGACCTTCAAAGATACTTTTGAAATTTATAGAGTGCTATTGGGAATACAAAGCTCCTGCGATGACTATGGCACCGCTTGAGCGATTGGTACCTGGTGGGCGGGTTGAACTTATATTTAACTTGTCCGAGCCTATGACTTTCATGATGACCTGTGATTCCTTAAAGGGGAATGATTTTGCGCATACCTATATTATGGGCCAAAGAAATAAGGTATATTATGCAAAACAAAATGGTGATACCCACTTATTAGGTGTACGATTCAAACCTGGTGGTATTAGTGCTTTTACCAAAATACCGACTGCCGTCTTTTTAAATGAATTGGTCAGCGCAGAAGATGTATTGGGGATCGTTTGTAAAGAATGGAAGGAACGATTACTTGACATGAAAAGTGATGATGAGCGAATTAATTTACTTGATACCTTAATTCTAAAAATTGTAAAAGATCCCGCAAAAGAATGGTCTAGCTGCAACCGCGCAATGGATGTTATTCGCAGTGGCGATTTTCGTTCTGTCAATGCCTTATGTGATAAAGGCGTTTCATACTATAAGAGACTTGAAAGAGATTTTTTGCAACATATTGGATACACGCCAAAGTATTATCATCGAATTGTTCGTTTCAATAGAGCTATCAGGCTTATGTATTCAAATGAAAATTCGCTCACTACTATTGGCCATGCGTGCAACTACTATGATCAGTCTCATTTCATTAAGGACTTTCGCCAATTCACGGGGAGTACTCCCAGTCATTTTATGAAGGAAGATCACGCAATTGCGGATGCACTGATAAAAAATCAGGTTGTCTAAAATTTACAATGATTCGCTTCAAAGTTTAAGTAGTTTTAAATCGAACTATTTAAGTACAAGTGTGTGGAAAATCCCGGACAAGTAAATGAGCGAATTTCAAACAATGTCAGCATCCCATTGTCCATTATATTGTCAGGACTGTGCTGGTATTTTTCGTGCGGGTTACATGGGAATTTTTGGTATCTGGCATGGCTTGCTCCCGTACCCATCCTACTTATTTCCCTTGAAGTATCCGAAGGGAAAATATTTTGTTTCTCGTTCATGGCATATCTAATTGGAAGGCTTAGCTGGTTCGGTTATTTGGTAACGGTGGCAACTCTAATACCTGCAATCCTTTTTACCATCGCCCTTCCTTTGGTTTTTGCATTGATTATGATAATGACCAAGAAAGCGATTATTAATATTAATTCCTGGTATACCGTATTTGTCTTTCCGGTTTTCTTTACGGCTTTTGAACTGTTATTGATAAAATTTTCACCTGATGGAACGGCGGCAAGTATAGCTTACTCGCAATCTGACTTTCTGCCACTCGTTCAGATTGCATCTATCACGGGCATTTTGGGCGTCACCTTTATGATAACCCTTGTTCCTTCTGCATTGGCAATTGGCTGGCATTTCCGAAAAGAGAAAATAAAATTCATACTGGTATGCACTGTTACGCTCACATTCCTGCTATCCAGCTTCATTTTCGGAATGGCTAGACTTATGGATGGCTCCGAACGAAAGACAATCATTGCCGGACTGATCGTACTGGATGAAAAATCGCATAAAATGGAAAACCTTGATTTTCAGTATGAACTTCAGCACACTATCAACTATGCGAAAAAAATTTCTGAAGTTGCCATCCAAGGAGCAAAATTGATAGTGCTTCCAGAAAGGGCTATTAATATCCATAAGGAAACAGACAGTGCTGCAGTTGCCATTTTGGGTGATGTAGCAAAGCAACATCAGGTAACCATTGTTGTTGGGTATACAAATTATAAAAGTGGGATTCTCAGGAATTCGGCAATGGTAATAGATGAAGAAGGCAATGTGAGTATCGATTACAATAAGTCCCATCTTGTGAAAGGCTTAGAAGATCAATTTTCACCCGGGGGCGAAATAGGATTGTTTGAATTCGAAAACGAGAATACAGGAATAGCTATTTGCAAAGACCTTGACTTCCCCCAATACATTAGACAGTATGGCAAAAGTCAGGTCAATATTTTATGTGTTCCAGCGTGGGATTTTGTTGTGGACGATTGGTTACATTCAAGAATGGCCATAATGCGGGGAGTTGAGAGTGGTTTTTCAGAAATAAGGTCCGCAAGGTTGGGAAGACTTACCATAAGTGATTCCTACGGAAGGGTAAATGCTGAAGCAAATTGCGCAAGTGGCAAATCAACTATCGTTATAGGGAGCGTCTCGGTTAATGATATAGAAACTCCTTACAGCATGTATGGAGATTGGTTTGGGGTCGTTACGGCTATTTCAGCGCTGCTGTTCATTATATTGATAGCAATAAAAATGTCGAAGTTGGTTTAATTGACAGTATCCACAACTTTGGCAAACGGGAAGTTTGACCATGACATTCGTACATAATTGGACGGCTCCGCCTTTTGACTGACGGACTGCGCCTCTCACACCAACGTACCTTACCCAGATTTTACCCCAGAACTTTGAATGAGAATTCCTTGTTGTTTTATAGCCTTTCCGACTGCACCAATAATTTTTTTGATTTTCCTGGTGATATTCTGGAAGTATTATGCACTTTTATTTAAAGAAGTGATTTAAAGGGAACATTCTATGGAAACATTGGAAAAAATAGAAGACGTTGTAATAACAGCATCTCAACATCATGAGATAGCGGAAATCTATGAACAGGTTTTTCCCGCGGTGGCAAAATTGATCGGGTCCAAGGGAGGTTCGTTCGAAGATGCAAAGGACATTTTTCATGATGCATTGGTGATCTTCATTGAAAAAAAGACCGAAAACCCTGAATACCTAATAAAATCCAACAGAGCGTATATTTTAGGTATTTCAAAACATCTATGGTCTAGAAAATGCCAAAAAGACCGTCATAGTATTTCTTTGAACAGCATGGAAACCGAGGTCGTAATACCGGACGATTACTTTCCAACAACGAACAATACGCAATTACTTGATTTTTTAAAAATTGCGGGAAAAAGGTGTTTGGATTTGCTACGTGCCTTCTATTTCCAACGATTGCCCATAAAAGAGATCGTAAGGGACTTGGACTATTCACATGAACATTCTGTCAGCGTACAGAAATACAAGTGTCTTGAGAAAGTGCGGAAAACGGTAAAAGAAAAATCCTTGACCTATGATGACTTCACGGAATAACACAAGATCAATTGAAAGCTATCTTAACGGAACGCTTTCCCATGCGGACAGATTATTATTTGAGGCAAGGCTTACAATAGACCCTGTTTTAAAGAGGGACCTTTTCTTTCAGAAAAAAACGCACCTATTGATAAAAATGTATCACCGGGAAAAGTTAAAGGAAGAATTGGAAACGGTACATCAAAAAATATTCAACGATCCGGATAAAATGGACTTCCGGCGAAGTATATACCAATTATTTAAATAATGGGACTTATGGTACAAGCGAATGTAATACCAATGGTGATAGATAATTCGGGCAATGGTGAGCGTGCCTATGATATCTATAGCCTTTTATTAAAAGAGCGAATCATCTTTCTTAGTGGACCTATAAATCAATCCGTGGCAAGCATAGTGGTCGCACAACTGTTATATTTAAACAGTGTCGACCAAAAGCAACCGATCAATTTATATATACAAAGTCCGGGCGGGGAAGTCTACGCTGGCTTGGCCATTTACGATACCATAAAAATGATCTCCGCTTCGGTCTCTACCTATTCGGTAGGGTTTACGGGAAGTATGGGAACATTTTTATTGAGTGCCGGAGCGAAAGGCAGCCGTTATGCCCTTTCCCACGCAACTATCCATATGCACCCGACAGGGGGCGGGGCCAGAGGTTACACGGAAGATGTACGGATTGCCACCCATGAACAAGAACGACTCCAAGCCCAGATATTCCACATAATGGGCAACAACACGGGACATACATGGCAGGAGGTCGAAGATTTTTTTATAAGGGATACATACCTAAATGCACAGGAAGCCAAAAACTTCGGAATTGTAGATGAAATACTTGGTGATGCAAGTGACATTGTTATTCTGAACAAACTAAGACCGGGAGTAGACCTTATGTATTCTTAAAGAAAGAACAAAAGGATTAATTGGCTTTTTTGTTTCTCAGTCATACCGGCACAAAAAAAAGGGAGTGAAAAAATCACTCCCTTTTTAATAAATATGATAGCAAAAATAGAGTGCCCTTATTTTTTCATCAGCTTCTCCAAATAGGCCACCTTGTCTTTTTCAGCCTGAACAAGACGCTCGTAAAGTTTCTTGTTCTCTTCGTAAGCCTCCACCAATTTGTCTAAAGGGTTAAAAGTACAATGCGTATTGAATGCACTGCTATCGTGAAAGCTATTAAAGTAATTAAATATTGATTCTTCATTGAATTGCTTGATACCTTCTTTTGTAACCCCCAAAGCCTTCGCAATTTCTTCCAGTTTGCTGTCCTCAATGGCCTCCGATTGTTCCATATTTGAGACGGCCTGTTGACTGATGCCCAACTCGATGGCCAGCGCCTCCTGTTTCATGCCCCTCAGTTCCCTGATACGGCCAATCTTCCGTCCGATATGGTTATGTTTGGTCGCCGTTTCCATACTTCAAATATAAGATTTTTTAACAAAACATACAGATGTAAAAAACAAATGCCAGGTGGTGGGATACAAGACGTTTTTGATGGGGTACAGTGGAAAATCTAAGCTGTTTTATGGAAAAACAAAGATTATGGAGTTTGCAGGCCCATTTTCCATTGATCCTGACCATCTTTTATGTCGGCAAAGAAAGAACGACAAAGGGGCAACCGATTTTCAGATCGGGTTGTCTGCATAACTTGGTCACGTAGGGACTAAGTTTATAAGAGCAAGAGGGTAACATGTAGAGCGGTGTAGCTGCGCTGAACCTTAGGGGAGGCGTTGCTCAAGAGGATCCAATACAGGCTGTCGCCTGTTTGTCTTTTTTGTTACCGTGGCCCCAGTGCCTGTAAGCCCTATGCCCCGAAAATAAAAAATCCAACCACATTCGTGATTGGATCCTCTTGGTCGGGATGACAGGATGATGAACTATCTTGCTTAGGCCCTATTTTTAAAGGGTTTCGGGGAATTGCTGCATTGCAACTCACCTAATCACTCACCTTTTTATAAGAACTTTTTAATATGATCTGTTACTTAAATATACTGATTATCAGGGTATAAATCAAGTCAAAAAGCTATAAAATAAATGGGGATCAGTCGGTGATGTAGGATTGGACGGTGGGCAGGTCCACGCCGGAATAGATGGCGAATTCCTCTAAAGTGACAAACTGGTCTGGCCGTTTGCCAAGGGTTTCCCTGATCTGTTTCAATATCTTTCTGCTGTTCCTTCCACTACGGCCGGTAATGCGCTGGATGTCCTTGGGATAAATACAGGTCCTCATCTTAGTCTTTGTTAAACTCTAACCATACTCTATCCATACTTTAAGTATACTTTATCCATACTTAAAGTATACTTAAAACCATATGGAGCTTTTTCCCGAAAACCGTATCACCGTTTTACAAATATAACCGATCATTTTAGGCCATTTGGTGCAGAAGTGGCTTTTTTGGCCCATATGGCACTGTGGTTTTTCCATTCTTTCACATACCCTGTTCCTTTATGCCATTAACTTTTAAAATCATTTATTATGGCTAGACAAAAAGGAGTTTTGAAATTTAAGGGTGCCATGGGCGGTATTTCCTTTTACAGGACCCAGGACGGACACTTTGCACGTACCCAAGGGGGCGTGGACGGTTCCCGGATCGCGAACGATCCTGCATTTCAACGTACCCGAGAAAATGGCGCCGAGTTCGGAAGGGCGGGCAAGGCGGGTAAATTGCTACGTTCGGCATTTCGTGCGGCTCTTTTGAACACCGCGGACAAAAGGGTGGTGGGTAGACTTACAAGGGACATGCTGCGGGTTGTCAAAAGCGACAATGTGAACGAACGGGGCAAGCGTGTGGCTTCTGCGGGGAACTTGCTCTTACTGAAGAATTTTGACTTTAACATCAACGCAAAACTTGGGACGACCTTTTTTGCCCCTTTTGTTCCTGCAGTCGATAGGGTGGCCGGTAGTCTTGCGGTAAGTGTGGAGCCTTTTGTGCCCTTGAACATGATCGTTGCTCCTTCCGGCACTTCCCATTTTAGGTTGACCTCTGGCGGTGCGGAAATGGATTTTGACAATGAACTGTTCGTAAATGCGTACAGCGATTCCGGGATCCTTCCTTACAACAGTTTGGAAACGGCCTTAATAGAACTCAACAATGGGGTGACCGCAGAATCTCCGCTTCCCTTATTGCTGGTCTTTGGCATAGAGTTCTTCCAGGAGGTGAACGGGGAAATGTACTCGCTTAAAAACGGCGCCTTTAATGCCCTGAGCCTTGTGGAGGTATTACCCAGTCCTTAATGGAGCTTTTCCTTCACAGAACATACCTCCCCAAGGGCACCAATGGCAGCTTGCTGTACAATGGCGAGTGGATCTGCCATACCATTGAGCTGCCGTGGGCCCATAACAAAACTTCGGTGTCCTGTATTCCCGAGGGGAGGTATTTATTAAAGGAACGAAACAGCGAGCGCTTTGGAAGGCATCTGATCCTTTGTAAAGTGGCGCAGCGCAACCTCATCCTGATCCATGCGGCCAACAACGCCAAAAAGGAGCTTAGGGGCTGTATCGCTCCCGTGGTCCGATTGACCGGACAGGGAACGGGGCTGCGTTCCGTACCGGCCCTTAAACGCCTGGAGCATTTGGTATTCAGTGCCCTGGACAAAGGGGAACCGGTTTACATCAACATCATCGAACAAACAACTTCTTAATTTTATCATTATGAACATTATCACTAGGGCCAAACGGCCCACCTCCAAATTTTTTAAGACCTTACGCAACATTGGACTGGCGCTTGCCGCTGCCAGTGGGGCGATCTTGACCGCTCCCATCAGCCTTCCGGCCGCAGTGGTCTCGGCCGCAGGGTACATTGCCGTAGCGGGAAGTGTGCTTTCTGCCGTGAGCCAGATCACGACCGAGAAGGAGGCCGATACCAGTAAGTAAGCATTGTGGCCATGGAAACTAATTTCAGCTATAAATGTGGGTTTATTGGCGGGATGGCCTGCAGCATCCTACCGAACATTTCGTTTGCGGACATCCTTACAACGTGTATCCTGGCCGTTGTTGGAGCTACTGTAAGTTATTTGGTTTCGTACCTTCTTAATAAGGTCTTTAAGAAAAGGAAACGTTGATTTCCAATTATGTTAAAAGGTCCCTCGGTAGGGGCCTTTTTTATGATTTTTTCAAGTTTCTAAAGCATTCTCACTACCGAGCCGTTCAGTTAGATTGAACTAATGAACGTACAACGTATGCAACCTGGTCAATCCATCTAATTTGGCACATCTTTATTATCCAACGTTTTTATTCATAGTAAATCCTATCATTATTAAAGTGAGTACTTTCTTGGTCAGGCAAAATGGTATTTTCCAGTTTCGCACCAACCATTATTTCTACACTCTTAAAGATCGAGTTTTTCATATCACAATTTTTAAAAGTTGCAGGGAATTCTTTTTTTCCAAGAACATTGGCTTCTTTAATTCCAGAAAATCGAACATTCGTGAACTTACTTTCAAATTTACTTTTGTCAAATATTACTGATAAAATCCAAGCTGAACTAATATCACATTTTGAAAAATTACAATTTAGGAACTTGGATCTACTTCCAAAGTTGAAATATTTACCTTTAAGTTTACAAGAGTCAAATATGCAATCTTGATAAATTGTATTTACACCCATATTTGCATTTTGAAAGTCCGTATTAATGAATATGCATTTAAAAAATGTACAATCCCAAAGTGCAATTTCTTTTAAATTTGTAGTTTCAAAAACACAATTCCTAAAGACAGCTTTAGTTAACATACAGTTTTCAAAGTTTGCAAATAAGAAATTCGCTCCTTCCAATTTAACGCCCTTAATATTTTCTTTTGAATGAGAATGAGAAAACGGAAAACCTTGATAATCAAATCGGTCATTTTCAAACCCGGTTCCGTTTTTTAGAATGAGGGATAAATCTTTATAAGGCTCCCATCTGTCCGTAAGATTTTTTTTGATAGACATGTTTAAAAAGTTGGGTTACTTATCTATATTGATCTATTATCCTTTTATACTACCACATTGGCGGGATATGCAGAAAATCAATCTTATTTTTGATGTACAATGTACAACTTCCGAAGCCTTTATAAACGTTGTGCTAATCTTTAATTTTTGGACAAATCTGCGCATTTCCCATTGCCTTGCCGCCTACGTTGCTTTGACTTTATGAACAAACAATTCATGCGACCCTTTCAGGGTCGGGGCTGAAGGGGATGGTAATTTCTATAAATTTGGCACCCCTTTGGGGTGGCCTTTGAATATAAAATGGTTCTAATTGAAGTTTTAATGGGTATATTGAATCCTTAAGGCCAGAACCTACACGTTGCAGCTATGAAACCTATGAATAACAATGACGGGCCTGGCCCCAGGATTCCTTTCGACGGAAATCTAGGGGGCAGGCCCATTCAATCCGATTTAAACCACGCTACAAGGAGTTTCTTCGATATGTATTGGAAACATGATTTTGGGAAGCCTCCTGCATGGATAGATTTGGAATGGGCCTTTAACGGTAGCATCCCAAACCATGATAAACAGGGCTGTTATGCCATTTTGCAAGAGGGGGAGATCGTCTACATCGTTTCGGGTATCGGTAAAGGCGGGGGCAGCTATCTGAACCATGGGCTTGGATATAGACTGAAACGGTATTTTAAGGTGAATAAGGAGAGGTTGACCGGTGTATCTCAATACGTACCCACTGATCCATTTAAGGGTATTACGGGAATCCTTACCATTGGTTTCGACAATCATTATTGGCTTGCCGCTGCCCTGGAAATCTACCTTATCAACCAACTCCACCCTGTTTTGAACCGGAACCATAGGGCGCTGCTATAAAATCGGCATCGGGTAAAGATTGCGTATCCATTATGGATAGTCATTGAACTTGTCCGGTATCGGCGACCTCCAATTATAACATCAATTTATTTTAAAAGAAAAAAGAGAAAAAAAGAAAGTGTCTGTCCTTGGCGGTGCGGAGGCTGTCAAGTTTTTTTGCCAAAATACCATCCGCTGCAGCGCACGGACTGGAGATTTTTGCAAAAACCCGGAGGGCCTGAACTTTACGGCTATGGCCTTGGCCAAAGGAAACCGCCTTTCTTTGCTTTCTTTTTTTCTCTTTTATGGTACAATAAGTAGTTTGCTTCCTTATCCGCTTATTGAGGACCTGCAGTTACAATGAACTGTACATTGAGCAGGTAAACCAGCGCAGCGAATGCGAGCCGCTAGCGAGTTGAACGAGGGTGTTGCAGGGAAAGCTTTTGGAAAAAGCGCCCTGCGACTACGTGGTCCACGCAGGGTGGCGCAGTTTTTGACCCTTTATTGCCGAGATGTCCTATTTGTGGTGGGGCTCGATCGGGTGCCGGTGGCGTTGGGATGGCAAGGGTGGCCCCTGAAGGAGCTGGACATATTGAACGGATTTCCGCTTATCAACGGTAACGGATGAGGGGGCCACTCTTGTGCGCGTTTTAAAAATGTGTAGCGGAATTTATGGAGCTACTCTTTTTTAAAAATGGATATCCATATCAAAAACTGTGACATCCTTAATTTGCCCGAGTGAGGAGCAGGCGAGCGAAAATTATTAAATAGCGGTTTGCCCCCAATGAAAAACTTATATTCCTTAGCGGGGTTTGGGGGCAAAGGGAAGCTATGGGTGAGGAAGGAGCGATCGTGTGGAGCAAAACAAACAAATGCCCTTCTGGGAGCTGTGCGGGAAGAAGGTACATTTGTGGTTGCTGCAAGGGGTATAACCACTCTTAACCTTTGGACCGTACTTTACCCTCTTTGGCTTGCTGTGACAAAATGCCCAATTGCCCTTGCTGCAATGTTTTGTGAAACAAAGTGAGCGATGGACGAACACCGCTTTACCTGCTTTGGTGGCACTGCAGTTGAAATTTGCCGTTATGTGATATAAGGGATCTATTTTTGTGCCTTCCTGCGAAATATTAGGATAAAGTAGGTTTATTTGGGCATTCTGAGATAGTTATTGTAATCAATTCATTCTTTTCCCTGGGGACGTACCGTGGTACGTCTTTACACTGTGCCTTGAAAAATGGAACAGGCAATGGGCAATGGGTTTGCCGTAGCGTTTGTATACAGGGACTGCCATTAAAACTACAAAACCTGACCAGAAAATCCTTATGGTATGGGCCAGGACCGGACACGGAACATATTTTACGCGAACACTATGATGAATAAATGCATAGCGCTTTTTAGGAATGTCTTCAATCATCCCATTTTAAGTCCTCTCTTTTCTGGATGATATTAAAGTCTTGGCATTTGGCCATTTTTTGCAAAAGAGCCTCTTTGTTGTAATACATTTGATGTTTTTTGGGTACTATACCATTTATAATTTCGATTGCAGGGCTTAGTAGGGGATGATAGTAATTGTTCAACTGTACTTGTTTATATATTGAACCCTTTTTGAACCTGATCACTTTTACATCGCCATCGGCGATACAATTATTCCTGTACAATACGGCCAAACTGTCGATATTTATTTTTGAAAGTTTTCTAATTCCCGACCTTGGCAAATCTGTAGTTGAAAAGAGTACACTATCCTTTTCCCCTTCCAATTCTCCCCGAAAAGTGATAGTCAATTTTTGATCGGTCAAGCAATATAACAAAGAGGAGGCACTAGAATAATCATAATCAGCAACAGTCAGCTCGAACGGTTCAATAGGTTCACCTTTACAGGAAAGAAGGGAAAAAGCATTCAATAAAATGAAATGTCCTATCCTTTTTTTCATATTTTATCGCTTAGTATATGCCTATGGCCTATAAATTTTATCCAAAATAACAATTTCTTTTTTCGGAAGTCCTATTTAACCTTTACGTGACCGTTCTTTCCGTTTATTGTGAGGTGGCCCTCCCATTATTATTGGTGTTAGGATGAGACTTAAAAGTCCGGCGGAGATAGCGGTCACTATTACATTTCCATATTGTTCCATTTGCAGGCCGTCCATAAAGCGTACCGTTATAATGGCCACTGAAAGTGCAATCACAATAACCCAATAATTTACATTTATATTTCCCTTCACATTCAGGTCCAGCGGCAGTCTGTAAATGGAATAAGCAATAATCAGTCCCCCCGACTAAAGTACTTGCATGCTGTAAGATCTTGAAAATTGGTGTGTGCCCTCCAAATAATCCCACCGTATTTGACAAGGTGGGGATCAACCCTACAAAATAACCGTGGTCGTGGGTGAAGCCGTCCCAAAAAATATGTGATATAGCCCCAAGTAGAATTGAAATGATTACCACCATCCAATTCTTCTTGAAATATCCGTTCCAGTCAAATTCCGTAAATGCACCGAATCTTGATTTGAGGAATCTGGGCAAGTTATCGAATAACCTGTCCCGCACCAGGTTATGAAAAATGAACGAAATGGCCAGTCCCAAGGGTAGGTCGAACCAAAGAAGTCCGCCTACTGTATGGCTATGATCGCTCTTTATCGCCATTCTTAAAAAGTATTCAAAGTCGGGCGTCAAACTTCCGATTACGAGGCCTGTCAGCGAAAACCATTTTCTTGGAAGATGGGCCAAAGGTAAAATGATCGCGGGATGTGCAAATGTAAATGGCATTGATTTTATTTGATATACAAGTCCTCAAGATAACAATTTCTTTTCTCCCCAACTTCCATTACTCGTTGACATGAGGACTATTGTCGTTTGGTATATCATGACTCCCAACAGTTCGGAAATTCCGAACGGTTGCCTTTTCTTTAATTCATCCAAACTTATTATATGCTTGATTTCAATTCGGAGGTTGTACGAGGGAAACGTACCGTGGTACGTCTTTACATTGCGTTGTGCAAAATGGCACGGGCAACTGGCCAATAATTTCTTGCATCATAGCTATTTTTATAGCCCAACATATTCCTTCGAAACGATATATGGTTTTGCTATTCTGTTGTCCAGAATTAAATAATAATATTTGATTTGCCATTGAATATCCGTATCAGGAATGTTAAGCTCACTGATCATATGAAGGGTATCGTGTGATATGCGGTCCAATTCCGTTGATAAAAGGTTACTATTTTCATAAAAGTCCTTGTCCAGTATTGTTCTGAAAGCGTCCTTTTTAATATTCATGGTAGTTACAACATGTTCATTTGAAAGTTGAAGCCGGGTGATTTTGGTATGGGAATAATCTAGATAACTGTTAGTGCCGTTGCTCAAGTCCCTTTTTATAAGGCTGTCGTTTAAGCTATAGGTCTTTAAGTCGAGGCGGAATTCCATGTTTTCGAATTGGAAATTTTTAGTGCTCTTTATCGTATCAAATTCCAGTTCCCAGTAATTTATAATTGTATCTGACCTGATCAATACCTCATCATTTTTACCTTCCACCACTGGAGATGGGAATGTTTTCTTTTTTCCGTTACAGCCGATTAAAATTGAAATCAGAAATAGGACGACGATATTTTTCATTGGTTTTATCATAATGATCTTAATCAGGAGTGGTTGCATTATCGATGCAACACTTTACAAATAAGCACCAATATAAAAATACTTTGAGAATTTTAAGAGGTATTGACAGCAGGCCATGCCCTCTTCCCCACGGAAGAAGACCTACCACACCTCCAACTTTTTTGTTTGTCATAATAATCCTATACCGATTATTGATTAGGGTTGTTGGGGACGTTAAGTGATGTGGAACACTATGACCAAAAGATTTCTACCTATGGTCGAAATGACCCTGCGTACCGAGATTGGCTGTAGATGATAATGGGAGACGTACCGTGGTACGTCTTTACATTGTGATGGGAATAGATGGAAATATCTAAGCGCATGGGAATAAGAATTGTTTGCCGTTTTAAAGCCCATTTAAAGCTTTCCATCTGCTCATAAAGGTTGGATGCTCCTCATCATTAGGATAATTTCTACTTACAAAATCAAATTGCGCTGCGGTCAACAGGATGAAAGCACCGGCATTACCACAACTTATAGGATAGAACTGCTCATTGGAATCCTGTTTTCTCAACTCGGCATTTAGCATTTCCAAAAAATTTACATAGGCTATGCCCCAATCCAGATCAGAGAATTTGCCGTGGAATGCCACGTATTCATTTCCATTCAGCTCGATCGCATGTTTCCAACTGTCTTGGTCTTGTTCACTTTTTTCATTGTGAAACTCCAATTTCAGGCCAAGTTTTTTAAAGGTCCTTTGGACCTGTCCCAAATAGTGGGTCAGACCACCTACTTCAAAAAGTTCTTCACAATCGACCCAAAAGTATCGATTGTCCATGAAATTGAGGGTTTCCCCCCTTAATTTTCCCTGAAAGAAATTCAAATTGGAGTACGATTCTTCAAAGGCCGTTTTTACCTCCTCAATTTCAGTTGAATCGGTCAGTTTAAAAAAGCCCAATTTTTCCAATTGGACAACAGCTTCTTTCCCGTCCAATTTTTTCCAAATCTCTTTCTTTGGATTTTCATGCCGGATTTTGGAACTCGGATGGTCCTTTTTAAGATTGCAGCCAATTAGTGCCATGGCGAAAAATATTACTAGGAAAAGTCTATTCATCATTCCACAAAATTTAAAGTTAGACCTAACATGGAATCCATTTTTTGTTTATTCGTCTGTATTATAAAACGATATTTAAAATTGTGAAACCCAAAGTCTGCTCTGCAGAAAGGCGCTTGGCATTGGGGTCTATGTCGACTTCCTCCAAAATCAGTTTTATATTCCTTTCATCTTTATAGGTGTCAATGGCCATTGGCAACTGTAGGTCGGTGAGTTTTTCGATCAAGGGGACATTGACCTGATAGGTGGCGGCATCGTCAAACTGCATGAACAATTCATCATCCGCCGTAATGGCCTCAATTTGATCGACGATGCCATGTTCTACCAGCAATTTTCTTTGGCCCATTATAAATCCTACCCGGTACAATTTACCGTCGTCCTTTGGAAAGACGATCACTTTCCAGAACAGGATGGGGAGCAATACGGTTTCTCCATTGATCCGGGTCACAAATGGTGGGTCGCCCTTCGTGAGCACGGGACCGGTAAAGACACAGACCTTTAACGACTTCGGTCTGGTTTCGGTATGGAGCACATAGTCTTCCAAACTTTTCCATATCTGCTGATTGAGGTCTTTGTGCTGGGGAACGGCATTAGTGTAGTAGAAGGTGGAATGGGCCGCCTTTTGTGCGAGGCCCTGGGTGGCGCCCCACTGCACGTCTTCGCGTTTGGTCATGTGCCCTTTGTCGAAATCGCTTTTTTCGGCCCCATATAGTTCCTAGCCCCATTGGTATTGCATGACCCTAGTGTCCTTCTTCCAACTTGCTGCCCTACTTGCCTTTTTGAACAGGGCCCCGTCTAAATTAGCGGCGGTAAAAAACGGGAATTTTCTTGATGCGGATAGTTGTAGGCTGAAATTTAGGTAGTCTACAATCGCACCTTCATTGCCTTCGACAGGTGCGATATCGGAATTGTGGGTGGTACCAGGTATGGGGAAGGGGACTTCTTCGTTTATGGTGCCATCTACCAAAAAGTCGTGCCTGAAACCTTTATATAGTTGATCGTTTTCCATAATATTTATTTACAAGGGAACTGGCACGGTCTGCACCATCAGGTTTCTTACCAATAACTCCCTATTTGGCTGATACCTCCAAAAATTATTATTTCATTAGGGTCAGATTTTATTCTTAAAAACTTTTCACAGTTATTTTTAGTTTCCAAAAAAGATATTCCTCTTTCAGATATAAAATCGTTATTTTTCCTAGCCTCTTTAACAAAAGATTTGTAATATTTAATATCCCTTCCAGAATAAATATTAAATACATAAGCCCGAAGTTTGTCTTCTTTAAATGCAAAATAATACTTGACTTTCCTATTGACAGCTAGTATTTCTTGATCCGTAACAAAAGAATAAATAGATATATTTTTGTCTGATTCGCTATTGGGTTCCTTTTTCAGTGTATTTATAATACTTTTTAATTCAGCGGAAGAAATGTTTAAATTATAATTATTTAATCCAATCGAAGCAAATTCTATTTTGCAATCATTATCAGTGGCGAACATAGAAAAGATAATTAAAAAAAGCAAATGTCTCATAATTAGGTATCTAAAAAGATTTAGATTAATATAAAAGTGATCACTATTCAGACAATCTTATTTATTAGTTTGTTAAATTCTTTTTCTCCCAATTGGGCCTTTATCAATTCCGAATTTTTATCAACTATGCCTTTAAACGTCCGGTATGCAGTTTGGTTTTCCTTCCAAAATTCGATTGGCAATTTTGATGTGGCAACAAGCAGGTCTCCTTCATAATAATCACCTTCGCTCAGCACATTAAGCTGGAGCCTTGCGAGTACGGTACCGATGAGATGCTCCATTCCGATCTGTTGGGAAATTAGAAGTCTTATTTGCTCGTTTGTCAATTCTGCAATACTTATTTTTCGATAGCGATGACATTTTTCGACCAAATCAGATGGAAATTCGGAAGGCTCTTTCCAAATATCCTTTTCCAATTGTTCCAATGATCTTGTTTCCATTTGCAATTTTTCAAAATTGGTAAAGCTGGTGCCATGAGTATTTTTGATGCGCTTATACTTTTTATTTGTATGCGATATCGGATAAATATTCGCACCTCTTACAATGGACAATTTAAGTATTTTTTATAAAGTGTTCAGGGGTCTTTGGTTTTTTGAACCGTAGTACATTTTGGCGGCTACACAACACAAAATGAACTTTCACAACATAAAACACATGCGACCCCTTCAGGGTCAGGTGCTGAAGGGAATGGTAATTTCTATAAATATGGCACCCCTTCGGGGTGACCAGTGAGGGGTGCCATTTCCATGGAAATGTATAGTTCTCGATAATATTTCCGTCATCCGATTTTCATTTTACTCAAGTAATCATTATTGTTTTTTAGCGGTTTTCGTGAATCTTCGATTTCTTTGCTTGTCCAAAGAAAACGAAACAAAAGACAAGGACACTCCATCATTATGTGTTCCCGAAAATCGGAAGGGATTTTCGGGATCGCCGACATGGCCTAAATTTTCTCCAAGGCTTCGAAAATTCTTAACGGCCATGCCGACTACACTACAGATGGAGGTTTCCCACACTTTAAGCTTTTGTCTTTATTGTCTACTATGAGGACATTTTATTATTCTTGATTGGGGTACTGGAAGGCTTCCCATTCTAGCACCTGATCTGGCCGAAAATGGAAATAGAGCGGTGCCACACTTCGATCAATGCGGAATACAGCGACAAAAAGATTTCTCCCGATGGTCGAAATGACGGTTTACGGTCTGTAAGTGGCTACGTGCATGCTACGGCGTTGTTTGTTGGGGGTGTTATGTAATGTGGAACACAATGACCAAAAGACCTCTCCCCTGCTGCGCTGGACGAAATGAGCCGGCTTAACAGGATCGGCGGTAGTGACAATGATGAATAAAAGAAATGGCAAAAGAGACTGGTGTGAACGACAACGATGGGATGGTAATCAGAGGAAGTGTAAACGTGCAGAAGAAAAGATGGTAATCAGATTTGCTCTTGTAGGATGCTCCTTAGCTCATCCATAAATTCACTTTCGTGTGTTGGCAACAGTTGGTTGGCGAGTTCCAAGGTGGTGACGACATTTAGGCTGGCGCTGCCATCGTTCTTGATGTGGTACTTGTGCTCCAGCGTGGCTATGGAGACTTCCAATAGGTGGCCTATAAGGTGCATGCGCTCCAGACTGTTCCGGAAACCAAGATCGACCTCGGTTTCCTCGTTGTTAAAATGGTCCCGGACCAAACTTTTTAACTGTTTTTTACCGGTGGATGGGAGGGGCTCCCGGATTTCCTGTACATTTTCCATGGACGTTTTGTTTTTGGGTTATTACTGCAAGTAATGGCATTCCAGTGGTTTAGCGAACCACCACAGGTTGTACCGTACCACCTTTTGGGTGTTTTTTACCTTTATAATTAGCCGTAAATTGACTATATTTGGAATATGAACACAGCAACCGAAAAAAACCACATTGGCCGCAAGATCAGCCGGATACGGGAACTGAAGGGCCTAAAACAGGAGGTACTGGCGGATGCCCTGGGCATCAGTCAGCAGTCCGTTTCCAAACTGGAACAGTCCGAAACCCTCGGAACCGAAAGATTGCACGAAATAGCGGCGGCCTTGGGGGTGACCAAGGAGGCCATTGAAAACTTTAGCGAGGAAATGGCCATTAACTATTTTAATAACTTTAACGAAGGAAGCTTTAGTAACAGCAGTGGCACCATATTACAACCGAATCATTGTACCTTCAACCCGTTGGACAAGTTAATGGAAGCCGTAGACGAAAATAAAAAGCTTTATGAAAGGTTGCTGCAGGCCGAAAAGGACAAGGTGGCGTATTTGGAGAAGTTGCTCAATAAATAAACGACATTACTTTTTTCATCATGGGCCCCGGCATTTTTGTCGGGGTTTTTTCTTGGCGGTGCCTAAAAGAGAACGAAGGCCAAAATGGGTGCCTTTAGAGCGGTCCCTAACGTTTATGGGTGCCATGAAGAAAAAGCTTTAAAAGTTTTAAGTCCACAAGTGAAAAAGTATAAAGAGGCGTATTTGGAGACGTTGTTGGATACTATAGCAAACCTCATTTCCATGGAACGGGGTTTTTTTATGGTATAGATTAAGGATTTAAGAATCAGCATCTCTTTTAAATACAAGTTCCTCATTTTATATATCAAAAAGTGTAATGTTAGGAAATGATATACAATATACCAACCATTTAAAAACCACTTTTAACCATATTTGTGAGGTTTAATGGAGATTGTGGTTTCTTTTTGTACATTGAGATCAATTATACATATATCTGTGATGGTGTGGAATTCCCTGCGGTCATCCCACACCATCGGTCCGGGGCCTCGCACCGCATGACCCGTGGAGCACCCTTGCAGGGAACTCCACACATCATGGGCTTAGGCGCCATACCGCCCTACCGGGCGGAACGGCACGAAGCCCCGGACCGTTGTAGGCAATTTGAAACACCTTACAAAAAAATGTCGAAACCATTTGAAAGATTTAAAAAGAGAAAAAATGCCAAAGAACTCTTGCAAAGAATCTCCGAAAATTCAATCGAATACCTTGTTATTGACTATTCGTGTGAAAGTTTCTTTAATTTGCCAGAAGGAAATACACCAAGAGTTACATCTATCGCAGTTCGCTACGTAAGAAATGCTCAAACACATTCTTTCTCGATTCATAAAATTGCTGAATTAAGACAAATTCCAGTCAATCAAATAAATCAAAGTTACAATGATTTAGAAAAAGCTATGTTGGATGAATATTTTGCGTTCGTCGAAAGGCATCAAAATCACAAATGGATTCATATTAACATGCGAAATGTAAATTATGGATTCGAGGCTATAAATCATCGTTACAGAGTACTTGGCGGAACTCCAGTAAATATTAATGATGATTTAAAAATTGACTTGGCCAGAGTATTTGTTGATTTATATGGCAAAGAATATATTCCGCATCCAAGATTCGAATCGCTTTACAATCTAAATAGAATTACGATGGCATCTTTTTTAAACGGCGAAGAAGAAGCGAGAGCATTTGAAGAAGGCAATTATGTCGCTTTACATCAATCAACACTGAGAAAAGTAGATAATATGCATAATGTCCTTACTTTGGCTAATGAAGACGATCTCAAAACAAATAGCACCTTAAAAATGATTTACGGATTAAGTATTCTGGGAATTTATTATATGTCCAAAGAAAATTGGATCGTGGCAGTAATTTTTTGGTTAGTGAATACAATTATTGCTGCACTAATTGGAATTTTAATTACCAGTCTTGCGAGTTGAACTGCCTATAATAGAGCAGACGGGTCCGTCCCTAGATAGGAACGGGCAGGGCCTCTCACCTATCCGACACTAAGGTGCTTCGTAAATTGTTGAACAAGAAATGGAATGTTGGCCATTTTGCTAGTGATGGTGGGGAAATGGTAGACCACCTCCACCGTTCCTAAGAGCAGAAAATAGATACCCTGGTTGCTGAATAGGCCGAATTTGTTATTTTGGATTACATGTATGATATTTAATTAATCCCTATATTCAGTTTTGTAACGCATTTTAAAGTAATACAGTTAATTGAATAAACATTGAAATTAAAAACGCTTTTTACGTTATTCTTCCTTACTTTACTAAAAGGCTGTTCTTCGGAAAAATGTACTTGTCCGCTGGATAATGAAACTCTTAGGGAGAATATTGAATCTTTTAAAGAAATAGAAAAATCAGATAGTTGGACTGAATTGGGGCTTGAGAATTACAGAACATTTAAAAATGATACTTACAGACTGACGATTTATCCGTCTTGGAAGGATTCTAAAATTTCAGAGTACAAATTGGAAAATGGCTGGGGCTCCCCCAAAATATCCATTAATCATTATGAACGAATGGATTATAAAGAAAAAAACCAATTGAAAAAAATTGGGAAAACCGAAAAGATTTCTCTGTCCGAAAATGAGTGGAATCAATTTGACAAGCTTATGAGGGAACAATGTTTTTGGACAATGCCAGTTCGTTCGAAAAGTATGTATTTAGATGGTACAGGTTGGATCCTTGAAGTAAAAAAAGGAAGAAAAAACCGTTGTACAAACCAAAATTACCATATCGTTTCAAGAGTTGCGGACTCTCCAGAATATTTTGATTTATGTGACAAGCTATTAAAGCTAGCGAATAGTTCAAAAAGAGAGCAGGACAGCCTACTCTATGACAGTTGGACCTCAGACTAAACCCAAAAAAATTAAGCTCACTCATATCAGAACCGCTAGATTATCAACATTTTTTGTTTTGGCACCACTCCCATCCTCTCCCTTGGCAGCCCAATTTCTTTGGCCTGGGAGAAGGAAGCCTGGTCGGCACTTCTGACGTCTTCCCGTAGCCCGATGGCGCGGATTTGTACCTTAAATCCGCATGTTTTGTATCCGTGATTATTTTTCCATTGTTTTCTAGGTGAAAGGGGTGAAAAAATGACCGTTTTTTAATTGGTCGGTCTTCAATGGCCCGTTTTGATCTGGTTACTGGCCCTTAACGGTCGGGAATAGCCGTACGATTTGGCCCCGAGCTAGGTCGGGGTCAATATCTTCAACAATTTAACAGGTCCCCAAGATCAACGCTCCCTATGTTTTGAAATGGATATTGCCGTATATTTTGAGCGTGTCCTGCCGTGAGGACCTGACCCATTTTGCGGGAATGGCAATAAACCTGAATATGAACTTCTTTATTCTAAAGTTTGCTTTGAGATGTTTGAAGCTTTTGGAGAATTTATTGATGATGTAGTGGTATAAATTTCTGCAGATGGCCGTAAAGAAAAGAAATACCGTATTCTGCTCAAGTTTGGAAAAAGGAAGGTTGTTCCATCCGAAGTCATTTTTCAAAACATCGAATTCTTTTTCTATGGCCCCCCTTTGATTGTAGAAATATGCAATTTCATCAAAAGGCACATGAAAACATAATTGACAACAATAGTAAGTAAAGAAAAGTTCTAATCAATAAGTTCATTCCCGTAAATCTAATAGTAGTTATTTGAAATTTTGCTTTACCTAAGGCTGGAAGGGTTAACGTTCATCTGTAGCATCAAATACTTACGGTGTCCTTTCCCCTGTGACCTATCCGTTCCTTTACTAGAATGACGAAAGGGAAAATCCAAAAAACCAACCAGATCAATGTATGCCTAGGAATTATTTGGTAGCTATAATTCCCATAATAAACGGTGGCCGTAAAAAGTAATGCAAGCAACGCATGTGGTATTTTGATCTGGTGCCATGAATATCTGCCAATATGGGTCTTGTTCATTTTCCTGATATCATCCATCTGCTCCTTACCGTACCAACTTTTTCTATCGGGAAGGTACACCAAGAGCATATTGGCATTTTGGAAGATATAGATCAAGGAAACGCCCAGTAAAAAATACTGGAGCATATTCAGTCCGGTATTCAGTATTGGATCTTCTACGAAGTAATCGAAATTATACACCCTATAAATATGGTCCACGGCGAAGACTATCATTATAATGGAACTCCATATACTTAAAAAGAGCCGGACCTTTGTGGTCAGCTTCCGGTATGAAAATGCATGTACGAATGAAACCGTGCAGAAAACCAATCCTATTGCCATAAGGATATATGCAAAAATGTTCCTGAAACCAAAAAATCCTATGTCCGCTATCCAGTATATAATTGAAACGGACTGTAAAAGCGTTATTCCTTCTGTGAGCTTTGGAACGATCTTTTCCTCGTGGTAGATCACCGAGGCTAGCACAAATAAGAATACAAACCAATATATGGCCAATTCGATATGGTCGTCAAAATTATAAGTACGTTCCCCTCTCCCAGGAAGGAACGCCAACATAGCGATCAGCAGGGAACAGAAAATTTTGAGCGCCAACATTTTCCATGCGGTGGAAAGCCTCCTATTCTCAAATATGATCCCCAATATCAGGGGAACCATCATTATGGAAACCAAGCTCCTTTCACTTATATAGGCGCGGTAAAACACGTAGCCATAGAACAGGCATACTATAAATACGGCCATGGCAAAAAGCATATTTATTTTGGTGAAGCCTGTCTTCTTGTTTTTCTTAATGATCATCTTGGAATTCCTTTGAAATCGGAGCGGCCTACGCTTTAAGATCGGTCAAAAAATTTATCCAGAAAATTGCCGATATGTATACCCACATTCCGCTGAAAAGGATATGGATGGCCGTCTCCAGTTTCTTGCCCTTCCAAAGCACGGATGAATATCCAAAGAACTGGATGAACAACCTGAACGTCCAGAATATGGCCAGCCCAAGCGATAAGGTCTTCCCCAACTGTGTGTCCATTAACTGCGCTGCCGCTGATAAACAGAGCAGCCCCATTAAAAATACCGTTAAGGCAATGAAAAAGGTGTGCACCATCATCATTTGCCTGTTGATCAATTGCATTGAGGCCAGTTCTTCTTTCCAATTGAAATATCTGGGGAAAATGATATGGACGACGGCCAAAACCATTAACAGGGTCCCGATGACCTTAAAATGTATTTCCATTTGTTTTTAGTATAAAAGTGGTTATGAAAGGTGTCGTCCTTATTTGTTCATGGACAGAAAGGCCGGCACCCCGAAAAGTTTCCATCCATGTTGTCTTTGAGTGAAAGTGCATAAACCCTATGGAATACGCCAAAAAGTTGTTCAAGTCCCTTAAGTGCTCCGTAACCATTATTTGTCCAGAATTTTTTGTGATTCGGCCAAGCTCTTTGAAAAAACTGGATCCTTTCCTTTTCTTCCCTAATTTCGTGTGCCGAAAGTATAACGAGGGATGTGTGGAAAGTGTTATCCGGAAATGGAAGCAGGTCCGTTTGAACCGAAATGGTCTCGGGATGTGGTGGATATGCCTTTCTTGCCCTTTTTATCGAAACTTCCGTATGTTTCTTGGGATCGTAAAAGTCGCATATGGCCAAGGTGGCGCCATGGAAGCTGTTCTCAATTATAACGCTGGTTTCGTCAAAACCTGCACTGATGTTCAATATTTTCTGGTTGTCCAAATTTCCCAACCATTTTAAAGCATACAGATCGGAGAGATCATAGACGATGTGGGAAACGAGCAGCGAAACGGCAATAGTACCTATTGCAAAGATCGTTGTCAAAGATACCAGCGTCCGGTATGGCGTGGGATACCAGTGGTTCCATAAAAGCACTGCCAAAAGCACCGCTATTGAAATCACATAAAAATGCCAGTTAAAACGAACAATATTGCCCAGACCTTGAAAGCGCCCGCGTACTACTTCCATTTTTCCAATTTTCCTTTTTCCCAACAATAGGGAACGTTCTTAATCTGAAACGCATTTGCCAGGACTATATTTTGTAGGTCCAGCCCGTTCAAAAAACCAAAGGAACACTCTTTCACTTTTATAGGAACCGGTTTCCAATGTTGTCGGACCCCTTTTATGATCAGTACCGTTCCCCTGTTCCTGTCATAGGTGAACGTATGTGGCAAAGGCCCTGCAAATTTTCTGGCCTCTTTCCAATCGGAAAATGGGGAGCCTTCGGGAAGCGGTATTTCGGTTGCCCCTTGGTCTATGACGACCTTAAAATTGGACCTGTCCGATCTAATAAAGTAAAGTCCTGAATTTCTTGATGGATGTCCGTGGTGGTATAGTTGTAATGGGTGAAGATATTCCCGAAAAATTCCATTTTCCGCTTATCGGTCTCGGATTTGAGAATGTACAGTCCCCTAAGTCGTTTTCCGGCCGTATTCCTATAGCGAACGAAAATGCGATATCCTATCAAAAAGAAATCGTTGCCCATAAATTTAGGAAAGCCTTTTGGCCTTAATCCGGTTGTCCGTACCATGGCAACTGCAATAAATGCCCATTTGTTGTGCAAGGTATCAAGTTCCAAACAATCGGGAACATATTCCCGAAGCTGTTCCTTGGGTACTGCAAAGGTCAGCACCAGGGAACTTTTAAAGAAGGCCTCTACGGCAAACGGATGGTTCTTTAAAAACTTCATTTTGTATTTCGGGAATTTAGTTCCCTGCCCAAAACAAATTCTTTGTAATAAACAAGGGCAATGAACATTAGGGCAAACACTGAATTCAGCTTTCCCCAAAGCAATAGTTCCGGGGTCCATATAAATTCCAAGATGTTCATCGCTCCCACAATTATCATTTGTGCAATGGCATTGAGTTTTGATCTGTACTTTGTGAGGATCCAAATGGCCATCCCGATCTCCAAAATGCCTATTATTATTGTAAGCAACCGTGAATGGCCGGCACCCAGAATATCTGCCACGATCTGTTGGTGCCTTGGAACCAGATTCATCACCTTACATACCAGTCCATTGACCAACCAGACGGTTGCTATCAGATATATTAGGATGTTATATATAATCTCCTTTTTCAATTCCTTTTATTTATGAAGAAAAGCTTCCCCTCATCTGTAATTGACATATTCGTATAAAAATAGATTTTAATCTGATACCACTCCTTGATAATAAAATATTTATGCAGACTTTTCAAGATGGCCCATTATTCGCTCTCGGTACTGTTTGTATTTTTTATTATAACCTTTTATCCGCAGCATCGGTATCAAAGGCCAAGAGGTTGAACATGGAGCGCATACGGGAGCGGACACGGTTGCCGTAGAACGCTTCCAGTTCCGAGGCATTTAGGTTGGTAGTGGCGTGGGTAATGGGCAGTCGCCCCGTTTTTTTATTTCCCCCTGCGGTATCCCGGGCGCCCGACCATTGGAAAACCTCATATCTGGACAAAAGGATCTCGCCCATCACATTGCATTCGTTCATAATGTTCGCCAATGTGGCGGATAAATCAAGCCACTGATCTAAGGATTTGTTATATTGGACGTTTAATAGAAATATGATCGGTGGTCATGTACAATTGGTGTGTGGCATTTAGGTAACCCCGCAGCTATTGAGACAATTAGTACAAATGAGAAAAATATTTGGGATAGGCTTGCTAATTTTCTTGATTCAATGTTCTTCCAAGTCAAATCAAAAAACAATGACTACTGACGCAGAAATTGAAAAAGATATACAATCCATAATCGATTACTCGCATGAATTTGCTGAGAAGATGCTTAGAGAATATAAGGAGTATTATCCCTTTGGCGTATCAGTAAATAGTAATGGAGAAATAGTTCCAATTGGTTATAGGGATAATGAAACTGATATGCCCAAAAGTCAAAAAGTAATCGATGAATTGACAAATCATTTTCAAGATGACCTAAAAAATAATAAGATTCGCGCTTATGGGATAACGTATGATGTTAGGGTTCAGGTAAATGGTTCAGGTGAAATATCTGATGCTATTTTAATAGATATTGTTCATCGTGATTCAATGGATTTACCAAAGTATTACTTTTCATATTCATGGTCGGAGAAGGATAAATTAGTTTTTGGTAATAGTTTTGGCATGAAAAGATAAAAATGGGAAATAATAATTCATATGTATATTTTGCGTTGACAGGTGATAAATTAGATCCTAATGTGATTACGCAGGAAATTGGCATTGAACCGACTGAATCTTGGAGAAAAGGAGATAAAGGGAAGTATAATCCTTCATTAAATAATAAAAAACGCAATTCCAAATAATATTCTTTTTATCACTTTGATTTTTTGGGGAGCTTTAACAGCTTCCAGTTTTGCTCAAAATTGTCCTTACTGATTTCGGAAACAACAAAATTTTCTTTGAAGTCATTAATCACCAAATTATTGTCGGTCCAGTAGCCGTAATTACCCCTATATGGCATTTTTAATATTACACGCCCTTCCTTGTTTAACCCAATTTCACGCTCAGGGATTCCCGTTTCATTGTCGCACTCAACAAGCCAATGTTGGACTTCGTCTATTTTGTCGTCAAAGTCAGGGTTTCCTTTTGGGATTACCTTTTTCAGGAAACCTACCAATGCCTTTTTTAATGAACTATTTATAAGGTCAACTTGTGCCGCTTCTTTGTTCTTTTTAGGTGCGTCAAATTTTATGTAATTCGTCTTCATAAAATTATATAACAGCTACATTATTTTTGTTGCGAAATCCTTTCCTGATATTCGTTCAGACATATTTTAAACATGGGCAACAACTTTCGGGTCTGTGCCTCAGTGGATTTTTTAAGGATTTTCAGATATTCCCTGTGTGTGAATGCGGCTTGGATCTTATCGGTGGAACAAGTGCAATATTCCAAGGTCACTTGCGGGTATTTTTTGCCCATTTCTTTTGAATCCGCCATACATCGTTCGATCATGATCTCTCGACTTTCAGCTGTCCATTTATTCCTATCCGATAGGCCTTTATAAACTCTATACCCGCAGAACAGGATTATCAGCCCGATAATCCAATATTTCCCCCTCATGAAATTCTTTTTGTCCATTTCCTCCATTTATAACGGACTTTTGTCGCTTGTGCAATTAAGCTTTTTCGAGTACAGATCATTGGTTTTTTAAAATTGAAGATAGTGGTTTTAATTTTTTTTGCAATCATTTATGTGCATTAAAACCCTATTCCTTGACATCTGCCCATTTGGCATCTCCTATGATCATAACCTCTTGTCCGCAGCATTGGTATCAAAGGCCAAAAGGTTGAACATAGAGCGCATACGGGAGCGGACCCGGTTGCCGTAGAACGTCTCCAGTTCCGAAGCATTTAGGTTGGTAGTGGCGTGGGTAATGGGCAGTCGCCCCGTTTTTTTATTTCTCCCTGCGGTATCCCGGGCGCTCGACCATTGGAAAACCTCATATCTGGACAAAAGGATCTCACCCATTACGTTGCATTCGCTCCCAAAATGTTTGCCCAGCGGTTCCACTCCCAGGTCATCAAAACATGCATTGCCCATTTGTCCGTAGCCTTCTATTACCTGGGTACCTGACCTGTTGTACTGGAAGACGGTACTCCTTGATGGGACCATTTTGTAGGTGGGCGCCTTTGGCGCAATGCAGCCGATGAGGTCCATTAAGGTGGTCTTGCCACACCCTACCGGTCCGGAAAGCAATATGCCCTTTTGTGGGTCGATGCCCAATCTGGCACAGAGGGCGAGGTCCTTGATGGTGTACACCATGAGTTTGTAAAGGATTTCATGGTCGCCGGTATAGATCTTGAAATGTTTGCCATAGCGCATCTTTCCCTTGAAATCGAGATAGACCATGGTCTGGTTGAAGTCGTAGTGGATGCAGCCGTCCTTGATCTCTCCCAGTTGGTACCGGACGGAGCCTTCGTTGATATGAAATGGTCCAGTATGCATAATTAAAGTGGCATATTGTAGTCCTTGATCTTGGTGGTCCTTAGGTTGTCCGTTTTTTGGACAAGTGGGCCTAGCCCTTTGTTCTGTTTTATCTCCTGGGCCTTTAACAGCCAATTACTAGCCGAGGCCTGCCAGTTTTCCATTGGGGCCCTGCCCCCGACTTTCCACCCATTTGCCTGGTAATGGTTAAAAAATTTCTTGGCCTCCATTTCCACCGAAATTTCCGAATTCCCAAATTCCCTTTCCAGAAAGTCGGCAACTTCCTTTTGGTCCTTTGGCAGCTTAGCTTTAGTATCGTTTTTAATATGTTTGTTTTTGTTTGTATTACGTACCGATTCTTGTCCGATACTTGTGGCATGCTTGTGCGGTGGTTGTTCGAAAGTTGTATCAAATTTGAACAGGCTGACCTTACTGCCCTTGTAAGGATTGTGCGAGGGGAAATATTGGAGATATTTCCAGTGGTGCAATTGTTTGATACATCGGTGGTAGGTGCCCACGGATCCGATCTTGGAATGTTGCATGATCTCTTCCCTGTTGATATGAAAACTGGGACTGAACCTGTTGATGTTCCAAAACTGGAACAGGGCCATGTAAAGGCTAATGTGGGTTGGATTGAGCCTGTTGTCCTTGGAAAAACTGAAAAAGACCCCATTAAGGTGTTTGATATAATTCATGTGGTACGGCAATTGTTTGAGAGGGGATGGGTGTCAATCTTTGTTATGTACCCTGTTTTCCTGTAGTACCTTATGGATATCGGCCTGGGCATAATAGATGCGCCCGCCCATTTTGGTGTAGGGCAGTACCCCATTGATACGTAGGTTCTGCAAGGTCCCTGCACTTATCTGCAGGAGTTCCCGCACTTCCTGTGATTTTAACCATTGGCGTTCGGTCTTTTCCTTTGCGCGGACCAGTTCCCTGATTTCTTCCAGTATCTGGAACTTGAACTCCAATAAGTCTTCCGTTGTTACGATGGTTGCTGGCATAGCGATGTAGTTTTAATCCCATTAAATGGGTATAATTTCCCGACGCCCGGCGTCGGTGTGAGATAAGGATCTTTCCTTTGAATACCTCTCGGGCTAGCCCTGAGGCAGTTGATTAAAAAGCTGCCAGTGGGGGAACCCTAATTTGATCTGACAGCTTTTACAGTGGTTTGGTTTTCGTGCTGCAATTTGGGAAAGT
Organism: uncultured Sediminicola sp.; assembly: GCA_963974715.1. Classification (GTDB taxonomy): domain Bacteria; phylum Bacteroidota; class Bacteroidia; order Flavobacteriales; family Flavobacteriaceae; genus Sediminicola. Next base: position 88,895 of record CAXBDK010000009.1, read on the forward strand.
CTGTGGACAGTTTTTCACCTGATGACCGGAGGTCAGGTTAAATTTTAACTCACTAAACGAGATTTACTCGATAATCGAGATTTAAATGCTCCACGCCTGTGTGCGAAATGGCAATTTGGTTTTTTGCCTTATGTCTTGCGAGTTTGCTCCGAGGTTCCAGGCTCACTAAGTGAGATGTATTATGATGTTTGGTACAAGGGGAGGAAGTTAATGGTTTGCCCAGATGTTTCAGTTTTCATTTTCTTTGCTTGTCCAAAGAAAACGAAACAAAAGAAAGGACACTCCATCATTATGTGTTCCCGAAAATCGGAAGGGATTTTCGGGACCGCCGACATGGCCTAAATTTTCTCCAAGGCTTCGAAAATTCTTAACGCCCATGTCGGCTACACTACAGATGGAGGTCACCCACACCTCCAAACTTTTTGCTTATTAGTAATTCTTTGGTCAATTATTAATCAGCGAATTAAGGATCTGGCCCAAATTGGAAATAGGCCCGGAAAGCCTTCCATTGCAAATTCTTCCCTGATACTATGTGCCCATTGATTCAGATTCTTATGCTTCGGCTCACTTTAATTTTCCGATCGGTCCATATGGTCAAGTAGGTCGATGGTGATCTGGTCCAAAAATTTGGTCCTGCTCTTCTGTCGGGATTTGATCTCGGAGAAAATTTTGTAGAAGTCGCCCAGATCGTAATTGAAGACTTTTTGGAAGGTTTCGGCAATTTCTTTGATATCGGTATTGCCATTATTGAGGACCTTACTTGAATGTAGCGCATAGATGAGTTCCGTAAGCGCTACCTTTGAGGAAGTCCAATGGAGCCGGGACCGTTTGTGGATGTGGTTTCCCTGGAACAGCTCAGGTCTGTCTATCGCCACATACCTGTTGTGCAAATAGGAGGTAAAACACTGCATGGCCTTGATACGTGCGTAAAGCTGGTCATGGGAGGTATTAAAGTGTGGATCCACAAAACTGATGATCGGTTCGGCCAGTAACAACATTGAGTTGTTTTCCCGCGTGAAATAGAGCTGGTCCAGATGGTCCAGGTCCTGATCGATGTACTGGAAGAAATCAAAGTGCTGCTGAAAGAATTTGTTGGTCCTTTTGAGTTCCCTGTTCACGGCCTTTTTCTTGGCAGCTATGGAATCATATGCTATCCTGAGTTCAAAAGACCTTATTTTGGCAAAGTAGATCAGATAGCCCAGGGGATAGGATTTTATATTCTTAAAAAAATGGATCTCGTCCTCCGGGGTGTGAAAATGATGGCCGGCCAATTGTTTCTTTAGGTTGCCAAGCACAGTGTTACAGTGGACAATGGCCATATTGGCCTGTTTTTTAATATCGGTAGTCGATCTATAAATTTCCTTTAACTTTGTTTTAAAATCATGGAGCTGAATTTCAAAATCTTTCATTTATCATTGGTACTGGTTAGGGGGTCGGATAGGGTACCCATCATTATCTGTTATTAGGGGAACCTTAAATATAAGTCAATTCCCACTTTCACCGATTAAAGTCGATTATTATCCGATGAAATGCACCCATACGAAGAACAGTACAGAAATAACATGTAGACCCACTTCCATCCAGTATACCGCTAATTTCCAGTATTGGTACGTTTTGTCCCGCCCGAACCCAATTTGCTCCTGAGGCTTTCCATATCCTCGCTTATTTTCTTTTCAACTACCCTGGCATATATCTGGGTAGTGGACAGTTTTGAATGGCCCAATAATTTTGATACGGTTTCTATGGGGACCCCGTTGGACAGGGTTACGGTGGTGGCAAAGGTGTGCCGTGCCACATGGAATGTGAGGTGCTTTTTAATTTCCAACATGCCCGATATCTCCTGTAAATATTGGTTGAGTTTTTGGTTGGAACAGACGGGCAAGAGTTTTCCACTAGCATCGCACCTCGGGCGTTCTTTATACTTTTCTATAATTTCCATGGCTTTCTCCAGCAACGGGACCATTACCCTAATATTGGTCTTTTCCCGTCTGGTGGATATCCAACGGTTGCCATCTATGCCAATGACGATATTGTCGGGCGTCAGTTTATGGACATCGGAATAGGAAAGTCCGGTATAACAGGCAAATATGAAAATGTCCCTGGTGGTGTTGAGGCTGCTCCTTAGAAATTGGTGGTCCTCGATTATGGAAAGTTCGGATTCCGATAAGTAGTCCCTATCCGTTTTTGTGAACCTCAGCTTGTATTTGGACGAAGGATTTTTTTGTATCCACTCCAATTGGGCGGCCAGGTTCAACATTTTCTTGAAGCGCTCCATATGCTTCATGAGTCCGTTGTTCTCTAATCCCCCCTTTTTGCGTAGGTACCTTTCAAAGTCGATCACAAATTCATAGTTGAGGTTGGTCAGGTAAATGTCCCCCTGGTGTTTTTTAGCCAAGAACTCTTTAAGATAACGTTCCGTGGTATAGTAATTTTTTAGGGTGCCGCTTCTGAGCACGGTGACCATAGTTTCATTATGGTAGGTGATCAGTTCCAACAATGTCTTTTGGTCGTGGTCCTGGCCCGTAAAGCGGGCCTTCATGGCCTTGGCGGTGATGAGTCCCCCTTTCTTTTGCAGCTCGTCATATGCGTCCATGATACGGACGTGGACCTTATCGATATACCGGTTGATGGTCCGTATTTTTTCTGAACTGCCGGTCACCCGATTGTTGGGGGAATCCCAAAGGTTTGGTGGAATGCTCTTTTTGAGGCTTATTTCGACCCGTTTTCCGTTGACGGTGATCCGGGCATAAATTAACGCGGACCCCGCATTGTTTGGATTTTGTCGGATGAAGAAGGATACTCCGAAGGATTTTGTCAAACTCATTTTAATAGTGTTTTGGTTAGACGATTTCTCGCTGTACGAAAATCAAACCACTACTAAAAAGTTCCAAAAATTGGTTTTTTAACTCACCTAATAACTCACCTTTTGCCCCAAATAACTCACTTTTTACTTGAAAGGCGTTATTTCATTTTAAAAGAGAAAACACCAGTAAATACTGGTGTTTTCGTTGATTTTGGTGGTTTTTGATATGAATTAAAAACCTTAAAAGTCGGGATGACAGGATTTGAACCTGCGACCCCACGCCCCCCAGGCGTGTACGCTACCGGGCTGCGCTACATCCCGAAAAATGTTACATTAAGAAAATAGGCTTTTGCTATTGATGGACAGCGGAGTTACCCGATTTTCGCCCCTATCCTTTTGCAATCAGCACCTTACATTTTTACATGTTTCCCAACCCCGGTAATAATTGGCTGGGTTCCCTTAATTGTTGCGCAAAAATAATAAAACTGTATACATTTTGGGCCAAAAAATCCATTAAATTTTAAATTTTTGGATTTACGCCCCTTTCCTTTCAATAAATCCCCACCGCTCCCTTTAATGGGTCCGTACCGGATTCACCTTGCTGCAACTATCTATTTTTTCCAATAAAATTCCGCTGCTTATCGGCTTGGTCATATAATCGTTCACCCCTAGGTCCATCACCTTTTTTCGGGTAGCATCCGTGGTGTCCGCCGTAATGGCTATAATGGGGATCTTTCGTAAGCGTTCCCCCAATTTGCCGCTCCTGATGATCTTGGTGGCCTCGTAACCGTCCATTATGGGCATTTGGATGTCCATAAGCACCAGATGATAGGTTTCTTTCCCTAAAGCCTGTATGGCTTCCGACCCGTTGCCCACTATGTCGAACTTCATATGGGGCCAACGCCCCAAGAACTTCCGCATCACCATTTGGTTCAGCGCATTGTCCTCTACCACCAATATCCGTATCGTTTGTGGGGAGTCCCCAGTAGGACCGCCACTGCTAACGGTGGCTCCCTTAAAGGGCAGGTCGATCTTTACTTCCGTTCCCCTTCCTTCCCAACTGTCCAGCGCAATGGTCCCCCCAAAGAGTTCCACCAGGTGTTTTACTATGTTAAGGCCCAATCCGATACCGCCAAAATTTCGTGTGTCCCCCAAGCGCATCTGGCCAAAACTCTCATATATCTTGGCCTTCATATCGTTGCTGATGCCCACGCCGGTGTCCATTACCCTTAAGGAAAAACGGTAATTGTTATCGGTGTTTTTGGCGCTCGTAAGGGTAAACTGCACACTTCCGGTACGGGTAAACTTTACCGCATTGCTGAGCACATTGTTTACGATCTGTACCAATCGTTCCCGATCGCCCTCCACTCGTTTGGGCAAATTGGGGTCCATATCAAAGAGATAGCCCAATCCCTTGTTTTCCGCTTGGATCTTCCAATTATCACTTATCTGTTTTAAGGCTTCCCTTGGATCGAACTCTTCGTTCCGCAAGGTGAGCTGGTTTTTTTCGATCTTTTCGAAATCCAGGATATCGTTGATGCTCCCCAACAAACTTATGGAGGCGTATTTTATGATCTCGAAATTCCGCTTGTTGCCATGGCTCCCGCTATGCGCCAACTGTTCGTCCACCACCCCCATGATCGCATTTAAGGGCGTGCGAAGTTCATGGCTCATATTGGACATAAAACTACTCTTCAGCTCACTGATCTCTTCCGATTTTTTAAGGGCCAGCTCGTGCGAGCGTTCCTTTTCCACCCGTAGGTTCCGGATCAAATTGGTCATGGACAGGGACAGGAAAACCACTTCAAGTCCGGCACCCAACTTGGCACTGTTCTGGATCAAAAAGGTATTCGGCAGCAAACTAAGGTTGTTCATTACAAACCCGAGCAACCCCACCACCAAAAAGAAGATACCTATGGAAAAGTAGGGGTCGATGGGTATACGCCGTACCCTCATTACCAAAACGGTGGATAAAATCAATAAAAGGCTTATCAATCCGTTGAGGTTGCTCAAGGGATAGGCAAATGCCAAGGTTTTCTCGCCCATGAACAACATAAGGAACAGCACCGATATAATGGCATAAATGGCATTGTAGGCATGCCGGAACAATTTGTTCCTTTTTTCGATATCCAAAAAATGTTCGCAATATTTCAATAGAAAAACGTTGGACAATAATCCGGTGATCAGGACGATCCTGGCATTCAGATAGCCACCATCGGGAAACACGAACTGAAATAGGAGTCCGTCCAAAGAGGCCTGCAGCAGGGCGATGGAAAACACATAAAAACCGTAATAAAGAAAAGTCCTTTCCAGAAGGCTCCTATAAAAGAACAGGTATACGATCCCGGCCAACAGCAGCAATCCGTAAAACATGCCCAAGAAAAGCTGTTGGCCATAGTTCTGCTGCCAGAAAGAATCGGCATCATATAAGGACAAGGGAAGGTTAATGGTCTCCCCATCGCTTTTTAAGCGTACATAAAAGGAGCTTGTGCGTTGCGGGGGAAGGGTGATCTTAAAAACGGTGGACCTATGGGGCACCTGTCGCTCTGCAAAGGGAAGTTGATCGCCGCTCTTGAATTGGCGAACTCCGGAACTATCGATCTGGTAGAGCAATGCTTCATCGGTGACGGGACGGGCGGTTTCCAGATAATAATCGCGTGCCACGTCGCTGCTGTTCCGCAGCTTAAAACGTACCCAATAATAATGGGTGGTAAAACCTACGCTTTGGTTATCGGATTCCAAGGGCAAAAAAAGCAGTTGGGGGTCGGCCAACATTTCATCCAGATCCAATTCCCTGTTTCCGGTCGTGGCGAACTCCGCATATTCGTACAGCTTCCCCGTGCTATGCTCGGGGTCAAAGGTGGGGGACTGACCCATTGCACTTATACCGATCAATAAGATCGTGCTCAGCAATAGTCTCATAAGTAGGTAATTTCGTCTATTTAACAGTAACGGGAGAATTTCCCCAATAGTCTGACGAAGTACATAAAATCGACCAAAAGGCCTAAAATACGGGCAAGAACATCAAAAAAGGAGATTCCATATACCAAAATACCTTTAAAAATACCTATTTATGCCATCTCCGGACCAAAAAAAAGTCGTGGATAAACAAGTACCCACGACCAAACCAACAAAACAAAAACTAAAATTTCCTTGTGTTACCAGGCAATTTGGTACGTATTGCCACTGCCCATGGTCAAGGTGGCGGTCTGGTTGCCATGAAAGACTACCTCCCCCGAAAAGTCATAACTGTTGCCATTGGATACCTCTCCTTTAAAAGAAGCGGAAACCGTACCGGAAACGATATTGTAATTGGATTTTAAGATCTGTAGATTTTCGGTGTCCAACTGTACGGTACTGTTAAAGGTATTTTCATTGTTTACAAAGGATTCCTGGGTACCCCTGCGGATAAATTCCTCGTTCAGTTGATACATTTCCTCTCCTCCTTTTAGGCTTATGATCTCTATCTGTGCGGTATCGCTCCCTGAAGAGGACATCCTTGGGGTGGCATAGACCCCTGTGCCATCCAATGAAAAATTATAGGAAATGGGATTACCATTGGCATCGCAGCCAACGATCCAGCTCCACACGTAGTTGATATCATATACGATACTACCGGATTCCTTGGTGATGACATAGGAAGAGCTGTATTCTTCCCCGCATACATAGTCCCCTTCCTTGGAACTATTGGCCTCACGGGATGCCGTATAGCTCCCATCCTGCAGAATGTAAATGGCTTCCATACTTTCCTCGGTCATCCCTCCCGCTTCGGGGGAAACGGCCAGGATAATGGCTTCCGCCGCTTCCTCTTCTGAAATGGCCGCGGTATCCATGTCTCCATTGCCATCATCATCGCTACAGGAAATGGCGGTCAGGATCATTGCCGTTCCCAATAAAATGGAGAACGGTCTTTTAAATACTATTGGTCTTAAAACTGAATTTTTCATACTTATGGGTGTTTATTGTTTATGCCGCTAAACTATTTCCAATACCCTACATTCTCCACCCAAAATGCGCCGAAGCTGAACAATTGAAGGGTGAAACGTTATCCTTTGGAGTCCATCCTTCCCCGTAAATAATCCGCAAACCCCTTGAAATTCAATATCAATGGGTTATTGCTTATGAATCCGAGGGTAGTGCCATAGACTGGTTTTTCCCCTTCGGGGCTATAGGTGCCAAAGATCCTGTCCCAAATGATCAGGACCCCCCCAAAGTTCTTGTCCAGATAGGGTTCATTGGAAGCATGGTGCACCCTATGTGCCGAAGGAGTGGACAGTATTCCCTCAAGCACCCCCAATTTTCCCACTGCCTCGGTATGCAAAAAAAATTGGTAGATCAGATTAAGGGCAAAGGAGATCACTATATGTTCCAAGGGAAAGCCCAGCAGGATCAAAGGGGCCAATACAAAAGGGGTGATAAGGGCGTTCATCCAGTTTAACCGATAGGCAACGGTAAGGTTCATGAACATACTGGAATGGTGTATCAGGTGAAAGGCCCACAAGAACTTTATCCTATGGGAAAACCTATGGTACCAATAATACACAAAATCCACCACTAGAAAACTGACCATAAAGGTCCATACCGTAGATGGGAGCGGACCTAGGGACCAAGTGGAGAGGAAATCCAAAAATTTGAACTGCACCCCATAAAAGAGCAATTTGGACAATTGAAAACCCAAAAAGATAAAGATGTTTGCCATGGTATCCTTTATCCCGTAGGCCTTTTTATTGGTATACCAACTCCATATGATTTCCAAAAAAATAAAAAAAGACAAGAGCAGCAGAAAAATACCCTTGAACTGTATAAAATTGTTAGTTGTTTCCATGGGAACTTTTTGCCTTAAAAGTGCCCAATTTCCTTGTGGTTGGATAAAAAAAAAGACCGAAGCTGTAAAAATGGAAGGCCAACTATTCGTCCATCCACTTTTTAAATTCAGGGGCCTTGGCCTTACTGACTATTATTTTTTCTTCCGGTTTGGGCAATACATTGATCAGCAGCCTTCCGTTAAAATAAAAGTCGATGTCCACTATGGCACTTCGTTGCACAATGAACTGCCTATTGGCCCTAAAGAACTGTATGGGGGATATTTCCTCCTGGATCCGTTCCAAGGTAGCGTCTATAACGTATTTTTTGTTTTCCTTGGTCTGGGCATATACAATTTCCAGATAGGTATAAAACCACTGTATCCGGTCCACGCCCAAGGGAATTAACTTATTCTGGTAATGCACCAAATAGGCCTCCCTAAAGGAAGTCGCTGCCCGTCCTTCCATAAAATCCATCAGGGATCGGATCTTCTCAATGGAGGTAAAGAGCCCAGTGGTCTGTTTAAATTTTTGGAGGGCGTTCTGCAGATCGGGCTTTTGGAAGGGCTTTAGGATATAATCAATTCCATTTACCTTGAACGCTTCCAGGGCATAATCGTCATACGCGGTGATGAAGACCACCGGAATGGAGGGTTTGATGGTGTGGAAGATTTCAAATGACAGGCCATCGGTAAGTCGAATGTCCATAAACAACAGGTCACATTTTTGCATATTTTCCGTAAGCCATGCCACTGCTTCCTTTATGCTTCCCATTTTATGCAGCACCGTATTACTGTTATCTATCTCATTTAAGGTATATTCCAGATGTTCGGCTAGGGAGGGTTCGTCCTCTATAATAGCGATGTTGAGTGGCATAGTTTTAGATTAATGGTTACGGTTTGCGTATATGACTTGTGGCGGTTTTCGAAGCACTTTCTTGTCGGCTTGCAACATACCTAAAACTGGAATATACCACTTTCCCCGCCATAAGTTATATGCGTTATTACCAGTAGTTTTATTGTTTTCGTATTTAAGGAAATTCAGGAATGAAATCATATAGGAACTCGTTTAGACTTTCTCCAATTGGCTGCAAAATGCTCTTTTTGTTCCATATCTACTGCTATGCAGCGTAAAAAAGCCTTCATCTGGATCACAAAACGCAATTTTTCGCTTCAATCAAAAAAGTCTAAATGAGTTCAGGTATAATAAATCGATTTCAATCAAAAGTTATTAGTAACTTTAATCATATCAATTATTGCTTTTTTTTGATATTAGAATATAATTTTTGAATACATAACTCCAGGGTATTATAACCAAATCTATGATAAAACCTATGAAGTTAGATTTTGTAAGTCCTTCGGCATTGGAACCTTCCAATTGGTTTATAGACCATAATGGATACGCTACAATAGACAGCCAAATGATTTTATAAGTGATATTTAGCAAAATTATTGGAATCATTTTAATAGGATGTATCAAACCTATAACGGATAAAACAGCAAATGTTGCCCACAAACTATATCCAACTGCTGTCATTGGCTCCCATAAATCTTTATTGGTAAATATTGAAATCCATACATCGATGCCTAAAACGGAAATCATAAGGACATAATAAAATCTCAATAAGGAAATACGAAATTTTGATAGACCAATTATTTGGTCGACTTTAAAAAAATCGGGGAGTTTCATAAGCGTTTTAGTTTTTTAGTTGTGTTAATTGACATTTTGTAAGCATATAGCTGGATTTAAATTATTGGCAGTTTCACAATAAAATAGTCCAGACTTTTTTGTATTTCAATTTCCTGTCCCAACAACATCTTGTAGCGTTCGTTCAGGTTGAGCAATCCAATGCCCGTAGAAGGCTCCTTAAAGGTAGGTGGACTGATCGAATTCCTAAAAATGATTTGGTTGCCATATATCTTTATATCTATATACAAGGGTTCTATCGATGAAGCACCATTGTGTTTTACAGCATTCTCCAACAAAGGTTGTAAGCACATATTGGGTACTTTTTTATGAAGGTTGTCCGGCACGTCCACATTCACTATGATGGCTTCCTCATAACGCATTTCCAAGAGTTCTATATTGGACCGCAAAAAACGTATTTCTTTTTGAAGGTCTACCAGTTGTTCCTGGTTATGGGAAAGGGAGTACCTGAATACCTTGGACAGATGCGCTATGTAATCCTGGGCCTTGGCAGGTTCGGTACGGATTAGGGCCGATACACTGCTCAGGGCGTTAAAAAAGAAATGAGGATTGATCTGTGCCCTTAGGTTGGTCAACTGTACATTGTAATAGGCAATCCTTAAGCGCTGGTTTTCGGACTCCCTCATTTTTTCCCTTCTTCCCAGCACTAAGATCCTGATAAGGATACCGACCAGGCCTCTACTGACCAAAAAACGGAAAAAATACCCCGCCCTGAACAAACGGCGGTTGATAACATTATCAAAAAGGGCTTCCTGGGAGCGTATGGCCACAAATAACAGTACCAAAAAGAATAGGACATTGAGTCCCAGAAATTTTTCGGTACGTATGGTGGACTTGCCCTGGGGATCAAAAAAATATGTTAGGTTCACGGCACCCAACAACAGACAGAACAGCAACTGAAATGAGAGCTGAAAGATAAGCTCCCCAAGATTGAAAACCCAGGGGAGCCCAAACCGTATCCCATCGGAATCGATCAATTTAAAAAGAATATTAATGTTTACCGAAAGGGCAATGAATACAGAGGCATAAAGAAGTACTTTTTTCTCTGTGGTAGTAATTTTCATCTGCAGTACATTCTATAGATCAAATCGGGTAATAAATAGGCCCCCATCGACGAAAAGATCTTCCTTATTGACCTTTGCGTTGTTTTTGGAGCCCCTTTAATTTGTCCCTGTTCTTTTTTTGAAGCTCCTTATAAGTCTTGAACTGCTCTTTTGTGAGCAGTTGTTTCAATTCCGAATCCTTTTGGTCGCTCAGTGATTTCATCTCACTGAAACGGGCCCATTTTGACAGATCCCTTTCCCTGATCCCTTTAAATTTTTCCATATAACGATCACTGATTTCCCGGAAAGGTCCTTCCTGTTCTTCCGATAGGGCCATTGCGGTGACCTGCTCCTGGACAATCTCCCCATAGAGTTGTCCATCCCCTGTTTCCTGTTCCTGTGCCGAAACAAAAATCCCTGTCATAATGCAAAAGATAATATATATATTTTTCATGGTCATAAATTTAATTACTATGTCGGTACAAGTATAGACCCTCCCCGTTCTTTTTTTACTGATGATAAGGGCGAAGCTGAAAAAGTGATGGTCCAACCGACCAAATAAAGGGGGCAAAGGAATTGTGCCTATTGGTCATAATGCATCAAATACGGTTCAACTGCCAATTTTACAGCTTGGTCCCTTTCTTTGTCCATAACACATACGCCGTTTTTTATCTTGGTCCATTTCAATTCAATTCCCTTGGTATTATGTTAAAGATCGAGATTAAATCCCTGCCACTGCCCTTACTCCTATTAGTTGTAATGGCATGCCAAAAGGATGAAAATGATTCAATAGGAACAGGACTAGCAGTTTATCGCATTCCCGTGGTGGTACATGTGGTGCACAATGGGGAAGCGGTTGGCCAAGGAGCTAATATAAGTTTGGAACAGGTTCAGAGCCAGATAGCGGTTTTAAACGAGGACTTCAGAAGAAAAGCAGGTACCAACGGGCACAACCAACATCCCGATGGCGTCGATACCCAGATCGAATTCTTTCTTGCGGAAACAGATCCGGATGGTAGAATTTTATTGGAACCGGGCATAGATCGGATAGATGGCGGAAGGACGGAATGGCCCAAAGGGGCCGTGAGAAATCCCATAGACACCAGTTTAAAACCTTCTACTATTTGGCCACCTACCCAATATTTTAATATATGGACCGTAAATTTTGGTGGGTTTTCGGGGCGTAACCTGCTTGGATACGCCCAGTTTCCCGATATGTCCGGGTTAGAAGGGCTTGAGGAAATTGGTGGAGCGCCTGAAACCGATGGCATTGCAATAGGTCATTCCTATTTTGGAAGCAGTGAAAAAGGAAGTTTTGCACAACTGTACGCTCCCTTTGATCTGGGAAGGACGGCCACCCATGAAGTGGGCCATTGGCTGGGCCTAAGACATATATGGGGAGATGGGGACTGTTCCGTGGACGATTATTGCACGGACACCCCTGCCACTGCTGGACCAAATTACGGATGCCCCCTGGACGCACAGGGCTGTTATGAGCCCGCCATGGCGAGCAATTATATGGATTATACCGATGATGGCTGTATGGATATCTTTACCCACGACCAAAAGGAGCGAATGATCCAAGTGTTGGAAAATAGTCCCCGCAGGAAGGAAATGGTACAGTTATATATGGAATAGGCGAATAGGTCTTATAATGTGCTGGCACCATACCCAAACCAATATGCTCAATTATCAGTGCTTGTTTGAAGCTGAAAATGATGATTTTGCATACCTAGAAAAAATCTTTATATAGCACCCGGATGGAGGGTGGCAAACCGTAACTGGGGCTTAATAAAATAACACAAGGCCAACCTATAGTCAGTGAGTCACAATAATCTCCCATCGGTTAATTCAATCACCCTATCGCAATTGGCCGCAAAATCATCATCATGGGTTACCGTAATTATAGTCTGTCCGTATTGCGAAGCCAATTCTTTAAAAATATCAAAGACAATCCCCGAATTTTTGGAATCCAGATTTCCAGTAGGTTCGTCGCCCATGATTACGGCCGGGTTATTTATCAATGCCCTGGCAATGGCTACACGCTGCTGTTGCCCACCGGAAAGGTTAGTTGTTAATTTATTCGCTTGATCTTTTATACCTAATATATTGAGTTTCTCAATAGCACTTTTCTTTATTTCCTCTTTTGAATATTTTCCCAACTTTAATGCTGGCAACATTACATTGTCCAAAGCTGAAAATTCCGGTAGTAAATAATGGAACTGAAATACAAACCCAATGTGCTCATTCCTAAACTTGGCCAGTTCATTCTGAGATTTATTTGTCAGATCCATTCCGTTCATGGTCAAATTTCCCTCAAAATCGGTATCCATTGTTGATAAAACATACAATAGGGTTGATTTTCCCGAACCTGATTTTCCAATAAGGGATAAAAATTCTCCTTTTTTTACCTCAAATGAAATTTCCTTTAAAACTTGAAACTTCTGTGGTTCATTAAAGTATTTAGAAATTTTTGTTGCTTTCAACGCAATATCATTGTTGGTATCTATCATTTAACTTCGTATTATTTCAACAGGATCTAACTTGGAGGCTTTTCTAGCGGGTAAATAACCTGCAATAAATGTTGTAATTAGCCCAAAAAGAAATGCCATTATAAAATCCCAGACGTCAAAGGCAATGGGCAGGGTTTCCAAATTGGCAATCTTAAAAGGAATAAGGTGTATTAAATTTGATACCACATAACCTAAAAACAAGCCTGCCAAATCTCCAATAATGCCAATTATAATAGACTGTGTAAGGAAAATTTGAACAATATCCCCACCATCAAAACCTATGGCTTTCAAGATGGCAATTTCCCTTATTTTCTCGTTTACGGTCATATTCATAATATTGTATATCCCAAATCCGGCCACCATTAAAATAGTTAAAGAAACAGATATCGCGATAATATCCCTTAACCCATTGGCCGCCTCCAGCTGTCCGTTTGCCTCCTGCCACGGCTCTACCTTATAATCAGTTTTGGCACTTAGCCTTTGAGCTATTTCAGGTGCCTTATTATAATCTGCCACATTGATCTGTATATCACTTACAAATCCCATATTTTTAGAGAGTAATTGCCGTGCTGTACCTATTTTTATAAATGCCTTTCCATTATCTACACTACCTAAAGTGGTTTTAAAAATGCCCACAATCTTATAATTTCTACTTACATTGTCCGCAGTAATAACCGTGGCATTGTCATTGAGTTTAAGGCTCAGCCGCTGTGCAAGTCCGGCACCCATTATAATGCCGTCATTTCTTGTTTTTAGGTTGTCCCAACTTCCTTCGATAATATATTGTGCAGTTCCAAACAGGTCGTTCTCGTATTGCACATCTATTCCGGATAACAACCCATTCAATTCGGTTGCTCCGTTCCTAAAAAAAACATTTATGTTCAATTGGGGTGCTATCCCTGTTATGCCCTCATCCGTAGATATGGAATGGATTATGGCCTCCGAATTTTTAATTCCATCCGTATATTGCATCACCTTGGGGTTTCTAAGGTGTATAACCGTATTGCTATCTTCTAAATTGGCCATTAAATTGGTGTTGTCTTCAGGAAGGTCATTGTAGATGCGTATATGTGCCAGGGTACTAAATGCCAAGTCTGTTTGGGCATTATTTACCCCGGACATAAAACTGTTCATAAAAACATACATGGAAATACCAAAGGTTACACTAAGTACTGCAACTAGGGTTTGCTTGCCCCTGGAAGTTAAATGGGCTAGGGCTATTTTGTAATTCGTGGGGTTACGCACCTTATTTTACTTTAGGAACCTGTACTTCGCTGTCCTCATCCAGCCCTTCTATAATTTCTGCCCAGTCATTATTTCTAATTCCAACGGTAACATATACTTTCTTATCCTTAGTTTGAACACTGTCGCCTTCCGCAATGCAGGCTATAGGTAGCAACAAGGCATTCTCTTTATGGGCAATGATAATATTAGCCTGTAGCTGTGTCCCGGAAAATAGTTCCTCCATTGGTTCGGTAAAAATAGCCTCCACAATAAACGATTGCTCAACCCTGTCAAAGGCAGGATAAATCCTAGAAATCTCAGCGGAAAACAAACGGTTTTTCTTGGTATTTAAGGCTACTTTTAAGCCTTGACCCAAGGCAATTCTATTGATGTCATCCTCGGCAACATACAGTTTTATAATATCCTTTCCCCCTCCTACTTTGGCAAGCACTTCCCCTCGTTTCACCAATTCCCCCAATTTTTTGTAAATATTTAAAATACTTCCATTGAGCATAGCGGTAATGAGGTAATCAGCATTGTTCTCCTGTTGTATCGTCAAGGCATTTTTAGCGCTGTGCAAAGAAACATTCAGCGCTTGTTGCAAATCCATCAAGGTAGCCTCAAGTATTTTTAAATTGTTTTCGGATGTTTGCAATTGTAATCGGGACTTCTCAAAATCAACTTCCGAGACAGCGCTACTTTTTATGAGTTTGGCATATCGTTCAAAATTCTTCCGGTCCAAATCCAATTGTGTTTTGGCTTGTTCTATCTGTACCTTCGTTTGCGCAATTTGAGGAGAATTACTGCTTGCCTTTAATTTGGCATCATTATAATGAATTAAGGCATTGTCCAACTCGGCGTGTTGTACCTCATTGGAAATAGTAAACAAGGCGGTGCCTATGGAAATACTATCTCCCTCAGACAAGAAAGATTGTCTTAAAAATCCATCGACATTCGAGGTAATATTATATTCAGTAGATTTGGCAATATACCCACTTGCAAAAACCACATCCACAATGTCCTTTCTCTGAGGTATTACATAATTACTGTTATTGCATCCGGTAATAGCCGTAGCAATCAAAAGGAATAGTAGCAAACCTTTTGTGACATTGTATAGTTTGGATTTATTGTCTGGATAATATGCTTGCATAATATATATAGGTGCTTGACAAAGTGTTCAGATAATTATTCTGTGATTTTAAGTAATCCTCAAAAGATTTGAAGTACATATCCAATCCTATAAGACCCTCATTATATTGCTGAAGCGTTAATGCAGTATTCTCCCTGTTTAATTGGTAATGCTCAAAGCTCGATTGTAACCCCTCCAAACTCGTCTCGTAGTTCTTTAATAAAACACGGTCGTTTAATAAACCCTTTTCTTTTTCTATCTCATAGTTATGTAAAGCAATCTCGGCATCTAGTTTGGAGATTTTAACCTTGTTTTTATTTGTAAATCCCGTAAAAATGGGAATCGAAATATTCAAATTCAAATAGCGGTAATCCGTCCAGTCGCCACCACTAAAAGTAAGTCCGAAATTATCCCTGTACTGCTGTTGCCCCAAATATGAGTTTGCCGTTAATTTGGGATAATAACTCCCTTTTTGAGTCTTTATCTGAAGTAAGGAATGCTCTTTGTGTAACCATGCCATTTTTACACTCATGGACTCCTTTAATGACACTGTGGTTACAGGGCTAGGAGCAAATTCAATGGTTTCCGTTAACTTTGTCGTTTCGTTCACTTGCCGTCCCAATAAAATGTGCAACTCATTTAAATAGGTGTTTAGCATTTGCTCACTACTTCCAATGGTCTGCTTAATTAAATAGTAGTTCATTGCCGCCTGATTAACGTTTATTTTATCCAGAAGACCGGCGCTGAATTTTTGTTGTGTTAAGACCATAATGCTGTCTGCAATTTTTAAATCCTGCTTATTTATTTCCAACGCTTTCCTCGCTATTAAGGCAGAGAAGTAATAAAGCGCTGTTTCTTCCTTTAATTTTTGCTTAAAGGAAGAAAGATCCAATTTGGCTATGTCAATATTAGATTGCATTAATTTGGTGTTCATTTGCAACTGCCAGTCAAACAAGTTCTTAGAGATATAAAAGCCGGCATTATAATTGTATTCCTGGCCCAATTGCGCATTTACTACTTCTCCAGGTTGTCCAAATATCTCTCCGGGAAGTGGCGTAGTCGCAAGATTTATATTTCTTTGGCCTACCGCAGATCCCGTAATGGTTGGCAACCTGTGCGCCTTGGCAATTTTATAGTTTTTCTCCGCCTTCTCCTTTTGTAATTCATATATTAAAATGCTTGGGTTGGCTACCAATACTTTTTCAATGGCATCCATAACGGAATGTATTTCAATGGCCTTTCCTTGTTGTGCATATAGCCCTAAGGTGCCTAATGTAAAAAGGCAAAATACCATCGCAAGAATCTTTCTCATCTGTATAATGTCTAAGCCTAAATTGTTGGTTTTCCATTCAGGTCCAGTAAATCGTTTTCGAAAACCACCCTCGGGAAAGCGTAATTTGCAAGGTGTCCTGGTCATCATCCATCGAAATTACACAGCTCAATTCCTCATCGCCTTTGGGGGCAACGAGCAACCCTTTAACCCATTCATTTTTCTTATACACCAAGTCCTTTAAAACGGTCTTCCCCAGTGCATTCCTAAGTTTTTCATCCTTCACCATATGAGCCGATGTACTCCCACCTTTTTTTCACTTTGAATAATGTTCAATACTTCGCCAAAATACTTTTCACCCTGTTTATAAATTTGGATTTCTGCGTTTTTTTGATCATTCAACCAAATACCAAGAATACGGTCCCCCTCATGCTGTGCAAAAGTTTGTAACCCTTATGGCCAAACAGTATAGTAAAAAAGAGTATTTTCATTTTTTAGGCTTTTATAATTTTCGACAAATATCCCATCTATAATCATCCTGCTAAGAAATGAAACTCTGAAGCTGTCAAAATGAAGTGTGAGTTATCCGGACGGTGTATTAGGTTTATCAGCTCAATATCATAACTCCAATACAAAGGGGATTAAAACCAAAAAAGTAGGACCCAATGGATCCTACTTTAAGGAAACTAAACTACCACATCAATAAAAAACTAGTTGCTTATACTCAAATTATTGGTATTCACATAAAACACCTCGCCGCTGTCAAATGTTATCTTGGCCTTGTCTTCATCTATGAACTTCACAATTCCCGTGTAGGTATAGGTAAGGTTGTTATAACTGTACTCCTCAGTAAGCGTAAATGTAGAAGTCCCGGAAACAATTTTTCCTGTTTCCTTGGAAACCTGTACATCAACAACATCACTCTCGTAGGTAAAATCATAATTTTCATTGGAATAGACCGTTTCCCACCCTCCATTTCTGGTATAAGCACCATTATAAATTTCATTTTCACTGCTATCTTCCAATCCTGTGGTAATAAAATCAACATGGATGGTATGTGTCTTAGAAATGCGCACAGATTCTATAGTCTGTTCCGCCAGCAAATCATATGACACGTACAAATCCGGGTCGCAATATTTCGTAAAGGATTCGGTATAGTCGTACACATAGGTCGTAAGCCCGGATGCCGTAAAATCGCCTGTTTCAGATTCACTCTCCTCATTTAAAACTTCACATTCGTGATTCCCTTCAATTTCCTCGCTTACCTTATCAAAATTGGCTACCAGTCCGTAAGATTCATAAGCCAGGGATATGGCAATTGCTTCTTGCGCATCCTCATAGGAGTAAATCACTAAAACACCATCATCGTCATCCTCACAAGAAGTCGTTAACAACGTTGCCGTGAAAAGCAATGAAAAAATGATACCCCATCTCACTCGTGTTTTTGTTTTCATATTTTTTTTGATTAAATTATTTACGGCCATAAACTACCATGGCTCCGTTCAATTCTTGCCCCACCTTTAGCGGAGAGTCCTAAAATCCTATTGTAACAGCCATAACCTGTGTTATATGCTCCAGCAACCCCTTTACGCCTTTCAAGAGAGAGAGAGAGATCTCCCTGCTCAAAGAATCCCGAATGCAATAAAAAACGGCTTTCGGATTAGCTCCTTTTCGATATGCCAAGGCCATGTTACACCCCATAACACTGCCAAGGATACCCTATTTCACACAACCCATTATGAAAACAAGCACTTCGTATACCCCAAACGTGGCAACACATTACACCAAGCAAAACCACCAAGTAGAAGTAGATCTGGTGATGAAAATTATACATCCGTTTTTATGCATTGCGTCCCCCTTGGCCTACCAGTTGATATTTCCAAATAAATACACAACCTCCATGGCCATTTCTATAGATTCCCTTGCCAAGCTATGAGAACGCGTGTAGTTATGCATAATCGTAGGCACATCCCCTAACCCGCCTTCCATAACCCTCATAAAAATTATGGCGCTCCCGTGTACGCTATCAAAAAAGGTTTCCAAGAAGCCTACAAAATTGAAAACCAAGAAGCTATAATTGCTGCTTTTGTTGCTCCAAATTACCTACAACTTTAAAAGCCTTGCCGTCCGGTACCAGCACTACCTTATACAGGCTTCCTCCAAACTCATAATAGGTAGTTCCACTAACCTCTACCATTTTAGCCCCCTCCGGTAACGTATACAATAAAGCTTCTGTAGGTGGCGGCACCGCCTCATACGCTTCCTTGTCGTCCAATTTTTGATAATAGGTTCCCTGACAGTAGTAATACGGAACCCCATTAACCCAAACAGTAACATACCCAACAGGTAGTACTCCTACGCGTATCCCTATTGGCGCCGACACCAGTACATAACTGCCACCATAATACCTGTAATACAATCCCGCACCGTAATAATACCGCGTGCCGGCAAAACTAACGGCAACCGCTGCCCTTGGCAGTGTACCCACTGCACCAACATAAGCTACACCCCGATAAGGGGCCACGGGTGCGGTACGCACTACCGCTACCCCCGGTCTTCTTACTACTACCCGCTGGGCAAAGAGCTGCCCACCCGCTAAAAACAATAGTAAACTGCTTACCATGATAATAGAACGTATCCTTTCCATATTGTTTAATTTAAAATACAGGACCAAATTAGTTTTCCTATCCTTAAGGCAGAACAACATTAAAGGTGATGCTACCCAACCAAAGGTCGAACTTGACAAAATTGGGTGTCGAAGCATATAAACCAAAACATTCTTTGAATCTAGGGCAGTGAAGGGCCCACCTGATCGATATGGAGGTTAATTTTATTAACAGTTCTTGGGAGCGGCGTTAAAAAACCCCTAAAAGTGCATGCGAAATGCCCTTTTCTGTGGTGAAGAAATACAAAATAACTACTTTGGAAACAAGTATGAACTTTAAAAGAACAGATATGTTGAACGTACGGAACAATTTTAAAATGGTATTGTTGCTTTTCTTTGCAGCTGCGACCGGCCTAATGGCACAGACCCGGCCCGTTCCCCAGCAGGAGGGGCCAAAAGTGGAAGTGAACGACGATGAACTGGCCAAATTTGCCAAAGCCTACCAAGGGATTCAGATGGTAAACCAAGAGGCCCAAAAAGAAATGATCCAAGTGGTGGAGGACAAACAGTTTGAGATACAACGGTTCAATGAGATCCATCAGGCAACATTGGACCCTACAAAGAAGGTAGAAGGGGTGACTTCTGAAGAAAAGGAAAATTATACCAAGGTGGTCAAGGAAATAGAGGGATTACAGCCCCAATTCCAAAAGAAAATGGAGGAAGCCATCACCGCCCAGGACCTTACGGTGGAACGGTATGAAAAGTTGGCGATGGCCCTACAATCGGACGTAACGCTACAGACCAGGTTCCAAAAAATGTTACAGGGATAACGGCCTGATCAACGATTAATAAAAGGCAATTTCCGTAAAGGTCATTGCCTTTTTTTGTGCATTGGCACCCGTCTTGGAGAAAGAAAGACCCTGCCTATTTTTCCATATCCAACATACGGATGTCCTCTTTCCGAATTCCCAGTTTTTTCATCTTGGAATTTAACGTGGATGCCGGAACCTTAAGAATCTCGGCAGCTCCTCCCGATCCAAAGACCTTTCCCCTGCATTTCCTCAGAATGGAGAGGATATAGGCCCGTTCCATTTCAAAAAGCGTTTTTTGGTCCCCCTCCAATATTTTATCCTTGGGGGAAGGCACTCTTTCCACGCCGAGCGGAGGGTACACTTCGTCTATATACCCGTTATTGGATAGCAAGACGCTCCTTTCCATATAATTTTCCAGTTCCCGGATATTACCGGGCCAGGAATACTGCACGATTTTTTCCATGACCTGATCGGATACGCCAGCCTGCTTCCCCTGTATGCTATATTTATTCAAAAAATGAGTTGCCAACAACGGGATATCTTCCCTCCGTTCCCGTAATGGTGGGAGCGCAAGGGGAAAGACATGAAGCCTGTAATAAAGGTCCAACCTAAAATTGCCCAGGGACACCGCTGTTTCCAGATCCCTGTTGGTGGCCGCAATGATCCTTACATCGGTTTTTATGGGATGCTCCCCTCCAAGGCGTTCTATTTCCCTTTCCTGCAGGGCCCTTAATAACTTTACCTGGAGTTCCATGGGCATCTCCCCGATCTCATCCAAAAAGAGGGTACTTCCATGGGCCTGTTCAAATTTCCCGATCTTGCGGTCTACCGCTCCGGTAAAGGCCCCCTTTTCATGTCCAAAAAGAATGGATTCCATTAGATTGGCGGGGAGTGCCCCGCAATTTACGGTGACCATCTTACGTTCTTTTCGGGAAGAGGCTTCATGAATACTTTTGGCCACCAGTTCCTTACCCGTGCCGCTCTCTCCCATAATAAGCACCGATGTTTCCATGGGGGCCACTATCCGGACGTGGTCGAATACTTTTAACAGCTGTGGGCTACGTCCTATCATTTTTCCATAGCCCTGTAATTTTACGGCCTCTTTTGGCATTTTTTCAAGGCCCCTCAACGGAATTGTCCCTTTGTGCACCCCGAGAAGCAGTTTTAAAACTTCATTTAAATCGGGCTTGGTCCTTTCCAACAGTTCCAAATGATCATTTCCGTACACTTCGGGTTGTTTGCTATAAAAGTATAGGAACTTACCTGTACCATTTTCGGATACCAAGGGCACTGCCATTTGGGAACGCAGTTTAAAGGTATCCACCACCATGAATTTCCTTTTGTGCGCCAGCACCGTACTTTTAAATTCTGCCCCTGTATACACCTTCGAAAAATTTTCCGGCGGTGGGTCAAGGTGAACTCCCATAAGCTCCTTTTCGGAAATTCCTGAAATGACGGACAGTTGGGTATTGCCAATAGATTGATATTCCTCAAAACCGATCCTTAAAAAACTACGGATGAAGAAAGGTCTTGATTCCCCATCCCTGAAGACCAACTCGATAAAATCGAAAGGGACATGTGCCTGTAAGGTTTTTACCAAATTCATTAAAATGGATTCCATAGATTGGTCACCGTTCAAAATGGTGCGCAACCCTGCCTTTAAAAGAGCCTCTTTTTTTAGTTGCAGTTCCATTTCATGTCCACGATGAAATAGGGCGATCTCCAAGGCTACCACAACGTCCTTTTCCCTAAAGGGCTTTACCAAAAACCCATAGGGCCTAGTGGTCTTGGCCTCATCAAGGATACTTTTATTGGAATTTGCCGATATATAGATAAAGGGAACGAATAGGTCCCTGAGCTTTTTTGCCAGGTCTATTCCGGTGAGTTTCCCCTTCAGATGGATGTCCAACAGCACCATATCCACCTCCCTGTTTTCAATGTACCGCAACGCCTCTTTTACGGAATCGGCTATGCCCACTATCGAATAGCCTGCCCGCTTTAATATGGAGGAAAGGTCGTTCGCTACCACAAACTCGTCCTCGACGATCAAAATTTGCTTTCCCATATTTTTCTAGATCAGTTATATTGGAAATTATCGAATATAGGGGATCGGGACAATCGATTTATAAAATCTATTTCCATACAGACCCCTTTCGCACTCTTAATGGTCAGCATACCGTCCAACTGTTTGCTCAACCCTTTGATCAAGCTCATGCCCAATGAGGAAACTTGTTCAAAATCCACCATTTGGGGCATGCCTATCCCATTGTCGCCGATCATAAACCTACACCGGTCGCCATCCCGCATTTTCATTTTTACGGTTATAATTCCCTTGGCATTATTGGGAAACGCATATTTAATGCTATTGGTGATCATCTCATTTGCTATCAAACCTATTGGCAGAGCCTGTGATTCGTTCATTAAAATGGGACCCACGTCAAGTACAAAGGAGATTCTGCCCTGGATATCATAGGAATCCGTTAGATACTCGACCAAATCCTTCAGATAGGGCTGCATTTCGATCAGGTTCATATCATTGGATTTGTAAAGTTTCTGGTGTATAAGGGAAATGGCGAACAAGCGGTGTTGACTGTTCCGAATGGCCAAAAGGGCCTCGGGACTTTCCATATAATCGGTCTGTACGTTCAGAAGGCTCATCACGATCTGCAGATTGTTCTTGACCCTATGGTGTACTTCCTTTAGCAACCATTCCTTTTCCGCAAGCAGGTTCTGCAATACGCTGTTTTTTTGATGGATCTCATTTTTTTGGCTGATCAAGATCCGTGTGTTTTTTTGTTTGTGCAGGTAACTGTTCAGCAGCAGTCCAATGACCATGAGCATGAGCACAAATCCCCCGATCATATAGTTCTTGGCAATTTTGTTTCTTTCCAATTTGTTGTCCCTAAGGGCCTTTTCCTTGGTCAGGATCTTAATATCGCTCTCCTTTTGGGCCGTCTTGTACTTTATCTGTAATTCCGATATCTGTCGGCTCTTTTTCTCGTTAAAGATGAGATCGCTCAGTTCCTTGTGTTTTTTGTAATATTCCATGGCCGACAATAGATTTCCGGAAGCGGAATCCGTTTTGAACAGCAGCAGGTTAATTTCGCGCTTTTTGGCAAAGGAGGTAATTCCCTCCGGAAAATCCAACGCTTTTAAAAGATAGTATCTGGCCTTTTCAAAGGCCCCTGTATGTAGATAAAAACTGCCAAGTTCCTGATATGCCTCCGATACATAGATTTGATAGGGACTATTGC
The DNA here is from genome assembly GCA_963974715.1 of uncultured Sediminicola sp. Lineage (GTDB taxonomy): Bacteria > Bacteroidota > Bacteroidia > Flavobacteriales > Flavobacteriaceae > Sediminicola. The sequence goes on from CAXBDK010000009.1 coordinate 112,057, forward strand.
CCATCTTTTCGTACCACTGCAACATTTGTGCATAGTGCCGCTCCGCCTTTTGGTGCTCGTCCAAAATAGTGTGTACATAGGCCTTAGTGCCCTCCAATAACGCTTTTTGCTGTAATTCGACCGGCGGAAACCTGATCTCGAAGGCATTCAATAGTTCCAAGGCAGGGGAAGCCTCCCCAACTTGGGCCATTTCCCTGCCCAGGTAATTGAGGTACCTGTAAACATTGCCATGACCTATCAACCCGTTTATTTCCCATTCATGTACGGCCCTTTTATACCATTTGATACTTTCGGCATGATCTTCCAGTTCCCTGTAAATATCCCCTATGACACTCAAATAGACGGATGTTTGATATGTATCATTGGTCTCTTTTACGTTTTCGATGGTTTTCATTCCGTAGAATAGGGCGGTATCCAGATCCCCTTGCAAACGATTGGTCACCGTAAGCAGGAAATAGGTGGGATGAAGTCGGTTGTAATTAAGTTTCCCGTACGCCCGCAGCACATTTTTAAGTTCGCTTTCCGCTTGGTCCAACTTTCCCTGGTTGAGGTGTACATCGGCGATATTCCTGCGCACATCCGTTTCTTCCTGTGTGGAATTGGTCCTTTTAAAGGCAATTATGGCCTTATCATAATATTTTAATACCTCTTCGTAAACGGCTTGGTTGCCCATGTTGGTTCCCCAGATGGTCTCGCCCATACGGGACCAGACCTTTCCCTCCTTAACAATGTTCCCCTCGGCCCTGTATCGATCTATAAGGTCCAAAAAGCAGGCCTTGCCGTTTGCGGTATCCCTGTTCCTATAATAAACTTCACATAGGCCAACTTGAATTTCCTTGATCCTTGACGGGTCGCCCATCGCTTTGGCAGCGGTTAGGGAACGTTTTAAAAAATAGGTCGCACTGTCCGTGGACTCCTGGTAATCATTGTGGCGTTTTAGGTAGGCCATGCCCAATTGTAGCTGCAGATCAACGGACGGTCCCGTCGCATCCGAACGTTGTTTCTTCATCTGTCGGCGCAATTCCCTTATTTCATGATCGGGAACGTCCTGGCCGTGGCCCAACAGAAAACAGGATACCACAAAAAGCAATGTTAGTTTATATGCGACCAGATCCATTGTCACAGGTACCGGTAATTGGTTGTTATCTATAAAGTTACACCAAAATCATTATCGCTACACCTCATACCAGCTATTAATATTTATAAAAGGCCAGTGTCTATCTTTTATTTTTAAAAATGGATGAATTTAAAAATATGTTATTGATTTACAGTTAATTAAAAGTATGGTAATTTCTACATATTAATTTTGGGACCTGTTCAATGGCACCCTGATGCAATCAGATTACATGTTCAAAAACATAAAGTGGATGTGCCTTTTGAGTTGTATGGGCAACCCAATATGTATGTCCACCTAAAAGCTAGTTGGTACCATTATGGTCCATCAACTGTAGGAATGTATCCAGTTACGTGAAAACTCGGCCTCATCCTTCCAAGAAGGAAGTCCGAGTACAAAGTGGTTCTTTCCTTCAAATTCCTTGTATTCCGTAATGGAATCGGTGTTTTTGTACCTTTTATAGTTGCTGTAGTTAAGGGAGGCCGGCATTATATGGTCGGTACTGCCCGAAATAAACAACAATGGGGCATGGGGCCTTGTAAAATCTACCCTGGCCACACTTGAAAGACAATCCCTTATCAACTTCTTGGATTCGGGGATCACGTTTTCATAATAGGTGCATTTCTGTTCCTCGTACGACATGCCGTTGGTAAAGGCATATTGCCACTGCTCAAGGCTCATCAGAAAGGTCTTGTTGGTGGTGGAGAACAATCCCAAAGGACCCCAAAGGGATTTTATAAAGGAATATCTAAAACTGAGCACCCCCTGTGCCGGAACACTGTGCACAACAATGCCGGCGGCACCTAGTCCCCGCTGTAGCAGGAGCTGTACCACCAATCCCCCGGTGGAATGTCCGATAAGGACGGGTTTCTCGGGAAGGGCCTCGATCAAACGCACAAAATGATCGATCAATTGTTCCAGTCTTAGCTCCTTTAGAGCGCTTTGGTAAGGATGTTTTTTGCGCAGTTCTTCAGGGCTACCTTCCTTATAGGGCCATGCGGGTACCAAGCAGGTATATCCTTCACTTTCAAAATAGGATCTCCAATTGTTCCATCCATGATGGCTCACAAAGGCGCCGGTGACAAATACGACCGTTTTGGAATTGATTTTTTTCATAGGAATCGTTGTTAAAAAATTAGTGGTAGGTATATCTTCTGTATTATGGTATTGCCAACTTTAGGAATCACTGTTCATAAGCGCCATCGCCTTGTGGGGCGATGAGAGATAGATCTTATAAAAATCGGCCGTCTGCCCGACATGTATTTCATGTTCATCTCCGAGTAGGCCATCTATGAGGCGTTGGGCCACCGCTTCGGGATCCATACCCTTACTTCCGCCCACCTCCTTGGAAAATTCGGTGTTTACCAAGGGGGGCATAACCTCAAAGACCTTGATTCCAAGAGGCTGCACACTTAACCTTAATACCTTTGTATAGGCATGTAAGGCTGCTTTGCTTACCCCATATGTGGGCAGGGGCCTTGCCGGGGCAAATGCGGTTATGGAGGATATATTTATGATAGCGGCATTTGCCCTTTCCCTAAAGACCGGCAAGAACGCTTCACATAGCCGTACAATGGAGAGATAATTGGTGTCCATTTCCTCTTTTGCCCTTCTATGGGCATCCACCTTGGGCTCCGTAAGGTAATAGGTATGGGCCAAACCTGCATTATTGATCAGCAGGTTCACTTCCGGGAATCTTTTTTTGACCGTCTTTACCAAATCTTTGATGTCTTTCCCTTTGGTAATATCACATTGGATATAATCCAGATTTCCTAGCTTTACTGAGGCTTCCTTCAATTTCTCAGTGTTTCTCCCGATGATGATCACGGTATTCCCCAGCTCCAAAAATTTTTTGGCCATGGCAAAACCTATTCCTGATCCACCTCCTGTAATAAGTACTGTATTTCCTGAAATTTCCATTTTTTATCTAATGAAATTTTACTTATTTATCCGAGTCCATTTGCCCTTTATTGCAGGGCATTTTTGATTTCATTGGCCGCGAACCTAAGTGCCGATTGGACTTCTGGAATCGATGCCAAAGGGTTCAAGAGGCCATAATCGTGTATCATTCCCTGCATTCGCACCAAGGTGACCGGTACCCCGGCGGCGTTTAGTTTACGGCCGTACGCCTCCCCTTCGTCCCGTAGTACATCATTTTCTGCCGTTTGGATCAAGGTTGGGGGCAATCCCTGCAATTGCTCCGAGGAACCCTGAAGGGGACTGGCATATAGTTCCTTCGCCTGTTCCGGACTTTCCAAATAATTGTCCCAAAACCAGATCATCATATTTTTTGTCAGAAACCGGTCGTTGGCATATTGATTATAGGAAACCGTTTCAAAATTGGCATCGGTTACGGGCCATAACAAAGCCTGGAATTTAATTTCAGGACCATTGTTATCCTTGGCCATAAGGGCCGTTGCAGCTGCAATGTTGCCCCCGGCACTATTGCCCACCACCGCCAATCTGCTGCCGTCGACATTTATTTCGGCCCCGTGGGCGGCGACCCACTTGGTGGCGGCAAAGGCTTCATTTATGGCTACGGGGTACTTTACCTCGGGAGAGCGGGTATATTCAACAAAAACGGAAGCCATGCCCGAGTATACCACCAGATCCCTGACAAATCTCTTGTGGGTCTCAAAATCCCCCAATACCCATCCCCCTCCGTGAAAAAACATAAATGCCGGCAGATCACCGGATATACCTTCCGGCCGAACGACATATATTTTAATGGAAAGTCCGTCCTGGGAGATTATTTTTTCCACTATTTTAATTCCGGAAATATCCACTGGGACCGACTTTTGCGCCCCTTCCAATACGGCACGGGCATTTATCGGTGCCATGGTTTCCATGGGACTGCCGCCACTGTTGTTCAGTACCCTTAAAAATTCCTTGGTGCTCTTTTCAATGGCCGGATCTTTTTCCGTATCCACCGTTTTTACCTGTGCGCCAATGGTTCCTGAGACGACCATCAGACAGGTAGCGACTACGTTGCTGCAAATCTTGTTTTTCATATGTCCAATTATTTAGTGTTGATATTGATCCCTTGTAAGAACTCCATACCAAACATCCAAATACCGTTCCTGGTATGTAACTATTTAATAATCAAATAATTAATAGGAAATGAGCTTTGGGGGTTTTGCGTTATTTCGTAAAATCCCCGATCATTCCCGTTATTTCGCTAAATGTCGGGGGCCGTCCACCCCTGTTGATGTATGAATGACCTTGCCAAATTTTGATTTCGACACTGGAAAGAGCTTCAAAAAATGGATATCAATTTTGGTGAGGGCCAGCGTAGGCGATCGGGAATAGGTCCCAAGGGTAATTGCCTTTCCTAAATATCGGATGGGCAGGAGTAGGAAATAAGATTTTAAAAAGCTGGTCGATCCAAAAATGATATCTTTATCGCAAAAATTGACCAAAAATGCTTTTGTATACCATTATTGGCTGGATAGGGGCGCTGGTCTTTATACTGGCGTATCTGCTGCTCAGCCTACAGATCCTTTCGGCAAAGAAAAAATTGTACCATGTCCTAAATGCCATTGGGGGAATCTGCTTGATCATCAATGCCGTCCATTTGAGGGATTTTCCCAATTTGGTGGTGAACGCCGTATGGGCGGTCATAGCCCTCGGGGCCATGGGCAATCTGTACTACCTGAAACAAAAGGGGATCAAGAAATAGGCCGTAACAGCTTCATGGCGTATCCCACATAGAGGTTTACCTGTTGGGAATACTGGGTTCCCTTCCCTTCGAACAATCCAAGATAGTAATACCCGCCATCGATCAGGGCAAATATTATTTCCGTGGCCTCGTCCAATCGGTCATTGGCTATGAGTCCGTTGTTATACGCCTCATGGAGTTTTTCGTTCAACACTTGGTGCAGGGAATCGAGATACTTTTTAAAACTGTCCTTAAATTCGGGTTTTCTGTAGACCAGGGCATAACAACTGTAAAAAACCCCATCGTCAAAATAGCGGTTCCATTTTCTTGAGAACAGGCTTTCCAAAAACTTTTCCAAATTATCCGTAGAATCCATCACCCCGTATTCCCTGCTGCTCACAATACTGAGATGGCGCTCCAAAAGGTATTCGTTCAATCCGATCAACAGCTCGTCCCTTGTCTTGAAATAGTGCATTACCAATCCGTTGCTGATGCCCATTTCTTCCGCCACCTTGGCGATGGAAGTATTTTCCAGACCTATTTTTTTGGCAACCCTATAAAAGGATTTTATGATCTCCTCCCTACGGATCTCACTTAAATTCTTTCTTCCCAATCGTAGCTATTTTTAACAAATATAATATTTTGCCCCCATATACCTCCCTCCGTAGATAACACTAATTAAACATTATCATAATCTTTTATTAATTGAACGTTCATTCAATTTAAATTGCAATTGAGATACATTTGGAATATATTTAACATACAAACATATTCTTATTTAACTTGTACAATGAACCAGAAAAAACCGATACTCATATTACTGCTCTTGTTTTGCGGAGCCCTGTTTTCACAAGATAACGGGCAGGACAAAAAGGTGGTCTTTATTATTGTGGACGGCATTGCGGCAGACATGCTTGAAAAGGTGGAAACCCCCTTTCTTGACCAAATTGCCCAAAAGGGCGGCTTTACGGAAGCCTACGTAGGGGGCAAAAAAGGTACCTGTAGTGAAACCCCCACTATTTCGGCGGTAGGGTACAACAGTCTTATCACCGGAACGTGGGTCCACAAACACAATGTGTTCGGAAACGAGATAAAAGCGCCAAACTATCGGTATCCCACCGTATTCAGGCTCTACAAGGATCGATATCCGGAGGGAAAGACGGCCATTTTTTCAACTTGGCTCGACAATAGGACCAAACTTGTGGGGGAAGGCCTTGAGCAGACCGATAATGTGAAGGTCGATTATGCCTTTGATGGTTTTGAACTGGATACCCTTACTTTTCCACATGATGCCGAGCGTACCTTTATAAAGGACATCGACGAAAAAGTGGCCGTTGAAGCTGCCCGGTACATCCGGGAAAACGCACCTGATCTCTCTTGGGTATACCTGGAATTTACGGACGATATGGGCCATAAGTACGGCGATGGACCGCAACTTTATGAAGCGATCGCCTTTGAGGACCAGTTGATCGGAAAAATATGGGAATCCATCCGCTACCGCGAGGAAAACCACGATGAGGAATGGTTGATCCTCATTACCACGGACCATGGCCGCTCCGCAAAGGATGGAAAACATCATGGCGGACAGTCCGACAGGGAACGCAGTACCTGGATCGTGACCAATTCCCCCAACACCAATGAATATTTTGGGAAACACACCCCCGCCGTTGTGGACCTACTGCCCACCATGGTAGATTTTATGGACCTAAATCCCGACAGGCAGACCCGTATGGAATGGGACGGTGTTTCCCTTATAAAACCGGTGGACGCCATCAACCTGGAAGTGGCCACGGATGAAAACGGACTGGTGGTGACCTGGGACCATCTTTCCCGATCCGACACCAAGGCCAAACTGTACTATAGCAATACCAATAATTTTAAATCGGGCGGAAAGGACAGCTATGTGCTCTTAGGCGAAGCGGACCTAAAAAAGGAACTGTTCAGAATACCCCTTCCAAAAGATTTTGCGGGCTTTGCCAAGATAGTCCTTGAAACCGACCATACTTTTTTGAATTCCTGGCTGATCCAAACCAATTAAATTATAAAATCCAAACCTTTTATTATGATAAAGAATTTCATCCTCCTAGGGCTGTTATTGATAAGTGCTGTCCTATCGGCACAACAAACTGTTTCCGGTACCATAACCGATAGCGGGGGAGTTCCCCTGATAGGTGTCAGTATCGGCATTTTGGATGCCCCCCAAGGTACCACCTCCGATTTTGATGGCAAGTATACCATTACCGTACAGGATACGGATACCCTCGTCTTCTCCTACTTGGGATTTAAGTCCCAGTCCATTCCAGTGGCTGCCCAGAGCGTGTTGAACGTGGTCCTTGAAGAGGACACACAACAACTGAGCGAGGTGGTGGTGACCGCCCTCGGCATCAAGAAAGAAAAAAAGGCCCTTGGCTATGCGGTACAGGAAGTGCAGGGGGAACAACTGGAAAAGGCAAAGGAATCCAACTTTGTGAATTCCCTATCCGGAAGGGTGGCCGGTCTGAACATTAAAAATTCGACGGACCTCTTCCAAAATCCCGAGATCGATCTTCGCGGTGCGAGTCCCCTGATCGTCATAGACGGAATCCCCGACAGGACCGCGGATATCTGGAAAATAAATGCCGATAATATTGAGAACGTAAGTGTGCTTAAGGGGGCCACGGCCTCTGCCCTTTATGGATCCGTAGGTAGAAATGGCGCCATTATGATCACTACTAAAAGAGGGGAAAAGGGAAAACTTACCGTTACCGCCAACAACTCCACCATGTTCCAGCCTTCCTTTATTAAGATCCCCAAGGTGCAGACAACCTATGGAAACGGAAACCAGGGGGTGTATGCCTATACCGACGGAAGTGGGTCCGGGGCAGAAGGGGGCGGTTGGATCTGGGGTCCCAAATTGGACCAGGTCGATGCCTCAACGCCCAGTGGTTTTTTTGAAACGCCGCAATACAACAGCCCCGTAGATCCCGAAACAGGGGAGCTTACCCCGCTCGCATTTGTCTCCAGGGGCAAGGACAATATAGAAAACTTCTTTCAGACCGGACTTATACAGACCAATAACGTAAGTGTGGACTGGGGCAATGACAAGGCGAGCTATCGTATGTCGGTTTCCAACGTATACCAGAAAGGACTGGTCCCGAATACGGATCTTAAGAATACTTCCTTTAGTCTGGGCGGTACCCTGACACCGTCCGATGATTTTAAGATAAGTTCCTCCCTTACCTACAACAAACAGTTTACCAATAACTTTCCCGAAGTGGGGTATGGTCCTACAAACTATCTCTATAACCTGATCCTATGGACAGGGGTGGATGTGGATGTTCGCGATCTTAAAAACTATTGGAGGCCAGGGGAAGAAGGCTATCAGCAGCGTCACTTTAACATATCCTATTACAACAATCCCTATTTTCAGGCCTATGAGTACCTAAGGGGATATGATAAGGACAATCTTTTCGGGAACCTGAGCTTTGAATATAACCTTACCCCCCGGTTAAGCCTTAAGGGCCGAAGTGGTGTAAACGTCTACAGCCTTTACAGGACCTATAAGGAGCCTAAAAGTTATATCGGATATGGCGATCGCTCCAGGGGCAACTTTTCCTTGGCCGATGTAAACTATCTCGATATTACTTCCGAACTGGGTATCAGGTACGAAAATGACCTTACCAAGGATATTGCCATCTCCGGGGAACTGGCCTACGCCAACTATTATCGTCACACTACCAGTAACGAATCGTCCACGGATGGGCTGAACATTCCCGGTTTTTACAATCTGGACAACAATGCGGGAACTACCCTCTTTGGAAGCAATAGGGACGAAAAGGAGACCATACACAGTATCTACGGATTTGTGGATGTGGAATTTTTTGATGCCTTTTATCTTTCCTTTACAGGACGGAACGATCAGGTATCCACCTTGCCCCAGACAAACAATTCCTTCTTTTACCCCTCGGTTTCGGGATCTTTGATCGTTTCCAATTTGGTGGACCTGCCTTCTTGGGCCACCTTTTTCAAGCTTAGGGGATCATGGTCCCAAGTGTCCGAAGGCAAAATTGGGGACAATCCGTACAATCATATTTTAGCGTATGAAAAAGGAGCGACTTGGAACGGTGTTCCGTCCGCTTCCTTTGGGGAAAACCTCCTGTCCGACAACCTGAAACCGGAGACGTCCGACACTTGGGAAGTTGGTGCCAATGTAAGGTTCCTAAACAACAGGATCGGACTGGATGCGGCCTACTACGAGGCTAGGGACTACAACAACCTGATCTATAGCCCGCTTTCGGAATCGTCCGGATATACCAGTATGCTCCTTAATGGGGATGTGTACAAGAGAAAGGGAATGGAATTTACCTTGGACGCAACCCCCGTCCAATCCGAAAGTTTTAGCTGGAACCTGCAGATGAACCTAAGCAGGTACCGTCGTTACCAAGAAGAGATCTTTGGAGATCGGGAACGGACCGATGATTTCATCAAGGCCGGGGAACGGACCGACCAAATTTATGCTACCGTTTACCAGACCAACGCGGACGGACAGGTCATTTTTGAAAACGGTTACCCAGTGGCGGATCCCTACCAGCGGTTTATTGGGTATGACGAACCGGATTGGACCTATGGGATCAGCAATAGCCTTACCTATAAAAATATAGGGCTTTCCTTCCTTTTTGATGGCCGTTTGGGCGGGTATATGTATTCTACCACCAATCAGAAAATGTGGTGGGGCGGAACGGATCCCGGAACCGTCAACCAGTTCCGTGACGATGCCAATAACGGGCTCAGCACCTTTATCGATAATGGCGTAAAAGTCATCAGTGGTTCGGTGGAATATGATGTGAACGGAAATATCACAAGCGATACCCGGCAATATGCCCCCAACGATGTGCCCGTGAACTACATAGGTTATATGCAGACCACCAGCAACAACCAGAACAAAAACTATCACTATTACAAGGAAACCTTTATCAAGTTAAGGGAAGTGGTGCTTACTTACAACCTTTCGGAGAAACTGATGGAGAAAACGCCCTTTACGGATCTCAGTATATCCTTGATCGGACGGAACCTCTGGCTTTCCTCCGATGTCCCTAACATCGACCCCGATTCCGGTCAGGACAACCTACAGACCCCATCAACAAGAAGTATCGGTTTTAATATCAATGCCAAATTTTAATCCACAAGCTCATGAAAAACCCGTTAAAATATCTTTTTATACTTGCACTTTCGCTCGGTGTCCTTAGCTGTAGCGATGTAGAGGACCTGCAGGATGACCCCAACCGTGCCACGGAAGTGAGTCCGGAGCTCTTGCTCACCAATATAGAGGTAAGTGCCTTTAACAATGTGAGCCTGTCGGCCGCCCTTGCTTCCCGACACCTTGCCTATACCAACGGCGTTAACCAATCACAGTACTATAACTGGCAACGCTCCGGTTTTGAAAACTACGATAACCTGAAACAGGTCGATAAAATGGTAGAGGAGGCCATTAGGACCGAAAGCGAGGTATATCAGATCTTGGCAACTTTCTTTGACTCCTATTTTATCGTCTCCCTGACCGAAGTTTTTGGGGATGTACCCTATACCGAAGCGGCAAAGGCGGATGAGGGCCTCTATGCCCCGGTTTATGATACCCAGAAATCCATTTACCTAAAAGTATTGAACGACCTTCAAAATGCCTCCCAACAATTGGCGCAGAACGAGGAAGGGATTTTGGGCGATATCATTTATGGTGGCGATAAACTGAAATGGCGCAAACTGATCAACTCCTATTACCTTAGGATCCTGATGAACCTTTCCCGCAAGACGGCCGATCCCGACCTGAACATCGTTGCTCGGTTCAATGAAGTGGTGAACGATCCGGACCAATATCCCATTTTTACTTCAAATGAGGATAGCGGGATACTGAATTTTGTCAATACCCAGGACAACCGGTATCCCTATTTTAACGACAACGATCTTCAAACGGCCTATTATATGGAAGAGAGCTTTGTATCAAAGCTGCAATCGCTCGAAGACCCCAGGCTCTTTGTATTTGCCGAAAAGAAACCGAACAGTGCCAACGCCGCCGATGGGGATTTTACAGCGTACGGGGGACTATATGGCAGCGGCGACCTCAACTCCAACACTGCAAAGGCGGTGGCCGGGGAAGCGTCCAGGATCGATCCCCGATATTTTAACGATCCCGTAAACGAACCCAGTATCCTGATGTCCTATGCCGAACTGGAATTTATCCTTTCGGAAGCGGCCGCCAGGGGTTGGACCTCCCGATCTGTGGAAGAGCACTATAAAAACGGGATTTCGGCCTCCATGGAATTTTATGGAATTACAGATGTGGGCACCTATCTGGACAATCCCGACATACAGTTGACAGGAGATAATGAAATTGAACAAATACTGACCCAAAAACATATTGCCATGTTCATGAACACGGGCTGGCAGGTGTTTTTTGAACAACGGAGAACCGGCTTTCCCGAGTTCAATACGGATGGAAGTGGGATCCTGAACGGGGGGCAGATCCCCCTAAGGTGGATGTACCCCAATAACGAATCGACCAATAATCCCGAAAATGTAACGGCCGCGATCGACCGCCAATTTCCGAATGGGGATAACATAAATGGGGTCATGTGGTTGTTGCAATAAGGGTTGCAACGTTTTATCCCATAACCGGTCAGCAAGTTCCGAGCATCATAATTCACATATAGTTGGTTAAAAAAAGAGAGGCCGTCCAAAAATTTTTGGGCGGTCTTTTTATGTAGGGCTGTTCTGTGGATGCTCGCTTTATTTCCGGAAATCAACTGCCCCGGGACAAGCACACAAGGTATTCAAATGACCATTATCCCAATTTAATACAGAGCGTCTAAGACTAAGGCCCATTTAATGGAATTTGACCAAATTGGTAGGTTTTTGCAGTGCCGTTTTACGGTATAAAAGTCAAGGAATAATCACCCTGATCCGGCACCTATTTTTAACAAGAATTTTTCATCCGGGGATAGGCCGTAGCAAAGCCGTATCAAAGCCGTATCAAAGCCATGTATAAAAATAGGGGGGAAGCGGGTATATTTTCCCCGTTTATGGCGTGCGAAAATAGCCCCCTTTCAAGGCATTTTTTTCCATTCATGGATGGGCAGAATACGCTCCGGAATCCCGTACGGAAAAAGAGGCCAAAATACAGTGTCCTTATATAGCTATTATAGAACTCATTTTCGCTTCAATGAAAATAGTTTGAAGGAGTTCATAGGGTAATTGTTCCTTATGTAACAGTGGAGCAATGTTTTAATTTGAAGATCGGTTGATCTAAAAATTGGTTTTAGAAGAAAAAGGGGATATAGCACCCGTCAAAACCGGGAAAATAAGCTTTCCTCCGCCTGTCGGGCTGCCTCTAGGGTCGGCATCGACATGAGAAGCCCCTCTTGCATTCTCGTACGAGTGATAAAAGTTGTGTTCGGATTACGGGACTGGAAATCATATTCCGTTGAATTGTCTTTACCGTTAAAAATTCCCGAAGTTTTGGAAAAAAAATAAATGACCACTAACCCGAAATCATGTACGCCATCCTGATCCTGTTCTAGGTCCGAATCTTCCATTATAGGTTAAAACTACAATTCTTCCTATTTAGGCAAAGACAATCTTTGAACACACACAGCAATTGTTCTTGATCCCATAAACTTCTCGCTATAATAATCCAAAATAAAAAAACCCTAGGATCGCTCCAAGGGTTTAATTAAAATCGTGGTCCTACCTAGGCTGCTGACTCCAAGGTCGGCATCGACCAAAAAAGTCCCGCTTAAAATGGAAAACTTTTTTTGATCAACTTTTGTTTAAAGTCATTAGTTCCATCCTCCTCCCAGCGATCTATAAAGATCTACGGAAGCCGTTAACTGGGACATTTTTAGAACGGCCAGGTCCAGTTCGCTCTGAAGCAGGTTTTCCTGTGCGGTAATGACCTCCAAATAGGTAGCCATGCCATTTTTAAAGAGCATATCCGCATTGTTGATGGCCACTTTAAGGGTCTCCACCCTTTCGTTCGCCACCAACTGCTGTTCCTCCAACTTTTCCACTTTGATCAGTGCATCCGATACTTCGCCCACGGCCACGAGGACCGATTGCCTAAAATCCAGCACTGCCTTTTCCCTTTCCACTTCCGAAATTTTGTATTGGGACCTCAACTGTTGTCCCTGTAGCAGGGGCTGTGTTAAGCTGCCGGCCACCGTTCCGAAGAGGGAAGCGGGAATATTGAACCAATTGCTGCTTTTAAAGGAGTTCACGCCCCCCGTTGCGGTTATGTTCAGTGCCGGGTACATTGATGCCTTTGCGATACCAACTTCCGCATTGGATATCCGCAGCCCCAGTTCGGCGCTTTTAACATCCGGCCGTTGGGATAACAATTGGGATGGGATGCCGACCTGCAAAGGTTCCGGCAAGGACACAAGCTCCAGGGGAATTCCCCTTTCCTTGGCAGCGGGAAAACTTCCGGTAAGCACGCTCAGTGCATTTTCCTGGACCGCGATCTGTTGTTCCACCAGCGGAATAAGCTCCGCGGCCCTTAAGCGCTGTACTTTTGCCTGTTGCTGTGCCAGGGAGGTAACCTGTCCCGCACCGTATTGCATGTCTATCACGAACAGGGTGCTATCGCTGAGCACCAGGTTCCTTTTGGCAATTTCCAATTGCGCATCCAACATCAACAGGTTGTAATATCCTTTGGCAACATTGGCCACCACCAAGGTCTGCAATGCCTTTTTTGCCTCTCCTGTCTGAAGGTAACGGGCCAATGCACCTTTCTTACGGTTCCTGATCTTGCCCCATAGATCCGCTTCCCAGGACAACTGTGCCATGGCATTGTAATCCTCTATATGGTTCTGCCCCAAAAAACTGCTGGAGCTGAGTCCGTTAAGACTGTTGTCCGATGGGTTGTTGCTCTGTGCGCCAACTTGCAGTCCCAATTGGGGTATATTGCCCCATTTTGCCTGTTTTAACTGCCATTGCGCAGCTTCAATGTTCCGCTCCGCTACCAAAAGATCGTTGTTCTTGGTTAGGGCACTGTCTATCAGCTTTTGCAGTACCGCATCCGAAAAAAAGCTTTTCCAATCCAATTGGGCCACTTGGGAAGAATCTTCCGCTGTGGCCTCCCTGTACGTTTCAGGGAAGGCATCTTCTGGAACCTCCAGGTCCCTGCTCACCTTACAGGAGCTGACCAATAGGGCGACCATGGTAATGGCCGCCAATAAAATATAGTGTCTTTTCATGTTTTCTAATTTAGAATTGATAATCGGGTACGGCGTCCTTAGACCACTGCCCCTTCCATTGCCGGTACGGTGTTTTCCTTTCGGGAAACCTTTTCCTGAAGGAACTGGAAGACCACGAACAGCACGGGAATCACAAAGAGTCCCAGGACCACGCCAGACAACATTCCCCCTACGGCTCCAATACTTATGGAGTGGTTCCCCATAGCGGAAGGCCCTGTGGCAATGGTCATGGGTATCAGACCCACTATAAATGCCAGGGAGGTCATTATAATGGGACGTAGCCTCAATCGGGCGGCTTCCAGGGCGGCATCCACCAATGATTTTCCATTGCGGCGCCTTTGTGCCGCAAATTCCACGATCAAGATGGCGTTCTTTGCCAATAGCCCTATGAGCATCACCAGGGCCACCTGTACATAAATGTTGTTTTCTATGCCCGTGATCCCGATCGCCAAGAACACCCCAAAGATTCCGGTGGGAATGGAAAGGATGACCGCCAAGGGAAGGATATAGCTTTCGTACTGGGCCGCCAACAGGAAGTAGATGAACAGAAGGGACAGGATAAAAATTACCGCCGATTGCCCACCAGATCCGATCTCTTCCTTCGTCATACCCGTAAATTCAAAGGCATACCCACTGGGCAGATGTTTCTCCGCAACTTCCCTTACCGCCTGTATGGCATCGCCCGAGCTGTAACCCGGTCCGGCCATGGCATTTACCCCAATGGAGTTGAAAAGGTTGTAACGTGAAGCACTTTCGGGGCCATAGACCCGTTCCAAACTCACCAAGGTGGTAATGGGGACCCTTTCGCCCCTTTGGTTCTTCACATATATGCCGTTCATAGAGGCGATATTGGCCCTTGAATCCTTATCGGCCTGTACCATTACCCTATAGTACTTCCCAAAACGGTTGAAGTCGGATGCCTGGGTACTTCCAAAATACGCCTGCATGGTCTGGAGGATGTCTTGTACGTTTACCTGCAACTGCGCCGCTTTCACCTCATCCACCTTTAGGTCGTATTGCGGATAGTCCGATTTAAAGGAGGTAAAGGCGATGGCTATTTCCTCCCTTTTCATCAGTTCGCCTATAAAGTTGGAGCCAATGCCACTGAACTTTTGGAGGTCTCCCCCGGTCTTGTCCTGAAGTACGATATCCAAGCCGTCCACGTTGCTGAAACCCGGTACGGTAGGAAAGGTGAACACAAAGAAACTGGCCCCCTTTATGGCCGCCAATTTTTGGTTCACCAATCCCATAATGGCGTTTATATCGGCCACTTCGCCCCGTTCCTTGGTAGGTTTCAGCAATACGAAGGCAACGCCCGAAGAGGGACTGGAAGATTGGGTAAGGATGTTGAAACCTGACAGTCCCATCAACGTCTCCTTGGCCGCAAGATCGTCCAAGATCACCTCCGCTTCTTCCATGACCTCTTTGGTACGGTCCAAGGATGCCCCGGCGGGCATGGAAAGGGAAATGGCGATAAAACCTTGGTCCTCCGAAGGGATAAAACCTGTGGGGGTCCTGTTCACCATGATGATGGTGACCACCAGTACAACCGCAAGTCCGCCCAATGCCACCCATTTTCTGGCGGTCAGGAACCGTAGGCTCTTGATATAATTATTGGTCAGTTTATCGAAACCTGAATTGAACCCGATAAAGAATTTTTCCTTAAAGGATCTTTTCTTGGCAACGCCTTCCGTTCCATGGTGCTTGTCCTTTAGGAAAAGTGCTGCCAGGGCGGGACTTAAGGTAAGGGCGTTCACGGCCGAGATCACAATGGCTATGGCCAGCGTAAAGGCAAACTGCCTGTAAAATACCCCAGTGGAACCTTCCATAAACCCAACGGGCAGGAATACCGCTGCCATGACCAAGGTAATGGATATAATGGCCCCCGTAATTTCGCCCATGGCCGAGGTAGTGGCCTCCTTGGGGGAAAGGTGCTCATCTTCCATCTTGGCGTGTACGGCCTCCACCACCACAATGGCATCGTCCACAACGATCCCGATGGCAAGTACCAAGGCGAACAGCGTAAGCAAGTTGATCGAAAATCCGAAGAGCGTCATAAAAAAGAAGGTTCCCAATATGGCCACCGGCACCGCAATGGCCGGGATGAGGGTGGACCTAAAATCCTGAAGGAAAAGAAATACCACTATGAACACCAGTATAAAGGCCTCTATCAAGGTGGTCTTTACCTGTGAAATGGATTGGTCCAGGGCATCCTTGGTATTGTACAAGATCAGGTATTCCACATCCTTGGGAAAATCGGCCGAGGCCTTTTCCATCAGTTCTGCTATGGCAATCTGTATCTCGTTGGCATTGGATCCCGCCAATTGGAAGGAAGCGATGTTTACCCCCGGTTTTCCATTTACCCTAGTGTAATTGCCATAGGTATAGGCGCCCAATTCCACTTTGGCAAGATCTTTTAGTCGAAGTACCGATCCATCCTCATTGGCACGAACGATAATATTTTCATACTGTGCGGGCTCCTTTAACTTCCCCCCATATTTAATGACATATTCGAAGGATTCGGTACTGCTTTCGCCAAACTTTCCTGGAGCGGCCTCCAAGTTTTTGTCCTGAATGGCGGCTATCACCTCTGCCGGTGTAATATTGTAGGAAGCCATTTGATTGGGATCCATCCATATCCTCATGGAATAGTCCTTGCTACCCCCGAAGATCAACGATTGGCCCACCCCGGGAATCCTCTTTATTTCGGGGATGATGTTGATCTGGGCGTAGTTGGCCAAAAAGGTCTGGTCGTAGGTAGTGGAATCCTCAGAAAACAGGTCGACCACCATCAATAGGCTGTTCTGTTGTTTGGAGGTGGTGATCCCCGCCTGTACCACCTCAGCGGGAAGCTGACTGGTAGCTTGGGCCACCCTGTTCTGCACGTTCACTGCCGCCTGGTCCGGATCGGTGCCCAGTTTAAAGTAAACGGTGATGGCCAAGGAACCGTCGTTACTGGCGGTAGAGCTCATATAGCTCATGTTTTCCACCCCGTTAATCGATTCTTCAAGGGAAGGGGCCACCGATCGAAGCACCGTTTCGGCATTGGCACCGGGATACACCGCGGTCACCAGTACGGCCGGGGGGGCTATATCGGGAAATTGTTGGAGGGGGAGTTTGGAAAGGCCCAAAACCCCCAAGATTACGAGTAGGATAGAAATTACCGTTGCCAGTACAGGTCTATCGATAAATTTTTTGAACATTGTATACTTTTATTGAATTGCTGTTTGTAGTTTAATTTTTGACCAGATCGGCTTTCATTTTTTCGGGTGCAACCAACGCCCCGTCCTGCAGGTATTCAAAGCCCTTATAAACGATCCTGTCGCCCGATTTCACGCCAGCGCCCACCAGATAGTCGGTACCGCTTTTTCCGATGACGTTGATCGGCCTTTTGTTGACCTTATTGTCCTTGTCCAGTGCAAAGACGAAAATTTTGTCCTGTACTTCCATGGTGGCTTCCTGTGGGATCAACAGTGTATTTTCATGGGCGACCCCTAAGCTTACCCTGCCCGTATTGCCCGATCTCAATAATCCCTTTGGATTGGGGAAGGTGGCACGTACGGTGATGGCACCGGTGGTTTTGTCGAATTGGCCGGATACCATATCTATGTTTCCCCTTTCCGCATACGGACTGTTATCGGCCAGCAAAAGGGAAACCGGGGGAAATGCTGTGTTCCCTTCTTCAATTGACTTGTCGGGATATTGGGATTTAAAGCCGATAAAATCGGTTTCTCCCAGCGAAAAATATACATGGACCTCCCGGACGTCCGAAAGAAAGGTAAGGGGTTCCACATCGGAAGGGGAAACCAAACTTCCCTGTTTTTTGGGCAAGCGTCCGATATAGCCATCCACAGGTGCCTTGATAAGGGTATATCCCAAGTTAATATTGGCGGTACCCACCATGGCCTTTGCCTGGGCCACATTGGACTCGGCAATCGTAAGGGAAGCCTGTGCCGATTTTAACTGGTAATCTGAAACTATCTTGCTGGCCACCAAAGGCGTAAATTTCTCTACTTCCAATTGTGCATTGATCAAGGTCGCCTCGGCACCATGTAGGTTGGCAAGGGCATTGTTCAGTTGTTCACGGTAGGGCTGTTCGTTGATCTTGAACAAAGGCTGCCCTTTGGTGACGTAGGCCCCTTCATCCACATACAGTTTCTCCAAATTACCGCCAACTTGGGGGCGGATCTCTATATCCACTGCTCCTTCAATGGTGGCGGGATATTCCGAAGTGGTAGTGGCCGTCCCGTTGTGGATGCTCATCACGGGAAGGGGTACGGCGGTCTGTGCAGCTGCACCTTCCTGTGGTTTGTCACCACAGGAATAAAGTATGGTCGAGGCCGCAAGGGCCAGTAATAGTGTTCTCATAAGGTTGTTGTTTTTATAGTTGTGAAAATGCGTTCCAAAATGTTCGATAAAATTTTTAGGTATGTAAAACATGATGTAATTATTGTATTTCTATTTATTGACTGTTTAGTCGTTCTTGATTTATTCTTCGATATCGTGGGCCGTTCTATGGCATTATAGTGATTGCCTAAGGCCCGGGTTTTCTACATTAGCTTCATTTTTGTATGTTTAATAATTTAACACCGTTAAGTAATTGATAAAAATCATCCCGTTATTTTATGGTTAAATCATTTATCACCGTTAGATATTATTTAAAAAAAATATTAGAGCGATAAGGTGATGCCCGTAATGGCATCCTTCAAAATTTGTTGGTTGATCTCGTCGCTCAGTCCGCTCCCCACCAGATTGATCGAAATAAGCCCGTGGACCACCGAATAATAGGTATAGTACTTCTGACAAAGGATGTCCTCATCCTTTCCCTTATCTTTCATCAATGTTTTCATAAGGGGGGTAAAAAGTTTATAAGGTGTCTCCTCTTCCGGACAAAGTCCCATTTGACAAGTGGTCATTTCCACTCCGAACATCAATTGGTACGTCTCTTTATTGGAAAAGGCAAATTTCCAGTAGGCCAACCACATGGCTTCAAGCTGTTGGGCCGGATCCGTGGAAGAGTCCTTCGCCTTGATCAACTCTTTGTTCAGAAGTCGGTACCCCTGTATGGTCAATTCCTTTAAAATGGCCTCCTTATTATCAAAATATTCATAAATGATGGGGGCCGTATATTCTATGGCATCCGCAATTTTTCGCAGGCTCAGTCCTTGCCAACCATCTTCCTTCACAATCTGGCATGCGGCACTAAGGATGTTGCTCCTGGTCTCTTCCTTTTGTCTAAGAATCCTATCTTTGCTGCCCATAATCCGAATATTAAACTATTTAACACCGTTAAACAAAGATAATACCGTTTAGTGGAGCTGTGCAAATTTACGATCGAATTTTTCTATAGTGTTATAACAATAGTATTTCCGATTTTATATTGTCCCATGAATGGTCCCACCATTTTAATGGGCTCCAAGTATTGTCCTTTTGCATCCGGCTCTCATCTGTTTATCGCTGCGGAGCACTATTCGGCTCAAAAAACCTTCATATATCGATGGCTCCCAAACCTTTTTTGGCCTGATAATTGTTTTTTACCGATCTACTGTTTAAAATAAAAAATGCCACGGAAAGGTAATCGAACTTGACAACTAATTACTTATTTTAGTGAATGGCTTTTAAGGATGTCAATGTAAAAGATTTACATGAATTATATGGGACCATGGGACTTCCACTAGATCATGTGGACCCCTCCTCAGGTTTTACCGTCCACTATTTACAGGAAACATTTAAGGAACTACCCTATAGATCCATTCCTTTTCGTCCTAATTATTTCAGTTTTCTATTTATAAAAAATGCTTTTGGCAGCTATACAATAGATGACAAAAATTTTGAAGTGGCACCTAATACCGTTTACTTCACCAACCCGGGCAATTATCGGATTTTTGAATGGCATCAAATTAAGGATACCTGTTTGATTACCTTTAACGAGGGCTACTTAAAGGAATATGTACATGCCAAAGTATATGATCATTTTCCGTTTCTACTTACCGAAACGGTAGAACCCAGAACCCTATCGGAAGACCAATTCCAAGCAATGGAAAGGCTCTATCACTTGATCCATAAAGAACAGATGGGGGATTCACCTTACAAAAATCGCATTATCGGAAGTTTAATGGTGGCCCTGCTCCTTAAAATAAAAGAGTATTTCTTTCAGGATTACAACCCTATATACGAAGGAGACCGTAGTTCGGTGATCGTAAAGAACTTTAAAAGAAATTTGGAGCGGCATTTTAGGGAGCTTGCCAGTGGAAAAACGGAGCGTCAGCTTCGGGTACAGGACTATGCTGAAATGCAATCCCTACATGTAAACTATCTTTCCAGTGTGATCAGCAACAAGACAGGAAAACCCATAACCAATTGGATTTCCGAAAAAACCATCACCGAGGCAAAAGTATTCTTGCAGAACGGGGAACTTAGTATCAAAGAGATCGCAAACCGTTTAGGTTTTCTTGAAGTTTCACATTTTAGCAACTATTTCAAAAAATATACTTTCATTAGCCCTGCTATCTATAGAAAACAGCACTTCAATAGGACATCTTAGATATTTGCAACTTTTGCGATGGTCCTTGTACCAATGGATTTGCAGATAGGTCGCAACTTTGTATTGTACAAATTAAAACAATATAAAGTCATGGATCATTCATACAACAAAGTTGCCCTGGTAACCGGATCTTCTAGAGGTATCGGGGCGGAAATAGCAAAGGAACTGGCCAAAGCCGGTGCAAAGGTAGTTGTGAACTACGCCGGAAATGGAACCGCCGCTGAACAGGTAGTTGAAAATATTAAAAATCAGGGTGGGGAGGCGATTGCCCTTCAAGCAGATGTTAGTAAACCGGACCAAGTAGCAAAACTGTTTGATGGTGCTATTCAGCATTATGGGAAAATTGATGTATTGGTAAACAATGCAGGAATTATGATCAATTCCTTGATAAAGGATACCACTGATGAAGATTTTACAAGACAGTTGGATGTAAATTTAAAGGGAGTCTTTTACACCCTAAGGGAAGCCGCTACCAAATTGGCCGGCAACGGAAGTATCATCAATATTTCTACATCGGTAAACCGACTTATGCTGCCTACCTATGGGCCTTACGTGGCCACAAAATCCGCTGTGGAACAATTGACACGTGTGTTCGCCAAAGAGGTGGGAGGCCGTGGCATCAATGTAAATTCAGTTTCGCCCGGTCCTACGGATACGGAGCTATTTACGAAAGGTAAACCGCAAGAAGTGATCGATCGTTTGGCCGCTCTTTCCGCCTTTGACCGTATAGGTAAACCGGCAGATATTGCCAGCGTAGTGGTATTTCTTGCCAGTGATGGGGCCAAATGGATTTCTGCTCAAAATATAGGTGCTAATGGGGCGATGGCCTAAAAAAGTATAGATGATGAAAACATTCTCAAATTCAATATTGATGGGCACTTTGGGTGCAATGGCCGTATTTATTTCATTCTCCCTACAATGGCCAACGTGGGTATTATTTGTCGCTTGGGTCAGTTATTATCTATTTGGGATGTCGATCAAAGCATCGGCCAAGACGTTATTGAATATTACTGCCGGTTTTTTTATGGGTATGCTCATAACTACGGTTGCAGCGGTATTGCCTGAACAACTTGGAAGATTCTCGCTACCAATAACTGTTTTTATCTGTATCAGTTTCCTTCCATATTTGAGCAAGATCAAGGGCTTGAACAATATCCCGGCGTGGTTTCTGGGCCTGATAGTTTATTTCGGTGTACACCCGACATTGGCTTTCCAACCAATATTCGATATTTTTATTTCGCTTGTTGCAGGGTTCGCTTTCGCTTTCTTGAACCATAGGGCTACAAATCTTACGTCCAGGATCGTTAAAAATTAACAATATGAATAGTATAAAGAATATACACCCGCCCATTGATAATGATCTGGGACTCCTGATAATTAGATCGATTGCCTGTATTTCTTTGTTTGTACGACATGGTATGGAAAAGCTATTTCGTTTTAATGAAATGCTTGAAATATTTCCTGATCCTTTACATGTTGGGAAGTTACCAAGTTTGATTTTTGCATTACTTACGGATGGTGTATTATCGGTGTTCGTTTTGGTCGGTTTATTTACCCGATGGAGCACACTGATCATTTCAGTTAACCTAACAATAGCTTTTTTTGTTTTTCACAGAGCGAACTTGGATGGGGGGGAAATAGCATTTGTTTATTTAGGGATAATGATACTGATCTATTTATGTGGACCGGGAAAATATAGTGTGGACCATAAATTGGGGAACCCATATTAAACTTTTTGATAGAAGTTAAAAACAGCGGTTTTTTGCTTCGGATGAAGGCTTTTTTGCGATGCATGACCTGGTTCACAAATAGTTGCTTTTAAAAACGGTCATTTTGGTCCTTGTCATTTCATCCATTGTATATGATATTCCTCCCATGCCCATACCCGACGAATCCCTCCCGCCAAATGGCATCCAGTCCACCCTGAACGCCGTATGGTCGTTTACCATAACAGCGGTGGCGTTCAATTTTTTGACAGTGTCCAGGGCAACATCCATATTTTTGGTGAAGACAGCGGCCTGAAAGTGGAACTCTAGGGCATTTGCCTTTTTGATCGCCATATTACGGTCCGTAAATGGGTAAATACATACTACAGGGCCAAAAATTTCCTTGCTGGAGACTTTTGATCTTTCCGATGGATCCAAAAGGACCGTAGGTTGAAATAGGGTCTTGGAAATTCTTTTTCCCCCTGTGATCAATGTTGCCCCCTCCACAAGGGCCTCATTGACCCATTCTTCCACACGGTCCACCTCTTTTGCGGAAATCAAAGGACCTACATCCGTATTTTTATCCCATGGGTTTCCCACGGTCAGTTTGTTGGTTTCCGCTAAGAACTTTTCCATAAAAAGATCGCAGATATCCCGGTTCACATAAATTTTCTGGACAGAGACGCACACTTGGCCGGCATGATAAAAACTTCCCTTTACCAGATCGGGTATCATTTCATCATAATCGGCATCGCTTTCCACAATAACGGGGGCCGCACCACCATGCTCCAACGCACATCTTGTACCAGCTGAGAGTTTACTTCTCAGGTGCCATCCGACATTTGCGGACCCGATAAAAGAGAAAAAGTTAATTCGACGGTCGGTAACCATGGCTTCCGCAATTTTGTTGGTACAAAGTACGATCTGCAACCATCCGCTCGGCAATCCCGCTTCCTCTAAAATTTTGGCTAGGGCAAGGCTTGAAAGAGGTGTTGTTAGGGACGGTTTAAAAATAACGGGGCAACCCGCCGCAATTGCGGGAACTATTTGATGGACCGCTAAATTCAGGGGATGGTTGAAGGCACTGATGGCGGCCACAACCCCAATGGGCTCCCGATAGGTAAATGCCATCCTGTGCAAGGAAGCCTCGGTCAGTGCCATGGGCACTTGCTCCCCTTTGATTTCCGGGATATGCGCCGCTGCCATTTTGACCCCTGTGATGGCCCTTTGAACCTCTGCTTTTGAATCTTTATAGGGTTTTCCGCCTTCGCTCAAAGCCAACAGCGTTAATTCCTCCATTCTTTCGGCCATTATGGAAGCCGCCCTTTCCAGTATGTCCATTCTTTTGTAGGCCGGAATCCATTGCGCCTGATCGGTGAACAGGTTTTGAGCGGTTTCGATACTGTTTTCAAGGTCGCTTAGGGATATCGGGGCCAACTCTTTGATCAGTCTTTGGTCGTACGGGGATGTTATTTTTATTACGGTTTCCATAGTTTCTTTTTAAATATGTGAGCGTAACATCCATGCCATCTTTTCATGATCTTGCATCAGTCCTGTAATAAAGTCACTCGTGCCCAAGTCGTTAAATTCAGCTTCAAACCTATTTATATGCTCCCTTAAGGCCCTAATTATAAATTCGTGGTCAAGCAAAAGTCCGTTCATAAAGCCCATGCTATCTTTTTGATCATTCTCCGATTCATTTAAATTAGTTAAGACCAAAAATGCTTTGAGCGTCGCCGGTGCATAATGGCCCAATGAACGTATACGCTCGGCAATGCTGTCGATATTGGCGTCCAATTGCTCAAATTGTGTTTCAAAAAACCGGTGCTTTTCATAAAAGTCCATGCCCTCCACATTCCAATGGGCATTCCTTGTTTTTGTATAAAGGACAACTTCATCCGCTAAAATTTTTGAGAGTTCATGGACAACACCTTGTCGGTCCCTATCCGATATTCCAATGTTTGTGGTCATATTTCTGTTTTTTGGTCATTATTAAAAATCCTGGACCGTAGGTCTTATTACGATTTCGTTGATATCGACATCCGCAGGTTGTTCGATGGCAAAGGCTATCGCCCTGGCCACCGAAGCGGCGGGAATGGCCAATTGATAAAACTCGTTTACGCCTACGGCACTGTCCTTGTGGTTCGTGCCGAATTTTAATTCAGAATCTACCGCACCTGGCTCAATGGTGGTGGTCCTGATGTCACGCCCTACTTCTTGCCTCAATCCATCGGTGATGGCACGTACGGCATATTTGGTACCACTGTAAACGGTACCACCGGGACTGAAAACCTTGATTCCGGCAACGGAGCCCAGATTTATAATGTGGCCCGATTCCTGTTTTTGAAAAATAGGCAATGCCGCGGCAATGCCATAGAGCACCCCTTTAATATTTATGTCGATCATGCTGTCCCACTCCTCGGTCCTTACTTCTGCCATAGGCGCAATGGGCATGATACCGGCATTGTTGATAAGCACATCGAGCTTACCGTAGGCGGTAACGGCTTTATCCACTAGGGCCTGTACTTGCTCTTTGCTGGTCACGTTCGTTACTTGGTATAGAGCCGTGCCTCCATTTGCGGTAATCCCGTTTACGACTTTTTGCAATTTATCCTTGCGCCTTGCGCCAAGAACTAGAAGGGCGCCCTTTTCGGCAAGATGTTTGGCTGTTTCCGCACCAATGCCGCTACTGGCTCCCGTTATTACGATTACTTTGTTGTGAATGTTATTTTCCATGTTGGTTCTATTTTATCTATTAAATGTTGTTCGGTCCAAGTTCCCGTAAAATAGGCCTTTGATCTGAGTCTATACTATTGCATGGGCCGCTGCGGTCGCTACCGTATGGTCCTGTTCCACGGTTCCTCCCGATACACCAATGGCGCCAATTATTTTATGGTCGGCATTTTTTAGTACCACGCCGCCCCCAAATGAAATGAGGCTACCGTTGGAATGTTCTATATTGTATAAAAAGCCTCCTGGTTGTGATAGCTTTCCGATTTCGCCCGAATCCATATCGAAAAAACGGGAGGTCTTCGCCTTCTTAATGGCGATATCGGCGCAGCCTAAAAGGGCGCCATCCATCCGGCAGAAGGATTGTATATTGGCTCCCCCATCCACAATTGCGATGTTCATGGCAACCCCCATTTTTTTTGCCCTGGCCTTGGCAACTTCCAAAATTCTTTCGGCCTGTTCCAACGTAATGTTCATGTCCTATTTTATTGTTTGTCATTTATAACCGCTTTTCTAGAAATCTTTATTCCAAAGGACTGGTCGGAACAATCTCCCTATGGTCCAGTAAAGGGACTATCTGTCCCAATAGCAGTTCCTGAAAATGTGGTGAATTCCGATGTTCCGTAACAGCGGCTTCGCCGGTATATCCTTCAAAAAGCAGTAAGGTGTTGGAATCCAAATTACTTTGGTGGATGTTATAGAACAGGTTGCCATTTTCCTTTACACTTTCGTCCCGAACGGTCCTTAACAGTTTTAAAACGGTGTCGATATGACCTTCCCTTACTTTCCATGTGGCAAATACGTGAACTGGATTTTTATTCTCCATTTGATTTTTTTTACAATTAGTAGTAGTTGAACTATTATAACAGGTATTTAATAATGGCCCCACCGGATATTCGGGGAGGCCATTACAATGGCCCTTATTTTTTGGGCGATTCCAGGATGGCTATCATTTTTTCGGCTACCCCTTTTGCCGAGGCAGGATTTTGCCCGGTGACGAGGTTACCATCCGCAATACTGTGGGCGGACCATGTGGCGGCGGCATGAAATTTTGCCCCCTGTTCGGTCAGGGCCGTTTCAAGCAGAAAAGGAACGTCGGCCATCGCATAGGCTTTTTCTTCCTCATCGGTGAAAGAAGTGATGTTCTTGCCTTTTACCAAATAGGAGCCATCGCTCAATTTTACGTTCAATAATGCTACGGGACCGTGACATACGGCGCCTACCACTGCATTGCGTTCATAGGTTTCCCTGACCACGTTTTTTAGGAGCGTATTTTCAGGCATATCCACCATCGGGGCCAATCCACCGGGCACAAAAATGGCATCATAACCTTTCACGTCGACGTCTGAAAGCTTAACGGCTTTTTGCATCGCTTCCCATCCTTTTCCCGTCAAAAAAGCCAGGTTGTCGGGATCGTTTGCCAAATTAAGCGCATCCAGATAGGGCGTATCTCCCGTTAAGCTGGCAAAATCTATTTGATAATCCGCTCTGTCGAATTCTGCATAGGGGTGTGCCACCTCTGGTAGGAAGATTCCGGTTCTCCTGTTGTTGGGTCCAATGGCATTGGCATTGGATACAATGATCAAAATTTTCTTTTTCATGTCTGTTGCTGTTTTACTTGTTGTTGTTTTATGTTTTAATGATGTGTGCTGCACAGTATCCTGTGCATTGGAAGAAAAAAGGGTAAGCGCCATAGTGAAGGCCATAATTGTTTTCATGTCCGTAAATTTTAATTGTTATTAAATATTTATAGGACAAAGTTATGTCAGCCTACCTCTTGGATACGATGAGGCAAGTCACAGAAAAAGTGTGATTCAAATCACTTTAAAAAGTGTTATGGGATATTATTTCTGGGTGGAGTACAGTCTGCTCAAGGTTTCCCGGCTTACCCCCAAATATTCGGCAATATATTTCTTGGGGATTTTTTGAATCAGGTTGGGATACTGGTTGGCGAATTCCTCATAGCGTTGCTGGGGAGTGCCGGAAAGCAAGGAAATGATCCTTTGTTGAAGGGACATATACCCATTGGTAAGTTTTATCCGAAAGAAATGCTCCATTTTCGGAAGGAGCACGGAAAGCCTTTCCCTGCCATCCAACGTAAGGCACAAAACCTCTCCCGGCTCCATACATAGGACATACATATTCGCCTTCTTTTGGTTGAAATAAGCAATGTAGTCCGACATCCACCAATTTTCGGTGGCGAATTGTACAATATGTTCCTTTCCGTTCCCATCAAGGTAAAAGACCCTGAAAATGCCGGACATAATTAGATATTCATACTTTGCATCATCGCCCTGTTGGATCAAATATTGATTTTTCAATACTTTTCTTATCGTAAAAAATGGTTTCACCGATTCAAATTCCTCTTCGGTCATAGGGCTGATCTGTTCAATATGTTTTCGAAGCTTTTCCATGGTAAAATATAAATAAAAATTTTAAAATATCGATGGGATTTAATGGCTTGGCCTGGGTTTTTAGCCCTAGCGGGGGTGGAGCCGCCTAAATATTATTTTGGTTTTCCGCCCTGCCCCCCGAAAACTTGCCCCAAGTTTGTTACGGCTTAAAAAATGAAACCCTATGTGCTTAAGTATCCTAAAAATGGAATCATTTGGATATACGTAAAAGCGGTATTCCTTTAGCCGTATCATTATCTCCTGAACTGTTGATCCTGAACTTGGATCATCCGTTTCTCATCTTCAAGGGAAAAATACGGTCCATAGGAAATATCGCCGATCAAGAAGTTTTTGTGGTAGCTTGGCCCTACCGTTCTCCTTTTAAATGCCTAAGGCCGTATTTTTGGTAACGTATCTCTGTTGGAACGTTGATCGGTATATCAAATCGATCAAAAGCCCAATTTTCCCTAGGGGATTCACGATTTGAACACATCATGTAGTGATTTGGATACGTAGGAATCTCTTTTGTGGGGGACCTTTGTGTTATTAATCTAAATGAAAAGAACATGGAAAACATTAAAGGAAAAGTAATCGCAATTACAGGGGCAAGTAGTGGAATCGGCGAAGCCATTGCCCACCACCTATCAGGTCTAGGGGCCAAAGTGGCCTTAGGGGCAAGACGGTTGGACAAGTTGGAACGTATCGCAAAAGAGATTTCAAAAAATGGGGGACAGGCCATTTATAAAAAATTGGATGTCACACAGCCCGATGGGATGAAAGATTTTGTGGAATTTACCTTGGCCGAATTTAAGACGCTGGACGTATTTATCAACAATGCCGGATTGATGCCCCTTTCGATGATCAATGCCTACAAAATTGGGGAATGGCACAAAATGATCGACGTGAACATAAAGGGGGTCTTGCACGGTATTGCCGCAGCACTTCCTTTTTTTGAGGAAAAGGACAATGGACAGTTTATAAACATAACTTCGGTTGGCGATCGTTGGGTAGGTCCCACATCAACGGTCTATAGCGCGACAAAATTTGCGGTAAGGGCCATTTCGGACGGCCTTAGACAGGAAGTCAGCGAGAATATCCGTGTGACAATAGTGGCCCCCGGCGCCACGGAATCCGAATTGGCGGAGACCATTTCCGATCCCGAACTGAAAAAAATGGCCGTAGAGCAGTTCAGGACCAACCTATTGCCTGCCTTGGCCATTGCCAAAGCGGTTGCTTATGCGGTTTCCCAACCGAAGGACGTGGACGTTAATGAACTGGTGGTAAGGCCCACTGCCCAAAAATCATTTTAAAATGAAAAGGAAGGGAGGGATGGACCGTTATCTGCTGATCGCATTGTCATTTTTGACCATTTCTTGTTCTACAAATGCTCAAAATACCAAGGAACTGGAATCGACCATCAGATCCAAGGAATTGGTTGCCCGGTATTTTGACAGATGGAAAAATGAGGGCGGTAGCTTTTTCGATCTTTTGGACGAAAATGCCATATGGACGGTAGCGGGGAGGTCACCGGTTTCCGGAATATATCACGGGAAGAAAGATTTTATGGAAAATGCCGTAAAACCTATTTTAAAACAATTGGCCACCCCCTTAAAACCGGAACTGATCAGCCTGACTTCCGATGAGCGGTATGTCTGGTTGCACTTTACAGCAAAGGCTACGGCCATAAACGGGAGCTCTTACATAAATACCTATGTATGGAAAATGCAAGTAAAGGATGAAAAGATCATAACGGGGGTGGCATTTTTGGATACCCATGAACTATTGGAATTAATGAATACGATAAAAAGAAAAACAACTATGGACGGAACAATGGAGGAAACCAAGGGATATTTGGGGATGTGGGTAACAAAAGATGGTTATATCCGACAAGAATTGTTGCCCAACAATAGATATGACGAGGCACGGGGCAACAGGAAAAGTGCCTATCAAGGCAAATATGAGGTCTCGGGCAATCATATCGATTACGTGGACGACACAGGTTTCTCTGCGGACGGTGTATTTACCGATGAAAAAACCTTGCACCATGGGGGGTACATCTTTTATAAGGAATAATAATGGTTGATCAGCACCTTGAATTAAAAAGATTTACGTCATCCAAAAAATAAAAGGATGTGGCTAAAACGAAAAAAAATAATTACATTTTGCCCATGCCCGTTCACCCTGGAAAATGGTGCGGTCGTCAACATACAATGGCGGTTTGTGGGGCAGGGTAAAATAAAAAATAATATGGTATTATGGACAGGACATTTCGTTTGAACTCGCTTTCGGAATTTCATTCTTTGTGTAATCTGCCCCAACCGGAGCATCCGCTGATCAGTCTTATAGATTACAGCAGGGTGGAATATCCTTTTGAGGAAAACCAGATCAGTTGGATCCAGGACTTTTATTCCATCGGGTTAAAGCGGAACGTAACCGCCAAATTTAACTACGGACAGCAGGTATACGACTTTAATAAGGGTTTGCTCAGTTTTGTTTCGCCACTTCAGTTCCTGAAAATTGAAATAGACCAAAAAGCGAAGGTGGAACCTAGCGGATGGCTATTGCTCATCCATCCCGATTTTCTGTGGAAAACCCCTTTGGCCTCAAAGATCAAGTCGTTCGACTTCTTCGGGTATGCGGCCAATGAAGCCCTTTTTCTTTCTGAAAAAGAAGAAAAAACGATCGAACAGATCTTATTGACCATTGAGAACGAATACCGGTCCAATATCGATAAATTCAGTCAGGAACTTATCGTAAACCAGGTAGAAAGACTTCTTATCTATGCCGAACGTTTTTACGAACGACAATTTTTTACGCGCAAAAAGTCGAACTACGAACTGTTGGAAAAATTTGAAGGGATCTTAAATGGCTACTTTGATGAAAAAGAAGGCCTGGAGAAAGGTATCCCCTCGGTGGCCGCCATTGCGGACGAACTGCACATTTCCCCCAACTATTTGGGAAGCCTGCTGCGAATACATACGCAACAAAATGCGCAGCAGCATATTCAGAACAGAATAATAGGTTATGCCAAGGAAAGGTTGAGCACAACAAGCTTGTCCGTAAGTGAGGTGGCCTATGAACTGGGATTTGAATATCCACAATCGTTCAGCAAACTTTTTAAACAGAAAACAAAGCAGTCTCCCACGGAATTTCGAAAGGCGTTCAATTGATACACAATGTGGGTATGTGGTTCGGTACTATAATTTAACAACAGTGACGGGCCGAATTTTTACCAAATGGTAAATCCATAAAAGTTTTCTGTACGTAACTTGCAGTTATGAAAGAACTTGTTGATTACATTTTGCAGTTTGGTGATCTGAACAAACACCAAATTGATTTTATTACGGGAAAAGCAACAATGATCGAGCTTCAAAAAGGGGCGTATTTTTCCGAAGCCGGAAAAATTCCGACACAGGTGGGATTTATTCTGGAAGGCGTATTTCGATTTTGTTACTACAATAACAAAGGCGAGGAAATAACACATTTCTTTTTGGATGAAAATAACTTTGTCACGGATTATCAAAAGTTTGAGGCAAACGCAGTGGCTTCCGAATATGCACAGGCCGTTACCGATACCAAGCTGCTGGTCTTTTCAAAAAAAGATTGGGACGAAATTTTAAATACGGTGATAGGCTGGGACAAGATCGTTGCCAAAATCTATAAAAAATGTTTGATAGAAACCATAGAAAGGAGAAGTCCGTTGGTTTCGGAAGATGCCACTACCCGTTATCTATCGTTCATTGAAAAATTCCCGAACCTTGTCAACCGCATACCACTTTCCTATGTCGCTTCCTACTTGGGCATTACACAACAATCATTGAGCAGGATCCGAAAGAACATCCGTTAAGATCGCTTTTTACCAATTGGTAAATATTTTCCTTTTTCGGATACCGATATTTGCAGCAGTAATTTAAAAGGACAAAAAAATGAAAAAGAAAATTGTATTGATAACCGGGACAAATAGCGGATTTGGATGGCTTATGGCCAATTCCGTAGCATCTTTGGGACATAAGGTATATGCTACCATGAGGGATACGGAAGGAAAAAATGTCGAGAAGGCAAAATCCCTGTCGCAGGTAGAAAATGTGACCGTTTTGGATGTTTCGTTAACGGACGGGGAAAGTGTAAAAAATGCCATCGACACGATCATCGCAAAAGAAGGAACGATCGATGTGTTGGTAAACAATGCAGGAGCTGCGATGTTCGGTGTTGCCGAAAGTTCTACGACCGAGGATGTGCAGCGGATGTTCGATGTCAATGTTATGGCCCCTTGGCGATTGATGAAATTGGCGTTGCCGTATATGCGAGGCCAGTCGGAGGGTCTGATCATTAACGTTTCCAGTGGGTGGGGCAGATTTTCACCTCCATTTTCTGTGGTATATGCCGCATCAAAGTTCGCTTTGGAAGGTTTGAGCGAAGGCCTGCATTATGAAGTAAGGCCGTTCGGCGTTGACGTGTCCATTGTGCAACCGGGTGCCTTTCCCACTGAAATGTCCCAAAAGATCCAATACGGCTCGGATGCAGCGGTAGCTGATGATTATAAGGCGATAGCGGACGTCCCGAATAAAATGTTTGCCGCCATTGGGCAAATATTTGAAACCTCAGATCCAAACCCACAGGATGTGGCGGATGCCGTGGTAAAACTGATCGGTCTGCCAAAAGGACAAAGGCCCTTAAGAACGGTTGTCGACCCAACCACGGGAGGAATTGTTGAAACGGCCAACGACGCTGTACAAGTCCAATACGATAAGGTTATGGCAGCATTTGGAATGAAGGAGCTGTTGGAATAAACTGTTTGCGCTCTGCTCAAGGGAGGGCCGGATCAATAATCCGGATTCATCGGGTAGCAGGTCTTCCACCATTGGCGGACAGGCTTAGGTAAAAAAACATTATTTGATTTTAAATCCCTCGCAAACTTGCCCCTCGGTTAACGGGCAATCTGTATTTTTGACAAGTAACCTTGGGCAGTGGATAGGATCCACTGCCTTTTTTTTTGCTCTACAATAAGTTTTAGGGTGTAGGCAAATGAGGAGAAATAACGGAAATTCTCAGATCTCCTTATTTTGGATACAACTTCAGGTATTTTGGAAACAAGGGGAGGCCCAATACCGTACATCTTTGTTTAAAATAAAAGGATTTACATATGTCAAAAACAATTTTTATTACCGGGGCCTCTTCCGGGTTGGGAAGGGCAACAGCTTTTTTCTTTCTATCAAAAGGCTGGCACGTTATTGCGACCATGCGGGACCCTGAACAGGAGAAAGAACTATCCCAACTGGAAAATGTCCATTTATTACAATTGGATGTGACCAATTTGGAGCAGATAAACGAAACGGTCGCACAGGCCATTTCATCATATACGATAGATGTGGTGTTCAACAATGCAGGTTATGGACTAATGGGAGCTATGGAAGCACTTACCGAAGATCAGATCGAAAAACAGATCAACACCAACCTGATGGGGGTGCTCTGGGTCAGCAGGGCCTTTATTCCCTATTTCAGGCAGAGGAAAGAAGGGCTGTTTATAAGTACTACCTCCATGGGAGGGCTATTGGCATTTCCATTGCACTCCGTCTACCATGCTGCCAAATTTGCGATTGAAGGCTGGTCGGAAAGTATGTCTTTTGAATTGGCACTGCATAATATTGGTATTAAAACCGTTGCACCGGGAGCCATCGCTACCGATTTTACCGGAAGATCCTTGGTGAAAGCTGCGCATCCCGAATATAGATCGATTGAAGATAAACTCTTCTCAAATGTGGACGATATGATGGCGAGAGCATCCAGTTCGGAACAAATTGCCGCAGTGGTCTACGAGGCTGCCACTGATGGAAAAGATCAAGTGCGGTACGTGGCCGGCCCAGATGCGAATGCCATTTATGAACGGCGCCTTGAAATAGGATCTGAAGCCTTTAGAAAGGAAATTAGAGATCAATTTATCGGATAGATTTCATACACTTATTTCCCAAAACTGCTTAGACTTCCGGAAAATGGATGCCTTTATTTTAATTACGTGGTAGATCTTTTGGCAAAATTATATCCTGAAAAACAGTAAATTTATTGGGAACATTATGTTGAAAATGGCAAGTGTGGTTTTGCCCGTTCATGGAAAGTACCGCCTTCAGATCCAAACTTGCTTATTTGATTTGTTGTCGGCTTGATTCCTTACCATTTTTTATGGCACCAGAGAATAATGCTTACCGAATTTCAATTTTTTATGGGGTAATATATGCACTTAATCGATTCGTTATCCGAGTTTCATAATTTACTGTCCCTTCCACCACCTCTTCATCCTTTGGTCAGCGTGGTGAAGGTTTCCGAATTGCATGCGGTAAATTCGGATGTATGGCAAAAATTTGCCACGGATTTTTATACCATTTCCCTGAAATTTAATATTCGTTCCAAATTGAAGTATGGACAGAACTATTATGATTTTGACCGTGGCACGATGACTTTTATTGCTCCCAGACAGATCCAGTCCGTTGAAGTGGCGGAAACGAACAACTTTAATGGAACCATAGGAACAGGATATGCATTGATGTTCCATCCTGATTTCTTGGCAAAACATCCATTAGCGGTAAACATCAAAAATTATGGCTTCTTTTCCTATGATCTGAGCGAAGCTTTACATCTATCTGAGAAGGAAAGGTCCAACATGGTCGCCATATTCGATAAGGTCGAGGAAGAATATCAGTTTATAGACCGTCATACCCAAGGCGTCATTCTATCCCAGATAGATCTGCTGCTCAACTACAGCGATCGCTTTTATGAACGGCAATTCATTACACGAAAGGCTAAAAACAGCGATTTATTGACCAGAACGGAACAGTTGGTAAATGATTATTTCGATAACGAAATTGGTTTGCAACAAGGAATTCTAACGGTGGAGTATTTGGCAAATAAGCTCCATTTATCCCCGCATTATTTTAGTGATATGCTACGCTCATCATCGGGCCAAAATGCCCAACAGCATATCCACAACAGATTGATCGAAAAGGCAAAGGAGTACTTGACCACCACCAATTTAAGCGTTTCGGAAATTGCGTATCATTTAGGTTTTGAACGTTCCCAATCGTTCAACAAGCTTTTTAAAAAGAAAACGGAAATGTCGCCCTTGGAATTCCGTAGGTCGTTCGATTGATCTGCCGGTTCTATAGGTTGTGCAGTATTCTCGGGATTCTGTGATTGTCGATGCTTTGCATACCGGAACCAATTGAGAAAGGAGCAAGGAATTTTGGTCAATAGTATTTCATTCTATTGAAATAAAAAATCCCCTTCCATCAAGGACGAAAGGAGATTTGACCCAGAAGTTAGATCCATAATCCTTCTTGGATATTGGGTTCATTATAACATCTGTCCACCGGAAACTTCGATACGCTGGGCGGTAATCCATTTTGCATCGTCGGTACATAAAAAGGCGACCACGCTTCCTATATCAGTAGGTAGGCCCACCCGTCCCAATGCGGTCTGGGAAGCGATATGTTCGTTCATTTCTGAATTGTCGCGCACCATTCCCCCGGCAAAGTCGGTCTCAATGGCGCCCGGCGCTACGATGTTTACACGGATTCCACGCCCGCCAAGATCTTTGGCCAGATACTTGGTCAAATTCTCCATCGCTGCCTTTGCGGAGGAATAGGCAGGATAATATGGCAATATAATGCGCGTCAAACCTGTGGATATATTCACGATTCCACCATTATCGTTCATGTACGGCAATGCTTTTTGTGTTAGGAAAAAAGGGCCCTTGAACTGAATGTTCACTAAAGAGTCGAATTGTTCTTCCGTCGTTTCCGCAAAAACGGCTGTAAAGCCGATTCCTGCATTGTTGACAAGGAAATCAAATTTATCGGTATTGAACTTGGAGGACAATCCGCTCAGCAATTCGCCAAAAAAGGAATCGAACGTTCCCGTTTTCCCAGAATCCAATTGTAGTGCATGGGCCTTTTGTCCCATCCCCTCAATTTCCGCAACTACCTTATCCGCTTCTTCCTTTTTGCTATGGTAGGTCAAGACCACGTCCAACCCCTTTTTGGCAAGGTTAAGTGCCATATCCTTTCCCAATCCTCGGCTTCCGCCCGTAACCAATGCTATCTTGCTCATAATGTTCGTTTTTTTTGATTAAACTTCCTTTGGTACAAAGATACTGGACGGGAACGCTGTTTTAATTGTAATAACCAAAGGAATAGTTGCAAAAATCAAATCAATAGGGCGGAACGGAACTTTAGCGGACTTTCCCCGATCTGTTTCTTGAAAAAATTGGAAAAGTGTGCCGTTTCCTCAAAAGCAAGACAATCCGCAATGGTGGCTATTGGCCAATCGGTTTGCGTAAGCAACGTTTTTGCTTCTTGGGCAATTCGCAGATTGACGAACTGTTTGGTGGTAAAGGAGGTCTCTTCCTTAAGGGTTTTATTGAGATGGTTGGTGTGTATGGCCAGTCTGTTGGCATAATCTTCCGCCCTTCGTAATTTCAGTTTCTGTTGGGGATTATCAATAGGGAACTGGCGTTCCAAAAGCTCTATAAAGAGGCTGACTATCCGCTTTCCGGCACTCAACGCACCAACTTTGGTTTGCTCGGGCATTAGTTTTTGGCCATTGTGGACCAGTTCCAGTACATAATTCCTCAGGAGATCGTAACGGTATACGTAATCTGAGTCCAATTCCTTCTGCATCTTTTTAAAGATAAGGGAGAGGGAACCATAGTCTTCTTTGGATATTTCAAAAACAGGTGTGGCACCTTGCCCGAATACCGGCAGTGAGTCCATTCGCTCCCGTATCTTATCGCTCGCTAAAAAATCATAGGTAAAAACACAGAAGAAACCGGATTGTTCTTCACTGGTGGGATTAAAGTTATATGGGATCTTGGGGGTAGCAAACAACAACCCGTACTTAACAATGGCCAGTGTTTTATCGGCATATTCCACTTTGTTGCTGCCCTTGATAAGGCTTATCTTGAAATAAGTACGCTTGTCGTAGGGCATCTCGGGGGAATCTGCCATACGTTTGCGTACCTTTTCAATTTCGAACACATTAAAGTGGCCCAATTGATCCGTGGAGATATGGGGATTGTCCGTCTTGATCTGGCTATAAAATTCCGTCAGGGAAATGGTATTCTTCATTTTGTAAATTTACAAAAATTAAATAATCGGTAATATGGTACTTTTGGTTTTCATTGGGTACAAAAAATGTTGCTTTCACATGATCAAAGCGGTTTGCGGCAATTGAAAATAGGCTTTCCTCGACTTTTTTATTACTTGGAGATGGTCTAAACCTATGGTATATACTTGCTTTTGGAGAGGGATTTGGATAATCGTTGGAAAACCAAAAGGCGACTTTTCCCGCTTTAGAAAAATGACCGTTCGGTAAAAGTTTAAATCACTTTATATACCCGATCATTTCTTCCATGGCGGAAAAAATAAAAAAAATAATTTTCGCCAGCTTTGCCAGTTGTTAAAATCTCTGGTTCCCAAGCCAAATTTACGCCTTTAAGACCGATATACAAACATTGACAATATCTTCGAACATCTTTTTACGTGCGTCAAATTTGACCGTGACCCGAAGTCCGTTCAAAGAATTGAAAACGAACCTTGCCAAGCAACGTGCCGAAAATTTGGTGGTAAAGACACCTTTCTCCTGACCTATTTTGATGGCGCTGCACAAGGCCTCTTCCGTATCGTGCATAATGCCATTGGCAATGCCCGCGATTTCCGAATCAACAGGTGCCAGCTCCACAACGGAATTTATTAGAAAACATCCCTTTGAGCTATTGTCGCAGACTGCTTCGGACTGGACTGATTCGAAAAAAAATCTGATGTAGGCCTCTGCATCCTCCAACGTGGCCACTTCTTTTAGGACAGGATCTATTTTTTCCTTGCGGTATTGTTTTAGGGCCTTTACAAAAAGGGAGTGTTTATCGCCATAGGTATCATAAAGGCTGGAACGGCTTATGCCCAATCCATCCACCAGGTCCTGTGCGGAAGTGGCATTATAACCTTTTTGCCAGAACAAGTTCATTGCTTTGTCCAGCACTTCCAGTTCGTCGAATACTTTTGTTCTGGCCATAAAAAAATCTTTGTAAGGTAGCGGACTACCCTACAAAGATAAGATATCGGGAACGAATGTTCCAAATTTGGGGAAAAAATTATAGGCGAATCGCGTTTACGGATGCACCGCTATCAATGGTATACTGGGCTCCCGAAATGAACGAAGCGTCATCGGACGCAAGGAACGTGATCAACTTGGCTACTTCTTCCGGCCTGGCGTACCGTTTAAACGGCATCATTTTATCTTTGAGGAAGGTATGTATTTCTTCGTTGGCAAAGGCTCCCCTATAGATCATATCGGTTTCGGTCATGGCGGGCGCCACCGTGTTCACCCTAATTTTCCTGTCGGACAGTTCAACTGCGGCGGACTTGCTATAGGCTGTAAGCGCCGCCTTGCTTGCGGCGTAGATACTGGTTCCCGTAGCGAACGTATATGCACTAACGGAGGTTACGTGAATGATGGATGCCCCGTCCTTTAGGATGGGAACAAATTTTTCGGTCGTAAATACCGCACCCTTGAAGTTTATGTCCGTTAGGGTATCGAAAATTTCTTCGCTGATTTCCCCTACGGGTTCCTGAAATGAAACGCCTGCGTTCACCAACAGCACATCAGCGCTCCCGTATAGGGATTTTACCTTTGCCACCAATTCTTCCGTGTCCTTTATGCGTATTGCATCAGCTCGGATCCCAATGGCATTACCGCCCAATTTTTCGACGGCCTCATCCAACGTTTGTTGACTGCGTCCCGTGATGACCACCTTTGCTCCCTGTGCAATGAATTCTTTGGCCGCGGCAAAACCGATACCGGCGCTGCCGCCTGTTACAACGGCAATTTTGTCTTTTAACTGACTCATTTTTTAAATGTTTAAAATTTATAACGGAATAATCGTTCCGCAAAGATATACAAAACGGAACGAACATTCCAACAAAAGATCCGCATAATTACCTATTCGCTGTCCTTTGAATATTTTTTGCCAAGGGTAGGAAACAGTTACTATATGATTGTTCCGTTTTGGACAAGATCCATGTGGTGATCTCTTCCAGCACAAGTGGGGAAAAAGTTTGTTCTACGGTCGCATTCCAGAGGCCACTATACCGGTGTAAATCCTCAAGCTACCACAGCTATTCCCTTCTATTTAAGAAACGTCCTACCCGCAACTTTCTCCCGAAAAATGGAAGTGCCTTCATTTTAAGATGGTTTGCCGTGCCTATTGCTCGATCCAATCCATAAGGGGCCTTCCATATCTTTCGCCTGCCGCAGGTGTTAAATGGTTCAGCTTTTCAATATGATCGGCGCTTAGTTCGAACTTGTCGGCCAACACATTTTCTTCAACGCGGACCACTCGTTTCGTTCCCGGGATAGGGACTATATCATTTCCCTGTGCCAGCAGCCATGCCAGTGCCACCTGTCCCGGAGTAGCTTGCAGTTCGGTTGCTATGGTCCTAACCTGATCTACTATCTGAAGGTTATTTGCGAAATTTTCCTGACTGAACCTTGGATTTTGCTTGCGGAAATCGTCATCCGCAATTTGTTCAGGGGAAGTTATCTTTCCTGTCAAAAAGCCGCGGCCCAAGGGAGAGTAGGGGACCAGTCCAATACCCAGCTCCCGTAATACTGGCAAAATCGCCTTCTCCGGATCGCGGACCCAAAGCGAATATTCACTTTGCAAAGCGGTTATGGGATGTATGGCGTGCGCACGGCGAATGGTACCGACGCCAGCTTCTGACAGACCGATATGCCGTATCTTTCCTTCACGCACCAATTCCGACAGGGTTCCGACCGTATCCTCGATGGGCGTGTTCGGGTCTACCCTGTGCTGATAGTACAGGTCGATGTAATCTGTCCGCAATCGCTTGAGCGACCCTTCTACTGCCGCCCTGATATTGGACGGGCTACTGTCAAGCCCATCCTTGCCGCCATTGGTGTGGGAGATCAGCCCGAATTTTGTAGCAAGCACTATTTGGTCCCTTTTTCCTTTTAAGGCCTTGCCAACGAGTTCCTCATTTGTATAGGGGCCGTAAACCTCGGCGGTGTCCATCAGCGAAACACCGATATCGATGGCCCGATGGATGGTGCGGATGGATTCCACTTCGTTTTGTGCTCCCATGGTATAATAGGCCGACATGCCCATAACCCCTAATCCGATACGGGAAACCTCCAGTTCCCCAAGATGATGTAACTTCATATCTATGTCAATTTTACTCGTTAAATGATATTTAGGATGTTCCGCAACCTGCGCCGAAATGTTATCCAGATTTTGCCCACCTAGCTATTATTTCGGGGTCCCGATGGTCAAAAAAGGCACTCTTATGGGTGTCCAAAGTAGAGATGGTATCCATGTCTTCCTTACTTAGTTCAAAATCCCAAATAGTTGCGTTTTCAATGATCCTTTCTTTGTGTACCGATTTAGGGATTACGGCAATGCCCCTTTGGATAAGCCAACGCAGGGTGACCTGTGCCACGGACCTGTCGTACCGTTTTCCGATAGAGGAGAGGAGTTCATTTCTGAAAAAATTATTCCTTCCCTCTGCAAACGAGGCCCAGGACTGTACCACCACATTGTTTCTACGTAAATATTCCTGTGTTTTTTCCCGCTGATAGAAAGGATTTACTTCCAACTGATTTACTGCGGGTTCAATCTCATTGTGTGCCATTAGGTCCGCTACCCTGTCCGGATAAAAGTTACTGATGCCAATGGCCCTTATCCTTCCTTCTTTGTACAGATTTTCCATTGCGCGCCAGGAACCATAATAGTCACCTACGGCCTGATGTATAAGGTACAGGTCGAGATAGTCCAGTTGTAATTTTTTCAGCGACTCCCCAAAAGCTTTTTTCGTCTTTTCATAACCCGCATCCCGCACCCAAAGCTTGCTGGTGATAAACAGCTGTTCCCTGCCAATGGCACCTTTCTTAATGGCGTTCCCCACAGCCTGTTCGTTTCCATAGGCCGAGGCGGTATCGATGAGTCGGTAACCTGCATCAAAAGCACTGAGAACGGTCCGTTCGCATTCAGCATGGTCGTACATTTGATAAACGCCCAAGCCCAAAAGCGGCATCTCGATCCCGTTGTTCAATTTTAATTTTTGCATGTTCGTTCCTGATAGTAAATTCCATAGCCTCCAAGGGGAGACCATGGAATTCGAATACATTTTGTTAAAAGGTCAGCTTTGTAAGCCATTCGGCGGTTTCGGGATCGCGATGGTCAAAGAACGCACTCTTGCCGGTGTCCAATGTTGCCATGGCCTCCATATCCTCCCCGTCCAGTTCAAAATCCCATACTTGGGCGTTTTCCACCATCCTTTGTTCACGTACCGACTTGGGGATGACCGCAATCCCTTGTTGGACAAGCCACCGTAAGGTAACCTGCGCGACCGATTTATGGTATTTTCTGGCAATGGAAGAAATCGTTTCATTGTTGAAAAAATCGTTTTTTCCTTCGGCAAACGATGCCCAGGATTGCGTCAGGATATTGTTTTTCTTCAGCAGTTCGTGCTCCTCCTTCCTTTGGTAGAAAGGGTTTATCTCTATCTGGTTTACGGAGGGAAGGATCTGGTTGTGGGCAATAAGATCCACTATCCTGTCAGGGAAAAAGTTACTGATGCCAATGGCACGAATTTTTCCTTCTTTATAAAGATCTTCCATGGCCCTCCACGAACCGTAATAATCGCCCATGGCCTGATGTATGAGATAGAGGTCGAGATACTCCAGTTGCAGTTCCCTTAAAGACCTTTCAAAGGCCATTTTGGTTTTTTCATACCCTGTGTCCTGCACCCAGAGTTTTGTGGTGATGAACAGTTCCTCCCTGGGTACGCCACTTTTCTTGATGGCATTGCCCACTGCGGATTCGTTCTGATAAAATGAGGCCGTATCGATAAGGCGGTAGCCCGATTTGATGGCCGTTAAAACGGTCCGTTCACATTCTTCAAGGTCCGCTATCTGATAGACACCCAAGCCCAATAGGGGCATTTCCACTCCATTGTTTAATCTGATTTTCTGCATGTTGATAGATTTAATATTAATTTTAAAATTCACTGATCAGGTCCCGTCCCGATGCGGGCAGGCCCACGTCTAAATTATTTTGGTCCTTTGCTATATGCACCGCGATCTTGCTCCAAAGGGGTCGACATTTTAACCGAAATATCCCTTACCGGCCAACGGCTGTCCATAGGGTCGGATACAAAAAAGCCCTGCGTTTTTGCTCGCAGCGTTTTTATATAATCCTGCTGTAACTGAACCTCATGTTCAGCGATGCTTGCCCAGCCTTCCATTACAACAAATTTGTTGGGGTCATCTTCATATTGGTAGATATTGAACTCTAGGTTGCCCGGGAAATTTCTGGACCTTCGGGCCACCTCGGCCATGCTTTCCACAAAAAGTTTTCTCTTTTCGGGCCTCAGGTGGAACAGTACAATGATATGACGAGTCCTTTCCGGTTCGTCCGCTGTTATTGGAATCGCTGCGGGGATCTCTTTAATTTCTTGGAGCGTAATGGACTTTGGCGCTCCCTCCAAAGATTCTTGGATCACCTTTATGGCCTCTTTAAAATAAGACTGCCCTTTGTGATGGTTATGTGCGGCTTTATTTTCGAAACGTTCGAACCAGATGGGACCGAGATGACCGTTTTCGGGAAGGTACAGACTAAATGATATGTTTCCCGCTTCTTTTCTCGACTGGTATATATTTTGTTGTACCGCATTTAGAAAATCAGTCCATTTATCCGCTTTAATAGGTCCAAAAAAGCCCAATTCCTGAAAGCTTGCCGGTTTTTCGGCAACTGTTGTCAAATCTGTGGGCATTCTTACATCCTTTTGTTTTTCGGCCCTGTTGCAGCTGATCATTAAGGGGACGGCCAATAGGATGCTCCACCCAAAAAGGGGGCTAAAGCTGTTTTTTCTGTGTTGTGCAAGCTGTTCCATATCCTTTATATTAAACCGTTCGTTCCATAATCAGGCAAAAAAAATCAGTCCAAGGATCCGATCAAAATTTCAGTTGTCTGTTTGGTCAAGTTATGGTCCGAGAAGAGCACATGTACATTATAGATGGAGGTCAGTCCCGATACCAGAAAATGAGCAAGTACATACGGGTCCCTATCCGTTTTTAAGGTTCCGTTCTTTTTGGCCTCCATCAATAATCCTTCAAACAGCGCAACTGCTTTGAGCGACTGTTTCTTCAGTATGCTGCGCACTTCTCCATCGGTAGTGGCCAATTCGAACACGGAGTTCGTAAATAGGCAATTGTCCTTTGCTACCGCCGATTCAAATACAGAGCGGATAATGTTCTTTATTGACTGTAACGGCTCTTGACTTTTGGCTGCGGCCTCACGGTACTGTTTATCTTTTTCCTGTATATAATCCCCCAGGGATTTTAAGAACAGATCGTGCTTATTTCCGTACGCAAGGTATAGGCTGCTCCTGTTTATCTTCATCGCACTTACCAGATCGCTCATGGCCGTGGCATTGTAGCCCCTCTTCCAAAAAAGATCCCGTGCCGCTTTCAGCTTTTCGTCGTAATCAAATTCTTTATTTCTTCCCATATGGGACAAAGATAATTATTAAACCTATCGTTCCAAAAAAAAAGTTTGTTTTTTTTGACTTTACATGTTTTTTATAAAAGTGCCAAAGCTTCTTCTATTTCTGTGTCCCCGTCGTGCATGGTAATGACCTTTCCCAAGGTTGTCCGCTGCCCTAGGCATGCTATTAGGGTGTCCACCACATTTTCTATGGAATTGGTGCCCGGCGTATCAATATTTACCTTAATTTTTCCTGAACCGGTGGTTTCCTGTAAAGCACCTGGCTGTAAAATGGTGTAATCTAGGCCCGAACTTTCGATCAACCATTTATCCGCGTAATGTTTGGCAATGTTATAATCGGTAAGGTCTCTTAAAAATGCCTCGTTCCATCTTTCGGGCTGCAGTGAAAAGACAGAGCTTAACATTAGATAACGTCTTATACCGGCCTGATCTGCGGCCTGCATCGTTTTGATGGCCCCATGCAGGTCTATCTGTAATAAGTTTTTTCCGCGCGAACCTGATACAAAATAAATAGCATCGGTATCTTGGGGTATTGCCGCGGCAATGGTTTCGACATCCCATGTTAGATCGATTTTTACATGGCCCGTATTGTCCCCTTTAAATTCGCTTCCGTCCTGGCGGCTCCCCGTAACCACAAAATGATCTTTAAGCAATAATTTATGGACCAAGAGTCTGCCTACCCGACCGGTAGAACCTATAACAAGTATTTTCATGATTGTTTAATTTTGATTTCTGTTCGCTCTCCTAAAGTATGTCGCATCCTGCTGCCATTCCTTAAGGACTTTACAGATTCGCCTCCCATCTATTTTTCGCCCCAATGTAGAAACGTCCCAATATCCAAATGGAAATATACTGCCCATTTATGCATCACAACCACCGAACCGATCGATTTTAACGGTAACTAAATTTGTGAATGTGGCACTGATCCGATCGATCATTGCCTTACATGTCCAGCCATTTTTTGAATGCGGTACTGCGTTCCCTAGATACTATGACCTTTTCCTCTTGAACGGGTTTCAATTTCAGCAACAACCTACTGTTAAAGTAACTGTGGATTTCTTGCACGGATTTCAGCGCTACCATATATTTTCGGTTGATCCTAAAAAATTCGATCGGGTTCAGGATCTTTTCCAGTTGGTCAATGGAATATTCGATCGGGTAGTTTTTGCCATTGGTCGTAAAAAGGGAGATGCTCCCATTTTCGGATTTAAAATAAAAAATATCCTCCACGCTAAATGTGCCAAAATGATTGCCTATTTTGACCATAAAACGATGTTTGTATTCTTTGTGGAAAAGCGTTTTAAAATCCTGGATCTTCGTTTCCGCTTCCTTCTTCTGATAGGGAGAGGTACGGTATTTCTCCAATGCCCTTTCCAGATCTTTTTTATCGATCGGTTTTAAAAGATAGTCAAGGCCATTGTATTTAAAACCGCGGATGGCATATTCGTTGTAGGCGGTCGTAAAAATTACGGGCGGATGGTTTTCAAGGGTGTCCAAGATATCGAAACCATATCCGTCGTTCAACTGTATATCCAGAAAAATAAGGTCTGGAAGGGGGTTTTCTTCGAACCATT
Source organism: uncultured Sediminicola sp. (assembly GCA_963974715.1). Taxonomy (GTDB): domain Bacteria; phylum Bacteroidota; class Bacteroidia; order Flavobacteriales; family Flavobacteriaceae; genus Sediminicola. The sequence goes on from CAXBDK010000009.1 coordinate 156,571, forward strand.
TTGTACCGCTCTCCACCGATGAAATGGTACTTACCACTCGAATATCGGGTGCAATTTCATGCACCAGCTGTACCAGCCGATTGGATGCTATATGCTCGTCCTCTATGATTACCGCTTCTATCATGGCAAGATCTGTAAGGGTGTAATTTTTTCCATTTCCTTTTTTAAAAGTGGAAGGCTGATAGTATAGAGACCATTTTCCTGGTTGATTTTAACGGGTGTGCCGGTGTAAAAGGAAAATCGTTTTTTAATGTTCTTCAATCCCAATTGTGTAGAGGTCTGCGAATCGCTCCTTTTCCGTAACGTGTTCGACACCGTAATATGGGTATCATCATTTGAAATGGTGACCGACAACGGTCTTTCATTGGAGAAATAATTATGCTTTAAAGCGTTCTCCACCAACATTTGCAGGCAGAGGGTCGGGATAACATATTCGGTGGGCCGCAGATCGATTTCGGTTCTTATGTTTAGGGACATTTTATGTCGTACATCCATCATAAAGATAAAGGAATCCAAAAAAGCGAGTTCCTTGTCAAGATTGATCAGGTCCTTGTCCCCATTATCCAAAATATAACGGTAACAGGAGGCCAAACGTGCCGTAAAATCGGATGCCAGGTCGCGATCTTCATACATTAGCGAAGTTAGTGTATTAAGACTGTTGAACAAAAAATGGGGACTTATCTGGTCCTGTAGGCTCTTATATTGTGAGGCGAGCACTTCTTTTTCAAGTTCGATCATCCGTGTATGGAGATTGGTCTTTACTTTTCCGGAAAAATAGAACAGGTTGGACAGAACGATCGTGATGGCAATGAGCAACGCCCGTGAGAAATCCATTCGAAAATGTAGATAGGGGTTCGTAGTGTCAAGTTCGATAAATTCCGAAAAGCGGAATATTGCCAGATAATAACATAATGCGATTAGGGGTAAAATAACCAAAAGGGTCTTTCCCAAAATTTGCAGTCCGGATATCCAGCCCAATCCGTTGAACCGGTCCTTTTTTAGATGCCGATCGATCAGCCAGTCGCTCAGCTCCCAGCTCACCATAAAGAACAAAACTCCGCTCAAATAATAAAAAGAGGTGGCAAGCGTAAAAAAGCTGTCGCTATAATCGCTGTCTATACTCAATTTAACACATATAAAGACCACGGTCACCACAAGCAACCGAAACCCCGTTTTCTTTATCGATCTTTTTTTTGGCATATACTGTTTAAAGGAATATAAAGATAATCAAGTGTTTCGGCATTCCTTCGTGCCAAATATTGAATTGTTCCATCCGGTACTGAACTGTCGATATTTCCTGTGGACCGTTCTTTTTTGGATTCTTACCTGCCTTTTGGGTCCAAATCCTAAATTGACCGTTCAGGAGGAAATTGAACGGATTAGGGAATACAACTTTCGGCATAGCCTAATTGGTTTCAATTTTGGACAAAAATAAATACCATGAAAACATTCTTGTTCCTTTCTTTTTTTCTGATGTACATGTCAGTGAACGCCCAAACGGGCATTATAAAAGGCCAAATACTGGATGAGCAATCGGAAATGGGCCTTATGGGCGTCACGATCGAACTGCTGGGCCAAGAAATTGCCACAGGGGTAATTTCGGATGGGGAAGGCTATTATCTTTTGGAGAACGTTCCCATAGGTCGGCAGACCGTGCGCATAAGTTATTTGGGCTTTGAAAGTACGACCTTGCCCAATATTATAGTTTCCTCGGGAAAAGATGCGGTAGTTAATGTACGGCTAAAGGAATCCTTCGGTGCTTTGGATGAAGTGATCGTTACTTCTGAGACCCGAAAGGACAGGCCTATAAATACACTTACTTCCGTTTCCGCTATCCAGTTCGGGATGGAGGAAGTGCAGCGATTCGCTGGGGGACGCAGCGATATTGGTAGGCTGGCCTCCAATTTTGCCGGGGTTTCCACACCGGACGATAGCCGTAACGATATTGTGGTCAGGGGCAATTCCCCCACAGGCCTGTTGTATAGACTTGAAGGGGTCCCCATTCCCAATCCCAACCACTTTACTTCCGCCGGTACGTCCGGAGGTGCGGTATCCTCGGTGAACCCTAATTTATTGAAGAATTCGGATTTTTTGACTTCGGCATTCCCTTCCGAATACGGGAATGCGATCGGGGGCGTTTTCGACTTGGGATTTAGGAGCGGCAATAAGGACGATTACGAATACTCGGCACAAATAGGGGCGTTTACGGGTGTTGAAGCTTTGGCAGAAGGTCCCTTGGGAAAGAATAACGGCTCTTTTCTGGTAGGTGCGCGTTATTCTTTGATCGGTCTGATCGGTGGGGCCGGTATCACTTCGGCCACTCCAAATTACTCCGATATTTCCTTTAATCTGGATTTTGGGGACAGCGATTGGGGGAAATTTTCCATGTTCGGCATCTTTGGCACTTCCGATATCGAGTTTCTGGGCGAAGAATTTGAGGAGGACGATATATTCGCATCCGAGGATGAGGACATGTACGTATCCTCGGACTTTGGGGTTTTTGGCGTGAAGCACCGTATCAATTTAGGTGCCTCTACCTATTTACAGAGCACCTTGGCCACCTCGTTTTCAAATGATGGCATACGTGCCGATCGATATATTGATCTAAACGGACCGGACGAAAGAATTATTCTGTATACGGAAGCGGACAATTCGGAAAACAGGTATTCATTTTCTACCTATCTCAATTCCAAATTGAGCAGCAAGGCGACCCTCCGCTCCGGGCTACTGTTTGAAAATTTTAATGTTAGATCCGTTCTTAGGGATAGGGAGGAGCAGCCCGATAGCGATGGGGACGGTGACCCTGACCTGTTTACCTTCCGGGATATAGATGAGGGCCTGAACATTGTGCAACCCTATGTACAGACCCAATACCGGCTGACCGAAAAACTTACCTTAAACGCAGGACTGCACGGGCAATATGGCAGTCTGAACGAACAGTTTGTGCTAGAGCCCCGCGCCGGGCTGAAATACCAAGCTTGGAAAGACCATTCCTTTAGCATAGGTTATGGAATACATCACCAGCTCATCTCATTGCCCATCCTATTTTTAAACGAAGAGGTGAACGGAGATTTGGTGCAGACCAATACGGACTTGGATTTTGTGAGGAGCGATCATTATGTATTGGGATATGATGTTCGTTTGGCTCCCAAATGGCGGGCAAAATTGGAGCTTTACTATCAGGATATTGCAAATGCGGCAGTGGAAGCGTTTCCCTCCAGTTATTCTTCCCTGACGGAAGGGGCCGACTTTTCCTTTGACAACGACCGTGTTTCCTTGGTCAACAATGGAACGGGGTTCAACCAAGGTGTTGAGCTTACTTTGGAGAAATTCTTTAGCGATGGGTATTATGGGTTGCTGACAGCTTCCTTTTTTGAAAGTAAATTTACGGGAAGCGACGGTATTGAACGCAATTCCCCTTTTAACAACGGCTATGTTACCAATTTTTTGGCGGGCCGTGAGTTCAAGGTGGGCAGTGCACGGCAGAATGTGCTGTTTCTGGATACTAGATTATCCCTAGCGGGGGGAAGATATTATACACCTGTCGACCTTGTTGCGTCCCAAGAAGCTGGATATGAAGTGTTACGGGAAGATTTGGCCTTTAGCGAGCAATATGATGATTATTTCAGATGGGATGTCAAAGTTGGTTTTAAGCTGAACATTGCCCATAAAAAACAGTCGCACCAGTTCTATATCGATTTTCAGAACGTGACCAATAGGGACAATATTTTTGAGAGCCGGTATAACCGGTTGACCAATCAAGTCAACCAAGTGTACCAAAACGGATTTTTTCCGGACCTTGGATATCGTTTCCAATTTTAGTCCATCATATTTTTTGGCCATGGACAGTTTCGGGAAAATCGGTAACTTGGAAGGATCATGTTACGCCCTACTTTTGCCGATTTAAAAGTTGCTGAAGTGCTCCGCTTTTATTTTCTGCGGGTATCTGCGCAACCGATCTGCGAAAACCTGCGGGGAGAAAAAATGATCGGACCAGTGTATGCCGATCAATATGTTGCTGATGTGAGGTGATTTTTGTTTTCAGCGGGTATCTGCGCAACCGATCTGCGAAAATCTGCGGGAGAAAAAAATTATTCCTTGCCGTTTCGCATGTTCCTGATGCCTATTTCTTTGGGAATGCACCGATAAAGGTTTAGTTTTGTGTAAGACCTATTGAACATTTCAACGTCTGGATAGTATAAATAGATGAAATATAGCGTACAACTTACCTTATTGATCTGCCTCTGGGCCAGTTCCTGCAAACAAAAAGAAACGGCCCATACCGAAAAGGCCGAAACCAACCCTAAAATGACATTTACCAACCCGATCTTACCAGCGGGCGCCGATCCCTATAGTACCTTTTATAAGGGGTACTACTATTATACAAATACATATCGGAACAAACTTATGCTGTGGAAAACAAACAACCTGGCGAATATTGAGAATGTCGAACCCAGGACCATCTGGGAGCCTCCCCAAGGAACCATGTACTCCAAAAATATTTGGGCCCCGGAATTTCATTTGATCGATGGCAAGTGGTACGCTTATTTTGCCGCTGACGACGGGGATAATCGCAATCACCGTATGTATGTCCTTGAAAATGATTCCGAAGATCCCTTTCAGGGAGAATGGGAATTCAAGGGAAAGATTGCCGCGTACCCTGATCGATGGGCCATTGATGGGAACGTCTTTAAATACAAAGATGGACTTTATATGATATGGTCTGGCTGGGAGGGGGACACCAACGGGCAACAGAATATATACATCGCAAAAATGAAAGACCCGTGGACAATCGACAGCAATCGGATCCTGATTTCGCAACCCAACTATGTTTGGGAAAAACAAGGGGACCTGGATGATGAAAATAATCCACCGCACGTAAATGTGAATGAAGGTCCGCAGTACCTAGAGCACGATGGAAGGATATTTATCGTGTATTCGGCCAATGGCTGCTGGACGGATCAGTACTCTTTGGGATTGTTGGTTCTGAACGGGGAGGATCTTTTGGATCCGGCAGCATGGGATAAACATCCAAAACCCATTTTTACCAAATCCGTAGCAAATTCCGTTTATGCCCCCGGCCATAATTCTTTCTTTAAGTCGCCCGACGGCACGGAGGATTGGATCCTGTACCATGCCAACTCAAATCCTGGCGATGGATGTGGGGGCAAGCGGTCTCCCAGAATGCAAAAAATAACATGGAAACAAGATGGCACACCAAACATGGGCATTCCCGTATCGGAAGACGAAGTGTTGGAAATACCATCGCAACGGTAATGCTCAGATCATAGTAAACGGATGAAGATATGTTTTCTGCGGAAGAAAGTTGTTTTAGGAAGTCTATAAGTCCCAAATCCTTCTTTACTGTATAAAATATACCCGAACTTTCACATAAACGATACAAAATTTCACAGTTACACATTTTAGGGTCGACCCATGATAATTATGTAGGTGTTTGATTTTGAAATAATTATGAATATTTTGTAGTCGGCCAAGATAATCTGGCATATTTATTTCAATATACAAAACAAGTTTAACCATATAAAATTTCACATCATGAAAAAGATATTATTCGTAGCCGCATTGGCATTGGGAAGTATGACAGCATTTGCACAGGAAACAGGGGCGCCACAGGACGACGCCACACAGGCCACCGCCCAAGAGGCCACCCAGGACAATTTTACCGAGATAGAATCCAGTGAACTGCCAGAGGCCATTACCGCCGCGGTATCACAGAACTATCCAACCGCCACTATCAACAAGGCGAGCGTAAACGAGGCCGAGCAGTACAAATTGGAAGTTGCGTTGGAAGACGGTACCCAAGGTGTATTGTATGCCGATAAAGACGGGAACTGGATCGATATGTAATCCATACCCTCAAATCCTAAAAAAAGGCCGCACTAGCGGTCTTTTTTTGTGGAAAGATATTGAATATGGCGCTTATCCTGTGCTTATTGATAAGGATTTCGAAGGTACGGAAATCACAAGTGTAGTTGGCTTCTTTTAAAAATTGGAAATATCTCTTGCCTCCTGATTGCCGTAAAGTGATCGAGTAACAAAATCAGCAAAAAACCGTATTTTGTGGTGAATTATAATGGCGGAGAAACTTTTGTCCATAGGTAACATGTCCACTATGTCAACCTGCTGAGTTATGTAGCCGCTATGAAAGTTCCAATGGCAAATAAAAATTTTTACACGATCGGTATTTTGCTATTGCTGTTTACGGCTGCCATGGGAATGTTCTTGGGAATAGGTCATTTTCAAATAGGGGACAAGGTTTTTTACCTTCCAACTTTTTTGGTATGGTTCGCTATAATGGCCCTTATTGGCCTTTTGGCTTTATCGGTACTCCTTAAATATTATCACCATAAAAAATATTCCCGGGCCTACATATTGGGAATGGTATATCTAATTTCTTTGGTCTGTCATTTTATAGTTTTCTATGCTATTATATCGGCAAGGTCATTGGAAGTATGGTTTAGATATACCTATGAACTGGTCTTAATTTCCCAAATCCTATATGGCCTCGGCCTAATTTGTTCAAAGACGGGTACAAGGCAATGGCTAAAGGCGGCCGGTGTTTTTATGGTGGTTCTTGGATCGGTCCAATTGTTGACCTTCTTCTGGATACTAAATACTGAAAATGTAAAAATCCCAATGGTTTTGCAAACAGTTCGATCATGGAATTTTTTTGTCAATGGCCTACTTCCCGTTCCGTTCATTCTAAATTTCGCAAGCGAGAGGCGGGCAGTGGATAATGAACATGGAAATGCAACCCGATCCTTTTTCTTTAAAAGCTTAGTGGTTTTTGCTGGAATAGCCGTTATCATTGCGTCTTTGGCCCTTATTCGGGATGCTATAAGGTTTTCGGACCACCTTGATGACCGAATTGAAAACGCAAACGAGTTGGCACAACCTTTTGAGGGGAGGAGCTATGTAAACAGTCAAGGGACAACCATGCCATATCGATTGCTGAAACCCATAGATTACGATCCCGAAAAAGAATATCCCTTGGTGATATGCCTCCATCACGACGGCGGGCACGGAACGGACAATGCCCTGCAGATCGAATCATCCCCCGGTGCCCAAATGCTATCTGCAAATGAGAATAGAAGAAAGTATCCCGCCTTTATTCTTGTTCCCCAATGTCCGCCAGGATTCACATGGGGAGGGATTCCGGACCGACCAAAAGTGGACACCCTTGTCTTTGGGATCATCGATGCATTGGAAAAGGAATTTAATATCGACCAAAAAAGACGTTATGTTATGGGAGTATCTATGGGCGGTTATGGATCCTGGCACTTTATCTGTAGCCGCCCACAGCTATTTGCCGCGGCAATTCCCATATGTGGTGGTGGCGATCCTGAACGGGCACAAAAGATAGTGGATATTCCCATATGGGCTTTCCATGGGGAAAATGATATAAGCGTGCCGGTAGGATTGTCCAGGGATATGATCGATGCGATCGGAAGGGAAGGGGGAAATCCCAAATACAATGAGTTTTTGGGATTGGGTCATGACATTTGGGGCCAAGTGAGTAATACACCCGAGTTGTTGGATTGGCTTTTTTCCCAGAGAAGGGATTAATTTAAAAACCGATGTCATTTTTAGGCCGGATAAATCATTTAAATTCAAAACCCAATTGGAATGAATTGAAAGAAAGAAATTGATGTTCTCAGTGTTCGAAAATAAAATCTGTATTATGATTCGAGATAATTTATGCACACCGCATATGGGGATATTGGAATTAAGTTTATTTTCTGTGATTATTTCGTATTTTTAAGAAATCTGGCCCAAAAATCTTTAAGTGAATCGGGCCGCTTTGTGGAAACTAAAACAACGGCCCTAAAGAAATATCCACCAATTGAGATTAATTGTACTCAAAAATCATAATTTTCTGGAAAAGGCCTTTTTTATGCACTAAATCCCATGAAAATATCTGTTTTCTTTTTGATTTTTTTGGAATTCGTACTTATTGATTCGTGCTTGGCCTTTTGTGCTGATCCGGCAAACCTTTCCTTCGACTGTAACAATGTTCATTTACACCTCAACAAAACCGTATTTATTGCTGGGGAGTCCGTGGCTTTTAGGGCTTATGTATATGAGCCTTCAAAGAAAATTGTTGTCATGGACAACAGAAATGTTGTCGTCGTTTTGTTAAACAATGAAGGTGAAACAATAGCCGAAAAAGTAGTTTCCTATAATGTAATGGACGGCTACAATTCTATTGGGTTGAATGCATCGATCGTTTCCGGCAACTACTTTTTAAGGGCATATTTAGAGAGTAAGAACGGAGCAAGCTGTGGATTGCCGTTCGTTCAAGAGATAAAGGTATATGGAAAAGTAAGCTCCGGTTCAAAAATCCCGTATAAGAACAGTTACGAGCTTAAAGTTCTGCCCGAAGCCATTACCTTAGTGGACTCCATTTTAAATAAAATTGCCTTTAAAATCACTTCTTTCGATTCATATCCTATAAAAAATCATGAAATAGAGCTTGTAGAAGTAGATGGTGTGATTATTTCTAAAACAAGAACGAATAGCACAGGTATGGGAACGTTCAGTTTTATTCCTAAAGGTGATACCAAATACTATTTGAAGGCTGAACTAAAAGATACGGTGCTTATAAAATATTTACCTACGACATTGGAAAGCGGTTATTTATTGGATATAAACCATAACCTTTTCCAAGGTTATTTCACGGTTTCTATAAAGTCCAAACGAAATATAACAGGAGATTTTCAGGACCCATTAAAGCTGGTCATTGGTAGTAATGGCTCGGAGTACCAAGAAAATTTCAAATTGGGACCTAACTTGTCCCATAAAGAACTGTTATTATATTATAAAGACTTTCCTTATGGGATACTCCATGCTTCGATCGGCAACGGCAAAATAAATATATTGACTCGGTCATTTTTTAATCATTTTAATAGGCCAAAAAATAATATTACTGTGCAACAGACCCAAATTGATAAGGATTCGGTATCATATAATATTTCTAATATTATAAATGATAGCTCGGTCAACCGTTACAGTATTTCTGTGTTTCCAATGCACACCATATCACAGGAAAACAGAAAGAGCCTGGCCTACTCCCTTTATCTGAACGATCGACTTGACAATCAATTATTGCCCCCTGAATTCTATGGATTTAACTTTAACAATAACAAATCAAAGCATGAACTTGATCTCTTGCTTCAGAATTATGGCGAAAAGGCCGATCACAAAGAAAAGGACATCGAATATAATTATGGTTATGATTTAGTGGGTTTTATAAATGATGGAAAATTGATAGGTCGTGACCGCTCGGTCTTGCTACAATCTATGGCCGATGGCATTTTTTCGTCCGTTAAACTTTTGGACAACAATTTTTACTTTTCAGGAGTGAAAATTTATAAGAAAAAGAAAGTTCATTTGAGCTTGGTCACTGAAAATGGCCAAATAATGGAATCTAGTGCATTTTTTCATTTTAGCATTCAAAAGTCAGGAAAATACAATAACAATAATTTGGAGGTCCCAACGTACAGCATTTTTAAAAATAGTGAACTTTCTGAGGATACTGGTTATAAGCCTTTAATTTCCGATGATTGGAAAGAACTAATAGAACTGGACGAAGTTGTTGTAGTGTCCGATGATCTGAAATATAAGAAATTCGTTCCCGGTTTATACTACGGAAGGCAGATAGATTCCACACAGTACAGTTATATCAGTCTGGGAAATTTCCTAAGCACTTACGGCTATCAACGGACTTACTTGCCGCCTACTGCGCAATCTCTTCCAGGAAGGGATGGGTGGGTATTTATTAAACGAAAAGCCAATGGCTCCATTTTGTTTCCGACCATTATCCTTGATGGAATTTCATATTGGGACATAGACAGTATTTTAGATATGCCCATATCTACAATAGATGAGGTTTACTTCAACAGAAATGGGCGCCATGACCCAGGGACTTTTATTATTTTTTCCCAAAAGGGATCAAGGGACCAATCCATTGATAATGGATATTATGGGCTTGATGACGGCTTTGACTTTGTGGAAAAATACAGTGTACCTTCTTATTCCCCATATGGGGATGAATTATTCAACGACCTTGGTATTTTGTATTGGGAACCTAACCTAGTTGAAAATGAATATGGGAATGCTACATTTAAATTTGCGCATAACGGACATAAAGAAGTTCGAATTGTTATTGAAGGGGTAGGTTCCAATGGGAGAATGATCTACTGGGACAGTTTTTTGGGAAATAGCGAAGGAGGGCATAAATGGCCCTGAAATATATGTTAATTAAGAACTATTGATTTCAAACGAAGACAGAATCATTTTTTTGGTCTACAATTGTGGCTTTAGATATATTTAAAGGGTAACCCATAACATTGTTCGACCGCACAAAACTTTAAAATCAATCCAAATGGGAATGAAATGGAAGAAATATATGGATGATCTCATTGTCTATATCTGAATCGGACTGGTAGGCCTCTTTATTTATATGTGGAGTTCCCCAATGGAATTTGCCAATAAGTCGGTTTACGGATCGGCGTTATCGCTGTTGGGCCTGATCCCCATTTATTATGCCTTTTTTGAAAAGAAAAAAAGAATGACTCGGAAAAGATATTCTCTGTAGTTTTTTCACTGGCAATTGGTGTACTTTTTAGTTTTTTCAATAGTACCTCCTGGGGCGGAACCTTTAAGACACAGTTCATCACACATAGGTCCAAACAAGACCACGAGTATAGGATCGAATACCAAATGATGGATATGGGCTCTTTAGGGTATCGGGAGAGGACCGTGGCCGTAAAGGATATATTTTTCCTGTTCAAATGGGTTGCCCCAATTGACAACGGGATGATCGATCTGGGTAAATGGCAGGAAGTGAACGAATATGTGAACGAGTTGGAATTGACCAAACGGGAAAATAACGGATTTCATTAAACTTTCTGGTTGTAGATTCAAGAATCCCCGAAAATGGTATTCATTACATAAATGCGCATGGGAAGCAAGCCCTGTAATCGACAATCCCGGTTAGATAAATTGCCCCGGTCCTCATCTGGAAAAAGGGTACAGAATTCCCATCAAAAATGGATAACACTATTATTATTACCCTTTTAAAGTGTATTTCCTACCCGAAATTTCACATAGCCTACACACAAATACATATCATAAAATTCAGGCTCCCAAGGATCTGAATATTTATATAATTGATTATCAAATAATTATACATTTTGATTATTTTTGGAATTGATTGGCATATTTATTTCAATATACCTATCAAGTTTAACCATATAAAATTTCACATCATGAAAAAGATATTATTCGTAGCCGCATTGGCATTGGGAAGTATGACAGCATTTGCACAGGAAACAGGGGCGCCACAGGACGACGCCACACAGGCCACCGCCCAAGAGGCCACCCAGGACAATTTTACCGAGATAGAATCCAGTGAACTGCCAGAGGCCATTACCGCCGCGGTATCACAGAACTATCCAACCGCCACTATCAACAAGGCGAGCGTAAACGAGGCCGAGCAGTACAAATTGGAAGTTGCGTTGGAAGACGGTACCCAAGGTGTATTGTATGCCGATAAAGACGGGAACTGGATCGATATGTAATCCATACCCTCAAATCCTAAAAAAAGGCCGCACTAGCGGTCTTTTTTTTTGGCATATTTTTCTGGAAAATGAAAACCTTATCGTAAGCAAACGGCAAATCAATTTTCTTACTAATCCTCAGGTAAGTTCACTAAAATTTCTGCCTCTTTAACTAAGTATGGTCACTTTTAAAAAGGTTGCGGGTATAACGGTGGCCTCCTTCTTACCGCTTTGGTTTTGATCGTTGAACAGCGTTTGCAGTTCCTGCTCCAGATCTGCTGCCATCCCATTTTTTGCGGCAGCCTCAAAAGCGTTCATGGTAGGCCCATAGTAATCCTTGAACTTCCTGACAAATTTCGATGGGGGATAAGGGGCATGGAAGGTAAAGGTCTCCCTGCTGAAGGATATATTTTCCTTTGGAATTCCTTGGGCCGTAAAACGCTCCACTACATTTGCCTCTACCCCCCATAACATAGGGCTTACAAAACCCTCGGGCGGCAATGGTGTATAAGCGGAGCTTATCTTTAATAATTGTGCGACCATCGTTGGGTCACCGGGAATCCAGTTTCCCATAACGATCCTTCCGCCTTTTCGTAAAAGGCGCACCATTTCTTTGGCTACGTCAAAGGGTCTCGGGGCGAACATGGCACCAAAAATGCTGATGACCATATCGAATTCCCCGTCAGGTAGAAAATCCAGATCCATGGCATCCCCTTCTTGGAACCTAAGGTTGGTAAGGCCCTCTTTCTTAGCGTTTTTCTTTCCAGCCTCAATGAGGTTTCTCGCTATGTCCACCCCAAGAACCTCGGCGACCAACTTGGCTTCCGGTATAGCGGTAGTGCCATCACCGCACCCAAGGTCAAGGATGGTAAGATCTTTTGTAATTCCGAGTTTTGATACAAGTTCCGCACCACTGGCACGCATCGTGTCCGCAATCTGGGTAAAGTCGCCCTTTTCCCATAGGGCTTTGTTCGGATTCTGTTGGAAAGGTGTTGTTTTGGGCATCTTTTTATTTTAAAGGGTTCAATGTTTCATAGTCCCTAAATTAAAGGATAAACCGATATCCGGCTTTGCCGTAAAGTCCAAAAAACATCCTTAAAGGTTCAGACCGACAATGTTTTACGGATCGAAGAGGGCGTACCTTGGTAACGTACTTTAAAAGAGCGGGTAAAGTGGGAGGCGTTTTCAAAACCGCTTTCAAACGCTACCTCGTTGATGCTTTTATGCGTGTTGCTAAGTAGTTGGAGTCCATGTTCCAACCGTTTTTGCAGTAACCATTTGCCAGGGGTGATATGCATCGTCTTTTTAAAATCCCTTTTAAAGGCCGAAAGGCTTCTATGGCAAAGTTCGGCATACTGGTCCAGTTTCAGGTTGAAGCAGTAGTTGTCCTCCATAACCCGCAGTAGGTTCGCAGATCTGGGTTCGTTCATCAGGGAACAGAAATACGAGAGCAGTTCCGCATTCTGCGGTTCATCGGCAAGGGTCAAGATCAGTTCGCGGAATTTTAGTTCAAGCAGCCCTTTGTCCGGTTCTTTTGTTTGTGAAAAATAGGATGACATCGACAGAAAAAACAGTTCCAAAGATCTACTGGTCCGCACCTGCATTACCGGACCATATGCTCTATCCATTTGGCGGATGGGAACGGAAAGGGCTTTGAGCGTTTCACAGATAAAATGGTCGGGAATAAAAAAGAGCACCAGGCAAAAGCCAATATCAAAAAACTGTTCGATGATGCTGGCGCCCTTTTGCACGAATACGCAACTGCCCTTTTTAAGATCGTACGATCCATTGGCGGTGTGCCAGACCTTTCTTCCATCTACCACATAGAAAATATAGTTGTTCTGGCTCCATAGATCGGTAAAGCGGTTTTTCATGAGCCTGGCTTCAAGGGGACAGTCGAAAACCGTAATAAGACTGCCGCCACAGCTGAACTGTCGGGAAAATTCCGGGTGTTTTAGAACACTTTCAATAAAATTGACCATGGCACAAATTGGATTACAACAATGAAATGATTTTTTTTCCTTGGGTACACCATCATCAGTGTCGGGATACGCTGCGGCACGACCTGATATTGGCTACAAAGGTCAACTAGAGGGGGTTACTCAAATATAAGTGAAAATGCGATCATTGATACAGGCTCCAGGTGAAATCGTAAGGAGGTCGGGGAATGCTTTCTGTTTATCATTGGCAATGAACCTTTCCATCGTTCTAAAGTTTATCCAAAGTTAAAGTTCCGGCATATCTTTCCGTGGGTTTGTTTACCCAAAGATAACCTTTTGGCCATTTCCATGTAGAAACCTATCCCTACATTGGCGGAAGATTTACGGGCCATGCAATCCTACCTGCTCCTGATAATGACTCCTAGCCCCGCCGGGCAAGATCAACATTTATGGAAGTAAACTTGGGATGCTTGTCGTGGCTGTTAAAAGGTCTAATAGTCTTGGGTAATCTACGGAAATGGCCATTATAAATAAGGGCTGACCGACTTTTACCCGCTTAGTTGTGCTTCTTGGTATGGCAGCGTATTATGGAGCTGTGGTATATAAGTATAGGAATACTGGTTGTGACCTATCAAAAAATTGCAAAGGATCTTTCTTAAGACAAACGCCATACATGGAATCCATTATAAAAAAAGTTGCACTATTGATTTTATGTATGAACGGGCTTTCAAGCGCATATGCACAGTTTGCGGAAAGCAATGGTCTGTACCTGACGACTGAGGTAGGTATCGGCAATTATTTTGGGTTGGATATGAACCTGAACTATGTGCTTAAGGAAAAATACGCTTTTAAGATCGGGTACAGCGGGCATATAAGAAACCCCCACTCCATTCCCGAAGACTATAGTTCGGGTATTCTCGGATTGCTGTTACTTGGCTTAAATGGTCCGTTCGACTATATGACCAATTATCAACTGGCGGTAGGCAAAATCTATAAATTGAACGATAAAGGGACCATAAGGATCAACCTTAACCTTGGTGTTGGATATATGGGGATTAGGGAACCGAAGAATTGGACACGTATTGATGGTTTTTCTGTAGGTAGCGATTACAGCTGGGAATATGGTCGTTATTATACGGTCGGCCTTATCATAAACCCAAAAATCGAATTGCCGTTTACAAGCACTGTCGGAATAACTATTTCCCCAATGGTTCAGATAAATAAGGACAGGGCTTACTTTGGGCTGGGAATTGGACAAATGATAGGGGTGTTGAGGCCAAAAAAGGAGGTCGCCAAAGAGGTGGAAAAAGAACAAAAGACGCCATAAGGGCCATCTCCCGATCTGAAAGATGGCCCATATTGACCTGTATTGATGGCGAAAGGCCGAATGGCCATTGCGCAGTTGCCCAAAGTGGAATTTAGGCATCGGGTATATCCGGTTCCACCAATTTTTTTAATTTTTCCAAGGACTCCTGCCAGCCCAGATAGCACATTTCCACAGGGATGACCTCTGGGATTCCCTCTTGTACGATATGAAGATCGGTCCCACATGATACTTTGGTAAGTTTTACCGTTACCGTCATCTCCCCTGCTATATTGGCATCATCAAATTTGTCTGTATACGTAATGGCCTCATTTGGTTCGATTTCCAGATATTTCCCGCCGAAGGAATGTCCATTGCCCGTACCAAAGTTTGTAAACGACATTTTATGGATGCCCCCCACCTTGAAATCAAGTTCATGTACCTTACATGTAAACCCATATGGGGGCAGCCAGAAAGACATGGCATCTGCGTTGGAAAAGGCCCGGAATACCTTTTCCGGGGAAGCGGTAAAAACCCTGTGAAGGGCGACCCTGTTTGTTGACATAATACTTATTTTAAGTTATTGATTCTTTATTAAGAGAGCGTTTTGTTCTCATGATCCTATTTCTGTTCATTGGAACAATGGACGGTACTTCTCCTTATTCTCGAAAAAGATCCAGACCAAAATGCCTGCTAAGGGAAGGGCAATGGGCAGACCACTGGTATCCACCAAAAAATTGGCCAGTAAAATGCCCACCATTACGGGAAGTATGACCAAGGCGCCCAAGGCCCTCGTTCTGGGCATAATAATTAAAAGGCCACCAACGATCTCGGCCAAAGCGATCAGTGGCATCAACCAAGCGATTTCCATGAGTGCCTGAAAATCCTTTAACGATTCCTCCGGAATGTTTTCTGGCATAGGCATGTAGTTCAGGAATTTGTTCAGACCGGCGTTGATGAACATCAGCCCGAACAGAAGGCAAAGGACAAAAAGAATTTTTTTCTTCATTTTGAAAGGATTAGGTCGTGTTAATTGTTGAACCCCAAAAAATGATGTATCCGTTCCGTTTACAATGGAACAGTTCCGGAATCGATCTTTCGGGATATTTATCCATATGTTACAAATTTAAGGCAATCTTTGACCCAGCAACGGGGTAAAAACGGCATTTTTAAGGGGGATATCCGCCAAATAGGGAAAATCGTGGTAGCAAGGCTCCCGTTGTTTCGGCTCCCCAGGGAAAAGATCGGCCATTGCAAGATTATTATAGGAAAGAATTGCACTCTTCGACATTTCGGGAAAGGGATAAAATTTTGGTAAGGGTCAAACAGGTAACAGAACAAAATTCTACATTCAATATTCATCATCCATAACTGCATAACCAAGCGGCTCCGCTGCGCCGTAACCTGATAAAAGATCTGTATGCAAAAATCAAAATTCTCCCTCCATCATTGCTAATTCTACATTGATTTTCGGTTATAGGGTTACGTGGTTATGCGGTTATGTGGAACGATCGATATACTCCTTTTTCGCTCCATCATCCATAACTGAATAGCTAAGCAGCTCCGCTGCGCCCTACCTCCATAACAGATTTGGTGCATGTAAATTTTTCCATTTATAACCCATCATTCCTCATTCAAAATTCAACGTTCATCAATCCAGACGGCCTTTTCAACAAAGCACATCTGGACTTTTAAACAAAGCCTTTCCGTAAAATGCCATCTACTTTTGTCCTGTAAAAATTTAAAAAATGGGACAAAACAATTTCAATGGAACGCTGCAGAAGCCAATTGCTTCCGGCTTCAACGCAGGATCTACTGCAAGGGAAGTGATCAAAGGGGTGGACCTAACCGGCAAAATCGCCATTGTGACCGGTGGTAACACGGGCATTGGATTGGAAACGGTAAAAACACTTGCAAATGCAGGGGCAACGGTCATTGTTCCTGCAAGGGACATCGAAAAAGCAACGATAAACCTCCAGGGAATCGACCATGTGGAAATAGAACCAATGGATCTGATAGATCCCGATTCCATTGACGCATTTGCCGCAAAATTTTTGGCTTCCGGCAGACCCTTGCACATGCTCATCAACAATGCGGGAATTATGTGGGTACCTTTACGAAGGGACGATCGTGGACTTGAATCGCAGTTTGCCGTAAACTATTTGGCACAATTTCACCTTACGGCGAAATTATGGCCTTCTTTAAAGAAAGCCAATGGGGCCAGGGTAGTAAACCTTTCTTCACAGGGACATCATTTTGCACCCTTTGATTTTGACGACCCTAATTTTGAAAACAGGGAATATGAAAGCTTGCAGGGGTATGGACGGTCAAAGACCGCCACAATTCTATTTTCTATGTTATTGGCCGTAAAGGCGAGATCATTTAACATAAACGTGTACTCGGTCCATCCTGGCTCCGTAAACGGTACCGACCTGGCAAGGGAAGCTTCGGTGGAATTGTTCCATCAAATGGGATTCTGTGATCTGGATGGAAATTTGCTTCCGGAAGTGGCCGCTTCGTTAAAGGATATTCCACAAGGCGCCGCCACAACGGTATGGTGTGCCACCGCCCAAGGCTTAAACGACATAAGCGGTGTTTATTGCGAAGATGTAAATGTTGCGGACATGGCCACGGAGCGGACCAAATATCAAAGTGGCGTCATGCCCTATGCGCTGGACCCGGCCAATGCCGAACTTCTATGGAAACTGAGCGAGCAGATGACAAATATTCTTTTTGAAGTAAAATAATCCCGTGCAACCCTTTAAATTAAGAACAAATGATACGCAAAAGTTTAATTGTTATAGTTACGATGGTTACCATGGCAATGGGCGTGGCAAACGCCCAACAAGAAGCCAAGACCGCCTCCATGTTGTTAAAAGGTTTTTTGGAAAGTGTAGGTAAGGGAGATGCTGGGTCATCTGCCTCTTTTTTTGCCGATAGCGCATATATTGAAGCTCCTTACGTGGTCAGCCTTGGGTTGCCTTCGAACATTAAAGGGAAAAAAGCGATCGAAGCTACCATGGGTACCGTTAAACAAGCAGCACCCAATTTTCATTTTAAGAACATCAAGGTACTATTGGAAACCCCTACCGAAGTTGTAGCGGAATATGAAAGCGGAGCTACCATGGCCAATGGCAGACCTTACAAACAACATTACATTGGGCATCTGGTCTCAAAAGACGGAAAGATAGTTTCCATTAGGGAGTTTTTGAATACGGTGGTGTTCGTGGAAGCATTTTTTCCGAATGGTTTGAAAGATTTGATAGGCCCAAAACGGAAATAGCGGGAAAAGTTGCAAAAAAAAAACACTCGAACAGATCAAGATCACCCACAAAACCCGAAATTTATTCTGGCCCTTAAGCAAAGTAGCCTGTTCGTTAACGGGCTACTTTTACAATAAATAGGAATATATATGCAAGGAGCAAGATTTATCACACCCGAAATTAAACTTTCCGTCTTGGAGGCAAAGTACTTTAAAACGGAAATTACACTGGATGAACATGTCCTGGTCTGGTTGATCGAAGGTGAAAGCAAAGTGATCCAAGCCGATACGGAACTTGTTTTTAAGGGGGGCGATATTTTTCTTGTTCCACGAAACCGGCTTACTACCATCTGTAATTTTCCCATAGATGGCAAACCTCATAAAGCCGTTGCCATACACCTATCCACCAAAAGGTTAAAAAGCTTCTATTCCAATTCGACTTCCCAAGGAAAGAATGGGGTGCGGCATACGATCCCTATCTATAGGGACCATGCATTGCTGAGCAGTTTTTTAGGTTCCTTACTACCCTATTTTGACATTCCCAATAAACTGCCCGAGCAGATTGCCGACTTAAAAATAACGGAGGCAATTGTTATTTTAAGGGAGATCGATAAAGGTATCGATGCGGTTCTTGCCAATTTTGATGAACCTGGCAAGGTAGATCTTATCAGCTTTATGGAGAAGAACTATATGTTCAATATGCCATTGGAAAAGCTTGGTTATTTAACGGGTAGAAGTCTTTCAACGTTCAAAAGGGATTTTGTTAAGCACTTCAGGACCACCCCGCAAAGATGGCTGACCCAAAAAAGATTGGAACTGGCCTATTATCAACTGTCCGAAATGAAACGCAGGCCCGTGGATATCTATTTTGAAGTAGGTTTTGAAAACCTATCGCATTTTTCTTTCGCTTTTAAAAAACATTTCGGTATGTCCCCCACGGAACTTATTGACCACAAGAGGGATACCGACCAGTACTATTGAAATAGCCCACTCCTCTCTTAGGGGGCTTCTCCCCATTTTATGTGGACAACCCTGCCATAAAATCCATAATATCCGCTCCTATTTCCCTTACATGTGTTTCTAGGGCAAAGTGGCCCGTACCGTAAAATTTTAGCGTGGCATCCGGCAGGTCCGTTTTATAGGCCTCGGCCCCGGCGGGCAGGAAGTAGGGATCCCTGTTTCCCCATACCACAAGGGTTTTGGGTCGGTAGGTCCTAAAATACTGCTGGAACTTGGGGTACAGTGCCACATTGGTCCTGTAATCCCTTACCAGATCCAGTTGTATCTCCACATTGCCCGGCCTATCCAGAAAAAATTGGTCAAGGGTATAGGTTTCGGGCGCGATCAGGGACGGGTCGGAGGCTCCTTCATGGTATTGGAACCAAGTCGCTTTTTCGGAAACAAAATCCCGAAGTGCCTCGCGGTTGGTTTGGGAAGGATCTTTCCAGTATTTCTGTATGGGGTGCCATTCGGAGCTCAGGCCCTCCTCGTAGGCATTCCCGTTTTGGGAGATGAGACCGCTGATCTTTTCCGGGTTGGCCATTGCCAACCGTAGGCCCACGGGAGCACCATAATCAAAAACATAGATGGCAAAACGGTCCATCCCAAGGGAATCTATAAATTCCTGTACACAGCTCGCCAGATTGTCGAAGGTATATTGGAACCGCTTATGGTCAGGGGCATCGGAAAAGCCGAAACCGGGAAGGTCCGGGGCGATAACATGGTATTTTTTGGACAGGATGGGAATCAGGTTCCGGAACATATGGGATGAGGTCGGATAGCCGTGCAAGAGCAGCAGGGTAGGGGCGTCGGCCCTACCGGCCTCCCTATAGAACATTTTTAACCCGTTTACTTCAATGTTGCGATACTGTACTTTTGTATGTTGCATGACTTATATATTTTATGGCCCTAAAGCAGCTGTATCATCCAAGGTCAATAGATTGAAAAGGAAACCGCTATAGGGAGGCTCAATATTGATAGCCCTATTTTGACAATCCAAAATTAAGTAAGATATTTGATTCCATAAAACGATTAATAACGATAGTATTAATCACTATTTATGATAGATAATATGAATATGCACGATCTGAAAATATTTGAGGCCGTAGCCGCCAGTGGGAGTTTTACCAAGGCCGCCACGGCTATGTATACCGTACAGTCCAACGTAAGCGCACGGATAAGGAGCTTGGAGGAAGAATTTGGCACCGAACTCATGTTCCGGACCTCCCGGAAGGTGGAGCTCACCCCAAGCGGGCAGATATTGATACGGTACTGCAAGCAGATCGGGCAATTGGTGGCAGAGGCCAAGAGCCATATCCAAGGCAACGGTGCCGTAAACGGCAACCTGAAAATTGGATGTATAGAGACCACCATGGCCCTAAAAGTCCCTCATATCCTTGCACAGTTTGAAGAGGATTATCCCCAAGTGGAACTGGAATTCAGGTCCGCCATTATGGGCAAATTGATTCAGGAGGTGCTAAATTACGACCTGGATGCCGCCTTTGTATCCGCCCCGTTGGACGTACAGGGACTGGAACAGGTCAAGATCAAGGAAGAACGACTGCTGTTAATGACCGCAGCTACCGGACCAGATCTACGGGAACTGCTGAAAAGTCGACCCGTAAAGATCGTAGTGTTCGGCGAGGGGTGCATTTTCAGGGAACGATTGGAATCCTGGCTGGGTTCCAAGGGTATTGTCCATTATAAAAGCACGGTCCTGAACTCCATAGAAGGCATCATCAACTTTGTGGAGGCCGGGGCGGGTATAAGTCTCTTGCCCGAAGAAGTGGTAAGCAGCTATTATGCAGGCCGAAAGATAAGGACCTATGGCCTGAACAAACAACTGGGGACCATGCAGACCGTGTTGGCCTTTCGAAAGGACGAACCGCTATCAAGGGCGTTGCGGGCGTTTGTGGATATGTATTCGCATCCATGACCCATTTATACTAAGCGGAACCAGTGGAGGCAGCTGGTCTGACATAGTGATAGGATTTCCCCTGCCGTTGCAGCAATTGTCAGTAATCCATTTTTGGCGGCATATTGTTATCCCCTTAAATGGCGGTATAAAATCTAATGTCCTGCCATTGACCGCAAAATTGGGCGTTGCCCAAACTTGGACTAATTACAATAAATATAATTTTTAAGCTATTTTTTGTTATTCATCATTTTTATTTAACTTTATTTTTAATTTTATTTAATTTTGATTTAACAGTGTGATCAATAAACGGCCCTAATCGTAAATTCCTTTGGAAAATTCGGATACATATTTCTTAATTCGAGCCTTAAAAAATGGCGATGTAAAATGCCTTGAGCGGGTCTATAAGTTATATTATTCAAAACTCTACCATTTTTCCAAGCGGTTTCATTCAAGTACCATGGATTCGGACGATTTTGTCCAGCAAACCTTCCTTAAGGTCTGGGAAAATCGGGCCCAATTAAAGGACAATGTACCCATGGACAACCAAATCTTCGTGATTTGCAAAAATTTGATACTCAACCATCTGAAAAGGGAGTCAAAAATAATTGCAGAATTTGGGGAAAGTTTCCTTTCGGAAGAGGCGGAGGATGACAGTATCGTAAACCTCTTCAACCACAAGTTGGAACGTTTAAGAAGGGTCATTGAACGGCTGCCCCCAAAAAGAAAGAATATCTTTATTCTCCATAAGATCGATAACCTGACATACGAAGAAATAGCGGAATCCCTTAATATATCCAAGAAAACCATCGCCCATCATATATACCTCGCCCATAACTTCATCAAGGAGGAATTGCATAAATAATAATTTTAACATATAAAAATTAGGAACTATTAAAATATCAATTGTTATAGTGTTGTAATATGATATTTTTTTAGGTGAAAAAAAAAGAATTTGATAATCCTGATTTTGATTATTTGTGGAATTTGCCCCATAAGGATCTACCTGCAGATCGGATAGATGAATCCTGGAAACGCTTCCGTAAGGTCAATTTGGCAACTGCAGAAAAGAAACGCCGTAGTAATTATCTGAGAGCGGGTCTTGTGGCCGCTATGCTACTTGTACTCTGTTCCACATATTACTATACGGCAATTTACAACCATACCATAAAAATAGATAATTACGGTATTACCGATAAAGAGATACGTCTTCCCGATGGAAGTACGGTACTGCTTAAAAACGGAGGACAAATAAGTTTTAAGGAGCACTTTGAATCAAGTAGGAGGGTGGAACTCGAGGGATCGGCCTTTTTTAATATAGTAAAAGACAGTTCCAGGGAATTTAGGGTAATCTCGGGATCTACGGTCACCAAAGTTTTGGGAACCAAATTTTTGGTCTGGGATAACGGAGATAGGGATGTGGAAATCTCCCTTTACACGGGAAGGGTCTTGGTTTCGGTAGAGAACCGTGCAGAATCATGGGGACTCATCCCTGGGGAAAGTCTGTCGTACAGAAATGGGAAGACGCACATACGAAAATTCAATACCGGCCTCACCTTCGACCTTGGCAATACATTTATGGACCTTGACAATATTGAACTGGGCGAACTCCTAGGGTTTCTTGGCAAGCGCTTTAATTATGAGTTTGATGGTCCTCCCCATATCCTCGATACACAGGTCACTTTAAGAATTAACAAAGGGGATACCCTACCGGAAATTTTAAATTTATTATCAATCATAAACAATATGGAATATGAAATAAACAGGGAAAGCAGAACAGTAGTAATATTAAGGAAATAAAAAAGGGTTTCCACGATCAAATAGAGAACCCTTTTTATTTAAAAACTAAAGACAATACCGACATTTTATGGTGTCGACAGGCTCTTTATATTTTCAAATTTAAATAAAATTAAATATGAACAAACTATTATTGGCATTAATTTTTTATGTGCCGGTCTTTTTAAGTCCCCAAGAAATTTCCTTTAGCGTGGCCAATCCCACACTGAAGGTAGTGGTCAACGAAATCGAAAGCCAAACGGATTTCAAATTTGCGTACGGTAAAGAAATCGATTTAGTTCGTGAGCTGAGGGGAACATATGAATTTAAAAATGAGGATATACGGAAAGTGGTCAAGGAACTATCCAATAGGACCCCTTACACGTTCACCATTTTAAGAAACAATATAACCATTACCGAAGACCCTGAAACTATAGGGCCCATTAAGAAGGGGAACACGGAAGGGGCCATTCAGATGAACGTTAAAGGAAATGTTAGCGATACGTATGGCGTGGCCCTGGGCGGGGTCAGCATTTTGGAAGAAGGGACCGTTAATGGAACCCTGAGCGATTTTGACGGAAATTATAGCTTGGAAGTAAGTTCCTCTGATGCGGTCTTGATCTTTTCATATGTTGGCATGAAACGTACCGAAATTACCGTCGGCGACCAGACTACCATAAACGTTGTTATGGACGAGGATCTGGAGCAATTGGACGAAGTGGTGATCACTTCCCTTGGTATATCAAAGGCCAAAAAATCGCTGACCTATGCGGTTTCCGAGGTTGCAGGTGACGATATGACAAAAGCCAGGGAAATAAACGTGGGAAATGCCCTGTCCGGTAGGGTGGCCGGTGTTACCGTATCAAGTACTTCAGGGGGACCAAGTGCCTCCAGTAGGGTGATCATCCGGGGAAACGGTTCCCTTAATGGGAACAACCAACCTTTATATGTGGTCAATGGAATGCCCATTACTAATGAAAATACTTCCACGCCCGGGACCTACGGTGGAGTGGATAGGGGGGATGGGCTTTCGAGCATAAACCCCGATGATATTAAAAGTATCTCAGTCCTAAAAGGCGGCACCGCGGCGGCCCTGTATGGGGCGCGTGCGGCAAACGGAGTGGTTTTGATCACCACTAAATCCGGTATGGCACGTCAGGGCATCGGGGTAGAATATCGTTCCAATTTTACCATGGACCAGCCCATCGATCTTTTAGACTGGCAGTATCAATATGGATCTGGCTCCCAAGGGCAAGCTCCCACTACCCAAGCGGAAGCCATCGCCTTTGGTAGAACATCATGGGGAAGTAGATTGGATGGCTCCCCCGTAATCCAGCCTGATGGAGGTACAAGACCGTATTCGGCAGTGAGAAACAATATTGATAATTTTTATCAGACCGGATCTACCATTTCCAACACCTTGGCCCTTAATGGCGGAAATGAATCGATCAACTTCAGGTTTGCGGCATCCAATATGGATAATAAGGGGATCGTTCCCAATAATACGATGAACCGAAAGACCTTCAACCTTAGTCTGAATGCCGCGCTTGCCGAGAAAATAACGTTCCAGGCAAATGTCCAGTATTCCTTGGAGGAAGTGGAAAACCGAACGCGGCCGGGGGATTTTGATAGGAACCCAAATGCCGGTGCCCAGCTTATCGCTACAAATATCGACGTTAGGACACTTGCCCCGGGATATTCGGAAAATGGCAATGAGTTTCAATGGAGCGATTATATCTACGTGACAAATCCCTATTTTGTGGTCAACAAAGTACGTAACGGGGACACCCGTAAAAGACTGATCGGCTCTTTTAATACCACCTATAACATTACGGAAAATTTGTATGCAAGGGCACGTGTGGGGATCGATCAAATGAACACGGACGGATTTTATATCAACCCTACCGGTCTTGCGTATCAGGCCACCGGCAGCATGACCACCGATCAAGGACTCCGCATGGAGACCAATTTGGAAGCGATCTTGGGGTTCAACAAAGAGTCGGATCATTTCAGTATAAACGTCCTGGCCGGGGGCAATCAGATGCGGAATACCTTTGATGGTATCAATTTGGCCAGTGGTAATTTTAACCTGCCCAACCAATATTTTATCGGTAATGGTAGCAGCCAGACCTTTGAAATAAATTATGCCAAATATGGGATCAATTCCTTGTTCGCTTCCGCAGACATAGGATTTAACGACTATCTGTTTCTTACGTTAAGTGGCCGTAACGATTGGTTCTCTACACTGGCAATCGATGATAACAGTTTGTTTTATCCCTCCGCGGGGCTTAGTTTTCTCGCCTCGGAAGTATGGGAAGCAATGCCGTCGTGGATGGACTACGTTAAACTAAGGACTTCTTGGGCCCAAGTGGGGGGAGGCGCCCCCAGTCCGTATGCCATACAAAAATCCTATTCGGCCCAAGCGGTACAGTATGCAGGGCAGACCCTTACAAATGTTTCGAGTGCAACCATTCCAAGTGCGTTGACACCCTATACCTCCACTACCTTGGAGGCAGGGATTGATATGCGCTTTTTTGAGAACAGGCTGGGAGTGGATCTTACGCTCTATGATAGGACCACTACGGACGATATCGTAAATGCCTCGATCGCTCCTTCCAGTAGCTACACCAATGTGGCCATAAACGTGGGTGAAATGAAAAACCGTGGAATAGAGCTTATGCTGACCGGTAAACCATTGCCAAGATCGGATAACGGCCTCAACTGGGACATGACCCTTAATATGGCCTACAACGAAAATGAAGTGATAAAGATTTCCGATGACCTGGACAGATTGATGCTTCCGGGTGCCCAGACCAGAACTTTGAACGGTGCCATATACCATTTTGAAGGAATGCCCTTTGGTATGATCGCCGGAAACAGAAGGGTTCGTGATGCAAATGGCGATATCGTCTATAACAGTACCAGCGGACTGCCCGTTGCAGGGACCTTGGAGGCCTTGGGAAGGGGCGTTCCCCCCTTGGCGGTGGGATTCGGGAATAATTTTAGTTACAAGGATTTTTCGATGAGTTTTTTGTTGGACAGTAGATGGGGCGGTAGCATTTATTCGGCCACTAATGCCTATGGTACCGATTTCGGGCTCCATCAACGCACGGTCGCCAATGGGGTAAGGGAGAATGGAATAATCCTCTCAGGGGTAGATCAAAATGGGGACCCCTATAGCACTACAAGGTCCGCACAGGACTATTACAGAGGGATAGCCTACAGCATTACGGAGGATTTTGTCCAGAAAGCGGACTTCATAAAATTGCGATCTTTTACCGTAGGATACAATTTTCCTTCTTCTATCCTTGATAAAACACCTTTCAAGAGCGCCAGTCTCTCCCTGGTGGGCAGGAACCTGCTCATTTTATATAAGACCACGGATAATATAGATCCGGAATCCAATTATAGCAGTGGCAACGGACAGGGCCTGGAAAATTTCGGGCTGCCCACCACAAGAAGCTATGGATTTGACTTGAACGTAAAATTCTAAACGTTGAAACACACACTAATTAAAACAATATTCAATATGAACGGCAAAAATAAAATCGGTTTAAATACTCTTGGGACCAAAATGGCCATATTCTGTGGTATTTTCCTTGTGATCTCGTCCTGTGACGAAGGTTTTGAGGAAATGAACCAGGATCCCAATGCCTATTTGGAAGCGGATATCGAAACCCTGTTTACCACAAGCATAATCAGGACAGTGGGAACGGGAACCGAGGACAGGAACCGCACCAATATCAAATACTTGTCGGGAGCTATGCAGTATCACGCCACCCTCCAGGATTTTTGGTACGGGGAGAAGGGGATCGTTAATTCCCAGACCGGGAATTTTTTCGAAACTGCCTATGAGTCCCATTTGAGGAACTTGGTCGAAATACTTGCCGCTACGGAAGGAAACCCCGAATTGATCAACCAAAATGCTATTGCCAAAATATGGAGGGTCTACACCTTGCACCGCGTAACCGATGCCTATGGGGATATCCCCTATCAAGAAGGAGGGCTCGGAGCTACCGAGGGAATATTCAAGCCGCTCTATGACAAGCAGTCGGATATCTATCCATGGATGTTGGAAGATCTGGAAGGTGCCATAGATCAAATGGATCCGGCTGCGGGTTCCTTTGGGTCAGCGGATGTAATATATGGGGGAAACCTGGATGGTTGGAGGACATTTGCATATTCCCTTATGTTGCGGCTGGGAATGAGATTGACCAAGGTGGATATCGACTTATCACAGGAATGGGTGCAGAAGGCCATTGCCGGAGGGGTTATGCAGGGCAACGGTGATATTGCACTGCTGGAACATTCTCCCGGTCATGGTAATACGTGGAATTGGGACGCCTTTGAACTGAAAAGGGAAAGCTTACCGGAAGGCAACCAAGGAACAGGTCTCGTAAAAATGGCCCAAACCTTTATGGATATACTCCAGGAAAAAGATGATCCGCGAATTCCATTTTATGCCACCTTGTGGGAAGGTAACATCAATTCGCGCCAAAACCAGGTCATTGCGGAGACAACGCTTCCCGAATTGCAACAAGGCCTGCCCAATGGCTATGACCAAGGTACTATAGACGAGGTAATCCCTAACTGGAGCAGTCAACTGCTCACGGAATATTCGGAGCCCAACACGGCCACCATTGCCAATCTTTCCACCCCATCCATCATCCTCAGTTATTCGGAGGTCGAATTCCTATTGGCGGAAGCTGCGTTAAGGGGGTGGGCATCGGGTACGCCACAGGAGCATTACGATGCGGCGATCAGGGCAAATATGGAATCCACTTCGCTCTTTCCCAATAACGATATCGAGCCAATGGCCATCAGTACCGCTGAAATTGACCAGTACGTTGCGGAGAATGTACTTTCAGGCAGCGTGGAGGAGCAGATGGAACAGATCCATACGCAGTTCTACCTGGCCCATTATATGTACCTGGACTTTTTCGAAGCTTGGTCCAACTGGCGCCGCACGGGAGTTCCCGAGCTCGCCCCTATAACCTATCCTTTAAATACCACCGGGGGCGAACCCATACGGCGTTTAATGTATTCCTTTGAAGAGAAGGCACTGAACACCCAAAATGTGGAGGCCGCTATCACACGTCAGGGCGCGGATACCTATAGCACCAGGGTTTGGTGGGACGTTGAAGAGTAACCTTTTATGGCGTAATCGTTCGATCACCTAACTTTTCCATTAGGGGGAAGTATGTATAGTTTTATAAACCTTATTGGGGTATCCCATTCATATAATTCTTAAATGACATGACAAACAATCGCAGAAATTTCTTAAAAAATACCGTAATGGCCGCGGCCCTTACCGCCGGGGGAGGAATTTCCTCCGCCTTTTCAAACACCATGGTACCGGAAAAAAGGGCACTTAAAAATTTGACCGGAATGGCCAAGGATGCCGGAATGGAATTCAGCAATGCCTATTTCGGGGGACTCTACAATGATAAAAACAAGTATTTGATCGAATTGGCCAAACAAATGGATGCGTTGGGAGCGGTTACCGGAATCAGCCCAAAGGATGCAGGAATGCCCAATGGAAGTCCTTTGGAATACGAGGTGATAAAGGGTGTTATGGAAGCCTATAAGAAAGCCGGCCTGCATTATAACGTTGTGGAAGGCCCCCCTTCACTTCATACCAAGACCAAACTCGGACTTGATGGCAGGGACGAGGAAATTGCCAACTTCATAAAATTTATGGGAAACTTGAAGCGGGCGGGAGTGGACGTTATATGTTACAATTGGATGCCGGTGATCAGTTGGGCCCGTACAAGTATGGATAGCCCAGGCCGTGGCGGGGCACTTATGACCGCATTTGACTATGATAAGATCAAAGATGCATCTTTGACCGAGTATGGGGAAATTGCCCCGGAAACTTTATGGAAAAGCCTTGAGTATTTCTTAAAGGCGGTGGTGCCTGAAGCTGAAAAAATCGGCATGAAGCTGGCCCTGCATCCGGATGATCCACAGGTGGATAGCATTCAGGGGATTCCCCGGATCATGAACACCGTGGAAAATTTCGATAAAATGTTATCCATTGTGCCAAGTGATTATAGTGGGGTAACCATGTGTCAGGGGAACTATTCCTTGATGGGCGCAGACATCCCATCATTGATAAGAAGATGGGGTAAAGCGGGTAAGATCCATTTTGTACATTTTCGGAACGTACGGGAGCTAAGTGGCAAACTGCCCAGCACCAAATTCACGGAGACCTTCCATGATGAGGGCGATATTGATATGCATGCCGCCATGCAGGCTTATTACGACATCGGATTTAAGGGTTCCATACGTCCGGATCATGTGCCTACCATGGCCGGAGAGGAAAACTCAAGTCCGGGCTACATGGCGTTGGGCAATTTATTCGCCATTGGTTATATGAGGGGACTTGCGGAATCAGTGGGCAAGAACGGTTTGGTATCCAAATAATTTAGGTAAGCGTAGCACAAAATAAACACCATGAAAAAAACAACAATTTTACTAGTAGCATTCTTATTTTCAATGGCCATGGTACCGGCACAAGAGGTTGCCTCTTCTGCCCAGCAAATCAAGGCAATGACCCCGCAATGGACCGGGGAACGTTCCGCCGATGGAAGGCCCAAGGTATCGGACAAAATATTGAATAGATTAAAAAATGTGGCGGTGGAAGAAGCCTGGGGCTATCTGAGGGGAAAGGGCTACCATAACCAGTACGATGGGGATTGGAAGATAATCCATCCCGATAGTGTGATGACGGGGAGGGTAGTGACCGCCCAATACATGCCATCCAGGCCCGATTACGAAAAGGGGATCAAATTACAGGGAGCAAAAGAGGGCAGGGACACCATAGGCGGGAGCAATTCCTGGCCCATTGAAATACTGCAACCTGGAGATATCTATGTAGCGGACGGATATGGAAGGATCATAGACGGGACCTTGATAGGGTCCAACCTTGGAAACGCCATTTATGCCAATTCGCTTAATGGGGTCATTTTTGATGGTGGGGTAAGGGACTTAAAGGGTCTGGAAAATATAGACGGATTCAATGCCTGGTTTCGGGGCGATGATCCCTCGTATCTGCAGAACCAAATGCTTACCAGCATCAATAAGCCCATTCGGATCGGCCGGGCAAGTGTCCTTCCCGGGGATGTAGTGCTCGCCACAAAATATGGCATCGTATTCATACCTTCCTATTTACTGGACGAACTGGTCATTAGCTCGGAGGTCACCAATCTTCGGGACGAATTTGGATTTCAGCGCTTGAGGGAAAAAGTATATACCGCCGGTCAGATCGATACCAGATGGACAAAGGAAATAAAGGATGATTTCATCAAGTGGATCAACAACGAATATCCAGATGATAAGTTGCCGATGTCACGAAAGGAACTCAACGAATTTTTGGAAAATAGAAATTATTACTAGAAAAACCGGCTTGGGAGGAGGGTCCACAGGAGACTATAAGGTTTTGGTGCCCATTTGGGCAGCACCACGAAACAAGAAAAGGGCAGACGGATGCAATAAATTTGCGCTAAATGGGATTTGTTACGCTCGGGGCCTGCCCTTGGGCTTCCCGCCAAAGGGGGGCGGGCGGTCATGGACCGAAACGTTATTTTAGTTTTCCGGCATCTGTCGCACGGGCCTGCCCCAAAGTTGTCGACCTACTAAAAACCCTACCCTTTCGTGTCGGCCTAATTTACAATCCAATATGGCAGGGCCGGTAAAATCAGGAAGGCCCTTTTTTTATAAAAAATTCATGGCAAAATTAGTAAGGAAGTTTTTTTCCAGCTTCGGACTGGGACTGGTCTATCTACATTGTACATTGTCCGGATGTTCCGACGGCAGGAGCAAAACGGATACCGATTATCCCGTGTATGGCGGGAACAAAGCGGGAAACAGGTACTCGGCTTTGGAACAGATCAATTTAGGAAATGTTGGAAACCTGGAAGTGGCATGGACCTACGATTCCAACGATTCCATTGGTGACGGAAACCCAACGGGAAAACAGATTCAGTGCCAGCCCATCGTCGTGGATGGAACCTTGTACGGAACGTCGCCCGGTCTGGAGCTGTTCGCGTTGGATGCCAAGAGCGGCGAACAACTTTGGAAATTTGAACCAGGGGAAAATAAGGGTAGGTATATCGTGAACAGCAACCGTGGGGTCGTTTACTGGCAGAGGGATACAGACCGCAGAATATTGTACTCCGCAGGTTCAAGGCTTTTTGCCATCAATGCGGGGACGGGAAAACTTGTCAGCGAATTTGGGAAGGGGGGCGTTGTGGACCTTCGCAAAGGACTTTTACCGGACAGTTACGACCTGGAAAAATTATCGGTGAACGCTACAAGTCCGGGGGTGGTCTTTAAAGATCTTTTGATAATGGGGTCTGCCGTTTTTGAAACGGGCAATGCCGCTCCGGGGCACGTACGGGCGTTCGACATCAAAACGGGGAAGCTAAAGTGGCTGTTCCATACCGTGCCAAAACCGGGGGAAACCGGTTATGGTACTTGGCCCGCGCAGGCACATGAAGAAGTAGGTGGGGCCAATAGCTGGAGTGGAATAACCTTGGATGAAACACGAGGTATTATATATTTAGGCACGGGTTCCCCATCATCGGATTTTTACGGGGGAAACAGGAAGGGCAAGAACCTATTTGGCAATTGTGTACTGGCCCTTGAGGCAGCTACGGGAAAACTGCTTTGGTACTATCAGACCATCCATCATGATCTGTGGGACCGCGATCTTCCAAGTCCTCCCAATTTGGCCACTATCGATTATAACGGACTAAAAAAGGACGTTGCCGTCCAAGCCACCAAAGACGGACTGATCTATGTCCTAGACCGCGAAAATGGCTCCTCTCTTTTTCCAGTGGAAGAAAAACCGGTCCCAACCAATGGCCTAACGGGAGAACATGCCTGGCCCACACAGAAATATCCGGTAAAGCCGTTGCCACTTTCCAACCAGGTCTTTAAAGAAAGCGATATTACGGATATCTCTCCTGAGGCATCGGAATATATTAGGAACATGGTGGCAGAGCTGGAATATGGCCATAAGTTTACCTTGCCCAACGAAAAGGGTACCTTGGTCTATGGATATAGCGGAGGTGCGGAATGGGGGGGGAATGCCATCGATCCGAAGGGTATCCTTTACCAGAACGCCAACAATGATCCATGGATCTTACAAATGATCGATACGACCGCACAAAATTTGCAGTACGCCTCCCTTTCCAAGGGGAATGCCTCCTATATGAAGAACTGTGCGGCATGTCACGGGGCCGATCGCGAAGGAAATGCGTCGGATTTTCCCTCCTTGCAAGGAATAGGGGAGCGGCGCTCCAGGTCGCAGATCCTATCGATAATGGAGAAGGGGATTGGAAGGATGCCCTCTTTTCAGCATATATCGGAAGGGGAGCGAGCTGCCCTGGCCGACTTCCTATTGGAACAGAGGAAGATTGGGCAACATGCGGGAAGCGGCGGCAATGTGGTCGCAGGGAAAAAGGAAGAAAAGGCCCATAAGAAGGAATTTGGTTTCAAGCCCAAATATGTCACCAAATTTTGGAGGAAACTATCGGATCAAAATGGCTATCCGGGAATCAAGCCACCTTGGGGCACCCTAAATGCAATAGACCTAAAAACCGGTGACTATTTGTGGCGGGTACCGTTAGGGGAATATCCCGAGCTCACCGAAAAAGGGATACCGCCCACAGGGACGGAAAACTACGGGGGACCCATAGTGACCGCGGGCGGACTTGTTTTCATTGCAGCGACCATGGATGAAAAGATCAGGGCCTTCGATAAAAATAATGGGGCAGTCGTCTGGGAACATCAGTTGCCCGCCGGAGGGTTCGCTACCCCAATAACATATTCGGTAGATGGCAAACAATTTCTGGTCATTGCCGCAGGCGGTGGAAGGGGACGTCCATCAGGGGGGAAGTACATCGCTTTTGCCTTAAAAGGGCGATAACAGATCAGAACCAGTGGCGGTCCCCAACAATAATGCGCCACTTTCGATTCTTTCAATATAAAACGCAACATTATGAAAAAATTTACCAGGCCTATGGCCATGCTGGTTTTGGCCAGTCTATTACTACTGGTTTTTATTGTATTGGCAGTTTTTGGTCATATGGCCCTGTCCGGTCCTTTACTGATCTTATTCTTTTTGGTCCTCGCGTTCGGGTTTCAAGGGTATGGACATCTTAAGGGCTATGTTTTTACGGCAATCATTTTTGCGGCCGTATCCATGGCCATGTACTATCCCCAATATTTTGTTCAAATAGGGAATTTTGAACTTACCGGTCTGATAACGCCCCTTATACAGTTGATCATGTTCGGAATGGGAACCTCCATGAGCGCCAAAGATTTTGTGGCGGTCGCAAAAACACCAAAAGGGGTACTCATAGGTGTGTTGGCGCAATTCGGGATCATGCCCTTCACAGGATATGTACTAGCGGTACTGAGCGATTTTCCACCTGAGATAGCGGCGGGGATCATCCTTATCGGATGTTCCCCAAGCGGCATGGCCTCCAACGTTATGGCCTACTTGGCGAAGGCAAATTTGGCCCTGTCGTTGACCATTACCTCCCTTGCCACCTTATTGGCACCGCTGATGACCCCAGTGCTAATGAAGGTTCTCGCCGGGGAATTTATTAAGATCGATACCTTGGCAATGATGTGGGATATCGTGAAAATGATCATCCTTCCCATAGGAGTGGGCCTTTTGTTCAATAAATTATTTAGGGGAAAAACATTCTGGTTAAATAAGGTGATGCCCTTGGTGTCCATGGTCGGCATAGCATTGATCATTGTGGTGATCACAGCAGCTGGTCGGGATAGCTTATTGGATATTGGACTTTTGTTGATCTTGATCGTTTTGGTCCATAACCTATTTGGGTATTCCTTGGGCTACGGGGTTGCCAAAGTATGCAAGCTCGCGGAAAGGGATGCCCGAACCATAGCTTTGGAAGTGGGTATGCAAAACGGGGGACTGGCTTCCGGTATCGCCCATTCCTTGGGCAAGATTGCCACCATGGGCCTCGCTCCCGCCGTTTTTGGTCCGTTGATGAACATTACGGGATCTATACTGGCCTCCTACTGGCATAAAAAAGCTCCCGCTGAACCGAAGGATGAACCTGTTTCCCCGAAACCGTAAATCAAAATATCAACCTAAAAAAAATAATTGATCATGACCATGAAAAAGTATTCAAGCATTGCTGTAATGTTGGTATTTCTGACCTGTGTACAACAGAAAAATAAAGCTGAAAAAGCTGAAATTGTTTCCCTGCCACACCACATAACGCAGGCGGAAGTGGTTGCAGCGGTGGACAGCTTAAATGCCGCCATAATACATCCCGAAGAGGGTAGGCTGAAAAATATGACGGCCGAAGACCTGACCTATGGACATTCCAGCGGATTGGTCCAAGATCGGGAAGAGTTTATATCGGACCTGATCGGCGGAAATTTTGATTTTTTGGAAATCGCCCTGACCGAACAGACGGTCCACATCTATGGTAAAACAGCCATCGTACGGCATACTTTTTCGTCACGGGCTACCAATAAGGGGGAACCGGCAGCGATCAAGATTGGAAACCTCTTGGTCTTTCAGGTACTGGATGGGAAATTGAAACTGATCGCCAGACAGGCCTTTAAACTATAACGGAACGCCAAGAATGGGAAAAAACGTGACTTTTGGGGAGGTGCTGATGCGTTTGTCCCCACCATCTCGGAGAACGATCAAGCAGACAACATCCCTTGACCTCTTTTTTGGGGGTACGGAACTGAACGTGGCCACCTCCTTGGCCACCATGGGGCTGGAGGTTCAGCACGTCTCGGCCGTTTCGGATGACATTGTGGGGGAGGCAGCTCTGCATTTTATAAAACAGTTCGGTATAGACGTTACCGCCATCGGAAAAAACGAGCGCCCCCTAGGACTTTATTTTTTGGAAGTAGGTTCTGCAATGCGTTCCAGTCATATTGCCTATAACCGATCATCCGGGAGTTTTGCGAACATATCCCCAGATCTTATACCATGGACAACCATCTTAAAAGGGTGCAGCAGTTTTCATTGGACGGGCATCACCCCAGGAATATCGGAGAATGCATATTTGGGTCTTAAGAAGGGACTGGAAGCCGCCCGTGGCAAGGGAATGTACATCACTGCCGACCCCGCCTACCGCAGCAATCTTTGGCAATATGGACGGGAGGTCAAGGTGGTGTTGGAGGAATTGATCGGACTTTCCACTGTTTTTATAGGGGGTGTCAATGAGATGAATGAAATTCTGACCGCTGATTTTGATCAAGGTAAGGAAGGGTTTATTATGGCCTGTAAGGAACTACTTCGGCAATATCCCAATATAGAAAAAGTCTTCGACAAGGTCCGTACCGGATTGGGCGCTTCTTGTCAAAAAATTTATGGCAGGGCATGGACGGGCGACCAATATCTGGTTGCCCCGGAACTGGAAATCAACAATGTGGTGGACCGCATAGGAACAGGGGACGCATATGCCGCCGGCATTATTTATGGACTACAGCATTTTGACGACCAAGGTACGTTGGAATACGCCAATGCCGCCTGTGCTTTAAAACATACTTTTTTGGGAGACACGAATTTTGCCGGTGTGGAAGAAATATTGGAGATTGTGGCAGGTAATATGGAAGGAAGAATCAAAAGATAATGGTATGGCGGCTTATGACAGAATAACAACGGTACGGACCATGAAGTCCACCGGAATTGTACCGGTATTTTACGACGGGGACACGGAAATCTGTAAAAAAATGGTCGCGGCCTGCTATGATGGAGGTGCACGCGTTTTTGAATTTACCAATAGGGGCGATAATGCGCAAGCTATTTTTGAAGATTTGATCTATTATGTTAAGCAAGAACTAAAGGATATGATTTTGGGAATTGGATCTGTGATAGATCCTGCAACCACTGCATTGTACCTTCAACTGGGTGCCAATTTCATCGTATCCCCAATTGTGAACAAGGACATGGCCAAAATCTGTAACCGTAGGAAGGTGGCCTGGATTCCCGGGTGCGGATCGGTCACGGAAATTTCCTATGCGGAAGAGTTGGGTGCCGAGATGGTAAAGATCTTTCCCGGGTCAAGTATCGGAGGGCCATCTTTTGTCAAAGCGGTAAAAGGGCCGCTCCCCTGGACAAGTATCATGGCCACGGGGGGCGTAAGCCTGGATCCGGAAGGGCTGTTACCATGGTTTGAGGCCGGGGTAAACTGTATTGGTGCCGGTTCCAATCTATTTTGCAGGGATGGGAACGGTGCTTATGACTTTGGGGCCATAACGGACTTACTGAAAAAATCCAGGGATTTGATTTTCCACCACTAGGGTCGATTGCGTATAAAAGAACATAATGGGCACATTGGCATATTCCTTTACCTAAAGGTGCTCCCGGTTCGATCTGTATATAGTATTTCGGATTCGTTTATGGGTTCCAAGTGAGCAACGCCCACCCATCACCCATAATCAGGACCTTGGGTGCGAAGTGACCTCTATACCTGACGGGCCCGCAGTTGTATACATTCTATATAACTACATTGAAAAAATACAAGACCATTGCAATCTTGTTGGAAATCAAGCGATTTCCCTATCCCATAATATGGCCGCCTACTGCCCCGTTCAATACTGGGAACTAAGACATAATCAAAGGAAACAATGATCACCTTAAAAATTTATATATCTCTTAAACAAAGTATTGGGAAATAAAAGCGGAGAGATACAATATGTCTTCCTTGATATGTGATCTTAAGAATGAATAGGATCTCTTGATCTGGGTCTTTACCGTATTTATGGAGATACCATTGGCTTCGGCAATTTCACTATAACTATGTCCCTGCATTACGGATGAAATAAAAATCTCCCTTCTTTTTGCGGGCAATTTATTCAGTGCCTCATAGATATTGCCATGCCCCTTTTCCTTGTCGGTAGATTTTTGGGTCTCGGAAGTCGGTAAATTTAGTCCATCCAAAAAAGTTCTTTCCTTGATGGTATGCTTTAGGGCCTGTAAGCTCAAATTTTTCACGGCCTTGCCCGCATAGGCCTGAAAAGAACTTTTTATGGTAATGGAGCTTCTTTTTTGCCAGTAGGAGATAAAAAAATCCTGAACAACATCCTTTGCGGCGTCCCTGTCCTTAAGAATTGAGAACGAGACTAGGCACAAAAAGGGATAGTGCTCCTTAAAAAGGAGCTCGAAATTATCCATCTCTGATCGTGCTGCCGTTTTCATGAAATTTACGTATCCTTAAATTTATTCTTTTATTAAGAAAACTTTAAGTTTTTAACCAATAATAATGAATATTTATCAATTTAAAAAAATTAATGCTGTCTGTCACCCTTATCCAAGATTTTTGCAACATATAATTGAGGACTTTAAATGGGACCCCAAAAAGGGGGTTTAAACTATAGGCGCAACAAGAATGAAACTTCCCACATAAACAACTCGTAATATCTGTCGCAAACCGCTTTTAGAAGCCAAGTGGCCCTATCGGTGAACTATAATTACAGTAGAGGAGCGGTCTCAAATAGGACGGCCCTAGATGAAATGCAGGAAACAAAGGGCAATAAAATAAAATTTAGGAAATCTATATATAACCAAAATAAATAACCGATCACAGTCTTTTTATTAACCAATTATTTCTAAAACCTAATTTTATGAAACATTTTTTGCTCACAGCATTTCTGGCCGTTCCAATGTTGGTGTCATCCCAAATGATCGGCGGCCCCGATCGCAAACCTGGGGAAGGTGAGGGGCCGTATGACCGACTCATCATTCGCGGTGTCAATGTAATCGATGGAACCGGCGGACCTCCGGGTGGTCCTTATGACGTTGTGGTTGAAAACAATAAGATTGTCGACGTTGTAGGGGTTGGGCTGCCACACCTTCCCATAGATGAATCCAAGCGGCCCAAGATCGGTACGGGCAATACAAAGGAAATAGATGCTACGGGCAAGTACCTTATGCCGGGCATCATCGATCTTCATGTGCATACCGGTGGGGTGCCCAAGGCCCCAGAGGCCGAATATGTCTACAAACTGTGGATGGCCAATGGCATTACGACCGTGAGGGGGGTGCCGACCGGAGATCTTGAGTGGTCACTTAATGAACGGCGACGAAGTGCCGAAAATAAGATGGTGGCCCCTAGGATCGTTTCATTTCACCGCCCTGGAAACGGTCTTGAATGGAAAGATCGTAACATTATCACTCCCGAGGATGCCAAGGAGTGGGTACGG
Source organism: uncultured Sediminicola sp. (assembly GCA_963974715.1). Classification (GTDB taxonomy): domain Bacteria; phylum Bacteroidota; class Bacteroidia; order Flavobacteriales; family Flavobacteriaceae; genus Sediminicola. The sequence goes on from CAXBDK010000009.1 coordinate 194,561, forward strand.
TACGCCAAGAAAAAGGGAGTGGACGGCTTAAAATTGGGTTCTTTCCGTCCAGAGATCATGAAGGCACTGCTGGATGAGGCCAATTCCCTGGGTATGGGAAGCACTGCACACCTGGGACAGAACGGAGTGGGCCAGATGAACGCCCTGGATGCAGCTAGATTGGGACTTACGGGGATGACCCATTTTTACGGACTGTTCGAATCCATGTACGAAAACAATTCCCTGCAGCCCTATCCATTGGATATCAATTCACGTGATGAGCAGCACCGTTTCGGGCAAGTGGCCCGTCAGTGGGATCTGGTAAAACCGGGGAGCGAAAAATGGAACGCCCTCTTGGACGAATTTTTGGAATTGGATTTCTATATCAACCCTACCATGACCATCTATTCTGCCGGTAGGGACGTGATGCGTGCCAGAAATGCCGACTGGCACGAAAAGTATACCTTGCCCACACAGATGGATTTCTTTGCGCCCAGTCGTCTGAACCATGGTGCCTATTGGTTCGATTGGACCACGGAGGACGAAGTGGAATGGAGGAACTATTACCGGGTATGGATGCAGTTCCTGAACGAATATAAAAATAAAGGGGGAAAGGTGACCGTAGGATCCGATTCAGGCTTTATCTACCAACTATATGGCTTCGGGACCGTTTTGGAACTGGAAATGTTGCAGGAAGCGGGGTTCCATCCCCTTGAGGTAATCCGTGCGGCTACAATGCACAGTGCCGAGGAAATATTCAAACCATTGAAAAAACCCATTGAATATGGCGTGATCCGTCCCGGTCTTTTGGCCGATATGATCATAGTGGACGAAAACCCGCTACAGAACCTTAAGGTACTCTACGGCACCGGTGCAGTCCGCCTCAACGACGAAACCGGGAAGGTGGAAAGGGTCGGCGGAGTGGAGATCACCATAAAGGACGGGATCGTGTACGACGCCAAACAATTATTACGGGATGTAGAGGCCATGGTAAAGAAGCAAAAAGAGGAGAGGGCCGGTAAATGACCTGACCTTTGCTTTTTTGATGATCGGCCCGTTCTGTCCGAAAGTGCATTACGGGCCGTATTATCTATTTGGTACATTCCTTTGACCGGTATTGTCCTGCAATGCCACCATTACTAAACATTATTTTTTGTTGGGAAACCGGATAGGCCGAACGGTCAAATGTTCGGAAAAACCTGATCCCGACCGTCACCCATTAAACCAATCTGTACAACTAATCATTAAACGGTTTCACCGCGTCCGATCAAGCTTAAAGGCCGTTTTTACATTAACCCACTATCATATGAAAAACCATCTTCTTTTTAGTTTGCTGCTCTGTCTGTACCTAACATCGACACATTCACAGAAAAGGTCGCGAACATCCCCTATCGACGAAAAATGGTATGAATCGCTTACCTACCGAAATATAGGCCCCTTTCGCGGGGGGCGTTCCACCACGGTGACCGGCGTTCCCGGGCAACTTTTTACCTATTATATGGGTACCACCGGGGGCGGGGTATGGAAAACGATGGATGGGGGTACCTCATGGCAGAACATATCGGACGGTTATTTTAATACCACTGGTATAGGCGATGTTACCGTGGCACCCTCCGATCCCAATATAATATATGTAGGATCTGGTGAAGGGCCGGTACGTGGGGTGAAGACTTCACATGGTGACGGGGTCTATAAATCTACCGATGCCGGGGAGACATGGACCCATATGGGACTGGCGGCCACTAGGCATATCAGTAGGGTGTACGTGCACCCAAAGAACCCGGACAGGGTCTATGTGGCCGCCCAGGGAAACCCTTGGGGCCCCAATGAGGAACGGGGGATCTATATGTCCAACGATGGAGGAAAAAATTGGCAAAAAATTCTGTACGTAAACGAGAATTCGGGTATTGCGGACCTTACGGTGGATTCCACCAACCCAGATATTATGATGGCAACTTCTTGGGATTTTAACCGAAAGCCCTGGGTAGTACAGAGCGGGGGACCGGGAAGTAGGGTATTCAAGACTACGGACGGCGGTTTGAACTGGAAAGAAATTACCAAAGGCCTGCCCAAACTAAAAGGAAAAATGGGCATTTCCATATCCCCTGCAAATCCAAAAATTGTGTATATGGCCATCGAGGCCATCGGAAAGGAGGGCGGTGTATACCGTTCCACGGATGCCGGTGAAAGTTTTGTGCAGACTTCCAACGATCCCACTACCTATGCACGGGCGTGGTATTATATGCACATTATTGCGGATCCCTCGGATGAAAATGAGCTGTGGGTATTGAACAGCAGCGCCATGAAATCGATCGATGGGGGCAAGACCTTTTCGGGAATGCGCGGCAGCCATGTGGACCACCATGACATGTGGATCTCCCCTGTAGACAGCAATAATATGATCAACGGCAATGATGGCGGCGGCTCCGTCACCTACAATGGAGGAAAGACCTGGTCCACTTTAATGAACCAGCCCACGGGGCAGTTCTATCGTGTGATCACGGATAACGGCCATCCCTATAGGGTCTATTCCGGACAACAGGACAACAGCTCCATTGTGATCGATAGCCGGGTGGCCGATGACGGGATAGGGGAGATGCACTGGGACGTGATCAGGGCAGGGGAATCGGCAACCGTGGCCGTGGACCCCAACAATCCCAGGTATGTGTACTCCACCTATTTCGCCGGCAATTTTATAGAGTGGGACCGTGATATCGACAACAGCCGTATGGTACGGCCCTATCCGGAAAGGGTTAGCGGCGAGCAGCCAAAAAACCTTAAATACCGGGCCAATTGGAACGGGCCCGTGATCGTGTCCCCCCATGATCCGAACGTCATCTATTACGGCTCCCAATTTATGATGAAATCCGTAGATCGTGGTGTCAACTGGGAAGTGATAAGCCAAGATCTAACGCGAAACGATAAGGAACATCAAGGTAAAGGTGGAATTCCCATTTCCAACGAGCAGATCACGGCAGAAAGTTATAACAACATATTCAATATCGAGGAATCCCCGTTAAGGGAGGGCGTAATCTGGGTAGGGTCCGATGACGGCCTGGTGCACCTGTCGCAAGATGGCGGGAAAACATGGAACAATGTAACCCCGGAGGGATTGAAAGAGAGCATCATAAACGTGGTGGAACCTTCCCCCCACGATGCGGCTACTGCCTATATAGCCGTGGCCGGGTACAAGATGAACGATTTTGCCCCGCATATTTACAGGACCGATGACTATGGTGCCTCCTGGAAGAAGATTGTGAACGGCCTGCCCGACGATACCTTTGCCAGGACCGTACGGGAAGATCCCGATCGAAAGGGATTGCTCTACGCAGGTACCGAAACGGGAATTTTCGTTTCCTTCGATAACGGCGAAGTATGGCAGCGGCTCCAGAACAACCTTCCGGAAGTACCCATTACCGATATGAGGGTAAAACGCCAAGACCTGGTGGTAGCTACCCAGGGAAGGGCGCTTTGGATCTTGGACGACCTAACGCCCTTGCACCAAATTTCCGAAACGGTAGGGAAGACCGACTTCCACCTCTATAAACCTCGGGAAATCAACACTGGTATTTCGGTCGCCTATAGCGTGGACAATGGGATGGGGCAGAACCCCTCCCCGAACCTACAGATCCATTATGTCCTTCAAAAGGAAGTTGGGGAAGGGGTGCCTATGTCCATTGAAATAGTGGATAAGGCCGGCAACGTAGTCTTTTCCGAATTCAGCGATCGGCCTGAGACCGAATGTTCCCCATGGTCCAGACCAAAGTTAAAACGTACCGCCGGGGGACATATTTATGAATGGGATATGCGCGTAGGGATGTTCGACTGTATCAAGGAACTGGTCGCCACCCAGCGTAATCTAAGTGCCTATAATGCCCCACCAGGGGAATATAAGGTACGTCTGACCGTGGGAGAAAGTATGCAGGAGCAAAATTTTACCATCAAGATACATCCCGGTATAGAAGAAAACATAGCGAACGCGGCCCAGGAATACGCCGAGCTCGACCGTTTATCCGCCTCCCTGTACAAGGGCGCAACGGAAATGTCCAAAGGGGTTCGGACGCTTCGCAATATACAGCGCCAATTGGATTTTATTTTGGATGTTGCTACGGACCAGACGTTAAAGGACAAAGGCAAGGACCTGAACAATACCATGGAGGAATGGATATCACATATCTTACAGAAAGAATTGCGCACTTCACAGCACAACTATCAATTTGAGGCGCGGCTCCTGATAAAATTCAAGGATCTTTTGGGCCAAATGGGACGGGGGAACATTCCTGTGACCGCTGGTTCCAAGGAGGTGACCAAAGACTATCTGGACCAATGGGCCACCCTTGCCACACAATTGGAAAAAATTAAGAATACCGAAGTTGCCCAATATAATGCAAGGTTAAAGCAAGCCGGTCTGCCGGAAATTTACATGCCTTGATGGCGCTGAATGGGGATGGATAAAAAATAAATATTTTTTTTGTCACCCTTTTGGTCGCTTAACATAACTATATTTAGTAAGTACTTGCAAACAATATGTGTATGTCCGCCGAAGAAGTTAGGTTAAAATATATTTTGGAAAAGATCAAGGCCTCCGGGAAACTGGACCCGGAGGATATGATCGGACTGACTTCAGCGGAGAGGGATTTGGTACATGAGCTTTTTAAGGAAGGCTTGGTAAAGGAATCGGCTGCGTTTATGGAGGATATGGACCTTGACCGGGAATGGGGAAACCTTACAAAAGAACTGGAAAGGCCCGTTGTTCCCCTCTGGAAACCCATCCTAAAATATGCGGCCATTTTCATTGGAGTGTTCGCGATCACGTATTTCTTTCAGATGAAGGAAATGCCCATGCCGAAGGTTGAGGTAGTAGAGGATTTCATAAAATTAAGGACCGGGCAGAACAGGGTACAGTTGATCGATCAGCAGCAGACAATGGAAATCGTATCTGCTTCGGGCGTGGTCATCGGGAAACAGGAAGGGAATAAGATCAGTTACAGTCCGGATTCCAAAATTGACGAAATTACATATAACGAACTGGACGTTCCCAATGGAAAGATGTTCAATGTGGAACTGTCCGATGGCACCTTGGTCCATTTAAATTCCGGTACCAAGCTAAGGTATCCCGTAAAGTTCCTAAAAGGGCAAAAAAGGGAAGTTTTTGTGGACGGAGAGGCCTATTTTGATGTGGCCAAGGATAAGGACCACCCCTTTATAGTCAATGCCGATGATGTGGCGGTGACCGTTTTGGGCACTAAATTCAATGTTTCCTCGTACAAGGACGACTCGGAAATTACGACGGTATTGGTGGAAGGGTCCGTTAACATGACCAATTCGGTCGTGCCAGGAGATAACCTGCTCGTTCCGGGCATGAAGGGGTCTTGGCATAAAACGGCCCATTCCACTAAATTGGAGAAAGTGGACACGGCACATTATATAGGCTGGATCAAGGGGGAGCTTATTTTCAGGAACGCCACTTTTGGGAATATGGAAAGGACCCTGGAGCGCAAGTATAATGTTGATATAGATAATAGTAACAAGGAATTGGAGGGGAAGATTTTAACGGCCAGTTTCAATTCCAAAATAGAAAGTATTCAGGATGTGTTGAACGCCCTTCGGGAAATACAGCCGTTCGATTATACGATAACCGACCAACATATACAGATACAAACCCAAAAGTAAGGCCTATGACATGAACTTTTAGCGTGCCAAATTCAAAAAAAATCGGGAAATGGGCCAACATTCCCCGATACTATGAATTTGTGAATTAAACATTGTAACCACAACGATTTAAATCAACCCAAAATTATGAAAAAAATTGATACCAGAGACGTACCATCCTGGAGTTTCCCTAAAATTGACCTAAAAATGAAACTCACCGTCCTCTTTTTAGTCGTTTCGTTTTTGAATATCCAAGCCAACCCCAATTCCTTTAAGGATGATTTATTGACGTTAAACCTGGAGAAGGTAAGTGTGGCGAAGGCATTCGAAGAAATCGAGGCAATTTCGGATTACAGATTTTTGTTCGAGGGCAAACAGATTTCCCTGGATAGAAAAATTACTTTAAAACTGGAAAGGAAAAATATTACCGAGGTGCTGGATGTGCTCTTTAAGGGCACCGATATCATTTACAAGATAAAGGGAAGACAGGTAGTGCTCCTAAGGACCACGATCAGTCCGTCGTCCCAGATACTGAACACCAACGCTACCTTGAACGCCATATTCCAACAAACGGTCTCGGGTGTTGTGCTGGACAATGAGGGACAGCCCATGCCAGGGGCCAATGTACTGGAAAAGGGCACCACCAATGGTACCCAAACCGATTTTGACGGGAATTTTACCCTTGAAGTATCGGGAGACGCCATCTTGGTGATTTCCTATATCGGTTTCAATACCAAGGAAGTGGCGGTTGACAACCAAAGTACCCTGAACATTTCCCTAGAGGAAAATTCACAGCAATTGACAGAGGTGGTGGTAACCGCCATGGGTATTTCCAGGGAGAAAAAATCCTTGGGATATGCCACCCAGGAAGTGGACGGGGAGGACGTGAACAACGTGCCCACGGACAACGTGGTAAACGCCCTTTCGGGTAAGGTGGCCGGGGTACAGATCAAGAACAATAGCAACCTTGGAGGATCCAGTAACGTGGTGATCAGGGGAAGTACTTCCCTTACGGGAAACAACCAGGCCCTCTTCGTGGTCGATGGGGTTCCGGTAAGCAATTCCAACTTTAACACCCAAGATCAACAAACCGGTTCCGGAGGGTTCGATTATGGGAACTTGGCGTCCGACATCAACCCGAACGATATTAAATCCATCAACATACTAAAAGGTGCGGCGGCGACCGCCTTATACGGTTCACGTGCCACCAATGGGGCGGTGATCATCACCACCAAATCCGGTGCGGGCGCTAAAGGAAGTCCCACTGTGACGATCAATTCCTCGGCAACCATCGGTTTTATAGACAAATCCACATGGCCCGACTTCCAATATGAGTACGGAACAGGATATGGCCCTCTTTATGGTCCAAATGGAAACGAGTTTTTCAATCGGAGCGATGTGGATGGTGATGGGATAGAGGATCTGGTCACACCGGCTACGGCATATGGATCCTATGGTGCCCCGTTCGATCCCAGTTTATTGGTATACCAGTGGGACTCCTTTTACCTAGGTTCCCCCAATTATTTGGTGCCTACGCCATGGGAAGCCCCCAAGGACAAACTAATTTCATTTTTTGAGACACCCATCACCCTTACCAATAGTGTTTCTTTGGAAGGATCTGGCGATAGGGCAAATTATCGTATTTCCTACACCAAGTTCGATCAGGAAGGAATTATGCCGAACAGCAATATCTCCAGGGACAATATTGCGGTGAGCACCTCTTTTAATGTTTCCGAAAAACTACGGGCCTCGGCTACCGCCAATTATATAAAGACGGATGCCTTGGGAAGGAACAAGACAGGGAACGAAACGGGTGCCAATGCCGGTAACCCGATCGCTTCCATGCGAAAATATTGGGCGATGAACGTTGGGATCCAAGAGTTGAAGGATGCCTATTTCAATACGGGGACCAGTGTAGATCCCTTTATGGGGGGTACCATTGATAACCCCTATTGGACCGTTTATGAAAACTACCAGAACGATACCAGGGACAGGATCTTTGGCAACGCGGGTCTAAAATACGAATTCAACGATTGGCTGAACGTAGAGGGCAGGGTATCCCTTGACACTTATTCCTTTCTACAGGAAGAGCGTATGAACGAGGGTTCGGCAGGGGCCGTGGGCCTTTATACCAGGACCAATATCAACTTTACCGAAATGAACTATGACCTCATGTTGAATTTCAACAAACACGTCACGGAGAAATTGAACATCAGTGGCGTACTTGGGGCCAATATCAGAAGGAACGATTTCAGTTCCATCCGTGCGTCCACCAATGGGGGCCTAGTCCTACCTGGATTGTTTTCCCTATCCAATTCCGTAAACCTTCCCAATGCCCCGGTAGAAGTGCTTGAGCGCATAGGAGTGGACGGTTATTACGGATTGGCATCCTTTGGGTATGACAATTTCCTGTATTTGGATGTTACGGGCCGTTTCGACCATTCCTCTACCTTACCTGAGGAAAACAGCACTTACTTCTATCCTTCCGTCTCCACCAGCTTTATTTTCTCCAATTTGATGAAAACGGAGCTGCTATCTTTTGGAAAACTGCGATTGAACTATGCGGAAGTGGGCAGTTCGGCACCTGCCAACAGCCTTACGGATGTGCTCAACAAACCGACCCCCTTCGGATCTATACCGCTCTACGGGGTAAACAGTACCAAGAACAATGTGAACCTTTTGCCTGAAAGTACGCTCAGTGTGGAAGGGGGATTGGAACTGCGTTTCTTGAACAATAGGGTAGGGATCGATATGTCGGTCTATAAGACCAATTCAAGAGATCAGATCATTCCCGTGGCAATTTCGACCTCTACGGGCTATTCCTCCAAATTTGTGAACGCCGGTGAAATTGAGAATAAGGGTATCGAGATTGCCCTATCGGGTTCCATACTAAAGACCGATAGTTTCAGCTGGGATGTCAACCTTAACTGGGCCAAGAACCAGAGCGAGGTACTTTCCCTTTTCGAAGGCGGTACCAACCTTCAATTGGGCAGTGTTTCGGGCGTTACCATCAACGCCACGGTAGGGGAACCATATGGTACGATCCAAGGAACGGATTTTATCTATCTGGATGGCAAAAGGGTCATCAACCAGACCACGGGCGAATACGAACGAACCACTACTTCCAACAATGTGATCGGTAACATTACCCCTGACTGGAACGGAGGTATTTCCAATGCCTTTAGGTACAAGAATTTCAACCTGAGCTTTTTGATCGATATACAAAAAGGTGGGGATGTACATTCTTCCGATATTGCCGTTGGTAACCGCTCCGGACTTTACAGCTATTCGGTAGGGCTGAACGACCTGGGCAATCCGATCCGAAATTCCCTGGCAGATGGCGGGGGAATCATTTTGAGCGGGGTTTCTCCCAGTGGGGAAGTCAATACGGTACGTACCCCAATGGACAACTACAGGAACGCTACTGGAAGTGTAAAGGCACCGGCCGCTGCATTTGTGTTCGATGCTTCCTACGTGAAACTAAGGGAAGTGGCGTTAAGATATACCTTACCAAAGATCAGTCTTATGGATAAGGTGGACATTAAATCCGTTAGAGTGGGCATTGTAGGGTCCAATTTGTGGATCATCCATAAAAACCTGCCCTTTGCAGATCCCGAAGGCGGTGTGAGTTCCGGAAACCTTCAGGGCTTCCAGAACGGTGTTTATCCTACGACCCGTGAATTGGGACTAAACGTGCAATTACAATTCTAACCAAATATAGAAACTATTATGAAAAAGATCTTTCTCATAAGTTCCATAGTATTCTTCCTTTCCTGTTCCAGCAATTTGGAGGACATGAACGTAGATACAAAAAATGCGACCAGCGCGCCAGCGGATACCTTTTTTAACCTGGCCGTAAAGAATATGTCCGATCTGTTGAGCGGCATAACCTATGGCGCCACAGGTAACCCCTACAATCCCACCAGATTGCTGGTCCAGCAGATATCATCGGTGACCTATAACGAGGGGACCACCTATTTCTTAAGCTTTAACTGGAGCACCGTTTACCAAAACGTCCTTATCAACCTGCAGGAAAGTGCTAGGGTAGTAGAAGCGGGGGAACCCACTGCAGATCCCTCCTTTGCCGTTACAAAGCAGAACAAGTTGGCCATATTGGAGATCATGCAGGTTTTCACCTATGCGGGGCTGGTGGAGAGCTTTGGTAACATTCCGTATTCAGAGGCTTTGAACGTGGACAACATTACCCCTGTTTACGACGATGCCGAAACGATATATATAGATCTCTTGAGCAGGCTTGACGCCGCCATCAACAATCTTGACGAATCGGAGGGGAGCTGGGATCAGGACATTATGTACGGCGGAAATGTTGCCAATTGGAAAAAGTTCGGAAGGTCGATACAATTACAGATGGGAATGCGCATTGTGGATTCCAATCCGCAATTGGCCACCCAGACCATCACCGCCGCAGTGGGAGGGGTGTTTACCTCCAATGCCGATATCGCAAAGATAGAACACCTGTCCTCTCCACCAAATACCGCAGAGCTTTGGACCGATCTTGCAGTTGGTAACCGAAGGGATTTTGTGGGGGCAAAACCCTATGTGGATCTGCTGAACGAACTTGAAGATCCAAGAAGGGCCGTATATTTTAAGACCGTAAATGGAGAATATATAGGGGCTCCATCGGGTCTGGTGGTCAATTATGTGGATTTCTCCGAATTCGGGGAACTGTTCTACCAACCCACCACTGCCGTTATCTTTATGGATTATGCATCCGTTGAGTTTTATCTGGCAGAGGCAGCGGAAAGAGGTATTGCGGGCGTTACCGATGCGGAAGCGCACTACAATGCTGCCATAACCGCTTCTTTCGACTATTATGGCGTGGAGGGCATCGAAGCCTATTTGGCCCAGCCAGGGGTGGCCTATACAACGGCTCCCGGAACATGGGAAGAAAAAATAGGTATGCAGAAGTGGCTGTCCCTTTTTAACCAAGGGCTGGAATCCTGGACCGAATACAGGCGTCTGGATTATCCGGAACTTGCCGCACCACCCGATTCCTTCATAGACATTGTTCCTGTGCGGATGATATACCCTATTTCCGAACAGACCCTGAACAGCGAAAATTATGACAGTGCCGCATCCGCGATCGGCGGGGATCTGATGACCACCAAACTCTTTTGGGATGTTGACTAAGTGTTCTTTATAAAAATTTAAGTGTTTGTTCGTAGTTTAGTTTAATTAGCTATTGAAAGGGCAAAAGTGTATCGGAAGCCAGTGGCCAAAGGTACCTTTTGCTCTTCATTTAGCACGATAAAACCTTCGGATGGCCGGCCGATCGGATCTGTTCTTTACGAAAGACCGCTAGCCTGTTCCTGGTACGCCTAGGAAATGGACGGGACAGGATGTTGGTCCCTTCACCATCAACGGAACGTTTTATTACGGACTACGGCTTTCCGCACTCTTGACAATGGTCGACCCGATCGTATCGGACCATCGTTACATTTTCCATTCCAAAAAATGACGAACACCCATGAAAAAAATAATAACGGTTATAATTTATATACAAGGATCACTATCCTTATTTGCCCAGCAGGGAAAGGAAGTACTGACCGTCGAAAAAATAATGTCCGATACCGTTTATGTGGGAGAGGTTCCCAGTAATATTCGATGGAATGCCGATAGCAGGACGGTTTATTTTGATTGGAGACCGATGGATGGCCCCAAAAACGAAGTCTACGGATTATCCATGGAAGACCCGATCCCAATACCTGTAACTTCCGCATTGGAGCAGGAAATAAAGACCGGAGATCTTAGCTTTAGCCGAGACCGGAAAAAAATATTGTTCGAACGGGATGGGGATATTTTTATAAAAGACCTTCCTACGGAAACAGAAACCGCTTTGTTGCAAACCTCCGAAAGGGAAAGTCGACCGGTTTTTGATCGATCGGAAAACTCCGTGATATTCCAAAAGGGCCAAAACCTCTACAGCATTTCGGTTTTGGGAAAAGGGTTGGGACAGCTTACCAATTTTACGGCCCGGCCCACAAAGGAAGGGGCATTGAACGAACAGGATAAATGGCTGCAACAGGACCAATTGGCCATTTTTGATATATTAAAAAAGGAAAAAGGAAGCAAAGCGGCTGCCAAAGAAGGACCGGCCACACTTCCCAAGGAATATTTTTTTCCCGGATCGGCTTCCCTAACGGGCATAAGTGCCGACCCCACGATGCGGTTCGTAGTGTTCACCTTACAGGAGCAGGCGGCCGAAAGCAGAAATATTATTGTGCCCAACTACGTGACCGTTTCGGGCTATACCGAAGATATACAGGGAAGGACCAAGGTGGGGTCCCAAGTACCTACCTATCGTACCAAGATCTATGATAGGGAACGGGATACCGTATATGATGTTGCCACGGCCAATATTCCCGACATTAAAAGGCTTCCTGAATATTTGAAGGAGTATCCAGATCTATTGGAGGAGCGAACACGGGAAAATGCCGATCGGGAGGTTTCCATCGGGCAGCCCATTTGGCACCCCAACGCAACTGTTGCCATTGTGAACGTGATGTCTTCCGATAACAAGGATAGGTGGATCATGAAGTTGGACCCCGTGAACGGCCTTTTGTCGCTCTTGGACCATCAACATGATGAGGCCTGGATCGGTGGCCCCGGTGTGGGAAGACGGTACCGGAGCCCTGAAGTGGGCTGGCTTGATAAGGATGTCATCTATTTCCAGAGCGAAGTTACCGGATATTCCCATCTGTATACGATGGACATTGCCAACGGCCAAAAAAAACAATTGACCTCCGGGAACTATGAGGTGCAGACCCTGCAGCTTTCCAAGGACGGGAAATGGTTTTATTTTACTGCCAATATGGAGCATCCTGGGATTACCCATTTCTATAGGATGCCCGTCGGGGGTGGCACACCCGTACAGTTGACATCCATGAAGGGAGGGAACGAGGTGAGCATGTCGCCAGATGAAAAATGGTTGGCGATCCGACATTCCACTACCACTCGGCCATGGGAACTGTTTCTACAGGAAAACAAGCCAGGGGCCAGTGCAAAAAAGATCACCAAAACCATATCGGCCGATTTTGAGGCCTATCCATGGAAAGTTCCCGAAACCATCACCTATAAAAACAGGCATGGTACCGATATATATGCACAGGTCTTTCAGCCCACCAAGCCCCTTCCCAATAGACCGGCAGTGGTGTTCGTCCACTCCAACGGGTACCTACAAAATGTCCATCATTGGTGGAGCTATCATTTTAGGGAATATATGTTCAACAACCTTTTGGTGGATAAGGGCTTTACGGTCATCAACATCGACTATACCGCCAGTTCGGGATATGGGCGGGAAATCCGTACGGGTATCTATCGCCATATGGGCGGAAAGGATCTTTCAGATCTTACCGATGGCGCTAAACTGCTGGTGGACAAATATGGTGTGGACCCTGACAATATTGGTCTTTACGGGGGTTCCTATGGGGGTTTCCTTACCCTGATGGGCCTGTTTACCGAACCGGAAGTGTTCAAGTCGGGAGCGGCTTTACGGTCTGTTACCGACTGGGCACATTACAACCAAGGGTATACCTCCAACATTCTCAATACGCCCCTAACGGATGAAATGGCCTATAAAAGAAGTTCCCCCATCTATTTTGCCAGCGGACTGAAGGGACATCTTTTGATGACCCACGGTATTGTGGACGTCAACGTCAATTTTCAGGATATAGTACGGTTGTCCCAACGCCTTATCGAACTGGGGAAGGACCATTGGGAACTGGCGGTATATCCCTTGGAGGACCACAATTTTGTGGAACCGAGCAGTTGGACGGACCAGTACAAACGGATTTTAAGATTATTCGAGGAAACCCTAACGGGTACATATCAAACATTGGAACCTAATCAAAATTAAAAGCAATGAAAAATTTTTATGGATTTGTAATGGCCTGCCTGTTTTTCAGCATCTCTCTTGGGGCACAACAGCTCAACACAGCTATGGATTCCACGGTGACCACCACAGGGGAGGTCACCATTAAGGGAAAGCCTGTAAAATATAGGGCCACTGCCGGAAAGCAGCCCGTTTGGGACGAAAAGGGAAACATTATTGCCGGCCTCTACTTCACTTATTACGAGCGGTCGGACGTGAAGGACCGTTCCAAAAGGCCCCTCTTCATCTCCTTTAACGGAGGGCCGGGGGCCGCTTCTGTCTGGATGCACCTGGGCTATACCGGTCCGTACAGGGTAAAGGTGGACGATGAGGGATATCCTGTCCAGCCCTATGGGGTGGAAGCGAACCCCCATTCCATCCTTGACGTGGCGGATATCGTATATGTGGAACCTGTGAACACCGGTTTTTCACGAGCGGTAAGTACCATGGACGAAAAGGAAGTGGCAAAAAAATTCTTCGGGGTCAACCAGGATATCGAATACCTGGCCACGTGGATCAACACTTTTGTGACCCGCAACAACCGTTGGGCCTCGCCCAAGTACCTTATCGGGGAGAGTTATGGGACCCCAAGGGTATCCGGACTTTCTTTGGAACTCCAAAATTCGCACTGGATGTACCTTAACGGGGTCATTTTGGTATCGCCCACCGATTTGGGAATAGAGCGGGGAACCGCCGTGGAAGCGGCCAACTTTCTGCCGTATTATGCGGCCGCGGCCTGGTTCCATAAGAAACTTCCGGCCGATCTGCAGTCCAAGGACCTGACGGATATGTTGCCCGAAGTGGAGGCCTACACCGTAAACGAACTTATTCCGATAATGGCAAAGGGAGGGTATCTTCCAGAAGCGGAAAAAAAGGAAGCGGCGGCCCGTATCGCAAGGTATTCGGGATTGTCGGAAAAGGTGGTAATGGAACATAATCTACGGATTCCGGAGCGCTTTTTTTGGAAGGAGCTGTTACGGGACGAGGGCTACACCATCGGGCGGTTGGATTCGAGGTACCTGGGCATTGACAGGAACAATTCCGGGGAACGGCCCGACTATGCGGCGGAAATCACCTCATGGCAGCACACCTTTACCCCTGCCATCAACCATTACTTTAAGAATTTCCTGAACTACAATACCGATCTGGACTATTATATCGGCGGTCATACCCGTCCATGGGACCGCAGTGGCAACACCACTGGGGACGATCTTAGGCAGGCCATGGCGCAGAACCCGTACCTGCACGTTATGGTACAGTCCGGTTATTATGACGGTGCCACCGATTATTTTAACTCCAAGTACAATCTTTGGCAAATGGACGTGAGCGGGAAGTTGAAGGACCGAATGAGCTGGAAAGGGTACCGTAGCGGACATATGATGTACCTCCGGACCGAGGATCTTGAATCCTCCAACGAGCATATCCGTGAGTTTATAAAACAATCGACACCCGCAGAGGGACAACCTGCACAATATCTTAGAAAGACCAATTAATAACACAAAAATAGATAGGAATGAAAAGAGTATTCTCAATTACCTTGATCTGGATGGTTTTTGCTTTTCCCTTAAAGGCACAACAATTGAACACCGATATGGATTCCACCGTCACCACTACGGGCGAGGTCACCATCAAGGGAGTTCCGGTAAAATACAGGGCCACCACCGGCAAACAGCCGGTCTGGGACGAAAAGGGCGAAATAATTGCCGGCCTGTTCTTTACCTACTACGAACGGACGGGAATCAGCGATCGGGCCAAAAGGCCCTTGGTCATCTCCTTTAACGGGGGACCTGGATCGGCGTCGGTATGGATGCACATAGCCTACACCGGTCCCAAGATATTATCCATAGACGACGAAGGTTACCCGGTCCAGCCCTATGGGATCAAGGACAATCCACATTCCATTCTGGACGTGGCGGACATCGTATATGTAAACCCGGTGAATACGGCCTATTCAAGGGCCGTGGGCACCATGGACGACAAAGAGGTGGCGAAGCGGTTTTTCGGGGTCAACCCGGACATCGAATACCTGGCGTCTTGGATCAATACCTTTGTTACCCGTCAGAACCGGTGGGCCTCGCCAAAGTACCTGATCGGGGAAAGTTACGGGACCCCTAGGGTGTCCGGCCTTTCGCTGGAACTGCAGAATGCCCACTGGATGTACCTGAACGGGGTCATTCTGGTATCGCCCACTGGATTGGGAATCGAGCGGGGCACGGCCGTGGAGGCCGCCAATTACCTGCCGTATTACACAGCGGCGGCATGGTTCCATAAAAAACTTCCCTCCAATCTACAGGGCAAGGACCTTACCGATCTATTGCCGGAGGTGGAGGAATATACCGTTAATGAGCTGATCCCTATCATGGCCAAGGGAGGGTATCTTCCGGAAGCGGAAAAACGGCAAGCGGCCGCACGTATTTCCCACTACACAGGATTGTCCGAAAAGGTGGTCATGGAACACAATCTCAGGATTCCAAAATCTTTTTTTTGGAAAGAACTCTTAAGGGACGAAAGCTTTACCATTGGCAGGTTGGATTCCAGGTACCTGGGACTTGATAAGAACAATTCCGGGGACCGTCCCGATTATTCCGCCGAGCTAACGAGCTGGTTGCATTCCTTTACCCCCGCCATTAACTATTACATCAAGAACTACCTGAAATACGACACCGATCTGCACTACAATATGTTCGGTCCCGTACGGCCATGGGACAATAGCGACAATACGACCGGCGACGACCTGCGCCAGGCCATGGCACAGAATCCGTACCTGCACGTAATGGTACAGTCCGGATACTACGATGGGGGTACGGACTACTTCAATTCCAAGTACAATATGTGGCAGATGGACGTGAGCGGTAAATTGAAGGACCGTATGAGCTGGAAAGGGTACCGCAGCGGCCATATGATGTACCTGCGAAGTGAGGACCTGAAGAACGCCAACGAGCATATCAGGGAATTCATAGAACAGGCCACCCCAAAGGACGGCCAGCCCGCACAGTACCAACGCTTGGGCAAAGGCTGATGACAGGGACAGCACTTCTTTGCAGATCGGAAATTTTAACAACTGACGGCGAAGACCGTCAAAACCTAAGAAAAGAAACCTATGAAGACCTTTAAATACACTTTCTCCCTTTTTATCTGTATCCTTCTGTTCCAAAATGGCATAGGGCAAATAGCCAAAGCGCCCGATAGGGCGGAAGGGGAGGGACCCTGGCCGCAATTGATCATAAGGGGCGCTACCCTTATAAACGGGACATTGGCGCCCCCAATGGGCCCTGTGGACATAGTGGTGGAGAACAACCGCATCGTGGATGTCCGGACGGTCGGATATCCCGGGGTCGAAATCAATGGGTCCAGGCGTCCAAAATTAAAACCGGGCGGAAAGGAACTGAACGCCGAGGGAATGTATATCATGCCCGGTTTTGTGGATACCCATGCCCATATCGGCGGGGGGTCACAAGGCGTCAGTGCCGAGTATGTCTTTAAATTATGGATGGGCCATGGCATCACCACCATAGCCGATCCAGGATGTGGCAATGGGCTGGACTGGGTGCTGGACCAAAAGAGGAAAAGTGCCGACAACAAGATCACCGCTCCAAGGATCTTGGCCTATTCCGGTTTCGGCAGGGGTGGCGGGGATCCGATAACCACTCCGGACCAAGCTAGGGAATGGGTTAGGGAGAACGCAAAAAAGGGTGCCGATGGCATCAAGTTTTTTGGTGCCCCCCCAGAGATCATGCAAGCGGCCATAGAGGAGAACAAAAAACTGGGACTGCGCTCCAAAATGCACCATGCCCAGACCTATGTGGGCGGGTGGAACGTGCTGCACAGTGCCAGGGCAGGGCTCACCGCCATGGAACATTGGTACGGCCTACCGGAAGCCTTGTTTTATGATCGTACCGTACAGGATTATTCGCTGGATTACAATTATCAGAACGAGCAGGACCGTTTTGGCGAGGCGGGACTGCTTTGGGAGCAGTCGGCACCTCCATTTTCGGATAAATGGAACAGTGTGATGAACGAGCTTATCTCGCTCGATTTTACCTTATCGCCCACCATGGTCATCTATGAGGCCAATAGGGACCTGACCCGGGCAAGAAGGGCCGAGTGGCACGAAGAGTACACCATGCCCTCCCTGTGGGATTTTTATGCGCCCAGTAGGGAATCGCACGGTTCTTATTGGCATACCTGGGGCACGGAAAAGGAAATAGACTGGAAGGGCAATTACGAACTATGGATGGCCTTTATAAACGAATATAAGAATCGCGGTGGCAGGGTGACCGTGGGCACCGATGCAGGTTTTATCTATGAGCTCTACGGATTTGCCTACCCCAGGGAAATGGAGCTGTTGCGGGAAGCAGGGTTCCATCCCTTGGAAGTGATCAAGGCCGCCACATTGAACGGGGCCGAATCCTTGGGTATGGCCGGCGACATCGGTTCCATTGTGCCCGGGAAATTGGCCGACTTTGTGATCGTTGAGGAAAATCCACTGGCGAACCTCCAGAGCCTGTACGGTACCGGGAGCATTAAACTTACCGAAGACAACAAGGTGGTCCGGGTAGGTGGCGTAAAGTACACCGTAAAGGATGGCATTATTTACGACGCCAAGAAATTATTGGCCGATGTAAAGGCGATAGTGGACAAGGACAAGGCGGAAAAAGGATACAAGATCATCCAGCCGGGTATGGGCGGTACCAATTAACGATCCATCTTCTCCGATCAAGCTTTCATCTATGGTAGTTCCCTGAAAAGGTGGTGTTTGCTCCCTATGGCAAATGGCCACCTTCTTCAAGGAAACCCAGTTCTTTTGCTGTCCATATAGATGGCAAGAGTGGGCAAGGCATGCCCGTGACCATTGGTTCCGATAGGGACGCTCCAAAAAAATCACATATAGGAATGGCTATACAAGAATCACCCAATTTTGAAAATACCAAGGTGGCATTTTCCGCCAAATCCACCTTTGAACTAAAAAAGGCGGAATGGCTTTTTTCCATGATCGGCAGATCATGGATTACGGGCCTGGCCAAATCCATCACCAATTTTTCCCTGAAGATGGGCCTTCCGATAGATCCCTTGCTAAAGTATACCGTCTTTGGGCATTTTTGCGGTGGGGAGACCGTTGAGCAGTGCAAAGGAACCGTGGAAAATATGTACCAACATGGAGGTGTCAGCTCCATTTTGGATTATTCCGTTGAAGGAAAACAGGGCGAGTCCTTTTTTGAAGGCACCTTACAGACCCTGTTAGAGGTCTGCGCCCATGCAAAAGCCAATCCTGCCGTGCCCTTCTTGGTCTTTAAGCCATCGGGTATGGGAAGGTTCGAAATCTATCAAAAGGTCTCGGAACGGCGTGGATTGGACCAAGCGGAAATGTTGGAATGGGAACGGATATCGCAACGGTTCGATACCATCTGCGGTGCCGTGGCCGCTACCGATTCCCTTAAAATAATGATAGATGCCGAGGAGTCCTGGATACAAAAGGCCATTGACGGACTTGTTGAAAGTATGATGTTGAAATACAACGGAAAGCGGACAGTGGTGTTCAATACCGTACAAATGTACAGAAACGATAGGCTTTCCTACCTCCACAACGTTCATTCTTTTGGCCGTGATCACAACGTACGGATCGGGGTAAAACTTGTGCGGGGCGCTTATATGGAAAAGGAAAGGGAACGTGCCAGAACAAATGGGTACGAGAGCCCGATCTGCTCCGATAAGGCGGCCACCGATGCCAATTTTGACAGCGGGCTGAAGTTCTGCCTCCTCAACCTGGAGGTATTCGATGTCTTTGTTGGAACGCACAATGAAGGTAGTTGCCTACAATTTTCCCAAAAACTAAATGAGGAAGGGATGGCAAAAAACGATCATCGGATCTGGTTCGGGCAATTGTACGGTATGAGCGACCATATCAGTTTTAACCTGGCAAAGGAAGGGTACAATACGGCAAAATACGTTCCCTTTGGTCCGGTCAAAGAGGTGGTTCCCTATCTGTTCAGAAGGGCCGAGGAAAATACCTCGGTAGGTTCGCAGACTTCCCGGGAACTGTCCTTTATAAAAAAAGAACTGCAAAGGAGGAAAAAAGAGCGGGAGCTATCTAAAATATAGAGGATAGGATTTCTTTGGCCACACATCAATTAAAGGACTGTCTGAACTGCTGGGGCGACATATGGGTCTTCTTTTTGAACAATGTACTGAAGGACTGGGCATATTCAAAACCCAGGCCATAGGCAATTTCGCCCACCGATAAATTTGTGGTTGAAAGTTTTTCCTTCGCTTTTTCGATCAGCTTGCCATGGAGGTGCTGTTGGGTGTTCCGTCCCGTATGCACCCGTAGCAGATCGCTGAGGTAATTGGGCGAAAGGCCCATCAGCTCCGCGATGTGATGGACCGTTAAGAGGCCTTTTTCGCTAGAGGTATCCGCATTGTAGTACCCTTCCACAAGCTGCTCGAATTTTGCGAGCAGCTGATGGTCGTGGTTTTTTCTGGTGATGAACTGTCGCTCGTAAAAGCGATTGGAATAGCTCAACAGCAGTTCTATCTGCGATAGTACAATTTCTTGGGTGTGTTTGTCTATATGGGCACATTCCCTGTCTATCTTTTTCAATATGGAGATCAGGTCCTCTTCCTCCTCCGCAGAAAGGTGCAGCGCCTCGTTTACGGCGTAGGAGAAAAACCCATAGCCGTTGATGGTGCTTGCCAGTCGGTGGCCCAATAGGAAATCGGGATGGAAGATCAGCAGATATCCTGATCCGCATTCCATGTTCTGAAGATCCAGGTACTGTACCTGATTGGGGGCGGTAAAACTGAGCACGCCCTTATCGTAGTCGTAGTGCAACTGGCCATATTTGATCTTTCCCTTTGCATCCCGTTTTAACGCAACGCAATAGAAACGGTTCACAAAACCTTTCCAGACATCATCCTCCAGAAAAATGCTATCGGCAAGGTCGATGACGCTCACTTGTGGATGACGGGGTTCGGGCAATGACAGCAAGCGGTGAAATTCCGAGACCGAATTAATGGCGTTCATGGTGTGAAATTAAATGTTATTGGGGCAGCAAGGCATATCGATGATCTTAAAGATACTTAATCTATTAATCCCATGCTAAACTCGTCATAAGGTTTTCCGGTATCGGTGCCCAAGGGTACGATTGCCTCCAATTTGGATAGTTCCGATGCGCTCAGTTGGATTTCCGTGGCCGTTATGTTCTGCTCCAGATATTTTCTGCGTTTGGTCCCCGGAATGGGCAATATGTCCTTGCTGATGACCCAGGCAAGGGCAAGTTGTGATGGAGTGACGTTCTTGCTTTCCGCCATGGCCCCGATAGCATTGACCAATTCCATATTTTTGTGGAAGTGTGCTTCCTGAAAACGGGGGATATTGCGCCGGAAATCGTTCTCGGGCAAATCATCGATACTGCGGATCTGTCCCGATAAAAAGCCACGTCCCAAAGGGGAGTAAGCCACAAATCCGATTCCCAGTTCCTGCAGTGTATCCAAGATCCCGCGTTCCTCAACGGTACGTTCAAAGAGGGAATATTCACTTTGTACGGCGGAAATGGGGTGGACCGCATGGGCCCTTTTTACGGTTTCGGAAGAAACTTCCGAAAGGCCCAGGTACCCTACTTTGCCTTCCTTTACCAGCTCGCCCATGGCCTCCACCGTTTCCTCGATAGGGGTGTTTTTATCAAGACGGTGCATATAGTACAGGTCTATAAAATCGGTATTGAGGTTTTTTAGGGAACGCTCCACTGCCTTCTTTACGTATTCCTTTTTTCCGTTTATGGCCCAGGTCACCTTATTGTTATCGTCTATTTCCCAACCAAATTTGGTCGCGATGATGTAGTTGTTGCGATTTCCTTTAATGGCTTCCGCAATAAGCTGTTCATTTTTTAGGGGGCCGTAAAGATCTGCGGTGTCCAAAAAGTTTCCGCCCATTTCCAGAGATCTGTGAATGGTGGCAATGGCCTCCTTTCTGTCGGCCTCCCCGTACATGTGGCCATCTTCGAACCCAGTCATTCCCATACATCCCAATCCGATTTTTGGGACCACCAGTCCCTGATTTCCAAGTGTTGTCTTTCTAAGTTCCATACTATTTTTTTATGGTACAAAGATGGGCAAGGTTTTCCTATGGGACGTTTGCAAAGCCCCGAACCTTGTATGCAAACCAAGGATGGCAGGCAACCTATGGGACGATCGGTCTGTAAAACTAAAAATGAAAGCAGGGGATTGGATTAGGGGATCAGGCCAAACTGCCAAGGAAATCGTCCGCCCGTTGATGCATGCCTTTTTGTTTGCTTGCGTCCCATTTGTCATAGGTTTTTATCAGCATGCCCAAACGTGGATTTTTTAGGAAAAAATCCCGATGATCGTCCATAAACCGCCAGAACAGTGCATCCCAGGTACCTTGCCAGTCGCCCTTGGGGTAGTCGCTCATTTTCATAAGGTAGTTGCTGCCGCTTATATAGGGTTTCGTGGACATGGATCCGCCGTCGGCAAACTGGCTCATGCCATAGACATTGGGCACCATTACCCAGTCATAGGCATCGATGAAAAGTTCCATAAACCAACGGTACACCTCGTCCGGATCGAACTCGCAGAGCAACATAAAGTTTCCAAGGACCATAAGACGTTCTATATGGTGGCAATAGCCTGTTTTGAGCACTTTTTTTATGGTTTCGTCCACGGGGAAAATGCCCGTGGTCCCATCATAGAAACTCTTGGGGATCTTTCGTTTGAAGCCCCAAAAATTCTTGGTCCGTTCTTCACCTCCCTTTGTGATATAGACCCCCCTTATAAACTCCCGCCATCCGACTATCTGTCGGATAAAGCCCTCAAGGGAATTAATGGGCACCCCGTTGGCAAGACTAAGATCCAATGTGCGATCCACGATCTGTGCGGGGGTCAGCATGCCCACGTTCAACATGGGCGTGAGCAGACTGTGGTTCAGCAATGGTTCCTTATATACGATGGCATCTTCATAATCCCCAAATTCCGCCATGCGATTTTCCAGAAATTGTGACAGCCATTCTTCGCTTGCGACATATCCAATGGGATAGTTTATCTTCCCGGTCAGCGATCCGATATTTTTTGGAAAGTGTTTGTCGGTATAGTCATGGGCTTCCCGGAGATAGTGGTCCGTTTTTGGAAATTCCACCCTGGCCACTGCCTTGTTCCTGGGATATTTTTTCCGATTTTCCACATCATAGGACCATTGGCCTCCCAAAGGACCGCCCGATCCATCGATCAAGAGGTGTCTGCCGATACGTTCCCGTTTATAAAATTCCGTTTGAAAAAATTTCTTTTTGGACGGTTTAAAAAAAGCGCCCAATTCTTGGGCCGTATTCAGGAACATAGGTGAATCCAAGACCGTCAGGTCCATGCCCGACTTTCCACAACCGCTTCTTACCCTCTTTGCGAGCCAATCGTCCACGGGATCTACCATGGCTATGGACTTGGTCCCCAAGGAGTACAGCTCGGGGATCAATATCCTTATATCGGCCCTGTCCTCGGTAGCCTGTACATATGTTACGGAGCATCCCCTTTCCAGCAGGAAGTTTTCATAAAATTTCATGGTTGCCCTATGAAAAGCGATCTTTTGCTTATGAAAGTTGTACTGCTTAAAGAACAATAGCTCCTCCACCAGATAAATGCTCCCCTCTATATCGAACAGCGGGTTACGTTCAAATAATTGATGTGGAAAGATC
Organism: uncultured Sediminicola sp.; assembly: GCA_963974715.1. Lineage (GTDB taxonomy): Bacteria > Bacteroidota > Bacteroidia > Flavobacteriales > Flavobacteriaceae > Sediminicola. The sequence goes on from CAXBDK010000009.1 coordinate 217,781, forward strand.
AGTTTAACGGTCGCCATGGTGCCGGTTTTTGTTTCTCCTACATTTCTCGCTACAGAATTTCACTTCCTCCCAATTCCGTTCCCATTTTTTACGCCAGGAAAAGGGGAGGTTGCAGATAGGGCAGATCTTTTGTGGTAGGTCACCTTTTTTCATGTACCCGAATATAGGGATTTTTTGGACCGGAAACGTGCGGAACCATGTTCCGATTATAAATGAAATAGGATGGGAAAGCACCTAAGCATATAGACGCCCCTGGGTGTGGCGCGGTACAAAATTGATGTGCCACGGACGTTCCCTGGAGCGTCCATCAAGAAGATGAAATAACGGGCGCAACTACGCTAGAAACAACATATCCCCCTCCGTCAATGAAATTTCCGAAGCTTCAATATTTTCCTTAAAATGCCGCAGTTTTGAAGTCCCGGGAATGGGGAGCATCAAATGGTTCAAATGGAGCGTCCAAGCAAGGTTTATCTGTGCCGGGGTAACGCGGTACTTCTCCGCCATTTCAAGGATTTTGGAATCCTTGTCCAAAGAGGCGTTCTGTAGGGACCAGAAGGGGATCATTACAATGCCTTCTTTAAGACAGGTGTCCATTACTTCCTGCATACCACGGACCTGCATTCCGTGAACTTCGAAACTGGTCCTTTGGGCATGGGCAAAAGCGTTTTCCACACTGGCAATAGGTCCCAAGGAACGTGCCAGGTCCAGTTCTTGGGGCGTGGCATTGCTGAGGCCCACATGTAGTATCTTGCCTTCCTCCCGCATCCGGAACATTTCCCCCAATGAGTCTTCCAAGGGGGTCTGGGAACCTGGCATGATCCTAAAGTGCACCAAGGGCAATCGGTCCATTTTAAGGGTCTTAAGGTTGTTCCCTACGCTCGCCCGTACGTTTTCGGGTCTGTCGTACACCTTCCAGCTTTTATCCTGCCCTCTGTTGGCGCCTACTTTGGTGCATATGACGAGATCGTCGGGGTAAGGGTAAAGCGCCTCCGCAATCAATCGGTTGGTGACATCTTCCCCGTAATAATCGGCCGTATCGATGAACCGGATGCCCTCGGTAACGGCGGTCTTTAAAATTTGCAGCGCTTCCGTCCTGTTTTCAGGCTCTCCCCAGATCATCTCGCCGGTCAGCCGCATCGTGCCGTAACCAAACCTTTTGACGGTCAAGGGATGGTTCGTGTTGGCGCCAATGGTAATCGTTTTTTCGGTACCCATATGTACGTATTTTATGTTTCTGTAAAATTGCGGGATCCCTTTAGGAATAAAGTTGTCAAATGACAACTAAAGCAACTGCCATTGGCGTTCTAATGGGACATGTTCTTACGGATACGGCTCAGGGAATATTTTGTGATGCCCAAATACGAGGCCAGCATACGTAGGGGGATGCGGTTCAACATGGTAGGGAAACGTTCCATAAACCTGAGATAGCGCTCCTCGCCCGTTTCCGCAAGCATGGGACTTATCCTGTTCACCTTTTCCCGTATGGCCCGGTTGGCGATGGTTAGGATGAGCTCGTTCCATCCTGGAATATTCTCGGCAAAATCTTCAAAGGCCGTACGGGAGATCCGGATCAGTTCGCAAGGTGTAACCGTTTCCACATAGGAGGTCATGGGCAGTTGGTACAGAAAACTATTGGAATCGCTGGAAAAGTGGCGTTCGTCTATAAAATATTTGGTGACCTCTTGCCCTTTGTCGGTATAGTAGTACACCCTTGTGATCCCTTTTTTTATAAACCACAGCTCATGTACAAAATGGGATGCTTCGGCCAGTTTGGTGTTTTTGGGAACGCTGATCTCCTCCACCTTACTTTCTATAAGTTGTATGTCCCGGGAGGTCAGGCGCCCATGTTGCTGTAGAAAATCGGAAAGTTCCCCCATGGTCCAAAGGTAGTGGTTTCCCTTAAATGTGGTATCCATGCCCCTAAAAAAAGGGTTTCCTTTATCGGGACATTGGCCAAATGGTGTCCAGGGCCATCCACATTATATCCCACTACAATAAACCGAGTTTTGGCTACATCCCCCTAGAATCCAAACCGCAATTTTGTACCTATAAAAAATGGACAAAATGAAAATAACAGTAACAGGTTCCTTAGGGAACATAAGCGGACCGCTGACAAGCGAATTGGTAAAAAAGGGGCATGACGTGACCGTTATAAGCAGTAATGGCGACAGGAAAATCGAAATTGAGGCACTGGGCGCCACAGCGGCCATCGGCTCTTTGGAGGATATGGAGTTTTTGGCGTCCACTTTTGCCGGAAGCGATGCGGTATACAGTATGATACCCCCCAACAATTACTTTGACCACCATTTGGATCTGACGGACTACTACGAAAGATTGGGGAACAACTATGCGCAGGCCATCGCCAGGGCAGGGGCAAAAAGGCTTGTACACCTTAGCAGCATTGGGGCACATATGGAAAAGGGGAACGGTATCCTGGCCAGTACCTATGTGGTGGAGAGGATCCTTGAGCGCCTAACGGAAGTTGAGGTCACATTTATACGGCCCACCTCCTTTTATTACAATTTACTGGGCTATATTCACGGTATAGGATCGGAAGGGGCCATCAGTGCAAACTATGGTACGGAGAACAATATTCCATGGGTGGCACCGAAAGATATTGCCGAGGCCGTTGCCGAAGAACTCGTCCAGGGCACGGGCAACAGGGTGCGCTATGTAGCCAGTGAGGAGCTGGACGGGGAAGGTACCGCCAAAATTTTGGGTGCCGCCATTGGCATGCCCGACCTACGCTGGAGGTACATCGATGATGCCGTTGCCCTGCAAAACTTGGTGGATATAGGGATGAACCCCTCCATAGCCGCGGGATTGGTGGAGATGTACGCGGCCCTGCAGTCGGGTTCCCTATCGGCGGATTATTACCGCAACAGGCCCGAGCGGATGGGCAAGATAAAGATGGTCGACTATGCCCGTGAATTTGCCGATATTTACAGAAAGGCGAGCACCGGGAAAGGGCAAACCGAAAAATAGCATATATAAGCCTGCCAAGAGAAAAGGAATATGACCGGAAAAAGAATACAGCACCTGAAGAGCATCAGCGAATTTCACCGCAGTAGGGGCCTGAAAGCCCCGGAACATCCATTGATAAGCGTGGTGGACTATGCCGATGTATCGCTTACGGAAGATGCCATTGGATGTAGCTGGGTATACGATTTTTATTCCATCGCCATCAAGAGAAACCTGAACGCCAAACTGCACTATGGCCAACAGGATTATGATTTTGACGAAGGCGTCATGTTCTTTATTGCCCCAGGGCAGGTCTTTAGCATATCCTTTGATGGTGCGGACAGGTGGGAGAAATCCGGATGGATCTTGCTGGTCCATCCGGATTTTTTATGGCATACCCCGCTTGGAAAGAACATTGGACGGTACGAATATTTTGGTTATTCCGTACATGAGGCCCTGCACCTTTCCGAAAAGGAAGAGGCGCGGATGAAGGGCATCATTGAAAATATAGAACAGGAATACCACAACAATCTGGACAATTTTAGCCAGACCATCGTGGTTTCGCTGTTGGAGACCCTTTTATCCTATGCCGATCGGTTCTATCAGCGGCAATTCATTACGCGCAAGATCTCCAATCATGAGGTCTTGGAACGGTTCGAGATCGTATTGAACGAATATTTTGCCGCCGAAAGGCAATTGAACAGCGGCCTGCCTTCCGTGCAGTACATCGCCGCATCCCTGAACCTATCGCCCAACTACCTTAGCGGGCTCTTAAAAAACCTTACCGGCCAGAGCACCCAACAGCATATCCATGATTTTCTGATCGAGAGGGCCAAGGAAAAATTGGCGGCAACCAGATTGTCGGTAAGCGAGATCGCGTACGAACTGGGCTTTGAACATTCGCAGTCGTTCAGCAAATTGTTCAAGATGAAGACCCAAGTTTCGCCCTTGGCCTTTCGGGCCAGGTTCAACTGACCCGCTGAGCGAGACATCATAATTAAGCAGGTGTTCAATAAAGGGCAGTTATTGAAGGTCGATTGTCCTTATATCCCAGCGAACCAGCTTTACATGGAATCAAGGAAATGTAAGTATTGGGGAACACTCTTTTCTATATGGTCGGCCGAAGTATCGTACTCGATTCCGTAGAAGGCAAATAACGGTCTGTAATCCGCCTTTACATATTCAAAGGTCAGCTGGAAAGGCCGGGTGAGTTCTTCAAGGGTATATTTATACACCCCCGAGGCACTATATTCATCTTCGTCCGAACCCAAGGAAATGGCCAGGGCGATCTTCTTTCCGGAAAGCCTGTAACCACTTTTGCTGCCATAGGCCCAACCATGGGTCAGGACCTCGTCCAACCACTTCTTGAAGAGGGGCGGGCTATTGAACCAATAATACGGAAACTGAAAGACGATGTTGTCGTATCGTTCTATCAAGTCCTGTTCCGCCGACACATCGATGTTCCCATCGGGATAGGTTTCGTACAAGGGGTGAACGACATATCTGTCCGGAAATTTATGCAGCTCCTGGGTCCATCTTTTGTTGACCACCGATGTTTCCATGGTGGGGTGTATAACGATTACCAATGTTTTTTTCATGTTGTTATGTTTAAAGATCATCGGCTACAAAAATAAAGTGCATTCCTAAATTTTTGTACATTGGCGACCAAATGTAATGTACTATAAAAAATGTAAGTAATGTCCAAGATCAAAGAGACCTCCACCAATTTTGCCAACAAACAAGCACTTGCCGATGAATGTCCGGAAGCCTATGCGGCCAATATTATAGGGGGACAGTGGGCCCTGGTGATCTGTTCCTGGTTGTTTGAAGGCAAAAGGAGGTTTGGCCAATTAAAAAAACTGCTGCCCAACATCACGGAACGGATGCTGACCCTGCAACTGCGGAAATTGGAGGAATACAACATCGTTACCCGTACCGTATACGCGGAAGTGCCACCACGGGTGGAATACGAACTGACCGCTATAGGGCATGAATTAAGACCCATCATCAAACAGCTTGAAAAATGGGGCGAAAAACATAAAAAACTACAGCAGGAGCCACCCTCTAAGGGCTAATGGGACCGCTACGGCGCTTTGCCATGGCATAACGACCTTTGCAAGGCGCAAAGCTTTGGACGGAGGACGGGATAATTCCCTACGGATATCGGTAACGGCATAAACCGTATCTTTGACCCGATCGTAAAATGGACCCATGAAAATGTGGGCCTAAACACATGTAAAGTGCCACAAATTTCCACGTCCGTCTATTCCGCTTTCGCCATAGGGCCATAGGGGAGGTGGGCCATGGGGAACCGCACAAAATAACAAAGGGATAACCTAAACTTAAAGTAGATTTAAGGTAGGCACGATTATCTTTAAAAATTTATGGAAAAAGAGACTTTAGCGACCACGGAACGGTTTGTGGACAGGGACCTGGACTGGCTTGCCTTTAACGAAAGGGTACTTCAGGAAGCGGAAGACCGATCCAACCCGATATATGAACGGATCAAATTTTTGGCCATTTTTTCCTCCAATCTGGATGAATTCTTTAGGGTCAGGGTGTCCAAATTACGACAGATAGGAAAGGTGGAAAAGGCGGTAAGAAAGCCGCTTGCCCTAAAACCGAACAAGACGGTGGCCAAGCTATTGAAGGTGGTGGACGAACAGCAGCAACGGTTCGGCAAGGTATTCAGAAATGAGATCCTTCCGGCACTGGCACCGCATGGGATCCACCTTTTGGAGTTCAATAATTACACCGATGGACAGCGGGAGTTTATGTCGGCATTTTTCAATGAAAGGATAAGGCCCATCCTTGCAATGACGGACGTGGAAGCGCTTGCCAAAAACGCCCTGGAAGATGGTGCCCTTTACCTAGTAGTGGGCTTCAAGGAAAACGAGGAGCTGGTATTTATCCCCATTCCCGATAAAAAACTGGGGCGTTTTGTACAGATCCCCTCGGAACTGGGGACCTATGACTATGTTTTTCTGGAGGATATCATCAAAGCTTCGGTACAACAATTGTTTCCAGATAAGACCGTGGCTTCCAACTACAATATAAAGATCTCCAGGGATGCGGAGCTCTATCTGGATGACGACCACGAGGGCGATTGGATACAGAAGATCTATGAATCGTTGCGCAAGCGACAGGACGGTCAGCCCACCAGGCTGTTGTTCGAGGGCACGATGCCCAAGGAAATACAGGACAAGGTACGTAGACTGCTGGGCATCGGGAAAGTGGATATGGTAAAAGGGGGGCAAAACCATAATTTCAGCGATTTCTTTTCCTTTCCCGATCCCCTTAAGGACAAACATCTCGTGAATGAACCCATGCCACCGTTGGCACATAGGCATTTTGAAGAAGGTGGCGATCTATTCGAACTGATCCGGAAAGGGGATCGGATATTGCATTTTCCCTATCAGCGTTTCGACTATCTGGAAGCGTGGGTACAACAGGCCGCCCTGGACGGGAACGTAAGCAGTATCCATATTTCCCTGTACAGGATCGCCAAGGATTCCCTGCTTACCACGGCATTGCTCACCGCTTTGGAAAACAACAAGCAGGTGGTGATTTTTGTGGAGGCCAAGGCCCGTTTTGATGAGGAGAACAATCTGGAGTGGGGAAAGCTCTTCGAGGAAAAGGGGGCCACCGTATTCTATAGTTTTCCGAACGTAAAGGTACATTCCAAAATATTGCTCATCCATAGGCAGGAGGGCGGGGAACAAAAGGGCTATGCCTATATAGGGACGGGGAACTTTAACGCCAAGACCTCAAAAATCTACTGTGACCATGGGCTGTTTACGGCCGACCCAATAATTACCCATGATCTGGAACAGGTGTTCAGGGTCCTTAAAAGGGAAATGCTGCTTCCCAAACTAAAGACGCTCTTGGTCTCCCCCTTTAACAGCCGTTGGCGTTTTGAGGACCTGATCCAATTTGAAATAGAGCAGGCCCAAAAAGGGCTGCCCTGCGGCATCACCATTAAAATGAACAGTCTGGAGGATACCGAAATGATCGATTGGCTGTACCGGGCAAGTGGGGCGGGAGTTGCCATAAAGCTGCTGATCAGGGGTTTTTGCCGTCTACGTCCCCATGTAAAGGGGCTGAGCGAAAACATTGTGGTCACCAGTATCGTAGATCGGTTCTTGGAACATGGCAGGGTCTATATCTTCCACAACCAAGGGAACGAAAAAATGTTCATAGGGAGCGCCGATTGGATGACCAGGAACCTGGACAAGCGGGTAGAGGTGCTTGTGCCCATTCTGGACCAGGGTATCTTTGAGGAACTAAAACAGCTTATGGACCTTCAATTCTCGGATAACGTAAAGGCACGATCACGGGATGCAAATGGCAACAATGCCTATGTACGGTCCACCGATGGCGGTCCCGCGGTCCGTTCGCAGTATGCCATCTATGGGCACTTAAAAAGCCTGTTGGGAGCGGGGCGGTAAATGCGGTCTTATCTCCATCAGTTCCCTTTCACGTCCGTCATCTTGGTATACAGCTTCTCTTGGCCGTTTTGTTCCAGTTTTAGGAACACCCCCATGGATTCCATGGTTTCCCCCATTAGGTTGTTCTCCACGGTATACCGCCAATCGCCGTTCTTGAATATAAAGTGGTAACCGCCGCCGGTACCCTGTTTGTCTATGGTACCGTTGTACAGGACCAGATCGGGATTGTCCTCCACGGTCTTGGGCCTGTTCCAAGCGGTATACCGGATCGTGTCATTGGCGAGCCGGTCTACCGTTACAATGTACTTTTCGCTGGTGGCATGGATCAGGTTCATCTTAACGGGGGCATCGGCCACGGTGGTCTGTTCCGTGGCGGACCGTTTTTCAGAGACTTCGGGCGGCTTTTGGGATGTGGGCCTTTCCTTTTCCACATTTTTACAGGACAGGATGGCCAGGCACAGGACCATGCCAAGGGCGGTGATTTTTTTCATGGGGACCGTTTTTCCAAAGGTCGGAAAATTAATGGTGGTTTAAAAATATAGGGCAGGGGGGCACCCGTTTTTGTTTGCACCCAGAAAGAGGCAAGGGTTGCGGATTTTTGTTGGCAGGGGAATACCGTGTGACCCGTCCTGAAATCGCCGGGCATTTTTGTTGCTGCCTTACAGGAATGAGGTATTGATTGTGGATTTTGGTTGGGGAATTGTTTAAAACCAAAAGGGGCATAAAGCAAAAGACACACCCTGGGACGCTGTTCTTATGGGTAGCGCGGTGTGTACTGTTAAGGACAAAATTACAAATTTCTTAGTGTATTAAATTGATTTTTAACATATTTTAATTTGAAATCTGTCATAATACGCTTGCAATTCCTATTGAACAGCCGTTAATTTTTATAATGTGAAGGTGGCATTTGTCATCTTTTCGAGTCTATTTACAACTGGGTAGGTTCCCTGATATGGAATTCGATTCTGGATCATGATCGATTGTTGTGTTTATGCAAAAATTGTTTTTAATCCGAATAAGAAGAACTTTACGTTTTTGATACCTCCGAACTGTGTCTTCATGGCTTTTTTTTGGGATTGAAGGTTCTTGAATGAATCCAGCGGGGAAGAGGCATTAATACCAAGGTAAAAAACAAATGGTCCACTTCCAATAAAGTTTCCAGGGCCATAAAATTAACGGGCCTTCGTTCTTTCATTTTCTTTGCTTGTCCAAAGAAAACGAAACAAAAGAAATGACACTTCTTCACTATGTGGTCCCGAAAATCGGAAGGGATTTCCGGGACCGATGCCATGGCCTAAATTTTTTCCAAGGCTTCAAAAATTCTTAACGGCCATGCCATCTCCACCACGGAAGAAGATCGCCCGTTAATGAGGCTTCCTTCCAACCCAAATATAGATCCGAACACAACTTTTGGGACCGATCCTCGATACTACCCCTCTTTTATTTCTCCCCGTTTTCTATAGCTCACCTGAAGGAATGGACCCACGGGAGAAATCTGGATAAGGGAGTAGATCGTTAAATATTTTTTATGCTTTTTTTCTCACTATCAACCTATTATATACGATACCGCTTAAAAAATTATGCGTATTTGTAAATAATCCTTAAATTGTAGGAAATTTCTATCTTATGCTACCGAAGGTATTTGCCAAATATTTTGGAAGGACGTTTAAACTGAACTATGTGATCATCAAAGAGGTGGGCGGCGACCGTATCACTTTTGCCTATCTAAAGGATGAGAACGGGGATACGGAAGTGGCCCCCATGAAGAAGGTCAAATTCTTTAACAGCGCGGATACAGAGTAAGGTCCCCCTACGCTCCCCCTACGCTAAAGCTACGGAGGACCGTATGGCAATTGCTCAAAGCTGTAGCGACGACCCCTGCCGTGAGGGTATCAATACCTACTAGGTTTCCATTCATATCTATCCTCCGAGGGCGGACGCCAGCTTCTTTAGTTAGACCGGCCCCCATTTATCCATGCCGATTGCCCCATCGGACAGCCATTACCGCACTTTACGTATACGTAGTTTTTTATACACGCAAAAACTACGTGTTTGTATGGATAAAACCCTCCAATTCTAGGTATTTTTACCCTAAAATAAGCCTATTCTATATACGGCTTTGATACGGCTTTGATACGGCTTTGATACGGCTTTGATAGGGCTTTGATAGGGCTTTGATACGGCTTTGCCCCCTAGGTCGCTAAATTACGTATTTTTAAGTAGCTATTTTCTACGTATTTCCCATGTCCCAAATGGGCCTTTTAAAGGATCAATTGGTAGCGGATTTTGTTTGGTTTTGTGGAAGACAGCTCCTATGTATTTACCTATACCGGGTTTCCGTTATTTTCTACAGGACACCCACCTAGGAGGTACGCCAGCGGGGGCCTGCAAATAGGGACGGATTGCAAACCCGCCCCATCCCATAGGAAACCTTCCAGCAGAGAATCTCCCCCTCACCTTGTGGAAATGACGTTCCGCTGTCCGTACGTGGCCATCGCCACCGCCCATCTTGTTCCTATCTGACCACGGTAGCTTCCAGCTCTATGTTCAGCGTTTCGTTCAGGGCCTCCACTTGTAGCAGGGTAACGGCCTGTTTCATCCCGTGCCTTGCCACAAATTCCTTGAACAGGTCAAAACAGTTGTTGATAAATTCTTGGGAGGATGTGGTATAGATCGTAAGCCGAACGATATTACGGCATTCGTACCCGGCCCTGCCGATCACCGTTTCCAGGTTCTCTATGGCCAATTGAAGCTGGGTACGCATATCTGCATTGCTGGAGGTGCCATCGGCATGTACGGCGGCCTGCCCGGAACAGTACAGGGTACCCGCTGCTTCCGTTACCTCTACGGCCTGTACGTAACTGAGTTGTTCCTGCCAGGTCCAGGGATCGATCACTGTTTTTTTCATGATATTCTTTTTTTTGATGTCCCACAAAAGTAAGGAAGCCAGCAGCGGGGACCCGTGACCTATGTCACGATCTTGCCCAAAACCTAGAAGTGCGTAGCTAGAGCGAACGGAGCAGTGCCGATCGTGGGGAGCTGCCGCCCACGTTCCATTCCCCATAGCCCCTGCCGGAAATAAGGTATTGGCAACTGTCCTGCAGTTGTTGGATGCCCGTTTGCCGCCACGTGGCAAAAGGACGATCGCCCAGGAGGGCCACTTGGATCTCTTTTTTAAACCGGGTGGACCGGTTTTCGTTCAAGATCTCCCAATAGTGGAGGATCAGCTCCCTTTGTTTTTCGATCAGGTCGGGAGAGGGGATCTTGTCCCTTTTTTGGTTATTGGTCCTTTTGGCGGAGGGCAGCAGGTTCCATAGGTCGTTGTTCTTCCAGATGGAGAAGGGGATCATATGGTCTATATCATAGGTGGTTATCCTGTTGCCCGTCCATACGCAATGTACCTGTTTCTCCCTTTCCAGAATTTCCTTGTAGATCCTTTTGGATTCCGAAATCTCCCGTGCGGTGATGGGGCTTCGTAGCACCTGGTTCACCACCGTGCCCACGCAGAGGTTTTGTTTGGAGGCGTTTACGGAAAATTCGGCCCATTTAAAGAGCAGGGAATCCTGTCCGCCGATAAAACTGCCCACCAGTTTAAAGGCCTCGTAGTACTCCACCGAAATGGAAAAACTGCCGAAGTTGCGTATAAGGAACGCCATATCCATTTCGGGATCCCTTTTGGGCCGTGCCTTATCTACCTGAAAGATGGAATAGAAACCCTCACTAATGGAGCGGCCCATATATTTCATGGGCATCTTGACAATGGTATCCCGCAGTTCCCTTGCCAACACAAAGAAATCCTCCTGTAGGCGCGGCGGGATACCCTTATTGCGCAGATCGTTGTAGAAAACGGAAAAGCCCCCGATAGGCCCATAGGCTTCCACAAGACGGACAAAGGATGCCTGGAACGCCAAACGGGCGCCCCCGTTGATCTGGGGGATCGGGATACGGGATTCCAGGATGGGGTAATAGTACAACAGCCATTTTTCGATCAATAGGCCCATGGGAAAGGAAACCCGGTCCCCTTTTACGGTGGTATAGGGCGAGTTGTCCTGGATCATATCGATCACGCCCCGTAGGAGCGCAAATTTATAGGTGGTGGACTTGCTGTCCCGTTCTATGATCTTCCCGATGGCATAAAATACGTCGTTTTGCATTCTTTCTGCAAGTTATAGTATATCTATAGGTAGTTGCCAATACAATTGAGGTTGTAAAACCAAGGCAAGGGGGATTGAGGCGAATCAGGACTCTATAATAGATCCATTATGGGAACACGTTGAATTTTTTCATTAGCGTCTATTTGGACATTTAATTTCTCTAACATTCCTCTTGAGAGAGTATAAAAAGTATTATTATATGCCTTGAGACCTTTAGGAATTATATAATTATCAAGCAAGTATTGTCCAGAACCATTGTACATTTCCTCTATTTCACCCGTTTCAAGTAAATTGATAGCAAGAAAATAATCAGGGATATTGTTAAAAGGAAAATAACAATATCCTTTAAAACTTGCTTTAATCTGTACTCTCTTACCGCTGGATATTTCAAATCCATCATGAACTCGGGTATTTTCAGAATATAACTCTATTCCGTATTTTTCGGCAGCCAAAACTTCTCCAATATCTCCCACCAATTTGCCATCCAAGCTAAATTTCTTGTTTAAATGTATGTATTTCTCTTTTAGCTTTTGGGTTATTGCCAAGAGTTCTTTTATTTCTTTCATAAATCCGTTGGTTTTAGTTATTAAAGCCACCAAAAATTTGTTTGGTAGCGAATCTTTAGTTGGATTAAGTAGTATTTTAACGACGTTGTAAACTAGGGCCAATCCTATTTTGAATATCTCTATCCCAATATGTTCCGACTAAAATTTCCCCCATTAAAAAACCTTCACCTTCAAAAATATCAATGTTATTTGTATTGGTCCATATTTAACGAAAAACGGTTGCCGTTTCCGGTATTGCCCATATTTCCAAAGTATAAGCCTCTCCGCCATTGTCAAACCAAGTGGAATTATAGGTTCCTGCAAAATTCCTTTCTAAGAAGGGTGAGGTTCTATCGGCACTTTCGGTTGAACTGGTGCGTAGGGTATTATTGCAAAATTCACCCGTAAGATTTCCATTTTGGGTCATTGTTAAATAAAAGCTTCCGATTATCATATAATTTTGATTTAGAATGTTCTTAGTTACAATATAGTGCAAAATCGCAATAGATTTACCAGAATTGTGCACTGTGTAAGAACAAGCCTTTCTAGGTCATTGCAGATAGTGATTTGACGCACCTTTTGGGCAATCTGCTTGGGAAGACCCTACCTATCCAATAAATTTTGGGAGCGGGGGTTCATTGAACAGTTGTTGAATATGCAAAGGAGTCAAAAGGGTTTGAGGCTAATTTAGGTTAGGTATGTTTTCTGTATACTGGCGCCGCAGACGAATCAAACATCCTTCCAACCCAAACTATCTTAATCCTTTGGAAATCCAATAATACATGAAGCTATTTTGGTATTAATATTATCAGAAATAGGGCAATTCTCGTATATATAATCAAGTTCTTCAATTCTTATTTCTATTATTGAAGTCTCTCTTGTAGTTTTTAAACTATTCAGATTGAAAACTTTCCTTTTGCTTTTATTTTTATTCCTTTTGTTTTCTAAATGGGGAGTTAAAACCTTGAGCCATAATTCCGCCAACATTTCATAATCAACAGATTCTAACTTGTTCTCGAATAAACCTAGAACTTTTTTCATAGAAGTTTTAACCAAACTATCTAAGCTACGAGATTTGATCTTCCTTTCTAAGATATATTTAGCTACTTCCAATGCTCGTCTCTTTTTTGGAGGTAGCAGCTCAATTTCTTTCTCCTTTAAGACCTGCACAAATTTTTTCAATAGATGATCATTCCAAGTGTGTGACTCACTCACTCCAATGGTTCGCTCTCTAAGTTTATTACATATTTCGGGGAAATCCGTAAAATGATGAAATCCATCATTAACACATTCAATAAAAAACCACTTAGGACTCTTTTTCTCGCCACCTCGAAGTGCAAAAAAACACCATTCATGTGAACTTTTTAAGAAGCTCACACGAGTTTTAATAGTTGCGTCTATATTTTTAAAATGCTCATAATCATCTTCGCTTAATATTGCATTCTCTCCTTCTTTGAGGTCTATAATGGGCTGAAAGCTATTGTTGATATTTTCCCAAGACGCATCACTTAAAATATACTCTTCAAATTCCTTGGAAATTTCTTGGATACTTTCTGTTTTCTGAAAATGGCGTGACGTTAATTCTTCCGGAATTTCAAGATTGGAACCAATTGTATTTTCAACAAAGGAATTTATTTCCACTAATCTCCTATCTCCCTTTAAGGAAAATATTTCACTATCATTTGGCCAAAAAGTAGTTATTTTCGAGTGACATGAATCCATTCTATCTATTCTTCCCAATCTTTGCTCTACTATGCGCAATACACTGGGCATATCCAACAAGAAGACCGCCGAAGCCTTCTGCAAGTCAACACCTTCTGCCATTTTATCAGAACATAGAGCAATTATTCGGTCATCGTTTTCTGATTCTAAATTGAAATTACTGATTACTTTTTCACTCCCATCCTTGCTGCTTCCTGTGGCCAATAATATTTCTAAATCAGGGTAATTATCTTTAAAAAGTTTTTTAAAATAATTTAAGGTAATAATGGTACTGTCAAAAGCTACGATTTTAGAATGTTCCTTCAGACTGGATGCCATTAGATGGACTTTTCCCAATTCCCTTTCCCCAGAAAACTCTAATGATAAAGCAGCAATTTTTTTATAATCATCTACCTCTTCTTTACAGGCGGCTATAAATTTATCTTTTGCGGAATACCATTCGGGCAACAGGTGGGTCTCAAATATGGGATCTATCCTTGGAAGCTTATTGCGTGCAATCAATCCATTAATACTTTTTACCCGGGCCAGATTATCTTTCTTGTTGCATTTAAATTTAAATTCCTCAAGAGCCTTAGTTGTTCCATATATGTGTTCATATAATGCCACATGTGAAGATCTGAGTTTTGCCCGTACATTAAATCTTGCCAAAGCCTTGCTAGCATTAAATCTTTTAGCAATGTACTCTTTAATTTTTTCCTCATTTGTTAATTCAAAGGACGGTTTTGAAAGCTTTTGAAGATAGGTTATCCCCTTTAGATTACTCGCTATTGAATTTATCCGATCTGCTAGTTCAATATCCTTTTCATTTTCTAAGGTCTTATAAAATTCCGGTACTTGTTCTGGAAATTTACAGACTTTATTCAGCTTGTTTTTATATTCCTCCGGTTTCTTATCGATTAGCTTGTTAATCTGTGTTTTTGTCCTACGTACTGTAAATTTGCTGATAAAGTCCTTAAATGTTTTTAAATCCGTCTCATTGATAATGTGTGGCTTTGCAATCAGCTCAGAATATGTTTGGAAATTTTTATCATCTAAATTATCTAAGTCCAAAAGTTCGACCAACCTTAATAGATCATCGGATTTTTTGCTTATTGGAGTGGCCGTTATCAGTAGTTTATAATCCGCACTATTTTCACGTAATGATTTACTTCTAGCCGTTTCAATATTTAAATAGTTATGGGCTTCATCAATTGCCAAGATATTTGCGATTTGGAGGTCGTCCAGTGCATCGCTCTTATTTTTAGATTCCTTAACGCTCAATATTCCCATTGAAATTTGAGTATTTGAATTGTTTGAGAGCTCTCTAAATTCTTTTGCCCATTTGTCTTTTACCAACGGTGGACATACTATTACAGAATTATCTTTAAAGTGCCTCCCATTCTCCCATAACCAATGTTTTAATGCCAAAATAATTGCGGCACATTGTTTGGTTTTTCCTGAACCTGTAGGGTCTGCAATCAAAACATTTGAACTTTCTTGCAGGATGGTCATGGCTTGGGTCAATCCTTGCCATTGTGTATTCCATAGCCTGGTTTTCTCAATTTTTTGAAAAAGTTCTTTATATTCCAATAACCATTCACCCTCTAAAATTTCGGCTATTGCCCTCGCTAGTGCTTCCTTCCAGCTAACTTTCTGTATTAAGGCCTGGAGTAAAGCGATAATTTCTTTATAGTCATTTGCCTCAGAAAAAAAATTTTCTGCTATTTTTCCAATATCATCGTATTTTTCAAAATGAGAAATCCTTGTTAGTCTAATATTTGCTTCCGATTGTTTTTTTAGTCCATTATTGCTGAAGTTTGAGGACCCCAATATTGCGGCATTGTCGCTGAAATATATTTTAGCATGTAACTTATCCTTATATTTGAATAGGACAGTCCCATTCTTAATTTTTTCGATAAGATTTATAATGCTTCCCCCATATAGAATAGACAACCCTTGCTGTAACCAATATTCCTTTATTTCTTTGTCCAGGGGTCGAGAATGATATCTTTTTCTTCCTCGGGGATTGGGTTCAAACCCGAGAACAATTTTTACTTTCTTGAGTTTCGGATAGTCGTTATTACCAAATATATCTATTAGGTAGGACAAAGAGGTGAACCCGGTTATAATCGTAAAGAAAGATGAAGCTTTTAAATCTTCTATAACTACAGTTTCTACACTTCTATTACTCTCTATTAAATTTAATGGGAACTCACTATTTGGAGGCCAAATCGACAAAGGCTTAAGCTCTTGGCTGAAGTCAAAATGAAGTTGATTGACATCTGACATTTTGTTTTTAGATCCTAAAAATCACTAATATCCTTTTCAATTATTCTATATCTATGCTTAACCTCCTCCCCCCTGTATTAATTTAGTAAATCTTCTTTAGTTAAAAGCACATTTTACCAAGAATTTTTAGGAAAGGCTACAAAGCCACGTTTCTATGACCAAGAAGTTTAAAATATAATTTTCATACCTTATATCAATTGTGGCGGTCCCCTAAATAAGGAGTGCTTTATCCCCTAGCTGCATTTTCCTTTTGCGGGGTACCCTTGGCAATCGGATGAACGTATACAAGATTTCTCCTTGCCTAACACGATATTGGAACAACAAGCCTGGTGCTTGTTCGGTATATTCTGTTTTTTTCTATTAATATCTTCAGGCCTGTCAAAGAAGGATATTAGCAAGGGAATTTGTTTACTCTCAATATAATCTATTTATACTACTTGAAAATTATTATCCATTTCTTTTGCTTACAGTAATCCATGACTTATCAAATCCTAATGCTTTCAGAATATTTTCTTTGTTCAATATTTCAGGTTCTTTAATTCTTATATGTAAACTGTCATTAGGGATTTCCTCAACAATGGTAAATTGTGAGCCATGAGGCTGCCAAGTAAAACGATGTTCAGTAGTTGATTTCTCTATTCCAACGAGATTGCTATTTTTATTCCATTCCCAAACAAAAAGTTCAGGGTCATATCGGATGGTGTCAAATTCAAATATAACGACTTCAGTTAAATCGCTGGATTTTACTAAGACAATTGTTCGTAAATTTTGAAATTTTTCTCTAACCGCGGATACTCGTTCGTTCCATATTTCCAGAACAGATTGTCCTACAGTGTTGGGGTCGTGCTCGGTGTCAATAGTATCGCCAAATGAGTATATAGGTGAATTACGCCCCGAAATCAGCCTAACTTTTTTTTGTTTAGCTGGATTTACGGCCTTGACCGTTTTTGCGCCCCAGGCAGTATTTCCTAGAATGATATCGTCAAGACCTACATTTGATGGTTTCCATTCAGCACCTATGCAAGTTGCAAATATGGCCTCAAATTCCGATCCTTCCAGAATTGGCTTCCCTTTCGAGGCAAGTAAATAAACTAGTTCCTTTCCTAGGATAAAAGGAAAGTCTTTATTAAACTGGTTCAACGGAAACGGGGGGAATGACTTATCTACAGTTCGTAGTTTAGGTTTTTTGCTCATTTGTTATATTCTAATTCATATTCGCTTAAAACACTAGTCATATCCATAGTCGTAGCAACATACGGCAATAATTTCAAAATGACTGCTTTGACGAGATTAACAGGAACGGCATTGCCTGCCTGTTTTCTTGCCTGTGTATCATTTGAAAGGATTTTATATGTATCTGGAAATCCTTGTAACCTGAACATTTCTCTCGGTGTTAATCTGCGTTCCCCATCAACAAGTAGATAATTATATGATGCTCCCGCACGTAATGCACAAGAGTAAGGGTAGCTACAAATATTTCCTGATTTGTTTTCGTGCCAAATGGAAGGTTTATAGGCTGATTTGTGACTTTCCTTCCGTTTTTCTTTTATGTATTCAGAAGCAAAATATTTTGTAGCAACTTTTTTTTCTAATATTTCAGACAGTGGTTTGAATGGTTTAATTGGAGATGGGAAGGAAAACAATATAGGCTCCCTGTGACCAACTATTACGACACGCTCTCTTTTTTGTGGCAGGCCATAATCCAGAGCATTCAAGACTGTATATTGAACGTGATAGCCTAAATCTTGAAGGGTCTTTATAATTACTTTTAATGTTTGTCCACTATTATGGCCTACTAGTTGTTTTACATTTTCAAGAATAAAAGCTTTCGGTTTCTTCTCTTTTAAAATGTTTGCTATATAAAAAAATAATGTCCCTCTTGTATCATCAAAGCCCTTCATTTGGCCAATGATGCTAAAAGGTTGACAGGGAAAACCTGCAAATAAAATATCATGGTCCGGGATTGATTTTGGGTCGACTTTTGTAATGTCACCTGCCGGTCTGTGCCCGAAATTATTCTCATAACTTTCTTGGCAATATTTATCAATATCTGAGGAAAAAACACATTGGGGAATAAGATCGTTATCTGTACAGGCCTCATCCATAGCCACCCTAAAGCCGCCAATTCCGCAAAATAAGTCAATAAATTTTATTCTTTCCATTATGTTTCATTTTCAAAAAATAAAAATACTAATTTTTTTCGGTTTCTTTCCATCCTTGCTTTTTTGATGTTACTCGGAGTTGTTATAAATAGGAATCTATTATGAAAGCAGAACTTGTAATTTGAATGCACGGTATTATTTAGCAACTAGGATTAAAACAGATTATGGCATTTTCGTTAAGATTTAAATCCAACAAAAGTTTTAAAAACAAGTAATTTGTTTCAAACTGTAAGAATCACATCCAAACGGTACCATCTGTTTTTACCACATCATGGTAGTAATTTTTAAACTGAATTAAATTAAAAAGAAGCAGTTAAAGGCAAACACTTTTGTGTGGCCCATTTAAAGGATGCAAAGGGAGATTTATTAAGATACTTCTAATAGGGGAGTATTAATGTTATGATTAGGTGAAAATAAAAACCATCACTATGGTGGATTAATATAAAGGGAGTAATTTATTTTTTATTGAGTTCTTCTTCAATACCTTGGAAAAGTTCACTTACCGTTATTTTCAAACCATAAGAAATTCTCATGAGCGTGCTGATCTTCATTTCTTGATCCCCTCTCATATATTTGCGCAGATTTTCAACATCCATATCGGCATCATGTGCCACATTTTTCTGCACTAAGGATGTTGTTTTAATAACATTTTTAATCCTCTTTCCCAGTACGTTAACAACTGGGGGATATTCTGTTTTCTTTTGCTTTTTCATTAATATGAAATTATCACAATCAGATTATATGCAAAGGATTGTTTATAATCAGGTTGTATATAACCGATTTTTTATTATATTTGTTTAGTTTAATATATTTGCGATTCTTCTAGGAAAACATTAGAAGCTTTCGCTTTGAGTCTCGGATTGAAAACTGGTAATTTTTAGCAACGAGATGATAAGCAGATTGCTCACGACCCGGGCGTGGGCTCTCTTATCGTTGCACGGTATACCAGTACCCCAATCCGGTAAGTTGAGACCCGCCCTTTTTTGGTTCCGGTGCCCAACGTCCTTCAAAGCCCTTGCCGCTGTTTTTGGGAAGCTTCGCCCTAACCGGACCGCTTATGAAAGGACCAGCACACAACCCCATGTTACCGCCCCCATGCGCCAAAGCGCAGCGGCGTGGCATTACCGTATTCGACATCCTCTTTAGCAAAAAACCCAAGAACCCCATATAGGGTCCTCCACTGTTATGGGCCGTTTGTTCCAAATTCTTCCCCATACGTTTATACGGTTCGCCCATAACCATTCCTTTACTGTCTAGATCAATCGGATCCTCCGCTATGCGGAGCCGTCCCCTTAGCCCCTGCGGTCTACCGTTCCCATTTTTAGGGCAGGGCAGCGCCTTGCCAAAAAACAGCAGCGTTGATCGCTACAACTAACCACTCAACTCAAAATATGAAAAATAACAGACCAACACTTTTTTTTGCGGGACTATTTTATTTCCTGCTGCTTTCCCAATATCTGGCCGCCCAGGGCGGCCCCCAACAACAGTCCGTTAGCGGTACCGTAACGGACGCCCTGGGCCCGATCCCCGGGGTGCACATCCTGATCAAGGGCCAGCACAGCGGTACCTTTTCCGATCAGGACGGGCGCTACCAGCTTACCGCGGCCCCCAGCGATACGCTGGTGTTTACCTATCTGGGCCATAAGACGGTGGAACTGCCCGTGGGCGGCCATACCCAGATCAACGTACGGTTAAAAGAGGACGTGACCGCCCTACAGGAGGTGGAGGTGAACGCCGGCTACTATACCGTAACCGAGCGCGAGCGTACGGGCAACATCAGCAAGGTAACGGCGGAAGAGATCGAGCTACAGCCCATAGTGAGCCCGCTGGAGGCCCTACAGGGCCGTATGGCGGGGGTGGAAGTGGTACAGAACAACGGAATACCGGGCAATGCCCCCGTGATACGGATCCGGGGACAGAACAGCCTGCGGGACGACGGGAACTACCCCTTGTACATCATAGACGGAATGCCCATAAACGCTACACCCATAGAGGGCGGCAACAATTTCTTCCTTGGCGGGATGGATCCTTTGAGCACCCTGAACCTATCCAATATAGAAAGCATAGAGGTCCTAAAGGATGCGGACGCCACGGCCATCTATGGGTCCCGCGGGGCCAATGGGGTGGTCCTGATCACCACCAAAAGAGGGGAGGGGCCCAACCGGAAAACAACCGTGGAGGCCCGATGGTATTCCGGTATGGGCAAGGTGTCCCGAAAAGAAGATCTTTTGAACACGGAACAATATCTAACCATCAGAAGGGCCGCATTACGGAACGACGGGAGGGAACCGGATATATCCTCGGACTACGACCTGCTGGTATGGGACCAAAACCGCTATACGGACTGGCAGGAGGAGCTGTTCGGCCGTACTTCCAGCATTACGGACATCAATGTCTCCGCTTCGGGTGGCAACGGTACCACCTTCTTCCGTTTGGGGGGCTCCTACCACAAGGAGGGTATCGTTTTTCCCGGGGACAACGATTACCACAAGGTAACGGCCGGGCTAAACCTTGACCATACCTCGGAAAACGAAAGGTTCCATGTGGGTTTTTCGGCCAATTACGGACTGGACAGAAGCGATGTGCCCGCGTCCGACAATACCAGTTTTATCGGCATGGCGCTCACCCTGCCGCCCAATGCCCCCAAGTTGTACAACGATGATGGCAGCCTGCACTGGGAGGATTGGGAATATTCGCCACAGTGGAACAATCCACTGGCAGCCGTCCTGAACAGGAATTCCTCCGATGAGGGAACCAACCTGATCGCCAATCTGGGGCTGTCCTACCAACTTTATGAGGGGCTGAAATTGAAGGCCAACCTGGGCTATACCACCCTTTCCCGGACGTACAAAGCGCTGTTTTCCAAAAATGAATACCGGCCCGAAATCAGGGAAAGCCAAAACCACAGCTCCAGGGAACGACATGCCGACCGACAATCATGGATATTGGAACCCCAATTGGAATATGGGGCCAAATTGGGAGGGGGCACCCTTGATGCCCTAGTGGGGCTCACCTTTCAGCAGAACGATACCAAAAACCTAATAGTGACGGGAGAGGGTTTTGTGTCGGAAGCCTTGATAGGCGACCTATCGGCCGCAGAGAACGTAAACGTGATCGATAACCAGATTACCAGATATAAGTACAACGCCGTGTTTGCCCGATTGGGGTATAATTGGAAAGAAAGGTATTTTATCAACCTTACCGGAAGGAGGGACGGGTCCTCCCGTTTTGGCCCCGATAACCGGTTCGCCAATTTTTGGGCGGTGGGGACCGCTTGGATCTTTACGGAGGAAGCCTTTGTAAAGGAAAACCTGCCCTTTCTAAGTTTCGGCAAACTGAGGGGCAGTTACGGGACCACCGGAAGCGACCAGATCGGGGATTACCAGTACCTGGATGCCTACGAGGCCACCCTTGGCCCCAATGGCCTGTACCCTACACAGCTGATCAATCCCAATTATTCGTGGGAGGAGAACAAAAAACTGGAAGCGGCCATCCAATTGGGCCTTTTAAAGGACAGGATCACGTTGGGGGCCAGTTGGTACCGGAACCGATCTTCCAACCAATTGGTGGGCTACCCGTTACCGGCCACCACGGGATTCGGTACCGTACAGGCCAACCTGCCCGCCATGGTGCAGAACACGGGGTGGGAACTGGAACTGTCCACCCTGAACGTGGCCTCAAAAAATTTTAGATGGCAGACCTTTATCAACCTTACCGTTCCCAACAATAAACTGGTCCGTTTTCCAAACCTGGACCAGACGGCATATGCCAGTATATATAGAGTAGGAGAGCCCCTCAACATCCAATTACTGTACCAATACGATGGTGTCGATCCGATAACGGGACTATACCGTGTAACCGATGTCAACCAAGATGGGCAGTATGATCACAATGATATGGTGGTGGTCAAAAATAAGGGTAGAAACTACTTTGGCGGTATTACCAATAATTTTTCCTATAACGGATTAAGCTTGAATTTTTTATGGGAATTTGTTGGTCAGGAATCACAAGTAAGGGACACGGGCCTACCAGGATACAAGGCCATGCAAACGGCCCAATTTTATCATGACTGGCAAAATGGAGCAAACGATGATATCCAAATGGTCTCCGAATCATTTGAAGCAAGTACGGCATATTATAATGCCTATCTGAGCGAACGTTTTTTTGGCGATTCCTCCTTTCTGAGATTGAGGACGCTGAGTTTAAGTTACGAACTGCCGCCGGCCCCCTTGCAAAAATTGGGATTGAACGGGTGCAATCTGTTCCTGCAAGGGCAAAATCTTTTTACGGTTACAAGCTATAACAGCTTGAACGTTGAAAATCCGGGCAATGCCACGATCCCGGCACTACGGACCATCACCTTGGGAGTACAGGTCAACCTTTAAAAACAAACATTATGATACGGAACAGATATGGAATTCTTTTGATCGTTTTTGCAACCTATTTTTTGCTGCCCTCTTGTGAGGATTTTGTGGAGCTGGAACCGCCCAATTATAAAATGGTGGCACAGACGGTATTCGAGGACGATGAGACCGTCATTGCGGCCGTAACGGGAATATACAACGAACTCTTTTCCTCGGCCAGTTTTGCGAATGGCCATATAAGCTCGGTTACGGTGCTTGCGGGAATGTCGTCGGATATTTTAGAGACCACCAGTGCTACCGATATTCGCTATGGGCCTTTTCAACAGAACCAGATCTCACCCAGTGAGACACAGGATGCCAGTGCCAACTACGAGCTTTGGTCCAGTGCCTACAATATTGTTTATATGGCCAATGCCATTTTGGAAGGATCAACAAATTCCGTGGACATATCCAAGGAAACCCGTACCTCGGTGGAAGGACAGGTCCTGTTCATAAGGGCCTTTACCTACTTTTATCTGGTAAACCTCTATGGCGATGTGCCGTTGATCTTGACCACCGACTATCGGCAGAACGCCATTGTACCCAGAACGGACGCTTCCAAGGTGCTGGAACGGATCAAGGCCGATCTGGATCTTGCCATAGCCCTTTTGGATCCCGTACGGGATTATACGGATATGGAACGTACGCAGGTGAACCTTTATGTGGCGCTGGCACTAAGGGCAAGGGTTTCGCTCTATGAAGAAGATTGGCAGCAAGCAGAAGAGTACAGCAGTACCGTAATAAATCAAGAAACCCATTATGAGCTACAAATGGACTTAAATCAGGTTTTCCTAAAAAACAGTAGGGAAGCCATCTGGCAAATATCTCCCCGTCCAGAAGGATTTATTCCATTTAGTTATACCCGTGAAGGGTACTTTTTTAGAGGATTTAACAGTTCTCCAGTGAAATTGTCCGATGATTTTGTTGCGACCCTACACGTTGAGGATAAGCGCTTGGCCAGTTGGATCGATTTTAATGAGAGCAGGGGGTTTTACTATCCGCAGAAATATAAGGATGGCAGCAGTAGGGGGAACATTACGGAATATTCCATGGTACTGCGCTTGGCGGAACAATACCTGATCCGTGCCGAGGCAAGGGCGATGCAGGGGAACCTATCCGGTGCCATAGCGGATCTGGACAAAATACGGGTGCGGGCCGGACTGGCGCCCCTTGCCGATACCAATCCCGAGATGGGCCAACAGGCCCTACTGGATATGATCATGGAGGAACGAAAACAGGAATTGTTTACAGAATGGGGGCACCGATGGTTCGATCTAAAACGTACGGGCAAAGCAACGGAAGTACTTGCACCCCTTAAACCGCTATGGCAGGATACCGATGTACTTTATCCAATCCCGGGCGAAGAGCGGGCCAAAAATCCCAATATCATACAAAATGAGGGTTATTAAAGCTTATCGACGGCATTGTGAATTAAAATCCTGTATCCCTTTTAAAATTCAAAAAACAAAAAATGTACAGAAATATCAAAAATTGCCCTGAACCTAAATACATGCTCTTATTACTTTTTTTTGCACTTGGCATATCCACAATAAACGGTCAGCAAGGGAAAGAATTAAGATTACGTGACACCCTATTATTGGATTCTTCCATACTTTATGGGCGTTTATCCAATGGCTTTACTTATTATATAAAGGATCTACCAAATGCCACGGAAAAAATAAACATGCGTTTTTACGTGAAAGTCGGGAATCATTATCAGAAACCGCAGCAGTTGGAATTTGCACATGCCATTGAACATTTGGCCTTTAAGTGCGCAAAAGATTTTCCGGTAAACCTATTGGACGATTCGGGCCTTTTGAATGGATTGGGGATGAGCAAAAAGGATCTTTATGCGCAAACGTGGAATTTTTCTACCTGGTACCGATTTGATGTCCCATCGGATCGGATCGATGCCGTGGAAAAAGGATTTCAATGGTTCGGGAATATTTCAAATTTAAATCTTACCAAAGAGGCGATAGAAAAGGAAAAGGGACCCTTACGGCAGGAACTTGTTTATAGACAGGGGAATGATCTAGAGGGATTTTTTCTACGGACAAAGTTGAACTCGCTGCTATTTCCTTGCAATAATGAATTTTCCAATTTTTTTGAACATAATAAAACGTATTCACCCGATTCCCTTAGAAGTTTTTACGAACAATGGTACAAACCAGATAGGATGGCCGCAATTATAGTTGGCGATCTCGCAAATATAAAGGATATAGAAAATCAGGTAAAGCTGAATTTTTCTAACATTAAAGGATCTTCAACACAGGATAAATGGTCAGCCTGCAATGAAGAATATTTTTTGGCAGATAAAAATTTTGCCTCCTTGCAGCGAGATGCCGATATAAACGGTAATAAGGAAGAGGTACAAATATTCCTGTACTGGAGAGATCCAACCACAATTAAACAACAGCATTCATGGGATGGCTTACAGAGGAATTTGATTTGGAGGATATTATTAAAATTAATAAACAACCGATTAAAGGAAGGTTCAAAAGCGTATGGTACGTCATTTTTCGCCTATTTTAATCAGCCGACCTATAATTTGCCCGCATTTGAAATTGCTATTACTACAAGGATCAAACAAGAGCAGGAGGCCATTAACAAAGTCATTAAGATCTTAAGACAGTTAAAAATGTTGGGAGTCACTCAAGAAGTATGGGGAAAAATAAAAAATGAATATGCATCGATCATGGAACTGGAGGATTCTACAAAATCCGGTTACTGGTTGGAACATATTCAGGAACACTTTGTTTATGGAGAAGCGTTACCTGCCAATAAAAATGCCCATCTAAAAAAATGGTTATTACAATTGAGCTTAAAAGAATTTAATGAATATTGCAGCGAGTTTTTAGGCGGTATGCCAAATGATATAGGGATTATGGCACCTGAGGGCAAAATGTATACGGACGATCAAGTAAGGGATTGGATACAGGATGCTCTATCAAAAAAAGTAACCCGTTATAGTAGCCCTAAAGTGCCAACGGAATTACTAAATTATGAGGACCGATCCTCATTAAACAATGTAGGGTACAAGCATAAGGGCACAGACATCTCGGGAGCGAAAGAGTTTGTGCTGAATAACGGAGTAAGAGTAATATTGGATACTTTAGCCCACAACAAAGATAGATTTTATTTACAAGGCTTTAGGCCAAAGGGAGCATCGTGCTTCGCACAAGATGATTATTTTTCGGCCATCAATGCCCCGTCCATCATCCAAAATGCCGGAGCGGGGAATTTTGATAAATTCGCGATCGATCGTTTCCTTAAGGAGAAGGGCAAGGGATTATGGATCCGCCCCTATATTGATTATAACGAGTCCGGTATCAAGGGAAAGTCCACCGTAGCCGACATGGAAAAGATGCTGCAATTGGTGTACCTCTATTTTGTCCAGCCCAATAAAAATGAAGAGGCTTTTAAGGACTGGCAAATGGAAGAAAGAAGTAGACACCTTAATCCATCATATGGTATCATCAATGCGGATTTCAATGTTTTAATTCGGCATTTCTTAGGAGATAGCTCCCAAGCACCAGAAGGCACCGTACGTTTAAAAGGAATAAGTCAAACGGATATGAATACGGCCTATCGCATTTACAGGGAGATATATAATAACGCTTCGGATTTTACTTTTATTTTAAGTGGCAGTTTTTCAGAAACAGAAGTATTGCCCTTACTACAAAAATATCTTGGGAATCTTCCAAGTCGTACCGATTCATTTTCTTGGAAACCTGAAAAAACAGGGAAAAAGATGCTTCCACAAGGTCCTATCCAGAAACGATTTTTTTCCCAAGAAATCGGGGCGAATTACGGGATGCAGAGTATACAGTTATATTTTAGGTATATATCAAAGGTTGATAAACCCTTGGATTGGAAAGAACAATTGAACATTGAGGTCTTGGGTCTTTTGCTAGACTCCAAAATAAGGGAATTACGATTTTCCACAGAAGGCGGTTTGTACAACATGCAGGCACTGGGTTCTTTTAACAGAGAGTTCCTCTACTATGATGTAGGCATTTTGCTGGATGTCATCCCAAAGGAACTGGAAATGTTACGTAAAGCTTTTAAGCAGATTGTTTCCGAAATACAAAGGGAATCTTTTAGTCAGGAGCTTTTTGAGGAAGTAATGCACAGTAGGGTTCATCCAAGATATGCCTTAAGTCGGCAAGAAAATTCCGTACGAAGGGGTGAAAAATTATATGTACATTATCGCTATGATGAACCTTGGATAGACCCTGTAAAGATTGAAAAATACCTTGAAGCACTTACCCCGGGGGACATTCAGAAAGCGGCACAGAAATATTTACGGGAGGATGACCGCATGGAATTTACATTTCAGAACGGAAACAATTATTCACAGAAATAGTTTCACTTAACATTTTCAAGATGAATATATATTATCAATAAAAACACCGGATAAATCAAATCCGGTGTTTTGTACGCTGTAATTAGCCTTATATTCTAAGGTCTGGGATCGGCAATTACAACTGTAGGTGCATTACTTTTTAGAGGCGCACCAGTGTCAGGGTTATAAACTATAAACGTACCCTGCAAACCTTGAATCTGAACTCTACAATCCTGTTGAGTTTGGGAATTGCAGTTTGCGTCGACCAGATAATCTTCACCATTAATGGTTACATATCCGGCCACATAATAATCCTCGCCTGTTGTACCTACAAAGGCAAACGACATTCCAATGGCCATTACAAAGGCCAACAACGGTAAAATCAATTTTAATTTATTCATGACTTTAAAAATTTAAGGTTAAAAATTAACGCCCACACTTGGTGCAGGGGGCGGGCACCGCCCTGCTCTTGTCGCGCAACAAAATATTGTTATAGGAAGCCGTCCCGATCCAACCGGTAGCGGGACAGCTCCGTTCTTTCATTATTCTTATAGCGGTGTGCCAATCCGATCCCCACCGTGGCCAACACCAAACAGCACCCATTTAAGATCAAATGCTGTTCCCAGGACAACAGGGTGATCACGCCCCCGCAGGAACAGGGGGTATAGGGGGCAAAGAACAGGATGCCCACCGTATAGGCCGTAAAGAGCAGCAACAGCCCCAGGGCACCGTAGAGCCCCACAAGCCTGAATTTTGGAAAACAGAGCAGGAGGGCCACGATCAGTTCCGCCAAGGGAACGGCCCAAGAGGCCGGACCGGCCACCGTTCTACCGCCCATGATGGGGGAGTTAAGGATATTGGTGTAAAAGGCGTCCCCTTCCAAGAGCTTGGTAAGGGCGGCACACACAAAGAGCATGATCAAAAAAGAAACGATCCCGGTCAACAAATAAGGTCCATAGGTTTTCATAATATGCTTTTTTATAGGGGAGCGATAAAACGATACAGAAAATTACTATGGAACTAAGGATAAGGACTTACCAAAATGAAAGAAAATACTGTTAAAAATGCTGCTTTTGGCCCCTTTTTTGTCGAAAAATGGTAAATCTTGCGCTAAAGCGGAGGCAAAGGGGGATTTTTATGGTGTTTTGGAAGGTGGTTTTTATCGTTTTGTGGAGGGGTGCAAATCCGCGCAAGCGGGATTAAAAGGTTAAACCGTTATACGGTTATAAGGTTATGCTGCTATTTCCCGACCAATTTTTCGCCCAGACTTCAGACCTTATCCCATACATTGGGGAACAGCCCGACAAAAAGATTTCTCCGTTGCTGCGCGCTGTCGAAATGACGCTTTGGACGGTTAAGGGGTTAAATGGTTATACGGTTAAATGGTTATAAGGTTATGTGGTTATAGGGTTAAAGGGAAGGATTGAATATTCATCATCCATCATTTATAATCGTTGGTTTGGCAGCTTGGTACATCAGGTCGGTAACTTCATTTTACCACCTCGCTCACCAAGATGATGGGAACGATATTGGTGTACTTGGGAAAATCCGCCCTTATGGCATCCCGATTGGGCGCAATGGCCTCCTGATAGGCCCTTAGGTCCTTTATATAAAAGGAGCCAATGGCCATAAATGGCAATGGCGTGTCGGGAATGCCACTGGCAATGCCCTTTTCAATGGTGTATTTTTCCAGATTGTCCCCCAAAAACCCCGCTACCATGGGCATATGGGTGGACTCGTAATAATCCATGTCAAAGGTCTTGCCTTCCGCATAAGGGTACAAAATGGACACTTTGATCGATCCTTTTTTTTCTTGGGCAAAGCCTGTCAGACAGGTGGCCAAAAGCAACAATGATAAAAATAGTTTGACTTTCATGATGTATTTTTTAAGGTTCAACATGGGATATAAGCGATAAAACGTTCAATGTAAGGTCCGGTACGACAGGTTATAATTCCTGTCGACAGGTCGGGTAAATTACCAGGTGTGTCGATCACTTTTTTAATATGTCAAAACAAGTAGAACAACGGGAACTAAAATTGTACAATTCCGACATATATCCATCAAAATGTACAAATAAAAACCCAAATTATAATTAGGTGCCGATAAATCTTAGATCAATGGGGCCGCACTTGTCCGATCAGGCGAAGGCATATAAAGGCAAGGACCAGGGACAGCACAACGGAGATGCCCGCTGCCCAATGGATTCCATGGGTAAATGCTTCTTTTGCCAATACAATAAGTTCCGTTGCCCGATCTGTGGACAGCCTATCCGCACGGGCCATGACGCCCCCTAGGGAATCGGCCAAAGTACGTTCGCCCTTAAGATCGGTACCTGAAATGTGCCCCTTGTAGACCAGGGTGCCGATACTTCCCAGAATGGCAATGCCCAAAGCACCTCCCAATTCCGAGCTTGTCTCCGACAGCGATGCCGCCAGGCCGGCCCGTTCGGGCGGGGCACTGCCCACAATGGCATCCGTCACCAAGGTGAAGACCAAGGCCGTTCCAAGGGAAAATATGGTAAAACCGCTTACGATAAAAAGCAGGTCGGAGCCGCCCCCGAGAAAAAGCAACAGTCCAAAACCCACCGCGGACAGGAGGAAGCCCGCGGTCATTATCAATACGGGCCTGAACTTAGTGGTGAGATATTGGGTGGCAAGCGCGCCGATCATAAACCCGATCCCGGAGGAAATGCCCCATAATCCCGCTTCGAGTGCAGAAAGGCCCATGACCAGTTGAAAATACTGTGCAATGAACAAGAACATCCCGAACAGCATAAATGCGGCCATCAGGTGCACGCCCAAGGAGGTGGAAAACTTCCGATCGTTAAATAGCCTTAGATCGATCAAGGGATTCCCCACTCGTTGTTGCCGTCGTATAAAGAGTCGGCCGATCAATATGCCCAGCACTATAAAGAGAACCGGATAAAAATGGAGCCCTTCCCTTACGGCCATCTTTATACCGAATACGACGGACAAAATAGCCACCAGCGACATCAGGGCACTCAGGAGATCTATTTTTCCAGGGCGGGGATCTTTAAACTCGGGCAGGAGGAACGGGCCCAGGAGCAACAACAGGACCATAATGGGGATGGCGACCAGGAAGACCGCTCCCCACCAATAAAATTCCAGGACGATCCCCCCGATCACCGGCCCTATGGCACCGCCGATGGAGAAGCTGGTGATCCATATCCCGATGGCCATGGTCCGCTGTTTTGGTTCCTGGAACATGTTCCTGATCAGGGATAGGGTAGAAGGTGCCAAGGTAGCGCCCGCCACGCCCAAAAGGGCCCGTGATGCAATCAGCGAACCGGCGCTGTTGGAAAAGGCGGCCAGTACGGAAGCCAGTCCGAAGACAGCGGCACCGATCAGCAAGAGTTTTTTTCTGCCGATCCTATCGCCCAATGCTCCCAACGGGATCATAAGCCCCGCGATGACGAAGCCATATATGTCCACGATCCACAATAACTGTGTGCTGTTGGGACGCAGGTCCTCGCTCAGTTTGGGCACCGCCAGGTTGAGGATGGTAAGGTCCATGGAGTAGAGCATACAGGGAAGGGCGATAATCGCCAGTCCGATCCACTCTTTTGTCCCTGCTTTTTTTACGGCATCATCTGTCATAACAGCTTATCTTTTGTTGAGCTCGTACAGGGCAGCGCATTTTCTGGTTTTCATCTTTACGGTTTTTGGTGGGGACCTTCCTTTTTTGACGTTTTAGGTGCCTTGATCGTCCCCTCCCAAAGGTGAGAGATCCGTTCCACATCCATGGTGTGCTAATACGACCTTTTAGTAGGGGAATTGCGACAAAAGGCACTTTTGCCACGTCCCCAAAAAAGCGCTGCTTTTGGGTCCCGAACAAAAAAAGCCGCCCCATTTGGTGAAATGGGGCGGCTTCTTAAAGCCAATGGGATCGCGCCTTAAAACAGGAACCTTAGCAGGAATTCATTTGTATTTCGGGCACTGGCCAGGACTTTCCGGGTACTCACTTCATAGGCATAACCGATCAAAAGCCTTTTCTTGATCTTGATGTTCATCATGCCCGCCACCGCGGCATCGGTCCGATAGGTGGCCCCGATCTCAAAATTTTCATCAAAGGACAGCATGGTGTTTATGTCGGCCGAGATGGGCGCGCCGCTTATGTACCTGACCATAGTTGAGGGCTTTAAAAGTAGGTTGCTGTCCCGGTTCAAGGAAATGTTATATCCTGCGGTGGAATAGAGGTGCGGTCTGGCAACGGCCGCCGTTACGATTCCGTTCGAATTATCGGCACGTTCGGTGCTCAACATACGGGGCACCGCAAAGGATACGTGCCACTTTTCAGCCTTTAAGAGCAGTCCCGCCCCCACATTGGGATTGAAGTTCGATATGGATGAAATGTTCGGGTCGGCCATTACGTTATAGGTTTCCAGGCCCGAAGTGTTCACGCTGTAAAAATTACCGCCCGCCTTAAGTCCAAAATACAGATCCGTAGTGGTGGAAAGTTGTAGCCTGTACGAGAAGTCGATTCCCGTAAAGGTCTGGCTCTCGATAAAAGTATTGCTATTGTAGATGGAGACTCCCAGCCCTAAATTCCGCCCCAAGGAGGTCCCAAAGGAAACCGCCTCGGCACTGGGCGCATCCTCTATTCCCGTCCATTGTTGCCGGATACTCGTGGTGACCACTGTCTCTCCGTCAACGCCCACAAAGGCAGGGTTAAAAAAGTTCATATGGTACATATAATTGGTGAGCACCCCTTCCTGTTGGGCCCATAACGCGCCGCTCGTAAGCAGTATGGCGCAAAAGATGAAATTACGTATATTGTTCATGTCGGTGTATCTTATTGATTACTGATTAATTGGAGGCGATGTACAACCAGCCATCCTGATCTATATTTCCAGTTCCCTCCAGATCGATCTGGTAGTAGTAGGAGCCCGCATCGGGTAGTTTTGCGCTCAATTCCTTGTACCTGCCATCCCAATCGTTCTGATAGTTCCTGACCGAGAAGACCTCCATGCCCCAAGCATTGAACACCCTGACAATGGAATTGGGATGGTTCTCGATATTATGGATCACCCAGGTGTCGTTGATCCCATCCCCATTTGGGGTAAAGGCCTGTGAGACGTCCAGTTGAACGGTGTCGCATACATCGCCCGATCCGTCACCATCACGATCTTCCTGACCGGGGTTGGGGTTCTGCGGACAGTTGTCCACGGCGTCGGGAATCCCATCACCATCCCCATCGACTTCGTTGGCGGCACAGCCATTCGCATCCACCATGCTTGTAGCGGGGGTATCCGGGCAAAGGTCGAACTGATCGGCCACACCGTCCCCATCGGTATCGGGAAATCCACTGAGCGGGAAGTCATCATCCTCATTTAAAATTCCGTCCCCATCAATGTCCGGGTCCTCGTTGTTTCCAAAACCGTCCCCATCGGTGTCCGTATCTTCCAAGGGGTCATTGGGGAACGCATCAACATCGTTGTCAACCCCATCCCCATCAATGTCGGTGTCGGTGTTGTTTCCGATCCCGTCCCCATCGGTATCGTTGTCCTCGTTCGTATCAAATGGGAAAGCGTCCTCTTCATTGGGGACCCCATCCCCATCAATGTCGGTGTCGGTGTTATTTCCGATCCCATCCCCATCGGTATCCGTATCTTCCAACGGATCATTGGGGAAGTCATCATCTTCATTTGGGACACCATCCCCGTCGATATCCGTTTCATCGATAATGGTAGAGTCCACGACATGTACGGTCCTCAAAAGTTCTACGGCCCCATTTCCTGCGGTATCCTCCACGTTGTATGTTACCGTATAGCTTCCCACGGTACCGGTGTCCACATTAGTGGTGATCGTTATACTGGATGTGAGATCGCCGTCCACATTGTCGGAAGCGGTGGCTCCAAGATCGTTGTAGGAGGCCCCGATTTCCACCGTGACGGTGGAATTACCGTTCAATACAATTATTGGGGCAGTGGTGTCGACAACGTTTACCGTCCTGACCACTTCAACAGCGTCATTTCCTGCTGTATCCTCCACATTGTAGGTTACCGTATAGCTTCCTACGATACCGGTGTCCACATTGCTTATGACCATTATGCTGGATGTGAGATCTCCGTCCACATTGTCGGAAGCGGTGGCTCCAAGATCGTTGTAGGAGGCCCCGATTT
>CAXBDK010000010.1:0-228984 GCA_963974715.1 uncultured Sediminicola sp.
TTCCTACGATACCGGTGTCCACATTGCTTATGACCATTATGCTGGATGTGAGATCGCCGTCCACATTGTCGGAAGCGGTGGCTCCAAGATCGTTGTAGGAGGCCCCGATTTCCACCGTGACGGTGGAATTACCGTTCAATACAATTATTGGGGCAGTGGTGTCGACAACGTTTACCGTCCTGACCACTTCAACAGCGTCATTTCCTGCTGTATCCTCCACATTGTAGGTTACCGTATAGCTTCCTACGATACCGGTGTCCACATTGCTTATGACCATTATGCTGGATGTGAGATCTCCGTCCACATTGTCGGAAGCGGTGGCTCCAAGATCTGTGTAGGTACTCCCATATTCCACATTGACCGAAGCAGCACCGGTAAGTATGATGAGAGGGGCCGTGGTATCGAAATCCGGAAATGTGCAAAGCCCATCAAATGTTATGTTTCCGCTATTGCCCCCCAGATCGGCGCCATTCAGACCTGCATCGATTCCAGCGCCCGAGGTCCTTACGTTGAGGTTTTCCGCTTGGATATAGTTGGAACACAGATCGTTCTGTAATGAAATTTCGGCGGAAACCGTGCTGCTGGTACTTTTCAGCGTGATCAACTGGTCCACTGCCCCTATGGCCTGGATATCGGTGACGGTCTGTGTGCTGCCGGCCTCGAACTCGTACCGATATCCTGCGGTGAGGTTGAGGGTGCCGATGGTGTTGTTGCCGAGCAGCCTCCCGTTCGCCCCGAAGGAGACCTCGTTGAAGCTGCTGTTTCCGCTCACCTGCCAGAATCCCCCCGCTCCCACGCTGGTCTCCGTGAACCTGAGGATGTTGTAGGCGAAGTCGCCCGCATAGAAGTAGTCGCCGCAGCAGTCCTGCCTGTAGCCCGTGATGATGATGGTGGACCGGTCGGCCTCGCACACGTCGGCGTTCCTCATGTCCCAGGCGTTGTTCTGTCCGTTCGCCAGGGTGAGCTGAGAGGTCCCCAGCCTGATGCCCTCGATGGCGGTCGGGGAGGGGTTGTACAGCTGTACGCCCCTTGCCCCGGCGGTGATGTTCATGTCGAAGTTGCCGGTATCGAAGATGCCCTTTGTGATGAGCACCTCGTAGACCTGTGTGTCCTGTGTAAGTGTCCATTCCCCGCCGTCGCCGTCGAACCATATCCTGCCCAGGTCGTGCCCTGCGGAGGTTATGGTGTTTCCGGGGGAGGTGGAGGTGAAGACGGTTCCCAGGTTGATATTGTTGCCCGTGAGGGTCATGGCGGGTATCAGGGTGAAGGAGCCCGCAATGTATATTTTTTGTGAGTTGATGTTGAAGGTGGGCGAGTTGGTGGCCCCCGTCCAGTCCATGTCCTTGCACAGGTCGCCCTCCAGGTTGACCGTCACGGTCTGGCCCGGGGCGGTAAAGGAGTTGGCATCGAAGTGCACGTTGTCCGTTGCGGTGGGGATGCAGCCATAGGCGGGCCCGCCCGAGGATTCGGACCAGTGTCCGCCGTCCTTCCAGTTCCCGGAACCTCCTACCCAGTAGAGCTCCCTGTTGGAGGGCATGAGCACCGAGATGTCCCATCCGGTGTTCCCGCCCCCGTCGATGGTATTGGTGGCGTTGAAGGTGGCCCCTCCCGTTGCGGCGATATCCGAAAGGATAAGGTAGTCAAGATCGAGCGTGCCGCTGGCGATCGAAAGGGTGGCGGGGGATCCCGCCGTGGTGGATTTCAGTTCCAGTGCCTCGGTACAGCTCCCGTTGCCGTTGAGGGTGGTAACGGTCTGTGTGCTGCCGGCCTCGAACTCGTACCGATATCCTGCGGTGAGGTTGAGGGTGCCGATGGTGTTGTTGCCGAGCAGCCTCCCGTTCGCCCCGAAGGAGACCTCGTTGAAGCTGCTGTTTCCGCTCACCTGCCAGAATCCCCCCGCTCCCACGCTGGTCTCCGTGAACCTGAGGATGTTGTAGGCGAAGTCGCCCGCATAGAAGTAGTCGCCGCAGCAGTCCTGCCTGTAGCCCGTGATGATGATGGTGGACCGGTCGGCCTCGCACACGTCGGCGTTCCTCATGTCCCAGGCGTTGTTCTGTCCGTTCGCCAGGGTGAGCTGAGAGGTCCCCAGCCTGATGCCCTCGATGGCGGTCGGGGAGGGGTTGTACAGCTGTACGCCCCTTGCCCCGGCGGTGATGTTCATGTCGAAGTTGCCGGTATCGAAGATGCCCTTTGTGATGAGCACCTCGTAGACCTGTGTGTCCTGTGTAAGTGTCCATTCCCCGCCGTCGCCGTCGAACCATATCCTCCCGAGGTCGTGCCCTGCGGAGGTGATGGTGTTTCCGGGGGAGGTGGAGGTGAAGACGGTTCCCAGGTTGATGTCGTTGCCCGTGAGGGTCATGGCGGGGATCAGGGTGAAGGAGCCCGCAATGTTTATCTTTTTTGCGTTTACGTTGAAAGTGGGGGAGTTGGTGGCCCCCGTCCAGTCCATGTCCTTGCACAGGTCGCCCTCTTTGTTAACGGTCACGGTCTGCCCGGGCGAGGTAAAGGAATTGGCGTCAAAATATACATTGTCCAAGGCAGTGGGCGCAGCGACGTGGAAAGTACTTCCACCAGAAGCAGTGGCCCAATGGGTGGTCGCGTCCAGCCAGTTTCCTGTTCCCCCTACCCAATAGTAATCGGTTTGCGAGTGGGAAAGGAAGGTGGTAAACGATACGAGTAAAAACAAGAGTTGTCTCATAAATTTAATTTTATAGTTGGTTTGGTATAATCTTAATTATCACAGCGCTATATGGATAGTTATGGGCAATACACATATATCCTCCGTCCCTTCGCTATAGAAATTTTAGGGCCGATGGCAAGCTTGAGATTTTAATGGGGGGCACTAGTGTACCGATCTAGCTGGGCGGGGAATACTCCATTGTAAGGGCCCGAGCCGTCTTTTTTAAATGATGGCGATGGCAACTTTTAGCTGCTGGGCGTCCCACTGATAATGACGATAGGTTGACAATTGATTCCGACACCTCCATATTTAAGAGTATTTGCATAAAATTTAGATCAGTGGTATAATTCTTACGTAATTAAACGATAATTATATTGATTATTGTCAAATATATGATCGAATATCGTAGGGGTCACAGGTTATGTTGTGAAAAGGGATATTATTGATGCGTAACACTTTTTAAGGTAGGTCCGTAATCGGCGGAAAAGGAATAAAATTCCGGAATATGGGAGGCGGACCATATCCGGAACTTATGCCCCATATGAAAATAGCGGGCCCACGGCCGTGCCGTAGTGCCTTACTTTTGCTGCGTCCCCCAAAAGCGCTGCTTTTTCGTTCCCGCGCAAAAGAAAGGCCCACCACTTTCGTGCTGGGCCCACTGCTTTAAGTGACCTCGACTGGATGTTCCACAGCCAGACAAAGCTCCGCTTTGAAAACAGCACAAACAAAAAAACGCTCAAGTAAACTTGGCGTTTTTTCTTATTGTGCTGTTTATTCGTGACCTCGACTGGATTCAAACCAGTAACCTTCTGAGCCGTAATCAGATGCGCTATTCAGTTGCGCCACGAGGCCATTGACCCGCTTTAACGGGCTGCAAATATATTTCTTTTTGTACTGACAGCAAAGAAGATTTGAAAAAAGTGGCCGAATTAATTCCATTTTGGAAATAGCATACGGGCAATATCCATCGGTTTTAACCCAATGCCTTGGTGGTCACATAATAACGCCAGCCCAAAATGGCCATTTGTACCTTACTGGCCTTGGAAAGATCTAGGTTCCGTTTGGAATAGGAGGGGAGCAGTGCTTTGTTGACCCGTGCCAAAAACTTGAAGAATGATCGAACCATGATTGCCTTTTCCCAAATATACAACTAATCCCAAAAACAAAAGGGCGCCGGAAGGGCCCCTTTTGAACGGACTGTTATTTTATAGGAACAGCATTAATAGCGACATCAAAACAAATAAAATTACTTTGGCAAGTGTGAGCATAATAGATCGGTTTAAAGGTTACAGTTGTTATGTCAAATCGATTATCATCTCAAATAACTTCATACTATTTTGAATTTCCAAATAATTGGGCATGTTTTAATATAATTGCATATAGAAATGTAAGTAAAATAATAAGGCATATTTCAATTTATCATTTCCTTCCTTGATGTCAATTTTAAAATGTAATTTTTTTAGGCATAAACCCCAATTATTGTAATATCTGTAGGAGCTTTTTCGGCTTCTTTGCACATTACAAGGCACTATTTCGTCCAAAAAGTGCCTTTTTCGTTGGGAACGTTCTTTTATGTTACCAATTTGAGCCATTCCCCGGTGTTGAAAAACAGGGATTCATTATTGATTTTTTGTGCATACGTAACCCGATCAACCCTTTTTTGTCGTAATCTTAATGACCCCATTTTTCCCTTTTTTACCATAAGGTTTCGTCTGCTTTCTGTTCTTTATGACATTTATGGATTCTATGTCCCCCGGATTCAGGTCGTTCATCTGTTTTTGGTCCGCTTCCTCGCCGTCAATTAGGATCAGGGGAGTTTTACCGTCCGTATCAAGGGTTACGGTGGTGTTGGTATTGACGGAAATATTTTGTGACGTTCCTTTTTTGCCCTGTTTGGTGGTAACGATCACGACCCCCTTTTTACCGGCTTCGCCATAACTTTCTCGGGCCGTTTCCCCTTTGATCACGTCTATGGATTCGATCTGGTCCGGCGCTAGGGAGTATGCGGCCGTCATACTGACCTCTTTATCGTCTATGATATAGAGGGAAGGGCCGTCCCTCTCAACAATATAACTGCTAGTGGTGGATGTGGAATCGGTACTGTTTATGGCGGTAATGGACTTGGTGGATCCCTTTGGGGCCACGTGGGCACTTTTCGCTTCCCGGATCTTGATATGGGTGGCAGGGGTGCTTGCCACGGATTGGGTACTATAGCGGATATGGGAGGCACCCTCCTCGGTGGATATGGATACCATAAAGCTGCTAATGGGCTCCTCTCCACTGACCGAATAACTTCCGCTCTGGCCTTTGTCGCCCTTATAGGTGGACTCTATACCCGTTATCTTGCCATCCGTGTTTCGCGTAACATTTTTAAACTCCAACGTCACGCCCCGTTCCTTAAAAAGGGATACCTGCTCATGCAGTTCAGCATCGGTCGCATCCGCATTTATTTCCAATTGCAGATCGGTTCCATCGGAGGAAGCCCGTTCCGGCGACTGCGCTACTACCTCTGTAGTATTGAAAAATAGGACAAAGGAGGCCAATAAGGGAAATATGACGGCATATTTCCAAGCCTTTACTGGATTTGATCTTGATTTGTTTAACATGACTATTCGTTTTTTGATGAATGAATTAAAAAAAGGATTGACCAGGGAAAAGCCCTGTTTTCCCATACTTGTTCTGAGCATTAAATATTGATATCCTACCTTATCCGTTTTGGAGGTAGTTCCATCCGCCATAAATTCCAGGTTTTCGGCCACCGATCGGCCGTAGAGCCAAATAAACGGATTGAACCATTGGAAAATGGCCATTACCTGTACCAGCACCATATCCCAAGAGTGTCCACCGGAGGTATGTACCCGCTCGTGCGCCAACACGTCCGCTAGCTCCCGGGGCGTAAATCTGTCGGGCGGATATACGATATAATGGAAGAAGGAAAAAGGAGTTGTACTTTTTGGGGCCTCCACGTAGATGAGGTTTCCCTGGCGAACACTTTTGCCGGAACGGATCAGTTTTCGAAGGGAAAGGAGCTGCACTAGAAACCGAACCGAACATACCAGACAGCCAATAAGATAGAGCAGGGTCAACGGTGTCTGCCAATCGAAGGACCTGACTGCCCCCGACCCCGTTTCGGCAGGTGCGACGGACCTAAGATATTCGGAAGCGGGGAGGGCCTCTACCGTACGGGTAATGGTCAGCAATGGCAGCAATAGCGATGCCAACAGTCCAGAGAGCAGAAAAAAGCGGTTGGCGGTAAAGAAGGTCTCCCTGCGGAGCAAGAACTGGTAAAAGCAAAGGAAGAGGACCGTGATCCCGGCGGACTTCAAGAGGTAGGTCATTAGCTCTGTCATGACTGTTTGTTTTTTTCGATCAATTCGATAATTTCCTTCAGCTCCGCTACCGAGATCTTGTCTTCCTTGGCAAAAAAGGAAACCATGCTCTTATAGGAATTGTCGTAGTAATCCGCCATGGTATTGGCGATGTATTTTTTACGGTAGTGCTCTTTGGATACCAAAGGATAATAGCGGTGCGTATTTCCAAAGGCCTCATGGCCAACATACTTTTTCTCCTCCAGATTCCGCACAATAGTGGAAAGCGTATTATAGTGGGGCCTTTCGTTTTCCATGGCCGCCATAATTTCCTTTACAAAGGCTTTTTTTAGCTGCCATAAAATTTTCATGATCTCTTCTTCCTTGTTCGTCAGTTTTTCCATAAGGTACTTTCTTGTTCTCCGTCAAACATATTACTATTTTTTTAGTTGTACAACTATTTTTGTAGTTAATTAACGATTATTTTAGTTTAGGGTTTCAATGGGCTCCATCTTTAATTGCTTCCTGTATATTTGTACTACGGAACGGGCTTATAACATTATAATTTTAGAGGGACATATGTACCAAATACTTCTCATGATTGGCGGATTGACATTGTTGGTGTTGGGCGGAAATTGGCTCTTGAAATCGGCCGTAGCCCTTTCCCTAAAATTTGGGGTCCCTAAAATTGTAGTGGGGATGACGGTCGTGTCCCTTGCGACTTCGGCCCCCGAACTTATTGTAAGCCTTTCCGCGGCCATGGACGGCCATGCCGATCTTGCCCTGGGAAACGTTATAGGATCCAACATAGCCAATTTGGGGCTTGTCTTGGCCGTTACCCTTATTGTTGGGGGGATGGAGGTGAACAAAAACTTCTATACGACCGATTGGCCGGTAATGATGTTGTCTTCTCTTATATTTTTTGGCTTCGCATATTTTGATCAAATCCTGCAACGGTGGGAAGGCGCCGTTATGGTAGGGCTTCTATTTTTGTTCTTGGTCTATTTGTTGCGCTTTCAAAAGACCGCTGTTTTGGATGAGCGACCGGAGGACGATCTGCCCTTGCCGCTGTATTTGATGGTACTGTACCTGGGATTGGGCGGGGCCGCCCTTTGGGGAGGTTCCGAACTGTTGATAAAAGGGGCGGTAGATGTGGCCCTTTTGTACGGGATAGGGGAGCGCACCATAGCGGTGACAGTGGTTTCCGTTGGAACCAGTGTTCCGGAACTGGCCGCCTCGGTGATCGCCGCCGTTAAAAAGGAAAAGGCCATCTCCCTGGGCAATCTGATAGGGTCCAATATTTTTAACCTCTTGGCGGTGTTGGGATTTACGGCCCTTATAACGCCGATCCAGGTGGTGGACAACGATCTTATGCATCATGATGTTTTCTGGATGCTCGGTCTTTCCTTTCTGATACTTCCCTTGGTCTTCTTTCCCAAGGGACTTCATTTGGGATGGAAGGACGGGATCGTACTGCTCTTGTGTTATGCCATCTTTTTGTACAGCATGGGGATAGGGTGAAAAAAAAGCTGCCCTTGGATTTCCAAGGGCAGCTCCCATTATAGTCAACAATTAATTTCTGGTAACTGAATTATATTTTGGCGGATTTGACGGTCTTGACGATCCTTCCGGCAATCTTATATGGATCTCCATTGGAAGCCGGTCTCCTGTCTTCCAACCAGCCTTTCCAGCCTTTTTGTACGGTAATGATCGGAATCCTGATGGAGGCGCCCCTATCGGATATACCGTAGCTGAAATCATGTATGGAAGCGGTTTCGTGCTTACCGGTAAGACGTTGGTCGTTAAACTCGCCATAAACCGCAATATGCTCGGCGGTAACTGGTCTGAACGCTTCACAGATTTTCTCGTACACTTCCCTGGAACCGCAGGTCCTTAAGGTAGAGTTGGAGAAGTTGGCGTGCATTCCGGAACCGTTCCAATCCCCTTTGATCGGTTTTGGGTGGTACTCTATATAATAACCGTACTGTTCGGTCAACCTGTCCAATAGGTACCTGGCGACCCAAATCTCGTCACCGGCCCTTTTGGCACCTTTTGAAAACAATTGGAATTCCCACTGTCCGCTGGCAACTTCTTGGTTGATCCCCTCAAAGTTCAGTCCCGCGGCAATACATAGGTCTGCGTGCTCTTCCACAAAATCCCTGCCATGGGTGTTCTTGCCGCCCACAGAGCAGTAGTACATTCCCTGAGGCCCTGGATATCCTCCTACGGGAAACCCTAGCGGAAGTTGTGTGCTCTTGTCCATGATAAAATATTCCTGCTCAAAACCGAACCAGAAATCGTTGTCCTCGTCCTCAATGGTGGCCCTTGCGTTGGAAACATGTGGTGTCCCATCTGGATTCAATACTTCCGTCATCACCAAATACCCGTTCTTTCTTGCGGGATCGGGGAAAATGGCGACCGGTTTAAGCAAACAGTCCGAAGACCCACCTTCTGCCTGTTTTGTAGAGCTGCCGTCAAATGACCATACTGGACAGTCCTCCAATTTGCCACTGAAATCATCCTCTATTTTGGTCTTGCTCCTAAGGTTTGCAGTTGGTTCATAACCATCCAACCAAATGTACTCTAATTTAGATTTACTCATAATCTTGGTAGTTAGTTTTACGCTTTTAAGACAAACAAAAATATGTTTTTTTGCGAATCTACCTAAATTTTGAGGGGGTAATTCTTTTTTCCAATAATATATTTTTATTTACCCTTGTTTTATTGGGGGTATTTTGCTTTTAATTTATTTATTGAGGTATAAATTATTAAATTCTTAATTTTGTCCAAACACAATTTTTATATGTCCACATTACGATTTTCAGCCATTGCCGAAAGCAATAAAAGGGAACGGATCGCCATCGCCGAAAAGGGCAGGCGTTCGGAACTGTTCGGCATCAATGTTTTTAACGATGATAAAATGTTGCAGTACCTTACCAAGGATGCCTATGAACGGGTAAAGGGAGCTGTCTTTTCGGGCCTAAAGATCGACCGTAAGGTGGCGGACCAGATAGCGGAGGGAATGAAGACATGGGCCATTGGGATGGGTGCCACCCATTATACCCATTGGTTCCAGCCGCTTAC
Organism: uncultured Sediminicola sp.; assembly: GCA_963974715.1. Lineage (GTDB taxonomy): Bacteria > Bacteroidota > Bacteroidia > Flavobacteriales > Flavobacteriaceae > Sediminicola. The sequence continues at coordinate 9,073 of CAXBDK010000010.1, forward strand.
AGGGGCCACGGCAGAGAAACACGATGCCTTTTTCGATCTTTTGCCAGACGGGAAGGCCCTGGAAAAATTCGGTGGCGGACAATTGGTACAACAGGAACCCGATGCTTCCAGTTTCCCCAATGGTGGGATCAGGAATACTTTCGAGGCCAGGGGGTATACCGCATGGGATCCCACTTCCCCTGCCTTTATCTATGGTTCCACCCTTTGTATCCCTACCATATTCGTGGCCTATACCGGGGAGGCGCTCGATTACAAGGCCCCGCTGCTCAGGGCGCTCAACGCCGTGGACGAAGCGGCGACCGCAGTGGCCAAATATTTCGACAAGAACGTGGTAAAGGTAAGTGCCACCCTGGGGTGGGAACAGGAATATTTTTTGGTGGACAAGGCCCTGGCGTATTCCCGGCCCGATATCCTGCTTACGGGAAGGACCTTGGTAGGAAATTCCGCCGCCAAGGGACAGCAGTTGGACGACCATTACTTTGGGGTCATCCCCACTAGGGTACTAAGCTTTATGAGCGATCTGGAAAAGGAATGTACCAAGCTGGGAATTCCGGTCAAGACCAGGCACAATGAAGTGGCCCCCAACCAGTTTGAGCTGGCCCCCGTATTCGAGGAGGCCAATTTGGCGGTGGACCATAACCTGTTGCTGATGGACGTGATGGAAAAGATAGCCGACCGGCACAGCTTTAAGGTATTGTTCCACGAAAAGCCCTTTGCGGGGATCAACGGGTCCGGTAAGCACAACAACTGGTCTTTGGCCACCGATACGGGGGTAAACCTTCTTAGCCCTGGATCGACGCCCATGAAGAACCTTCAGTTCCTCACATTTTTTATAAATACCCTCAAAGCGGTCGACACCTACGAAGAACTCTTGCGGTCTTCCATCGCATCTGCCAGCAATGATCACCGATTGGGCGCCAATGAAGCGCCGCCCGCCATTTTTTCCATTTTTATCGGAAAACAGCTCAGCGAGGTGCTGGACGAACTCGAGGGCGTATCCCAGGGAAAACTGTCGCCCGAAGAGAAGACCGAACTAAAGCTGAACGTGGTGGGGAAGATCCCGGAAATCCTGCTGGACAATACCGATCGGAACCGTACCTCCCCATTTGCCTTTACCGGCAACAAATTTGAAATGAGGGGCGTGGGTTCCAAGGCCAACTGTGCCAAGCCCATGACCATTCTGAACACCATTGTGGCCAAACAGCTGTTGGCCTTTAAAAAGGAGGTGGATAACTTGGTGGACAAGAAAAACCTCAAAAAGGACGAGGCCATCTTCAATGTACTTCGTGAATATATAAAAACATCCAAAAGGATCCGATTCGAAGGGGACGGTTACAGCGGGGACTGGGAAAAGGAGTCCAAAAGAAGGAAGCTGAGCAACAACAAGACCACTCCGGCCGCCCTACAGGTGCTTACCTCCAAGGAGAGCCTACAGCTACTGAGCTCCATGAAGGTACTGAGCGAAGTGGAGGTCCGCGCCCGGCAGGAAGTGGAACTGGAAGCCTATATCATGCACCTGCAGATAGAGGGACGGATGTTCAACGAGCTGGTCTATAACTATATTCTCCCTTCAGTGGTGGAATACCAGAACAACCTGATCAAAAACGTGATGGGCCTGAAGGACATCTATGGGGCCGCGCATAAAACCCTTACCGAGGGGCAATTGGCGATCGTGGAGAGCCTAGCGGAGCACCTTAGGGAGCTAAAGAAAAAAACGGACGAAATGACGGACGCCCGGAAGAGGGCCAACTCGCTTAAGGATATAAACAAACGGGCCAATGCCTATTGTGACGATATCAAGCCCTATTTTGATCAGATCCGTTACCATTGCGACAAACTGGAACGTTTGGTGGACGACCGGCTCTGGCCGCTTACCAAGTATAGGGAACTTTTGTTCATCAAATAGTACCCGGAAATAAATTTTATTGCACTCAATGTATGGCCTTTTTTTGGGGATTGGCCTATTTTTGTGCCAAAGAAAAAATCTACATGGGTTCATCCAGCAGTGAAAGATACAATCAGCGCGGGGTTTCCGCTGCCAAGGAAGATGTGCACGGCGCCATTAAAAATATAGACAAGGGGCTGTATCCCAAGGCCTTTTGCAAAATTGTGCCGGATCATTTGACCAATGATGGGGAGTATTGTCTGGTGATGCACGCCGACGGGGCGGGCACAAAGTCGTCCTTGGCCTATATGTACTGGAAGGAAACGGGAGATCTTTCGGTATGGAAGGGGATCGCCCAAGATGCCCTTGTGATGAACCTGGACGACCTGATCTGCGTGGGCGCCACGGACAACATCATGCTCTCGTCCACTATTGGACGCAACAAGAACAGGATTCCGGCGGAGGTCATTTCGGCCATCATCAACGGATCCGAGGAATTGATCGCCGATCTAAGGGAACACGGTATTACGATTCATTCCACCGGGGGGGAGACCGCCGATGTGGGCGATCTGGTACGGACCATTATCGTGGACAGCACGGTTACCGCCCGATTAAAGAGGAGCGATGTGATCGACAATGCCAATATTCGGGCGGGGGATGTGATCGTTGGCCTGGAATCCTTCGGGCAGGCAACCTACGAGACCGGTTACAACGGTGGTATGGGCAGCAATGGGCTGACCTCTGCCAGACATGATGTCTTTGCCAAATACCTGGCACAAAAATACCCCGAAAGCTATGATGCCGAGGTACCGGAACACTTGGTATACGCGGGCAAGGTAAAACTTACCGATCCCGTTCCGGACGCGCCCTTGGACGCGGGAAAACTGGTGCTGTCGCCCACAAGGACCTATGCGCCCATCGTTAAGGCCATCCTTGAAAAACATTCGGCAGGTGACATCCATGGGATGGTGCACTGTAGCGGGGGCGCGCAGACCAAGGTTCTGCATTTTGTGGACGGACTCCATATTATAAAGGATAACCTCTTTGAGGTACCCCCTCTCTTCAAACTGATCCAGGAACAGTCGGGCACCGATTGGAAAGAGATGTACCAAGTGTTCAATTGTGGCCACCGACTGGAATTTTATGTTCCGGAAGAACTTGCGGGACCCATCATCCAAATTGCCGAAAGCTTTGGCGTGCGCGGTAAAATAGTGGGCAAGGTGGAAGCATCCACGGAAAAAAAACTGACCATTCGGGGCCCATATGGGGAGTTTGTCTATTGAGATATATGATCGCTCGGGGTATCTGACGTTCATGGTAGGGAACCTTTTTGGATTCACTACTTCGCCAAAAAGAAATTTTTCGATCCCAATGCCTTCTTTAAAGGAATTTCACATACGAATCCGTGATTTAATACGTTTTTTGTAAAAAGGGCATCACGCTATGGAGAGAAAGGTTTTTTTACGGACATTGGGCGCCGGGGCGGCGTTTGCGCTTACGTTTCCCTGTTTGGGCGGATGTTCCAAGGATGGCGAAAATGGGGATATGGTTCCCGTTCCTTCCGGGGTGGATTTTACGATCGACCTGACCTCGGAGGAAGCGGCCAATTTGGCCAACGATGGAGGTTTTATCCTTAAGAATCTGGTGGTGGTGGTACGGAATTTGGAAGGCGACTTTGTAGCGGCCAGTCAGGTGTGCAGCCACCAGTCCTATGACCAGGTGCGCTTTGTGGGCCAAGATGGGGGCATTTTCCATTGCGATGTGCACGGCTCCCGTTTTGCACAGGACGGCACTCCCTTGAACCAAGTGGACAATAAGGCCCCGTTGCCCTTAAAGATTTTCCAAACTGAACTGAACGGGGATATACTGAGGGTATTCGAATAGGTCTTGCCTTTCCCCAAGGACCGCATAAAAAAGATAGTGAACAATTTAATTAGATCTTAATGTATCGGGAATAAGGGCTTGGTCCCACATCCGGTACATATCCATTTAAAAGTAGCCCATGTGAGACAGGTGGTTTTCCAAATATGGATGTTCTTGATGGCCTGGTCTTCCCAGGGTCAAAACACCCCCTACGTTACAGTGAGCAGGACCATGGACCTGATGGGCAGCAGTTGTGAGATAAGTGTGGTGGCAGTGGACGAGGAAATAGGCTATATCAATATTGAGGAAGCCGTGGCCGAAATCCAGCGCATCGAAAAGATGATCTCCACCACGGATAAAAGCTCGGAAACCTATCTAATCAATGAAAATGCTGGCATTGGACCTGTGAAGGTCGGGGCCGATCTCTTTAAGCTCATCGAGCGTTCCATACAGATATCCGAAATTACGGAAGGCGCCTTTGATATTACCTATGCGGTGCTCGACAATATCTGGAGGTTCGATGGTAGTATGAAGTACCCTCCCACGGAAAGGGAGATCAAAGGGGCGCTTGAAAAGGTGGGGTATAAAAAAATTATCCTGGACCCAACGGAATCCACGGTCTTTTTAAAGGAAAAGGGGATGAAGATCAGTTTTGTGGGAATCGGGAAGGGCTATGCGGCCGATATGGCAAAAGAGTTTTTGGTCTCCAAGGAAGTGCGTGCCGGCATGATCAATGCCGGGGGGGACCTTACCACATGGGGAACCCGGGCCAGCGGTGAAAAATGGCTCCTTGGAGTGGACGACCCCGAAGATCCCGAAAAAATACTGAGTTGGCTGCCCATAGTGGAATCTTCGGCGGCCACTTCCCTGCACGATGAAAAGTTCTTGAACTTTGGGGGCATACAATATACCGATGTTATGGATCCCCGAACCGGGTATCCTTCCACCGGCATCCGCAGTGTCTCCATTTTTTCCAAGACGGCTGAACTCAGCGACGCCCTGTCCACCGCAGTTTTTGTCCTGGGGGCTGTGGAAGGTTTGGCACTGATAGCCCAGCTTAGGGATACCCAGGCCCTTATCGTGGACACCAACAACCAATTGCACAAAAGCAGCGGGCTGATCCTGAAAACCAGTAAATAGAACTTCTTTTCGGAAGCCGATAAGATCTGGGACATATGCTAAAAATGCCTTGTCGGGAGGGTTGTCAGCACCTAATGGGGATCCATGGAAATTCAGACCGTATATTTTTTGCTAAGTGACAAATCAATGGTTTAAGCTGTAAAAAAATTGTAAATTCGCAGCTTTAAGGGAAGTTGGATATGTTAGATAAATTAAATTACGTTAAACAACGTTTTGATGAGATTTCAGATCTGATCATACAACCGGATATCATCTCCGATCAGAAACGGTATGTACAGTTGAACAAGGAATACAAGGACCTTAAGGCCTTGATGGAAAAACGGGAGCAGTACTTGGAACTCACCAATCTGATGACGGAGGCCTCGGAAATCATTGCCGATGGCAGCGATCCGGAAATGCTCGACATGGCCAAGATGCAGCTTGAGGAAGCCAAGGGGGCGTTGCCCCAATTGGAGGAAGCCATTAAATTTATGCTCATACCCAAGGATGCCGAAGACGCCAAAAATGTGGTCATGGAGATCAGGGCCGGTACCGGGGGCGACGAAGCCAGTATCTTTGCAGGAGATCTTTTTAGGATGTACACCAAATATTGCGAATCGCGCGGATGGAGTACCAATGTCATCGATCTTAGCGAGGGCACCAGCGGCGGTTATAAGGAAATCCAGTTCGAGGTGAACGGGGAGGATGTGTACGGCACCCTTAAATTTGAGGCAGGGGTGCACCGCGTGCAGCGGGTACCACAGACGGAAACCCAGGGAAGGGTACATACAAGCGCCGCTACGGTAATGGTCTTGCCCGAAGCGGAAGAATTTGACGTACAGATCGATCCCAAGGACGTACGCATCGATTATTTCTGTTCCTCCGGTCCTGGAGGGCAATCGGTAAACACCACCTATTCGGCGGTGCGCCTGACCCACCTGCCAACGGGACTGGTGGCCCAGTGCCAAGACCAGAAATCGCAGCATAAGAACAAGGACAAAGCATTCAGGGTACTGCGTTCGCGCCTGTACGACATGGAACTTGCCAAAAAGCAGGAGGAGGATGCGGCCAAAAGGAACTCACAAGTGAGCAGTGGTGACCGTTCCGCGAAAATTAGGACCTACAACTATCCCCAGGGCAGGGTTACCGACCATAGGATAGGGCTTACCCTTTACGACCTTCAGAACATTGTAGGGGGCGATATACAACGGATCGTGGATGAACTGAGCATGGTCTACAACACGGAGAAATTAAAGGAGGCCTCGGAAATTTTTTAGGGAAGATCGTTGTCCATCTGCCTCTTTGACCGTTGAAAAATACATTGTATGACCACTGCACAATTAACTGAACAGATCCGTAAAAAAAAATCCTTTCTATGTATAGGTCTGGATGTGGACCTTAAAAAGGTACCGGAGGGGATCTTGAAGGGGGAAGACCCCATTTTCGATTTCAACAAGGCCATCATCGATGCCACACATGGGCATTGCGTTGCATATAAGCCCAATCTGGCGTTTTACGAAGCCCATGGGGAACGGGGATGGCGTTCTTTGCGCAGGACCGTAGGGTACCTTCGTACGGAGTACCCCGAAATTTTTACAATAGCCGATGCCAAGCGAGGGGATATAGGCAATACGGCGGGGATGTATGCCAAGGCATTTTTTGGGGACCTGGGTTTTGATTCCGTCACCATAGCCCCTTATATGGGCAAGGATTCCGTAGAGCCTTTCCTGGCGTACCCGGACAAACACACCATTTTGTTGGCGCTTACGTCCAATGAAGGTGCCTTCGATTTCCAGACCCAGGGCCAAGGGGGCATGGAGCTCTATAAAAAAGTACTGTCCGTTTCCCAAACCTATAAAAATTCCGAAAACCTAATGTACGTTGTAGGGGCGACCAAGGCGTCCTATCTGGAAGAAGTACGCAAATTGGTGCCCGATAGCTTTTTATTGGTACCTGGGGTAGGGGCCCAAGGGGGCAGTTTAAAAGAGGTATGTAAATATGGGATGAACGATAGGGTAGGAATTTTGGTCAACTCATCCCGCGGAATCCTGTACGCATCCAACGGAGCCGATTTTGCGGATGCTGCCAAGGTCGCTGCCAGGGAACTGCAACGTCAAATGGAGGAAGAGCTCTTGGAATATAAAAAGCTCAAATAAGGCTTTCCAAGATCTTTTTGATCTTGGAAGCTTTGGACTCGAAGAAAGCCCCTAGTTCCGCATCGGTATATTTGATCGACGATGCTTTTTCCATGAATAGGTTGTACTGATGCTCCAAGGAACCGATGGCACTGCTGTCGAGCGACAATGACGTACTGGAACCTACTTTACAATATTGATTTTCCATAGTTCAGTTGTTATATTACAAATATACGGGCAAAGAGGACATTTAGATCTGTATGGGGAGTGGTATATGACTAAAAATCAGGTATTTTGACCGATTCTTTTTAAGCGATCGGTAAAAGGTCCGTTCTGGCCGACCAGTGACAGGCACATAAAAATAATCCCAGAAGACAGAAATACGGCGGGAATATGGGATTTTAATTTACATTTATAAAAAAAAGCTTGCTGAACCATACTATTTATCCCCATAAAAAAGCTTCTGAATGGGTCACCTTTGTACATGGTGCCGGGGGTAGTTCTTCCATTTGGTTCAAACAGTTACGGGAATTTAAGAAGTATTTTAATGTACTTCTCTTGGACCTCAGGGGACATGGCGCATCAAAGCCACATCTTACCGATGCCTTTAAGGAAAAATATACCTTTGACGCAGTGACCTATGACATTGTAGAGGTCTTGGACCACGTAGAAATCGAACGCTCCCATTTTATAGGGATATCCTTGGGAACGATCTTGATAAGGAACCTGGCGGAGAACTATCCGCAAAGGGTGCAGCGCATGGTCATGGGCGGTGCGATCATGAAACTGAACCTGCGTTCCCGGTTCCTGATGCGTTTGGGGGTGATTTTTAAGTCGGTCGTGCCTTACATCTGGCTCTATGGGTTTTTCGCCTTTGTGATCATGCCCAATAGGAACCATAGGGAGTCGCGCTCCCTTTTTGTAAGGGAAGCGAAAAAACTGTACCAGAAGGAATTTATCAGGTGGTTTAGACTGACGTCCGAGATCAATCCGCTGTTGCGGTTTTTTAGGACCGTGGATATCGGCATTCCCACGCTGTACATTATGGGGGAGGAGGACTACCTGTTCCTGCCCACCATAAAAGAGCTGGTACATTCCCATAAAAGTGCGGAACTGATCGTTGTACATAACTGTGGGCACGTGGTGAACGTAGAGCAGCCACAGGTATTTAACGATAGGGTGATCGGTTATTTGTTGGGGGAAGTGTAGGGTAAACCCGATAAATCCAATTCCTTTCTAGGAAGGAGAGGCAAACCGAGGTCCCCAAAACACTTATGGTTCAAATGGTATTGTTTCGAACGGTCAATTTAAAGTGTGATGGGCAGCTGTACGATAATCAATTTGCACCATACATTACAATGGCCCTTCTTTTCCGGATCCACCTTTCAAATGACCTAAAATAAAATAGCCGCCCAATGTTGGACGGCTAGCTATTATGGTATTATAATAATAAAAGTGTCTAGTTCACGTCCCAGAACAAGGGAGTGTAAAGATCATCCCCTCCGATGGCCGAGGCAGCTGCATTGTAATTTGCTCCGTTCACGGATACTTCCTTAACAGGATAGATCATCCTTAAGGGTACCTCTTTTTGAGATTGGGCGGACAGTACCAATTCTGGCCAGTCTAGCCTTCTGTACTCTGTCCATGCCTCAAAACCTCTATTAAAAAGCGCGATCCATTTTTGGGTCCCGATTTTTTGCTTGTAGTCACCGGTCGCGGTTGCATATGCAACGGACGGTTGGGCCAAGTATTCGGTAACCTCTTCAGGAGTACCATCATAGTAAAGAATTGAAGCTTCAATTCCCGAATTGTAAAATTCCTCGGCAGAACCGCTTATATAGCCCCTTTCAACAGCCTCCGCTAAAAAGAAGGCCACTTCGGCATAATCCATAATGGTCCCTGGATATGTGGCGTTCTCCACGATGTTAGGATTTAAATGTGTATAGTTGGCATACGCATTATTTCCGCCGATAGGCCCGCCTATGTATGGTTCCAGGTTATCGTCCACATAATTGTCCAGACGTGGATCGTCCAAGGATACCAACATATTTACCGAAGTTTCGGAGGCAATATAATCCCCGCCCCTGTTCTGTGTTACGAACAGATCATATAGAGGGTTGTTATTGACAGTTGGCGAAGTTTCGTACTGTATTACGGTGTTGTCATCATTGGATTCGAAAACCCCTCCTGCATACGCTTCGGAAACTACCGTTGCGGCAAGGGTAGGGTTAAAATCGGCCAAGCGCATTCCAATCCTCAATTTAACGGAATTGGCCAATTTTCTCCATTTGGACACGTCCCCACCATAAAAAATATCGGTATCAAAAGAGCTGCCTCCACCGGCCAAGGCCGCTTGAGCTGCAGAAATTCTTTCGATCAGATCTAAATAGATGGTCTCCGCATCATCATATGCGGGAAATAGATTCAAGATGTCACCAGCTTCGCTATAGGGTACATCACCGTTTAAGTCTACCAGATGCTGATATACGTACACCTGAAGAACTTCAATGACGGCCAACTGGTTTGCTTTGGTCTGGGGGTCCATCAACTCGTCCTCCTCAATAATCGTTATTGCGGAGTTTAGATCATTGATAACGTTGTTATAGTAAGTAGTCCAATATGCTTGGGAAGGATCTCTTCCTATGATATCATAGTTGGACTCGTCCACATAAGTGGCCTGCGCCCAGCTTTGGGCCCAAAGTCTGAATAAATTAGATCCACTAACAACCGTAATCCTGTCCGCTAGGTTCTTTTCCGCATTGGCTACCAATGTTTCGGCAGGAACCACCGTTGGCAGCTTAGGGTCATTGTTGTAATCGGTAATGCCCTCTGTACAACTGGTTATCCCCATTCCGGCAAATAGTATAATTAATATTTTTCTCATCTTCATTTTTTTAAAAGTCTAATTTAACATTGAAACCGTATTCTCTAACAGAAGGATATGCCCCTATCTGGAATCCTTGGACATTGCCCGCCCCAAAACTTTGTTCTGGATCTGCATATGGAAGATCTTTGTCGATGATCCACAGGTTACGTCCAACTGCGGTAAAGGTCACCGCTGTAAAAGGCAGCCTTTCCAAGAATTTTTGTGGTAGGGAATAACCAAGGGTTACTTCCCTTAACTTTACGTATGAAGCATCGTATACGAACTGGGCATCTGGAGCGTTTCCATACCGTCCAAGTGGGTTTAAATAGCTTGTCATATCTCCCCTCACAGTGTTGGTCGTTCCATCCTCCTGTACACCTGGTAGGATAATTCCTCCGGAATCCCCACCTGCTGTGATCGGATCACGTAAAGGATTGCCCAAATCGTTCAAGCCCGCCGTTTCTGGATAAAGACCTGTGGCCATTCCGAAATAAAGGTCCCCGGTAAAGACGCTACCACCTTCCTGTATGTCGATCAGGAAGCTCAAGTTAACATTTTTATAGGTGAAGGAATTTGAAAGACCTGCCCTCCAATCTGGGTTGATATCCCCCAATACTTCTTGGTTGGAAGCCGTCTTAAGATAATTCCCATCCGCACCTACGATCGGCTGGCCATTTTCGTGGTATACATAATCGGTACCTTTTAAGGTTCCATAAGCCTCTCCCTTTGCGGCATTCAAGGATACCCCGAAGAAGCTGTTGATCAAGATATTTTCTGAATCTTGGAACAGGTCCAATACCTCACTCTTATAAGTGGAGAAATTCACATTGGTCCTCCATTCGAAATCGGCCGTTTTAATGGCGGAACCGAACAATTGGACTTCTAGACCTTTATTGGATACAGAGGCAGAGTTTACGACTGTATTGGTAAAGCCGGTGGCAGGGGTTATTTCAACCGGAATGATGGCATCGTTGGTGATCTGCTCGTACAGGGAAAGATCGAAACCCAATCGTTTGCCCCAAAAACTCATTTCCAGTCCAACTTCCTTACTTTCGGTACGTTCTTCCTTTAACAAGGGGTTGTTGGACGTTCCGGGGTTGGAATATAAGGTTGCGCCCCCAAATCCTGAAATGGGATTAAAGGTGTTTACCAGATTGTAAGACTCTGCTCCGTTACCGACCTCGGCATAGCCCGCCCTTAATTTACCAAAGGTTATAAAACTGCTATCAAAAAGGTTGGAAAACACGAAACTGGTAGAGATGGAAGGATAATAAAAGGAGTTTTCACCATCCGCAAGCGTTGAGAAAGTATCATTTCTAATGGAACCTTCTATAAATACCGTATCGTCAAAATCGAAACTGGCATTGGCAAATACGCCCATTACCCTAACATCCGCATCGAATTCAGAATTGGCATCGAATACCAAGGGGTTTACCGAATTGGACAAAGCAAAGATACCTGGCAATTTTAGACCTCCATTGGTGGCAGCGGTCACAAAATTGCTTTTTGTTTGCCTATAATTGGTACCTACAACTCCGGTTACCCCAAATTTCTCGGTAATGTCTTTATTGAAGTTTAGGAAGAAATCATAATTGTACTCGGAGAAATTTAAGTTTCTTCTTGTATACTGCGGTGTATCGATACTCCCAATATTATTTCGCTCTTCCCTAATTTCGCCATAGGTATCCACGGTCGCCCTAGCGAATATTTCCAACCAATCGGTTGCTTTGTAAGAAATACTACCAAAACCGAACAACCTGTTCCTTTCATCGTTGTTGTAGTTTTCATAACGTGTCCAATAGGGGTTGTCCCAATATTTGGGTGCCAGATCGCCTGGACCGGATGGGTTCCATCCAATATTCTGCTTGGTACTGAAATAAGCATCCCGCATATCGGCCAAGTCGGCGTTCACGGCCCACCATTGCCTAAAATTGGTCATTAGGTTCTCGGCATCGTACCCAGTTCCGAACCTTCCCTTACCGCCGCTATTGGTGTAAGTGGCCTTTCCCGTAACGGTAATTTTGTCGTTCAGTTCCATGACCCCGGAAAGGTCTACGGTATGTCTGTCTATCTGACTGTTCGGCAATATACCGGTCTGGCTCAATCTAGAGTAGCTAAGTCGGGAGCTGCCATTTTCACCGCCGTGACTTACAGACACGTTCTGTGTATTGGTCACGCTTGTCTTGAAAATGGAAGAAGGTCCATTCTGGGCAGCGATCCAAGGGCTCTGTTGAAGGTAGGTATCCAATTGTGGAAAGTACGAATCCCATTGGTACACCATTAGGTTTGGATCAAATCGAAGGCCGTAAGACCCATCTTCTCCCGTTGGTGGGGTCAAATCAGGGGTTCCATCGCCATTAACGTCAATGGAATCTATATATCCCGCTCCATAATATGGACCGTAACCTTGCCCGTATTCATCCTGAAATTCCGCAAAGGTATCCTTATCATAGTTACCGACCGTAATTCCCGAATTTACGGACACGCCCAACCCTTTTTTGGAAGAACCTCTTTTTGTGGTGATGATGATGGCACCGTTGGCAGCTCGGGATCCGTAAAGGGCAGTGGCTGCGGAACCTTTTAGTACGTTGATGGTTTCAATATCTTCCGGGCTGATATCACTTGCGGCGTTACCATAATCATATCCGTTCCCTCCACCGGCTTGATCTGCGCTATTGTTGGTACTGTTGTTGACAGGCACACCATCGATAACAAAGAGCGCTTGGTTGTTCCCCGTAATGGAAGAATAACCCCTAATAATGACGTTTGTGGAACCACCCATGGTAGAACTCTTTTTGATGTCAAGCCCTGCGATCTTTCCAGAAAGTGAGTTGACAAAGTTCTGGTCTTTTGCGGTGTTGACGTCATCCCCGCTAATTTCTTGGGTAGCATATCCAAGGGATTTTTTCTCCCTGCTGATACCAAGAGCCGTTACAACGACTTCATCGAGTGCCTGGGCATCTTCGGTTAAGGTAATATTGACGGTATTGGAAGCGCCAACGGTCCTCTGATCGGATTTTTGGCCAACGTAAGAGAAAACCAATACATCGCCCACGCTGGCAGTGATGGAGTAATTTCCATCAAAATCGGTCTGCGTACCATTTGAGGTTCCCTGTACAAGTACACTGGCCCCGGGTAGGGGAATGCTGTTCTGGTCCAAGACCGTACCCGTGATCGTTTTCTCCTGTCCGAACATGAACATGGACAAAAGAAACATCTTAAAAAATAGAAAATGCTTAATTTTCATAAAGTTTTAATTTGAGTTAGTTTAAAAAAAATTATGTTGAACAATAAGGTTAAAAGGGCTAGCGTATTTTTTATGTGTAGCTAATTCAAATAAAAAATGAGAACCAATGAAAATGGTCCGGACCAAACGGCCCCAACTAGCCTTTCAACCAATCCACAAATTAAAGAAAGAGGTAGGGTTAACGCATTACTTCCGACCTAAGTAAAAAAACACCGACTTAAATTAACGTTAACTTGTATGGTAAGTTATTGAAATACAATAGTTAGAAGTTTGGCACGGCCATTTGTTAAAAAATTGGGATTTGTAAGGTATTTTGTGAAAAGATTAAGATTCCGTATTTTGAACAGAAGTCATATATTCGGTCGGAGTCATGTTTTTTCGTTTTTTAAAGGCTTTGTAGAAAGAAACCTTATTGTTGAATCCGGATTCGTAGATCAGATCGTTAACGGATTTTGTGCTCCGTGTTTTTTTGATGAGCAACAATGCTTCCCCGACCCTATAGTCATTTATGATCTCATAGAAGTTTTTCCCGAATTCCTGATTGATGACCTGGGATAGGCTATATCGGTCCGTATTCATCTTTAGGGCAAGGGATTCCAAGGTAAGGGTATTGTCCAAATAGACCTTCTGCTTTTCCAACAGATCTAGCAAACCGCTCTTTAAGGTCAAGGACATATCCTCGGTAAGGCCGGAATTCTTATATTTCTTTGGTTCCGTAAGCTCATTGGAAACTTCCTTTTTGGTAACCAGTGAAGAGCGTACCAAAAGGAGAAAACCCAACATTGTAATAAAAAGCGACAATAATATGGCCACAAAATATTTAGATATGTAATCAAAGGTATGCTCTCCGCTGTAGAGCGCCCTGCCACATACCGTAAGAATGACCATTAAAAAATAGAATACCAGTATTCGGATCCATATCCTATCCACCGCCGTAAGCGTGGTGGCCGTTTTTTTATAGATGCGCACCATCAGAACAAAATAGAAGCTTATCTGTGCCGCCTTTAGCCATTTGTTTTCTAAAAAGATCTGGCAGTAGTTGGCCAGGCTGTGATCCTGAATGGGAGACCGCTCATAGCTCCCTAGGACCATCAGGGCCAAAAGCGCCGTTGCGAAGAGCGCAAAATGGAGTTGGATTTCCCTTTTCTTAAAAGGATCTTCCTTTAAAAAGCGATATTTAAAGTAGAGGTAGAAGCAAGGGCCCCATGCAAAAAAGTGGATACGATAAAATGGGATGCGCGGCACGTAGACATTGTCCCGCCACCAGAACATGGCAAGCTCCAAAAGGGTCAGGGAAATGGCGATTAGGAACATGGCAAGGAAAAAATTGGGGTTTTTGTGAAGTCCATATTTAAAAATTAGGAAACAGCCCAAAGTCGCCCCGACCGCAGCAATAATCAAAAATAGTACATTGAACAGCCTGTTCTGTGCTTCATACTCCCGCTCCGTTCGTAAAAGTTCCAAATACCCGCGAGAGTAGCGTTCATTTGATGAGAACATGGGGGAAGGGGAATTTGACGCTTTCGTGAAATCATTAAAATTTCTATCCCCTGCCAACAGCGCTTTTTTGCTCAAAGTACTATACTTTTGAAGTAGTTCGGGCTGTTGAAATCCTTTTGCTTCCGCTGAATTGAAATAATTGGTGGCCTTGCCGTAATTGCCAAAGCGATATTCGCACACACCCAACTGGAACATTTCCCCAGCGCTAAGAATGGACGCCTCCCGAGAGGACAGTCTACTCAGTTCGCCAATATCACAGTGGATGTTATTTTCGTCAACGTTTTGGCAAAATAAGGACTGTATACTTAGAAAACTTACGAACCATATTAGCGTGCGAACAAACATAAGGACAGATGAAAGCACAAAATTAGGGCTAAATGGTACCGAAGGACTCCCAATATTATCATAATGGAAGGTTAAAATATGTTAATGAAGGGTAATAAGTTGTTTTTGGGGAATAGGGGCTTTATGAAGCGGTACGTGATCATTTTTGGATAATTTTCGATTAAAATGTGGATGTTGGACTTTAAGATCTGCCGTTTCCAATGTGGAAATCCTAAAATTCCGTGTAGAGCCGAAAATGATTACATGCAATAAAAATGTTGCCTGTTTAACTTATAGATAAAATGCAAGGGGGCTGACCATTTATTTTGTCCTGCCCCCGTACATTTTTGACTTTATACCATTATCATCAGCTGTTAAGCTCAGCTTGGATACTTTCCGATATGTATTCCTGCCTTAGTCGTATCCTTCATTTTGTTCCATTAGGGGATTGGTGTCCATCTCCGTCTGTGGTATCGGAAAGTACAGGGAGGTATCATCCCATGGAATATCGCCGACCGATCCTTGGGTACGTTTAATATCGTTGAGCAAGAATCCTTCGAAAGCGAGTTCCAACTGTCGCTCCCTAGCCAAGAGTTCAAGGGTAAGAGGTCCGTCCAAGGCCGCGGCTCCCGATCGCCCCCGCAATGCATTGATCTCGAGCAAAGGGTCGAGGCCCACTACCGTACCTTCCCTAAAATTGCTCTCGGCACGGATCAGGTGCATTTCCGCAATCCTAAAAATGATCACATTAGCAAATTGGTTCGTGTATTTTAGGGTAAGCCTTCGGTCATTGTCCGGATTGATATAGACAAAACTGCCCCTTTCATCGTTCGGATCATCAAAAAGCTCCAGATAGGCATCTTCCACAACAATGTCCCCACCTCGGCCGCCATCCCCTTCGGAGGCATAATGGGTCACTAAATTGTTTATTCCCGTTTGACTGGTAACCTGAAAGGTAAAAATATCCTCGGGGCTGTCCACATCGTTGTTAAAGGCACTTGCAAAAGTGGTTGCCAATGAGTGGCCGCTGTTTTCCAGTACATCATGGGCCGCGTCACGTGCGGCGGCGTATTCCCCTTGCTGAAAATAAATTCGGGCCAATAGGGCCTGGGCTGCATATCGATCGGCATAGAAAGAATTTTCGGAAGGTAGAAGTTCATAGGCATCCGTGGCGTCCGAAATTATTTGCGCGTACACTTCCCCTACAGTACTACGGGCAATCGGTTGTGGCAAGGAATATTCTATTATTCCTTCCAAACGTAAAGGGACACCCAATTGGGAATTTGGTTGGCCCGTTTGATAGGGGGCTCCAAAATTACGGACCAGGTCAAAATAATTTAGGGCACGCAGAAATTTCGCTTCCCCCTCGATCCTATTTCTTTCCGCTTCACTGCTGGTGACTATATCCAAATTATCGATTACCAAATTCGCTTGGTTAATGGTCTCATAGGCATTGGCCCATATATCTTCCACCCAGCCATTATCCACCAACAGACTTTTTGTAAATGCTTGTCTGGGGTCCAAAAAAGTCCCTAACCAAAAAGCCTGGTCTGAAGTTCCCAAAAGGTCGGTGGTCATCTGTAAATTGCCCCCATAGGTGGTGGACTGCCCAGCTTCTTCATAAGTACCTACCAAAATGGAGGAGATGTTGAGTTCCGAAGTAAATGCTTGATCACCTGGCAGATTGTCGGTAGGGTCTATCTCGAGTTCTTTTTCGCAGGACGCCAGAAAAAGGATCCCTGAAAACGCGTATACTAGTTTATGTAAGTTCATGATGCTCTTTTGTTAAAAATTAATGTTCATGCCCAAGGTCAACGTTTTGGCGGGTGGTGCGGAATAAAAGGTATATCCCGGATTGTTCTGACCGTTGACATCGCTCCTTGCTTCGGGATCCTCGAACGGGTAATCCGTAATGGTCAGCAAGTTGATGCCGGTAAGGTAGACACGAAGCTTGCTAAGTCCCATTTTTTCCGTTACGATATCCGGTAGCGAATAACCCAATGTGATGTTCCTTAAACGGATAAAATCCGCTTCCGCAAGGAACCTTGTCGACTGTGCGGTACCATTGCCCTGAAACAATCGTGCCTGTGGAACATTGGTGATATCGCCTGGCTGCTGCCATCTGTTCAATTGATCCCTGCTCTGGTTGTCGTAATAGTCGGCGTTTACCGATTGAAAACGACCCCCATCATTAAAAATACTGGCTCCCCATTCGCCCTGGAACGTAAAGGAAAAATCGAATCCGGCCACCAGGACGGTATTCGTAAGTCCCGCAGTAAGTTCAGGGAACGGGTTGCCCGCAACGATCCTTTGGGCCTCATTGGGATCTGTGGTCGTGTCCCTATTTAGGCTGCCATCGCTATTCTCCGTATTTAGATAATAAAGGGCATCCCCATTATCGGGATCTACCCCTGCATATTCGCGAAGATAAAAAGAGGCCACACTTTCTCCTACCCTGTTGATGTTCTGCCCACTTATTATATCGGCATTGTCGTTTGGCAGGGATTTGAGTTCGTTTGTATTATGGCTGATATTAAAATTGGTGGTCCAACTAAAATCCTCCGTTTCGATATTACGGGTGTTCAGGACAAATTCGATCCCTTTCCCCTGGAGCGTGCCTATGTTCTGGTTAATTGTGGGCGCACCACTACTGGGCACCAAAGGAACACTGAACAACAGATCCTCCGTATCTTTGACATAATAATCAAGTTCCCCGGAAATCCTATTGTCCAATAAACCGAATTCAAGCCCAAAATCCGTCTGTGTGGATTGTTCCCATGTCAGGTCCGAGTTTCCCGGTTGTGTTGGGGCAAGTCCGGGCCTTTCATTGTAGGATACCCCGGAGAAAAGAAAGAGTGATGGGTAATCGCCCCCAATATCGGCATTTCCCAATTTGCCCCAACTTCCCCTAAGCTTTAAAAAGGAAAGGGTATTGGAACTGTTCAGAAAATTCTCTTCCGAAAGGATCCATCCCGCAGAGAAAGCTGGAAAAGTTCCGAACCTTTGATTTTCTCCAAAACGGGAGGAGCCATCGCGGCGTATACTTGCCTTTAACAGATATTTTCCCATATAGTCGTAGGTGGCCCGGGCAAAATAGGAAAGAAAACTACTTTTTAGATTTACCCCCGTTCCCGCCGTAACCTCGGCGCCCCCGCTTACCGTATTGAGATCATCGGAAGGGAATTGCTGACTGGTCACACTGGTGATCCTTCGGTTGTACTTAATATATTCCATACCGGCCACAAAATTTAACGTGTGCTTTTCGGCAAAGGTTTGATCAAATGTGGCATAGTTGCTATAGGTATAACTTTCCGAACCCAGGTCGGAGGCAAAAGCCTCACCGTTAGTGGACTGAAAAAGGGAATTTTGGCCCCTAAAATTATCTTCCGTTTGGGAATAAAGGTCATAGGAGAAGTCCGAGTTGAGTTTTAGGGAAGGCAAAAATTGGTATTCGGCATACGCCTTGCCCACGGTCCTACGGATGATGGTCTTAAAAAATGCGTTTTCGGCATCCAATAGGAAATTGCCGTAAAGGGTATTCGGATTAGGGGAGCCGTCCGGCAATCGGGCAGGGGACAATGGTGGCTGTGCAATTGCCTGTAACGGGGTGGCAAAGGCATTGTCGTTGGCGATACGGTCTATTTCCGTTCTGGAGAAACTAAGGTTCATACCGGTTTTGAACCTATCGGTAAGCTGATGGCTTATATTGGTCCTTGCCGTGGCCCTTTCCAGCTCATTGTCGCGAATTATCCCCGATGTATTGTTATAGGCCCCCGAGAAATAATAGGAGGTTTTGGCATCTGCACCGGACACGGAAAAATCCGCATCTGTCTGATAGCCATCCTGAAAGGCGTAATCGGACCAGTTGGTATTCACTTCCCTGGATCTCCAATCGGTATCCCCCGCAAGAAAGTCGAAAAGACCTTCCGCTTCCGCCAGACCATCTTCTTCCCCATAGGTATTGATGGCTGCCTCCGTAAAGAGCTCTATATACTCGTCCGTGTTGAGCCACTCCCTTTTATTGGTGGGGCGACTGAAGCCCTGTGCCAGGTTGAGGGAGAATTTTGCTTTTCCCTGCTTTCCCCTTTTGGTGGTAATGAGGACCACCCCATTGGCCCCCCTAGCTCCGTAAATTGCCGCAGAGGAGGCGTCCTTTAAAATGTCTATGGATTCTATTTCGTTCGAACTTAAGGTCAAGAGCGGATTTGTGGGCGCACCGTTCCCCACTTCCACCCGGTCGCCAATGGGATCTATAAGGGGTATGCCATCCAAAACATAGAGGGGTTGGGTTCCACCGCTTACACTGGCGGCCCCACGGACCCTTATATTGATTCCGCCTTCCACTTTACCATTGGTCTGGGTTACCTGTACCCCGGCAGCTTTGGCGACCAAGGCGTTCTGTATATTGGGATTGGGAACCTCCGCAATATCGGCGGAGGTCAATTTAGCGATATTATCGGTCAGCGTACGTTTGCTCTGTGTACCATAACCTACCACGATCACCTCTTCAAGTTGTGAGGCATCCTCTTCCATTTCAACGGTCAGGGAGGTTGAAGTTCCAACGGTGACCTCCTCCGTTTTTTGTCCCAGGTACGAAAATACGAGCACCTGGCCCGTTGTTGCTCCAATGATAAAGACCCCATCAAAATCGGTCTGGGTTCCATTGGTAGTTCCTTTGATCACCACATTGACCCCGGGCAGGGGTAGGCCCTCCGCATCGACGACCTTGCCGGTGATCGATTTTTCCTGTGCCAAATTCACTTGTACGCCCAGCACTAGGAGCAGTGCCAAGATCCATCGTAATCTTGTTTCCATATATTTTTTTTAAGTGAGTTGTTTAAATTTCTTAAATAATACTTAAAAAACCTAAACCTTCTCTTAAAATCCAGGAAAAAAGATCAAATTTTGACAGAATCTTCTTGGGCGCTCCAATGAATATGGGATTCGTAAAGTCAGGTCAAAAAAAAAACCGGTGCTCCCACCGGTTTTAAAACTAACTAACTCAAAATTACCAACTCAAATAATTCGGCGTAAAATTCCTTTAAATTTCCTGTATGGAGGTTAATTAAACTTTAGGAATTTGTTACCAATGTTTCCCTTTTCACCTAGCAGGACATTTCTCGGTGAATGTTGTTTTCTGGCGGTCCCTGAAGTCTTTTGTTATAGGTAAATCTCAGTTGTCCTGAAGGGCAAAGACACGTTTCAGGATATCGGAGGTTCGTGCCGAAACCTTGGTGCGAATCTCTTTTTCCTCCACTGCGATCATCGTATAGACCCCTTGCAGGGCTTGCTGTGTTACATAATCGGTAAGGTCGGGATTCACATCCGTCGTCAGGGGCAGGTTATTGTACCTGGTGATCAGGTTCTTCCATACCTGATCGGCCCCCACCTTGTCAAAAGATTGCTTTATTACGGGATTGAACTTGGAATAGAGTTCCGTTTTGGTTGCGGTCGTCAAATATTGGGTGGCGGCATTATCACTTCCCAAAAGGATATTTTTTGCGTCCGAAAAGGTAATGCCCTTTACGGCGTTCACGAAAATCGGGGTCGCTTCGCCCACGGCATCCTCCGCAGCCCTGTTCAGTACTTTAAGGCCCTCATCGGCCAACTGTCCCAAGCCGATGTCGCGTAATGTTTTATCGACCTTTTGTAGTTCTTGGGGCAAGAGGATCTTTACCAGTTCATTGCGGTAGAAGCCATCGGTGCGGGTCAGTTTGCTCACCTGTTTTTCGATACCCATGTCCAGTGCTGCCCTCAGGCCGTTGGCAATTTCGGCATTGCCCAATCCACCCGTTCCCTGTGGCAGTTGGTTCACTACTTGTTGCAGCTCCGTGCAGGCCATTAAGGGCAGCATAAGCGCACATATGATCATTTTTTTCATCATGGTCCGTTTTTGGGATTTTAAGTAAAAATAAGATTTATCCCTGTGATTTATCAATTTTAATGTTGGAGGGACCCTTCTATGATTATATCGGTACTATACAACTTGTGAAGCTGTTCTATATAAATGGTGTCCTCAAAACATCATTGAACCTTGGGAAGCTGCTTAATTCCCTATCTAAATGTATTCTGCAATATCAGTACCGACGGACTTTCGGTAAGCCATCTTTGACTAAGTCCGGTAGTATCCCCTTCCGCGGCAAAGTATACAAAGGAGCCCAATGCCAGATCTATGTCGCCATCCCCGTCCATATCCCCGGCGTCCATGGTGATCCAACGGCCTCGTTCAGGTCGGTCGAAGGTGCTGCCCCTAAATTTCAGGTTTCCTTTATTTTCAAGGTAGACAAAACTTTCTTCCGGATGGTCCAGGTAATCGGGAAAGTAGGAGATGGCCGCAATATCCAGGTTCCCATCCCCATTAAAATCCCTGGCAACGGCCTTGTAAGCCCCGTTTAAAGGGTAAAAGAAGGATTGTTCAAATTGAAGGTTTCCCTTGTTCAGGAATATGTAAATACCATGATAGGGTTTTAAGAAAAGGCTCTTGTCGGCATTGTCACCGCAAACGTACAGAATATCCTCCCGACCGTCTCCGTCAAAGTCGGCCAATTCCAAGTATTGACTTCCATTGAGGGGAGAAAAAGTAAGTAGGCGTTTTTCCATAAAACTTCCATTTCCTTGGTTTTCGTAATAAAATATGCCTTCGTCCCCTTGGGCCATCAACGCAAATATGTCCATGTCCCCGTCTTGATCATGGTCCCTTATCACCGCTCCAACGGCACCTGGTCTGTGGTTGAGATAATTTGCGGAATAACGATCGTTCCCTTCGTTCTTGAACCAAGAAAGTTTTCCCGTTCTATTACCGAATTCACAGACCACGATATCCTCTAGACCATCGTTGTCCAGGTCCCCATGTGCCGTTGCGACCGGTCGCTGTAAATTCTGAATGATCGGTTTGACGCTCTTATCGTTCTTGCCCGATCCATACGGAACTATTTTTAGGATGGATCCATCGGGGATGTCGTGTGGCAGTATATTTTTGCCAATATATGCCATATAGATGGTATCTTTCTTTTCGTAATAGGTGACAGGAGTATCCTCAAGCTCATAGTTGTAATCCTTTTCCAGTTTGGAAGTCAAGAACGTCAGTGTATTTTTGCCCGTCCTGCTATCATTGAATACGACACCGCGGTCATCGGGCAGTAATTTGACCAGGGAAGTAAGGGGCTGGGGGTGTCCGTATACCGATTCCTGTACCTTAAAATGGGCGAGTCCCTTTGTGATTTTTTCCGAACGTTCAACGATCTCCATGGAATCAGGTGCCATAGTAAGATAGTAATCTACAATTTTATCCCAGTCCGATTTTGCCAACAAGGGAGTTTTTGGAAAAATATTCGCCTTTTCTATAATTTCCCTACTTTGACGGGGGCCAAGAATGCTCTGGGGACGTTTTCCCTCTTTATAGATGCCCAACCTGTTCCCCATGAACGGAAGAATGTCCTTTTTCCAACTTGATTTTGGAAGCGCAGTTGGTGGAACGTATTTATGGCAAGAGGCGCAATGTATTTCGGCCAACTGCTTTCCGCCCATGTTTGTCGGGGGCGGTAGGGCGGATGCGTTTTTAGGTCTTTCCTTTTCGGAACAGGAAATCAGGAGAAAAAATAAAGCGAGGGTTCCTCTTAAATAGCTCATGCCAATAAATAGTTCGTTCCAATATACATAAAAAAGTAGTATCGGGACCAATGGGAGGACCGGTCACTATGACCGCATACCCTTCCTTGTTGTGATGGCAAATCTTGACCCGTTAAGTGGGATGTATGATGCTCCCACGCCTGCCCTGCATTTCTACAGAATGTGAAAGGTTTTAGGAAAAGATGACCGTCTTGTTGTTATATACCATGGTTTTGCGCTGTATATGCAGCTTTACCGCACGGGCGAGCACTATCTTCTCCAGGTCCCTTCCTTTGGAAATAAAGTCTTTGATGGTATGTGAATGGGAGACAGTGGCCACATCCTGTTCTATGATCGGTCCCTCATCCAGCTCCTCCGTTACATAATGACTGGTGGCCCCAATGATCTTGACCCCGCGCGCAAATGCTGCATGGTAGGGTCTGGCCCCGGCAAAGGCCGGTAGAAAGGAGTGGTGTATGTTTATGATCTTGTTTGGGTAGCGGGCAATGGTGGATCGGGGAATGATCTGCATATACCTGGCCAGGACAATAAAGTCTATCTGGTGCCGCTGCAAAAGATCCAATTGCCTATGCTCCGTTTCCGAGCTGTCCTTTACAAAGGGAACGTGGTAAAAAGGTATCTGGAACTGTTCGGAAATATGTTGAAGATCCGAATGGTTGCTCAGAACAAAGGGAATTTCCACCTCCAGTTCCCCGGCGTGGAACCTGCTCAACAGATCGTAAAGACAATGGTTGTATTTGGAAACAAAAAGGGCCATCCTAGGTTTCCTTTCCTTTAAATGCATGTTCCACTCCATGCCATATGGAACGGCGAGCTCCTTCTCAAAACACTTTTTGAAATCGGGATAAGGGAGCGCACCGTTTGCAAATTCGCTTTCCAGCCGCATAAAAAAGGTTCCCGACTCCTTGTCCACATGCTGGTCAATATAAACGATATTACCGCCCTTTGCGTGTATAAACCCCGTGACGGTACTGATAATTCCGGCCTTGTCGGGACAATTGATTAAAATGGTGGTTTTCAAATTGGTAATTTTAGGGGTTAAAATTAACATATTGGAAACCATGGGTCAGTAGGATAGCTGATTTTTATAATATTCTAAAATTTATATTATATTTATTGCATTTTGTATAAATTGCAGTCCTAAAATTGAGCATTGATTGCAGATGGAACAATTAAAACCCTATATCCCCCAAAACAAAATTAGGATCGTTACGGCGGCTTCCCTGTTCGATGGACATGATGCTGCCATTAACGTCATGAGGAGGATCATACAGGCCACGGGCGTAGAGGTCATTCATTTGGGCCACGACCGAAGTGTCGGGGAAGTGGTGGATTGTGCGATCCAAGAAGATGTAAATGCGATTGCCATTACCTCCTATCAAGGGGGGCACAACGAATATTTTAAATATATGTACGATCTCTTACGGGATAGGGGCGCGGGACATATAAAAATATTTGGAGGAGGCGGCGGGGTGATATTGCCCGAGGAAATACGGGAATTGGTGCAGTACGGGATCGCAAGGATCTATTCCCCTGATGATGGCAGGGAAATGGGCCTACAGGGAATGATCAACGATCTGGTGGCAAAATGTGATTTTCCCGTACCGCCGCTAAAGATACCGGCACATAGCAGCATAGCCCGACTGATGGAGGAAAAGGATGTCAATACGATTGCGAGGCTCATTAGCCTGGCGGAGAACAGGTATGACGAATTTAACGCATTTTTTGGGGATGTACTGGTGGAGGGGAAGCCCAAAACGCCCGTGTTGGGCGTAACGGGCACCGGGGGAGCCGGGAAATCCAGTTTGGTGGACGAACTGCTAAGGCGTTTTCTGCAGGTGTTTCCCCATAAGACCATTGGCATCCTATCGGTCGATCCCACGAAGCGAAAAACGGGGGGAGCCCTTTTGGGCGATAGGATCCGTATGAACGCCATCAACAATGGGAGGGTATATATGCGATCTTTTGCCACAAGGCAATCCAATCGCGCGCTCTCCCAAAATATTGGGGATGCGGTAAAGGTCTTACGTGCCGCCCAATATGACCTGATCATTTTGGAGACTTCCGGGATCGGCCAGTCGGATACGGAAATTACTGAGTATAGCGATGTATCCCTTTATGTCATGACGCCCGAATTTGGGGCGGCCACCCAATTGGAAAAGATAGACATGCTCGATTTTGCCGATGCCGTTGCCATCAACAAGTTCGATAAAAGGGGCGCAGAGGATGCCCTTAGGGACGTTAAGAAACAGTACACCAGAAACCACGGCCTGTGGGAATCGGATTCCAGCGAACTCCCCATTTATGGGACCATGGCCTCCCAGTTCAACGACCAAGGCACCAACAGGCTTTTTGATGCCATTTTGGGCAAATTTGTGGCAAAGGGGCATTCGGACCTAAAGATGCCCAAGGGTATCCATCAGCCTGTTGGAAAAAAAATATTCGTGATTCCCCCGGCGAGGATCCGATACCTTTCGGAAATATCCGAGGCCATTAGGGCATATGACCAAAAAACCAGGGAGCAGGCCAAGCTGGCCCAGCAACTATACGGACTTTATACCACGATCGCCCTGCTGGGAAAATATACGCCCGTCCTTGGCAAAGAGGGAATAGGGGAATATAAGCAGATCAAGGGCGCCCTTGGCGAACATGCGGAGGTGGTCTGCTTGCTGATAGGGGAGTTCAACCGTTTGAAGATGGAAATGGATCCGCGTAACTGGCAGATCATTATGGATTGGGACCATAAAGTGGAACGGTACCGAGGGCCCGTTTTTGAATTTTCGGTACGAAAGAAAAAAATACGGTTGGATACCCATACCAGATCTCTTTCCATGGTGCCCGTTCCCAAAATTTCCCTTCCAAAATATAGGGCATGGGGCGATATTTTGCAGTGGAGCCTCCAAGAAAATGTACCGGGGGAATTCCCCTATACCGCGGGACTCTATCCTTTTAAAAGAATAGGGGAGGACCCTACCAGGATGTTCGCTGGGGAAGGGGGACCGGAACGGACCAATAGACGGTTCCATTATGTGAGCCAAGGGATACCCGCAAAACGCCTGTCCACCGCTTTCGATTCCGTTACCCTATATGGAAGCGACCCTGATAAACGGCCCGATATCTATGGAAAAATAGGGAATGCCGGCGTTTCGATCTGTTGTCTGGACGATGCCAAAAAATTGTACTCCGGCTTTGACCTTTGTGCGGAAATGACTTCGGTGAGCATGACCATCAATGGTCCGGCCCCCATGTTGCTCGCTTTTTTCATGAATGCCGCCATTGATCAAAACTGTGAAAAGTATATTTTGGAAAACGGACTAGAGGAGGAAGTCAAGAAAAAGATGGATGCCCTTTACGGACAATGGACAGTGGACAGACCGTTCTACAACGGTCCCCTGCCGGAGGGCAACAATGGATTGGGCCTGTTGCTATTGGGCGTTACGGGCGATCAGGTGTTGCCCGCCGATATCTACCAAAGGATAAGGAAGGATACCTTAAAGCAGGTGAGGGGGACGGTACAGGCGGATATCCTTAAAGAGGACCAGGCGCAAAATACCTGTATTTTCTCAACCGAGTTCGCCCTGCGGTTAATGGGCGATGTACAGCAGTACTTTATAGATGAAAATGTCCGGAATTTTTATTCGGTTTCCATCTCGGGCTATCATATTGCGGAGGCAGGGGCAAATCCCATTACGCAGTTGGCATTTACCTTGGCCAATGGATTTACATATGTGGAATATTATCTCGGCCGGGGAATGGACATCGATGCTTTTGCCCCCAATCTTTCCTTTTTCTTTTCCAATGGAACCGATCCGGAATATGCGGTAATCGGTAGGGTGGCCAGAAAAATATGGGCCAAGGCCATGAAGCAGATCTATGGGGCCGGCCCAAGGTCCCAGATGCTCAAATACCATATCCAGACATCGGGCAGGAGCCTGCATGCACAGGAAGTGGACTTTAACGATATCCGTACCACCTTACAGGCCCTTTATGCCATTTACGACAATTGCAATTCTTTGCATACCAATGCGTTCGACGAGGCCATTACAACCCCTACCGAAGCATCCGTACGAAGGGCCATGGCCATACAATTGATCATTAACAAGGAACTGGGACTTGCAAAGAACGAAAATCCCGTGCAGGGATCTTTTATCATAGAGGAACTTACCGATTTGGTGGAGGAAGCGGTCTTGCTGGAATTTGACCGTTTAACGGAAAGGGGAGGTGTACTGGGAGCCATGGAGACCATGTACCAGCGTTCCAAGATACAAGAGGAGAGCCTTCATTACGAAACCTTAAAGCACACGGGGGATTTTCCCATTATCGGGGTCAATACCTTTCTAAGTTCGGAAGGCTCTCCCACTGTTCTGCCAACAGAGGTCATACGGGCGACCGAAAATGAAAAACAACAACAACTCCGCACCTTGAAGAATTTAATGATTCGCGATCCCAAAGAGGCCAAAAATGCACTGGATAGGCTCAAGAAAGTGGCCGTGGGAGACGGAAACATCTTTGAATCGCTGATGGAGGTCGCTAAAATCTGTTCTTTGGGACAGATCAGCAATGCCCTATTCGAAGTGGGAGGGCAGTACAGAAGGAATATGTGAAACTTAGAACCCCAAGGACTCGTTCAGGCCCCAAGAGCCATCGCCCGACCCCGGCCGTAAGGACCTTTTCCACTTTTTGTAAAGGATTCGGAACAGTTTTATCTCCCTGCGCAACAGATTGATGTATTCCTTTTCCTGAACACCGTCCTTTTCCAGTCCATTGCAATAGGACAGGATATTACGGGTCATGATATGGATAAGCACTACACTTTTCATACGCACGTCATGGCATTCGGAGCATTCCGCCTGTGCTATTTTTTGGGGTATGAGTATGGAATCCGTTATCAGGGAATCTGCAATGATATCTCTTAGACTGTTGGATTTGTACAGTTTTAGCAGGTCTTTGTTGTAGGAAACGTACGCGGCAATTTCCCTGCTCATCCTGCAGAGTTCCAAAGCCTTCCTGTACACCGGCACCGTTCGTAGATTCTTATAGGCCATGATTCTTTTCCATCAACAATTATTCCATAAAATTACGCTGTATTCAAGAATAGTATCTTTGGATATGAAAGGTATTTTGTAAATTAGCTTTCGATAATAAATATTTTAATATTTAAAGATTTGAATGTAAAGATAGATGATTTGAATTGGGCCATCTTAAAGTGCCTACAGGCAAATGCCCGTGAGTCTTTCGCGAATATTGGCAGAAGGGTAGGGCTCACCCCGCCCGCAGTGGCGGAACGGGTGAAAAAAATGGAGGATATGGGAATCCTGGAAGGGTATAGGGCCACGGTCTCCCATTCACATGCCGGTTACCAGTTACGTGCCATTATCACATTGAGGGCCTTTATGGGAAAATTACGTCCATTTCTTGAAATGGTCGGCAGTTTTGAAGAGGTCCTAAATTGTTATAGGATTACCGGAAATGAAAACATTATTATGGAAGTGGTCCTAAAAGACCAGTTCCATTTGGAAAAATTTATAGATAGGCTGATCCAATATGGCGAGACACGAACCCATATCATCCTTTCGGATGTGGTATCCGATGCCCCCATACGAAAAAGGGGCGGCAATTGACCTTCCAAAAGGAAGGTAGGACGGTTCCCTTAAATTCTTCTTCCCAATGTTTGGCGGGGTTTTTGATGAAATGTAGGGGAAAATACAATGCTATCGGCACTACGGGTTTGGTAACCAAAAGTGCCAAAGTCCTTGAATAATAATCGACATGAACAGATGAAAAATATTTTTACCTTTTTATTCTTTGCTGCAACTACCCTGACATGTGCCCAGGAGATGGTATTTAAAAAGGGAATTGTAATGGATTCCGTGCAGGTAATGGAGTCCCTGCCAAAGGATTCCATACGTGAAACCTTTGCCCTGTACCTACCAAAAGATTTTGAGGCATCAAAGACCTGGCCAGTGATCTTTCTGCTGGACAATAAGGCAAGGGGCAGACAGTTACTGCGCTTTTTCCATTCCGCGGCCGAACGGCAAGGGTATATCCTTGCCGCTTCCAATAACCTGAGCGATACCCTATCGACCGCCAATACGCTACTTATGGCCAACAGAATGTTCAACAGGGTAATCTCCCTGTTTCCCATCGATGCGAATAGGATCTATACGGCCGGAATCGAAAATGGAGGAAGACTTGCATCCATTTTCCCGGTTTTTCTCGACAACATCGAGGGAGTGGTGTCCTTAGGGGGCACCTTGGCGAACAGCGAGGTGCTCGGCTCGCGGAAACCTTTCCATTATATTGGCATAGCGGACAAAAATGATTTCAACTATATCACAATGTTGTCGGATGAACGGATCCTAAATACCCTAAAGTTCCAGAACCAATTGCTGCCATTGGTAAAGGAAGAGGTGTCCTATGGCGTTGATGACATGGAAAGGGCGATGGAAATACTGACCTTGGCCGCTATGGCAAAAGGAAAGGTAGCAGAGGACAAAAGTTTTGTGGAGAAAACCTTAAAAAAGCGTGTATCCGAAATAGATGCATTGATCGGTTCGGGAAAATTGTTGGAAGCGGAAATCCTATTGGAAGAGGTACAGACCCTTTACAGATTGCATACCAATGTGGACGCATTAAGGGAAAAGCAAAAAGCACTTCGAAAGGAAAAAATGTTCAAAACGCAGAAACGCAACGAAAACAATGCCCTTTATAAGGAATCCCTGATCAAGCAAGACTATGGTTATTATATGGAAGAGGACCTTCTTTCCTATAATTATAGCAATCTGGGCTGGTGGAAATACCAGATGGAGGAACTGGGGAAATTCGGGAAAAGTGCAGATCTACGGGAACAACAGATGGGAAATCGTCTTTCGGGCTTTGTAAATGCCCTGATAGACGACAATATTAATATCATAATGTCCGAATCGCCACAGGATATTGAAGCACTTTTGTTCCTATGGATGCTAAAGACCATTACCGCCCCTGAGGAGGCTTCAAATTATTTAAAGGTAATCTCATATAGTTCCATGATCGAAGATTACGGAACGTCCCTTTTCTATCTGGAAGAACTTTTGAAAAAAGGATATAAGGACAAAGCGGCACTGTATTCCCTGGAACATACCGCACTGCTACGTATTGCCCCGGAATTCAATAAGGTGGTGGACAAGTATCTTAAGGAGGCCAGGTACTAAAAATCGGGATGTGTCATTTTAAGCAAATTACCGGATGATCGAGATCAAATGCTTAAAGGGTTGCCCCCCGGGAGTAGGTCTGCATCTAAACGTGGTGGTAGCTCCCCGCCCTCTCCCACGCAACTTGCTCCGGAATTGTTGACCGCAATGGGAAGACCGACCTAATGCCCTGCGTTAGGATATTTTTCGGGAAAGGCCAAGCCCCGTTCCGCTAAGGTAGCGCTTTAGTACAAAAAGCAGTACAGTGCCCATGAAACAAATGGCAGCGATCAAATACCATGTAGTGCCAAAACCATAATTGGCGATGGATTTCATGCCATAATTATGTGCAAAGACATGGGAAACGGAAAAGGCAATGCTGTATAGGGCCATATATTCGCCTTGGTTGCCCCTTTTGGAACGATCCATTGCAAACGCATTCGAAAAGGGAAATGCGATCATTTCGCCTATGGTCATCAAGACCATTCCCACGATCAAAATTCCCCACCAGGATACAAGATTGAGCACCAAAAAGCTAGCGGTTACGAGCACAAGGCCCAAAATGGTATTGGAAATTTGTGACAACGGCCGACTTTCCATATATTTTATCAGCGGCATCTCAAGAACAAATATCAGAAACCCGTTCAGGGCCAATAGAAGGCCTATTTGAAATTCGCTCAGGGAATAGGCCTCACTGTAATACAATGGTACAGTGGAAAAGTACTGAACGAAAGCAAATCCGAAAAACACCATGGCGATTATAAAGATCCAGTAGGGCACATCGCCATAGGCCGATACGGGCAAGGTGTTTTTATTTGTATCCGTTATCTTGGCCTTTTTGGGGTGCAGGACATATAACAGCAACAATCCGGCAAGGATACAGGTAGCCCCATCCACCCAGAACAGACCGAAATATCCCAAGGAGGCAATTATGATACCGCCCAGGGCCGGCCCCGCCGAAAAACCCAGATTGATGGCAAGACGGATGAGCGTAACGGATCGCGTCTTGTTTTCGGGCCTGCTATAAGCTATCAACGCCACGAACACCGCTGGTCTGAAGGCATCGGCAATGACCATCAGCACAAAGATACCGGCACAAACGGTGTGGAAATTCTCCAAAAACTGCAGTCCTATAAACAATGTGCCCGAAAGGATCAAGCTTCCAAGCATTACCTTATAATATCCTATTTTATCCGTCAGCTTGCCCCCGATCCATGTGCCCAGCAGGGGTCCAAGGCCAAAACAGGTCATAATGACACCCACACTTTCCAGCGTAAAATCAAGATCTTGGGTAAGGTACAATGATAAAAAAGGGATGACCATGGTTCCCGCCCGGTTGATAAGGGTGATCAGGGCAAGCCACCATACTTCTTTTGAGAGTCCGTTAAAAGAATCGATATACTTGTGGTACAAGCTTTTCATTGCCGTCAGTTGTAAAAAGGAAAGGGATTTGTTCCAATAAGTAACGCCCTAATGCTCCGCATATGCCCCAATGAGACTGTGGAACGGACCACTCCCAGGTCTGGATGTCCTAAAAAGCCATTTATGGTAGGCCCGCTTTTACGTAAAGTCCATTCGCTTACCATTGTGGATTTATAACTTTCCAAAACAAATCTAGATAAAAAAAATCCATGTTGTATTTTTGCCGAATAAAATTGTGTGATACAGGGTACCGCGGGAATTTGCTCCGAAGTAGTTGACGGAAATTTTTAAAATGTGGAAACTGCCAACCTTGATTTAAAGTAAGACCGATATGAAATATTTTTATCTTATGTTAATGTGCCTGGCCTTTGGCTGCAAGGAGAAAAAGTATCATGACCAAGCGGTGATGCCCATGGACAGCCGGCTACCGGAAACGGTAAAGGAGGTGCTGGCATTTCAACAGGAACTGAACGAAGAGTTCAAAGATCCCGAAACTTCCCCACTTCCGGACCGGTACAGAAAGGATTTTGAGGGGCTCGATTTTTTTGCGCCGGACAGCAGTTTCAGGGTAGTCGCGAAATTTGTCCGGACCCCGGGGGCATTGCCCTTTATGATGCCCACCACGACCGACCGAAAATCCGAGGAGGTACTATATGGAGTTGCCCATTTTACCTTAAAGGGAAAGGCCTGCAAACTGGAAATATACCAGAACCAAAAACTGATGCTGGAAGAAGAATATAAAGACTATCTTTTTCTGCCCTTTTTGGACGATACCAATGGCACGGAAACCTATTCCGGAGGGCGGTATATAGATCTTAGCATTCCAGAAGGCGAGCTGTTGGTAATCGATTTCAACAAGGCCTACAATCCCTATTGCGCCTATAACAAAAAGTATTCCTGCCCCTTGGTCCCTAAAACGAACACCCTGGATCTTAAGGTAACGGCCGGCGTAAAAGCTTTTAACGCTGCCCATAAATAAAAAAGATCCCGGTGGAATGCCGGGATCTTTGTATTCAGAAAGGTTGGTTGGTTATTAAAAGGCGTAAACGGCCGCAAGTACGAACGAAGCCAAGCTTCCGTTGAATTCCAGGTCGCTGTTCATGAAAACGTCCTCGGAAGCGGTATCCAAACGTAGTTCCGGTTTGATCATAAGGTTTCCAATGGTGGCGTTCCCAGTTAGGGTCACCGCAAACACATTGGCATCCCCATCCGCATCCGCACCGATTCCTGCCACATTGCCAAATCCTTCGGTCGCTGCAAAATATTCGCCCCTAAGTCCAATGGCGAAGTTTTCGGAAGTGGTCAACTGTGGGTAAAGTGCCGCTCCATAAAAGCCCGCACCATCCGTATCCTGATAGGTGGCATTAATTCCCATAAAGAAGGATTCGGAAAGATCGAAACCGCCCGTGTAGTCTATTTGGAACAAGGCTTTTGTATCCAATTCGACCAGATCGGTACCATCGAAGTACTCGTCACCTCCCTGTTTTCCGTAAAGAACGTTCAGGAACTGTCCGCTATATCCCAGTTGGCCACCAAAGGACAGTTCCCCAAAGGGGTTCATGTCGGTAAAGTCGGTCGGGTTCAACACGGCCACCATGGCGCTCCAATCGCTTCCAAGGTCAAAATTGGCCTTTAGGCCCGAATGGGAAAAGGGACCATAGGAGAACATATAGGAAGTACTGTAGTTAAAATTTGGCACCGGGGAAATTACCTCATACCCTAAAAAGGTGTTGAAATTACCAAAGGTAAGCGTGGTTTTTTCGCTAACTTTCCAGAATACGTACAACTGGTTCACAATATTCGGAGATCCGAAGGGAGAGCCAAAAACGGCATCCTCACCACGTGGCCCGAACACAAGATCGGCAACAAAACCCACCTTTTCACCTTCGTATCCGGCGATCAGGTTCGCCATTCCAAAAGAGAAACCGGCATCATTGGCAAAGGAGGATCCTGGAGCGGTGGGAGTGAAAACGGTATTTCCGTCCTCATCCGGGATCATTTTGTTCAAGCCGTTGAAATTGGCCCTATAGTAGGCATCGACACTACCGCTAAATGTGAATTTCGGAGCGGTATCTTCCTCCTCTTCC
The DNA here is from genome assembly GCA_963974715.1 of uncultured Sediminicola sp. Classification (GTDB taxonomy): domain Bacteria; phylum Bacteroidota; class Bacteroidia; order Flavobacteriales; family Flavobacteriaceae; genus Sediminicola. The sequence goes on from CAXBDK010000010.1 coordinate 42,319, forward strand.
TGTGCAAAGGCAACGGTTGTTAACAGTACAAGTGCTAAAAAAAGTATTTTTTTTACGTAATTTGTATATATAATCGTTTTCATACTTTAATGGTTTTGGATTTCCCTTTGTTGGGAGGTTTGATGATTATTGAAACTGCAAACTTTGAAAAGGTTATGTAACGGAGCGTTCTGCAAAACGCTCCGTTTTTATTTTCCTTACTAGTGTTGGTTCATCCTGAAATCGGCATAGGCATCCATTCCATGCTCGTGAAGATCCAATCCTTCGATTTCCTCTTCCTTGGAAACCCTGATGCCCACGGTCTTCTTAAGGGTAAAAATGATAATGAAAGCGGTAAGGCTGCAAAAAACAGCTGCCGCGCCCACACCGGCCAATTGGTAGAGGAACTGGTCCATTCCTGCCTTGGCGCCAAAAATGCCCACGGCAAGCGTTCCCCAGATACCACAGATCAAGTGAACGGGTATGGCACCTACCGGATCATCCAGTTTAAGTTTATCGATAAGGGCCACGGCCAATACGATGATGATACCGGCAAGGGCACCGATCACGATCGACTCAAAGGGGGACATGAGGTCGGCACCCGCCGTAATGCCCACAAGTCCGCCCAAGATTCCGTTAAGGAACATGGTAAGGTCATAATTTTTATAAAGAATGGTCGAGAACACAAATGCGCCCACTCCACCTGCGGCAGCGGCCAAACAAGTTGTGACCAAGACCAGGGAAGTACCTGCGGGATCGGCGGAAAGGACCGAACCTCCATTAAAGCCGAACCAGCCCAACCAAAGGATCAATACCCCAGCTGCGGCAAAGGGAAGGTTATGGCCTGGAATGGCGTTGGGTTTGCCATCCTCGCCGAATTTACCGATACGTGGTCCCAATAGATATACGGCTATCAATGCGGCCCATCCACCTACGGAGTGCACAAGGGTGGAACCCGCAAAATCATGGAAACCGCCTTCCTCGCCACCTAGGGTAGAAAGAAAACCTCCACCCCATTGCCAAGATCCCACGATGGGGTAAACTAGGCCGACATAGATAATGGTAAAGATCATAAAGGGCCCTATTTTAACGCGCTCGGCAACAGCTCCCGATACAATGGTGGCTGCGGTTGCGGCAAACATTCCCTGGAAAAGGAAATCCGTCCAGTACGTATATCCGCCACTGGCATACTCTGGGGTCATCCCATTTTCTCCCGGATCCAGTCCAAACCCGGCAAATCCGAAATAGCCGTTAAAATCCCCTGGGTACATTAAATTAAAGCCACCTACATAGTACAGCAAAAGCCCTATACAGATGATGAATACGTTCTTGAATAAAATATTGATGGTGTTCTTTTGTCTGGTGAGCCCGATCTCCAAAAAGGAGAATCCCAAGTGCATGAAGAATACGAGTGCCGTACAAATCATCATCCAAACATTATTGGCTGTAAATAATCCTGCTTCCATTTTGTAATTTGTTTGTGTTAGTTTAGTTAGTTGATTCCTGCGTGTCCGCTTTCCTTGGTTCTGATGCGATATGCTTCCATGACATCGGAAACAAATATTTTACCATCTCCCACATTACCGGTACTAGCGGTTTCCAAAATGGTGCTAACTGTTTTGTCCAAGAAATCGTCGGATACAACGATTACCAGATACCTTCTTTGAATATCGGTAGTGCTGTAGGAGATACCGCGATAAACATGGCCTTCTTTTTCATTTCCAACTCCCGTTACATCCCAGTAACTGAAGAAGTTGACCTCAATTTGATGCAGCGCTTTTTTAACGTCATCAAACTTCGATTTTCGAATAATTGCCTCGACTTTTTTCATAATTGATTTAGTTATTTATATGGTAAATGTATGTTAAAAATATTAACACCCTATAATTTGAGGGGGGTCAACCCATCATTTTTATACTTATTTCAATATATACCCTTAAAATTTATGGGTATTTGTTTTAGAATTAAAAAAAAATGCGTTTTTGATTGTTATTTTAAATTAGATTCTTAAATAGTTGATATATGGAGGGTTTGAATACGGAAATATTGCGAAATGTTTAATAAATCACATGATGGGGCGAATCCGCTGCTTTCTTAAAAAAAGTAGTAAGGATTGTGATATTTAAAACATTAGGGTATGGGTGGGTATATTTCCTGCGCTGGTGGGTCAACCTAGGGCAACCCCTGTATATCTGAAGGGTCTTAGAGGGCATTTCAAAAATTCGAATTTTCAGGAACCCTTACCATCGGACATTGTGAAACACGTTCCTAGGGATACGGTTTTGGAACCTTTGCATTTTTTAACGAGCTTATTCAATTTTGTCCAAACCGTTGGAGAATTCCTTTCTTGGTACTTCAAATGGAATTCATAAATGGATCAGTCCCAAAAGTTGTGTTCGGATCTCTATTTGGGTTGGAGGGAAGCCTTATTAACGGGCGATCTTCTTCCGTGGTGGAGATGGCATGGCCGTTAAGAATTTTTGAAGCCTTGGAAAAAATTTAGGCCATGGCATCGGTCCCGGAAATCCCTTCCGATTTTCGGGACCACATAGTGAAGAAGTGTCCTTTCTTTTGTTTCGTTTTACTCATTACTTTTATTTGTTTAAACCGGTATTCGTGAACCTCCTTCGTCGGTTTCTTTGGACAAGCAAAGAAATCGAAGATTCACGAATACAGATAAAAGGAAAATAACCATTTAATGAGCTAAATCGAAGATTCACGAAAACCGTTAAAAAACAATAACGATTGCTTGAGTAAAATGAAAGAACGAAGGCCCGTTAATTTTATGGCCCTGGAAACTTTATTGGAAGTGGACCATTTGTTTTTTACCTTGGTATTAATGCCTCTTCCCCGCTGGATTCATTCAAGAGTCCTCACAAGAGTCCTCAATCCCACAATAAAGCCTTTGTGACGCAGTTCGGAGGTGTCAAAAACGTAGAGTTCTTCTTTTTCGGATCCAAAACAATTTTCGCATAAACATAACTGGTCGTGATCCTTTATTTCATTGAACAATTCCATAGAATTGGATGGAAGCCAAAAATAAAAGAATATGGAATATGGATCGCAAAGTTGCCGTAATAATGCTATTACCTGAGAAAAGGGTGATTTAGGGGGGCTCGGAAAGCGCACATGGGGAAGAGTAGTGGGATTTATCTCCAAAAAATACCATATTTATTATTATATGGCCTTCTTATACTCGGAAGGATGCACTTCCATAGGGTAGATCTTTGTTGTTTGCCCCATGTTTTGGCGGCCGGATTTTTTGGTTCCTTTTTGACCTGATCTATTGGTACTGAACAACAACAAGACTACATTTAAGCATATAAGAATTAAGAGTATGTTAAAAAATGTTACCATTGGTCTAGGATGTTTCACATTATAACGCAAAAGTACGTCTTTTCTTATATGATACGTCGTAAACTTGAAGAATGTTGATGGAATCCGAATTTTTATGGGCCAGATATTTTAAGTGTTAATTTTTAAGGAAATGTTTGATAATGAATAGGATAATTATGAATAATACAAAGGTTATTCCCACCCATTTGACCCCTTTATAACTTTTAAAATATAGTTTTTTTTCTTTGCGGTAGTTGATGACCAGTACAAAGGCAAACACCAAGATGAAGAGTACCGCAAAAATTAATTGCCCCTTGCTGAACATATTTATATTTTTATGCAAAACTAATCTAAAATAGCGCAATAATGAAAAGTAAACTAAATGCTGTTGAACTCTTCCATAATTCATTTGGTCTAGGGGTCTCCCAAACGATGAGGGCCGATCTGGGGGCCACAAAAAACCTGCTCCGGTTCAACCTGATGGACGAAGAGAACAGGGAATATCTGGAAGCGGCCAATAATAACGATCTTGTGGAGGTGGCCGACGCTTTGGGGGACATGTTGTACATTCTTTGCGGTACCATTCTGGAGCACGGGATGCAATATAAGATAGAGGAGGTCTTTGAGGAAATACAGCGAAGTAATATGAGCAAACTGGATGTGGATGGAAAACCTATTTACAGGGAAGATGGCAAAGTGCTAAAGGGCCCCAATTATTTTAGGCCCAATATTGGGCAGATCTTGGATAAAAAATAAAAGCACCCTGAGGTGCCCTTATCCGTTCGATCATTGCAGTCTGAAACCGCTTATACCTTATACCGCCATCCAAAGGGATCTGCGGCCTTGTTGTACTGAATATCCGTAATACGTTTCTTGAGTATGGATGCATAACTTTTATCCAGTTCGGGAAGGTCGTAATCCGCTCCCTGATGGCCAAAAGTGGCGATCGGGGAAATGACGGCGGCGGTGCCGGCCCCGAACATCTCCATTAAGGTCCCATCATTTGCGGCCTGCACCACCTCGCTGACCGTTATTTTTCTGATTTCCACCGGAATTCCTTCTTTCTTGGCAATATCGATAAGGCTCTTTCGGGTGATCCCGTCCAATATCCGATCGCTTACGGGGCTGGTGATCAAGGTGTCCTTGATCCTGATGAAAATATTCATGGCTCCCGCTTCCTCGATGAACTCGTGCGCATGGTCGTCCGTCCAGATTACCTGGTTATAGCCCTTTTCAATGGCCAGTTGGGTAGGATAGAACTGTCCCGCATAGTTGCCGCCAGCTTTTGCATATCCCACACCGCCATTGGCCGATCTGGAATATTTTTCCTCGATCAAGACCTTTACCTTGCCCGCAAAGTAAGCTCCCGACGGGGCACAGGCAATGATAAATTTATACTCGTCCGCGGGGGATGCGTGGAAGCCCCTGCCGCTGGCGAATACGAAAGGCCTTATATATAACGAACTTCCTTCCGCCTGAGGGATCCATTTTCTGTCCACTTCCAAAAGTGCCCTCAGTCCCTCCATAAAATATTCCTCGGGAAATTCCGGTATGGCCAACCTCTTTGAGGATATATTGATGCGCTTGTGGTTTTCCAAGGGACGGAAAAGCCAAACATTTTCGTCTTTGTCCCTATAGGCTTTCATGCCCTCGAATACGGACTGGCCGTAGTGGAAGATCTTCGAGGAGGGATCCAGGGTAATCGACTGGTAGGGGACCACCTTTGGGGTCTCCCAACTTCCGTTCTTATAATCGCAGACCATCATATGGTCCGAAAAAATACTGCCAAATGCCAGATTGTCAAAATCGACCTGATCGATCTTGGATGTTTTCGCCCTTTCAACGACCACATTCTTTACCGTAGTTTCCATAACGTTGTGATTAAAGCACTAAAATTAATGAATTAACAGTAGCAGCACTTCTTTTTTTATTTAAAAATGACCAGATTTGTATTGGGAAACAAAAAATTATCGGATATGAAAAGTTTTAACATTTTGGTTGTATTTTTTTTAGCACTTCTGTCCTGTAAGCAAAACAAGGAGGGGGTTTCCACCCTGCCGGACCGATCAACGGTCGTGACATACACTGCTGTAGGGGATGCCATAAAAGCGGAAGGGGCCGTAACGGAAAGGGAAATGTACCGCCAATATCAAGACATGGAAGTATCCGATACCCTGCGGACCAAATTTACTGCCTCGGTTACGGATGTCTGCAAGGCCAAGGGTTGTTGGATGAAGGTGAAGTTGGAGGATGGGCAGGAGGCCATGGTAAAATTCAAGGATTATGGATTCTTTATGCCCAAGGACGTTGTAGGTAAGGAAGTGGTCATGAACGGAAAGGCCTATGTGGAAGAAATGTCCGTGGAGGAACAAAAACATTATGCGGCCGATGGCGGGGCGGGGGAAGACGAACTTTCCAAGATCACCATGCCCAAAAAGACCTTTGGCTTTGAGGCCGATGGTGTACTTATAACCAACTGATTTGAAGAGAAGTATCGTAACCACTTCCGATGGTTCCAAAACCATCAGGATCATGGAATGGGACGAGCAGTACCATTCGAAGCATGGCGCTCTACAGGAAGCCTACCATGTATTCATACAACACGGCCTATCCCTTTTTGCAAACAGGGAAATGGCCATACTGGAAATCGGTTTTGGAACCGGGCTCAATGCGTTGATCAGTTGGATCGAAGCGGGCGATCGTCAGCTTAAAATAACGTATACGGGCGTGGAGGCCTTCCCCGTATCGATGGAGGAAGTGCAGCAATTGAACTATATTGAACAGTTGAGGGCCCCTTCCTTTATGGAAGGGTTTCAATTGATGCACACTTCCCCATGGGAACGACCGTGTACCCTTTCCCCCGATTTTGTGCTTCTAAAGCGGCAAATGGACTTTCTGGATATTGAGGAGAGGGACAGTTTTGACCTGGTCTATTTTGATGCCTTTGGGGCCAGGGTGCAGCCCGAACTTTGGACCGAGGTGCTGTTTAAAAAGATGTTCACGGCCCTTAAAAAGGATGGGGTACTGGTCACCTATGCTGCCAAGGGAAGTGTGCGGAGGGCCTTGCTTGCAGTTGGTTTCCAAGTGGAAAGATTGCCCGGTCCCCCTGGAAAAAGGGAAATGTTGCGCGCCATAAAAAAATAGTCCGGCTCAGGCGGCCATAACGCCGCATATTTTAAGTTTACCTTGGGAAGTGGGACGAAATACTGTTAAACCTTATATAAACATACCTTCCCTACTGTTCAAAAGCAATATCTTTATCCGTAGAACATGCCATAGGTTACGTGTGCTTTCGATGTTTTTATTATAGTTGGCCCTGCATACCTTGGTTTCGAACTTTATTGATGTGAGGGGAATGGATGTTCTTAATGCACTTCCCCGTCCCGTTCGGCGGTTCCTTTTAAGGGAAAGGGCCAACAACCAAAGATTGAAGCTGCCAAGGACCGGTAACGAGCCACTTGGAGGGTTTGGGGGAGGTACCCAATACGGATGGGACATCGCAGATAATTGGCGTAGTCCGTTCATCCGAATGGAGATGAGAACGAATTCAACTAAAATCAAGAGTCGTGAAAATTTTAATAACAGGGGCAACAGGATTGATCGGGTCTGAAATAGTGGGGTTGTGCCTTAAAAAAGGGTGCACCGTACATTATCTTACCACCCAAAAGAAAAAGATCGTTTCCAAAGATCGTTACCACGGATTTCATTGGAACCCTGCAAAAGGGGAAATCGATCTGGAATGTTTTAAAGGGGTGGATGCCATTATCAATTTGGCCGGGGAGTCCATTTCCAAAAGATGGACCGCCAATAACCGGAAACGTATCATGGAAAGTCGTATCAACAGTCTGCGCACCTTGGCAAAAGGTTTGGAGGACTTTGGGGACCGTTCGGTCTCCTCCTTTGTTTCGGCTTCCGCCATTGGTATCTATCCGGATTCCCTCTCCGATTATTATACAGAGGAAGAGCAGGGCGTGGACGACAGCTTCTTGGGAGAGGTGGTAAGTTCTTGGGAAAGGGAGGCGGATGCGTTCAAGAAATTCGGTTTTCCCGTGGCAAAGATCAGGATAGGCCTTGTACTTTCCACCAAAGGGGGAGCCCTGCCCAAAATGGCGAAACCGATAGATAACTATATTGGGGCCGCATTTGGCACAGGGGAGCAGTGGCAATCTTGGATTCATATAAGGGACCTGGCACGCATATTCCTATTTGCGGTCCACCATCGACTGGAAGGTATCTATAATGGGGTTGGGCCCAATCCCGTCAGCAACAACAAATTGACAAAGGAAATAGCGGTCGTTCTCAACAAGCCGTTGATCTTGCCGAACATTCCACGGTTCGCCATGAAATTACTGTTGGGAAATATGTCGTACATCCTTTTTGCCAGTCAGCGCGTTAGCAGTAAAAAGATAGAGGACGAGGGTTTTTCCTTTCACTTTCAGAACATTTGTAGGAGCTTGGAGGAACTCTACCAAAAGACCGTTCCCCAGAAAAGTCCCATTTCCTTGGACAACACCGAATACCAAGGATAGCCCAACACGAACTTTTGGCATGTACCGGAACATCCGCAATGAGCGGATGTTTTTTTGTAAACTTTGATGACATTTTGACATTTTTGAAGAATTGGCAGTACTTTTGCCACTTCAACTCGAAGGATAAAAAAGTTAGACAAATGAGCAAGAAAAATAGCGCCGAGGAAATTGACGGGGAATATTCCGATGGGAACATAAGCGAAAACGGTACGCATGCCACCGACGAAAACGGGGATGCCACAGGTGCCGAAACGTTGGGAGCGGACCCCCAAGGGGACGAGCCAATGGAAACATCACTGCAAAACGAACTGGCCAGGGAGAAGGATAAATTTTTACGTCTTTTTGCGGATTTTGAAAACTATAAAAGACGTACTTCCAAAGAGCGCATTGAACTGTTCCGCACCGCCGGGCAGGAAGTGATCGTGTCCCTATTGCCCGTGATGGACGATTTTGACCGTGCCATGAAGGAACTTGCCAAGTCGGAAGACAAGGAAATGTTCAAGGGGGTAGAGCTGATCAGGACCAAGTTCAAGGAAGTGCTGAAGGGCAAGGGCCTGCAGGAAATGGAAGTTAACGAAGGGGATGCCTTTGATGCGGAGATGCACGATGCCATTACGCAGATACCGGCTCCAAATGAAGGATTAAAGGGTAAAATACTGGATGTCATTGAAAAAGGGTTTACCCTTGGGGATAAAATAGTTCGCCACCCCAAAGTGGTGGTAGGCAATTAAAATCAGCATATGAAGGAGGATTATTACGACATATTGGGCATCGGAAAGGGTGCTTCCACCGCAGAGATCAAAAAGGCCTATCGCAAGAAGGCCGTGGAGTTCCATCCGGATAAAAATCCGGGAGATGCCAAAGCGGAGGAAATGTTCAAGAAAGCGGCAGAAGCCTATGAAATCTTAAGCGACCCCGACAAAAGGGCGCGTTACGATCAATATGGACATGCCGCGTTCCAAGGTGGGGGACATGGCGGTGGTATGAACATGGACGATATTTTCAGTCAGTTCGGGGACATCTTCGGAAGTGCCTTCGGGGGCGGTTTTAGCGGTTTCGGCGGCGGGGGCCAACAGCGAAGGGTAAAGGGCAGCAACCTGAGGATCAGGGTAAAGCTTACATTGGAAGAAGTGGCCAACGGTGTGGAAAAAATGGTGAAGGTCCGGCGGAAGGTACAGGCCGAAGGGGTCACCTATAAAACCTGTTCCACTTGTGCGGGCAGGGGACAAGTGACCAAGATCACCAATACGATCCTTGGAAGGATGCAGACGGCGGCCACCTGTAGCGTATGCGGTGGAAGCGGACAGGTATTGGATAGCAGTCCCAGTGGAGCGGATGCACAGGGAATGAAACTTACCGAGGAAACCGTATCCATTAAAATCCCGGGAGGGGTGGAAGACGGTATGCAGTTGAAGGTTACCGGAAAGGGGAACGACGCCCCCGGAAACGGAATTCCCGGAGATCTTTTGGTAGCTATCGAGACCGAGGACCATGAAACCCTCAAAAGGGAAGGTGACAATTTGCACTACGATCTCTATATCAGTATTTCGGAAGCGGTACTCGGGACGTCCAAAGAAATAGATTCGGTGACCGGAAAGGTCAGGATCAAATTGGAACCGGGCATCCAATCGGGGAAAATATTGAGGTTGCGGGGCAAAGGGATCGGAAACCTTAATGGGTATGGTGCCGGTGATCTTTTGGTACATGTGAACGTATGGACGCCCAAAGAGGTCAACAAGGAACAGCGCGACTTTTTTGAGCGTATGCAAACGCATACCAATTTTGTGCCGAACCCCGAAAAATCGGATAAATCCTTTTTTGAAAAGGTAAAGGATATGTTCTCTTGAGCATAAAATCCATAGTTTAAATAAAATGTGTATATTTGAAAAGATATCGGGAAACCGATATTAATTTTCTTTTTCATAGCAATTTTTTTCCCATCCTTATCCTTTTAAGGGTGGGTTTTGCTTTTTTAAGTCATCTTGATTTTTTTCAATCGGTTAAAAAATTGCTCTTGTTGTGCCGGTGCGCCACTTGGCCCGTTCACTAAAAAACGGCCACTGCCTGTTTTCTTAACGTTCGGTCCTACCTTTTTTCCTTCCGTACGTCCGCCTCTGGCGGAAGCAACTCTAAAAAGCCTTCGATCAGACTCCAAATAGCTAATTTTCACTTCAATCGACAAAATCAAGATGGGTTGCTTAAAAAAGAACCCAGTTAACCAAATAACCTTTTAAAGCATTTACATATCTTTGAAACCGGATATATGTTCCCGGCTACGTTGGGCCGTACCGATTTATGGATGTAAGGATATCCGGCTTGTAATAACGTATGAAAAATCAATGCATGGACAGTATCTTGGTGGTTGATGGCGTTTCAAAAAAATTCGGGAACCATAGTGCACTAAAAAATATTTCCTTAGAAATTCCAAAGAACAGTATTTACGGACTTCTTGGCCCTAATGGGGCGGGGAAGACCACCTTGATCCGTATCATCAACCAGATCAGCTATCCCGATACGGGAACGGTGTACTTTAACGGACAACCCTTACAGGCCCACCATATCGGAATGATCGGATACCTTCCAGAGGAGCGGGGGCTCTATAAAAGCATGAAGGTAGGGGAGCAGGCGCTTTACCTGGCACAGTTAAAGGGACTTTCCAAGGCACAGGCAAAGGAACGCCTGCAATATTGGTTCAAAAAATTGGAGATTGGGGATTGGTGGGGAAAGAAAATACAGGAGCTCTCAAAGGGCATGGCCCAAAAGATCCAGTTCATTGTAACCGTGCTCCACGAACCAAAATTGTTGATCTTTGATGAACCCTTCAGCGGGTTCGATCCCATCAATGCAAATATCATCAAAGATGAAATTTTGGAACTTAAGGAAAAGGGAACCTCCATTATTTTTTCCACCCACCGTATGGAATCGGTAGAGGAACTGTGCGAATATATAGCCCTGATCCATAGGTCGGAGAAAATATTGGATGGTAAATTGAGCAGTATCAAAATGGCCTATAAGAGCAATATTTTTAAAGTGGGCATGGAAACCCGAAACGGCGAAGCTCTTTTGGCCGATATCCGATCTAGGTTTACCGTGGTCGGCCCGGTATCCACATCCTTGGAAAACCAGCTCGATCTTAGTATCAAACTTAATGATGCCCATACCGGGGACCTATTGGCCTACCTATCTTCCAAGGCCAATATCAACCATTTTGTGGAAACCGTTCCTTCCGCCAATGAAATATTTATTAAAACCATACAAAGTAAAAATTTAAATGGGTAAACTGGCACTGATCATCAAAAGGGAGTATTTGGCCAAAGTAAGGAACAAATCCTTCGTTATAATGACCTTTTTAAGCCCGTTCCTTATGGTGGGCATGGTAGTGCTCATTGGCTACCTGACCAAAATGAACGATGGTGGACAACGTGTCATTGCCATTTTGAACGAAAGTGGCCATTTTAACAATGATTTCCTATCCACCCCCAACGTTTCCTATCTCGATCTAAGGGATATATCCTTGCAACGGGCAAAGGATTCAACAATGGCTCTCGGATACTATGGGCTGTTGTACATTCCCAAAGGGGAAAGCTTGGAAACCGTGGCAAGGAACGCCCATTTTTTCAGTAATGATTCCCCAAGCTCCTCCATATTGGCGGATATGGAGAATACCTTTGAAGAACGGTTGCGGCTGGGCCGCCTCCAGGAGCTAGGGGTATCCATTGAAGAATATCGGGCCATGGACAGGAATTTTGAAATTAGGACAAATACGTTTACGGGAGAGCGGAACCTTAAAGGGATCAACGAGATAAAAGCGTTCATAGGAGGAGGTTTCGGCTATCTGATCATGATGTTCATCATTATCTACGGTGGTTTTGTCATGCGCAGTGTCATCGAAGAAAAGACCAGTAGGATCATAGAGGTGATCATATCGTCGGTAAAACCCTTTCAACTGATGTTGGGCAAGATAATCGGAACCTCTTTGGCAGGGATCACCCAATTTGCCATTTGGATCCTTTGCGGAACGCTATTGCTTACCTTGGTGATCTTTATTTTTGATATTGAGCCCGTTTGGGGGGCAGGCAACGCCCTTGCTCCGGAAGCTACCAATGCCATTGCGGGGATGCAGGCCGATTCTACCATACAATTGTATCTTCAGGAACTGTTCCTTATTCCCTGGGCCATGCTGATAGGTTTCTTTTTGGTCTATTTTATGCTGGGGTACCTTATATACAGTTCCATCTATGCGGCCATTGGGGCGGCCGTGGACAACGAGACCGATACGCAGCAGTTTATACTTCCTATAATCCTCCCATTGATGTTGGGCATCTATGTAGGTTTCTTTTCGGTGTTCAACAACCCCCATGGGCCCATAGCAGTGGCATTTTCCCTTTTTCCGCTCACCTCGCCCATTGTTATGTTGATGCGGCTGCCGGGAGGACTTGGCGAAGGGGGCGTGCCCATATGGCAGTTGGCTACGTCCATAGCCCTTTTGATAGTGACCTTTTTGGGGATTGTTTGGTTGGCGGCAAAAATATATAGGGTGGGTATATTGATGTACGGGAAAAAACCCAGTTATAGGGAACTGTTCAAGTGGCTCAGGTATTGATGGTCAGTGCTTGTTCGATCCGTTGCCTTCATAAAGGATAGTCGTAATTGGGACCTTATGGCCAACAGAATGGGATTTGCGATGCCCACGGCCGGTGTCATATTGTTATTTTGGTCTTCCGCCATTTGTCCCGCAAACTTGCAACAAGGTTGTAGACCATTTTGGAAACTAAATCGATATTTTGGAAAAATTAAAGGAAATAGCTTGGCAAATTAAGGACTTCTTGGGCTACGGTATCTATACCAGTAACGAGATCAACATTCGTATCGGTACCTTATTGGCCATTTTTCTGGTCCTTTTCCTGGTAACGTGGCTGCTTCGCTTCGTGAACAGGTTGGTCACTTCCAAACTGCCCGAAGTGGACAAAAACAAATTTGTCAGTATATTTTGGTTTTTAAAGTACCTTCTCTACCTACTGGTAGTGGTGACCGTGCTGCACGCATCCGGGGTAGATTTCACGGTTCTGCTTACCGCCTCCGCGGCCCTTTTTGTCGGTTTGGGTTTCGCCCTGCAATACCTCTTTCAGGATGTTATTTCGGGAATTCTGATCATTACGGACCAATCCCTACATGTGGGCGATGTTATTGAGGTCAACAATAAGGTCGGACGGGTATTCGAGATCAGGTTAAGGACCACAAGGGCCATTACCAGGGACGATAAGGTGATCATTATCCCAAACCACATTTTTCTAACGGACAGCATCTATAATTATACGCATAATCATATTGCCACAAGGGAAAGCGTTAAGGTGGGTGTCGCCATAGGTACCGATGTAGAGCTGGTGACCAGACTTTTGGAAGAATGCGCTACGGTTCAGAAAGGTGTGTTGAAACAACCCCCAGCTTTTGTTATTTTTGACGATTTTGGAAGTACCTCCTTGATCTTCATACTCCATTTTTTTATTGAGGACAGCTTTTCCGACCCCAAGATCAAAAGTGAGATCAGGTATCGAATCCACCAAAGATTTGCCGAAAATCGGATAGACATCTCATAGACTCCATAATGGCAACGTCCCTTAAATAGGATGTTCATCCGCTAAATTCATCCCGATGCCTCCAGCGTCCCTATGGCTCACAATCCGCCCTATCCGGAAACCTTAACATAATATTAAAAAGTTGTGGGACATGGGAATTAACTGTAAATTGGTTTTTGACGAACAGCCCGTTCAGGGAGGGAATTAAATCAGATCGATGTCGAAAATATTGGTAATAGAGGATGAGGCCGCCATAAGAAGGGTTTTGGTAAAGATTTTGAGCGAGGAAAGCGAAACCTATAGCGTGGAAGAGGCGGAAGATGGTATGAAGGGGTTGGAAAGTATTAAAAAGGAGGACTACGATCTTGTTCTATGTGATATAAAAATGCCCAAAATGGATGGGGTGGAGGTTCTTGAAGCGGCCCGAAAGATTAAACCGGAAATTCCCTTTATCATGATCTCGGGGCACGGGGACCTGGACACGGCCGTTCAGACCATGCGAATGGGCGCATTTGATTATATTTCCAAACCTCCCGATCTGAACCGTCTGCTCACTACGGTGCGAAATGCCCTGGATAGAAAGGAACTTGTCCAGGAAAACGCAAGCCTTAAAAAGAAGGTGGGAAAGAACTATCAGATGGTTGGGGAAAGCGAGGCCTTGGAGACCATAAAGGAAATCATAGAAAAAGTGGCGCCTACGGATGCAAGGGTGCTCGTCACAGGGTCCAATGGCACGGGCAAGGAACTGGTGGCACATTGGGTACATGAAAAAAGCCAACGTAGTACTGCTCCTTTCATAGAGGTAAATTGTGCCGCCATCCCATCGGAACTCATAGAGAGCGAACTTTTTGGACATACAAAGGGAGCGTTTACCTCGGCCGTAAAAGACCGAGCGGGCAAATTCGAGGCGGCCGATAAGGGCACCATTTTTTTGGATGAAATAGGCGACATGAGCCTATCGGCCCAGGCCAAGGTACTAAGGGCCCTTCAGGAAAGTAAAATTTCCCGTGTGGGCTCGGATCGCGACATCAAAGTGGATGTGCGGGTCATAGCCGCTACCAATAAAGATCTTAAAAAAGAGATTTCCGAAGGACGTTTCCGGGAGGATCTATACCACAGACTTGCGGTGATCCTTATAAAAGTTCCCTCCTTGAACGATCGAAGGGACGATATTCCTTTGTTGGTCCAACATTTTGCGGAAAAGATCGCGGAAGAACAGGGCACCACCCTAAAATCATTTTCGCCCAAGGCCGTGGAGCTTCTCAAAAACTATGACTGGACCGGAAATATCCGGGAATTACGGAACGTGGTGGAGCGCCTGATCATTTTGGGGGGGAAGGAAGTAACGGAAGAGGACGTAAAGCTATTTGGAAGCAAATAACATCCGGTACATCACTCATCGTTGCAGCCCGATAGTCGCTCTTTTGCCTGTTGTGTAATTTCCCTCGTTTTTCGATAATAGTGCAACCGGGCCGGGGAAAGATTGGGGCGGGCCATCTGACGCTCGCAGAGGTCCAGAACATTGTCCACATAGGCCAAAGCCTTCCCGCACTCAACAGTGTTGACCACTTTTTTAAGGGATTGCCGATAGTTTCCAAGGGAGCTGTCTATCCGTTTCTCAATTTCAGGTGCGGAGGGTACACTGGAACCGGGAAGATCTTTTTTGGTGTTCATCCGAAGTATATCGTTCGAATATTTACTTTTGTGAAAATCATGGGTCTCCAAGAATTCCATTGCCCGTTTTGTATCCAAGAGGGCATTTTTGAGCAACATTCCGGAATTTTCCAAGGAAACGGCCTTACTGGCATGTTTTAAATGTTCCAGCCCTACCATGAGATTTTCCGCTGCATCGGTGCAATTGCAATACTCCAAAAGTTTTTTGGACCGTTCTATGGCATTCAGGGACTTGTAAGTGAAATACCTTCGGGTGTTTATATTGTCGGCATCCAAGGCCTTGCGAATGCCTTCGCCTATAAAATTGAGGGTGTTGCCCATATGATCGCAGGCCTCATTGGGCCTAAATGAAGTGAACGAAAGGAATATCGCAATCCCCCATAAGTAATAATGGGTCTTCATATAGTAGGATTTTTCCGTAAAAAATGGGCGTTTAATAAGATGTAAATATACGGCTATTGTTTGGCAATACCTGATTTTTTCGATGAAAGTCCCATCTTGGGAACAGGATCAGGGACCCAAAAGGTTCCGCCGGAAGACCCAATGACTTTTTCATTTCTTTTGGATACTGCACAGGGATGGCCACCGCTACTTCATTTTTTCCTTGTACCCCTTATCGGAATATTTTATATTCAGGCATGGAAAAAATAAATGTACTGGCGTACGGAGCTGAATCCTCCCTTCCCCTGAACGAGCAAAGAACCTTCGAGGATTTTGGGCAGTCGGAAAAAAACCTGAAAAAGCAATTAAAGGAAATTCGCAAGGAACTTGGAAAATTTCAGGATACCCTATATGCCCATGGCAAATACAGTGTGTTGATCTGTCTACAGGGTATGGATACGGCCGGCAAGGATAGCCTTATCAGGGAAGTGTTCAAGGATTTTAACGTCCGGGGAGTGGTGGTGCACAGTTTTAAGGTCCCTACGGCCCTCGAATTAAAGCATAATTATTTATGGAGGCACTATATCGCACTTCCCGAAAAGGGAAAATTCGGGGTCTT
The DNA here is from genome assembly GCA_963974715.1 of uncultured Sediminicola sp. GTDB lineage: Bacteria > Bacteroidota > Bacteroidia > Flavobacteriales > Flavobacteriaceae > Sediminicola. Next base: position 58,413 of record CAXBDK010000010.1, read on the forward strand.
TAACAGGACGCACTATGAGAACGTATTGGTCACTAGGGTACATCCCGAATATATTATGGCAGAGCACCTGCCCGGTATCCGTTCGGTGGCGGATGTGGATGCGGATTTTTGGGAGGGGCGTTTTCAACAGATCAACGATTTTGAAAGACAGATAGCGGCCAGCGGCACCATTATTTTTAAATTTTTTCTTCATCTCTCCAAGGAGGAGCAGCGCCTTCGTTTGCTCAGGAGGTTGGATCTTCAGGAGAAGAACTGGAAATTTTCACCGGGCGACCTAAAGGAAAGGAAGTTGTGGGACAGGTACATGGACTGTTACGGGAAAGCCATCGAAAGGACCTCTTTTCCCCATGCCCCCTGGTTTATAGTTCCTGCGGATAACAAAGAAGGCGCACGTCTTATAGTGGCCTCCATCCTATTGGAAGCGTTAAAAAAATACAAAGATGTAGTGGAACCGCAATTGGATGATGAAATAAAGGCTAATTTAGAAGCCTACAAAGATCAATTGGAAAAAGAAACGGAATGAAAATAAATGTATTGTGCTTACTCTTGTTAACCTCCATATCTGTCAATGCCCAAACGGCGGACGAAAAACAGATCAGGGATATTTATGCCGCTTCCTTAACGGAGGGAAAATCATACGATTGGCTCAATTACCTGTCCAATCAGATCGGGGGAAGGTTATCGGGTTCCTTACAGGCCCGGCAAGCAGTGGATTATACAAAAAAGCAGATGGACTCCCTAGGGCTGGACAAGGTATGGCTGCAACCGGTCATGGTGCCCAAGTGGGTCAGGGGAACCCCTGAATTTGCTTATGTCGAAAACAGTCCGGGCATCACTACCAACGTCCCCATTTGTGCCCTTGGTGGATCGGTGGCCACGCCAAGTATGGGAATAAAGGCCGAAGTGGTGGAGGTTAAGGGCCTCGAGGAACTGAAGACGTTGGGCAAATCCGCCATTGCCGGGAAGATCGTTTTTTTTAACAGGGCAATGGACCCAACACTGATCAGTACCTTTGATGCCTATTCAGGCTGTGTGGACCAACGGTACTCAGGGGCCGAGGAGGCGGGTAAATACGGTGCCGTCGGGATAATAGTAAGGTCGCTTAACCTGCGGCTGGACGATTTTCCCCATACGGGCTCCATGGGCTATGGGGAGACCCCGGTGGACCAACGGATACCCGCAGCGGCCATCAGCACCAATGGGGCCGAACTCCTCAGTACCACCCTCAAACTGAAACCCGATACCAAGTTCTTTTTTAGACAGAACTGCAAGCAGTTCGAGGATGTGGAATCCTATAATGTGATAGGGGAAATAACCGGAAGCAAATATCCGAACGAGATCATGGTGATAGGTGGACACCTCGATTCTTGGGACTTGGGCGATGGATCCCATGATGACGGTGCCGGTGTGGTACAGAGCATGGAGGTACTGCGCCTTATGAAATTGAACGGATACCGCCCGCAGCGCACCATTAGGGCCGTCCTGTTCATGAACGAGGAAAACGGTCTAAGGGGGGGCAATAAATATGCGGAAGTGGCCAAAAGCAAAAATGAGGACCATGTTTTTGCTTTGGAGAGCGATTCGGGAGGGTTTACCCCAAGGGGCTTTTCCTTTAACTGTTCCGATGCCAATTTTGAACAGGTATTGGGCTGGCAAAAATTGTTCGAACCCTATCTGATCCACCTTTTTGTAAAGGGGTATGCGGGTGCGGACATAGGTCCCCTCGAAGATGAGGGAATAGTACTTGCTGGGCTGCTGCCCGATACACAGCGTTATTTTGATCACCATCACGCACAGAACGATACCTTTGAACATGTAAACAGGCGTGAACTTGAACTGGGAGCTGCCACCATGGCCAGTCTGGTATATCTTTTTGATAAATACGGCACCGTACCCCTTGCTACCATTAAGGGATAAGGGCCCCACTATTGGGTAGCCATAAATTTCGGCTCCTGAATCGAAGATTAGAACGCTGAAGTACCTCGCCAAAACGTTTTCCCGTAATTGGGGCCAAAGCCTTGTTTCCTGCCGGAACATCAAAATGGCCGTGGTAAAGTAGGGGAGGGCCCTTTTACGGGAAAAAACAAATCCGTACCTTTGCGCCTCATCTAAAAATGGCTGAAATGCAAGACGGAATATACGCTAAATTCAATACTTCCAAAGGGGAAATTCTGGTGAAACTCACACATGATAAAACCCCGGGGACCGTGGGAAACTTTGTGGCCTTGGCGGAAGGTGATATGGAGAACAAGGTAAAGCCCCAAGGTACCCCTTATTACGACGGGATATCGTTCCACAGGGTAATCCCGGATTTTATGATTCAAGGAGGATGCCCATTGGGAACCGGTACGGGGGATGGCGGTTATAAGTTCGATGACGAGTTTCATGTGGACCTAAAACACAATGGTCCAGGGGTCCTATCCATGGCCAATGCTGGACCTGGAACCAATGGGACGCAGTTTTTCATCACACATATAGCCACTCCATGGCTCGATAACAAACATACTGTTTTTGGACATGTCCACGAAGGACAGGAGGTGGTGGATGCCATAGCGCAAGGCGACAAGATCGAAAAATTGGAAATCCTTAGAATAGGGGCCGAAGCACAGGAATGGAACGCCGTGGAGGCCTTTCGAACTTTTGAAGGTTCCAGGGAGAAAAGGCTGGCAGCAGAAAAAGCGGCACAAGCGGCCGAAATGGAAAAAGTCGCCGCCGGCTTCGAAGAAACGGCCAGCGGACTGAGGTATAAGATCGTTCAAAAGGGATCGGGTGCCAAGGCTTCCAAAGGACAGACCGTTTCGGTGCACTATGAAGGTGCTTTAATGGATGGTACCGTTTTTGATTCCTCTTACAAGAGAAAGCAGCCGATCGACTTTAAATTGGGCGTGGGCCAAGTGATCTCCGGTTGGGACGAGGGAATCGCCCTTTTGCAGGTGGGCGATAAGGCCCGATTTGTGATCCCTTCCAATTTGGCCTATGGAAGCGCGGGTGCCGGTGGGGTTATCCCCGGTGATGCCATATTGCTTTTTGATGTGGAACTGATGAACGTGAAGTAAGGGGAGATATTTCTGCTGCTTACTTCAAGGGAGAAACAACTGAATTTTAATAAAAAAAGGCCGTTCAACTATAAAATTGGACGGCCTTTACGGTTTTAGGATTTCCCACGGTTTTAGGTCGCAGAATCAGGGAACTGGATCTTTGTGAAAAATGCAGTCCGATATTCCGCAGTCCCGGAAACCAATTTACCCCTAGGTCACTTGTTCGATTTGGGCGTGTTGTTAACGCTTAACAGTACAAGTAGGGCATTCAAGGCCAATAAGGCGAAAAAGATGCTAAAAAATGTGGTCATAATATAACATTTATTTAGGGGGAGGTGTTGTTCCAATTCTTTAGATAGGGTAAACCTAAAAGGGTTGCGTCAAAAAACCGTTTATTTTTAATTTATTTAGTAGTTCAATTCCTACCCTTCTGGATCAGGATTAAAAAAAAGCCCATTCTATAGAGTAATGGGCTTGATTTTCAAAAAGTTAAAGAGTATGTATCAAATAACTGTTACATTTACTGCGTTCAATCCTTTTTTACCTTGTTCCAATTCAAATTCTACCTCATCGCCTTCACGAATCTCATCGATCAATCCTGAAATGTGTACAAAATGGTCTTTGTCGGTTCCTTCTTCAACGATGAATCCAAATCCTTTGGAGTCGTTAAAAAATTTTACTGTTCCTCTATTCATTACAAAAAATTAAAAATTATTAAAGGCGCAAATGTACGCTAATTATTTTTAATATGGTTATTTTTAGCAGTTTATCGGTTTATTCCAGTAAAATGGCAGCTTGTAGGGGGAGTTTGGAACAATTTTATTCCATTTTAACCACTATTATCCTAGGATTTCAACGAATAAAGATAGAGGTCTTCCACTTTTTGCCTTGCCCAAGGCGTTTTTCGGAGGAAAGCGAGGCTCGATTTTATGGAAGGCCCGTTCGTGAAACACTTTATGGGTATCCGTTTGCCCAGATCGAACCACCCGTACGTTGCCACAAGATGTTCCAGCATATGTGCCAAGGTTACCCCATGTAGGGGATTGTTTTTTTGGGGATGGTCAATCGGTTCTTTTTCTTCCATAGGTGGGGGCAAAGATACATAGGCATGGCGAATATTAAAAATTTCAGTTCCGGTACACTCCAGATGTTACCCGTTGCTGCCCATTGTTTTTGCCGTGTTTATAATTTCCCGGGTTGCGGAAAGGTACGCCTTTACGTCCCTGGCTTTTTTTATTTTCTTATAGGTCTTCTGCGGATTGGGGAAGGCGGTCGAAAAATATTCCCAAAATCCCAACATCTTCATCCGGATCGGGGTGGGCCCGGACAAGGCCCTGTCATAGGCCTCAAAAATGGTATCATGAAAATCGCTGAAAATGTCCCATCTGTTTTCGGGATAGGTTTCGGTATTCCCTTTTATCATGAGCGGAAGGAAGGGATCTGCAATAAGCCCCCTACCGATCATCCAATGATCCAGCATCGGAAAGCGCTGTTGTAACACTTTAAAGCCGGCTACCGTGGTGATATCGCCATTGTAGTAAATTTTATGGGTAGTATGATCTAGACACTTCTCAAAGGATTCCAGATCAACGGGCCCCTTATAGAGCTGTTTGCCGATACGGGCATGGATGGCAATATTTTTTATGGGATACTTGTCCAGTATCGGGAGCAGTTTTAGGATTTCGCTACTGTTTTCGTATCCCATTCTCATTTTCATGGAAACGGTAATATCGGTTTCCGAATGGACACGGTCCAATAAAGCGTCAATTTTAAGGGTATCCTCGATAAGTCCGGAGCCCATTCCCCTTTTGGTCACCATCGGATACGGGCAGCCTAGGTTCCAGTTCAGTTCCTTATATCCCAGTTCCTGCACATATCGCACCACAAAAAGGAATTCTTCCTGATCATTGGTCATGACCTGGGGTATGACCGTTAGTTCTGTATTGTGCTCGGGTTGCAGGTCTCTTTGGTAGGATGTCTTAATGAGCAGCTTTCCATCCAATCGGATGTAAGGGGCATAAAAGGTGTCTATTCCCCCAAAAAACTGTTGGAAAGCGTTCCGGAACTTAAAATCGGTAAATCCTTGCAAGGGGGATGAAAGAAGGGTAATGGCCATAGGGTGCAAAGATATTTATTTTGCACCATGGCTTCCATTTTTTATTTCGGCCCAAGTGATCATTCTTATATTGTTGTCCCTGATCTTTTCGGCGCACCTGCTTCCCATGAAATAATTGCGGTCTATTTGCCTCCATGCCGCCCCAAAATTGGGATGATCCACCGTTATGCCCTTCATTTCGTCATCGTCATGGGCCGGATGTACCAATAACATATTAAGGCCCGTGGGCAAGTTGTCCAGCACCTGATCGTAATAACTTTCAAGGCCGTTCCCTTCAAAATCGGAAAACTTTCCAAAATGTACATGGTCGAAAAGAAGATCGGAAGGATCTATGGTAGGTGTCAGTCCCACCATCGCAAAAAGATCTTTGGCCAAAAGTACGGGAAGGTCATATTGTTTCCCCAATGACCTGTATACCTCCAAAAATTGGGCATCCGCCCCCACACTGTACATATGGGAATCTAAATGTGTGGGCCTGATCCCGAACAGTAGGGCCTTTTCTACCTGCGCTTCCAGCTCTTTGAATACCTGTTCTGGATCCGCGTTTTTTTGAAGGTCGTTCCGCTTGGGGCGGAAGAAACCATTTTGGTCCACCAAGCTGGGTACTTCGGAGATGGGCAATACCGGACCGAATTTATAATTTTTCCATTCGCACGTAAGGGTAAGGTGTATGCCCGTATCCAACTGTGCGTTGTTTTTGGAAAATTGGGCAATTTCATAAAACCAGGGACAGGGGACCATAATGCTGTACGAATTAACACTGCCATATTGCAGCGTTTCCATGGTTGCCCTGTTCTCCGAATGGGAGAGCCCCGCATCGTCGGCATGGACCATAAGGACTTTGCTGTTCTTGGGTATCCCCAGATTATTCAATATATCCATACCACATAATTTTTTTTAGATCCTATTTTAGGGGCTTATTCACCCCCTGTGTCGCAGGGGATGGGTTTTTTCCTTGGAAAATCTTTTGGGCCCTGCCCCGGGGTAGTCGATAGTATTCCTTTGCCCTATGGCGGAACATACATACGGGACCGTCCCTACGGGCAGATAAAAAACCTCCTTGCCATTGAGGGGCAAGGAGGCTGTGATCATCAATTTATTTTATGGGCCCCATTTTCCTATTGAAGTGATTTAAACTTTTTTGATTGAAGTGAAAATTAGCCATTTTGGGTCTAATTGAAGGCTTTTTTGACTTGCGTAGCAGGGTTACGGAATTCAAAAAAGATGAAAAGTAGGGCTCAAGAGGGCAATTTTTTAGCCAATTGGGAAAAGTTTAAATCACTTCATTTATTGGGCTGGGGTGTCATTCTAAGATAGGGCTTTATTTCCGTAACCCCCTTCGGAAAGATTTTTTTGGCATCTTCCGTGGTTATGGCGGGACTCACCACCACATCCTCCCCGGCTTCCCAGTTAGCGGGGGTGGCCACTTTGTGGTAGGCCGTCAATTGCAGGGAATCTATCACCCGTAACAGCTCATGGAAATTCCTACCTGTGGAAGCGGGATAGGTAATGATCAATTTGACCGTTTTATCCGGGGCTATAATGTAGACCGATCGCACGGTCAGGTTGCTATTGGCATTGGGATGGATCATATCGTACAGGGTGGAGACCTTTTTGTCCTCGTCCGCTATAATGGGAAAATTGATCGTGGTGTTCTGTACCTCGTTTATATCCTTGATCCATTCTTGATGGGAAGCGGCACCGTCCACACTTAGGGCCAACATCTTTACATTGCGCTTGTCAAATTCATCTTTGAATTTGGCCGCGGTACCCAGCTCCGTGGTGCATACGGGGGTAAAATCGGCAGGATGCGAGAATAGAATTCCCCAACTGTCCCCCAAATAATCATAGAAATTAAGCATTCCTTCCGAGCTGTCCGCCGTAAAATCCGGGGCTTCATCGCCCAATCGTATAGTTGCCATAGTATGTCTGTTTTGAAATTACCCTATAAAATTAGTAGATTAATGCGCAAGTCCCCTCATTTTAAGGTTAAAAAAGTATTAAAATTTACGGGATAAGCGCAAATTTTTATGTTCCCTGCATGCGCTGGATTTACCTGACAAAGGAGGGCACCCCTGTGTCCGCACGTTTCTTCGATTTCGTCTGCCCGCCTATGGATCAAGAGCTTGCCCCGAGTCTATTGACCAACTGATTTATTTGGTTTCAAATACTAACGATGTGCGGTAATTTTATATTTTTATATTCGGATGTTAAACACCTTCCCCTCCCAAAGACCGTTGCTGTCAATTGATAAAGTATTTTATGGAAAATGAAGAATTTGAAAAGTTGAGATATCCTATTGGTCCGATGCTATTGCCAGATATCATTACGGAAGACCATATTTCCGAATGGATCCTTGTGCTAGAGGAATTCCCGCAACGTCTTGAAGCCCTGGTAGGGGAACTCTCCGCATTCCAGTTGGATACCCCGTACAGGCCCGAAGGGTGGACGGTAAGGCAAGTGGTCCACCATATTGCGGATAGCCACCACCACAGTTATACGCGCTTTAAATGGGCACTTGCCGAACAGCGTCCCCTGATAAAGGCTTATGGGGAAAAGGAGTGGGCGGACCTTTTTGACGCCCATACGGCCCCCGTACGGTTATCGTTGGATTATATAGCCGCCCTCCATGCAAAGATGGTGTATATGTTAAAGGGACTGGCCCCTTCCGATCTGGAACGGGAATATATACATCCCGACGGAAACAAGGCCATTTCAGTGGCGGCCAATATAGGAAGATATGCATGGCATTCCAATCACCATTATGCCCATATTGCCAATTTGGTACAACGGGAAGGTTGGTGACGCTTGTTAGTCATTTCCATTTAATGTTACAGCCCATACTTGGTTTCTGCACGGTATCCACGGCCCTGCCATCCACCAGCGCATCCATGGCCCCCTTAAGGTTAACACCGGTAACCGGAATCCCGTTTCCGGGTCGGGAGCTGTCAAACTGCCCCCTGTACACCAAGGAAAGATCTTTGTCGAACAAATAAAAATCCGGGGTGCATGCGGCATCATAGGCTTTGGCAACTTCCTGTGTGGCATCGTACAGATAGGGAAAGGAAAATCCATATCTTTCTGCAAACAGTTTCATTTCGGAAGGGGAATCCTGTGGGTATTTCTGGATATCGTTACTCGAAATGGCCACAAAATGAATTCCCTTGGCGATATATTCTTTGGAAAGTTCCGCCAATTTAGGGCTTACGTGGACCACAAAGGGACAATGGTTACAGATAAAGACTAGCATGGTTCCAATAGGGCCTCGGGTTCCCTCCAGTTCCTTAGGGGAGCTGGTTACGGTATCCAGTAGCTTAAAGGAGGGCGCCGTGGTGCCCAAGGGCAACATATTACTGGGGGTGTTGGACATAGAAATTATTTTTGCTCCGACGCCTGCCCGCCTCCGGCGGGCGGGCGTCAAAATGTAACGTTGGTGTTCCTCCATCTGCCCCGAGAAGTATCTCCGAGGTTGCTGACGATGGGGAATAGAATAAAGTTAACACAATTTGCACGGAATTTCAAAAGCAGGAACCTCCTAATGGGACCGATCAAAAACAATTGCCCTTTAAATTTGCTTTTTAGTGTAAACAATGGTAAATTTTAGGGAAACTAAATGCTTATGGAACGCTCCTATATATCGCTGTCGGAAGCCATTACAGCCTTGCAGGAAGAAGGCTATACGGAGGACTTTAACTTATGTGATGCCGGGCTGGAACACAAAAAACGGAAAGTCGTCCATGGTGCGGAAGATTGGAACGTGGTCCGCTACTATCGGTTCGAAGGGGCAAGCGATCCTGACGATAATATGGTCCTTTACGTGATCGAGACCTCCGATGGGGAAAAAGGTCTTCTTGTAGATGCTTACGGGGCTTATTCCGGGAACGTTCCCGATGATCTGATCCATAAACTCAAAATTAAGGAATGAACAAACTAGCCTGGAACGAATTTGCCAAAGTGGATATGAGGGTGGGTACCATTTTGGAGGTGTTGCCCTTTCCAAAGGCCAAAAAACCCGCCTACCAATTGCACATCGATTTTGGGGAGGAAGTGGGGATCTTAAAAACTTCGGCCCAGATCACAAAGAGGTATTTGCCCCATGAGCTCTTGAACAGACAGGTAGTGGCGGTGATCAACTTTCCACCAAAACAGATTGCCAACTTTATGAGCGAATGTCTGGTCTTGGGAGCGGTGCAGGGGGAAGAGGTAATCCTGTTGCAGCCGGGAAGCGAGGTGCCAAATGGACTTCGCATCTCCTAAAATGAAGGGCCGAAAAACTGGATTTTCGACCCAATTGAAAAAGTCTAAATGAGTTCTACATGATTTTGGAAAAGAAGATGGCATTCATCAGCAATTTATTGGTGCCATACCAAAAGGCCCTAAAGTTGGTGTTGTCCGTGAAAATGATGACCCTTCCCTTTCCCGACCTGCTGACCTGAAATGGGACACTGTTCTTTAATAGTTCCAGGTTTTCTTCGGATATGTACCCGCTTAAGAGCGGATCGTTGGTATACTGGATCGGATTGTTGAAACTATCCTTATCAGGTTTGATATAAATATTGGTATCCCTAAAAAGGGCCAGCCTATCCTTGCCATATCCAAAATTTATGGGATGTGAACGGTCAAGCTTGGCCTCAAAAATGGCCCCGCCCGTTTCCTGTGCCCCAAAAAACTTCTCTTTTTGGCCAAAACTGATATTTTTGACCATCAGACTATCTTTTTTCAGGTCCAATGCCATGAGTTCGTTTTTGTGGAACCAGTTGGCCGCATTTTTGTAGCCTATAAGTGTGCCACCATTGTTTACCCAGCCCTTTATCTTATCCGCTATTTTTTTATCCAGGTTTCCCCAGGAATTGGGAACGATCAGGGCGGTATACCGGTCCAGGTCCGTACGGCCAAAGTAGTCGGTATCCAATTTGGTGATCTTCATTTGGTACCGTTGATCGAACAGGTGCCAGATTTCACCTGCGTCATAGGAGGTAATTCCATTGCCTACCAAAAGGGCCACCTCTTGTTTTTCCAAGGGGTCAAAGTCATTGCTGCCCAAATCGATCCCTTTTGTAAGTCCGGTACTTGCCGAGGTAATGTTAATATGGCTTTCCTTGGCAACCCCTTGAAGGAAAGCATATAGTTCGTCCTTTTCCAGTTCTTGGTTTTCCACCGGGACCATAATGGTGCCGTAATCATATGTTCTGCCCCCAAGGCTAAAGGGCGATTTGGCCACCTTCGCCCGCAGTCCCTTGTTCAAAATGGAGTTCAGGGCCTTTGGGGTATAGTATTCGTTCCATTCAAAAAGATAGGCATAGCTGCTTTTACCGTCCACATTTCCTGTCAACGGACTTAATTCCTCCACTTCGGCCCCTATATTGACCAAGGTGTTCAGTTCCGTATAATCCACATTAAAGGCCAAAGGGAATGTCCATCCGGAAATATCGTAAAAAAGACTGTCCGTAAAACTGGTACGTTTCTCGAACATGGCCTTGATGAGGTTGCTGTTCTTTTGGTCCATTGGCACCACAAAGGCATTTCCTTTTTTATAACTGTTACCGTTGAGCTCGGTATCCCCTTCCAGTTCGTGGAACCTAATTTGCTGTCGCTGTAATATTTCGGCCAAATGCCAGGTTTTGGCGGCATCCTTGGCATCCCCAAAGATGATCGACCTGATTTTTCCCTTGGGTCCGTTTTTTTTGTTTTCCGTGAAGAAATCACGTTGATAGGCCAATATCTTGGTGCGCATGTTGCGTGCTGCCTCAATTGTGGACAGGGCGGTGGTAAACTGGTTACGGATGGTGAACGGGAAAGTGATCAGGCCATTTTCGCTTTCCTGTACATGCCCTCGGGAGCTTCCCTGTTCAAAAAGGATTCCGATACTTCCCTGAAGATCGGGAAAAGTGGAGCCTTTCCCATAGTAGTAATCGTCATAATTTTCTTCGGAATAATAGAAAGAGCCAATTTTATCCAAGGCCCTGGCATGGTAGGTACCTATCTCCGCAGTTAGTTCTTGATTGATCAAGGGCGTTAGGGGATGTACCCTACTGGCTTCCCCTGGCTGGAAGAAAAAGGTGGAATTGGTTCCCATCTCATGATGGTCCGTAAGGATGTTGGGCATCCATTTGTGGAAGCTTGTAATACGTGCCCTGCTTTCGGGCAATTGTACGGGAAGCCAGTCCCTGTTCATATCGAACCAGTAATGGTTGGTCCTGCCACCGGGCCATACCTCATGGTATTCACGTTCGTTACTGTCCGGGTTCAGGTTTTTGCTCTTGTTGGTATTGGCCCAATAGGCAAATCGCTGTAATCCGTCCGGATTAAAGGAAGGATCCAACAGAATGATCTCCTCTTGAAGGATCTTGTCAATTTCGGGACCTTGGGCTGCCGCAAGATAATAGGCATACGCCAAGGCGGCATTGGCACCACTGGGTTCATTGCCATGGATGGAAAAACCCTGGTAGACCACAATGGGCATTTTGTCCGTTACGGCATCGGTGCCCTCCGTTAATCTCAAATGCTCCAAGCGCAGGCTCTCCAAGTTTTCGTGGTTGCTTGGCGACGTAATCGTTAGAAGTAGCAGGGGCCGGTCCTCAAAAGTTTTTCCCCTGTCCTCAATGGTGATACGGTCGCTGGCCGCGGCAAGGGCCTGCATATAGAAAACAAGTTTGTCGTGCGTTACGTGCCATTCGCCCACCTCGTGACCGATGATCTCCAAAGGGGTCGGGATAGCAGGGTCATAATTAATGTTCTGGGGGATGTAATACGTAAGGTCAAAGGTTTCTTGGGCGTTTGCTAGGGACACAAGGGCCGTAAAGAGCAGATAGGCAATTTTTTTCATGGTCGGTGGTGTTTGGTCGGTCAAATGTACAAAACGGTCAAATAAAAAACGGTCCTTGATAAAAGGGACCGTTGCATGTTGTGTTCTAGTGGGCGGATCTATATGTCGTCAAAATCCACATCGGTAAAGCTGTCGGTGGAAGTTTCGATGATATCGGTTTCCTCCTGCCCGTCTTCTTTTTTAAAGTCTTTTTGGTGTCTTTCTGAAATGACCTCGGAACCTTTTTCGTCCACAATATATTCCATCATTTCATCCAGGATTTCCTTAAATGCGACAAAATCTTCCTTGTAGAGATAAATTTTGTGTTTCTTGTAGTGGAAAGAACCATCGTCATGTGTGAACTTTTTACTTTCGGTCACGGTCAGATAGTAATCGCCCGCTTTTGTACTCCTAACATCGAAAAAATAAGTCCTCCTTCCGGCCCTTAAAACTTTGGAATAAATCTCTTCCTGATCCATTAAATCTTTTTCCCCCATTTCTTTAGTGTCTAATATTCATTAATCAAAAATGGAAAAAAAAAGCTACAATACCAACATTATTGTTAGTTTTCTTTCTCCGAAAGCTGGTTGTGGTAAAGTTCCCTATAATATCCCTCGGTGTCCACCAATTCATTGTGGGTGCCTTCCTGTATGATCTCGCCATTGTCCAAAATCAGTATCTTATCCGCATTTTTGGCAGAGGAGACACGGTGGCTTACGATAAGGGTGGTCCTGTTTCTGGATGCCATTTTCAGATTGTTCAAGATCTGTTCCTCCGTTTCGGTATCCACAGCGGAAAGGCAATCGTCGAACAGGTAGATCTGTGGGTCTTTCAATAGGGCCCTCGCAATGGATACACGCTGTTTCTGTCCCCCGCTCAGGGTGATCCCTCGTTCTCCCAGAACGGTATCGTACTGTTTGGAAAAGCCCATTATGTTTTCATGCACCACCGCTTTTTTTGCCACCGCTATCAATTCTTCCTCGGTCGCATCTTCCTTTCCGAATTTGATATTGTTCCTAATACTGTCGGAAAAGAGAAATGCATCTTGCGGAACGGCCCCGATCGATCTTCGAAGGCTCGTAAGGTTGAGCTCCTTAATGGGAACGTCATCGATCAGTATTTCTCCTTGGCTTACATCGTACAAGCGGGCAATAAGATCAAGGATACTGGATTTTCCGGACCCCGTCTTGCCGATAATGGCCACGGTCTCCCCATTGTTAACGGTAAAGGATATATTTTTAAGTGCCGTAATATTGGTGTCCCCATACGTAAAACTAACGTTCTTAAAGGTTATTTTTCCATGCACCGGGGTCTCTTCCGATACCTCGTTCCAGATGGTGGGCCGTTCCTTTAAAAACTCATTGATCCGTTCCTGGGACGCTTCGGCGCTCTGTACGATGGAAGTGAGCCACCCGACCACAGCTACGGGCCAGGTCAGCATGTTTACATAGATAATGAATTCCGCTATGATACCCATGGATTCGATTTCCCCATTGATATATTGTCTGCCCCCCACATAGATCACGAAAATGTTGCTGATGCCGATCAAGAGGATCATTAAGGGGAAAAACCAAGCGTTTACCTTGGCCAGTTCCATACTCTTGTCCTTGCCCTCATGGGCCAATGAGTTCAGCTCCGCATTGATCTGGGGCTCCAGGCCGTATGCCTTGATCACCGAAATGCCGGAAAACGACTCTTGGGTAAAAGTGGACAAGGTGGAAAGGTACTGCTGTACCACTGTACTTCTTTTATGGATCACTTTGCTTATCTTATAGATCAGTACGGAAAGAATGGGCAGGGGCAACAGGGTGTAAAAAGCAATGGTTGGGGCCTTGATGAACATAATGGGCAAAAGACAGGCAAAAAGTGTCAAGGTCTGAATACCGTACATGATGGCAGGGCCGGCGTACATCCGTACCTGTCCTATATCCTCGCTGATACGGTTCATAAGATCCCCCGTTCTGTTCCTCTTGTAGAAACTGAGGTTGAGGAACTGATAGTGGTCGTACACCTCATTTTTAAGATCGTACTCTATGTACCTTGAAATATTGATGATGGTCTGCCGCATTAAAAAAGTAAAGAAACCGGACAGGAGCGCTGCGCCAAGGATGATCAGGATATAGGTAAGGAGTTCGCCCTTGACCTCGGAAAGGTTTTCCCTATTTCCCGTGAGATAGGTTTCCATGGCCTTGATCGACTTGTTTACCAAGGGGGGCATTACGAGCGAAAAGATCCGTGCGATGATGGTTATGACGATCCCTATCAGAAGTTTTAACCAGTATTTCTTGAAATACTTGTTGATATATTTAAGTTCCTTCATGCAATGAGACTAAGAGTAGGGGCAATTTGTTGCCATTGATCGGCAAAGATAGGTGATCGGCACAAAACCAATTGTTATAAATCTTATAAGATAAACGTTCCGCCCATAGGTTGAAATGGAAATATAATACTATTTTTGCGCCGTAAAGTTTAATAACATTCGCTAAAGTTCTTTAAAAATGCTTACAAGAAGGCATATCAGGGTCAAAGTAATGCAGTGCATCTATGCGCTGACGCAATCGCAAAACGATACCTTGGAAAAACAGGAAAAGTTTTTACGCGTGAGCATCGAGAACATGTATTCGCTTTATCTGGTGTCCCTGAACCTATTGATGGAGGTACATGCCATGGCGGAAGATCAAATAAAGCGCTCCTCCAAAAAATACCTGTCCAACGCTTCGGACGGATATCCCGATAAAAATAAATTTGTGGGCAACGCCGTTTTGCTACAGCTGGTCGGCAACAGTTCGTTAACGGACGAGCTAAAACGACGAAAACTGAACAACTGGTACCTGAACGAAGAATACGTCCGTATTATTTACAGGGAGATCACCGCTAGCGAGTCCTACCAAAAATACATGTCACAGGCAAATCGGTCCTATCAGGAGGACAAAGATCTGATAGTAGATCTTTTTAGGAACGTGATAGCGCCCAATGAAAAGGTCTATGACCATTTTGAGGATGACCGCCTTACTTGGGTGGACGATATCCCCATTGTGAACACCTTTATCCTTAAAAAACTGAAAAAAATAAACAAGGAGCATTCCAATTCCTATTTTCTGCCGAAATTGGTGAAGGACGAGGAGGACCTTGAATTTGCCCAGAAACTTTTGATGAAGACCTTGCTCAACAATGAAAAGTTGGTAAAGGAGATCGAAGGAAAGACCCCTAACTGGGACAAGGACCGTATTGCGGATGTGGATGCCATTCTCCTAAAAATGGCCATCTGCGAACTCTTGAACTTTCCTTCCATTCCAGAAAGGGTCACCATTAACGAATACCTTGAAATTGCCAAAGAGTATTCAACCCCGAAGAGCAGTATCTTTATCAACGGGATACTGGACAACCTGATCAAGGAATATTCGTTGGAAGGTAAACTAAAAAAAGTGGGCAGGGGGTTGTTATAATCAAATAATCCTTATTTTTGAAAGAAATTAACCTGTAATACAGTAAGATGAAAAGAACAGTTATTACCTTAAGCCTAGTGTGCGCAATGGCTTTATTGTCCTGCAAGGACAAAGCAACGAGCAAGATCGACGCGGCCAACGTAGAATCGGCTGCAGACAGGGATACAGCGGCCAAAAGCCTTCCCGTGATGACTTTTGAAAAGTCGGAACACGATTTTGGAACCATCGAACAGGGCACTCCGCAAGAAACGATCTTTAAGTTTACCAATACCGGTGATGCCCCTTTGATCATTACCGATGCCAAGAGCAGCTGTGGATGTACCGTTCCCTCACCTCCAAAGGAACCCATTTCCCCTGGTGAGACCGGCGAACTGTTGGTGAAGTTCAACGGGTCTGGCCAAAACCAGGTTACCAAGACCATAACCATTACCGCCAATACCGCCAAAGGTTCCGAAATATTGAGGATCAAGGCTTTTGTAAACCCTAAGGGCGGAGCTGCAGCTTCCGTGCCCTTATAAATAACATATAACAAAAAATGTTGGAACAATATCCATTTCTTCCGCTTATCCTGATTTTTGTAGTGGCCTATTTTTTTATGATCAGGCCGCAGATGAAACGTCAGAAAGATGAGAAGAAATTTGCCGAAGCACTTAAAAAGGGGGATAAGATCATTACCAAAAGCGGTATGCACGGTAGAATTCTAGAGCTGAGCGATAAGGATTTTACCTGTGTTATAGAGACCATGGCCGGGAAGATCAAATTTGACCGCTCTGCCATTTCCATGGAAATGAGCAAGAAATTAAATGCTCCGGAACCTGAAAAGAAGTAAGCGGATACCACCCGTGCTTAAAGCCCCGATCTTTGGATCGGGGTTTTTTTTTGCCCTGATCTGAGCAATATTTGGTATCTTCAAAGCCGCATTGAGGAGGTAACCGCCCAAAACGGGTCACGGTGCCATGGCCCTAAAGGAAATGGGATCCGATTGCCAGAATGCAATGGGACCACGGGTCTTTGAAGTGAAATTTATTGCCGCTCCCTTTGCGCTGAACTATATTTAGTATCGAAAAAATTAACGAATAGAACCATATATGTTGAACAATAGAAGGAATTTTATCAAGAAAAGCTCCCTTTTGCTAATGGGAACCTCTGCAGCGTTCGTCTTTCCAATGGAGCTGTTGGCGAGCATCAGGAAGAGGGTAGGGCCAAACGACCGTATCAATGCAGGACTGATCGGTTGCAAGGGGATGGGTTTTTCCGATCTTACCTCCATGCTGAAGATCAGCGAGGTGCAAGTGGTGGCACTATGCGATGTGGACCAAAACGTACTGGCCGAACGTACCCGGGATCTGGAGAAAGCGGGGGTAAAAAAACCAAAATGGTACACAGATTACAGAAAGCTTCTGGAAGATAAGGATGTGGACATTGTGATCATTGGCACCCCCGATCATTGGCATTGCCTGCAATTAACGGATGCCCTGGCCGCCGGAAAGGATGTATACTGCGAAAAACCCATTGCCAATTCGGTAGAGGAGAGCAATATCATGCTCAAAACCGTCAAAGCCGGGGACCGGATCGTACAGATCGGTCAGTGGCAAAGGAGCCAACCGCACTTTGTGGACGCGATCGATTATGTGCATTCCGGAAAATTGGGGGAGATCCGACTGGCGAAGGCTTGGGCCTATCAAGGCTGGATGAATTCCATTCCGGTACTTCCCAATGGCCCGGTACCCACAGGGGTGGACTATAAAATGTGGTTGGGCCCCGCAGCGGAAAGACCTTTTAATCCCAATAGGTTCCACTTTAATTTCAGGTGGTTTTGGGACTATGCGGGCGGGCTGATGACCGATTGGGGCGTTCATTTATTGGACTATGCCCTTTACGGAATGAAGGCCTCCGCTCCTAAGTCGGTAATGGCCCTGGGAGGCAAATTTGCCTATCCCAACGATGCTGCCGAAACCCCGGATACCTTGCAGACGGTATTCGAATACGATGGGTTTTCCATTCTTTGGGAGCACGCTACCGGAATAGATGGTGGCAATTATGGGCGTAACCATGGGATTGCGTTTATAGGCAACAATGGCACCCTGGTCCTGGACCGGGGGGGCTGGGAAGTGATCCCGGAAGTGGAGCACGAGAGTTGGAACCAATTACCGGACAGGCCCAAAATTGAGGCGGTGCCCTTACAACAGAATATGGGCAACGGTCTGGATAACCATACCGTTAATTTTGTGGAGGCGGTCAAGAGCAGGGATCCAAAAGACCTAAAAGCACCCATACAGGTAGGTTATGATGCCGCATTGGTATCCCATCTGGGGAATGTGGCTTTCAAGACCGGGAACCGTATTTACTGGGATAAGGAAAAAGGCGCGTTCAAGGACGAAGCCGCCAATGAACATTTAAGGGCAAAATACCATAACGGTTGGGAATTGCCCAAAATTTAATTTCGGTAGTGGTCGTTAAGGCCCATTCCTTTTTGGATCAGAAGGATGCATTTTTCCATGCGCGCTAATTTGGTCGCTTCCCGTTTGGCGGAGGCCAGATATTCATAATATTCGCGCTGTTTGTAAGGGGCCAGGGAGAAGAACTGTGATTTCAGCTCCCTGTCCTTTCCAAAAAGTTCGGAAAACTCCTTTGGAATTTCCATAGATCTTTTTTCGGGACGGTGCACCATTCCCGTCTTTTGGTTGTCCTTGGCCTCTATCATATAGGCCAGTACCTTTTCACGGTCTAATTCCAAATGGGTACTGAATTTCCAGTGCCGCATGGCCTTGGTTGTGCCTTCCTGGGAATTTTGTAGCACCCCATCCGCATCCTTCAAAAAAGAACCGTTAAAGAACCATATCCCAAAATGGTTTTTAAAGGCCATTATTCCCAGCACGTTTTTGTTTTCCAAGGTATAGACAGGAGCTCCCCATTTATAGGTTTCCTGCAAACCGGCAGCTAACGCAAGTTCCCTTAAAATGGAAATTCCCAGTTTAAAAGGGTGGTCCTTATTAAAAAATTCCGCTATTTTAGATTCGCTTTCCATATTATCCCGCTTTGGATACGTTCAGTTCACAGATCTTTACAATGACCTCTACGGCCTTTTGCATACTTTCCACGGGAACGTACTCGTACTTGCCGTGAAAATTGTGACCGCCCGCAAATATATTGGGACATGGAAGCCCCATGTAGCTCAGTTGGGACCCGTCCGTACCGCCCCGTATGGGTTTGATAATGGGGGTGACGCCAACCGCCAACATTGCCTGTTGGGCCAACTCCACAATATGGTAGACGGGGGTTACTTTGTCCTTCATATTATAATATTGATCTTCCATCTTCAAATCGATAGCGGTCCTATATTTGTTGGAAAGGTTGTCCACAATTTTTTCCAACAGCTCCTTCCGCTTTTCAAAAAGTTCCATATCATGGTCCCTGATGATCAGCTCCAATTCGGTTAGTTCCACGCCTCCCTTGATATGGTGCACATGGAAAAATCCCTCCCTGCCGCTGGTGTGCTGGGGAACTTCTTGGGCGGGCAGCAGGTCCATAAGTTCATTGGCAATACTGATGGCATTGATCATTTTGCCCTTTGCATAGCCCGGGTGCACGCTTTTTCCATGGATATGGATCATGGCGCCCGCTGCATTGAAGTTTTCAAATTCCAGTTCCCCAATTTGACTGCCATCCATGGTATAGGCCCAGTCGGCACCAAATTTTTCCACATCAAATTTGTGGGCTCCCCTGCCTATTTCCTCATCTGGGGTAAAACCTACCCTTATCTTTCCATGTTCCAGTTCGGGATGTTTTAAAAGATATTCCATGGCCGTCATGATCTCGGCGAGCCCCGCCTTGTCATCCGCCCCCAGCAGACTGGACCCATCGGTGGTAATAAGGGTCTGGCCCTTATATAACAAAAGGTCTTCAAAATAATTGGGGGAGAGTATGATATTGCCTTCGCTGTCAAGAGGGATGTCCTTCCCGTCGTACTCCTTAATGATCTGCGGACGGATGTCGGTTCCATTAAAGTCGGGCGAGGTATCAAAATGGGAAATGAATCCGATGGTAGGGACCTTTTTTGTGGTGTTGGACGGTAAGGTGGCCATGATATAGGCATTTTCGTCAATGGTAATGTCCTGCATTCCCATCTGTCGAAGTTCATCCACCAATTTATGGGCAATGTTCCATTGTTTTTGGGTGCTGGGTGTGGTATTTGAATGTGGGTCGCTCTGGCTGTCGATGGTCACATATCCCAGAAATCTGTCGATCAGATCGTCCATAAATGTCTTTTTGTCAAAAATACGAATTTGTGCCCAACCCTTGCTTTGATTCCATTAAATGCTCCTTCTTACCAATTCCGCTGCGTTTAATTGGATGGGGTCTTTTCTTTGGATACCTTGGGCTTGCACCCATTTGGGCGATCCATCTTTCGATCTTAAATTTGGTTCGGCAACCTAAGCACGTTGGCAAAAGATCTATCTTTGTCCTGCACGTGCCGGGGGAGTTGACCATCCAAATCCAAGGACACGATTTTTTAATGGGATAGTACCAAACAAAAAGCGATATGACTTTTAAGATGTTCCTCATTTCAGTGACCACGATTATACTGTGTCCGTTCGATGTTCGGTCGCAGGAATGTTCATTGGGAATCGGTGGCAAGGATGTGGCAACCATTATAGAAATATTCCAGTTGAACGGGGAACAGAAGATAAAATTGGAAGAACTCCGTACCGCGCTCTTGGAGGAGATTACCACCATTGAGGGCAATGGTAGGGCGCTCTTGGAAAAACATCCACAGACCACAGAATCCGAGTTGGTCCAATTGGCCCAGAAATACAGGGACTTACAGTCAAAGTTGATGGAAATTTCCATAGGGTATGACAAAAAAATGCTGGCCCTTTTCAATGAACGGCAATACCAAAGGTATGTCTACCTATGTGAGGAAGCCAATAGAAAGCCCCTAACGGTACAATCGGTCCCGGAATAAGTAAGGAATCGGAAAAATATCGGCTTAAGCGGTGACAGCTGAGGGCGAGTTTGTATTTTTGTCGAAATATTTTGAACAAATACATGTACCGATACCTGATCCGTCCCATTTTATTCCTTTTCGATCCCGAGAAGGTGCACCATTTCTCTTTTTTTATGATCAAACTGCTTTCCAATATTGGCTTTTCCAAGCTTTTTAAGGCGCTTTATAATTTGGAAGATCCACGATTGGAACGGGAGGTATTTGGTCTACGGTTCAAAAATCCCGTGGGATTGGCCGCTGGGTTCGATAAAAACGCCGCGCTCTACAATGAACTTTCCAATTTTGGGTTTGGCTTCGTGGAAATCGGAACCTTGACCCCCAAACCGCAGGAAGGAAATCCGAAAAAAAGACTGTTCCGTCTAAAGGAAGACCAGGCCATTATCAATAGGATGGGCTTTAATAATCTGGGGGTACTGGAGGCCGTGGAAAACTTAAAAAAGGACCATTCGGTCTTGATAGGGGGCAATATTGGAAAGAATAAATCAACCCCCAATGATGAAGCGGTAAAGGACTACCTGATATGTATGGATGTTTTATTCGCCCATGTGGATTATTTTGTGGTGAACGTGAGCTCCCCCAATACACCGGGCTTAAGGGACCTTCAGGAAAAAGGGCCCCTTACCGCCCTTTTAAAGGAACTTCAACATGAAAATGCCCGTTTATCGGAAAAAAGGTCCGGTAGTACGAAGCCGGTACTTTTAAAGATAGCTCCCGATCTAACGGATGGCCAGCTGATGGATATCATAGATATCGTTTACGATACCGGAATAGATGGGGTGATCGCCACCAACACAACACTTTCCAGGGAAGGGCTTAAATCACATTTCCTCATTACGGAGGAAGCGGGAGGACTTAGTGGAAAACCGTTGGCCCAAAGGAGTACGGAAGTAATAAAGTTCCTTCACCAAAATAGCGGGGGAGCTTTTCCCATCATTGGGGTAGGGGGCATACACTCGGCAGCGGATGCCCTTGAGAAATTGGAAGCCGGCGCTACTTTGGTACAACTTTGGACAGGGTTCATCTACGAAGGCCCTGGACTGGCCAAAAAGATCAATCGGGCCATTTTAAAGGATATGTAGCCCCTCTTTTTGACTCACTAAATGAGTCTTATGATGCTCCGAGGCCTGTCCGCCACAGGCGGTGGCGGGTTATTTTTGTTTTTCTCCATATGCCTCGCGAACCTGCGCAGAGGTTGTTGACCTAAGAGTTTGGAGGCACTATGTTCCGTTACTACGGGAGAATTTTGCTTCGGGTTTCCGTCAAATGCTTGCGGGCTTACTTGGGAGTTGTTGACCAATAATCCAAGACCAGTACATCTTCCAAAGAGGAACCCAATAGGTCGCCAAATGCTTTGTGGTCGGGATGGGGAAGGTAGATGGCCCTGTCCTCCTCACTTTTGAACGTGAGGAAAAAGCAATGTGTAAATCCTTTGTCAAGTCCCTCCGGACTATTGTTGGTGCCCCATTCATATCCTACTATCTGCGGAATTTTTACGGGCAGTTCGGAAAAGGCATTTTCAATTTCCGCAATTTTTTGCGTATCGGTACCTTCCTTGAATTTAAAGAGCACCACATGTCTTAGGACACTATCCTGTACCTGTATGGAAGGGTAGGTTTGTTCTGCCATGGTATTTCGGGGTTGTGTATATGTAATGGCCGCTAAAGTAAGTATAGGGACCAAAAATGAAAAGAGACTGTTCATATTTTTTGTTTCAAGATATAAAAAAAAGAAATGGCCAGCGTGCAAAATTTGTACTTTGGCGATAATATATAAGGAATGGGTTTGGATTATCAGATCTTGATAACATTTGTCATGGCAACCGCCGCATTGGCCATCGCCCCTGGACCGGACAATATTTATGTCCTGGTACAGAGCATCGCCCATGGAAAAAAATATGGGATGGCCACTGTTGTCGGACTGGTTTCCGGTTGTCTGGTGCATACCAGCTTGTTGGCTTTCGGGGTTTCCGCTATTATCGCCCAGAGCGATGCCCTATTTTTTGTCATCAGATCAATGGGCGCCCTTTACCTTTTCTACCTGGCCTTTAAGGTTTTTAGGAGCGATCCCACCCTGCAGATTTCCCAGGGCCCAGGAGCAAAAAAAGGGTTATGGGAACTTTTTCGCAAGGGGTTTGTAATGAACGTGTTGAATCCAAAGGTCACCATTTTCTTCCTCGCCTTTTTTCCGGGGTTTTTGTTCAGCGGGCAGCTCGGAACCGTTTTCCAGTTTTATGTACTGGGTGGGCTGTTCATGATGGTTTCCTTTCTGGTGTTCGCACTTATAGCGTTACTGGCAGGTTCCATTGCGGCTTATATCGGCAACAGTACCAAGGTGGGGCCATTTTTAAAATGGTTACAGGTCATTGTGTTTGTGGGCATCGGCATGTATATTTTAGTGTCGGATAAATAATGTAATTTTGGGTACCAAACAGCACACCATGCCCCAAAAGGTCAAGATCATCGAATGTCCAAGGGATGCCATGCAAGGTATTAGGACATCCATTCCCACGGCGGACAAGGTGCGATATATACAATCCATATTGCGCTGTGGTTTTGATACGGTCGATTTCGGCAGTTTTGTGTCGCCCAAGGCCATACCGCAGATGGTGGATACGGGGGAGGTACTCTCCCAACTGCAGATTTCCCCGAACGGAAGCAAATTATTGGCCATTGTGGCCAATGTTAGGGGTGCGGAAGAGGCCTGTAAATACGGTGCCATCAACTATTTGGGCTATCCCTTTTCCATTTCCGAAAATTTTCAGATGCGAAATACCCATAAAACCATTGCGGAGTCAGTGGAAACCCTTCAGGAAATACTCGAGATGGCCGACATTGCGAAGAAAGAGGTGGTTACCTATATCTCAATGGGCTTTGGCAATCCCTATGGAGATCCGTGGGATGTGGATATCGTAGGGGAATGGACGGAAAGATTGGCAGGATTGGGGGTGCGTATCCTTTCCTTGTCCGATACGGTGGGCAGTTCCACCCCGGAAACGATCCATTACCTCTTTTCCAACTTGATCCCCAAATATCCCCATATAGAATTTGGGGCACATCTCCATACCATTCCGAACAAATGGCATGAAAAAGTGGAGGCGGCGTTTTTAGCGGGCTGTCGTAGGTTTGATGGTGCGATCCAAGGGTTCGGTGGCTGTCCGATGGCCAAGGACGAACTGACCGGTAATATGCCCACTGAAAAAATGTTGTCCTATTTTACGGCCGCCAAAGTGGATACCAATGTCAACTGGCTGGCATTTGAATCTACCTATAACAAAGCTACCGAACTGTTTTCCAAGTACCATTGATTCCCCCATGTCTAAGGTTGCGTAAAATGATCTTGCCCCGTTTTCTTTGTGGTTGCGGACGTTTGTTGCGCTTATCTCCGCTTCATGGTCCGGATTTCCTTTTTATGTAGTATATTTGCACGCAATTAATACTTAATTGCTATGCAGGCCCATCTTGATAAAATTGTAGGGGAAGGTTTAACCTATGACGACGTACTGCTCGTTCCAGCTTATTCCGAAGTGCTTCCCAGGGAAGTCAACATCCAGACCAAATTCACACGAAACATTACCATTAACGTCCCTATTGTATCGGCGGCCATGGATACCGTGACCGAATCCAAAATGGCCATAGCCATGGCACAAGAGGGAGGAATAGGGGTGCTCCACAAAAATATGACCATTGAGCAGCAGGCCTTAAAGGTCAGAAAGGTAAAACGGGCCGAAAGTGGCATGATCATCGATCCCGTTACCCTACCGTTGAATTCGGTTGTCCGCAACGCCAAGGAATGCATGAAGGAATACAGTATAGGCGGAATTCCCATCATAGATGGGGAGGGCAGGCTGATAGGGATCGTCACGAACAGGGACCTCCGCTTTGAAAAAAATGACGACCGGCCCATTTCCGAGGTAATGACATCCAAAAATTTGGTGACCGTGGCGGAAGGGACCAGCCTTTCCCAAGCCGAGGATATACTTCAAGTAAATAAAATAGAGAAATTACCGGTGGTGAACGATGACAACAAATTAGTCGGCCTCATCACTTTTCGGGATATTACCAAATTGACCCAAAAACCTATTGCCAACAAGGATACATATGGACGGTTAAGGGTAGCAGCGGCCCTTGGGGTAACCCCTGACGCCGTCGAAAGGGCGGCCGCCCTGGTGAACGCGGGAGTGGATGCAATTGTCATAGATACGGCCCACGGCCATACACAGGGCGTGGTAAGGGTGTTAAAGGCGGTAAAGGCACAATTTCCAGATCTGGAAGTGATCGTTGGGAATATTGCCACGGGCGCCGCGGCCCGATATTTGGTGGATGCCGGCGCCGATGCGGTCAAGGTAGGGATCGGTCCTGGATCTATCTGTACCACACGTGTGGTGGCAGGGGTGGGTTTTCCCCAATTTTCGGCCGTACTGGAGGTGGCCGCGGCCATCAAGGGCAGCGGGGTTCCCGTCATTGCAGATGGGGGCATCCGATATACAGGGGATATTCCCAAGGCCATTGCGGCCGGGGCCGATTCGGTCATGTTGGGATCCTTGTTGGCAGGTACAAAGGAATCGCCTGGTGAGACCATTATTTATGAAGGCCGCAAGTTCAAATCCTACAGGGGAATGGGCTCGGTAGAGGCGATGAAACAGGGGAGCAAGGACAGGTATTTTCAAGATGTGGAAGACGATATCAAAAAACTTGTACCCGAGGGAATCGTGGGAAGGGTCCCCTATAAGGGAGACCTGTTCGAGAGCATCCACCAGTTTGTGGGCGGATTAAGGGCCGGAATGGGTTATTGTGGGGCAAAGGATATTGCCACTTTGCAGGAAACGGGCAGATTTGTAAAGATAACGGCCAGTGGAATCAATGAAAGCCATCCCCATGATGTCACCATTACCAAGGAATCGCCCAATTATAGCAGATAGATTCTCGGATTATATCAAAACGCAAGGGCAATTTTGGAAGAACGATATACCCATAATGCATTAAAAGAAACCAAGGGACAGCCATATGACCGTCCCTTATTTTTTTAAGCATCGTATGTAATTAGTGAAATTAAAACATTTGTCATTTTTGGTCGTTTACGGGTAGTCTGGGTCCTTTCGGAACAGGGACCATACCAGAAAAAGATCTGCACTGAAGTATGGCAATATTTTTGATTTTCCTTTAAAAGGCGTAATTTGAAGAACGTCCCTCATTATAGGATATGGGCACTGAATTTTGAGGATACCTAAAAATGGGTTTGGGCCCATTGGGAAATGCCTTTTCAAACTAAAGATCAACCATATTGAAGTGTATAAAAAAACCGTGTTGATGGTTCATTGGAAAGATCTCCCAAAACAACCTAATATTCTTGTCTCCTATTGGAACGTCAACAAATTGTTGTACAGTTCCCTATTGCTGTTCATACTCGAAACGATCTATTATTACGTTGGACTTTATGATGCCCTGCGCAATGATGGGGTGGGAGTAATTTTATTTTGGCTGTGGTGCCTTCTGTTCTCTTTTGTGCACATTTTCTTGGTGTTGATGGACGGTTGGTCGCGCTTCCAAAATTATAAACGCGTAAAAGACCATCTGTTCCAACATGGATTTACACAAAAGATGGCGAAGCATTACAGCGGGAGCAAATGCCAGCGTATGGCCGTGGTAGCTGCGGCAAAGGAATTGGGAATGGAAAGGACGGTGAAGGTATATTATCATAAAATGGGGATAAGATGGTATAATTTCATCCCCAAATTTATGCTACGGGATCCTTTTTTTATTTTTAAGCGGTACTTCTGGTCCCGTACATTTATGGAAAAACGTTATGTGCCCAAATTTGATTACAGGCGGTATAAAGTAATAACGGCCCCATGCTGAAAGCCACGCGACTGAGCAAGAACTATCACTCTGGAAAGGCGTTGGACACTGTATCCATGCTGCTTCAAGCGGGAACCATTAGTGGGCTTCTGGGCAAGAACGGAGCAGGAAAATCGACACTCTTTAAAGTGTTGTGCGGTTTGGTCACGCCGGACGCTGGGGAGGTGGCCATCACCTCAAAAAAAAACAAGCCCATTGGTGCCGTAATCGAACATCCCGGACTGTACGGCTATTTGAACGCTTATGAAAATCTACGGATTTTTGCTTCCATTCAGCATGCTCCGAGCGATAAGGCTTCATTGGAAAACTATTTGAACGTCGTTGGCCTGCCATTGCACAGGAAAGATCCGGTACGGAACTTTTCAATGGGAATGAAACAACGGTTGGGCATTGCGATTGCCTTGCTCAACGATCCGGAAATACTGCTGTTGGACGAACCTTTTTCGGGATTGGATCCCATGGGGGTCTCCGCACTTTCGGAACTGCTGAAACAATTTGCTTCGCAGGGCATGGCCATATTGATTTCCTCACACCTTATGGCGGAGCTCCATAAAAGCTGTGATTATTTATATGTTATCGATAATGGTGCAATCATAAATCACGGACCTACTTTTGAACTTATAAACAAGCTGGTGTCCCTTTTTACCATAACGGCCAAAAATATTAACGATGCACAAGCCATAGGACCTCTTGCGATACGGTCGGAAGGGAACTCGGTAACGGTGAAATGTAAGAGTACGGAGATCCCAAATTTGCTCAAAAACCTGTTGGACGAGGGCTATCAGGTAATTTCCTGTGTGCCCAACATAACCTTGGAACAACTTTTATATTCCGAACAACGATGACGGCATTGTTAAAAAGCGAACTGTTCAAACTAAGGAAACAGGGAAAAACGTGGTACGCTTTGGGAGCGGTACTTTTGATAGAGCTTATTATTTTGCTAAGTGCCTATCTTCAGGGTGGTACAATATTGGAGCTGCTGTTGGAGAACCTGCGGCAATCCTTCTACTTTAAGGGAAACCTTTTAAACGGGAATTTGCTCCTCTATTTGGTCCTTAATTCATTATGGTTCAACGTACCGCTGATTCTGATGATCGTTACCTCTGCCATCGTCACTGAAGAATATAGGAACGGTACCTTACAGGCCACACTCTTACAAGCGGTCAAAAGACCGCAACTGATCATGGCAAAATACATTGCGGCCCTCATCTTTACGCTCCTTGTCATCGTCATAATGATGTTGGGTACCTTTACTGCCGCATATGCCATATTTGGGAACGGTGATTTGATCGTATATTTAAATACGCTCAACTTTTTTAAGGCCGACGATGCCTTTAAAAGAATCTGTTTTGCCTTCGTTTCAGGTACTTTGAGCATGTTTTTTTTTAGCACGGTGAGCGTCACGTTGGGAATTATATTGAAAGAATCCGCCAAAACATGGATCGCCTCAGCTTTTTTTCTTATACTCTGTTCACTGCTTCTTAAGGTCGATTTTGGGATGGGGGAGTACGGACGTTTGTTTTTTCCGAAGTTGATAAATTCTTGGCAGCACTTTTTTCATTATGAGCTCAACTGGTCGCATATTGTTATGGACAACTTGTTACTTATGATATATACCTTTATGTTCGGCGGTTTAGGATATTATATTTTCAATAAAAATGACATTTTATGATCAAGGGCCTTTTTATAATTTTCATGACCGTGATGTCATTTCCGATCTCTGCCCAGCATCTGGATTCCGATTTGCTACATATTAAGGAACGTCTTGATTCGGTTAGCTCCTTTTCGGCAAAACTGGAACTAGATCTGGAAGTGCCCTTTATTAACATGCCCACCAAAAATGCCACCATAAAGTACCAAAAGGGAAAGGACCTCATTTTTTCAAGTACGGATTTTGTCATGCTTCCCAAACGGGGGCTGGACTTCTCGTTGACGGAAATATTCAAATATGCCTTTATAACCGTGGATCGCGGAATGGATACAAAGAATGGGTTAGCGGTAAAAGTACTGAATATCATTCCCGATGACGAAAGATCTTCCCTGGCAATGGCAACATTATATTTGGATACCAAGAACAAACGCCTCGTTGCGTCCAATATGATCACAAAAAAAGATGGTTCGTTTGAGCTGGAAATGGAGTATGGGGACCTGAAAGATATTTTTCCAAGCGATGTAATCGTTGAATTTGCTGTGGAAAAACTCAGTATACCACTTAATTTTATGGGCAGTGATACAGAAATCGATAGAAAACAAATGAGAAAGTCGGACACCAAGACCGGAAAAATTTTGATGGCTTTTGATGATTACGAAATCATAAAAGAGAAGTGATTGGCATTCGCTAATCGCGGAAGCATGCGTTACCAAATGTATCGATCATCAAAATTCCGAATGGAAGTAGCTGTCAACTGATCTGATGTGGCCTCTGCTCGGTAAGTGTTCGGGCATAAAATTGCCAAAAAGAAGCGGAGACCCGAACATACGGGCTAGGTTTGTCCAAGGCACTGTTGTCCGGTCGAACATCGGTCCAAGAGGATGTGCCTAAGATAACAAGCCCAGCTATGTGCTAAAACATAGAGGAGCATAAGGTCCCATATAGAAGTGATCTAAACTTTTTTGATTGAAGTGAAAATTAGCCATTTTGGGTGTATTTGAAGGCTTTTTTGACCTGCGTAGCAGCGCTACGGAAGGAAAAAAAGGGGAAAAGTAGGCTCAAAAGGGAAATTTTTTGGCCAATTGGAAAAAGTTTAGATCACTTCATATTCTTTATTTGTTTTCCGTATAGGTTTTCCAATCCTTTTCCTTGTAGATATTATCGCCAAAATATTGGGCGATCTGTAAAAAGGGATCTGGTTTCTGGTAGCCGGGAACCGGGGAGAGCATATTGAGGGATTCATCCAAAAAGATAGTGGTCGGGTAACTTAGTTTTCCCTGCATCAACGCTGCTGCAAATTCATGGTACCCGTTCCTGCCCTGCGGTACAAATTTATAGGTCTTACCTTTAAACTCTATAGGTTCCTTGCCTTCCCCGTCCATCTTTACCATATAAAAGTTTTTGGACATATAGGCGGCCACTTCAGGATTCTGAAAGGTATCGGCATCCATTTTTTTGCACCACCCGCACCAGTCCGTATAGACATCTATAAAGATTTTCTTGGGAGAGGTATCCGTTTGGGAGCGCTTTACGGCGTCGTTCCAGGAAAGCCATTCCACTTCTTGTGCGGTCGCAAATAGTCCCATTAGGACCAAAACGCCAAAGGCGATACGTTGCTTTCCTGATAACGTTACTGTATTCATCGGTATATTTATCTATTAACTCCCTTAGGGTAACAAAATTAACGAAAAATACCCGAATTTATTACTTGGCCACCACTTTCTCTTTCTTAGGGGAAAAGAGTTCCTTTACGTCCACCTGGTTTCGGATAAGGTCCTCAAAATTTTCCCGTTCCCGAATCAGGACCGCCTTACCTTGGTGCCATAGGACCTCGGGTGGCCTGAACCTTGAATTATAGTTGCTGGCCATGGTAAAACAATAGGCCCCGGCATTCTTAAAACAGAGGATGTCCCCTTCGGAAATCTCATTGATCCGCCGGTTGCTCGCAAAAGTGTCCGTTTCGCAGATATACCCTACCACTGAATAATACCGCTCCCTCCCTTTGGGATTGGATATGTTGAGTATGCTATGGGTAGCCCCGTACAACATGGGCCTTATAAGGTGGTTGAATCCCGAATCGACACTGGCGAATACAGTGGAAGTGGTCTGTTTTACCACGTTCACCTTGGCCAGGAAGAAACCTGCCTCACTCACCAAAAATTTGCCCGGTTCAAAGGCAAGGGTCAGCTCCTTGCCATATTCCTTACAGAAGTTGTTGAACTTGGTGGAAAGTTTTTTGCCCAGTTCCTCAATATTGGTCTCAATGTCGCCCTCTTTGTAAGGGACCTTGAAGCCGCTGCCGAAATCGATGAAATCCAGATTTTTGAAGTTCTTTGCCGTCTCGAACAAAATTTCGGAGGCATATAGGAAAACATCTATATCCAGGATATCACTGCCCGTATGCATATGGATGCCGTTAATGTTCATCCTGGTAAGGTCCACGATACGCAACAAATGCGGTATCTGATGAATGCTGATACCAAATTTGGAATCGATATGACCTACGGAAATATTGGAATTTCCCCCGGCCATTACATGCGGATTGATTCGGATACACACCGGAATATCGGGATGTTTACTGCCAAACTGCTCCAAAATGGAGAGGTTGTCAATATTGATCCTTGCACCTAGGGCGGCAACCTCCTCTATCTCTTCCAAAGAAACCCCATTGGGGGTGTAGATGATCGATTCGGGCTTGAAACCGGCCAACAGCCCCAACTTGACCTCCTGTATGGAAACGGTGTCCAGACCGCTGCCCAAACTGTTCATCAAGCGAAGGATGGTGATATTTGAAAGAGCCTTTGCCGCATAGTTGAGCTTGAGGTGTTTTACCCCTTTAAAGGCATCCGTGAGTCTATTGAACTGTGAGATGATCTTCTCGGAATCATATACGTATACTGGATCTCCGTAGGTCTTGGCAATGTTTAAAAGGTCGGAGTGCTTCATAGTGCTGATAAATTTGGGCAAAGCTAACCTACTTCTGGGATTTGAACAAGAAATACCCAAAGAAATTAAATAATGCAACAAAATGTTATATATTTAACACTTTTAAAGGTCTAATTTTTTTGTCTTCGTAAGTTACAAGCTGTAATTTTATCAAAAAAAAGCTATGTTGCTTCCAATGTTTCCGCTACGGTCGGTCTTTTTTCCGGCAGAAATGGTGCCCCTGCACATTTTCGAGGATCGGTACAAGGATTTGATCAGGGATTGTCGGGAAGGGGCCCATGGCTTCGGGATACCGGTATATATCAACAATACCCTTCGATACGGTACCGAGATGGAACTATTGGAAATCGTGGAGACCTATCCAAATGGCGAACTGGACATTATTTGTAAGGCGGGCAGGGTCTTCGAGGTGAAAACGTTCCAAGAGGAACTACCGGGATTTCCATATGCCGGTGGTACGGTCCATTTCCTTGGGTACGACGCAGATGGCACCCAATCGCTACAGCTCCAAATAATGGAGGGTGTCAAGGAGCTGTACAGGTTAATGGAAATCCCTTGGGACCATGTCTTTGGCGCCCCGTTTGCTTTTAACCAATGGATCCATAAAATAGGCCTCAACCTGGAACAGGAGTATGAGCTGCTACAGATGCGGTCGGAACGGCAGCGCCAAAAATATGTGCTACTGCATTTGGCTCGGACCGCAGAGGTGCTAAGGCAATTGGCACACATGAAGGACGTGATCGAACTGAACGGACATTTTAAAAATTTTGATCCCCTGAATTTTAAGGACTTTAAAATTTAATCCCCCTAATTTCTTTTTCATTAGGGTAATTACCAATGGTTTCCTATTTTTGCCCTTTAACAAAAACACATCATTTCATATGAATCTCCACGAATATCAAGGAAAAGAAATATTGGCAAGTTTTGGGGTGCGTATCCAACGTGGCATAGTGGCCCACAATGCGAACGAAGCCGTTGAAGCCGCCAAGCAACTTACCCAGGAAACAGGGACCGGTTGGCACGTGATCAAGGCACAGGTACATGCGGGAGGCCGTGGAAAGGGCGGCGGGGTAAAGTTGGCCAAGAACCTGAAAGAAGTGGAAGCCCTTGCCGGACAGATCATAGGAATGAACCTGATCACCCCCCAGACCAGTGCCGAGGGCAAAAGGGTGCACCAAGTGTTGGTTGCCGAGGATGTCTATTATCCAGGGGCCAGTGAAACGTCCGAATTCTATATGTCCGTTCTTTTGAACAGGGGAACCGGAAGGAACATGATCATGTATTCTACCGAAGGTGGAATGGATATCGAGGAAGTAGCGGAAAAAACACCACATCTCATCTTTACGGAAGAAATAGAGCCCAGTGTGGGATTGATGCCCTTTCAGGCCAGAAAAATAGCTTTTAACCTTGGACTTTCCGGGAACGCTTTTAAGGAAATGACCAAATTTGTCTCCTCATTGTATACTGCATATGTAGAAAGCGACTCCAGTATGTTCGAGATCAATCCTGTCCTTAAGACATCGGATGACAAGATAATGGCGGTTGACGCCAAGGTTTCACTGGACGACAATGCCCTTTACAGACGGAAACAATACGCTGAAATGCGCGATCTAAGGGAAGAGAACCCCATTGAAGTGGAAGCCAGGGCCGTTGGGCTAAATTATGTGGACCTTGATGGCAATGTGGGCTGTATGGTAAACGGGGCCGGTCTTGCCATGGCCACAATGGACCTTATTAAAATGGCAGGTGGGGAGCCCGCAAACTTTTTGGACGTTGGGGGTACCGCCGATGCCAAAAGGGTAGAGGAGGCCTTTAGGATCATTTTAAAGGATAAAAATGTAAAGGCGATCCTTATCAATATCTTTGGGGGGATTGTGCGATGTGACAGGGTTGCCCAAGGAGTGGTGGACGCCTATAAAAATATGGGAGACGCCATTAAGGTACCCATCATTGTCCGACTTCAGGGGACCAATGCGGAACTCGCCAAAGAAATCATAGACAATTCCGGGTTGGCCGTACATTCTGCGGTACAGTTTCAGGAAGCTGCCGATAAAGTAAAGGAAGTCTTGGCGTAAACGATCTCCAATATTTTGTAGACCCTATTATAAAGGGCAATGTTCACGTAACATTGCCCTTTTTTATTTTTCACATACAAACACTGCTAAAGCATATAATTATCGCGACTTTTACAGGGAACCTCTGCAGTATTTTAAAGGTTTCATTTGTTTTGTCCCAAAATTCGCAATACCAATTTCACCTCGGTATTTTTGCCCTTCGTTTCCAAATGGTTATCAAAATTAAATAAACATTAAAGTGCTCGGACCGGGTGGGTTTTGTTGCATTTTGAAACTACCTTTGACCCCGAATTATAACAGGTCAATTTATTTAATTTTATGTTAAATGATGGAAAAATTGTAACAATTCCATTTTGGAAGCGTCTTTTTAGGAAATCATCAATCAATCATCAATCTAAAAAACAACATCATGAGAAAATTTAGTGTATTGTTCGTAGCCGTTATGGTAATGTTCAGCGGTAGCGCTTTGGCAAATGATTCCAAGAACGAGGCCAAACCCGTAAAAAAATTATCTACCCAGATAGGGGCCTTACTGGATGGAAATTCCTTTGTTCTGGACAGTAACGATCTGACCGCCCAAGTCCGTTTTACCCTAAACGACGAAGGAGAGATCGTGGTACTATCCGTAAGCACGCAAAACCCAATTTTGGAAGGGTTTGTAAAAGGACGCCTTAACTACAAAAAAGTGGAATTGGATTCTTACAAGGAAGGTAAGATCTACACTGTACCGGTTCGGATCACTGCAAGATAAAAGAACAGTGGTCAAAAAAAAATCCTGAAAATTTTCAGGATTTTTTTTTGTTCTTATATTTTACATAACTGACATCCGGAGGGCCTTCTTTTTTTATATTGGATTTAAAGGGCCGTCTGTTCGGTACTTCTTTGTGGGTAGTGGCTGTCGCCGTTTTCTTAAGGAGAACCTCTCCCGGAATTTTGGGACTTTCTTTGGTTCCCCGTAAATGTAATACCAGTCCGTTGAGAAAGTTGCGCAAGATCTGGTCGCCACATTCCACATAATTGGGATGATCTTCTTTCCTGAAAAATGACCCCAGTTCGCTTTTGGTGACCTTAAAGTCCACCAGTTTTAGTATTTCAACTATCTCATCATCGCGCAGCATCAAGGCTACCCTAAGTTTCTTAAGGATGTCGTTATTGGTCATGCCATAAATTTTCCGCAAGGTACTACAAATTAAGCAGCAGGCCCCTGTCGTCGGATAATTTTGGACTTACATATACGAAACCGCTCAAATTTCTGTTATTTAATGTATTGATAGGCAGTTTTCTAACAGATGTTTTTCAATTTGGAAGGAAGGGCAATCGGGATTTTGCGAAATATGCCAACAAGTGATCGAACGACATTGGGACATCCTAAAGATGGGCCCTGCATTAAGGATTGAAACCCTATCCCATAGGCAAAAAAAGACCATATGAGCAGTTATGAAGAAAAATTGGGAATCCTCTCCGAAATGATTGCTTTTGCGCGCACCGAAAATGGCATTAAAACGGCCGAATATAATTTTTTGCTCAGCGTTGCCGACGGGTTGGGAGTGGATCGGGAAACCTTCCATGGCCTCCTTAAACATAAAGTGGATAGGCCAGTACTTTCCACCGTTGCAGATCGCATATTACAGTTCCACCGTTTGGTACTGCTTATGAACGTGGATGGGATCAATACGGAAGTGGAGATATCCCGACTCTATAATGTGGGCCTGGGAATGGGTCTTCCCCCGTCCGCCATAGAACAGGTACTGGTGGTAATGCACCGATATCCCTATAAAATCGTCCCTCCAGAAGTCCTCATCAGCATTTTTAAGGCCCACTACAATTGATCGTTAAGTGACATAATGGCATCAATACACCTTGTAAAGATGTCATAATGACGCATATTTTCATTTGGTACGTACTTTGGTTATAATGATTAAATAAAATGTTTAATCTAAAAGAATAACAAGTATGGCAACAATAAAAAGAAATCCGATTTTTTTCCCCGCATTGGTCAATGAAATTTTTAGGCCCGATTGGTTCGGGGGGACCGAAGGGGCGCACAGTACCGTGCCCGCCGTGAACATTCAGGAAAGTGAAAAGGAATTCGGCCTTGAACTGATGGTGGCCGGTAGGAACAAGGAGGATTTTAACTTGGAAGTGGACAAGGATGTACTTACGGTTTCCTATGGGTCCAAAGAAGATACTACGACCGAGGGGAAAACTTATACCAGAAGGGAATTTGCGGTAACCTCCTTCAAAAGGAGTTTTACCTTGCCCGAAACGGTGGACACAGAAAACATCAATGCTTCCTATACCGATGGAATCCTAAAACTTACCCTGCCCAAGAAGGCAGAGGCGCTCCCAAAACCAAAAAGGTTGATAGAGGTAGCCTAATTCGCTGGGAAATATCAGCAAAAAGTGAAGTGAAAGTTTTATGATGGTTGGTTTGAAGGGCACCGGGATTTTGTTCCGGTGCCCTTTTTTTGCACTAAGTGGATTTAGTACGCTCTGATGGGAACATGACCAAATGTTGTGGTCAGGTAAAAAGTGTTGAGGATCTATTAACCGAAGAACCCTACGTATATCGCCTCCCCCCAGCCAGGCCTTGGACACTAATATCTGAATCCAGATAAGATTGATATGTCAGATTTTCGTTCTTTCGTTTAACCAAAGCAATCGTTGTTGTTTTGTAATGGTTCTCGTGAATCTTCAATTCCATTGTATGTCCATGGAGCCCTCATCATACTTAAAACATTATTGTGGTACGTCCTAAAAAAGCGTCTTACCCTCTTTATTGGACCAGTGCTAAAAGTTGTGTTCAGATTTCGGGACTGGAAATGATATTCCGTCGAAAGGACTTTACCGTTAAAAATTCCCGAAGTTTTGGAAAAAAATAAATGACCACTAAATTACTTACGGGACTTGAATTTGTGAAGGAATCCAAGCGTGCTATAGAAGTTATTTCCGGCCTATTTCCAATTTCGTCACAAATCAAGTACTTTCCACACTGGGAGTGGGAAGCCGTCCAAAGAGCATTCCGCAATGGCGGAAGCGGCCTGGGCGGTGCGGCCGTGGGAAGTGCGTAGCATTTGTAGAAATTTGAAATCAGCCTGTGCCATGCCAATGCTATTGTGTCGTTTAAGTCGCAGGAATTTATCTTCTGGACAAGGCAAAAAACGGTTGCATAGCCGTAGCTATGGAACCGTTTTTTAACGCAGGACAGGTGGGAAAGGACAAGACTTGGGACGGCTATAATAGTATTGGCAGGGCACTAACATTTTTTGGTTCTTTTTTGTGCGATTGCAAAAAAGAACAAAGGCGGTGATTGGCAATATTATTAAAATCGCAAAATTTCCAACTTTGTACCGGAAATCATGTACGCTATCCTGATACTTTTCTAGGTACGAATCTTCTATTATGGGTTAAACTACAATTCTTAATATTTGGACTAACTACATTCTTTGCATAAATACAATAATTGTCCTTGATCCCTCGGGGGCTTCTTGAATGGAAATTTTATTTTAGTTTTCCTTTATATGCCTTATGAGCTTGCTCCGAGCTTGTTGGCCTAAAATTGTCAGGACACTATTCCTGTTCCTGTAACATTTTGATTTCGTCCCTTAATTTTGCGGCTTGCATAAAATCCAACTCCTTCGCCGCTTTTTCCATCGCTTTTCTTTTGTCCCTGATTATTTTTTCCCGCTGTTCCTTGGTGAGGTATTTCAGGTCCGGTTCGGCCGCCCTTATTTCCTCCTTCTCAAAATGATAGGCCGAAACCGAATTTTTGGTCAGGGCATTGTCGAGACTCTTGTTCAGCGCCATGGGTATCAGATTGTGGTCCGTATTGTACTTGATCTGCTTTTCCCTTCGGTAGTTGGTCTCATCTATGGTCCGCTGCATACTGTCCGTAATCTTGTCCGCGTACATGATCGCACGTCCGTTCAGGTTTCGGGCGGCACGGCCCACGGTCTGCGTAAGGGAGCGTGCATTTCGTAGGAACCCTTCCTTGTCGGCATCCAAAATGGCCACTAGGGAAACTTCTGGAAGGTCCAGTCCCTCCCGCAGGAGGTTTACACCAATCAGTACGTCAAAAATTCCCTTTCGCAGATCTTGCATGATCTCTACGCGTTCAAGGGTGTCTACATCACTATGGATATAACGGCAACGTACCTGTATCCTTGTAAGGTATTTGGCCAGTTCCTCTGCCATCCTTTTGGTCAGTGTGGTCACTAGGATACGTTCGTCCTTTTCAACGCGCAGTTGGATCTCCTCTACCAGGTCATCGATCTGGTTCAGACTTGGCCTTACCTCAATGATCGGGTCCAGGAGGCCGGTGGGCCTTATTACCTGTTCCACGTAAACTCCTTGGCTCAATTGTAGTTCGTAATCTGCCGGAGTGGCGCTTACATATATGGCCTGCCTTTGGAGGGCCTCGAATTCTTCGAATTTTAAAGGTCGGTTATCCATTGCCGCGGGAAGCCTAAAACCATAGGAAACCAAATTTTCCTTTCTGGAGCGATCGCCCCCGTACATGGCGTGCACCTGTGGCAGGGTTACATGGCTTTCATCAATGACCATCAAATAATCGTCCGGGAAATAGTCCAGCAGACAGAAGGGCCTGGTGCCCGGTTCCCTTCCGTCCAGATACCGGGAGTAGTTCTCGATACCCGAGCAATAGCCAAGTTCCCGTATCATTTCAAGATCAAAATTGGTCCGTTCCTCCAGTCGCTTTGCCTCTAATGGTTTCCCCATATCCAAAAAATAGGCTATCTGTTTGGTCAGATCGTCCTGAATTTGGTGGATGGCATTCTGCAATATATCGGGAGAGGTAACGAACATATTGGCGGGATAGATGTTCAGGTTTTCATAGATTTCCACCACTTTGTTCTTAAAGGGATCGAAGGCCTCTATTTCTTCGATCTCATCCCCAAAGAAATGGATCCTGAAGGCATGGTCCGCATAACTTGGAAAGACGTCCACCACATCCCCTTTTACCCTAAAGTTCCCGTTCCTAAAATCGGCAGTGGTCCGGGAATACAGGCTCTGTACCAACTGGTGCAGAAATTTGGTCCTGGAGATCCGTTGTTCCCTATGTACCGAAATAACGTTCTTTTGGAACTCCACGGGGTTCCCGATCCCGTAAAGACAGGAAACGGAAGCTACCACCAGCACGTCCCTCCTTCCCGATAACAGGGAGGAGGTGGTGCTAAGGCGCAATTTTTCAATATCCTCGTTTATGGAAAGATCTTTTTCGATATAGGTGCCACTACTGGGAATATAGGCTTCCGGTTGGTAATAATCGTAATAGGAAACAAAGTACTCCACTGCATTCTCTGGAAAGAACTGCTTGAATTCCGAGTACAATTGGGCCGCCAATGTTTTATTGTGCGCCAACACCAATGTGGGTTTCTGTACCGATGCCACTACATTGGCGATGGTAAATGTCTTGCCCGAACCGGTGACGCCCAAAAGGGTCTGGTGCGGTTCGTCCGAAACGATTCCCTCCACTAACTGTTTTATGGCATTGGGCTGGTCCCCTGTGGGCTTAAATTCTGATACGACCTTGAACTTCATACCGTAAAATTACAAAAGAAGCGTGGTTCCCGGTATGCAAAAGGCTTTATTTTTGCCCCATCAAAGCCGTATTACATTTCACTATATGGATACTCCCATCTAGCGACTAAAGGTCCCGTTTTTTTAACAGCGCAAGGGAAAGGTATACAAAAATGGCGGTCCATATCAGTACGATGAGTATTTCATACCAGTGCACGGCATAATCGAACCTAAAATCCTCCCCCAGTTGTGCCCCGATATTCTGTACCGCCGACAGCCTGCTGAACGGCTCTTCCAACAGATTGGACATGGCTTCCATGGGAAAGAACGACTTAATGCGTTTTGCGGTCTCCCAAGAAACCAGCTTCCATCCCAATAGTCCAAAGACCACCTGTTCCACTATGGCCCATAAGATCAGGAAACCCAGGGCAAAGGCAGAACGTTTTACTAGGATCCCCAGAAATAGGCAAAAAGAAAAGAAGGCGGTCAACTTCACAAAAAAGGCGAGCACAAATTCCAGGTCCGAGAAAATAATGGAAAGCTCATTGAAGTCCGAATACGCAAGTCCCAAGATCATGGAAACCACAAAGACAAAAACGGTGGAGATAAGGGAAAAGGAAATCACGGTCAGAAATTTGGAAAGAATGAACTCTTTCTTCGATAGCCCATCTATAAGGTTCTGCTTAATGGTCTTGTTACTGTATTCGTTGGCCATCATGGAAACGATCACAATGGCAAGGAACAGTTTGAACCATGCGGTGATGTAGGTATTGAAGTGCCAGATGTATGGAAAATTGAAGATTCCCTGATCGGCCAAATGGAACTGTACAGGGCCTATATCGAACTTAATGGCTGCAATAAGGGCGATGGAAGTAAGCAGTACGAAGTAGGCAATTATCAGCACCTTACTGGCCCTATTGTTCCAAAGTTTTATAAATTCTATCTGTAAAAGACGTTTCATGTAGGTTTTTTTAGAGGTTGGAATGTTTATCCTGGAAATTGTTTGTCAATAATAGAAACTGTTCCTCCAGGCTTTCTTTCCGTTTTACCATATGGCTCAGGACGATGCCATTTGCAAAGAGTTTTTGGTTCAGCACCTGTGCGTTCAGATCTTCGTTCAAAAAGGCCGTTACAAGGCCGTTTTCCTGTTTTATGGTACCAAAAGTGGGATCGGTCCTTAAAAAAGAGACCAAACCTTCCATATCGGAT
The DNA here is from genome assembly GCA_963974715.1 of uncultured Sediminicola sp. Taxonomy (GTDB): domain Bacteria; phylum Bacteroidota; class Bacteroidia; order Flavobacteriales; family Flavobacteriaceae; genus Sediminicola. Next base: position 98,100 of record CAXBDK010000010.1, read on the forward strand.
GTCCTTAATTCAAAGAAACCATGGCTGGCGAGCATACCGTCCACGGTACCTGAATATAATTTAACCCCTTTCCTGAGAATGATCACATGACTGCAAACTTTCTCCACCTCGTCCAAGAGATGTGACGCCAAAAGGATGGTCGTCCCTTGGGAAGCGATCTTCTTGATGATCTCCCTGATCTGGTGTATGCCCTGTGGATCCAGTCCGTTTGTGGGTTCGTCCAAGATTAGGATCTCTGGGTCGTTCAACAGGGCCGAGGCAATGGCCAACCGTTGTTTCATTCCAAGGGAATAGGTCTGGAACTTGCTGTCCTTCCGATCCAACAATCCCACCAGCTCCAACTTTTCGGTTACTTTATCGGAGGGGACCTCCTTTATCTTGCACACCAGTTCCAGATTTTGAACGGCGGTCATATAAGGATAGAAATTGGGGCGTTCTATGATGGCGCCCACCCTTTTAAGGGCATTGTGGGTGGAAACGGTACCGTTGAACCAGGAAAAATCCCCATCGGTCTTGTTCACTACGTTCAGGACGATGCCCAAAGTGGTCGATTTTCCACTTCCGTTCGGCCCCAAGATTCCGTACACGTTTCCTTTTTCGATACTGAAGGAAAGGTCTTTAACGGCCGTGAGCCGGCCAAATTGTTTGGTGAGGTTGTTAACGGTAAGGATGGTTTCCAAAATAGGATGGTTTTTGACTTGTTTATGGTAACTTGACGAGGAATTCCGTAATTTGTTACAAGAATTACCATTTAAATTGCAGTCAGCATATGTCCGAGAGATTAATGTCCCGAAAAAAACCGGCCTACCCCATCAATAAAAAGTTGGACGCCTACCTGCACCATTATAGCCGAAAGATCGAAATCCCTATTTTTTATGAGGACCTCCTTCGGTTTTCAGGATCGGTGGTGGTGTACGACTCCAATGAGGAGGATACCATGTGGATCAGGGTCTATTATTCCGAATTTGAAAGGCAGGAAATAGACCTGAGCTTAAAGAAGGTCTATTCCATCTTGCATTCCGATGGGGGAAACAACATCATTCAGTACCTGAACGTGGATGCGGTGGACTACTGTACTTTTGGGAACTCCAAACCCTTTCGAATAAAGATCAGGAACATCCTAAACGATAACTTCACCTATTTTTATGTAAAGAAGGCCGATGCCTCCAGGGTATACGGACTGGAACTGGAGCACATGCTCTCCCCGTACAACCTTAATTTTTTAGTACACAGGGATACCTTGATAGAGGAACATATTGCCGGCATTCCAGGGGATGTCTTTATTAAGGAAATGTTGCCCAAATGCACCGAATCCGAAAAGTCGCAACTGGCCAAGGAATTTGTAAAGTTCAATGAAAGGTGCATGATCCGGCTCTTGGGCGATATGCGGTCCTATAATTATGTGATCGTTCCCACGCACGATTTTGACCATGTGGTCTATAAGATCAGGGCAATCGATTTTGACCAGCAGTGTTTTGAGGGCAAGCTAAAAGTCTATCGTCCACAGTTCTTTAAGGAGAATTATACCATGGTAGAGCTGGTAAGGGGTAAACTACAGGCCAATTCGGTGGACCAGTACAAAATAGAAGAGCGTTCCATCGTGGCAAAACGTATTCTCAGTTCCGGCAACAGGATCAAAAGGTTGGTAAAAATTTCACTTACCGACCAGATTTCCATTAAGGAGAACATTCATATGTTACGGGAGCAGATCTATGAGCTCACGCTCGACCTCGATTTTAAGAAATGTACCACCATGGGCCAGATATTGGCTTTGGCGCTCGATTTTGTAAAGAGGAACTATGAGGACGTCAGTATGAAACAGATCATAGAGAACCGAATAGATATTTGATTTAGTCGGGATCTTTTTGGTTGCACGCTTTCACCGGGGTTGTGGTGAGCCGTATTCCATTTTATCAGCTTTTTTGTTCCTTGTTAAAATAGACCAGATAGTAGTACATTTGCCGCTCTTCGTCCCATCCCTTTTCCACGAATTTTTCAGCGGATTCGGCATTTATAAAGTCCAGTTTTATCTGGATATTGGTATCCAGGTTGATCACGTTCTTTATCTTTTTGCGGGCATCGGAGACCGCTTTATTGGCGATATCGAAATTGGAGACGTCCTCAATACTGTATTTGGGTCCTTTTTCTACCTTATAGTTTCTGAATTCCGGGATAAGCTCCGGATTTTCCATGACCTCGTTCAGGAAATTGGTTTCCTCAAAGGCGTCGTTCTTGGCAAAATGGTTTACGGCCCTGTTCATGAACAATACTTCCTGTTGTTTGTCCTCCGCCGGAAAAACAACGTCCTTGGCAAAGTTCTGGCAGAACTTTAAATAGTTTTTGGTCTTAAAATTATCATCGGATAACGGTTCCACTCCCAAGAAATGTTCCAACCAGTATTTGGTATCGTACCGGTTACTGTCCACCGAGAGAATTTTATACCCTTCTTCACGATCTGTATCGAATATAAGGCAGCCCTTGTCCAACTTGTTTATATTGATCCCCTGTTGCACCAAGATGTCTAGGTTGTTATCCTTTTCCTCGAACTGCAAAAAATCGTGTTTTAGCTCACTTTTAAAAATACCCAGGGCATTCACCTTTTTATTGTCGAGCAGCAGGTCCGTCAGGTAGGCAATATAGACTTCCCCGCTTTTAATATGGGGGTGGTTGGACTGTTCAAAGAGGTAGTTGGCCAATTTTTTGGAATGGGCATGGACCGTCCTGGGATCTGTGAACACCTCCGTGGCAATTTTATGGATTTCGTTGAATTCAACATCCACTTCATTGGTGAACCGAAAATAATTTTCCTCTTTTTCCCTAAATGGCTTAAAGAAGTATTCCTTTAAAAGGCCGGTTGTTTCATCGTTCAGGGCAAATGGCTGTTGGGAAAGGAAGATGCTTTCCCCTTTGTTCTTGTTTCCTACCCTATGAAGGGATATGCTTTCGATCTGGGTATTGTAAAGGTTTATCATTTTATCGGGGACCTTAAGGTCCTGGAATAAAGGTTAACGGAAAGGTTTGTGAATAGGAAACGGGAGGGCTTAATTCCAGTTCTCATCAAAATCAAGGTCATCATAACTGTCCAACGAATCGTCAAAATCAAATGTCGGGTCGGCCTCGAACTTTTTTTCGGGCGGCGAATCGGGCAGTTCCCCAAAACTGAAGAGCACATTGGGATATGATCGGCCGTCTTCTTTTTCCACCACATCGGCCAATTCCACAAAAAAGGTCCACATGCTCAAAAAATCGTACACATAGATCAGTTTTGGGGTGTTTTCGGATAGAATGTTCTCCAAAAGGATTTCTTGCATCGTCCTCACATCCCCTTCACCGTGCATATTGGAAAGTGGAATCTCCTCATCTTGGTTCCACTCCCCATCGCAGGTATAAAAAGAGGCCATTTCATTTCCCAGAAAACCGAAGGATTGGGTAATGGCGTTGTGAAAATCTTCCAAGGTATCTTCAGCGGCTATTTCAATATCCCTGAAAATATCCTCCTCTGCGTCCAAAATAACTCTGATCTTATAAATCATCCCTGCTTTTTTAAGACTGCAAAGTTACAAAGTTCTGGTCGTTTTTCCCGCTTTTAGGGCTTCCAAAACCAAATGGAACTGTACCCCGAAAAGTATTGCCGCCCATAATAGGTGAAGTGGTTGACTGGCAAAGGGAAAATCGACATAGGCCATGAGCAATCCGGTAAAAATTTCCAGGGCGATCAGTAACAGCACCCAATATATTTTATGGTATCCCAATTGAAAGTGCCATATACGCCATGCCAAAAAGAGATTTGCCAATAAGATCAAAATGGAAAAGGACCTATGTACGTAAAAGAGGGCAATGGGATCTGTTAACCATAGTTCCTTGGCCTGTTCACCTACAAGATCGATACGTTCGTCCACAAACTGTCGTACCTGTGTTCCCAGAACGATCTGTACCAGGGTGAGCCCGAGGGCAAATAGTAACAATACAGAGGTCTTACGATCGGAAGGTAAGGCCGGCCTTTCGCTATTATGCCGATGTACAATATACAATAGAAGGGCCACGATGGCCAGCGCCATCACCATATGCACGGTAATCTTTACGGGCGCCAGAACGGAATATACCACAGTGGCCCCCAACCATGCCTGAAACCCCATAGCGAGCACCACCAGCCAGGAAAGTATGGTGATGGCGGGCTTTTTTTTCCGAAAGGAAAGGGAAACGATGGCCAAGACCAGCGTGGCCAAGCCCGCCAAGGCCCCCAGCAACCTATTGATGAACTCCGTCCACGTATGCATAGGGTTGAAAATGGCGTAATCGTGTTTTGTGTATGGTACCCAATTGGACGCCTCGTATCGCTGTGGCGCCACAAAATCGGATTTTGCCACTTTCAGGCTTTCGTTGCGGATGATCACCTGGCCTTTCTTATAGGCCCTTCCCGATTGCCATTCCAGTTCGGAACTATCGGTGGGGGGAATATAATACCCAAAACACTTTGGCCAGTCGGGGCAACCCATGCCACTTCCCGTCATCCTGACCACCGTCCCGGCAATGATAACCAGATATACCAGCACCACCGATATTTTTGCGATTTTACCAAAATGTTGCTGCATGCCGAATTTTTGATTATGGTATTTGTTTACGATCGGAACCCGTTATTTAAGATTTGCTATGGCCTTGAGCTTTCCCTGATCGGCCCCTGCTAAAAAGGGTAGACATTATTTTTCCACAGAGGCGACCAGTCCCATTTTTTTTCCCTTATTGAGCATATATTGGAATGCGGCGCCGTACTCATTGGGGATTTCCCCTTCCAGAATGGCCTCTTTAATGGCGTCCTTTATCATCCCTATCTCTTTTGAAGGCCTTAGGTTAAAGGTTTCCATAATCTCTTCCCCGGTAACGGGCGGTTGAAAATTACGGACATGGTCGCGCGCCTCTACCTCTTCTATTTTTTGGCGGACCATCTTAAAGTTGTTACGATAGCGTTTTTGTTTTTTGGTATTTTTCGTGGTAATGTCGGCCTCGCAAAGTGTCAAAAGATCGTCTACGTGCTCCCCTGCGTCAAATATCAAACGCCGTACCGCGGAATCGGTGACAAAATCCTCGGAAAGCACTATGGGCCTAGAGCTCATAAGTACCATCTTCTGTACGTATTTCATTTTTTCGTTCAGGGGCATCCTTAACCTTTTAAATAGGCGATAGGTCATTTTTGATCCCACAAACTCATGGCTATGAAAGGTCCATCCAATTTTTCTATCGAATTTTTTGGTAGGCGCCTTCCCTATGTCGTGCAAAAGGGCCGCCCATCGCAACCAGAGGTTGTCCGTGTTCTTGCTGATGTTGTCCACTACCTCCAAGGTATGCCAAAAATTGTCCTTATGGCGTTGGCCCTCAATTTCCTCGATTCCCTCCAGGGCGGTAAGTTCCGGGAGTATATGTTCCAACAGGCCGGCTTTGTGAAGCAGGCCCAATCCAGTGGAAGGTTGTTCGCTTTCCAAAATTTTGTTGAGCTCCTCCACGATCCTTTCATTGGAGATGATCTTGATCCGCTCTTTGTTGTTGATTATGGCCTCAAAGGATTCGGGAAAGATGGAGAAATTCAATTGGGAGGCAAATCGTGCCGCCCGCATCATTCGCAATGGATCATCGGAATAGGTGATATTGGGTTCCAAGGGGGTCCGAAGGATTTTGTCCTTTAGGTCTTGTAGGCCGTTAAAAGGATCCGATAAGGTTCCAAAATCGGCATGGTTGAGGGAAATGGCGAGGGCATTGATGGTGAAGTCCCTCCTTTTTTGGTCATCTTCCAAAGAGCCGTCCTCCACGATCGGTTTTCGGCTGTCCCGTACATAGCTTTCCTTTCTGGCCCCTACGAATTCCAATTCGATGTCCCGGGTCTTTACCATGGCGGTCCCAAAATTTTTAAAGACGGTCGTTTCGGGTTTTCCCGGCAACTGTTCGGCCACTTTCCTTGCCAAGGTTATGCCGCTACCGACCGCGACCACATCAATATCCTTTGGGGTCCCCCTTTTTAATAGGTAGTCCCTGACAAAACCTCCAATGACATAACAATCCATGTCCAGTTCCTTTGCGGCCGATGTTATGATGTTGAAAATAGGATCTTGTACTGCCTGTGTATGGTCTTGTTGCGTCATTATCATTCCCGAATCACTTTAACCGTCCCATCATTTCCCAGTTTTATGATGGAAGAAGGGGTGCTTTTTTCTGAATCGCGGTCCAAATTTACTACATAGTCAACACCTTTTAAAATCTCCCGGCTTATTTCTTTGAAATGGGTGGGGGTAGGTTCCCCTGCAAGATTGGCCGAGGTGGATACCAACGGTTTTTTTAACCGTGCGATAAGGTATTGGCAAAATTGGTCGCTTGCCACCCTGATGGCAAGGGTATTGTCGGCGGCGATCAGGTTTTTGGCCACTCCCTTGGGCCTGTCGTACACAATGGTGATCGGTCTGGTGGCAAGGTCTATAAGGTCATAGGCAATTTCGGGGACTTTTTCCACATGTCTTTCCAGCATGACATCATTGGATACCAGACAGATCATGGTTTTGGTATTGATCCTTTTTTTGAGGGCGTACACCTTGTCCACGGCCGCCTCATTGCTGGCGTCGCACCCAATTCCCCAAACGGTATCGGTGGGGTAGAGGATAAGGCCGCCCGAATTTAGGACTTCCAGGCAATTATTGAGTTCTTTGGTCATTGATCCAAATTTAAATTAAAATACTCGGAAAGCGCCAACCATTGTTGCCTATTGAGGTCCTGGCCGATATTTTGCTTTTTGAGCGATACCTTCTGGCTCCCCATTATGGGAAGGGGCTGTTTTGGCACTATGTCCGCTTGTACGGATGTCGTGCCCTTTAAAAGGGACATTGCCTTGAACCAAAGGTCGTCCGCTTTGGGCGCTAATTGCATAAAAAGGGCTACATCAAAAACGGTAGGGGAGAGGGAATCCTGGGGGTAGAATACGCCGGCGGCACCTACGGGCAAAATTCGTGCGGATGTAAGCCCAGCGCTATTGTGGGAAGGCCATTGGTGATAGGGCAAGAGCACGTTATCGGCATCGTGACTAATAAATCGGCTCTGATTGGCTATGATGCTCTTTGGGTACTTAAGATGCTGGGCATATAAGGTTTCCAGCCAAAGGGGTTCGTACATGAGATCGTCATCCACTGTTACGATATTTGCTTCCGGGTATGCCTGCAATGTGTGCAACAGCTTCTTGTGCGGGCAGTGCAAGGGGGATGTGCAAATTTCAAAAAGGTCACATTCCAAGGTTGTAAGGCTTTTGGGCAGTTGGGATTTCAAGGGCTCGGGAATCCAGAGTACCGTTTTTTTAGGCTTTTTTTTCTGTGACAGTATGCTTCTAATGGTAAGGTGCACCAAGTGCAATCTTGAGGGAATGGTGGTAAGCGATACAATGACCGGAAGGGGCCCATGGCCCTCCTGGAGGTCTTTAAGATTCCTTTTTTCCAGCCATTTGGCCCGGTAAAGGGACTTGGGAATCTCTTTTAGTTTCATGATTTAATATTATAATTTTTATATAATGGGCACTGTGTAAGGCCGTATTTGGGCGGCAGCCCAAAGATACGCTTTCCCGTGCATTTCCATAATGCGGACCCACGGCATTTATATAGATCGGATTTTTTTTGTTGTGCCCATTTGGGGTCTTTTTTGGATGGAAGGAGGGTCGGGAAACGATTAAAACGGGTTTTCCATCCTATTTACTTTAATGCTAACAAAGGAAACTTTAACTTTGGGAACCGTCCTAAAAAAAGATTTTGTACATCTTTGCTTTCGGAAGGGGCCAACTGAATTATATGAAAAGTATATGGATCAAACAGAGGTATCGGTCATCGTGAGCACCTACAATTCCGAAGAATGGTTAAGAAAGGTATTATGGGGCTTTAATTGCCAGAGCTATCGTAATTTTGAGGTGGTCATTGCAGATGATGGTTCAGGACCGGCGACCAAGGCCCTTTTGGAAGATATGCAACGGCAGGTTTTCTATTCGATTGTGCACGTTTGGCAGGAAGATGAGGGCTTTCAGAAATCGAGGATATTGAACAAGGCCATTCTGGCCTGCAGTACGGAATACATCATAATGACCGATGGCGACTGCATCCCTAGGGAGGACTTTGTAGAGGTGCATTATATCAACAAGGAACCCCGCTATTTTATTTCCGGGGGCTACTATATGTTGCCAATGAACATTTCCAAGGCAATAACCAAGGAAGATGTTGCCCAACAGAATTGTTTTGATATCAACTGGCTCAAATCCCAGGGCATTGCGAAAACTTTCAAGAACAATAAGCTTACCGCCAAGGGATACCTTTCAAAGATGTTCAATAGGCTTACCACCACCAACGCAAGTTGGAACGGTCATAATTCCTCCGGGTGGAAAAATGATATCTTGGCGGTGAACGGATTTGACGAACGGATGCAGTACGGGGGACAGGACAGGGAATTGGGCGAACGGCTCTTTAACCTTGGGATCAGGTCCAAACAGTTAAGGTACAGTGCGGTATGCATTCACTTGGACCACAGTAGGGGCTATAGAACTCCCGAGTCCATCGCCAAAAACATGGCCATTAGAAAAGAGGTGAAGAAAACGGGAAGTAAGTGGACCCCTTACGGCATCATCAAGAAGTAGGCGAGTTCATTTTTTTTTTCCAGTTCCTTCAATTCCCTATAGCGTTCATAATCACCTAAGGCGTTCAGATAGCAGATAATGACCCCTTTTTTTCCATCGAGGATCCCTCCCCTTATGATATAATGGTTAAAGAACTTCCATGCGGGTTTCAGAAAAAGCAATATATAATTGAACTTTTTCTCTTTATAAAATGCTTCTTTTGCCTTCAGTCGGCCATATTTCAACATTTTACCCTTATAATCCTCATAATTTTTATAACAGAAATGGATCAACCGCTCCTTTAAAATACCCGAAGTACCGTTCACATCCAAGGTTTCGTGCACGATTTTTTTATCGGAGAACTGGGCCTTGCTCTTGCGGAAAAGCCTGTAATTCTTATCGGTCTGCCACCCGCTGAAATGCAGCGGACGGTCCTTGAACATGAACTTTCTATAGAACCAATAGGCTACATGGTCCGTATTTCCATTAACGGTGGACAGGATCTCGTCCCGTAAGGTATCCGGTACCACCTCATCCGCATCCAGAAACAATACCCAATCATTGGAAGCTTGTTTAAGGGCGAACGTTTTTTGGGAAGTGAAATTATCAAAAGGATTCTGTAGCACCCTGACCTTGGGATGGTCCAATAGATATTCATATGTTCCATCGGTACTGAAGGAATCGACTACAATAATTTCATCGGCAAAAGCAACGGACCGGATACATTTCTCAATGTACCCGATCTCGTTGTAGGTTATTACGAGCGCAGTGATTTTTTCCTTGTTGTTGTCCATAGAACAAGATTGCGGCTTTACATATAGGTTACTGACAAAAGTATAACAAAAAAAAAGAGGAAAAATTATATAGTCCTATAAAATTCCTACATTTTTCTATACAGCTACATCATATTCCCGTAAAGCATCGTTCAGGGAGGTCTTTTTATTGGTGCTCTCCTTTCGTGTTCCGATGATCAGGGCGCAGGGCACTTGGAACTCCCCAGCGGGAAACTGTTTGGTATAACTACCTGGGATCACCACGGAACGTGCAGGTACGAATCCCTTGCGCTCTACAGGGGAATCGCCCGTTACATCGATGATCTTGGTTGAGGCGGTAAGCACCACATTGGCCCCCAATACCGCTTCCGTCCCTACACGGACCCCTTCCACTACAATGCATCGGGATCCAACAAAAGCGTTGTCCTCTATGATCACGGGAGCCGCTTGAAGGGGTTCTAGGACGCCCCCTATGCCCACTCCGCCACTAAGGTGGACATTCTTGCCTATTTGGGCGCAACTTCCCACTGTGGCCCAGGTATCCACCATGGTACCTTCATCTATATAGGCGCCTATGTTCACATAACTTGGCATTAGGATGGTACCAGGGGAAATATAGGCGCCATGTCTGGCCACCGCATTGGGGACCACCCGGATACCCTTCTCCTTATATCCCCGTTTTAAGGGCATTTTATCATGGTATTCAAAGATCCCTGCTTCCAAGGTCTCCATTTTTTGGATCGGAAAATACATCACTACCGCCTTTTTTACCCACTCGTTGATCTGCCATCCATCCTTTGTCGGTTCTGCGCAGCGGAGTTGTCCGTTGTCCAAAAGGTCTATGATCTTCCTAATGGTGTTCTGGGTGGCATCTTCCTTTAAAAGTTCCCTGTTGTCCCATGCATTTTCAATGATATTTCTTAATTCGGTCATCTTTTGTTCAATTTTGCACAAATATACGGGCTGCCCCTTAATTAACCTTTCAATTTTATACTTATCACAATTTATGTTTATTTTTGCCAAAAATAATGGGGTGGCCAGGATTGTCGCATTGGATTTCGGGAAGAAAAGAACGGGAATAGCGGTCACGGACGAGCTGCAGATCATCGCTTCCGGTCTACGGACCGTGGAGACCAAGGAGCTACTTACCTTTTTAAAAGGCTATGTGGCATCGGAAAAAGTGGAGAAATTTGTAGTGGGCGAGCCCAAACAAATGAACAATGCACCTTCCGAATCGGAAGCGCTCATCAAACCATTTTTGATCAGATTGTCGGAAATGTTCCCGAACATTCCCATTGTAAGACAGGATGAACGCTTTACTTCCAAAATGGCCTTTCAGTCCATGATCGACGGCGGCCTTAAAAAAAGTAAGCGACGTGACAGGGCATTGGTCGATGAAATAAGTGCCACCATTATTTTACAGGCATTTTTGAACAGAGAAATATATTGAGATGATATTACCGATTGTAGCATATGGCGATCCGGTCCTTCGAAAAATGGGGTCGGATATCAGCAGGGATTACCCCAACCTTCCCGAATTGATCCAAAATATGTGGGACACCATGTACAACGCCTGTGGGGTGGGATTGGCGGCACCACAGATCGGTCTGCCCATACGGCTGTTCACGGTGGACACTACGCCCTTTGCCGATGACGAAGACCTTTCCGAAGCAGAGCAACTACAGTTAAAAGGATTTAAAAAGGTCTTTATAAATGCCAGAATATTGGAAGAATCCGGAGAGGAGTGGCCTTTCAATGAAGGCTGTCTAAGTATTCCCGACGTTCGCGAGGACGTTCTTAGAAAGGATACCTTGGTCATAAGTTATATGGACGAAAATTTTGAACCGCACACGGAAACATACGACGGACTTTTGGCCCGTGTGATCCAACACGAGTACGATCATATAGAGGGAATCCTGTTTACCGATAAACTTTCCACCCTCAAAAAACGGCTGATAAAGAATAGACTGGGCAACATATCCAAGGGAAAGATAAAGGTAGATTACAGGATGCGGTTTCCCGAAATGAAAAAAGCACGTTAAAGTAATTTCTATATTGGGCTAAAAGTTTAATATTTGCGGCTGTAAAATCAAAATATGAGTTTAGACAAAATTTTATCCATTGGGGGAAAACCCGGACTTTATAAATTGTTGACACAGACCCGTACAGGTTTTGTTGCCGAATCCCTCTTGGATGGTAAAAAGGTTACGGTAGGTTTTAAGAACAATGTCAGTGTACTTTCTGAAATAGCCATTTATACATTGGAGGAGGAAGTGCCGCTCAGACAGGTGTTCCAGAACATCCAGGAAAAGGAGAACGGGGAAAAGACCTCTGTGGGGCATAAGGAGGACAAATTGAAATTGGAGGAATATTTCTTCGATATTTTGCCCAATTACGATGAAGACAGGGTATACCTTAGCGATATCAAGAAAGTGCTGCAATGGTACAATATATTGCACGAACAGGGAATCACCGATTTTACCAAAAAAGAGGACGAAACCGAAAAGGAACCCAAGGAATAGCAGAATTGATGATAAATATAAAAAAAGCCTTCCGTAAAAGAAGGCTTTTTTTTATGGACCGGCCATGTTGTTGAGATCAATGGGACCGCATACCTTTTATGTATTGTACAACGCAGCATCGGAGGTCTTTGGATGGTCCGCTTTGATGGCCCCCTAACGCTCAATGGCCCGTTCGGGTTTCCATCAATCCTTTATAATGGTCTTATAGGTATATTTGCTTTTTTTCCAATCTATAAGAGTGGAGGGATAGTACTTTACGTCCATTCGATCCAGATAAGGAGCCTGATTTCCCAAACGCACCCTATAGTTTTCCCAGTCCCTGTTCCCATCAGTGGTCCATCCCAGTTCCGCATAGCCAATGATCCGCGGAAAGGCCAAATATTCCAGTTCACCGATCTCGCTGATGGTCTCTGACCATAAGGGGGCTTCCACCCCCAAAATATCATCCATTGAAATGCCTTCCAAATATTTTTCGGGAGACCAGACATAGGCCGTATCCACTGGGATATAGGCGGCCCAATGGAGTCCGTACTTTGAAACGGAATCGTACTGCATGTCCAAATAGGCCTTTTTGGCAGGGGAGATGATCAATTTTGCCCCTTTTTTCTTGGCCGTAAGGCCATTTTCATCACTGCCCCAAAGTTGTACCACCGAGGATGAATCTATATCGGCCTGTGCAATTTCATCCCATCCGATCATTCTTTTCCCATGTTTCCGTACAATTTTCTCCACTTTTTCAACAAAATGGATATAATCCGGTTTTTTGGTCACATGGCTTTCATCGCCGCCAATATGGAAATAGGGCCCCGGCGTCAATCCGGAAATTTCCCGGACCACATCGTCGATAAAAGCGTAGACGGTGTCCTTCCGAGTATCAAAGGTACTGAAGCCCACCTTGGTTCCCGTGTAAAGGCTGAGGGGTTTGCCGTTGCCGTTCAGAAAAGGGTAGGAGACCGAGGCCGCATTGGTATGCCCTGGCATATCTATCTCTGGGATAATAGTAATATACCTTTCGGCGGCATAGGCCACCAGATCCTTGTACTGTTCCTGGGTATAAAACCCACCTTGGCCCCCGCCCACTTCGGTGCTGCCGCCCACTTCGGTGAGTTTGGGCCATGACTTGATCTCGATCCGCCACCCTTGGTCGTCGGAAAGGTGCAGGTGCAGTGCGTTCATCTTGTAATAGGCCAATATATCCAAGTATTTTTTTACATCCTTCACATCAAAAAAATGACGTGCAACATCCAACATGGCGCCCCTGTAGGCAAAGTTGGGATTGTCCGTTATTTTGCCCGTCGGAACGAGCCACATGGAATGGTCCGTGAGCGTGTCGTTGCTTTCCTCGGGAATGATCTGCCGTAAGGTCTGTATGCCCCTAAAGGCCCCTTCGGCCGATTTTGCGTTCAGGATCACCGAATCATTGGTAATAAAGAGCTGATAGGATTCCTGAGTGGTAAGGGAGGTACTGTCCGATTGGTTAATATAAATAATGCGCTCCACGGAACCGGAAGCACTTTCGTTCACGGGAAGGTCCAAAGAAATCTTTTCCTTGATCCTTTCCGCCAAAAATTTTCCTACCTCATGAAAACCTTCCGCATTTTGGGAGGTATGGATGGCCGTGTTTTTGTCCAGTCCGAACGCACTGTTGGTAGCGATCGTCTTCAGCGGTTTGGGAATGATATTTTCCGTGGAAAGATCCGTGCTAGGGTAGTTGATGATTTTTTTTGATTTCTTTTCCTGACAGGCAATTAGGCCCAGAAGTAAAAGGAATACGAAAAGGGTCTTTAATAAATGGGAAGATTTTAAGGTTCGCATAATCTATTTATAAGGTTGTTTTAAGTTCAGTCCATATATTCCTTCAGTACGGAATGCCATAGCTCATACCCCTTGGCGTTCATGTGCAGTCCATCTGCGATAAAAAGATCGGTCTTCACCTTTCGCCTGTCCAGCATCACGTCCCAGACATTGGCAAAGGAAAGGGAGGTGTCCCTTTCGCAGAGTCGTCTGAATTTTCTGTTGAGCCTTTTGTATTTGGAACGATAATTCCAGCGGGCAATACTCGGTTTGGCGGAGATCAGCACGATCTGGATAGTGGGATCCGTCTCCTTTATTTTTTGGATAAGCTGCACGGTGTGGTCCATGATGGTCCGTGTTGTAAGTCGGGCGGCAATATCGTTGTCCCCTTCATAGATAAAGACCTTTTTTGGCCTATAGGCCAGTATCAGTTCATCGGAATAGCGCAACAGGTCCAAGGTCTTGGAACCCCCAAAGCCCGAATTGATGATCTGGTGCCCGGGAAAAACCGCTCCTATATCTTTCCACATCCGTATGCTGGAGCTTCCGGTAAAGACAACGGTTTCCCTGCTGGCATCCCAAACGGTGTCATATTTCTGTCGGATGGACAGTACCTCGGCCTCAAAGGGTCCCTTTTGTTGTGCCGATACAAAGGTGCTCAGGATAACTAGTAAGGGAATCAAAAATTTCATTGTTGGCAATGATTTAAGGTTAAATTAGGAATTAGGGCCATCTGGCCAAATTATTTTCGATGTAGGACGTTCCATGGCCGTTACATGCCGTTCCCCAAGGGACCATCGTCCAAATAGGGACGATGTACGTTTTTGGATCGCTGTTCTTCTCATTCTTTTTTTGGCGTGGTCAGCCCTTCGGCAACGGACCAGTCATAAAACCGCTGTATCCAGGAATCAGAAGGTAGGCCCTGTTTCTTGATTCCAAAACCATGTCCACCTTTGGAATACATGTGCAGTTCGGCTATTTTTCCGTTTTCGGCCCATTTCGAGTACAGCTGTGTGCTCAAGGACGGTAGGATCAAGGGGTCATCGGAGGCACAGATCAGCAACATCGGCGGGGCATCCTTTGGGACCGTATAAGGGGGCACCAAGCCCATCCAAGGATAGACGGGAACCACAAAATCGGGTCTGTTGCCTTCGGTATAGTTAAACGTAAGGTTCATGGTTACGGCGCCCCCTGCCGAAAATCCCATAAACCCGATTTTATGGGGATCTATTCCATATTCCCTTGCTTTTTGGCGTACATGTAAGATGGCGTTCAGTCCGTCTTGGGTAGCCAAGGGCAGTACCTTGGAAGCTTTTTTGAAGACCACCTCCCCTTCGTTCGCTAGGGCTGCCACCCCATCTCCCTTTGTGGGCACCAGTCTGTATTTTAATACAAAAGCGGTAAACCCTTTTGTAGTGAGCCATCGGGCCACCGCATTTCCTTCGTTTTCTATCCCATGTACATATAACCCACCTCCGGGGGCAATGATGACAGCGGTGCCATTTGAGCGATCCGTTTCGGGCAAAAACACCTCCATGCTGGGCTTGGAAACATTGGTGACCACCTGGGTATCCCATTGGGTGGAGAAATAAGCTTTTTCCGTTCCTTCCCAGTTTAGCTCCTCGGGAGGGTCAAAAGGAATGGCGATCACTTCCTGTGAATGCCCCTTACAAAGGAAAAGCAGTATGGCGATAAACATCGATTTCATAAGTAGGGGTCTCTTTTCAGCTTAGGCCTCCGGGCCCGTGATCGGTGCATTTTCCAGTTGCCCCCATTCGGACCAGGAACCGTCGTACACCGAGGTGTGGTTTTCCAGTACCAGTTCGCACGCCAATAGGATGATGCAGGCGGTAAGTCCGGAACCACAGGTGAATATCAAGGGCCTGTCCCCAAGGTTCAAATGCTCGAAAAGTTGCAGCAGTTCTTCCTTGGGCAGGAACTTGCCCTCCCTGAGCACTTCCGTATAGGGCAAGTTTAGGGAATCCGGTACATGGCCGCCCTTTAGGTCCTTTCTGGGTTCCGGGATAAGGCCATAAAATCGTCCTGAGGATCTCGCATCTATTACCAGCGCATTTTTTTTGTCCAGGTTGTCCAGTATATCCACGGAGGTCTTTACCAGTCTGGGCTGGTAGTTCGCCTCAAAATTTCCTTTGGTCGTGGTAATCGTTGCCCCAAGGGCTTCGGTGGGCAGTCCCATTTTGGCCCATTCTGGAAGGCCGCCGTCCAGCACGGCCACATTTGCATGTCCCATGGCCCTGAACATCCACCAGACCCGTGGGGCGGAATAGATTCCGAGATGGTCGTATACGATTATCCGACTATCGGAATTGATGCCCAATTTCTGGCATTCTGCGGTAAATTCCTCCGGCGAGGGAAGCATATTGGGAAGGTCCGTGTCCTTGGCGCAGAAAGAATTTTTAATATCAAAATAGCGGGCTCCCTTTATTTGGATATCGGTATAGCTGGGGGTAAGGTCGGATATATTCTCCTGTATACTCCCATCGAGGACCACCAAGTCCCCGTCGGACAGATGTTGGTTCAACCAAGATATGGATACTATTGGTGCAAGCATAATGTAAAATTTAGCGAATAATAAAAATACGTTTTTTTATGGACCCCGTTGGCTTCTTTCAGTTCTTATCTGTGCAAAATCTCGGTGGTTTCCCCCTTTCCCAAAATGATGATGTCCGTGGATTCCAGAAAGAGCCCTGTCTCCACGATGCCCGGGGTTCCAATGAGCATCCGCTCCAGTTCGGTAAGATTGGTGACCTGGGAAATATCACAATCCAGGATGTAATTGTTCTCATCGGTTATGTACACTTCCCCGGCCTCCTTTCGTAATTCGGGGTCCAGGCCCTGTTTTTGGAGCCGCAGATAGATCTGCCTAGTGGCGAAGGGCACCGTTTCAATGGGCAATCGGAACTTGCCCAACCGCTTTACCTCCTTGCCCGAATCGGCGATAACGATATTGAGTTTGGAATGGTCGGCAATTATTTTTTCCCTTAAAAGGGCTCCTCCGCCCCCTTTTATCAACTGCATGTAGGGATCAAATTCGTCCGCCCCGTCTATATTTACATCGATGCCATGTGTGTCCTCCAAGGGGATGAGGGGGATGCCGGCCAACCTTGCCAGTTCACCGGTCCTGTCGGAAGAGGCGACCCCCTGTACCGAAAGGCCCTGTGCAACCTCTTCCCCCAAGGCTTTGATCATATATGCCGCGGTACTGCCGGATCCAAGTCCCACCGTCATTCCTTCTTTGATCCATTTTAGGGCGGCCAGTGCCGCCAGTTCCTTCTCCCTTTCGCTATCCATAGTGTGCTGCTTTATTTCTCCTAAATAGTGTTCTATTCCAGTGATTGTTTTATTTTATCGATATTGAGACTGTTCGCCATGGCCGTAAAGATCGAATGGTAAACGCCTTTGTTCTCGTACAAAATTTCATGGGTACCACTTTCCGCTATACGGCCCTGTTCCATTACGATGATATTGGAGGCATCTATGATCTGGGAGATACTGTGGGAAATAATGATCACCGTCCTGTCCTTTTTTATGGCATCCAGGCTTTTCTTGATCTGTTCCGTGGCAATCGCATCCAAGTTGGCGGTAGGTTCGTCCAAAAATATGATTGGGGGATCTTTCAGGAACATCCTGGCAATGGCAATGCGCTGTTGCTGACCGCCCGATAACAAATGTGCCTGGGTACCATATCCATCCTTAAGTTCCATGACCTGCTCGTGCAGATAGGCCTTCTTGGAGGCCTCGATTACATCTTCCATCGATTTAATGGGATTTCCGTACAAAATATTTTCGGAAATACTGCCCCTAAAAATATGATTTTTTTGCAGTACCAGGCCAATGTTCCTTCGCAAAAATGGGGTATCGTATTCCTGCAGGTCAACACCGTCCAAAAAGATCGTTCCCTTTGAGGGTTCGTAAAACTTGTCCAGCAGGTTGATGATGGTGCTCTTTCCCGCTCCGCTCAGCCCGATAAGGGCCGTGATCTCGTTGGGCCTTATGCACATATGTATACCGTGCAGCGCCATATTGCCATTGGGATATTGAAAGTCCACCCCCTTTATTTCAATTAAACCCTCTATGCTTTTCGGGATGTAATTTCCCGTGGATTCCTTTTCGCTGTCCGCTTCAAGTATATCAAAAAATCCTTCCGAATAGATCAGGGCATCGTTTACCTCATCATAGATCCGATGCAGTTGGCGTATGGGTGCCGAAACGTTGTTGAACAATAATATATGGAAAAGGATGGCCCCGATGGTCATTTGGTCGGTAAGTACAAAATAGGCCGTCAGGATAATGATGATGATCACCCCGACCTGCTCTATAAAACTTTTTATGCTCTCGAATAAAAACCCCGTCTTACGGGTTTCCATCTGGTTTTCCGTCATTTCAAATTGCAGGTTTTTATGCCTATCGGCCTCGATAGGTTCGGTTACAAAGGATTTTATGACATGTATGGATTCGATCAGGTTGATGATCCTATTGCTCCTGGTCTCCCTGTACTTGCGCATGCTCCTTCTAAAACCGCTCAGTTTTCCGGCCTGTAGCTGGCTCACATAAAAATACAGTGGCACGATGAAAAGTCCCACCAGGCCCACATAGAAGTTGGCAACGAACATGACCACCAAGGCAACAATGGCGTTGGCAAAAAGGGGGAGGATATCTATAAAGAAATTCTGTACCAACCTGGTAAGGCTGCCCACCCCCAGATCGATCCGGGTCTGCAGCTTGCCACTCTCGTTGTCGGAAGAGGTGTAAAAGGCCATCCGGTAGGTCAGGATCTTTTCTATGATGGTCTGTGCAAAATCCCTTGATACCAGGATACGAAGTTTTTCCCCATAAAATTTTTGGCCGAATTGCACCAAGGAGTAGACCAATTCCTTGATCACGAGGATGGTACTTATGGTAGCAAGAAGATATAGGCCCTGTTTCAGGGGCGTTTTGGCCACGAGGAGGTCGCTGATCGAATCAACGGTATATTTCAGGATAAAGGCATTTACCTGGGCTGCAAAGGAGCCGACGATCGTAAGGAGCAGGGTGTAGAGGATAAGGCTCCTGTAGGGCCTTATAAAAGGTGCCAACTTTTTAAAAAGCTGTAAGAGGTCCATCCTAAATTGTATTAGATACTGCCAAGGTAAAAATGATCACCTGCTTTTGTACGTTTCCAAAATAACATAAAAATCCTGGCCTTACTTACTTTTTGGATTTGTATTTTTGCCAAAAGCTTGGATATGCAAGATAGAACGGCACAATTAGCGGCCTTTGACCGACTCCTCACCATTATGGACGAATTGCGGGAGCAGTGCCCGTGGGACCGGAAACAGACCCTCCAGAGTTTGAGGCACCTCACGATCGAGGAAACGTACGAACTGGGGGACGCCATCCTGGATAACGACCTTGAAGAAGTGAAAAAGGAACTGGGAGATCTGCTGTTGCACATCGTCTTTTATGCCAAAATCGGTAGCGAGAGCAATTCGTTCGATATGGCCGATGTGGCCAACGAAATTTGCGAAAAACTTATCAATAGGCACCCACATATCTATGGGGACGTACAGGTAGCGGATGAAGGGGAGGTAAAGAGCAATTGGGAGAAAATTAAATTGCGCGAAGGGAAAAAAAGCGTATTGGAAGGCGTCCCCAAAGGATTGCCGGCCCTTGTAAAGTCGAACCGGATACAGGACAAGGTTGCTGGGGTAGGGTTCGACTGGGAAAGGCCCGAACAGGTCTGGGAGAAGGTGGAGGAGGAGCTGAGGGAATTTCAACAGGAAGTGGACATGGGAAATACCCATGCCATGGAAGCGGAATTTGGGGATGTGCTCTTCTCTATGGTCAATTACGCCCGGTTTTTAAAGATAGATCCCGAAAATGCTTTGGAACGGACCAATAAAAAATTTATAAAGCGCTTTCAATATTTGGAAGAAAAGGCCAAGGAACAGGGGAAATCCTTAAAGGATATGAGCCTTGCGGAAATGGATGTCTTTTGGGAAGCTGCCAAAAAGTTGTGACCGGGGGTGGCCGTTCAATATAAGATAAACCGATCTTGTTCTACCAAAGGGGCGATTTTTTACCCAATGGGGAAAAGTTTAGATCACTTCAGTATCAAGAACTGGGATTCCAGGCCAAAAAACGGTTCCCGGCATCAAATTCCGCTGGAATTTCACCCCCACTGACGGTTTTTAACGTACCCCTACGACCGCGGCACCCCTGCCCTCCTCCAGCATGTGGTACGCCCCGTTTACCTCCTGATAAAAACGTACCCCAAGAAAAGCGATACGCCGCCCCGTGCCCTCCACCCGTGAGGACAGGGCCAGGGTCAGCGGCCCGGGGCCTGCCCCTCGCGGAACAAAATGCTCCTCCGCAGGAAAAAGATGGGCCTTTAGCGCTACAAAATCCATGCATACGATCCCAAACCGTAGGCCCAAATGGGTCGCTCCCTCGGGAAATACGGTCAGTGCCGGATCAAGATCGGGAAAGGTACAATGCTCCTGGGCCAAATCTACCGTAAATCGGCACCCCAAGACCCCGTAAAGGGAATAGGCCTTCGGATACGAATAAGAGGACAGTTCGCGCAGGCCATCGGCAGAGGCCAGCCCTGCCTCTATGGTGCGCTCCCCTCGGCCCGATACCGCATCCCGTTTCTTGACCCGGGTAAACATGCCCACCATTTCACAATGGATCCTCTTGCCCCTTATGCCCACAAAATAAGGCCGTAATGCCCGCATGAATACCGACTTTACCTTGGAACAATGTGTGAACTCCCCGTTAATTTCCCGTACGCCCCTCATTTCGGGCCTGGTCTTGATATCCTTCCTATTGAACCCCCCACCGGCCCTGCGGGCCACATTGATACCATCATACACATAAAAATTGATCTCCCCCAATGTGCCCGTAATGATGAACGGACTTCTGATACGTGCCATAATATTCCATTTTAAGTTGTTACCAAAATAATAAAAAAATAGGAATATTCCTACATATATATCGTACATATGCCGTATGTATGCCGAATCTATAGCGTATCTATGCCGAATGTATGCCGAATCTATAGCGTATCTATACCCTATATATGATGTATCAATAGCGCATCAATTACATATAAAAGGAAGTGAAAACAGATATGATAGTCTCAAAGGGAAAGGATCACCGCAAGGGCACAACTGGATCGCCTTCCATTGTGAACGCTTCGCACGATATGGGAGCAAAGGTCCTTCGGAAGCTTTCCGAAAAGGTCACGTTCACTATAGGTAACAAGATGTGCGGCCATGGGGTGGAAGGCCATAAACTCGATGTAGGCAAAACGGGCATGCGCCCTTGATAGGGCAACAGGTTTTCCTTCGGTATCTGTTAGGGTACTTTCAATATTTTTCCGTAATCTGCTTTGAACTTGTGCATGATAAATTGATTTATGGATACTTAGATTAACTGCTATACCGAAGTTTTTACGCTAAATCAAAATGCACAATGGGTTAAAGGATCATATCCTCTGTGATCGGTTCAGAGGCCCGGTTTTGGTTTTTCCGCTTCTTTTTATCGCTTTGACCGCTTCGTACCAAACCACCGATAAAAACCCGACCGTGGTACAACTGCCCAGTTGAACAGGGGAAAGACCCTCGAATTTAAAAAAATCGGCCAAAGGTTCCATATATAACAACGCTGCGGTCAGTAGGATGGTGGCCCCGATCATCAAGGGAACAAGCGCATTTTTATAGGTGATGGTCGTGGAAATGGGGTAGATAAAGGAACGGTTTACCAAAGTAAGAAAGATATTGGCCGTGATAAGGTTGGTAAAGACCAATGCCCTTGTAGTGGGCTCGTTCCATCCCTGTCCCACCGAAAATTGGTAGATTGCCAGTGCCCCCAGAGTGATCGCTAGCCCTTGCAGCAGACTTGTGATCAATTCCCTGTTGTTGAAAAATGCGATGGAAAACGGTCTTGGCATTTGGGACATGGTATTTTTTTCAAGGGGTTCGTTTTCATAGATTATGGAACAGGTAGGCCCCATGATGAGTTCCAATAAAATAACATGGATAGGGGTAAAAATATGCGGGAACGCCCAGTTAAGGGCCAAGGGCAAAAATACGATCAGGACAATGGGGATGTGGATGGAGATCACATACTGGATGGCCTTTTTTAGGTTGGTATGGATCCGTCTGCCCATGGCTATCGCATCCACCATTTTTGACAGGTCGTCTTCCACCAAAATAAGGGCCGCGGCCGCTTTGGCCACCTCTGTCCCCTTTTTTCCCATGGCGATGCCAATATGCGCCGCTTTCAGGGCAGGCCCGTCATTTACCCCGTCCCCCGTCATGGCCACTATTTCCCCATTGGCCTTTAGGGCATTGATGATACGTAGTTTGGCCTCCGGAAACATCCTGGTAAATATCTTTACCTCACCCACCGTTTGCTGGAGGTCGTCATCAGAAAGGGCCATCAACTGTGATCCGGATAGGCTTTTATTGCCCGTATCAAAACCGATCTGGCTCGCAATGGCTTTGGTGGTTTCCGCATTGTCCCCGGTAATGATCTTTATGGCGATGCCCGCTTTCCCGAATTTTTCGAATACCTCGCGAATGTTTGGTTTGGGGGGGTCATAAAAGGCCACCATACCCAAAAATTTAAAGTGAAATTGCTGTTGTTGGGCGGGGTAGCTTCCTCCTTCCATTGTGGCAAGAGCTACTCCCAGTAACCGGAACCCTTGGGAAGCAAGGGAAGAAATGCCGTTGATCAGGTGGTTTTTTTCCGACTGACCTAGGTCAGCAATCTCTAGAAAGGCCTCTGGTGCCCCTTTGGCGGCAATGATACGATGGCCCTTTTCATCTTCTTGGATATGTGTCATCATTGGCGGATTTCCGCCCAAGGGATATTCGTGCACCAATTTGTACAAGGGCCTTTCATCCTTTTGAAAATTGCGAACATACCCTTGATGGATTGCGATTTCCATCGGATCAAAAGGAATCGGTTCACTGGCCCACATGGCGATGCGTAGCAGTTCTTTCCCCAATGGGTCCTGAAGATTGTCCGTATAGGTGACGATGGGGCTCCCCGGAATATACAAACGGGCTAGCTCCATTTTGTTCTGGGTGATGGTACCGGTCTTATCCGTACAGATAACCGTGGCATTGCCGAGGCTTTCCACGGTGGCCATCCGTTTAACGATTATTCCCATCTTCATCAGCCGCCATGCCCCAAGGGCCATAAAGGTGGTGAAGGCCACGGGGATCTCTTCCGGCAGTATGCTCATGGCCAAGGTGAGCGCCTTTAAAAGACTGTCCAGAATTTCAGGGTTTCGATAGTAGTTGATGCCCCAGACCCCCAAGAAGAAAACGGCTCCAAGCACCACCATTTTTTTTACGAAATCATCGATTTGCCTTGCCAAGGGCGTTTTCTCCACTTCTATATCATCCAGGCTTTTTCCTATTTTACCCAGCTCCGTGGCATTTCCTATGGCAGTAATGGTCATGATCGCCAGCCCTCCCGTAACATTTGTTCCCGTATACAACAAATTTTCACCTGAAAGGGACCTTTTATAAACTGGCAGTGATTCCCCCGTCAACATGGATTCGTTGACCGAAAGATCGTTCGAATGTACGATGGTGCCATCGGCAGGTACCGTATTGCCTTCTTCCACAATTAGGCTGTCGCCCACTACCAGATCGTCCAACGGCACTTTTGTAAGGGAGCCGTTTCGATATACCTTCCAAATGGGTTGGGTCAGGTCTTTTAAATCGTTAAGGGCCTTTCTGCTTCTGGAATCCTGATAAACGGAAATGGAGGCAACAAAGAGTATCGCAATCGATAAAAATAGGCCATCCCCTGTCTGGCCACTGATAAAATAGATGGAAGCCGCTATCAGTAATATGACAACCATGGGTTCCTTGGCCAAACCCACAAGATATTTGAGAAAATTGTTTTCGCGTTTCTGGCCAAGTCGATTGCTCCCATGCAGTGCACGCGAACGAAGTACCTCTTCCTCCGTCAGGCCGGATATGCCGAAATTGTCCATAATGAAAATGAAAGTGGAGGTTTTTGCCCAATCTTGTACAAATTACTAAAAAAGGGAATGCACGGCCCTATCAATATTTGGACTTGGGCATTGTTGGGTACTAAAGGACGAACAACGTTCTTGGAACACACTTAAGTCAAAGGCATTTTTATGGCTTGCCCTTGGGATGAAAATCAAAAGGGAACCTTATATTTGCACCTCCAAAATAGACGGTTTGTTAAAGCAGTACACCAAGGAATTCCGATATAACCTTCAATTGTCCTTTCCGGTAATCTTGGGAATGTTGGGCCATACGTTTGTGGCCTTTGCGGATAATATTATGGTGGGCCAATTGGGAACCGCCGAACTGGCCGCTGTTTCTTTGGGCAATAGTTTTGTCTTTATAGCCATGTCTCTGGGAATCGGTTTTTCCACCGCTATTACCCCCTTGGTTGCCGAGGCGGACGGTGCCGGTAACAAAGGGGCGGGCAAAAGTGCCCTAAAGCATGGGTTGGTGCTGTGTACATTTTTTGGGTTGGCCCTATTTTCTTTGATCCTTTTGGTAAAGCCCCTGATGTATATCATGAAGCAACCTTTGGAAGTAGTGGAGCTGGCCATGCCCTATTTGGACCTTGTAGCCTTTTCCCTTGTGCCCTTGATCATCTTTCAGGCGTTCAAGCAGTTTTCCGATGGACTCTCACAGACAAAATATCCCATGTACGCGGCGGTCCTGGCAAACGCTGTCAATATCCTGCTCAACTATTTGCTTATTTTTGGTTCCCTTGGATTTCCCAAATTGGGCATTGTGGGAGCGGCGATCGGTACCCTTATATCGCGAATGGTAATGGTCATCTTTATTTGGGCCCTTTTAAGGAGCAAGAAAAAATTTAACGGATATGTTACCGGATTTAATTTTGGAAGGCTGGAAAAGAAGGTGATGAAAAAGATAGTGGAACTTGGGTTGCCCTCCGCTCTACAGATGTTTTTTGAGGTGGCCATTTTTACCGCCGCTATTTGGTTGAGCGGGGTGTTGGGCAAGAATCCCCAAGCGGCCAATCAGATAGCCTTGAACCTGTCCAGTATGACCTTTATGGTGGGGATGGGGCTTGGGGTGGCGGCCATGATCCGCGTAGGCAACCAGAAGGGGCTGATGGACTTTAAAAAGCTACGGCAGGTGGCCCTTTCCATATTTTTCCTGACCTTTCTTCTGGAAGTTGCCTTTGCCGCCCTTTTCCTTATTTTTAGGACTTGGCTGCCAACAATTTATCTGGATGTGGACGACCTGCTGAACACCGTCGACAATACCGAAGTGATCATCTTGGCTTCCCAATTGTTGTTGGTGGCCGCATTTTTTCAGATTTCTGACGGCCTACAGGTAGTGATCTTGGGGGCGTTAAGAGGGTTGCAGGATGTAAGGATACCCACGCTGATCACCTTTGTCGCCTATTGGTTGATGGGCTTCCCGATCAGTTTTTATCTGGGACTGCACACCCCTTTGGGCAGTGTGGGCATTTGGCTTGGACTACTGGCCGGATTGACGGCATCGGCGATAATGTTGTATCTTCGATTTAATTATAAGACCCGCAGCCTGATCAAGGCCCAGGGACATGAATGTTTTAACTGAAACGGAATTATGGAATTTCCTAAATTTTTATTGGGTGACAATACGGATTTCCCATCGGCGATCTTTGTCGTACATACGGAGTATCCACGCTTTATCATCAATTTGGAGAACGATGAGGTGGAATGGTTAGAAGATTTTTCCCAGGAAGACGAGGACGACCTTGCCTCTGAAGCGGAAACCTTGATTGCCCAAGCGACGGAATTTTACGATCGTGAAATATCCCGATATGTGGATTGATCTCCTTGAAAAACTTTTGGAAACGGACAAGGAACTCTTCCTGTACCTCAATGGTATGGGAAGTACCACATGGGACGGTTTTTGGCTTTTTATGTCACATAAGTTCAGTGCCCTTCCCTTGTATGTTTTTTTGTTGATCATCTCTTTTAGGACCTTGGGCACCAAAAGAACCTTGTTATTGTTGGTCGCCATCGCCCTGTTGATCACTGTTACCGATCAATTGGGTAATTTTTTTAAATATGGGGTACAGCGTCCCAGACCGTGCCATGATGCGGAAGTGGGATCTTTTGTACGTTTGGTCAAATCCCATTGTGGTGGAAAATATGGATATTTTTCCGCCCATGCAGGGAATAGTATGGCGGTCGCCGTATTTTTTGGCTGCCTGCTCAGGTCCCGTTTGCCTTATCTTTTTCCCGTACTGTTCTGTTGGGCCCTGTTGGTAGGATATAGCCGAATTTATCTGGGAGTACACTATCCCCTTGATATCCTTACAGGATTTCTTATAGGGTCTTTTATGGGATGGCTATTTTGGAAGTTATATATCTTTACAAGTAATAAAATTATACATGATCTCTAATACAAGATATTGGTTCCTGCTAATTTTGGTAGTATTGGTGTATGTTGCGGGAATGTTCGTCACCCTTTTTGAAAACGATTCCGCCCAGTTTGCCGTCATGGCCATGCGGATGGTTCAGGAACAGGATTTCCTGAACCTTTTTAAAGGTCCTGAAGAATACTTGGACAAGCCCCATCTGCATTATTGGTTGGCGGCTTTTTCCTACTCCATTTTCGGTATCCAGGATTGGGCCTACCGTATACCTGGCATATTGGCCACCTTTTTGGGTGCGTATAGCTGTTTTGGACTGGGTAGGCTATTGTATTCGAAAGATGCGGGTAAATTGGCCGCGCTGATCTTTATGACCGCCCAGACCATTGTTTTGTCCGTCATAGACGTGCGTACCGATGCCGTTCTGACCGGTTTTACCATTTTTGCAATATGGCAGTTGGCCACTTATATCGAGACCCGTAAATTATTGCCGCTCGTGCTGGGGGCATTCGGCGCTGCCATGGCTTTTTCGACCAAAGGGCAGATTGCCCTTTTGGTGACCGGCTTCCCCATTCTCTGCCATTTGGCTTACACCCGAAAATGGTCCGCCTTGGTAAATTGGCGCATATTGGTGGCCCTATTGGTATTCTTTTTGTGTATTTCCCCAATGTTGTACGCATATTACCATCAGTTCGATATGCACCCGGAAAAGGTGATTAGGGGCAAGGACCATCGCAGTGGTATATTTTTTATCTTTTGGGAGCAGAGCTTTGAAAGGATGAGCGGCGATGGAATGGGAAAGAACAGCAGTGACTATTTTTTCTTTTTCCATACGTTTCTATGGGTTTTTCTACCTTGGACCGTGTTGGGGATCATGGCGTACTGGGTGAAATTAAAGGGTATCTTGGCCAGCAGGTTCCGATATGTCGCACACATGGAATTTCTCACGATCGGTGGAATTGCATTGATCTTTATAACTATCAGCTTCGCCCAATTCAAATTGCCCCATTACCTTAACATTACCATACCCCTCTTCTCCGTGCTAACGGGCGCTTATCTGTGCGAGACCATTAGGGCCCATAAACGAAGAATTGTCCGTATCCTTTTGGGCATACAGTATTTTATTTTGGCCTTGGTATTCTTCTCCGGAGTATTATTGTGCTTTTTTGTATTTGAATTGAACGGTATTTGGCCTACGATCGTCCTTTTGGCACTCGTTGCCATTCTTATCTATTTCTGTCTGAAAAGGGAGCATTATTATTATCGGATAATTACGATCTCTGTCTGTAGTTCCCTTTTGTTGAACGCGGTACTCAATCTCCACTTTTATCCTTCTTTGTTGGACTATCAGGGGGGGTCAACAATGTCGCGGGTCATAAAGGAACAGCGCATTCCAGTGGACAAAATTTACAAAATATCCCCTATGTATACCTGGTCCTTGGATTTTTACAACCAAAACCCGGTGAACATCACTGACTTGGAAGGCCTTAAGGCTAAAAAGGATGTATGGGTCTATGTGACCGAAGCGGATTTCGATGCCCTAAAGAGCAGGGATTTTGAATGGGACCGGCAATATGTGGTGGACAATTTTAGGATTACCCGATTACAGGCCAAATTTATGGACCCCAAAAAAAGGGATGCGATATTGGACCATATGTATTTATTACATATTAAATCCCATTAAATGCGTTCTGAAACCTTTTGATGTTAAGGTTTACGTTTTTTTCGTTTCCAGTTTGGGCTTTTTAAAGTGGTACACAATTCCCCAAAGGGAAATAAATGCCGTTATCAGGAAAAAGACCATACTTACACCAATGGCACTGCTTTTGTCAAGGGATAACCAACTTGCACCATAAAAAAAGGTAACCTCCCTGCTTCCTATTCCACCGATGGTCAACGGTAGTACCGATACTATGGACGAGACGAGGAAAAGGAACAGGTATGCCTCTGTGGCCATCTCTACCTGCAGTGCCAACAAGATAAAATAGGCACTGCCCAATTGCGCCAACTGTACCAAGGCCGAGAATCCAAAGGAGGACCAGAACACGGGAAGTACATATCCGAAAAAACGTTTGTTCAGCCACCAAAATACCAAGGTCCCCAACAAGGGCGCGGCCACTAGAAGGGAAACAAACGGCCGTAGGTCTTCCGCATCCAAAAATAAGGCCAATATACATGCGTAGATAAATAGCAGCAGCATACCGCTCAACCGGTCCAATACCAGTACGGAAACCACTTTCTTGGTTTCGGTGCCAAATTGTGTTTTGATCAGATATCCCTTATAAGCGTCCCCTCCAACACCACCTGGTAAAAAGAGATTGTAGAACATCCCCAAAAGGTAGAGTTTTAGATTGCTCCATTGGGTCAGGAACACGCCCAAGCCATGGAAATATAGGTTCAGCCGAATGGAAGAGATGACCTTGGATATTACAAATAGCACAATCGACAGAAGTAGATATGTGGAATCGGTCCTTCGCAAGGTCTGCAGCACATCGCCGACATTGATCTTGGAAAAAATAAAATAGACCAAAAGGGCACTTATGGCTATCTTTAAAAGTGCGATAAGATGTTTTTTCCTATTTGCCACCTATAGAGACTGTTTTGATCCTATAGGGCCTTTTCTTTTGCGATTCATAGTAGGTCCTTATCAACAGTTCCATTACGATCCCGATGGTGAAAAGTTGGATACCCGCAAGGATGAACATCAGTCCAAAGATCAGCAATGGCCTGTTCCCGATATCCTCACCGGTAAGTTTAACTGCCAATAGGTATAGATTGATCACCATTCCCAAAAGGATAAGGAGAAAGCCGAAAATACCGAATAGGTGTATGGGCCGCTGGAAGTACTTTCTTATGAACAGCAACAACATCATATCGGCAACTACCTTAAAGACCCTTTCCAGCCCATATTTGGAGACCCCGGCATTACGGGCATGGTGCTTTACGGGAACCTGTTTGATCTGTGCCCCTTCCAAAAATGCCAGCAAGGTGATAAAGCGGTGCATTTCCCCATAGAGGTTCAGGTCCTTGGCAATATCCTTTGTAAAGACCTTTAGGGCGCACCCATTGTCCTTTATATCCAATTTAGTGACCCTTCTAACCAAAAAATTGGCAATTTTTGACGGTATTTTTTTGACAAGGGAATCCTTTCTTTTTTGACGGATCCCAGTGATAAGATCGTATTCGCCGGCCACGGCATAGGCAAGCATCTGCGGGATGTCGCTCGGGTCGTTCTGTAGGTCCCCGTCCATTGTTATGATGTATTCACCGGATGCGTAGTCGATCCCCGCAGCGAGCGCCAGGCTCTGCCCATAGTTTTTTTTAAGGGAAATAAGGTGTACATGACCATCGTTCATGTCCTTGACCCTTTTTCGCGTACTATCTGTGGAAAAGTCGTCTATATAGATGATCTGGTAGTTGTACCCTTTTAAGTTCTCGTGTATTTTTTGTGTTAGCAATACCACATTGTCCTGCTCATTGTACAAGGGAACGACGATGGATAAAAGGGAATCTGTAACAATGTTCATGGCCGAAAAAATTATTTCTGTGGCAAATTTAGGCTTTTTATTTAAGTTCTTTTTGCTGAAATTCCAGCAGCTTTGCCGCTGCCCTAAAAGGGGAGATTTCATGGTCCATGACCCTACCTTCCCATTTTTTCAATTGCTTTTGGACCTTTCTGTCCCCATAGAAACGCAGTTTTAAGAGGTCTTCCACCGTTTGAAGGAACCAATATCTGTTCTGGACCCTTCTATTTTCCTGAAAATGCCCAGATCTACGGGTTTCCGTAAAATAGCGGTCCAAAAGTTCCCAGATTTCCTTGATGCCCCTACTTTCAATAGAGGAGCAGTCCAAAACCTGCGGTACCCATCCATTTTCCTTGGGAGGGTAGAGGTGAAGTGCACGTTGATATTCCCCTTTTGCCAATTGAGCCCTCTTTATATTGTCCCCATCGGCCTTGTTGATGACAATGGCATCGGCCATTTCCACAATGCCCCTTTTAATGCCCTGTAATTCGTCCCCCGCACCTGCCAGTTGGAGCAGTAGAAAGAAATCCACCATTCCGTGAACGGCCGTTTCGCTCTGTCCGACCCCCACCGTTTCTATCAAGATCACTTCGTATGAAGCGGCCTCGCAAAGGATGATCGACTCCCTGGTTTTCCGTGCGACCCCTCCAATGGATGTCCCGGATGGAGAAGGACGGATAAAGACATCGGGATTTTTTACCAGTTCCTGCATCCTTGTCTTATCCCCTAAAATGCTGCCCTTGCTGATACTGCTACTGGGATCTACCGCCAAAACGGCCAATTTTTTTCCAAGGGAAATGAGGTGGCCGCCAAAACTTTCAATGAACGAGCTTTTGCCCACTCCCGGTACCCCTGTAATCCCGATGCGTATGCTTTGTGTGGAATGTGAAAGACATTGGTCAATAATATCGTTGGCCTGTTGGCTATGGTCCGGATTGGTGCTTTCCACCAAGGTAATGGCCTGTGCAAGGGCTGTTTTATTGCCTTCCAGAATTCCCTTTATAAGTTCTTGGGTGGAAGGTGTTTTCTTTCGGAGGGATCGGACCTTCTGCCTGGCCCCCTCGCTCAAGGAAGGGGGGTCCGTTAGATTACGGAGCTGCTTTAAGGTGGGTTTGTTTTTAGGGGATTTCAATCACGTTCCTGTTTATGGGTAAATTTTTTTCCATGGTGCAATTTTGGGCCGAGGTAATGCACCCCGTTCCGTCCGAAAAAATCCCCGATTCTTAAGTTGCGAAACCTTTGCCAATAGGTAAACGCCCACTTATTTCACACAAATTTAATAATTCATTTTATGCCATTCCATTTTCAAGTGGTATTTTGAGCAAAACAATCGGGAATCTGTGATCAGGCCCATAAACATAGCGTTATATGAAGACTATTTTTGAGACCAGCGCCACCAATGAAGGAGGTAGGAACGGACATGTTAGCAGTGAGGACGGAGTTCTGGACCTGGATGTCAGGATGCCTGACGGTACGGACAATATAACGGGAAAATATACGAATCCCGAGCAACTTTTTGCAGCTGCCTATTCCACTTGCTTTGCCGGTGCACTCCAGGTCGTTGCCAAAGAACAAAATGTGGATGATCTGGGCGACTTCAGCGTCACCGCTACCATTGCCTTTCAAAAGGATAGTGATGGATTTCATCTGGAGGCTACCCTGGACTGTTACCTGCCCACCTTGGACAGTGAAAAAGGGGAGGAACTGGTCAATGCCGCACATGAAATCTGTCCCTATAGTAAAGCTACCAGGGACAATATTACGGTACACCTGAACCTTTTGATGGACGAAGAGTAGTTTTGGTATACGACAAATAATATCTGTTTGTAAAAAATGGCCCCGGATTCCTTTCCGGGGCCATTTTTAAATCGTTCCGAATAGGAAGGTCGATTCGTTTTTATACCGCTCCCCCGGACGTAGGACGCTCGAGGGAAATTCTGGGTAGTTGGGGGCGTCGGCAAAATTCTCCGTTTCAAAACAAATGGCCGGGAAACGGGGAGGGGTGTATATGATCACTGCGGGCTGGTTTGTTAGCACTTCCATGGAAATCCCGGAAACGGGAGAGGAAACATAGGCCGACGTGCCACGGGCATCCAGTACAAATGCAGCGTCCAATCGTACGTCCCCAATTTTCTTTTCCACCGTAAAATCTTGGGTCGTACCCTCTACCGCCGCAATCCTACCGGTGGGCAACAAACGTTCGTCAAATTCCTGTATTCCTTTGCTATAAAGTCTCAGGTTATATTGTGCTATACTGGGTTCGGCATCCAGTTTAAAATAGGAATGGTTGGTAAGGTTTACCACCGTTGGCCTATCCGTAACGGCACTGTGCAGCATCTGTAATGAATTCCCCACCAGTTTATAGGTAACCATGGCCATAAGAATGCCAGGATAACCTTCTTCCAAATGATCGCTCCTATAGGATAGGGAAACAAAAGGATCCTCCCCCTCGTTCACTTCTTCAACCTTCCAGTATTTTTTGCCAAAACCTTCACCACCCCCATGAAGGTGTACGCCATCTTTCGTGGCCAGGTCATATCGTTGGCCATCCAAGGTAAACCCCCCCCCCGAAATCCTTCCCGCATAACGACCTATACAGGCCCCAAGGTAAAAAGGGTCCGTCAAATATGCATGGGGATCTTCATGGCCGACCACTATATTAAAGGGAATACCCTTTTTGTCCTTTACCCATAATTCCTGAATGATGGCCCCATAATCCAGTACGGATATGGTAAGATGCCCATTTGTGATCTTTATCTGTTCCAATTTTTGTTTTTTAAGATGCTACCCGTACCCTTTATTCCCTTCCCTTTTCATCCAATCAGCTCACTGATCTGTTTTCCAAAAATCAAACGGACTTAGCGATGTGAAACGGGACTTGTGTAAAAATAAAGGTTTTTTGCAACATTCGAATATTTCTTCCGTCCTTAGGATAACGAACAACTGTAACCAAAGAAGGAAACTGGCCAAAATGTTTCAGATCGATGTTGTAGCACAATGCAAAGCGAACGACCGTAGGGCCCAAATGGCGCTTTACAAACAGTACTGTGATGGGATGTTCAGGGTTGCGCTCCGTTTTCTGAAAAACACGGACGATGCGGAAGACGTTCTGCAGGAATCCTTTATAAAAGCTTTTCAGAAAATCCATCAATATAAGGGCGAGGTAACCTTTGGTGCTTGGTTGAAGCGCATTGTGGTAAATAAATGTATCGATTTTCTCAAGTCCAAGCATCAGAACCATGTTGAACTTTCGGAACACCACCATATTCCTATGGTAGGGGAGGAGAACGATTGGACAGTGGAGGATACCATCACCATGGACGAAGTAAGGGAAGAGATCTTAAGACTTCCGGAAAAATACAGCTATGTGGTCCTGCTGTTTTTATTGGAAGGGTACGACCACAGCGAAATTTCCGGTATCCTGGACATTTCCGAAACCAGCTGTAGGACCCGGTTGTTGCGGGGCAAGGGGTACTTAAAGGAATCATTAAAAAATCGGAAAAATGGCGCAAGACCTTAGAAAATTATATAGGGAGACGGACAGGTCCGAACCCTCTTTAAAGGAAGGGCATGAGCAACGCTTTAAGGAGCGGCTGGAGCGGGAATTCCCGGGTCGAAAGAAAAGATCGGCTTCCCTGATATGGAAAATGGCAGCATGTTTGCTCGTCCTTGTATCCACTGGAATTTTCCTAATGGACCGTAACCGAGACGGGGAAATTCAAGGAACTGTGGATAGGGATCCGATCCCGGCATTTGAGGGGAACATCACGTTGGGGGATCTTTCGCCCGATCTGAAAAAGTTGGAAAATTATTATACGACCAGTATAAACCTTGCCCTCTCCCAATTGGAGATTTCCGATGTAAACAAGGCAATGGTGGACAGTTACATCGCCCATTTGGCCGAACTGGATACCGAATACAAGGAATTGAACGCCGAACTGAACACCTTGGGCCCCAATGACCAGACCATAACGGCCATGATCAAAAATTTACAGCTTCGGTTACAGTTGTTGCACAAATTAAAGGAGAAGGTAAACGAACTAAAAAAAATAAACGATGAGCACATTCGAAAAAATACCATTTAAGGGAATCATGACCGTACTTTTTTGCCTATTTGTCCATATGGCAAATTCCCAGAAGACAAAGACCTATAAAGAGACCTTTACCATAGATCCGGATGCGGTACTGGACATAAACACCAGTCAAGCCGATATTGTTTTCGAGACATGGGACAAAGGACAAGTACAGATAGAGGCGACCATCACCGTGGAGGGAGTTTCGGATACAGAGGCAGAAAAATATTTGAAGTCGAACGGAATGGACATAATGGGCAACAGCAAATTGGTAAAGGTACGTACGGGATCGAAAGGTAGTTGGGCGGGACCACATGATCTGGAGGCCTTACGGAATTTGGATATTTCCCTGCCCCCTATGCCCTCGATCGACAGTCTATTTTTTAGCATACCCAATTTACCGGCCTTGATAGAAATGCCTCCCATGCCCCCGGTCCCCTCGCCTTCAATGAAAGGGTTCGATTATGCCACTTATAAAAAAGAGGGGGAGAAATACATGGAAAAATGGCAGAAAGAATTCAGCAAGGGGTTTGATAAGGATTATGAAAGGAAAATGGAGGAATGGGGAAAACAAATGGAGGAAAAGGCAAAGGAAATGGCCGCCAAACAGCAGCGAAATATGGAAAAGCTGAATAGACAAAGGAACCTTCAGGAGCAGTCCCTGCACGATGCACAGCGCAGAAATAGGGAAGCCATGGAAGAAGCAAGAAGCTACACCTACCATATGCGGGATTCCCTTAAGGGCAGGGCCCATATGTCCGACAGCCTTTCCGGCCACTTCCCGCCTACCATTTATTGGTCGTCGCCAGCGGGAGAAAAAAGTATCAAGGTAAAAAGGGTCATCAAGATCAAAATGCCGAAATCGACAAAAATTAAGATGAACGTACGTCACGGGGAGGTACAACTGGCCGAAAACACAAAAAACATGAATGCGACCCTATCCTATGCCCGGCTAAATGGAAACAATATAGAGGGGGTGGGCACCAATATTTCTGTATCCTATTCTCCCGTGTCCGTACTAAAATGGAACTATGGAAAATTAAAGACCTCCTATTCGGAGCAAGTAGACCTTAAAGAGGTTGGAAACTTGGACCTTCATTCCACTTCTTCCAATATTTCCATAGGCCATTTACGAAATGAGGCCAAGGTGGTAAACAGGTTCGGTCACCTTACCATCCAAAAAATTTCTAATGATTTTAAAGATATCCATATTGATCTGGAGAATTCGGAACTTCAGTGCAACTTGCCCGAAAGCGCCTTCAATTGCAAGGTGAACAGCGAATTTTCCGACGTCAAATACCCTGCGGACCTGCATTTGGATACCGTAAAGGGCCATAACGGACAACAGGACGGCTATCATCTCTCCAAAGGAAGCGATAGGGACCTGGTCCTTGTTGCAAAATATAGCGATGTGGTGTTAAAATGACCGATCCAGTAACAGGATCGTCCCGAAAGCATCGGCATTTCGGTTTACCTCGTCCTTATCCTCACCATGAACATAGACTGAACCGATAAAATTCTCCTGTTCGTCACTTTTATCGTTGTCGCTATAGGCCAGGGCAAATCCCAGCTTTTTTCCCGCGGTCAGTTTATCGACTTTCGGTTGGGTACCATCCCTTGATGGAGCTTGGTAAGATCTGACCGCTATTTCCCAGGTGCCGGTTGTTGCATTGGTGGTTTTGGCAACGCTGATATGGTCATTGTATAGAGCTGGTTTCCCATCGGCGCCAAGACCCGTTACATTCCCATCCAGCCCTATATGATAAGCAAGGGCATTGGTTCCCTGCCCATATTTTCCACCTGAATTATCGGGATCCAAGAATACGATCAGGGCATCGTTGTCCCACCAATGTTCCAAGAGGTCTTCGTATGGATGGTAAAGTACATCATCCACGATCTCGACCAGGATATAAAGGTGGTTTTCATCCCAACTGAGTTTGTACCTGCCACTAAAGTCTTTATGGGAATAGGCATTTCCGGACCAGATCTGGTCCAGCTTCCTCCAAGGGGTCCTGTTCCAACAATCGTCGGTGGCCTTACCGTCCACTCGAGGGCCCTTGGCGGTCTTGCCCACCTCGATGATCTGATGATCCTCCTTTTTATGGGAAGTACAGTTCCCGAAAAGGAATATGCCACAAAGGGCCAAAAACAGTTTTTTCATTTCTCGAAGATACTATTTTCAGCCTAAAGTAGTAAAATTCTTATTTAATGGGCCTCCGATTTTAAAAGTTCGGGAAATTTTTTCTGAAATCTCTTTAGTCTTGGAACGGAAACACCAAGGACATATGGATTGTTGGGATTGTTTTTTTCATAGTCCTGGTGATAGTCCTCCGCATCATAAAATTTGGAAAATGGAACTACTTGGGTCACTATGGGGTTGGGATAGGTTTTTTTGGCTTGCAGTTGGGCCATATGGTCCGTAATAATTTTTTTCTCTTGATCGTTCTTGTAAAACGCTATGGAACGGTATTGGGCCCCATGGTCTGGCCCCTGCCTGTTCAGGGTGGTAGGGTCGTGGGATCCAAAAAAAACGGTCACCAGGGTCGCAAAGGAAACCACCTTGGGATCATAGTAGACCTTTACGGCTTCCGCATGTGATGTAAGTCCCCGTCCTACCTGTTCATAGGTAGGGTTTTTTTCGGTCCCCCCCGAATAGCCGGAGACTACTTCGGCAACACCTTTTACGCTCTCAAAAATTGCTTCCACGCACCAAAAGCAGCCACTTGCAAAATAGGCCGTTTCCATCTTGTCCAAATCCTGCTGTGCGGTACGCTCGGCGGTAACGGGGGATAGCCTTTCTTTGTTCTTCGATAGGCAACCGCTGCTTATAAGGGTGAACATCAAAATAAATAGAATCTTGCTGGATCTCATCTGTATTTTTTTTTCTTAGTACCCAATAATTTAGGATACTTACGAAAAAGGGGGCAAAAAGTTCTAATTTCATCAATTTGTCCTAGTGGAGCCGATGCATTAAGGTTTTCAACCTATATTTGGTACAAGTAGCAGTAACCAACGTTCGGGGAACCGACCAATCTCCCGATTACCAAACAACAATATCTATGAAAAATTTTTTACAATGTGCATATCTGTGTGCAGGTTTATTTTCCATGGCGCAAGGCCAGGATGGGTTTATGGGGAAATCCCTTGATGGGGAAAGGGAAGTTGAACGCTCTTTTTTGGAGTCGGTGGACCTTACCTCCTTTGAGCAACATTTAAAACGGCTCACCGAAAAGCCACATATCGCCGGGAGTATTGAAAATGAGGCGGTAAGGGATTACATGGCAAAGGTGATGGAAAAAGCGGGAATGACCGTAAAATTATATCCGTACGACCTTTATATGTCAAAAAATCCAGGTACCTCCCTTATAGAGATCATCTCCCCCAAAGCCGAGGTTTTGGACCAAAAGGAAAAAGCATTGGAAGAAGACCCCTTTTCTTCGGACCCAGGTCTGTTGAAGGGATGGAACGCTTATTCCGGAAGTGGGGACGTAACAGCGGAAATCGTGTACGCCAATTATGGGACCAAGGAAGATTTTGAACGATTGAAAGAACTTGGTATTTCCGTACAGGGAAAAATCGTACTTGCACGATATGGCCAGAATTTTAGGGGATACAAGGCTAAATTTGCGGAGGAGAACGGGGCCGCTGGACTGATCATCTATACGGATCCGTTGGATAGTGGATATGCCAAGGGACTTGTTTACCCGGAAGGGGTCTATTATAATGAAACTGCCATTCAAAGGGGGTCGGTGCTTACGGAAGATTTTACGGGTGATCCACTTACACCATTTGAACCAGCGCTGCCCATGGACGGAAAAATAAAGGTGAAACGTTTGGACCCCAAGGAAACCAAGATGCATACCATTCCCGTAACCCCCATGGGATACGGTGCTGCAGCAAAGATAATTGGACAGATGCGGGGCGTAGCGGTTCCCCAAGGTTGGCAGGGCGGACTTCCCTATACCTACCGATTGGAAGGTGGCGAAGGCTTAAAAGTGCGCCTAATGGTTGATCAAAAAAGGGATTTTGTACGTGCGTACAATGTGGTGGGGACCTTTAAGGGAACCGAATTTCCCGACGAATGGATCGTATTGGGATGTCATTATGATGCCTGGGGATTTGGGGCCACGGATCCCAATAGTGGTACTGCCATGCTTTTGGGGCTGAGCGAGACCCTTGGAAAATTGGTAGGGGAAGGAAAGGGGCCCAAGCGATCTGTCCTGATTGCCCATTGGGATGCTGAAGAACACGGGGTAATCGGTTCTACCGAATGGGTAGAGCAGATGAAAGCAGATCTTGGGGCCAAAGCAGTGGCCTACCTCAATTTTGACGGGGGCGTTTCGGGCACCAATTTTGGTGCCGCTGCATCCCCTACCTTAAAGAAGTTATTGTTGGAGGCATCCAGGGAAGTCTCTTATCCCGGCACCGAGAAGACCGTGTATGACGTATGGAAAGGGGATAAGGAGACCCCGATTATCGGTAACTTGGGGGGCGGTTCCGATCATATCGGTTTTTATATGCACGTTGGTGTTCCGTCCCTTAGTGGTGGCACCTCCGGACCTACCCTCTACCACACCAATTACGACACTTTTAAGTTCTATGGGGAATATGTGGATCCCACTTTTAAAATGGGCCCAATGGTGGAACAGGTAGTGGGCATCATGACGCTTCGACTGGCCAATGCGGAAATCATACCGTACGATGTTATGAAGTATGCTACCGATATGAAAGGACATTTTAAAAATGTGGAGGAAAAAGTAAGGGGATATAATAAAGACTTTTCAGGATTTGCAAAGGTGGATGCATCTTTGGACATTTTGGAGCAAAAGACCGGCCAATTCAATAGCGCACTTCAACGCGTGCTCGATTCCAATAAACTTTCAAAAAAAGAAATTCGTTCCATAAACCAACAATTACTGGCTTTGGAAAAGAGTTTTATCGATGATAAGGGCATGTACTATGGGTCTTGGTACAGATCCCTCTACGCTT
This sequence comes from uncultured Sediminicola sp., assembly GCA_963974715.1. GTDB lineage: Bacteria > Bacteroidota > Bacteroidia > Flavobacteriales > Flavobacteriaceae > Sediminicola. The sequence continues at coordinate 136,803 of CAXBDK010000010.1, forward strand.
CAACGGATCCCTTTAGCGGATATGCCTCTTGGGTGCTGCCCGGAATTGAATATGAAGTTTCGTTGAAATCAAGTGATAGGCTTCAGGAGTGGGATGAGCGATATAGTAATGCCATTGGTTCCTTGGCCGCAAAAATTGACGGGTTGTTGGAACAAATTGGGGAGTAGCTACAAAGTATGGATATGGAACATCGACTGTTACGGCTGCTATCCGACCAAATTTCCGAGACGACTTCCATCTTGGGCAACCTACCTTTACGTTCTTACGTTCCTGTGGATCTTTCGGTCCATAACGGTTCATTGGACCAAACCGATATTTCGGATCCGATGGAATGTAAATCGTTTTTGGAATCCGTGCTGGCCGGGACAGATGGCCTGGTAGCTTATGGAGGCTATCTGGAACAGCGTAAACTATATGCCCGGAACCTTCATTTTACCGCAAAGGAATCTGTACGGGATATTCATTTGGGGATGGATTTTTGGGCAAGGGAAGGGACGGAAGTAGTAGTTCCCTTTGAGGGCAAAGTGCACAGTTTTCGGAACAACGCCACCCTTGGGGATTACGGCCCCACCATCATTCTGGAGCATATGATCGGTGAGGAACGGTTCCATACCTTGTACGGGCATCTGTCCATCGAATCGCTACAGGGGCTTTACAGGGGAAAAGGATTTAAAAAGGGAGATCGCTTGGGGTTTTTGGGCACCACCGACATCAATGTAAACTATGCTCCCCACCTTCATTTTCAGATCGTAGTGGACCTTCAGGGAAAGAGTGGCGATTATCCCGGTGTATGTGCCATGGAACATTTGGGTTTTTATGCCCATAATTCTCCAGATCCCAATCTGCTGCTCAAAATGTAGTTTAGGAATATCGATTATCTGCATACTATTCCGATAAGTGTTTTTGGCCCCAAAATCAGTTATCGGATTTTTTTTGCCCTTTGGCGAACATATCGTCGGATACCGAAAATTAAGGGTTGTTGGGCGAGAATGATGGAGGTGGGCTATGCACCGGTACTAATTTTACATCAGAAAACAAAACTGATGAAAACCATTTTAACCTTTGCCCTAGTACTTTTGATGACCGTTGCCGCTCAAGCCCAACAAGGTGGTAACAACAATGAAATGACCGTTGATACCACTTCGGTGACCATTAAGGCCAATAAATTTAAAAAGTTTTCGACCCAGAAGGAAAGCAACAAAGTTGCCCGTTTGTACAAGCACAAAAATTCCAGGATTCTTAAGGCCCTGAATTTTACTACCAAAAAGAATGTTGCCAAGGCGGTTTAATCGCAGTAGGCCTTACCAAGGTACCTTTTCCATTAAAGTATTGTTGCGCTACCTCCCTCCCCATTTTTTGTCCCCTACGGCCTCAATTGCATTTTATTCTCAGATTGCTGTTATTTAAGTTGATTGTCGGACCTATTTTTTTGGTTCATGTCCCAATGTTGCGGGTATGCAAAACCGTGACCAACCTATAATTGCCAACTATATGTATTAAGCACTCGTGACCGAATCACCATACTTAAAGCATAATTGAAACCTACTTGTGGCACGTCCAAGAAAAGTATCATTTCTAATCCCTACGTTTTTGATACACGAACCCTCACCATAACATTTTCAAGTGCATAATTTTCCAGATCCCGATCTGCTGCTCAAAATGTGGTATAGGAATATCGATTATCTGCATACTATTCCGATAAGTGTTTTTGGCCCCAAAATCAGTTATCGGATTTTTTTTGCCCTTTGGCGAACATATCGTCGGATACCGAAAATTAAGGGTTGTTGGGCGAGAATGATGGAGGTGGGCTATGCACCGGTACTAATTTTACATCAGAAAACAAAACTGATGAAAACCATTTTAACCTTTGCCCTAGTACTTTTGATGACCGTTGCCGCTCAAGCCCAACAAGGTGGTAACAACAATGAAATGACCGTTGATACCACTTCGGTGACCATTAAGGCCAATAAATTTAAAAAGTTTTCGACCCAGAAGGAAAGCAACAAAGTTGCCCGTTTGTACAAGCACAAAAATTCCAGGATTCTTAAGGCCCTGAATTTTACTACCAAAAAGAATGTTGCCAAGGCGGTTTAATTCGCAGTAGGCCTTACCAAGGTAGCTTTTCCATTAAAGTATTGTTGCGCTACCTCCCTTCCCATTTTTTGTCCCCTATTGCATTCTTTTGTCGGATTTTTGTATATAAAGTCGATAGACGGCCCTATTTTTTTCGGAGTGTAATTTTATGGTAGACTAAAATCCTCCCACTTTTTATTTATCTTGGAAACCAAGATCAAGATTTATTATACCATACCGGAGCCGATTATATAGGATATCAAAACGATTAGATGGAAGACAATAAAGAGTACGCCCAGTTTAGAATTGAGGTTCCCGAGGAATTCAATGAGGTGTTCTCACATTTTTACCATGCGGCAAACCGTTCCGGGAATACCATTACAAAGACCCTGCTACCCTCTTATCAAACCATCCTTATTTTTACTTTTGGCAATCCTGCACTGATATATTTTGATGATGCCGTTTATGTTAAAATGGATAAGTGTCTTGTTGTGGGACCTATAAAACGTGCTTTCCGATATTCCCTACCTATAAATTCTGAAATTTTTGTTGCAAATTTTAGGGGAGATGCCTTTTACCGTTTCTTTGGCAAGGCTGAGGTAGCGGGAAGATTGCCCGTACATCCCGATGAACTGCTGGAGGAAAGTTGTTTCAACGCCCTCTGGGAGAAACTGGACCATCTAGGCGAGGCATCGGATAGGATGCACTGTATCCTGGAGTTTTGCAAACCCTATCTCGGGGAACGGAATAGCATTGTCGAGCAATTGACGAACTTTGGGGATGCGGCCATAAGTCCGATAAAATATATTGCGGATAGGGAAAAGCGAACGGAGCGGAGCATTCAGATGGCCCACAAAAAACATTTGGGGTATTCTTCAAGGGAATACAACCGTTACCATCGTTTTTTAAAAGCGGTCAAACTAATTGCGGAGGTCGATTCCACGCATGTAGGAATGGACTGGTTCAAGATTACCGAAACCTGTGGTTATTATGACCAAAGTCAATTGATACACGACTTTAAACACTATCTCCAGATGAGTCCCACCAAATATCTTAAATACTATTGGGATATCTGTGATCCCACGGATTAGGTCAGATGTAACTTGCTCCGATGATCGTCACGATCGTTGGTATCCCAATGCATTTAATTGCTTTCCCTAAAGTTATCGCCTTTTCGTTTTCTTACAATTTTACCTGTTTTACGCCCGCTACTTTTGTGTTATTATAATTTCAAAAGAATAACACGATGAGACATTTGATCGTTTACGCCCACCCCAATGAAAAAAGTTTAAACCACTTCCTAAAGGAAACCGTTCTAGAGAGCTTACAGGCAAAAAACCACGAGATCGTTATCAGGGACCTGTACCAACTTAATTTTGACCCGATCCTTTCCTTAAAGGATATGAACGGCCAACGCTCGGGGAAAGTAACCAAAGATGTGCAACTGGAGCAGGATTTTATTAGATGGGCAGACCATATAACCTTTGTATACCCTATCTGGTGGACAGGTATGCCCGCAATTATGAAAGGTTATATAGACCGGGTTTTCAGTTATGGATTTGCCTATAGTTACGATCAGGGGGTTCAGAAAGGATTACTGGCCGGAAAACGGACGGTTATAATCAATACGCATGGAAAATCATATGAGGAATATAGGGATATGGGTATGGATAGGGCCCTTTCACTTACATCGGACAAGGGAATTTTTAGCTATTGCGGATTTCAGATCGACCATCATTTATTTTTTGACCAAGCGGATAGGGCCACTGGCGTAAAAATTAAAGAGTGGGGATATCAGATCAAAGACATTTTTTCAGAATGATCTTTTTGTCCGAGCAGTTGATCGGGATGCGGTTTTACCATACAGAGGAACAAAGAGGGAATACTTTGTGGACCTGCCCCAAGGTAGTTGATCGGTCTTTAGGCGACAGAGGTAAATTCTTGGGTAACCTCTTGGAACTTTATGATATAATTGGTACCCTTACGGCTGGGATCCTTGATAATGCTTCCCTTTAATTGCCTGGTAAGGTTATAGATCAGCTTTAGGCCCAGTGATTTGGAGTTTGCCGGAGTAACACTATTGGGGAATCCCTCCCCATTATCCCCTATACATAAGGTGAATTCCTTTTCGCCCTCTTGTCTCATTTCAACATGTATGATGCCTTCATTTTCATCTTTTATACCGTATTTTAGGGCATTGGTGATCGCTTCATTGATAAGGAGGCCAAGGGGAATGGCCGTGTCTATTCCCAATTTTATATCCGGGATATCTATTTTCAGTTCAATGTTGCTATTGCTGCCCTTTACGGATTTGATCAGGAACCGGGTCAGTTCCTCTACATAGGAGCGGTATTCTATTTTAGAGAGGTAGTCGTCCCTCATATAGAGCATTTCATGGACCATGGCCATGGAAATGACCCTATTTTGGCTACTTTTGATAAGACTTTTCACTTTTTCGTCCTCTATGCTTTTGGATTGAAGGTTCAATAAACTGGAAACCGTCTGTAAATTGTTCTTTACCCGATGGTGCACTTCCCGTAAAAGGGTCTCCTTTTCCTTTATCCGTTCCTCGATCTCGTTTTTGGACCTGTAAAGGCTATGGTGCGCCTTTAACAGGTATTTTCCAAAGACACCGTTCAGCATGTATACGGAAAACAAAACGGAAAGAAGGGCAAAGAGGTCCCTGCTTTCGGGAGCGACCTGATTTTCCAACAGGTTCAATTGGGAACTGCCAAGCATATATATCAGCACTATTATGGCCAAATTTAGATAAAGGTAGAACCTGCCATATTTTCTTGTGGAGGTGTGCGCCGCAAATCCTATAATCGCAAGGACAAATATAAAAGGACTGTTTATGCCGCCACTGTAGAGAATGACTATAATGGAACCTATACTTCCCATAATGGAAGTCACATTATAGGTGACCATAAGATTTTTATGGTATGGGAAGAGCAGGGTATTCAGAAGGTTCAAGAGCCCAAATAAGAGAAATGAATAAGGAATGATGGGACTGCTTATTTGCAGGACAAATAAAGAAATCGGAAAAAAAAACAATGCTAAAATGGAAGATTTCAAATTTACCCTTTGGGTCAGGTGGGTCTTATGGCTTAATAAGTGTTCGTCCGGTGCTGGTTTTTGCATGGCCTTGGTTTTATGTTAAAAGGGCCGTGGGCCCTTATCAACTGCGGACACGTACTTTTTTATCAACAAGAAGGACGGGTCTTGGGTAAAGCTAAATATGTTTTTCGATAAAATCAAAAACGGCAACCATTTTTTTGGTCGCCGTCCATGCTGTAAAGTTATCGGCAATTGTACCCTGCCCAACAAAGGGACTGTCTATTCTTCTGAAATGATGACCCAATCGCCTTTTTCGATCAAGGGTTCGGCCTGTTTGAATTTCATGCTCTTACTTTCTCCCGAGAGTACATTTTTGATGGTTACCCTATCGTTTCTGCCGATTTTCGCCTTTTCCCGAACGATGGTCTCGGTAATCGCGGGCCTACCGCCACCTTGGTTCTGGCCAACTGCACGGCTCTGGGCCGCCATCTCGTCGCTATTGGGAATTTCCTCCTTGGAAACCTGAAGGTTCTCTTTGGGTTTTCTAACGGTCCTGGCTTCTTGTATCTGATTTGGATTTTCGGAGGGCAGCTCCCCTTTGAATAGGAAGGATACCACTTCTTTGTTGACCTTGTCCATCATTCCCTTAAAAAGTTCGAATGCCTCGAACTTATATATCAAAAGAGGGTCCTTTTGTTCGTGTACCGCCAATTGGACCGATTGTTTCAGCTCATCCATTTTGCGGAGATGCGTTTTCCATGCATCATCTATAATGGCCAAAGTGATGTTCTTCTCAAAATCGTTCACCAATTGTCGCCCGTTACTTTCATAGGCCTCCTTTAAATTGGTGACCACGTTAAGGGATTTTATGCCATCTGTAAACGGCACCACAATACGTTCAAATTTATTGGAATTGTCCTCGTAAACCTTTTTTATGATCGGGAAGGCAGTACTTGCGCTGCGCTCCATTTTTGTCTGGTAATGGGCATAGGTGGCCTTGTAAATCTTACCTGCCATTTCTTGAACGGGCATTTTGGCGAAGTCGGCTTCCTGTATGGGGGAGGTAATGGAGAAATATTTGATGAGCTCAAATTCAAAATTCTTATAATCCCCTGCCGCTTTATTGGTCTCTACGATAAGTTCGCATGTATCATAGATCATATTGGCGATATCCAGTTTCAGTCGATCGCCCTGCAGTGCATGCCTTCTTCTTTTATAGACGACTTCCCGTTGCGCGTTCATCACATCATCGTATTCCAAAAGTCTTTTTCGGACACCGAAATTATTCTCCTCTACCTTTTTCTGGGCCCTTTCTATGGATTTTGTCATCATGGAATGTTGGATCACTTCCCCTTCCTCAAGACCCATCCTGTCCATCATTTTGGCCACCCTGTCGGAGCCGAAGAGGCGCATAAGGTTGTCTTCAAGGGATACGTAAAACTGTGAGCTTCCCGGATCTCCCTGACGTCCGGAACGTCCACGGAGCTGCCTGTCCACCCTTCGTGAATCATGTCTTTCCGTACCAACAATGGCAAGTCCACCTGCTTTCTTTACTTCGGGGCTAAGTTTGATGTCGGTTCCCCTACCTGCCATATTGGTGGCAATGGTCACGATTCCCGCATGTCCTGCCTCGGCCACTATGTCGGCCTCTTTTTTGTGCAATTTGGCGTTCAGTACGTTGTGCGGCACCTTTCGTATGGTAAGCATCCGGGAGAGCAGTTCGGAAATTTCCACGGAAGTGGTCCCTATCAGGACGGGCCTGCCCGCTTTTGATAGTTTTGTGACCTCTTCTATGATCGCATTGTACTTTTCCCTTTTTGTCTTGTAGATCAGGTCGTGCCTATCATCCCTGGCGATGGGCCTGTTGGTCGGGATTTCCATGACGTCCAATTTGTAGATCTCCCAGAACTCGCCGGCCTCGGTAATGGCGGTTCCGGTCATACCTGCCAATTTTTTGTACATCCTAAAATAGTTCTGTAAGGTAACGGTTGCAAAGGTCTGTGTCATGGCCTCTATCTTAACGTTCTCCTTCGCCTCAATGGCCTGGTGCAGTCCATCGGAATAACGGCGCCCGTCCATGATACGTCCCGTCTGCTCGTCCACGATCATGACCTTGTTCTCCATCACAACATATTCCACATCCTTCTCAAAAAGGGTATAGGCCTTTAAAAGTTGGTTCATGGTGTGGATACGTTCGCTCTTGATGGCAAAATCCTTGAAAAGTTCTTCTTTAAGGGAAGCTTCTTCCTCAATTTCGAGGTGCTGACTCTCAATGCGGGCAATTTCACCTCCGATATCGGGCATGACGAAGAAATCCCTGTTCTGGTCTCCTGAAATATGGCTTATACCCTTATCTGTCAGTTCTATCTGATTGTTTTTTTCATCGATGACGAACCATAGTTCCTCATCTACCTTGGGCATTTCCCTATTGTTGTCCTGCATATAGAAATTCTCGGTCTTCTGCAATAATTGTTTGATGCCTTCCTCACTGAGGAACTTTATCAACGCCTTGTTTTTTGGGAGTCCCCTATGCACCCGTAACAAAAGGAAACCGCCCTCCTTGGTGTTGCCTTCCAATATCAATTTTTTGGCCTCTGCCAGTACACCGGTAAGGTATTGACGCTGTCTTTGTACAATATCTCCCACTTTTGGCTTAAGCTCGTTAAACTCGTGCCTATCGCCTTCGGGAACCGGTCCGGAGATGATCAAAGGGGTACGGGCATCATCCACAAGAACAGAATCGACCTCGTCCACGATCGCAAAATTATGGGGCCTTTGTACCAGGTCGCCCGGGGTATGTGCCATGTTGTCCCGTAAGTAATCGAAACCGAATTCGTTATTGGTCCCATAGGTAATATCGGCATTGTACGCCGCACGTCGGCCATCCGAGTTGGGCTGGTGATGATCTATACAGTCGATTGTAAGACCGTGAAACTGAAAAATGGGGGCCATCCAAGCACTGTCCCTTTTGGCCAGATAGTCGTTTACCGTAACCAAGTGTACCCCATTGCCGGTGAGGGCATTGAGATACACGGGCAGGGTCGCTACCAAGGTTTTCCCCTCCCCAGTCTGCATTTCGGCAATCTTGCCCTGGTGCAGGGCGATTCCTCCGATCAACTGTACATCGTAATGGACCATATCCCAAGTGACCTCCTTTCCGGCAGCATTCCAAGAGTTTTTCCAAATGGCATTTTCCCCGTCCAGGGACACGTAATCCTTGGTGCCGGACAGTTCCCTATCGAAAGCGGTAGCCGTCACCATTAAGGTAGGGTTGCCGGCGAAACGTTTTGCGGTTTCCTTTACAACGGCAAAAGCTTCCGGAAGGATATCGTTCAGCGTACTTTCGGTAATTTTGTGGATTTCCTCTTTAAGTCGGTCTATTTCGGTATAAAGATCTTCGTTTTTATCTATATCATCGGAAACCTTTACCTCTTCCAACAGGGAAGCAATCTGTGCGTTCAGGTCCTTGGAACTTTCATTGATCCTTTCCTTAAAAGTAAGGGTCTTGTTGCGCAATCCATCATTTGTAAGACCTTCCAGTTCTTTTTCAAAGGTCTTTATCCTATCGATAACAGGCTGCAGTTCCTTTACATCTTTTTTTGCCTTATCCCCAACAAAAGCCTTCAGTACAGAATTTAAAAAACTCATAAGTATGTGTTTTACTCGATAATCGAGATTTAAATGCTCCGACGCTTGCGTCGAAATGTTGTTTTAGTTTTCCCCATATGCCTCGCGGGCTTGCCCCGAGGTTGTTGACAATAGAAGGTACTGCCCAAAGTTGGGACCATAGTACATTCTTTTTTTAGTATTTCCGTTCGGCCATACCCCCCATTGAAATTTGCAAAGGCCCATCTAATGGGAAACAGGCATAACAAGGTCAAAATTACATAAAAAAAAAGCCTCATAAGAGACTTTTTCAAGGTAATTCCGTTAATATTTTTTTAATATTCGTCCTCGTTCCAGAGGTAATCCTCTTCCGTGGGATAATCTGGCCAAATTTCCTCTATGGATTCATAGATCTCGCCGCCTTCCTCTTCCATTGACTGGAGATTCTCCACTACTTCCAAGGGTGCACCTGTCCTGATCGCATAATCTATCAACTCGTCTTTGGTGGCCGGCCAAGGTGCGTCACTTAAATATGAAGCCAATTCTAGTGTCCAATACATCGCAGTAGTATTTTTAATTTTTTGCAAAAATAATTTTTTAATCCAGACAGTCAAGTTTTTTGGTACTTATTTCTGCAATGTTATCAACAATTTTTTACTTTCCATGCAGGGCGCTACCTAACACATGCCCGTGCTCACCCTGTTCAACGTACTATTGGCGCTTTTATTCCCAAAAATGGTTCAATGGGATCTCTCACGGGGCATCGAACGAAATCATGGTTCCTTTTTTGTAGGTATCCATTTGATCTCCTCCACCTTCAACTGTTGCGATAGGTATCTTGCCAGCACGAAAAGATAATCTGATAATCTATTGATGTAGGCGAGGACAAGATCGTCAAATGGTTCTTTTTCGTATAGTAGGGAGGCCCGGCGTTCTGCCCTCCGGCAAACGGTACGGGCAATGTGGCAATACGATACGGTGGTATGCCCGCCCGGTAATATAAAATGGGTCATAGGTGGAAGGGCCTCGTCCATTCTATCCATTTCCCGTTCCAAAAGTAGGACGTCCCCTTCCTCGATCTTAGGGATGGCGAGACGCTCCCTGCCGTTTTTTAAGAGGGCCTTTTCAGGATCGGTGGCCAGGATAGCGCCCAAGGTGAAAAGTTTATCCTGTACCAATGTCAGGATCCCATTGCTGTGCGCATCCATATCCTGATCCCGTAAGAGTCCCAGCCAAGAATTCAATTCATCCAAGGTTCCGTAACTTTCGATCCTGATGTGGTGCTTGGAAACCCGGGTACCGCCGAACAATGCCGTAGTACCGTGATCTCCTGTTTTGGTGTAAATTTTCACTGGTATATCGTTTATTTCCCTAGGGGGGTTATGATCCCGAGCTGCCCGGAATCAAAATCTTTTTTTGGGTCCCTTTGGCCTGCCCTCTAACAGCCGGCCCTTAAAAAGTAAGGATGGGTGCGTTGGAAGTGGATTGGGCCTTGGTACTACAGGAAATCTGTATGACCACCAACGTTCATTTTCCGTACTTTTTACCTACGTCAGCTTTTATTTTTTTCATCGTACCTGTCCAAAAATTTGCGCGACTTCCTTCTCGCTCCCCGGTTCTTGGAAACGATCAGGTTGATTACAAAAATAAGTCCGCATACGCCCAGTAGTATATAAATGCCGTACTCCATGATCCATGCATAAAAATTAAAAATAAGGTTTTATATCCGTATTTTAAAATGTTGTTTCGCTTGTTCCGGCCTAAAAAATACGGCGGCGCAATGGAACATATCCACGGTAACGGTTACCTTTTCCCATTGTTTCAATCGCTCCCATAAGGAACTGTGCCCTTTGTTCCCATATGGTCCCTGTACGATCAATATGGTTCCTGAATCTTTCGTTCCCCTTTTCTGTATAAGGTATAAAAGGGAGGCCTCCGTTAATTGCTCCATATAAATAAGGCAGTTGGACCGGTTGCCCGTTCCCAAACGGACCGTGGGCGCTACAGTGTTGATTTTCTCCTCCAAAATGGGATTGCCCTGAAGCAGTTCCACGTATTCGGGCTTAAAATAGGCAATACTTTTAAGTAGTATGTTTTCCGTTTTATGGGCGCTGTAACGTTGTTTGCCATAAAGGCACCGGGTTACATATGCGAATACAAAGGGCGAATGTACCCCGTGTTGGTTCTTGGAATTCCACAAAAAGGAAATACGCGACAAAAAACGGTATAACATTGCCATAGGTATTTTAGCCCTCCATTAACGTGGTGAGTTCAAACCAGCGTTCGGTATGGGATTCCAAGGTATCCTCCAGTTCTTTAAGTTCCAAAGAGAGTTTGTCTATTTCCGCTCCCGACAGGCTGGGGTCCGCAAATTTGTTCTGCAGTTCAACTTTTTTCGATTCTAGGCGCTGTATGGTCTTTTCAAGGTTGTTGTATTCCTTTTGATCGGCATAGGAGAGCTTTTTTTGCGGCTGTTCCGACTTCCAATTTGTTTTGGTCGGTTTGGGTTCCACCTCATTTTCCTTGGCTGCCCTATAATCTGCCACGATACTGTCCTCGTACGCCCTAAAGTCGGAATAGTTGCCAGGGAAGTCCTCTATTTCGGCATTCCCCCTAAAAACGAACAGGTGGTCCACGATCTTGTCCATAAAGTAACGATCGTGCGAAACAACCAATAGGCACCCCGGAAAATCCAGGAGAAAACTTTCCAGGACGTTAAGGGTAACGATATCTAGGTCATTGGTAGGTTCATCCAGGATAAGAAAGTTGGGGTTTTGTATAAGAACGGTACAGAGATAGAGTCGCTTGCGTTCCCCTCCGCTCAGTTTTTCCACAAAATCATATTGTTTTTTACGATCGAACAGAAACCGCTCCAAGAGTTGTTGTGCCGATATCTGTCGGCCTTTTTTTAATGGGATGTAGTCGCCGAATTCCCTTATGACATCTATTACCTTTTGTCCCTCTTTTATGTGTATCCCTTTCTGGGTATAGTAGCCAAATTTAATGGTTTCCCCTACCACCACCTTTCCGCCATCCGGAACGTCCGTACCGGTGAGCAGGTTGAGGAAGGTGGATTTTCCGGTACCGTTCTTCCCAATGATACCGATGCGTTCGCCCTTAAGAAAATTGTATTCAAATCTGTCCAAAATAGGTTTGCCCGGATAGGACTTCGAAATTTTGTGAAGTTCCATGATCTTGCTGCCAAGGCGCTCCATATTTATTTCCAGTTCGATCTGGTGTTCCTGTCTCCGTTTACTGGCTTTTTCTTTGATGGCCTGGAAATCGTCTATACGCGATTTGGATTTTGTGGTCCTTGCTTTTGGCTGCCGGCGCATCCAGGTAAGTTCTTGGTTGTAGAGTATCTTGGATTTGTGGTGTTCCACCGCTTCCTGCTCCAATCTTGCCTCCTTCTTTTCAAGGTAGTAGGAATAATTGCCCTTATAGGAATAGAGCTGTCCATTGTCCAGTTCCATTATTTCATTGCATACCCGTTCCAAAAAGAACCGATCGTGCGTTACCATAAAAAGGGTAATGTTTTCCTTGGCAAAATAAGACTCCAGCCATTCGATCATTTCCAGATCCAAATGGTTGGTCGGCTCGTCCAAGATCAACAGGTCGGGTTTATTGATAAGGGCATTGGCCAAGGCCAAACGCTTTTTTTGGCCTCCCGATAACATGCCCACTTTGATCGTAAGATCGTCGAACCTCAGTTTGGACAAGATCTGCCGGTATTGGGTCTCAAAGTCCCAAGCATCGTTCAGTTCCATGGCCTCAAAAGCTTTTTGGTAGGCATTGGCATCCTCCGGATTTTCCAGCGCCTTTTCATAATTGGAGAGGACCTTTAGGATTTCATTGTCCGAATCAAAAATGGTCCCTTCTATGGTAAGTTCCGGATTGAGGTCCGGTTCTTGCGAAAGATAGGAGACACGGGTCCCTTTTCGAAAGGTTACCTGCCCTGTATCAGGGGTGTCCAGACCTGCCAGAATATTTAAAATAGAGGTCTTTCCACTTCCATTTTTGGCGATGAGGGCTATTTTTTGATCCTTATTGATTCCAAAAGAAAGGTTTTGGAAAAGAATCAGTTCGCCATATGATTTGGCTATATTTTCTACGGTGAGAAGGTTCATGTAAACGTTTTATTTATTAAGGTTCCCTTTTTGATAATATAACAAAAAGAAATATCTGGCTCCGAAGAGGAACAATAAGGGCACTATCAAAGGGGAGAATATCTGGAATCCCGCTATCCAAAGAGCCAATAACAGTACAAGCAAGAGCAACAGTAAGATCAAATACACTACGCTCCATTTGGGCAAAGGACCCTTTTTGGCCAAAAAGAAGGCCACTACAAGGTTTAAAGGGAAGGCCCATAAAATATTGAAATTTCCCGCAGTGGCGGTGTGGTCCGTAAAAAACCAAAGGAATATGATTAGGACACCCGTGATCCCACTTAGAAAAAAGAGTACAAAATCCAAGCTCCTGCTCCGGCTATGGTTCTTTAGGTCGATTCCGGTAATTATAACGGTAAAGGCCATCAGTGCCAATAGCCAAAATAGGGGAGAGGCCAAAAAATAAGGGTCCGGGCTTTTATTGGTGGATTCCAATATAGTTCTGCTGCGTTCTACCAAAGGTTTCCCATCTAAAGTGGTACGATCCAATTGTTCCATCACATAGTTGGGAAGGAACATGTGTTGGTACGGAGTGGCCTCCCTGTCTATCACCGATCCCAAGGCGATATCGATTCCAAAGGCAGACCAAGAATTAGTATTGAGGTTTTGATGTATCAACTCCCTAAAGGTAAAACGTTCCTTTAAATAATTGTGGAACACCAATTGCTCCCCATATACTTTGCCCAAAATTTCCGGTAGTTTTGTAGCACAGTTGTTAAAGAGGAAATCATATTTATAATCCCTGTTCTCAGGTCTGTAATTGTTCTCCAAGAACTCGAACAAGGCCTTGGTCCCCTCAGGGGAAAGGTCGAGCAATTGTTCTTTTACCCACCTGTTTTCCAGTTCGTACTCCCATAAAAAATCTTCGAATTTTTGCCGGCTGAGCGAATATAACAGTTTGCCCTGTGCAAACTTCATGTAAAAGTTCGGTTCACGAAAATTGAATGTCCCATAGTTGTATACCACATCGATTCCCAAAACCGGATCCTGCAATCGGAAGGCACTGTGGCCAAAAGTGCTATAGAGCTCGTTGCCACTGCCACAGGTTATCACACTTATACCGGCATCCTCGGAAAGAGTCGGCAGCTGTGATATGGCCATTAAGGGCGACCCCAGCAAAAACAAGTAGAGGACTAAATATTTTAATGGCATGGCATTATGATGTTTTTCCTTCTTTGGCGCAAATATCGAATAAATAAAGGGATTAACACAGGGCCCAAGGGTAGATTATAAAAAAGGCCAACTATTTTTAACGGATATTTTTATTAAACACTAATTTTACCAATAAGCGGAAGTTGCCTATGCGGAAATCGGGGTTGAAACAGTAGCTTTGGATTTTCCGATCAGGGTGGCGGCCGGCCTTTTTTTGACAAACGCACAAGACCTGTCCCATTCCGATTGGCGTAAACAGAATTGGATTGAGGACGGGTAAGTCCTGATGGAAACTATAATACAAACTAAAAATAACCGATGAAAAAACATGTTCCCAACCTGATTACCCTTTTAAATGTATTTTGTGGCTGTATTGCAGTGGTTTTTGCAGTGGAAAACGAATTGGAAATGGCGGCACTGTTCGTATTTTTTGGGATCTTTTTCGATTTTTTTGACGGACTGGCAGCCAGGGCCCTTAAGGTACAGAGCGAATTGGGTCTTCAACTGGACTCCTTGGCCGATATGATCACCAGTGGACTGGTGCCGGGCATAGTCATGTTCCAGCTTTTAAAAATGTCCACATTGGGCGGTTGGAACGTGGTCATCGGGGAGACGGCCGGGAGTGTCCTATCCTCGGATTCGGAGGTACGGTTTCTTCCCTTCCTCGGTTTTCTGATCACTTTGGCCTCCGCTTACCGACTGGCCAAGTTCAATACGGATGAAAATCAGGTATCCTCCTTTATCGGTCTGCCGACCCCTGCAAATGCACTGCTGATCTTTTCCCTGCCGCTGATCTTGTTGTACCATCATAACGATCTGCTGAACTCGATCATCCTGAACCAGTGGTTTTTAATGGGAATGACCTTGTTGAGCTCCTTTCTGCTGAATGCCAATATTCCCTTATTTGCCCTTAAGTTCAAGAATTGGAGCTTTAGGGACAATGCCCTTAGGTATGTTTTTGTGATGATCTCCTTGGTGCTGATCGTTACTATGCGCTATTTGGCCATTCCCGTGATCATCGGTTTTTATATTATCAGCTCCATTGCTTCCAACCTCAAGTCCTAAAGTTTGGCAGGGGCTATAATGGTGGGTGAATGGATAGGGCAAGAAATTTCTTTTGGCAATACCGGGACCGAAAAAAGAAATCTTAAAAATCCAATTTCTTTTTCCGTAGCTCAAAATTCTGGCCCAGATAGACCTTCCTGACCATCTCATCTGCGGCCAGGTCTTCGGGAATGCCCGACTTGAGGATCCCCCCTTCGAACATAAGATAAGATCGTTCGGTGATGGCCAAGGTTTCCTGTACGTTGTGATCTGTGATCAGAATCCCTATATTTTTGTTCTTAAGCTGTGCCACAATGCGCTGTATGTCCTCTACCGCCACTGGATCTACCCCTGCAAAAGGTTCGTCCAAAAGAATGAATTTGGGATCCGTGGCCAAGGCCCGGGCAATTTCGGTCCGTCTTCGTTCCCCTCCCGAGAGAAGGTCGCCCCGGTTTTTGCGGATATGCCCCAGGCCAAATTCCTCTATTAGGGACTCCATCTTCATGTGTTGTTCCTTTTTGCTGAGTTTGGTGAGCTGCAACACGCTGAGGATGTTCTTTTCAATGCTCAATTTTCGAAATACCGATGCTTCTTGGGCCAAATAACCAATACCGTTCTGGGCGCGTTTGTACATGGGGAAATTGGTGATTTCCATTTGGTCCAGATAAATGTTGCCGCCATTGGGTTTTATAAGGCCCACGATCATATAGAAGGAGGTGGTCTTTCCGGCCCCGTTGGGACCCAGTAGGCCCACGATCTCCCCTTGGTTCACTTCCAGGGAAATTCCCCTTACCACCTGTCGCCCACGGTAGGACTTCATTATATTTTCTGCCCTTAACTTCATTTATCCGTATTATGGTTCCAAAACTACTGTATCCCGATCTTTCGGGCGAAGATTTGTACAATATTTAACCTTCCTGATTTTCTAGGGCCTCCCAGTATTCATAAGCCCTTCTAAGGTGAGGTACCACGATCGTGCCGCCCACAAGGGTGGCTATTCCCAAGGTTTCCATTACTTCCTCTTTGGTGGCTCCTTCCTTGTGGGAACTTTCCAAATGGTATTTTACGCAATCGTCGCACCGGAGCACGGCCGATGCCACCAGGCCCAACAGCTCCTTGGTCTTTACGTCCAGCGCGCCGGCGGCATAGGCATTGGTGTCCAGATTAAAGATCCGCTTTATGATCTTATTGTTGTCCGCCAATAATTTTTCGTTCATTTTGGAACGATAGGCATTGAATTCCTTAATTTGATCTGACATTCTTTTTCATTTTTTTTGCTTCCTGTCTAAGTACATAGCCCGACATATAGATGCTCACTTGGTACAGGATCAAGATGGGCACGGCCACTACGACCTGGCTGGCCACATCGGGTGGGGTGATTACCGCCGATATGATCAGTACCACCACTAGGGCGATCTTTCTGTATTTCTTCAGTATTTCTGGCGTTACAAGTCCCACTTTGGTAAGGAAGAAGATGATGATCGGCAGTTCAAAGATCAGTCCACAGGCAATTACCGATGATCGCACCGTGGCAATGTAGGAGGCAATATCGATGTCGTTGAACACCTCATCACTAATGGTATAGCTGCCCAAAAAGTTTATGGATAGCGGGGCCACGATATAATATCCGAAAAGTACGCCCATAAAGAACAATAGGGAGGCAATAAAAATAAAACCCCTGGCATTGTTGCGTTCCTTGTCATAGAGCCCTGGGGATATAAATTTCCACATTTCGTAAAGAAGGTAGGGGAATCCCACAATAAAGCCGGCCCAAATGGAAGTCCAGATGTGGGCGGAGAACTGCCCGGCCATTTCCCGGCTCTGCAAACGGAACAAGGGTTCGTCACTGCAAAAGGCATCGCTGAAGCCCATTACGTTGGACATTTTGCAGAAAAATTTGTAGGTGGGAAAATCCGCCCTTTTGGGGCCAAAAATCACCGTATCAAAGATAAAGTCGGACATTACGAATGCCACGGTGCCAAAGATGAGCACGGCAAGGGTCGACCTTATAAGATGCCACCTAAGTTCTTCAAGATGGTCCAAAAAGGACATTTCATTGGGGTGTTTGGTTTTAGCCATTATAGTATGCCTTCATTTATTAAGTTGTGCAAATGTACCACTCCCGCATAATTTTCCCCCTCGATTGCCAGTAATTGTGAAATTCCTTTTTCCTGCATGAGCTCCAGGGCGGTGATGGCGAGTACGTCGGAAGAGATGGTCTTGGGGTTCGGGGTCATTATATCCGCTGCGGTAAGCCCATTTATATTGTCGTATTTGTTCAGCATCCTTCTAATGTCCCCATCGGTGATGATGCCTATGATCCTCTCTTCTTCCAGTACGGCGGTGACCCCCAACATTTTTTCCGAAATTTCTACGATTACCTGTTTTACGTCCGAGGTAGGGCTGACCTGTGGTTTCATATTGCCATTGGCAATATCGGACACCCTGAGGTAAAGTCTTTTTCCTAGGGAGCCCCCAGGATGGAATTTGGCAAAATCCTGGCTACTAAAGCCCCTGAGTTCCAATAAACAGATGGCAAGGGCATCGCCCATTACCAATTGTGCCGTGGTACTGGTGGTAGGGGCCAAGTTATTGGGACAGGCCTCCTTTTCCACAAAGGTGTTAAGTACGAAATCCGCTTCCTTTCCCAAAAAGGAATTTAAGTTACCCGTCATGCCCACCAATTTGTTCTTTCCCCTTTTGATAAGGGGCACCAACATTTTGATTTCGGGAGTACTTCCACTTTTGGATATACATATTACGACATCCTGTTCCTGAATGGTCCCAAGGTCGCCATGAATGGCGTCGCCGGCATGCATGAATATTGCCGGGGTCCCGGTTGAGTTGAGCGTCGCCACGATTTTGGAAGCTATTATGGCACTTTTGCCGATACCTGATATCACCACCCTTCCCTTGCAACTGTGGATATGCGCTACCGTTTTTGCGAACCCTTCGTCCAATAGGGTGGCCAGATGGTATATGGCGTCCGCTTCGTTCGTAATCGTCTTCCTTGCTGTGTCCAGTATAGCAGTGGCGTCGCTCAATGTAAAAATGGGATTATGTGATTGGATTACTAAAAGAATGTGTTATATTTAATTTTACAAAATTACATAAACTTAATTTTATAGTAAATTTTAAATTTGGATAAATTAAATGGCCATCGGGCCATTCCATAGGCAGAAAATACGTACCTTAAGAAATTGGGTATTTTGCCTTTGATAGCATATGAAGGTGTTCTTAAATAGTAGCGAACGGTATGGGTTTGAATGAAATGGATATACATGCCTCATTAAAAAAACATTTTGGATTTTCGAAGTTCAAAGGTCTTCAGGAAGATGTAGTTGATAATATTGTAAAGGGCAATGATACATTTGTGATCATGCCAACGGGCGGGGGAAAATCCCTTTGCTACCAATTACCGGCACTGATGCAGCCCGGTACGGCCATTGTGGTTTCCCCATTGATCGCCCTAATGAAGAACCAGGTAGATGCCATTAGGGGCATCTCGGCGGAAAACGGCATCGCACACGTGCTGAATTCATCCCTGACCAAGTCGGAGATCAGACAGGTAAAGGAAGACATTGCCAACGGCATAACCAAATTGCTGTACGTTGCCCCGGAATCCCTGACGAAAGAAGAATACGTAGATTTCCTCCAATCCGTTCCCCTTTCTTTTGTAGCGGTCGACGAAGCGCACTGCATTTCGGAATGGGGACATGATTTTAGGCCGGAGTACCGGAACCTAAGGGCCATTATCTCCCGTTTGGGAGATAATATCCCGATCATAGGACTTACCGCCACGGCCACCCCGAAGGTACAGGAAGATATCATCAAAAACTTGGGTATTACGGAGGCCAAGGTTTTTAAGGCCTCCTTTAACAGGCCCAACCTTTATTATGAGGTCAGGCCCAAAACCACCAATGTGGACTCGGACATTATACGGTTCGTAAAACAAAATGCGGGAAAATCGGGAATAATTTACTGTCTCAGTAGAAAAAAAGTGGAGGAGCTGGCACAGGTACTACAGGTGAACGGCATCAGTGCGGTGCCCTACCACGCCGGTTTCGATGCCAAGACCCGGTCCAAATATCAGGACCTGTTCCTTATGGAAGGGGTAGATGTGGTGGTGGCCACCATTGCCTTTGGTATGGGAATAGACAAACCCGATGTGCGTTTTGTGATCCATCACGATATGCCGAAGAGCATTGAGAGCTATTATCAGGAAACCGGAAGGGCCGGAAGGGATGGCGGCGAAGGGCATTGCCTGGCCTTTTATTCCTATAAGGATATCGAGAAACTGGAAAAGTTCATGTCCGGTAAACCCGTGGCCGAACAGGAAATCGGTAACGCCCTTTTACAAGAAGTGGTCGCTTATGCCGAGACGTCCATGTCGCGCAGAAAGTTTATCCTACATTATTTTGGGGAGGAATTCGACGAGGTAAGCGGAGACGGGGCGCAAATGGACGACAATACCCGAAATCCGAAGGAAAAACAGGAAGCCCAGAACGATGTGGTGAAACTGATCGAGGTGGTACAGGGAACCAAGGAAAAATTTAAATCGAAGGAAATTGTACGTACGCTTACCGGGAAGGTGAACGCGCTCATCTCTTCCCATAAAACCGATGAAAAGCCTTTTTTTGGAATCGGTTCCGATAAGGACAAAAGCTACTGGATGGCCCTTATCCGACAGGTGCTGGTAGCGGGACTCTTGCGAAAGGAAATAGAACAGTACGGAATTTTGCACATTACACCAGAAGGTGCTGAATTTCTGGCCAATCCCCGGTCCTTTATGATGACCAAGGACCATGTGTACAACCAAGAAACCGACGATGCCATTGTGAGCGCCGCCAAAACCGCAGGTGGAGTGGCCGATGAAAACCTGTTGCACCTGCTAAAGGACCTTCGTAAAAAGGAGGCCAAAAAATTGGGGGTGCCACCATTTGTGGTATTCCAAGATCCTTCCTTGCAGGACATGGCCCTCAAATATCCCATCTCATTGGAAGAATTGGTGAATATCCATGGGGTAGGGGAGGGCAAGTCCAAGAAGTACGGGAAACCTTTTGTGGCATTCATTGCCAAATACGTGGAGGAGAACGATATCCTAAGACCGGACGACCTTATCGTAAAGAGTACGGGAGCAAATTCTGCCCTTAAGCTGTACATCATACAGAATGTGGACAAAAAACTTCCCTTGGACGACATTGCCGCTGCCAAGGGCCTTAAGATCGATGAGCTCATTAAGGAAATGGAACAGATCGTCTTTAGCGGGACCAAACTCAACCTGAGCTATTGGGTGGACGAAATTTTGGACGAGGACCAGCAGGAGGAAATCCATGAATATTTTTTGGAAGCCGAAACCGACAATATAGAGGAGGCGGTAAAGGAATTTGACGGTGACTATGAAGATGAGGAACTGCGACTGTACCGATTGAAATTTATCAGTGAAGTGGCAAATTAAAAATGGTATCCCGAAAATGGAACCTACATTGGCCAAGTTGAGAGCATTGTTTTTGCCGATAATAAAAGCCCCTTCCGGTCATCCGGAAGGGGCTTTTTGGACCCCATCGGATCAGGTCCCTCAGTCGAAGCCGTTAGAACTTATCAGGGCAATGATCACGCCAAAGTATAGGATTGCCAACAACAGGAAGAGCAGGGACACTGCCATGCCTATATAGGACAATATCCTACCCGTCTTGACATTTTCGTACCCGCTATAGACCCCCGGGTTTTCGTGATGGATGCGTTCGGCCTTTTTGGCATTCACCAGTCCAATGATACTGAAGATGATCGCAAAGGGACCACAGCATATAAAGGCCCCGACTATGGAAATTATGCCCATGGTCATGGCCGTACTGGCCCCAGGTAGGGAAATTTGGTTCATATTCGTCGGTTATAATGGTTGCTAAATGTAAATGGCCCCTAATGAGGGGCCACCCAATTGGTTCTTTATTCGATGTCGATGCCCAGATCCTCGTAAATTTCCATTTGTTTTTCCATATAGGCGTCCCATCCTCCTGCGGCATATAGACTGTAAATGGACCACACCAAGCTCAGTACCGCAAGTACAAGACCGATAATGGCAACTATTTTAGCCGTTTTCAACTGACTGTAGTTTGAATATTCCCCTGGATTTGCCTGGTAGAGCTTTTCATCCTTACTGGTCAAAAAAAGTGCTATTCCCGAAAAGAGAACCCCGCCAATACCGGCAGAGCAGCAGCAGCAGAAAAAAGAAATGATACTCAGCACAAGGGCTATTGTTACATTGGGCAATTTTTGTTGTTCCATAATTAAAGATTTGATTAAATAAATTTTAAGATATAGTTGGTCACTATCAACAACACTGTCAGGGACATTAGGGTAATGATGATGGAATTGGCATATTTAATGGAGTAGAAATTGTCCACCAATAAAAATCCCATCAAAAGGATAAGGGTATAAATAGCGGGGTACATCAGAAAGGCGCCCCAAAGGTCCCCCTGTAAAAGCAAGGAAATGGATCTCTGGATGCCACATCCGGGACATTCTACCCCAAAGATCTTTTTGTTCGCGCACGGAAGCATATAGTCGTCCAAGGAAAATAATAAGGATATGGACTGTATTTTCATGAAATGCGGTTCTTTTGCCGAAAATTACTATTAATTTTGAGGAATGAAAACAAAACGAATAATTTATTTTTTGTTGATCATGCTAGGGGCCGTCGCAATGGCGATGGGGGACAGGTACGTACAAAAGGAATACGCCCTCTGTATTGGTGTCGTCCTGCTGATGTTCGGCATACAGGGGTCGATCAGCTCTTGGAATATTGGAGGGGAAAGGGGAAAAAGTGGACAAAATGGCGAACATGGACAGGTTTGAGATAGGGGATAAGGTAGAGACAATGGATGATGTCATTAAGGGTATCGTCAAGAAAGTCACTGGCGATAGGGTACATGTAGAAACCGAAGAAGGTTTTTTGCTGGATTTTGCCCGTGCTGAATTGCTCAAACTTGGAGGAGCCACCGATATTAAAGTGAACAATTATGAGGTGGCCCAAATAAAAAAGGAAAAAGAGCTTCCCAAAAAACGCAAGGCCCCTACCCCAAGGCCAAAAGAGCGCAACACCCCTAAGATGGAAGTGGACCTCCATATCCATCAACTGGTGCCCACTTATAGGGGGATGGGCAACTATGAAATACTTAACATACAATTGGAAGCCGCTAAAAGACAGTTGGAGTTTGCCATGTCGAAGCGGATCCAGAAAATTGTCTTTATACACGGGGTAGGCGAAGGGATCCTTAAGGAGGAGCTGTACTATTTGTTTAAAAAGTATGGAAACATCGATTACTATGATGCCGATTACCAGAAATACGGACTAGGGGCAACCGAGGTATATATCTACCAAAATGCCGAGTAGATCCTGAAAATCCTATCAGTTTCTGGTAGTGATCGCCCCAAAATTATTGACACGAAGATCCGTAACACGGGACCCGCTTTCATTGACAAAGGAAATTCCCCTTAAACGGATCGTATGGGCAAAGGTGACACTGTCGGTCATGGCGGTCGTGATCATCACTTCCCCATCCTCAGCCGTTATTTCCTCCAACACTACCGGATCGGTAGGCGGAAGGGCATCGCAAAAATAGCCTTTGGCAACGGTACCCGAAAAAATCCGATAGCTCAATTTTGATTGGGCCGGAACCGTACTTATAATGGTATCGGTGGTAGCTTCGTTTTTTAGCAGTCCGCCCTGAAGGGTGAGTATCAGGGCTTCGTCACCATTGATCTTGAACATGAGCGTAGTGGCCGTAGTTGCGGTACCGCAAAAGTCAATGGCACTGTCATCGAAATTGATGGTTTCCACCTGTAGGTCCCCATCATCGCAAGACAATAACAACCCCAGAAAAACAAAAAGGAAAGTTCTTTTCATGGCCCAAATTTAATTCAAATAAAGTGGAAATTCCCATAGGTTTGACCTCATTTTAGGGGAAATTAACTTTATTTCAAGTATTTTTGTGCAATTTTTTAAACCATACCCAATTCCCATGCAAAGAGTTTATCTTGACAATGCCGCAACAACAAAGGTCAGGGAGGAAGTCATCGTTAGGATGCAGGATGCTTTGGCAAATTTTTATGGCAATCCGTCTTCCAGCCATAGTTTTGGGAGATCCGCCAAAACTGCAGTGGAAAGCGCCCGAAAGTCAATAGCAAAGGAACTGAACGCCCATCCCTCCGAAATTATCTTTACCTCAGGTGGTACCGAAGCCGATAATATGATTCTTAGGGGAGCTGTTCGGGATCTGGGCGTGACCACGATCATAACCTCCGCCATAGAGCACCATGCGGTCTTGCACACGGCAGAGGAATTGGTCAAGGAATATGGCATTCAACTGTTTTATGTGAAATTGGATGCTTTTGGAAACCCCGATCTGGCGCACCTTAGGGAGTTATTGCACGGCGACAGTACCAAAAAATTGGTCAGTCTGATGCATATAAACAATGAAATTGGCAATAGATTGGATATGGAAGCGGTCTCCGGGCTCTGCACTGAAGCGGGGGCCTTCTTCCATTCTGATACGGTGCAGTCCATTGGCCATTACAAATGGGACGTTAAAAAATGGCCGGTTGATTTTATGACCGCCGCCGCCCATAAATTCCACGGGCCCAAAGGGATCGGATTCGCCTATATAAGAAGGAATACCGGTCTAAAGCCCTTACTTTTTGGTGGGTCGCAGGAAAGGGGCTTTAGGGCCGGCACCGAACCCTTCCACAATATTGTGGGCATGGAGGTCGCTTTTTTGGAGGCATATGCAAATCTGGATACGGAAAGGGCCTATGTTACCGATCTTAAAAAGTATTTTATCGAAGAGATCTCGAGGGAAATACCGTTGGTGAAATTCAATGGGGAATCTGCCGATCTGGATAAAAGCACCTATACCTTGGTAAATGTATGTTTGCCCTATAGTGCGGAAAAGGCCCTTATGCTGCTCTTTCATTTGGATCTAAAGGGTATTGCCTGTTCCAAGGGAAGTGCCTGCCAATCCGGGAGCGATCAGGGTTCACATGTACTCATGGAGATACTTTCCCCGGAAGACATGGAAAGGCCTTCTTTGCGGTTTTCCTTTTCCATCTACAATACCAAAGAGGAAGTGGATTATGTGATAGGGGCACTAAAGGAATTCGCTCAGGATTGATTTTTTCTTTTGTTCCTTTGGCGTTCCTTGTCGTACGGAAATTTTCGGGTTGCAGCTTTCATCATGCCGTCTATAAGGGCATTGGTATTTTTGCCCGACTTTTTATTGATTTCCTTTTCGTATTTCCACAGGAGCTTGCTAGTGGCACCATCGCTTATCTTAAGGCCTAT
This sequence comes from uncultured Sediminicola sp., assembly GCA_963974715.1. GTDB lineage: Bacteria > Bacteroidota > Bacteroidia > Flavobacteriales > Flavobacteriaceae > Sediminicola. The sequence goes on from CAXBDK010000010.1 coordinate 161,241, forward strand.
CCTTCCGTAATCTGCATCGCCGAGAAAGAAATCCATTAAATTGAATTCGGAGGGAATGCCCTTGGACAGTAGAATATTGATATCCATACTTCCGCTGATGATCCCGTCCACTTCAAGAATCTTACAGATCTCTTTAACGGTATGCACGTCCATGTTTTCATAACTGATATCGTTACGTGCCAGAATGGCATTGGTGTCCTCCGTATTCTGAAAGGCCACCCCGAATTTCTTTTTTTTGTTGATACGGGAAAAATAGATTTCCAGGGCTTCCTGTACGGCATAGCCTTCCTTTTTTTCCAAGGCTTTTACTTCTTCCTTTTCTATAGTGTCCTCCAGTTCCAGATTGGTGAGAAATGGAAGTATGGCCAAGACTTTGTGGTCTTGTGAAAGTTCATCGAATTTTTCGCTTTCATAAATGTTCTTTTGGGCATTGGAACCCAACACAACAAAGCAAAACAGGTAAAATAGACTCTTTTTCATTTATTTTTTTCTAAAAGCGCATTCCAAGTGTTAGGTTCAGGACCCTTGATGTCATAAAATTGGGCACCGCATATTCCTGTTTGTCCACTGCGTCACGGACCCAGGTATTGGTAATGGAATTCTGTGTGTTGAAAAGATTGAAGATTTCCAGTCCCACGTTCAATTCCTTAAATGTCCCCAACCAATGTTTTCTGGGAAAGCGTGTGTCCGCATCCACAAAAATATGGGAAATTCCCAAATCTGCCCTTTTATAATCCCTTAATCTGTTCCTAAAAATGTAGGGATCGGCATAGTTGGGCGATCCACCGGGCACACCGGTATGGTAGACCAAATTTAGGTACATCCTTAAATGTGGTATATCGGGCACATAATCCTGAAAGAGCAGCCCTAGTTTTAGGCGTTGGTCGGTAGGTCTTGCAATATATCCCCTATTGTTTATATTCTCCTCCGTTTTCAAATAGCCTACACTGATCCAGGATTGGGTCCCGGGCACAAAGGCCCCGTTCAACCTTAGTTCGGCCCCTTGGGCAAAGGCCTTTGCATGGTTGTTGGCGGCGTAGCGTACCCGAACATCTTCCAAGGTGTAGGTGTTTACCCGGTCCAACTTTTTGTAATAGGTTTCACCGATCAAGGTAAACGGCCTGTCCCAAAGTTTGAAACTGTATTCATGGGACAGGACGATATGATAAGATCTTTGAGCTTGCACTTCCGGGTGTACAATGCCCTTTTCATCCCGTAGTTCACGGTACATGGGCGGCTGTTGGTACACCCCGCCAGAAATTTGGAACAGCATATCGCGCTTCCATTTGGGTTTGATGGCCAATTGCGCACGGGGACTTACAATGGTATGGGCCGCACCTGTTATCCCATCACCGATAAGGGACCAGTGCTGCATTCTGATTCCAAGATTGTAATAAAGATAATAGTTCCGATCTAATTTTTGTCCAAATTGCAAATACCCTGAAAATCTGTTGGTCTTAATTTGGTTACGGGCATAGATGCCAGAGTACGGCTCCAAGGGATCCTGGTTGGGTGTGCCCGGCTGTAGGTTTTCAAACCCAGAGTTGGGAGGACGTACGGAGAACCCCGTCGAATCCAGAAATTCCGATTCCCTGATCTGGTCCCTAATGTCCTCATGCGAATATCGTACGCCCCATTCCAACTTGCTATTTTGTTTGGTAAGACTTCCCGTATGGGCCAGGTTCGCTATCAGTGCATCCAGATCGTTCCTGGCCCGTTTGAAATGGGAACCATATCCTTCCGGAGAGGCAATTTGCCCTTCCAGATCTGAATCCGAAGGTGCCAAGGTGTACTGTGCGATCACATCCGAATATTCCTCCTCGATGGTATGGAAGAGGGCACTGCTAAATGTCAATTCCATACTTTCATTCGGAAAAAAGTTGGCCTTAAGGGCCCCTTGCGCCGTACTGAAGCGGTTTTTCTCCCTGCCTTCGTAGAATACGGTCAGCGTTCTCATCCGGTCCAAAGTACCAAAATTGGTTTCCCTGGTCAGCGGCTCGTTATTATAGGCATTGATGCCCAAGGTGCCCAAAAATTCCAACTGTACTTTTTTGGACATGGCATATGAAAAATAGGACTGCAGGTCTACAAATGTCGGATTAAAATTTGTCCTTGTCTGTTGGCTGTTCACCAAAAGGCCGTTGTCCCGATACCGAAAGCCCGTAATGGAAGAGAACTTTTTATTTTTGGAGACCGTTTCAATGGTAGTCTCCGCTCCCATTAAACTGGCATGCAAGGCCAGTGAGGAACGGGTAGGCCTTTTATAGGTTATATCCAGTACCGATGAGAGCTTGTCCCCATATTTTGCCTGAAAGCCACCAGCGGAAAATTCAAGCCGCCGTACCATGTCCGAATTTACAAAGCTGAGACCTTCCTGCTGGCCCGACCGTATGAGAAAGGGCCTATATACTGGAATTCCATTGACGTACACCAAATTTTCATCATAATTACCGCCCCTTACGGAGTATTGCGTGCTCAGTTCATTGTTGATGGTAACGCCCGGTAAGAGGTTGAGTACATTTTCCACGCCAGCATTGGCCCCAGGGATATTTCTTATGGTCTCCGGGGGAACGGTGGTAATCCCTATCGCCACCTTACTTCCATTTCCCATAACGACCACTTCCGCCATTTGGGTGGTATTGGTCTTTAGAACAGGATTAAAGGGGTAGATCTCATTGGTCGTGAGCACCAGATTTTCCAGTATGGTATTTTGGTGTCCCAGATGCGTGAAGACTATGGTGGTTTCTTTTTCGGATACGATTTCGAGCAAGTAAAAGCCGTTCAGGTCGGATGTGGTCCCGCTAGTGGCCGATCTGATATGCACATCGGCCAAGGGAAGCCCCTCCTCGTCCAATACCACTCCGGTGATGGATGCGGTCTGTGCGGCGGCCCTACCGAACACAAAGATCATAAACAGGGCGATTACTGCTTTAGGGCACTTCAAAATTTATTTTCTGTAAAAGGTGCTTGTAAAGGTACTGCTATTGCCCACATTGTCCATAACGGTCACTTTTAGGTCGTATTGTGTTCCCTCAAAATCCTTGTCCTCAAAGTTATAGGTGATGGTATTGGTCTTGGTCTCGTACTCCATAAGGATCCATTCCCCGTTGAGCGTAGCGGAGTAGGAATCCACCCCGCTCAGGTCGTCCCGAATGGTCAGGCTGAGGTAGCGGTAATTTGTCAACCATTGTTTGTCCTTAAAATTCTTTGCCTTGATGGTGGGGGCCACTGTATCCTTGGCCAAGGTATAGACCCCTAGGTTCCGGGTCCGTGTGGTAAAGGTGTTGTCCCGTCGGTACGTAGTGGTATGGTTGGGCCTCAAGCGGCCGTCGAGCCGGGCAATGAACATTTTTTCACGGTCTTCCGGAGCGAAACGGGAAGCATCGAAACTAAGGGTGAAATCCCTATGTGCCGGAACGCTGTTGTTATGTACGGTAACGGTATCGGTACCATTTTTAAGATCTATATAAAAATCCTCGTAAAAAGTATTTGCCGGAAAATAGACCTTTGCGGCCCCAAGATCATAATTGTTGGGTCTTTTGGCAATGAGATAATTGGAGGTCCTTTTCTCCTCTTTTTTGATCTCCAGGGGCTGTTGCTTGCCTTCTACGGGGATGACCAGTTTCGTAAGGTTTCCATCCAGGTCCTTCAGAAGGATTTCCACGGTATAGCTCATCCCTTCTGCTACCACTATTTTTCCATCATTTTTAAGCTCGCGGTAGATTGTAAGGGCATTTCCGGGAGAGCGGAAACATTTGGTGATCCATTTTCGGTACTTTCCAAAATAATCGTAATCGATCAAGGTGTTTATGTATCGTGTCTCGGCAAAGGAGAACTGCTCAAAATCAAATTTGGTATACATTTCGCCGTTAACAAGTTGTTCAATGGAATAGACACCATTTTTATTTGCCGCCAGGTCTTGCCTGTCATAGGCGTTGACCCCAAAACCAATCGTGCCGGAGGCATATACCGTATTGGCCAGGTAACTGCCGTCGGGCTGTTTTGTATAGTTGATCTGTACCAGATCGTTGCTACGGTTTATTTGGGCGTCGGCCGATAGTGAATATCCGTAGAGTCCCAGTAGGGTGGGGTTGGTCGCATCCCTTACTTCAAACCCGTAGAGCAATGGATTGGTGGCCCTTTCGGAAACGGTCTTTCTGATCTCAAAATGGAGGTGCGGCCCTGCGGAACCTCCTGTATTCCCGCTATAGGCTATAAGGCCTCCCTTGGCCACCGGCAATTCCCCATAGTCGGGGAAGATCTCCACTTCATAAGCCTGCTTTTCGTATTGTATCTTTTTGATATGCGCCTCCAGTTCCGGGGAAAATTTTTGAAGATGGCCGTAGACCGATGTATATCCATTGGGATGGGTAACGTAGATGACCTTTCCATAGCCCCAAAGGGAAACCTTGATCCTTGTAACGGAACCTTCCCCAACGGAATATATGGGAAGGCCTTCCCTTTGTTGCGTCTTTATATCGATTCCGGAATGGAAATGGTTCGATCTCAACTCCCCAAAATTTCCTGCCAGCACCAAAGGGATGTCCAAAGGGGGCACAAATTCCCCTTTTGGAAATTCTTCCTGTGCGAAAAGTGACATCGAAAAGAAAAGCAGCAACCAAAAACCGGTTAATTTCATAATAAAATATAAGTTGGTGCGAAAGTAATTAATACCTACCAAATGGTAAAGTCGCAGCCCCTTAATTAACACAAACCGCAATATTTGAAGCAATTGTGGGAGAAGGGATGTGGCTCAAAAAGAATAATTGAAAAAAGTATTGCGAGGTACTTCTAGGTATGTTAACTTTGTGTAAAATGCATTGAAATTTGCACATGGGTGAACTAGTGGAAATTGTTGATTCCTTAGAAAATAAAATTAGCAAGCTACTCCATAAAATGGAGCTGTTGAATCAAGTTAATTTAAAATTGGAAAGAGAATTGGCGGCCCTTCAAAAGGAACATCGGCGTGCGGAAAATGACGTGTTGGAATGGGAGGAAAAATACAATTCACTCAAACTTGCAAGTTCAATGCTGGGCGGTAATACCAACAAAACGGAAGCTAAGCTTAAAATAAACACATTGATCAGGGAGTTGGACCATTGCATAGCGCAACTAGCTGAATAATGTTAAGAATAAAATGTCGGAAAAACTCAAAATCAAACTTTCAATAGCGGACAGGGTCTATCCTTTGACCATTGATCCAAGTCAGGAGGAAGGATTGCGAAGGGCGGCAAAGAATATTGAGCAACTGGCCAAAAAATTTGAGCAGAGTTATGCTGTGCGGGACAAACAGGACGTCCTTGCCATGTGCGCTTTGCAGTTTGCTTCCAAAATTGAGCAGAAGGGCATAGAACAATCGGAAGATACGAAAGAGGTCGGCGAGCGACTTAGGGCGCTGGATCAACTTGTTGCCTCCAAGCTGGAAATAAAATAAGTTCTTTAAAATAATAACGTTACTGCCCACATTGGTAATAATTTTTGACAAACTCAACACTAATACGTTTAAAGAGGGTGAGTTTAGATTGTAAAAGCAGGCCTTACCCGTATAAGGATCCTTGATCAGTCTGGTAGCCCTAAACCTGTTTATCGGAGTTTGTACAAAACCCCTCCAATGTGGGCTTTTTTTTTACTAATTTTCAAACTATGGAAAGTACTATAATGATAATAACAGGCCTTGTGGGCCTAGCGATTGGTTTTGCCATCGCCAAAATGTTGGAAAAGGGAAAAGCTTCCAAAACCATTTACAATGCCAAAAAAGAGGCCGCTTCCATTATAAAGGAAGCAGAGCTGCTTGGTGAGAGTACCAAAAAGGACAAAATCTTCCAAGCAAAGGAAAAATTTCTGGAGCTGAAGGCCGAACACGAAAAGGTGATCATTGCAAAGGACAAAAAAATTGCCGAATCGGAAAAAAGGGCACGCGACAAGGAGTCGCAAATGAGCAACGAACTGGCCAAGAACAAGAAGTTGAACGATCAATTGGAAGTGCAGCTTAAAGACTTGGAATACAAGAGCGAAATTTTGGACAAGCGACAATCCGAGCTGGAGAAATTGCACAAAAGCCAGGTACAGCAATTGGAGGTCATTTCCCAATTATCCGCCGAGGATGCAAAGAGCCAGTTAATGGAATCCCTTAAGGAAACCGCTAAGTCCGATGCCATGGCATTTATTCAGGCCACCGTGGAAGAGGCCAAACTTACCGCACAGCAGGAAGCCAAGAAAATCGTCATCAATACCATTCAAAGGATAGGCACCGAGGAAGCTGTGGAAAACTGTGTATCGGTATTTAACCTTGAATCCGATGATGTAAAAGGACGTATCATAGGCCGTGAAGGCCGTAATATAAGGGCCCTAGAGGCCGCAACAGGGGTCGAGATCATTGTGGACGATACCCCGGAAGCGATCATACTTTCCTGTTTTGATTCCGTACGACGGGAGGTCGCACGCCTGTCCCTTCACAAATTGGTGACAGATGGACGTATCCACCCCGCACGTATAGAAGAGGTGGTAAAGAAAACGGAGAAACAGATAGAGGAAGAGATCGTGGAAATCGGTAAGCGTACGGTGATCGACCTAGGTATACACGGACTCCATCCCGAGTTGATAAAGGCGATCGGAAGAATGAAATACAGGTCTTCCTACGGGCAGAACCTTTTACAGCATTCCAGGGAAGTTGCAAAACTTTGTGGGGTAATGGCTGCAGAATTGGGCCTAAACCCAAAAATTGCCAAAAGGGCCGGTTTGTTGCACGATATCGGAAAAGTCCCCAATACCGAGGTAGAAGTGGAGACCCCGCATGCCATTTTAGGGATGCAGTGGGCCGAAAAATACGGTGAAAAACCAGAGGTTTGCAATGCCATCGGCGCCCACCATGATGAAATTGAAATGAAGACCCTTATCGCCCCCATTATACAGGTCTGCGATGCCATCAGCGGTGCAAGACCGGGCGCTAGGAGACAGGTGTTGGATTCCTATATACAAAGGCTAAAGGATTTGGAGGATATCGCCTTTGGTTTTGGAGGGGTACAAAAAGCATATGCCATACAGGCAGGACGGGAATTGAGGGTAATAGTGGAGAGCGAGCGGGTAAGCGATGAAAAGGCCGCCGAGCTCTCTTTTGAGATTTCCCAAAAAATACAAACGGATATGACCTACCCAGGTCAGGTAAAGGTTACGGTAATACGGGAGACCCGTTCCGTACACGTTGCCAAATAGTACCGACTATATACCTTTGAAAAAACAGGCAGCTAGCCTGTTTTTTTTTGCTACGCCCGGATAGATTTCCAAATGAAGGCGAATTTTTAAAACGTGGACTTTGTTAGGGATATGGGCGGTTATGCTCTATGACTGTCCTGATACCGCGTTAAAAGGGTATTTGTCCGTTCCTTTAATTTATAGGAAAAAACAGGGGTCCATCCAAATAGCAGCCCCTTCATTCCCATGGCCTGTCTGGCCCAGGCATAAAGATCGAAAGAATCGGTGTGTTTTAAAATCTTGCCATCCAAGAGTTCAAATTCGGCCTTTACGATGTTGTGGACCCTTCTCCCGGTCCCGCTAAAGGTATAATGGGCCTCCCATGTGGCACTGCCACGGTCTTGCGATAGTTGTATATGCTTGGCGACCACCTTAAAATCCTTTCCTTTTTGGGAATCGCAGAGCATACGCCACATATCCTTTGCCCGATCGCCCTTTAGCGCCCCGAAGGCGGGATCAACAAAAAGGATGTCATCATGGTAACAGGCCACCATTTTTTCCGATTCCAGATCTTGAAAGGCCGTATAAAATTCTGCGATTGGATTTTCCATGGGAAGGTCGGTTTTGATGGGCACTGGTTGCAACAAGGTACAAAATTGGTCACATACGGCAATGCACGCCTTTAAAATCCCAATTTGTTGTATATTTAATGCCTATGATAAAAGATACAAAACTTGCCGTACTGATCGACGGCGATAACATCCCGGCGAAATATGTGAACGAGATGATGGAGGAAATCACCAAGTACGGTACTCCCACGATCAAGAGAATTTACGGGGATTGGACAAAGCCGCATTTGGTGAAATGGAAGAACATTTTATTGGAAAATGCCATTAATCCGATGCAGCAATACAGCTATACCGTAGGGAAGAACGCGACGGATTCGGCCATGATCATCGATGCCATGGATATCTTATATTCAAATAGGGTGGACGGGTTTTGCCTGGTCTCCTCAGATAGCGACTTTACCCGTTTGGCCACCCGTTTAAGGGAGGCGGGGCTTCAAGTTTTCGGAATAGGGGAAAAGAAGACCCCTGATCCGTTTATAGTGGCGTGTGATAAATTCATATACCTTGAAATCCTTAAAACGGGCGAAAAGCAGGACGGACAGGAAAGTAACAAGAAGGTGGAGGTCGATAAAATAACCCCTAATGTGCTCCGGTTGTTGCGAAATTCCGTTGCCGATGCCGCCGACGAGGATGGATGGGCATTTTTGGGGGATGTGGGGTCGTTGATCCTTAAAAAACAGCCCAATTTTGATGCCAGGAACTTTGGTTTCGAAAAATTGACGCCCTTGTTCAAATCCCTATCACAATTTGAGGTGGACCATAGGGACCAGAGCAATGGGAGGTTTAAATTGGTATACGTACGAAATAGGTAACCACTGTTTTGGGAAGGACGATCGCGGCAAAAGCGGCTTCTGGACCGTTTTCATTTTAAGGAATTGAACCTAAAAAATAAGGTGTACCTTTGTGGCCTCATAAAAGATGGCCATATAGTGGGTCATTTCTTAAATAAATTATATGTCATTTAAATCTTTGGGCCTATCCGACGCCCTGTTGAAAGCAATCGACAAAAAAGGATACACCACCCCTTCACCTATTCAGGCAAAAGCCATTCCCTTAATTTTGGAAAGAAAGGATGTCTTGGCATCGGCACAAACGGGAACGGGAAAAACAGCAGGATTTACGTTACCATTATTGCAGATACTTTCGCAGTCCCAAACGTTGAGAAAAAGACCCGTTAGGGCGCTGGTATTGACCCCTACACGGGAACTGGCGGCACAGGTCTATGAGAACGTTCGGGAATACAGCGTTTTTTTGGATATAAAGTCGGCCGTAATCTTTGGGGGGGTAAATGCCAACCCACAGATATCCACGCTGAAAAATGGTGTGGATATCCTGGTCGCCACACCGGGACGTTTATTGGATCTATTGGGCCAACGGGCCCTGACTTTGGACAGTATCGAAATCTTGGTACTGGATGAGGCCGACAGAATGTTGGATATGGGATTCCTTCGGGATATCAAGAAAATTTTGAACCTTATGCCTTCCAAAAGGCAGAACCTGCTATTTTCGGCCACTTTTTCAAAGGAAATAAAACAACTGGCCAACGGATTTTTGCACCACCCGGTATTGGTGGAGGCAACGCCCCAAAATACCACTGCCGAAAAAGTGGACCAATTGGTCTATAGGGTGGACAAGAGCCGTAAACCGGAATTGGTCATTAAACTGATTTCCGAAGGTGATTGGCAACAGGTCCTTATTTTTACACGGACCAAGCACGGAGCCAACAGGCTTAGTGAAAAACTGAACAAAAGCGATATCACCGCTGCGCCCATACATGGGAATAAAAGTCAGGGGGCCCGTACAAAGGCCTTGGACGGTTTTAAGAAAGGTACCATCCGGGTGTTGGTGGCCACTGATATTGCGGCACGTGGACTGGATATACCCTTACTGCCACATGTGATCAATTTTGAACTGCCAAATGTGCCAGAGGATTATGTGCACAGGATCGGAAGGACCGGGAGGGCAGGGGCCAGTGGGGAGGCCATTTCCCTGGTCTCCATGGATGAGGTGGAATTCGTACGTGGAATAGAGAAATTATTGGGACATAAATTACCCAGTGAAATCCTATCGGGCTTCGAACCCAGTGGAAAACCGGAACCCGAAGAAGTGGACGATAGGGGTCCTAGGCCACCAAGGGGCCGTGGGGCCCAAGGAAGCAAGAATCCAAGGCCCAAAAGATTTGGGAACAACCGGCCTGGGGGAAACAGGAACTGATTGGGACCGTTTTTCGATCTCATCGAAGGGCATGGTACTTTATCGTACAATTGAAAGAATATAAAAAGGGGCCTGATGTATCCAGGCCCCTTTTAAATGTTGGCACCTATCGATAGTTAGGCAAGTAAATTGGAATCTTCCGTTGGGTGGTCTATCTGCAAACAGTCGTACACTTCCGCTATGCTGTTCTGGTTATCCGAAATGATGATCAGAATATCATTTTCATCAAGAATGGTAGCCCCATTGGGCGTGATGAATTTATTGTTTCGGTTGATCATTGCGATAAGGGAGGATTTCGGAAAGTGAAGTTCCACTATTTTCTTTCCGATAGCAAAAGAATCGGGCTCGATTTCCACTTCCGTAATGGCCGTTTTCGCCTTTTCCGACATAAATAGATCTATGGAGTTCCGTTTCTTTACCTTTTCGGGTAGGGCCACGTGCAGCCATTTTGCGACTATGGAAATAGTGGTTCCCTGGATAAGTACCGAAGTCAGGGAGATGAAAAATACAATGTTGAAGATCATCTCCGCCTTTTCTATGCCCGCCAAGAGCGGATACGTCGCAAACACGATGGGTACCGCCCCCCGAAGGCCCACCCATGATATATACAGACGCCGCCTCATCTTCATTTTAAAGAATAGAAGGCCCAATAGAACACTTAAGGGTCGTGCTATAAAAATGAGGAAAAGCGATATAAGCAGTCCTATACCTATTACGGGCAGGATATGGGATGGATACACCAGCAACCCCAAGGTGAGGAAGAGGATGATCTGCATGAGCCATGCCAGTCCATCGAACATTTTTAAAATGGTCTTTTTGTGGATCAGATCTTGATTGCCCAAATATACCGCACAGAGGTAGACCGCCAAAAAGCCGTTTCCACCAATGGTATCCGTAGCCGAAAAGGTGATGAACATCAGTGCGATGACCAGAACAGGGTACAGTCCCTCAAAATCCAGGGAAATTTTATTGATGATATAGGTGCTCAATTTTCCAAAGAGTATTCCGGTTATGCCCCCGATCACCATCTGCATTAAAAATAGGGGGATTATGGACAAAATCCCTTTTTCGGGATCCATGACCAGACCTAAAAATGCAATGGTCAGCACATATGCCATGGGATCGTTACTTCCGCTCTCCAGCTCCAAGGTAGGCCGTAAATTGGTTTTTAGGGCGAGGCTTTTGGATCGCAGGATGGAAAATACCGCTGCCGCATCGGTAGAGGAAACGATGGCGCCAAGAAGGATGCCCTCATAAATCGTAAAATCGGTAATGGCCCATACAAAAGTGCCCAGCGATAGGGCGGTGAGCAGTACCCCAACTGTAGAAAGGGTGATTCCCTGCCATAGGACCGGCCTGATGGAAGGCCAACTGGTGTCCAGCCCCCCCGAAAAAAGGATGAAGTTCAGGGAAATGATACCGATGAACTGCGCCAATTTATAATCCCCAAAATCAATTTTACCGATTCCTTCCGAACCGGCCAACATCCCCACCACAAGGAAGAGTATCAAGGTGGGCACCCCGAATTTATAGGAAGTTTTTCCTGCAACGACACTTATAAAGAGCAAAAGGGAACCAATTAAAAGAAAGTTTTCCAATGTAAGGTCCATGAGCAATGTTACTTAGGTTGATCAACTTTCAAAGTTAGGGAATAGATCGGGTCAACGACCCATTTTTTTTGGACTATTCCGTATCCTTCCACCGATTAGGTCCCCATCTGGCAGAGCTTGATACATATTAAAAAAAGCCACTGGGCCATATCCAGTGACTTTTATCTTATGACAGGGACACTATCCAAGGGACATACCCTCTTTGTAATCCTTAACTGTTTTTATTTTTCTCCCGTTTCTTGCCCATCCTCTTTTTCGGCTTCCTCCGCTTCCCTGTTAAGGTTGTTCTCCAGGATATTCAATTTTTTTAGTTTTTCCTTCCAAGTAAGTAGGGACTCCTTATGATTATTGATGTTTTTGATTACTTCCTGTACTACGGGACTGTCCTCGGAGGTGCTTGAGAAGAACTGAAGGTTGTTTTCCAATTGGTTTATTTCACTTTTTGTCTCATCGATCTTCCTGCGGATAAAAGTACGTTCATTGTAAATGGCCCGCTCATTGTCGGCATTGGCCAATTGTTGGATCTTGTTCCCGTACTTCAATAATTCGGCTTCCTGTTTGTTAACGTCCAATTTATTGAAAAGGGCATCCAGTATCTTATTGAACTTTACGTTGATGCTCTTTCTGTTGAAGGGCACCCTGCCATAGGTTTTCCATTCGGCGATAAAGGCCTTGATGGTCGCCAGATCTTTTTGACGTTCCCCGCTCAGTTCGAAGGCCTTTAACCGTTCAAGGCAATCGGATTTCTTTTCCAAGTGTTCCTCTTCCTCTTTGCTGGCTTCATTTTTAAGGGAGTGCAATCTGTCAAAATAATGGTTACAGGCGTTTTTGAACTCGTTCCAGATCTTATCGGAATATTTTCGCGGAACATGTCCTATTTTTTTCCACTCGTTCTGGATCCTTTTCATTTCGGCAGTGGCCACGTCCCAGTCGTCACTGTCCTTCAATGCTATGGCCAGGTCCAAAAGCTCTCTTTTACTGTCCAAGTTCTCCTGTTGTTCCTTTTTTAGGTTTTTGTAGTATGCGTTCTTGCTCCTGTTGAAGGTCCTGACCGCTTCCTTAAAGGAGGCCCACGTCTGCTCGTTCACCTTTTGGGGTACCTTGCCGGCCTTAAAGAAGGAATCCCTAAGTTCTTCAACTTGCCGCATCTGCTGTTGCACCACTTTATGGTTGTTGCCAACATTATTGGTTATGGTGGAGATAGCTGCAATTATTTCATTTTTTTTGACAAGGTTCCCTTCGTATACCTTGTCCATTTCCTTATAATGGTCCTGACGTCGTTGGTGCAGTACCTTTGTGGCATTGCTGAAACCTTCCCAGATAAGTTCCCGGTGTTCCCTATCCACGGGACCGATATCCTCTTTCCAGATTTTATGAAGGGTCTGCAGCTCTTGGAACGCCACGTTCAGATCAGGTTCATCTGCTAGGGCGTCCGCCCTTTGGATGAGTTTTAATTTTTCCTCCAGATTGTGTTTGAAATCCAGGTCCCTTAGCTCCCTGTTCAGGTGAAGGAAATCATAGAATATCTCTATGTGGTGGTGATAGGTACGCCAAACGTCATTATAGTTGGTACGTGGTACCGGGCCTGCGGTACGCCAGCGTTCTTGAAGGTCCTTAAAATTTTTATAAGTGGTGTTGATATCCTCTTCCACGTTTACAAGTCCCTTCAGCTGTTCAATGATCTCCAACCTGTTCTTCAGGTTATTGCTCAAGTTTTTCTCAAGCCCATTGTAATAGCTGTCCCTTTTTTCACGGTACTCTGTATATACTTCGTTGAACTGTCTTTTATCAACGGAGTTGTACTTAAAATCGACCTCATTGCCACCATTGTTGATGAACTCTTCTTTTTTGTGTTCCAGAAAATCCTGGAACTTTAGGTCGAACTCATATTTAATGCCATCCACGTGTTTTTTAATGGCCTGTACCTTTTCATTTTTCACCAATCGCTGTAGTTCCCCCACCAAATTTTCCATGGACATGGAGTGGTAGTCCAAAAGGGGAATGGTGTGCCGTACCTTGTTATCCTCATCCTCTGCATCCTCTGCATTGGATTCATCTATTTCCCCAAGGACGTCCGAGTCCTTTTCCGCAGCATCATCTTCCGCATCCGCTTCTTGGGTAGGGGTATCCGCAAGGGAATCCCCTTGGTCCGTATCGTCCAATTCAGTGCTTTTCTCTGGGGAAGGTGTGGTCCCAGTAGTTTCTGAACTTTCTTCCCCTACATTATCCTGTAGTTCCTCGTCTTTCTCTTCCAACATTTTAAAATGTTTATCGGTTATGCGATATATTATATTGTAAGATAGTAACAATCACGGTAACTGCAAAGTTAATCAAACTTCTTTTAAACCTCTGCGCAGTGGCCCTTGTACCCAACAGTTTCTGGTTTACAATGCTTTAGGGGGGGGCATTTCGGAATCGGTACCGGGAGTGTGGATTATTTGGTATTCCAGATTTCCCATGCCCTTTCGGCTTGAAGGACCAACATCTGAAGTCCGTTCTGAACACTTGCCCCTACTGCTTCCCCTTGTTTTAGAAAAGCGGTCCTTTCGGGATTGTAGATAAGATCGTACAACAAATGATCCTTGTTGAGCGATTCGTAAGGTAGTTGTGGACAATCCGTAATATTGGGATAGGTGCCCACGGGACTGCAATTTATGATCAGGGTATGCGCTCCCAACACCTGTGCATCTAAATCCGAATAGGCCAATTGGCCGGTAGTGGGGTTCCGGGAAACATAGGTGACGGTAATTCCCAGCTCGCGAAGGACATGGGCAATTGCTTTTGAGGCCCCGCCCGTACCCAGGATAAGCGATTTTTTGTGATGTGGCCGTAATTGGGGCAGCAGTGATTCCCTAAAACCAAAGGCATCGGTATTGTGACCTACGAGACCATCTTTTGTGAAGTGTACGGTGTTTACCGCCCCGATCGCCTTGGCCATGGGGTCAAGGACATCCAAATAAGGTAGGACGGCCTCCTTGTACGGAATGGTTATGTTCAGGCCTTGCAGGTCGGGATTGGATTTCAGGAGTTCAGGAAATGCCTCGATATTGGGGAGGTCAAAATTTTCATAGGTGTGCTCTACCAATGCCTGCGCGGCAAATTTTTCCGCAAAGTATTTTTTTGAAAATGAGTAGGAGATGTTCCTGCCCACCAAACCAAATTTATGTTTCCTGTTCCTTGTTTCTACCATACCATTCCAGCGCTAAGAGTATGCCCGCTCCCACTGCCATACAGAAGAAGGCCCACCAGGTTTCCGAACTGCCAAGTTCGGGAAAATATCGTTCGTAATTGGCTATTATTTGGTTGCCGTTGGAGTCCATCAGTACATTGCCCGCTGCATCCGTTTTGTAAATGGTCGCCTTCCAAGGCCATACCACCCCCAAGGACCCCGTGATAAAGCCAATGATGACCGCAGTGGTTATATGTTTGTAATGTTTCAGCACGTAGGAAAGGATATGGGATAAGGTCACCAGTCCCGTTGCGGACCCCGCGGTAAAAACGGCCAATATCTTAAGGGTATTGAGACGGGAGGGATTGCTTGCAAAGCTGAAATCGCCTTGTAGCATTTCCGAAAAAGTATCGTACAACGCGTTTACCGAATCGACCAACAACAGCACATAGTTGCCCAGTAGGATCAGGATAAAGGATCCTGATAGTCCCGGTAGCGTCATACCGGAGACACTGATGATGCCGCAGAAAAAGATAAACACCAGATTGTCGTTTTCCCGGGCCGGATTTAAAAAACTGATGGAAATCCCAATGATCAATCCTATGATGCCAGCAGTAATTGTTTTTTTGTTCCAATGGCCGTAATCTTTGGAGATATAATAAATGGAACCTACGATCATTCCAAAAAATGCGGCCCAGACATACAGTTCCTTTTTCTCCAAAAAATAATCCAGTATCTTGGAGATACTGAAATAGCTCACCAACATGCCAAAGATCAACAAGGATAAAAACTGCCCGTTGGTATACCTATAGAAACTTTTGAAACGACCGTTAAAGATCAGTTTGGCTGCTTTAAGGTTCACTTTTTGCAAGGAGTAGATGAACTCTTCATAAAACCCGCCCACAAAGGCCACTATTCCGCCAGAGACCCCCGGGACCTTGTTGGCCGCACCCATACAAAGTCCCTTGATGACCAAAAAGAATTTGTCCATAAACGTTCTAGGGCTGCTCATTGATGGGGCGGAATTATTTTTTGGAAGCTAGTTTTTCCAATGCAAAAATAAGGGAAAAACCAAGGAGGCCCAATAAGAGGGCCCATATAAATTGATTGTCCCCCTCGAACGAAAAAGGGGATACGTTGCGCTCCCTTATGGTAATGACCTTATCATCGAACACCTTTGTCTCCAAGACCTCTTTCCAGGGCCAAATTTTACTGAGGGATCCCAGGATAAAACCTGTTAGGAGCGCTAAGGTGACATTTTTGTAGTTGGTGAACATCCATTTCAGCAATCGCGCAAAACTGAGCAGTCCTACAATAGCGCCCAGGCCCACTGTGGCCACCACTGCCAGGTCCCTTTGGTGTACCGCATCCAATATGGTCTTGTACGACCCCAGCAGTACCAGAATGAACGCCCCGGAGATGCCAGGGAGTATCATAGCGCACACTGCTATGGCCCCGCACAGGAAAAGAAAGGGTAGGCTGTCGGTATTGCCGATCGGGGGCAAGGTGGTAATATAATAGGCCCCAATGGCCCCAAGGAGCAGGAACAAAATGGCGGCCAGGTTCCATTTCCGAATTTCCTTCCCCACAAAAAAGATACTGGCGGCCACAAGTCCGAAAAAGAAGGACCAGAGAAGTACGGGCCGGTTTTCCAATAACCAACTGACCAACGAGGCCAGTGTAAAGAGGCTTATGAAAATGCCCAAAAACAGCGCGAGCAGGAAATTTCCGTTCAGGCGCTTCCAAAATTCCTTAAACCCATGCTGGCGCAAGGTTTTGAAAAGGCCTAGGTCAAAATTGTTTATGGATGTGATCAATTCTTCGTAGATTCCGGAAATAAAGGCGATGGTGCCCCCGGAGACGCCCGGGACCACATCGGCGGCCCCCATGGCCATGCCCTTAAGGGTAATGACTAAATACTGTAATAAATTACGACGTTCCATAGCTTACAAAAACAGCAAAAATAGCCTTTTTATCCCATTAAATTGGACTAATTTCCAGATGCTATTAGGCCATGTGGTTTAGGGTTTCTTCTATTTATGGGATTGCCCCTCTAGATGTTTTAGGAAGCCCTTTTTATTTCGGAAATTATATCCTGTATCCAGTCCAGTTGAAGAAATTGTGGAAATGCACTTTCAAAATGCCCCAATTTGCCAGTATTCTGTTTAAGGGCCTTGGTGAAGGATTTTTTAGCCTTTACGGTATCCCCCAGCAGCAGGTATACCCCTGTCATCCTGAAATGGAGCTTGGCCTCTTTGGGATAGAAATCCAGCCCCTGTTCCAAAATCTGGAAAGCCGATTCGGCATCGCCGCCCACCAGTACTACCTGCGACCAGGAAATCCAGGTATCAAGTTCGTAGTTCCCGAAATCGACGGCCTGTTTAAAGGCAAAATCCGCTTCGTCGTACTTTTCCAGGGCCATGTTTATTTTGGCACACTTTTTCCAGTACATCGAATTTTCTTCGTCGATATGGATGGCCTTATTGATATAATAGAGCGCTTTTTTGTATTGCTTTTTGCGGTAGTAAAAATCGGTTATGGCGATCCATCCTTTGTCCAAAAGAGGGTCTTCGTGCACGGTATGGTAATAAAAATGCTTTGCCAGATCGTCATTCTTCAACTTTTCATGGCATTTTCCGATGCGTAGGTAAGCGTGGGACGTGGGATCCTCGATGCTGATGGTGGTCTCATAGTTTTCTATCGCCTCGTTATACCTTCCCAATTTCTCCAGCACTTTGCCCTTTTCGAAATACGCTCCAATAAAGGTATCGTCCGAAATGATCGCAAAATCATAGGCGGCCAATGCCTCGGCGAACATCTTCTTATAATAGTACTGTTTTCCCAATTGGTGCCAGGCCACCTCACAGTAAGGGTTTCTTTCCAGATAATCGTTCAGGTATCCAATGGCCCCATCGAAATCCTCTAGAAATTCAAAACAGTAGATTACGTTGTACAGGGAGGAGTAGTCCTCTTCGTCATAGGAAACGCACATCATAAAGTTTTCCTTGGCCAGTTGGAAATTGTCCATAAAGAGGTATTCCATGCCCAACAGGGAGTGTATGTCAAAACTGTCGTCCGAAAGTTCCAAGGCCTTGTGCAGCAGTATTACGGCCGCTTCGTGGTTGTCCTTTTTGGAATGGATATTGGCCCTTTGGATATAAATTTCCTCGTTGCTGGCGTCCAATTGCTGTAATTCGTCCAACATTTTTTCGGCCACCTCCAAGTGGTTTTCAAAGACTTTGACCTCCACGTCCAATAGTTTTATCTCAATGGAATCGGGATGTTGTTGCAGGCCTATTTTTATGGCCTTTTTTCCTAGGGATACTTTGCCATTGTTCAAGTAGTGGTGAATGATATCCTCAAAATCCTCCGCATCGAAAAAATAGACATCGTCCGTTTTTAGCATGGATTCGAATTTGGCTATTGGTTGGCTTGGTCTTTCGTTAGAATCTAACGCCATAGGATCGTTTTAGTTAAACTATCTTTCTAAAATTACTGTATTGATCTTCGGGTTTGTGGATTTTTTGGGGGAGGTTATCAACAAATTAGTTAACAACGGCCCCTTCGTAAAGATCCAGTACGTCCAAGATCATTTGGCAGCCCTTTTCAATTTCCTGTTTCGAAATGGTCAACGGGGGCGATATCCTCACTGCCCTGGGTTCAAAGAGCAACCAGAACAGGATCAGTCCCATTTCGGCACATTTTAGTACCACATGGTCCGTGATTTCCTTATCTTCCAGCATGATCGCCAACATAAGCCCCTTTCCGTTGATGCTTTTTATATGCTTGTGAACGAGCAGTTCCCTAATCAGCGTTTCCTTTTCAAGGGCCTGTTCCATCAAGGGGCCTTCGGTGATTTCGCGAAGCGTCGCCAAACTGGCGGCCGCTATGACCGGATTTCCCCCAAAAGTGGTGATATGTCCCAATTTGGGCCGATGTTGGAGGCCTCTCATCATTTCTTGGGAAGCGATAAATGCCCCCACGGGCATGCCCGATGCCATTCCCTTTCCGATTACCAATATATCGGGGGTACAGTTATAATGCTCAAAGGAAAACAGTTTTCCCGTTCGTCCGAATCCCGGTTGGATCTCATCGAGAATGAGGAGGGCACCGACGTGGCTACAGCGTTGCCGTACTTTTTCCAGATAGCCGTCCCTAGGTTCTATAAATCCGGCACTTCCCTGTATGGTCTCCAAGATGACGGCGGCGGTGCGTTCTGTTATCCTTTCAAGATCTTCCGCCAAATTGAACCGAATAAAGGCCACGTCGGGGATCAAGGGCCTATAGGCACTTTTTCTGGGTTCGTGTCCCATGACGCTCATACTGCCCATGGTATTCCCGTGATAGGCTTGGTTTGCGGCTATGATCTGCGACCTACCGGTAACCCTACGTGCCAGCTTTAGCGCCCCCTCAATGGCCTCGGTTCCCGAGTTCACCAGATAAGTGGTCTCCAAGGGAGCGGGCAGGAGGGAGGCCAACAGTTTGGCATACTCCACGGCCGGTCTTTGGACATATTCGCCGTACACCATAACGTGCATATACTTGGCCGCTTGTTCCTGTACCGCTTCCACGACCCTTGGATGGCAATGTCCGAGGCTGCAGGCAGAGACCCCGGCCACAAAATCCAAATGGGCATTGCCCTGGGTGTCGTAAACATAACTGCCCGAAGCATGGGAAACCTCCAATGCCAATGGGTACGGACTGGTTTGCGCCTGATATCTGTAAAAGTCGTCCTTTATCACCATGTTCCTCCCGCCTTTTCCGTTTCCCTTTTATCTGAACGGTCAGTGCCCGACGCAGTGGTCGCTTTGGTTCCCTGACCGTTCACAGGATCTCCTTGGTTCCGCTGCCGTTCCTGTTCTTCGGCATCGATGTCTATAGGATTGTCGATTCCCCGTATGCGCACCAGTTCCAGATTGTTGTCGTCCTCATCAAAAATATCGTCCTTGGTAAGGATGCGTTCCGGTCCCCTCCAAATAAACCCCTTTAATTTACGGCTGTTTTCCGGAAGTTCTACCTCGGGGAAGACATCCCCGTCGGGATTCGTGATAAAGGTGATGTCCTCTATCTCATTTTTTTGCATCACTATATTGATGGCACTGCAGATGGTCTTGTCGATACCGATCAGTTCCTGGTCATCATTGTATAGATAGTAGATGACCTCGGTATTTTTCACCAGATCGATGATCTTTAGTTCGTTGTCCACGAATTTTCCGAAAAGGTCCTTGCCCTTGGCCTGGTTGTACCCTTCCTTGCCAATGGTATCAAGGGCAATGATAAAGGCGTTGTTCAGCACTTTTAGGGAATCCAGTTTTTCCGTCTTTAGATCTGACAACAAATGGATACTGTCGCCCGTCATTTGGTTCTCCCCGTTCCAGATAACGGGAGCGGTGATCAATTGGGTAATGCCCGTTTTTTGGTCGAAATGGATGGAGTCGCACTTTCCGCTGAGGTCGGTCTTATAAAATTTGGCGTTCCTGAAGGCCCTTATGATCCGTTCTTCCGGCTTTCCGGTAATCATCAGGGTATCGCCGTGCATATAAAGGGAATCGTTCTGTACCTCATTAATGGAGACCGCTCTTCGAGTGGCAAAAACGGAATCCTTTGCCTTGAAAACTTCGGCGTAATGGGCCCTTATGATCCCTTTGTTAACGGTATCCGTTATCTGTATGTTATTGGTAGCGGATGCAAATTCCCTGGCCTTGTCAAAAAAGACGCTGTCCCCTACAATGATCCTATTGTTATAATCGATCCGGGTATTTTTGATCCCGTACCCGCTTTCGATCTTGGTATCGTAAAATCCGCGTTCACAGTATAGTTTATAGGCTTCCCCGGTAATGGTGGATGGCCCGTACATATAGGCATTTTTGGAAGTGGTATAATAATCGAGCTGTTCCGAGTCGATGATGTATTCCGGGTTGTCTATATGTACACTGTCCAAAAACTGGTATTTTTTGGTCACCATAAAATACCGGCCCACTTCACTGGTAAGGGTATTGGCCGAATCGACCACGGTGCCATAATCTTGGTAATAGGCCTCCTGTTTCTCCCTGTCGAATCGAAGGGTATCGGTCTTGAGGGTCATGTCGGAATTGGTGAGCACTACATTTTCATAGGCTTTGGCCAGCTTCAGGTTCCCGTCATAGTCCACTTTTCCACTGGTCATGGTCACCGAATCGCCTTGTTGTAATCGTACATTGTTCAGGGCCTTTAACCTGTTTTCCTTTTGGTAAAAAATGGCTACATCGCAAAAGAGCAGCGCACCCTGATGTTCAAACTGGACCTGCTGTTCCTCGTCCTTGCTAAAGATGGAAGCACCTGGGTACCTTGCTTCGTCCTTGGTAAAGTTGGCGCCGTACACAATATTGATCTGTCTCTTTTCCGGGGGCTGTTCCTGGGAGCGCCCTACCAATAAGAACAACAATAGGCCTATAGTAAAAAAACGGTGGTACAATACGCTGAATTTTCGCCAAAAATAGGGATTTTTTGGTGTCCTAGGCCAAAAGTTGGCATAGATTTAGTAAATGCCACCATCAAAAAAAAGCCACAAAAATGTGGCTTCCTTTTTATCTGTGAATGGTCTGTGTCCTGTCCGGTCCCACCGATACGATCGTAATGGGCACTTCCAGCTCCTTTTCCAGAAAATGGATGTAGGCGTTCAGGTTCCCCGGTAGTTCGGAGGCTTTTGACATTTGGGTCAGGTCCTTGGCCCAACCATCGATTTCCGTATATATGGGGGTCACGTTCTCCGCTTCTATATTGTAGGGCAAATGGGTGATCTTTTGTCCCTTGTAATGGTATGCGGTACATACCTTTAATTTTTTAAAACCGCTCAGCACATCGGCCTTCATCATGATCAGTTCCGTAACCCCGTTTATTTCCACTGCGTACCTTAGGGCCACTAGGTCTAACCACCCACATCTTCTCGGTCTTCCGGTAACGGCGCCAAACTCATTGCCCACGCGGCCCATGGTGGCACCATCTTCATCGAACAGTTCGGTTGGGAAGGGTCCGCTTCCCACACGGGTGGTGTAGGCCTTGAAAATACCGAACACTTTCCCGATCCTATTGGGGGCCACTCCCAGACCGGTACAGGCGCCCGCTGCCGTGGTATTGGAGGAGGTAACGAACGGGTAGGTGCCAAAGTCGATGTCCAACAGCGACCCCTGGGCCCCTTCGGCAAGAATGGTCTTTTTGTTTTTTAGGGCATCGTTCAAAAATTCCTCACTGTCTATAAAGGTCAGTTCCTTAAGGGTCTCCACGGCATCAAAAAACTCCCTTTCCAGTTCGGCCAGGTCATATTGTATGTTTACATTGTAAAAACTGATCATGGCCTCGTGTTTGTCGGCCAAGGCCCTGTAGCGCTCCTTGAAATCATCCAGTTCCATATCGCCCACGCGCAGACCGTTCCTGCCGGTCTTGTCCATATATGTGGGGCCTATTCCCTTTAAGGTAGAGCCTATCTTTGCCTTCCCCTTGGAAGTTTCGGAGGCTGCGTCCAACAATCGGTGGGTTGGCAATATCAAATGTGCCTTTCTAGAGATGATGAGGTTCTTGCGATAATCTATCTTAAATTGGTTCAGGCCTTCCAGCTCCTTTACAAATACCACGGGGTCTATGACCACTCCATTGCCGATCACGTTGGTGGAACCTTTGTGAAAGATACCTGATGGGATGGTCCGAAGCACATGTTTAATTCCATCGAACTCCAGGGTATGCCCGGCATTCGGTCCTCCCTGAAAACGTGCGATAATATCATATCCCTTTGTGAGTACGTCAACGATCTTACCTTTGCCCTCGTCTCCCCACTGTAGTCCTAGTAGTAAATCTACTGCCATTATTATATGTTAAATTGGATTAATTGTTTGAAATTTCTTCCTTGTTCTTGGTGCCATAGAAATAAAGGGAATGGGTGTTGATCTTTATATTGAAGATTTCCTCTATGGTCTTTTTGATGGACTGTATGCGGGGATCGCAGAATTCTATCACCTCGCCGGTATCGGTAAGGATCACATGGTCGTGCTGCCTATCAAAATACGACTTTTCATATTGGGCCTGATTTTTTCCAAATTGGTGTTTCCGCACCAGTTTGCAGTCCAATAGGAGCTCGATGGTATTGTAAAGGGTGGCCCTGCTTACCCTATAATTTTTGTTTTTCATGTTGATATAGAGCGATTCTATATCAAAATGTTCCTCACTGTCATAGATTTCCTGCAGTATGGCATACCGCTCCGGTGTTTTTCTATGTCCGTTCCCCTCCAAAAAGGTGGTAAAAACGTTTTTTACGATTTCCTGGTTCTTATTGCTGCCCATGACTTATTTGCTGCATTCAACTACAAATGTACAGTTAAAATTTAAATTCTGCTCACTTTGTCGATTCCGTTGATACGTGTCAGGTTCTCTATCAACTTTTTAAGAATGGAATTATTTTTGACCACCACGGTGATCTTTCCGGTAAAGGTTCCCCCGTCCGTACTAAAATTCAGGTTCCGCATGTTTACGTGCATGTTGTCCGAAATGATCTCGGTCACATCACTGATAAGTCCCAGATTGTCGATGCCAGTTAACTGTATATCCGCCGTAAATTCTTCCTGACTGGAATCGATCCATTTGGCACTGATGATACGGTAGGCGTAGTTGGACTGCAACGCAATGGCATTGGGACAGTTCTTTTTGTGCACTTTGATGCCCTCGTTCACACTTACGAACCCGAATACTTCATCTCCCGGGATGGGATTACAGCATTGGGAAAGTTTATAGGGCAATTTTTCCTCTTCCTTGCCAAAGACCAGGGTATCGTATTTGGAGGTGATCTCGTCCTTATCGATATCATCGGGCACCACCGGCCTTCGGATCTTGTTCTTAAAGAAGCTGATGAAGGCATTGCTGTACGAGGAGGCAAAATCCTTGATCATCTGGTTGTCTATGGCCCCTATGGCCACCCGGTAGAAAAGGTCCAGACTGGTCTTTAATTTAAAATAGACCACCATTTTATTGATGGTATCCTCGTTAAGGGTTATTTTTTG
Source organism: uncultured Sediminicola sp. (assembly GCA_963974715.1). GTDB lineage: Bacteria > Bacteroidota > Bacteroidia > Flavobacteriales > Flavobacteriaceae > Sediminicola. Next base: position 185,080 of record CAXBDK010000010.1, read on the forward strand.
GGATTTCAGTTTTCTCCTCAATATTTCCTTGCCGTCCAGGGCAATGGTCTTTTTTTCTTCCCTAAGGGACGATTTTATCTTGGCCCTTGCCCTTGCCGTAGTGGCGTAATCCAACCAGCTCTGGTTGGGTTTTGCCTGGTCGGAGGTGATGACCTCCACTTGGTCCCCACTGTGCAGGGTCGTGTTGAGGGGCACCAGTTTGCCGTTTACCTTGGCGCCCCTCGTTTTCATGCCCACCTCGGTATGGATGTTAAAGGCAAAATCAAGCGGGGTGGCCCCTTTGGGCAGTGATTTTAATTCCCCTTTGGGGGTAAACACGAAGATTTCCTTGGAATAGAGGTTCAGTTTAAACTCTTCCACAAAATCCACGGCATTGGTATTGGCGTTTTCCAGGGCCTCCTGTAATCGGTTCAGCCACATCTCCAGTCCCTGCTCCCTTTGGTCGCCATGTTTGTATTTAAAGTGGGCGGCATATCCCTTTTCGGCAATTTCGTGCATCCGTTCACTGCGGATCTGTACCTCTACCCATTTGCCTTTGGGTCCCATTACCGTAATGTGGAGGGCCTCGTAACCGGTCGACTTGGGCGAGGAAATCCAATCCCTGAGCCTTACGGGATTGGGGGTAAAGTGGTCCGTGACGATCGAATAGATCTTCCAGGCAAGGAACTTTTCGTTCTGTTTGTCCGATTTATAGATGATCCTGATGGCGAACTTATCATAGATCTCGTCAAAGGGAACGTTCTGGACCTTCATTTTTCGGCGGATGGAAAAAATGGATTTCATCCGTCCCTTGATGATATAATTGAGCCCTTCCCTGTCCAAGGAGGTACTGATCACCTCGGAGAAGGCATCTATATAGGCCCGCTGCTCCTCCTTGGTTTCCTCGATCTTTCCAAGGATGTCCGTGTAGACTTCGGGCTCGGTATATTTTAGGCTGAGGTCTTCCAGTTCCGTTTTGATGCTGTACAGGCCGATCCTATGTGCCAAGGGGGCATAGATATAGAGCGTTTCGGAAGCAATTTTCACCTGCTTGTGTTCCGGCATGGAATCCATGGTGAGCATGTTATGGTACCGGTCCGCTATTTTTATGATGATCACCCGTACGTCATCATTTAGGGTGAGCAACATTTTTCTGAAGTTCTCCGCTTGTTGGGAGATGTTCATATCTTTCTTTAGGTGGGCGATCTTGGTAAGCCCGTCCACGATACGGGCCACCGTTTCCCCGAACATCCGCTCTATATCCTGAAGTGTATATGGAGTATCCTCCACCACATCGTGCAAGAGGGCCGAGGCAATGGAAACGGCATCAAGGCCGATTTCGGAGGCCACGATCTTGGCCACGGCTATGGGATGGAAAATATAGGCCTCGCCGGATTTCCGGCGCTGGTCCTTATGGGCATCCACTGCCACATCAAAAGCGCTGCGTATCAGTTTCTTGTCCTCCTCGTTCAAGGTCTGATAACTAATGCGCAAGAGTTCCTTGTACTGCTTGGCAATTTCCTTGTTTTCCTTCTCTATGGCAGCTTCCGTCATCATACTTAAATTTAAGACAATCCTACTTGGTACACAACAAAAATTATGCCCTTAAATTGCGTATACGGGCAATAAGCGGGGGATGGGAATAGTGCACGAACACAAAGGCCGGGTGCGGCGTAAGGTTGCTGAGACTGTTCTTGGAAAGCTTTTTCAAAGACCGGATCAAGGGCTGCGCCCCATAGGTCGTTTTGGCATAGTCGTCCGCTTGGAACTCGAACTTTCTGGATAGGTGGTTCATCACCAATCCGGTAAGTTGGGAAATGGGACTGTAAAGGATCCCAAAACCGATCAGTGCCGCATGGAAACTGGGGCGAGAAACCCCGATGGCAAGGGATAGCTCCGGTTGGTTGATAAAAATGGAAAGGATATAGAGCATAACGCCCGTAACCCCGATCGAGGCCATCAGGTTGAAAAGTATGTGCTTTTTTTTGTAGTGACCCACCTCATGGGCCAATACGGCCACAATTTCATCTTCCTCCAGATCCCTTACCAAAGTGTCGTAGAGGGTAACCCGTTTCTCCCTGCCGAATCCCGAAAAATAGGCATTGGCCTTGGTCGATCTTTTGGACCCGTCCATCACCAGGATGTTTTTTAGCTCAAAGCCCACATTGTGTGCATAGGCCTCCAATTTTTCTTTTAGGCTGCCCTTTTCCAAAGGGGCCAGCTTGTTAAAAAGGGGCACTATCAACTTACTGTAGAACATATTTGTAAAGAGGGAGAAAAGCGTAACGGCGGCCCATGCATAGATCCAGAATTCAGATCCGGCCCATTCAAAGAACCAGATCACCAAGGAGAGAATGCCCCCTCCCAATACGATCGTCATTGCCCAACTTTTAAGTTTGTCCAAGAAGAAAAGCTTTCTGCTGGTCTTGTTAAAACCGAATTTTTCCTCGATCACAAAGGTTTGGTAATAGGAGAAGGGCATGTTCAACAGATCGCTCCCGATCATGATGATACCGAAGAAAACCAAGGCCATGGAAATGGCCCCCCCACTTACTTGACGTGCCAGGGAGTCGATCCATTCAAAGCCCCCCAACACCAAAAAGAAAAGGGTCAGGGCTACGGAAAAAGCACCCGTTAACAATCCAAACCGGTAATTGGTCCTTTTGTAATCCTGGGATTTTCGATATTCATCCTGATCAAAAACGTCCTGAAGTTCGGTTGGGACGGGATCTGAATACCGTTTTGCGTTCAAATAGTTGAGCAATGCCTCCAAGAGGAACTGAACCACCAAAATACCGATTATAAAATTGAATAATGTTGTGGAATCCATATAATGTGGGTTGGTTATCATTTTCCATGTTCAACGGATGGAAATTTGATGGAATTGTTGCTATCCTTCGTGGAAGGAAGGATCTCGCTGTCTTTTGGCCTCAAATATAACTATTGCCGCCGATACGGACACGTTCATGGAATCTATTTCACCTTCCATGGGAATGATTATGTTCGCGGTGGCGTTTTCCAGCCATGGTCGGCTCAGGCCCGTAGCCTCCGTACCCACCACAATGGCCGTTGGGGCACTGTAATCTACAGTGGTATATTTTTTGGGGGCGGAGAGGGCTGCACAGTAAATGGCCATGCCTTTCTTTTTTAGGAAGGAAATTACCTCCTGTGTGGTGGCCATGGCTACCTGATTGGTAAAAACACATCCTATGCTGGAGCGGATCACATTGGGATTGTACAGGTCCCCCTTTGGGTCCGCTATGATCACGGCATCCAGGTTGGCGGCATCGGCAGTGCGCAGCAATGCCCCTATATTTCCCGGTTTTTCCGGGGATTCGGCCACTAGGATGAGCGGGGCTCCCTTTTTAAATCCCAGGTCTTCAAGGGTATGCTGCTTGCATTGCCCAATGGCCAGCACTCCCTCAGTAGTTTCCCTATAGGCCATCCTTTGGTAGACCTCTTTGGAAACTTCCACCAACGCTGTTCCCTGGGTTTCCTTGCCCAAAAGCTCCTTGACGCGCTGCAACGGAAAAAATTCGGGATGGAAAAATACCGTGTCCAATACATAATGGCCTTTGAGGGCCATTTGTATTTCCTTAAGACCTTCTACCACGAACCGGCCGGCGTTCCGGCGTTCGCGACTTTTGTCCTTCAGGGCCAGAACGTATTTTACCATGGGGTTCTGTACGCTGGTTATGTATTTTAATTCTTCCATTCCGTACAAAAATACTCCAATAAGGTAAACTTTCTTCCAAACTTTCGACGAATTGCGAAAATGGACAGGCACCGGTAGCCGACCTTGTGCACCAGGCTCTTTGCAGAGTGGAGAGCAACCGAATAATTGACCCGATAAATTAGTATAACCAAAACCGATAGTAAAAATGAAGTATGTAACCATGTTATTTTTGATCAGCGGCCTATGGGCCTGTAAGGAAGGCCCCAGGGAAGCTAAACCACCCGAACCCGACATGGCCGTTCCTGTCGAAAAGCCCTCCCCTTATCCAAAGGAATTGGCACGTGTGCTTGAGGCGCACGGGGGAGTGGATACTTGGAAGACCAAGAAAAAGATGTCCTTTGTAATGGGAGATTCCCTAGACCCGGAGACCCATACCATCGACCTTTGGTCCAGGAAAGATAGGGTCGACACAAAGGAACATTCCCTTGGCTACGACGGGAAAGGTGTTTGGGTATGGGAAAAAAATGAAAAGAAATATGAGGGGGACCCGGTGTTTTACCACAACCTGATGTTCTATTTCCATGCCATGCCCTTTGTGCTATCGGATGCCGGAATCGTTTATGGGGAAGTTGGGGATCTGTTGGTGGATGGGACCGAATATCCAGGCATCCGCATTGGATATGGAAAAGGGGTGGGTGTTTCACCGGATGACAACTATTACCTGCACTATGATCCCCAGACCTACAGAATGGCCTGGTTAGGGTATACGGTAAGTTACGGGAAAAAAGGCCCCTCCACCGATATAAATTGGATAAAGTATGAGGGCTGGGAAGAAGTTGACGGACTCCTGCTCCCCAATGCCATTACCTGGCACGTGACCAGCGAAGGGCTGCCAAAGGAAGCCAGGAATACTTTGGTCTTTCGAGAAATGAACGTGTCAACGGAAGCCATGCCCGAGGTATTTTTTGAAAAACCATCCGCAGCCGCATACGTACCCGCCCCAAAAATCGAATAAGGGCCAATTTTTGCCATAAAAAAAGACCCTGTCGGATTTTTGGACAGGGTCTTTTTTGTTGGAGAGGTATTTTTATTCACCGGAATATTTTCCCATATAACGTTGGTAAAGTTCGGTTTGGTGGGTGTCCAGGGAGAGTTCACGGCCATCGATAAAGGCATGGCTCAATTTGTTGGTGCGCATATCCAGCGCATCGCCTTCCGAAATGAACAAAGTGGCACTTTTGCCAACGGCCAAGCTGCCATAGGAATCGTCTATTCCCAATATTTTGGCCGTATTAAAGGAAATCAAGCCCAGGGCTTTTTCCTTGTCCAGTCCCTGCCCGGCCACTTGGCCCGCATAAAAAGGGAGGTTCCTCACTTGGAAATTGGCCGCATCCATATTTTGTATGCCCGTCAAAATCCCTGCGTCCACAAGGAGTTTTGGCAATTTATAGGGGAGGTCATAATCGTCCTCATCCGTCTCGGGCAACCCGTGTGGAAGGTTGACCAGTACCGAAACGGAGTTCGACTTTAGAAAATCGGTCACTTTATGGGCATCCCCGCCCCCTACCAGAACGATCTGGGAAATCCCCAGTTTTTTAAGGGAAGTAACGGCATCCATTATTTCCTTTTGCCCATTTGTATGGACGAACATTTTTTGTTTGCCGTTGAAGACACCTTCCATGGCCGCAAAAACGGGATTCAGCTCTTTGGAAGCCGCTTTTTGATAGGCAGCTGCATTGCGTACAAAACCTTCCACTTCGGCCACTTCCTCTGCATATTCCTTGTTGGGCTGAAGGCCACGGGCCTCGCCTTCCCACCAACGGCCCCTCTTAAAGGAATTGGGCCAGTTCAGGTGGATGGCGTCGTCTACCTTTACGGCCGCATCCTCCCAGTTCCAAGCATCGAACTGCACAATGGAGGAGGTACCTGAGATACGGCCCCCTTTTGGCGTGATCTGCCCCAACAATACCCCGTTGGGCCTCATGCTCTCCACTACTTTCGACTCGGCATTGTAGGCGATAAGGCTACGGATATGGGGGATCAGTTCCCCGATCTCATCCTGATCGTCACTGGCACGAACGGCATCCACTTCTACCAATCCCAAGGAAGTGCAGGGAATGATGAACCCTGGATAGATGTGTTTGCCTTCGGCGTTTATGACGGTACCTTTTGTGGCGGTGCCGGCACCGCCCAAGGCGGTGATCTTGCCATCCTCGAGCACGATCGTACTGTTTTCCATAATGGTCCCGTCACCTATATGGGCCGTGGCCCCTGTAATGGTGATCGCCCCTTTTTGGGGGGAAGCGGGGGTCTGCTGCCCGTAACATAGCACGGCGGCCATCTGTAGCAGGGCAAAGGATATATATTTGCTGATTTTCATGGGTATATCTTTAGTTTAATTTTTTGGTCTTGGGAGCTTAAAGGGTGTCACAGTGAAATTCCTGTTTTTCCTTCTTTTTGGGTCCTTGTGTGCTACTGCCCCCATCTTTCTCCTGTAGCATCATGTTGATCAGCAGGTTGCGTTCTTCCTGAATGGCATTGCGCTGCTGCTGGTCCTTTTCAAGGTCGAAGTAGACCGCCCCTTCTATAAGGGTCTTCTCGGCCTTTGCATATATGGAGAGCGGATGTTCGTTCCAAAGGACCAGATCTGCGTCCTTGCCTTCCTTGATACTGCCGACCCGATTGTCTATATGTAAAAGTTTGGCCGGATTGATGGTGACCGTTTTCCAGGCCTCCAGTTCCGTCATCCCTCCGTACTTAATGGTCTTTGCGGCTTCTTGGTTGAGCCTTCTGGACATTTCGGCATCATCACTGTTAATCGCCACGGTGATGCCCTGACCGTTCATAATGGCAGCATTGTAGGGAATGGCATCGTTCACCTCAAATTTATAGGCCCACCAATCACTGAAGGTAGAGGCGCCCACACCGTGTTCCGCCATCTTGTCCGCCACTTTGTACCCTTCCAAAATATGGGTAAAGGTGTTGATCCTAAAATTGAATTTTTCGGCAACCTTCATAAACATGTTGATTTCGCTCTGAACATAGGAATGACAGCTGATGAACCGCTCCCCGTTGAGGATTTCGGCGATGACCTCCATTTCCTCGTCATATCGGTAGGGCTGTCCGGCCTTCTTTTTGGCATCGTACTCCTTTCCGCGCTGAAAGTAGTCCATAAACACCTGTTCCACGCCCATACGGGTCTGTGGGAAACGGTCATAACTTTCCCAGTTGGATTGTTTTACGTTTTCACCTAGGGCAAATTTTATAAATTTGGGCGAATCGCTGTAGATCATGTTTTCGGCACTCTCCCCCCATTTGAGTTTTAGGATTGCGGAACGCCCACCAATTGGGTTGGCAGAACCGTGCAACAACTGTATGGAGGTCACCCCGCCTGCAAGATCTCTGTAGATCCCTATATCCTCGGCATCCACTACATCTTCCATCTTTACTTCCGCGGAGGAGTTCTGTCCGGCCTCGTTGATCGCCAGGGCGGCAATATGGCTGTGTTCGTCAATGATTCCAGCAGTCAGGTGTTTTCCGCTGGCATCCACTACCTTGGCCCCACCTGCATTAAGGCCAGTTCCGACTTTGGCAATTTTGCCATTTTTTACCAAGACATCGGTGTTCTCCAATATACCGGCTTCCTCACTGGTCCAGACGGTCGCATTTTTAAAGAGGACCGTCTCCTGTACCGGTTTGGCCTTGTAGCCATAGGCTACGTTGGGAAAGCTTACGGGAAGTACCTTTTTGGTTTCCTTTTTGTCCTTCTCGGTCTCTTTTTCCACAAAGGGCTTTGTCCTGACCGCCTTAAACGTTCCTTCTTTTCCATCGGGCATCACCGATCTGCCACTGATCGTTTCGGAATCGGTGCTTACCAGACCTGTCATACGATAATTTTTGGTACCCTCGGCATCGGAAAAACCCAGTTCCATCCACTGGTCCCCATATGCCAGTTTCGATTTCAGTTTGGTCGTATCTCGGGAGATTTCGGCCTTTGGTTTCCCGAGCTCTCCCGTAATCGATAATTTATAGGTACTTCCCCCTAGGGTAAGGTCGTAGTCGCCCCGTATATCCTTTTGGGACATGTTGTTGATAATGTTCCTGTTTCCCTGTACCCAGTTTTCATAAAGGGTAGTGCCCTTTTCAAAAAGGTCCCCGGATGTTATCAGGAAATTGGCATAACTGCCAGGGGCAAGGGATCCAATTTTATCCGATTTCCCCAATAGCTGGGCGGGGACGGTGGTAAGGGCCTCCAGGGCTTTGGTTTTGGAGAGTCCAAATGTGATGGCCTGCATCAGTTTCTCCTTGAATTCAGCGGTGGATTTCAGTTCGTGAAGGGTAAAGGAGAAATTGATACCGTTGTCCGCCATTATTTTTGGGTTGGAAGGTGCCTGGTTCCAATGTCTCATGTCATGTAGGGAAACATAATCTGCCTGGTAAGGGTTTGATACGTCATAGGGCTCCGGGAAATTCAGCGGTAGGATAAAGGGAGCGTTGGTCGCTTTTATATCCGCGATACGTTCATATTCGTTTCCCCCGCCCAAAAGCACGTATTGGATTTCTTGGGCATCCCCTATCTTATCGGCCCTAATGGCATTGCCCTTGTCCTCCGCTTCAAAGATGGAAATTTTTCCCTTGTTCCTGATCAGGGCCTCCAAGGAAAGGTCCTTGGTAGTGGAATTTCCCTTGGCGTACCAGTCGGCATCGCTGTACATCTGGCGCAAAAGTGCCATGGCGCCCATAAGCGAGGTAGGGTAGGACTGCTTTTTTGCGATGCTCTTTTCAAATGAAAAATATTGGGCCGAGGCATCGTCGAGGATACGGTCCGCATCGTTCCCGTCCCCATTCAGGGCCACCAAGATCCCCGTACCACGGGCAATACCGTCCTGAATGTGCGAATTGACCACTCCAAAGCCCAAGGCCCTAATTTCCTCCGCTTTTTTGTCGTCATAGCTAAATTGGGCTATTGCCTTGTTCTCGGGCATAATATGGTCGTTCCAGTAATAACCTTCCCTGGATGCATCGTACTGTGCGGTTCTCCCGCCACCGGGAGTGCGTTTTGGCTGTTCTACCCCAAAATTTGAATAGATATCGATAAAGGAAGGGTAGATCGATTTGCCCTGTAGGTCTACCATCACCGCATTTTTGGGTATGGAAACGGATTTCGCCGCTTGCACTACCTTACCGTTCTGGATCAACAAGGTGCCCCCTTCGATTATCTGGGTAGGCGTTACATAAATTTTGGCATTGGTAAATACAGTGTAGTTGTTGTTAGGGGCTTTTACACCATCGTTTTTGGGAAAATAGTCTTGGGCAAAAAGACTGGTACCCGACCATAGGACGGCCAGGGCAAAAGAATGCATTTTCATATGGAACAGTTTGTAATTAGTCTCTTTAAAGGTAGAATTATTAAGAATACTTTAACGTGGATTTGCTTTTATTTAACATTCAAAAAAAGGGAATCCATTTTACGTGCGGCCAAAAATAGGGAAAAGGTAATTTTATGCTTCTTTTTTGGCATTTTGGCAGTGTCCGGCAAAAGGAGTTTGCTATAAGGGATGTTTTTCGTGATAACTGACCAAAAGGGAAACGACCGAATTATAGCTCAAAATTCCTTTGGACTGGTTATTTGCCTTTAAAAAAGTGTTGAAAATTTCCTTAAAGATGGGTTCTGCCGGATTTTCGTGCGCCAGCCAGAAATCCGCCATTTCCTGATAATTTTTCTTGACGCCCGTATTGAGCTGGGCAGATAGTCGATCGAAAGCGGCCTCGTCCCGGCGCTTGATCTCGTACAGGCAATATCCTAGGGCATAGGCGTACCCGGCGTACTTAAAATAGGGATCGCTGTTTTGGATAGTCACCAGATAGCCTATAAAATTGGTCTCATTTTCTGCGGAATACCCTATTTGATGTCCGGCTTCGTGCCCGCAGACAACGGGATACCTAAAATTGGGCAGGAGGCCATTTACTTGGGCCTCGTTGGTGAACGGGTTAAGATATCCACCATACCCCATATAGGTAAGGGCGGTACTAAAGAGGGAATTTTTTAGGCTTGGGCGATCGTACGCAAATTGTGGATAGATACGTTCCAATGCCGCATAGCCTTCGATGGTCATTGCCCTTAGCTGTTTTTGGGAATAGGGTACACGAACGGCCAGGCTGCTGTCCGCTGTCAGGGAAAACTGTGCTTCATTGGTTCTGCGGACGAGTTTCTCGGTAAACAGCTCCAATTCCAATTGGGTATTGGTGTCGCGTAAGGAAAGGGTCTTGGAAAGCGGTTCCCTATAGTAATTGAGCCCCCATAACAGATGGAAGCAAAAATAGGCAATGGAAAGGACCATGATGATGTCCCTAAGGAACGGTAACGGTTTTCGGAAAATTTCCTTGCCCTTCAAAAACAGATGCCGGACCAATAGCACCACCAATGCGGTATAGAGGATATCCCCTACCGAAAAGGGCAACCAGCCCAAAAGTGTCCGTAAAAATAAGGATATCGCGGGATAGAATCCCAAGCTATAGAACCGCTCCACAGATTCCGGGGCACGGGCCAATAATTTTACCACAATGATCTGCGGGATCAAGGACAGGGCTACGGCATTACGGAGGCGGCGGTTCATCCGACCAAAAATAACGAAAGCCAAGCCTTAATTAAAAGGGCAATTGACTAATTAAATGTTAAATGAGCCGATTGCGCTGCCAATAGTTGATCAATGTTTATTTTTGGCCCTTTATTACGTGCATATGGAAATAGATATTAGGACCCTTGAGCCGAAACAGGTCTGGAACAATTTTGCCGATCTGAACGCGATCCCCAGACCTTCAAAAAAAGAGGAGCGGGTCGTACAGTTTATGCTGGAATTTGGAAATGGACTTGGCCTACAGAGCCTGCGGGACATGGTTGGGAACGTGATCATCAGAAAACCTGCCACCCCGGGAATGGAAGACAGGAAGATGGTGACCCTTCAGTCGCACTTGGACATGGTACACCAGAAGAACTCCGATACCGTTTTTGACTTTGAAAATGAAGGGATCCAAATGTTCGTCGATGGGGATTGGGTGCGGGCCAAGGGTACCACCTTGGGGGCCGACAATGGTATGGGCGTAGCGGCCATCATGTCCCTACTGGAAAGCAGCGATATTCCACACCCTGCACTGGAGGCCCTATTTACAGTGGATGAGGAAACGGGAATGACCGGGGCCATGGGCCTGGAACCAGGGTTCCTGCAGGGCGATATCCTGCTGAACCTTGATACGGAAGAGGATGATGAAATAGATATTGGATGTGCGGGCGGAGTGGATATAACGGGAACACGGCAGTATACCGAAAAACAGGTCGGCAGGGGCGTCAAGGGGTTTGAAATCGTGGTCCGGGGCCTTCGGGGCGGGCATAGCGGAATGGATATCCATAAAGGCTTTGGCAACGCCAACAAGATCATGAACCGCTTGCTCCATATGGGGTCCGATAATTTTAATATCCGTATCGCTTCCATAGAAGGGGGCGGACTACGGAATGCGATACCGAGGGAAAGTGTGGCAAAGATCGTGGTGGACAAGGCACATATAGAACCTTTGCAACAGTTGTTCGAAACATGGACGACCACCATTAAAAATGAACTGGGCGCCGTAGAGCCCCAGCTGGAAATATTGGTCCAGCGGACCAAAATTCCCAAAAAGGTGATGGGAATCGGGGCACAGGAAAAATTATTGAAGTCTATCCATGCCCTTCCAAATGGGGTCTACGCCATGAGCGGAACCATAAGCGACCTCGTGGAAACTTCCAACAACCTGGCCAGGGTACAGGTAAAAAATGGAACCGCGGAAATTAGCTGTCTTGCCAGGTCATCCGTGGATTCCGCTAAAATGGATGTCGCCAATTCCATTAAGAGCGCATTGGAGCTAGCGGGCTTTGAGGTAAGCCTTAGCGGTTCCTATCCGGGCTGGAAACCAGATCCGGATAGCGAGATCTTAACGGTTCTGGAGTCGAAATATACCGGTCTATTTGGGTCTGCCCCCAAAGTGGTGGCCTGTCACGCCGGATTGGAATGCGGTATCCTGGGAAGGAACTATCCGGAAATGGATATGATCAGTTTTGGGCCTACCATCAAGGGCGCCCATTCCCCGGAGGAACGGGTCAGCATAAGCTCCGTTAGGAAATTCTGGAAATTCCTTTTGGAGGTTCTACAGGATATACCCGCAAAGGACCAATAGAAGATAGATACTGATCGGGGCCAACAAAAAGCCCGTACAAGCAACCCTAAGGGAGGTTTGTACGGGCTTACAAATTCTATTTTTTTTTATTGGGCCGTATCCCTAATTTCCAGGTCAAAGACCAGATCTGCATTTGGGGGAATGACACCGCCCGCTCCTGAAGGTCCGTAGCCCAAATGGGAAGGAATAAATAGGCGTACTTTTTCCCCGACTTCCATGGTGAGCAAACCTTCTTTGAACCCGGCAATAACTCTTGCATCGGGACTGTAATTGATTACTAAGGGGCTAAAGCCGTCCGGTTGCTGACGGGATTTGTCAAATTTTCCAAACTTTTCGACCACGTCCTGCATATTACTATCAAAAAGACTACCGTCGGCCGCTAGGTAACCGGCGTAGAAAACATTGACCTGCTGACCAATTTTAGGTTTTTGGCCGCTTCCTTTGCTAAGGGTCAACACCCGTAGGCCAGAGGCAAGGGAATCGGCTTCCGACTTTTGCTTCTGTAGTTCCGCAACAAAATCGGCCTTCATTTTTTCCATGGCCTTTACCTGCGCCTCGGTCTCCGCAAAGTAATCGCCTATGATCTTAACGGCATCGAACTGCCTTGCTTCCTTTCCGTTCCGGATGATCTCCATCTTGTTGATCACCACATCTTCCACGGGACGGTCCTTTAACATGGGATCACTGGAGGTCTTTACGTTCGCAATGCTGTCCACCACATCAAGGCCTTCCACTACCTGTCCGAAGACCGTATGGCGCCCGTCCAGTAAAGGGGTTTCCTTATGGGTGATAAAAAATTGGCTCCCATTGGTAGCAGGGCCGGAATTGGCCATGGAAAGGATGCCTGCCTTGTTGTGCGTCAGCGAATCATTGAATTCATCCTTGAACTTATAACCGGGATTTCCCCTGCCGGTCCCTGTAGGATCTCCACCTTGGATCATAAAGTCCTTGATCACCCTATGGAAAATGGTACCGTCATAGTATTTTTGGCCTTTTAGGCTATCGCTTACGAAGGGATTGTTGCCTTCGGCCAGGGAAACAAAATTGGCCACGGTAAGGGGTGCGGCCCCGCTTTCCAATTTTAGGATGATATCTCCTTTATTGGTCTGGATATTTGCGAATATCCCATCGCCCAAATCGGCGTGTTTGCTGGATTTACAGCTAGTAAGGGCCATGGCTATCACCACGAACGACAAAAAGGTTCTTTTCATATTGTAAGGTTTATTGTTGGATGCTATCCTGTTGTTTTTCTATTTTTAGGATGGTTAAAGTTGATTTGATGGGCGTATTGGGCCCAATTTTTTTCTCGTCCCCATGATAGCCGTATACCAATGAGGACGGATATAAAAAGGTAGCGGTTTCCCCTTCCTTAAGTATTTTTACACTGTTCCTGAGCCCAGGAAAAAGCTGTTGTTTGTCTACCTTGTACCGCTGCATGCCAATTTCTTCGGCCGTGTAGATGGTATCGTTGGAAAATGTGACCATATTGTAGGTAAGGGTCACCAGATCGTCCGTTTGTGGTGTATAATCCTGATCGGTCGCCTCTTGGTCGTAATAATACCAAGAGCCTTTGGTGGTGCTGTGGTACCTGTGTAGGGTGTCCTTTTTGATCAGGTCCCGGATCAGCCCTTCCTCCTTTGCGAGCAGTTCTTTGTTCCTTTTGATGGTCTCCTTGAAGAAACTGGCGGTACGGGCCTTTATCGGCCTTCTGGGTTCCGGTTCGTTACAGGAGAGCAGATAGGTGAAAATCCCTATTAAAACGAGCAGCTTTCTCATTGGCCCAATTGAGTTTTATATGTTTCCAAAAGTCCCATAAAATAGGCAGTGGTCTCGGCAAGGGAGGCATTGCTCTTACCGCCGGCGGCATTGTTGTGTCCCCCGCCCTCAAAATGGGCACGGGCAAATTCGTTCACGGAAAATTCCCCTTCGGACCGGAAGGATATCTTAATGATGCCTTCTTCCCTGTTCTCTATAAAGATAACGGCAAATCGGATTCCTTCCAAGGTGAGGCCGTAATTTACAAAACCTTCCGTATCTCCCTTTTTGTAATGATGCGCATCCAGTTCCTCTTGGCTCAGGGTAATATAGGCGGTATGGTATTCTTCCAGGATGACCATGTTCTTTAGGGCGCATCCCAAGAGGTGCAGCCTGCTTGGCGTGTTGGTGTCGAATACCAGGTTGTGCACCATGGAATTATCGGCCCCTTTGTCTATAAGATCGGCAACCACCCTATGGGTCCTGCTTGTAGTGGAACTGAACTTAAAGGATCCGGTATCCGTCAATATGCCGGTATAGAGGCAGTTGGCCATATCTGCATCTATCTTGTCCAGATCCCCCAACATTTCCAAAAGATTGTAGACCATTTCACAGGTGGAGCCCATCTGTACATCCGAATACATGATCTGGGCGTAATCGGAAGGCGCCTGGTGATGGTCGATCATGACAAAAGTGGCCTTGGATTCCTCCAAAAATGGCTGCATCTGCTCTATACGACCAAGATGGTTGAAGTCGAGCGTACAGATAACATCCGCCTCCTTGATCAACTGTTTGGCCTGGGCGGTTTCCCGTTCAAAATTCAGGATCTCCTGGTTACCGGGCATCCATTTTAAAAATTTAGGGAAATCGTTTGGGGATATCACTACGGCTTTATGGCCCGCTTTTTTGAGGTAATGGTAAAGTCCCAAGGTAGATCCGATGGCGTCTCCGTCTGGATTTTTATGGGGTATGATCACCATTTTTCGTGGGGTGGACAAGAGGTCCCCCAGCATTTTTATGTCCGCTAAATTCATGGGCGCAAAGATACAATTTTATAACATAAGCTTAAATCTTTAAATTTAATTTTTGGGGAAGGCGCAATTCCCATCCAACCGTTTTAAACCTTCGTTCAGCCCTGCTCCATGATCTTTAAAATGGACTTCCGTGGGTGGTCGGAGGAATGCCGGGGATGGGCCATGGGCATATAACGGCCTTAAAAGAAAGAATGTTGACCCAAACGATTAAATGGGAACGGTTCCTTCAATGAAATTTTTATCGGTACTGCAAACAGTGGTACCTTTACGGTCCATGTTTAAAATTAAGACAATGAACCTTACGGAAATAGATCGCCAACAACTGCTCAGGGCCATGTTGTTATTGGAAAACCCCGGTATGGCCGCAAAGATCACCAATATGATCGGGACACCACTGGAAAAGGGAATGGCACTGCTTCCGGCCGACTGGAACCAGAAAATCGGCAAGGTGACCCAAGAGGCGCTCGCAAAGGCCACGGATGCCGCCATCTCCACCATGAAGGACAAACCCAGTATGGAGACCTCCAATTGGTGGCATAAAACCGCCATCGCCGTAACGGGCGGGGTGGGCGGCTTTTTTGGAATTGGGGCCCTGGCGATCGAGCTTCCCGTTTCCACGACCATCATGTTACGGTCCATTGCCGATATTGCACGGTCGGAGGGAGAATCGATAAGAGACCCGGATACCAAATTGGCCTGTTTGGAAGTATTTGCGCTGGGAGGGAACAGCAGCTCCGATAACGCAGCGGAAAGCGGCTATTTTATGGTGAGGGCCGCATTGGCAAAATCGGTGGCGGAAGCGGCGGAATTCATTACGGCAAAGACCTTGGCGGAGGAAGGTGCGCCGGTGCTTGTTCGGCTGATCGCCAAAATAGCCGAACGTTTTAGTATCCAAATTACCGAAAAAGTGGCCGTACAGGCCATTCCGGCCATCGGGGCGGCAGGGGGCGCCATCATAAACACCTTGTTCATAGACCATTTCCAGGATATGGCAAAAGGTCATTTTACCGTACGGCGATTGGAAAAAGTATACGGGAAGGAAACGATCAAGGCCGAATACGATCAACTGAGGAACGCACAATTGTCATGATTGTCCAGATCCCATTAAATGAATCTTATTGCCCCATGCCAAGCTTCTGAAGACCGTGGGCCTTGCCCCTAAATAATCAATGAAGTGATTTGAACCTTTCCGAATTGGCCGAAAATTGCCCTGGTTATGCCAGTGTGCCACCTGGCCCTTTCACTACAAACAGCCACTGGCCGTTTTCTTGACGTTCGGTCCCTTCTTTTTTTCCTTCCGTCCGCCTTGGGCGGATGCAAACTGCTGGACAGCAGTAAAATGAAGTGTCCATGAATCAGTTTATCATGCACCGCTTCAAAACAGTTACCGGAAAATAGTAAAGTACCCTAACAGATACACTGAACGTGGCCTTTTCAGAAAGCTTCTGAAGGACCTTTTTCCCTGTATCGGGCGTATTGTACCCGTGCGATGATCACTTCCTTTTGGGGGACTTTCCTATGTATTTTTAACCGCTTTTATATGTAGCGGATACGCTATAGATACGCTATAGATACGCTATAGATACGGCATACATTCGGCATACATTCGGCATAGATACGGTATACATTCGGTATAGGTACGGATTAGGTATAGGGATATTTCTACTTTTATGCCGCTTTGATAAAACCTTAAAATGGACCATTAGGGCACGCATCGGAAGTCCGTTCATCATTAAGGGCACATTGGGAGAGATCGATTTTTATGTGGACGAGGGGCATGCTCCCAGGGCGGGCACTATTTTTCTTTCGAAAGATTACCATTGATACCTTCCGATGGTACTGGAAGATTCAACACGGAAAACCGTCCCGAACTGTAATACGTGCTTATAAAGTGATTAAAAATTTTCCTAATTGGCTAATTTTCAATTCAACCAAAAAAGTTTAATCACTTCTTTTTTAAAAATTTTAGTCGTGTAATTCTATAATTTATATTTTTTTTGTAATCCCAAAACAAATGTGATCAATTCGAAACTGACGTTGACCATTGAGCAAGAAATTATAATTAGGGCAAAAGCATATGCGAAAAATAACAATCGCAGTTTATCGGATCTAGAAGTGATTTAAAAATGCTCACACAGGAAGAACAAGATGAGAACCCCAAGCAATTGTCCCCGATCGTAGAATCATTAAGAGGTTCATTCAAACTCCCTAAAAAGGAAATGGACTACAAAAAGGAACTCAGCCACCGGATGGTAAAAAAGTATATCTTCCAGAAGACAAAGGAGTAACAAAAGAAGGGTTGTGCACTATAATATATCTGGGCCATTAACGCTTGTGGGTTAATGAATAAAGCGTATTTTTGCGCAAAAATTTAAGAATGACGACGAACAGAACATTTACCATGATCAAACCCGATGCGGTCGAGAACGGTCATATCGGTGCAATTTTGGAAAAGATCACCTCTGCCGGCTTTAAGATAGTGGCCTTAAAATATACCCAATTGTCCATTAGGGATGCACAGGAATTTTATAAGATCCATAAAGAACGCCCCTTTTTTGGTGAACTGGTGGAGTTTATGACCAGGGGACCGATTGTTGCGGCCATTTTGGAAAAGGAGAATGCCGTGGAGGACTTTAGGGCCCTCATCGGTGCCACCAACCCTGCGGATGCCGCAGAAGGGACCATCCGAAAGATGTTCGCGACGGATATCGCCGAAAATGCGGTTCATGGATCGGACAGCGACGCCAATGCCGCCTTGGAAGGCTCCTTCCATTTTTCAGGTAGGGAAATCTACTAAAAAGAATCGGCCCATCCTTATGGGATGTTCATCATACCGCTTCTTTGAGCTGAATGTTGAAACTGCCTTGGGATCTTCAACAAAATTCGATCATCATATCAGTGGCCGTTGCACGAATCCGTGCAACGGCCTTCCTTTTTGGCCTAGCGAAGCACCAATTTCTTGACCACTTCCTTGCCCATTTCCTCATTGATCATGGTAATGATCTTCGATCTTCCATGGCTCAGCTCTTCCCGAAGGACCGAGGAGGAGAGGGAGACGTAGAGCGTATCGTTCTTGAGCTCTATTTCCGTGGTGTAATTATTGACGCCATTGCCCATGAGATTTTTCCAGGCTTCCCGTGCATTTACCCGGTCCATGCCTTTCTGTAGGCTGTTTTCCTGTATGAATTCCCGTAGGACCTCACTTAGGGGAACGTGTTCGTTTTTTCGTTTTGCCATCAGTCGTTGATATTAATGGGCAGGTACCTTTTGTAATGATAGGTGATGCCCTGTTCGCCCAAAACCGAAAAACCGGATTCGGAGAGGGCCACCAAATTTTCGGTCCATTCGTTCTGCCCATTTTTATAATACATGGTAAAGATACCTTCCTTTTCGCCGATGCGAAAGGATTGGGGGTCACTGTTGGCGATATAGGTGCCCTCCAAGGTGGGTCGGACCTTTTTCCTAACGCCTTCCGATTCCTTTAATACAATGTGGTCTATGGTGGTACTTACGGTATATTCCTTTTTACTACCATCCGGAAATTCGACCAGGGAAATCTCCCAATATCCGTTCAAATGCTGGAGGTCTTCCTTTGATATCCCTTTGGAGCATCCCATACATCCCAAAAGCAACAGTAGGGCAAGGATCTTTTTCATCTGTTTTAAATTTTAGGGTTCCGATGCGTTCACGCTTCGACTTTTAGATCGGTCACATTTTGAACATCCGATATGATTGATGGGCGGTGGCCACCACTTCCTCGGTACGTTCGGCATGTGTATCGCTTATAAAGATCTGCCCAAAATGGTCGTTGTCCACCAGTTTCATGATATGGGCCACCCTGTTTTCGTCCAACTTATCAAAAATATCATCCAACAAGAGGATGGGGGTCGTTTTGGCCACGTTCTTTATAAAATTGAACTGGGCCAATTTTAAAGCGATCAAAAACGACTTTTGTTGTCCCTGACTGCCGAATTTTTTTATGGGATGTCCCCCAATTTCAAAACTAAGGTCGTCCTTATGGATCCCAACCCCGGTAAACTGTAGGGCACGGTCCCTGTCCAGATGCTGCTCCAACAGGGTAAGCAGTCCGTTTTCCAACAGTTTGCTGTCGTAGGTCACGGCCACAGTTTCCTTGCCCCCGGAAATGGTCCGGTACTGTTCCCTGAAAATGGGGATGAAACTTTCCAGAAAGGCCACCCTTTTTACATGGATCTGGGTCCCATAGGTATGCAACTGCTCATTGTACACCGAGAGGGTAACAGGGTCGAACGTATTGTTGACGGCAAAGTATTTTAAGAGCGAATTGCGCTGCCCCAAGATCTTTCCGTAGTCCATTAACGCATTGAGGTAAGACCTGTCCGATTGGGATATTACCCCGTCCATAAATTTTCTTCGGGTCTCGCTGCCCTCCAGGATCAGGTCGCGATCGGCGGGGGAGATCATCACCAGTGGCAGGAAGCCGATATGGTCGGATAATTTGTCATAGGTCTTTCCATTGCGCTTCAACACCTTTTTTAGGCCTTTTTTTAGGCTGCAGACCACTCTTTCCTCCCTGCCCTCCTTTTCAAATTCGCCCTCTATCACAAAAAAATCCTCTCCATGTCGAATGTTCTGCGTGGCCACCGGATTAAAATAGCTCTTGCTGAACGAAAGGTGGTAAATGGCGTCCAATATGTTGGTCTTACCGATCCCGTTGCTGCCGACAAAGCAATTTATCTTGGCATCGAACTCGAAATTTTGGGCATTGAAATTTTTATAGTTGATAAGCGATAATCTCTTGAGAAACATTCGGCGGGGCAAATTTTTATTTTTGAAAAGCGAACCAGTGTGCAAATTATTGAAAAATAACGAATATAAAGCCTTCGGATTTCAATAAAAACTTTATTTTTGCGCGACCAATTAAATAAGATATGGCTACATACAACAAGCGCGGATATAAACCAAAGAGCAAGGCGGAGGAGACCGAACTGGACGAACAGAACAGTACTACGGCGGAGGTTTTCAGTACATTGGACGAAAGTGCATCCAGATCGGAAGCATGGGTTTCAAAGAACCAGACCTATATCCTTGGCTTTATCGGGGTGATCGCGGTGGCCGTATTGGGATATCTGGCCTATAGCCAGTTCGTACTAAAGCCAAAGGAGGCCAGTGCCGACAATGAGATGTACTACCCGCAGCAATATTTTGGCGAGGCCCTTAACAGTGATACCGCTGAACGGGACTCCCTTTTCAACCTGGCGCTGAACGGTGCCGAGGGAAAATACGGATTTTTGGATATCATAGATGAATACAGTGGGACCAAGGCGGCAAACCTTGCCAACTATTCCGCTGGAATGTCCTATCTGCAAATGCAGAAATACCAGGAGGCCATTACCTATTTGGAGAACTTTTCCTCGGACGACGCCATTTTGGGCGCCTTGGCAAAAGGGGGACTGGGCGATGCGTTCATGCAGTTGAACCAGCCCGAAGATGCGCTTTCCTACTACGAAAAGGCGATCGCGCACAGCGATAACGATTTTACGGCCCCGAAATTCCTTTATAAAGCCGGTATAACCGCCTTGGAACTGGGGAAAAAAGACCAGGCAGCGGAATATTTTACCAGGATAAAAGAAGAATACGCTTCTTCGGACGAAGCGAGCACCATAGATGTCTTTCTTGGAAAGGCCCAAAAATAATGCATAATGGCCACGGCTAACAAAAATTTGTCCGAATACGATAAGGCGACGATCCCAAATGCGAAGGAACTTCGATTTGGGATCGTTGTTTCTGAGTGGAATTCCTCCATTACTGAAGGACTATATAACGGTGCCATCGATACCTTGGTGGACTGTGGGGCCTTGCCCGAAAACATTGTACGGTGGAACGTTCCCGGAAGTTTTGAACTTGTATTCGGCAGCAGAAAGATGATGGAAACCCACAAGGTGGACGCCGTTATTGCCATCGGCAGTGTGATACAAGGGGAGACCAAACATTTCGATTTTGTTTGCAGTGCCACCGCCCAAGGGATCAAGGACCTGAACGTGGTGACCGATACGCCCGTTATTTTCTGCGTGCTTACGGACAACACCATGCAACAGGCCATCGACCGTAGCGGGGGCAAACACGGGAACAAGGGATCCGAAGCCGCCATCGCCGCCATAAAAATGGCCGTACTGGGACATTAGGCCCTGCCATCGGTTATTTTTTACCATCCATCCCATACCCGTTCGGCTTCCTTACCGACCGGTGGTCCCACCACTTGCCCCTGTGTTCCGGAGCATTGCCTTTTATGTCCTTGTTAACAATTTTTAGCATGCAATACCTGCCCTTTTGCCCTATTTTCAGTACTTTTGGGTATACTTTAATTTATTATGAGGCTTCCAACACTGTTCAAATTAAATAGGAACAAATCCTATAATTATTCCCCCCGTTACTACAACGAGCGGAAGGAACGTTTGGAAAATCTAAAAAAGGCCAAGGCGGCAAGGGAGGAGCAGTCTGATAAACCCTATTTTACGGGATATCGGAAAAAGAGCTATAGGGACGATTGGAAGACCGTCAGGAGCAATGCGGGGAACCGAAACCGAAGGTTGCGGTTTTATGCCATCCTTATTTTTCTGCTGATCTTTGCGTATGCGGTCATCAAGTACGGTAAAATGGATGTTCTCTTTTAATGGCAGATATCATAAAACTCTTACCGGACCATGTTGCCAATCAGATCGCAGCTGGGGAAGTGGTGCAGCGCCCTGCCTCCGTAGTAAAGGAACTGTTGGAAAATGCCATCGATGCGGGTTCCACCGCCATTAAGCTCATTGTAAAGGACGGGGGCAAAGTGCTGATCCAAGTAGTGGACGACGGGATCGGTATGAGCGGTACGGATGCACGGCTTTCTTTTGAAAGGCACGCCACTTCCAAAATTGAAAGGGCCGAAGATCTCTTTAACCTGCATACCAAAGGTTTTAGGGGCGAGGCCTTGGCCTCCATTGCGGCCATAGCCCATGTGGAACTGCAGACAAGGCCGGAAAATTCCGAAACGGGCACCCTGATCAGGATCGAGGGCAGCAGGATCACGGCCCAAGAGGTATGTGTGTCCCCCAAGGGCTCTTCCTTGGCCGTAAAAAACCTATTTTTCAATATCCCCGCAAGGAGAAATTTTCTAAAATCCAATCAGGTGGAACTTCGGCACATTACCGACGAGTTCCATAGGGTGGCCTTGGCGCATCCTTCGGTACAGTTCCATTTTTACCACAATGGGAGCGAACTTTTTCACCTGCCCCCCAGCAACCAGCGGCAACGGATCGTAAACATCTTCGGCAGTAGGACCAACGATAAACTGGTGCCCGTAAGCGAGGATACCCAAGTGGTAAAGATCTCGGGTTTTGTGGGCAGGCCCGAATTTGCCAAAAAGAGCAGGGGGGAGCAGTTCTTTTTTGTCAACGATCGCTTTGTAAAAAGTCCCTATCTGCACCATGCGGTGGTGTCGGCCTTTGAGGGGCTCATAAAACCGGACAACCACCCTGGCTATTTTCTGTATCTGGAGGTGGATCCCGCTTCCATCGATATCAATATACACCCTACCAAGACCGAGATAAAATTTGATGATGAACATACGCTGTACGCGCTTTTGCGCTCTGCCGTAAAACACAGCCTCGGACAGTTCAACGTTGCCCCGGCAATCGATTTTGAGAGTGATCCCAATCTGGATACCCCCTATGCCTACAGGAACCGGGAGGCCGAACTTCCAAAAGTGGTGGTGGATTCCAATTTTAATCCCTTTCAGGAGGGAAATGCCCCAAAGGAACGGTGGAGCCCCCCACGGGAAAGTACCAAAGGGTGGGAGAGCATGTACGTGGGCCTCGAATCCAAAATGGGGAACGATGGGGGCTTTAGCAGCGTCAGCTTCGAATCGGACAGTATTACCGGGTCCATTTTTGAGGGGCAGCAAGAGAATATGGAGACCCATGCCACTACCTTTCAGCTACGGAGAAAGTATATTGTCACCACCATTATTTCCGGGATGGTGGTGATCGATCAGAGCAGGGCGCACCAACGGGTGCTCTATGAAAAATTTTTGAGGAACATCACCATCAAGGGGGCCGTAAGCCAGCAATTGCTCTTTCCGTTGCAGCTATCCTTTTCCAGTCAGGATATGGCCATCGTGCAAGAGATAAAGGAAAGCTTGGTCACGATCGGCTTTGCCTTTGGGGACATCCAAAAGGAAAGTTTGGAAATTACGGGCCTCCCGTTGTTGGTCACGGAAAGTGAAGTGGGCATGGTACTGGACCAATTGATAGCCGATTACCAACTGGACGTGGCGGGCGAACATTTCTCGCAGACCAATATCCTTGCCAAGACCCTTTGCAAGACCTTGGCGGTCAAAACAGGGGAGGTGCTGGACCGGAATTCCCAATTGGCATTGGTAAACGATCTCTTTGCCTGTAAGGAATCCAAGTTAAGTCCGTTCAATAAGATTATATATATTACCATTACCGAAAATGACATCGATAAAAAATTTATTTAAATGGGAAGATTAACAGAGGCCATCAAACATTTGCTCATCATCAACGTACTGTTTTTTGTGGCCACCCAGTTATACGGGGATCAAATGTACCAGTGGCTGGCGCTCTGGTTTCCACAAAATGCGAATTTTGGACTGTGGCAGATCGTCACCCATATGTTCATGCACGGGGGACTGATGCACATCATCTTCAACATGTATGCCCTATGGGCCTTTGGTACGCCGTTGGAACGGATGTGGGGCCGCAACAAATTCCTGTTCTTTTATTTTTCGGCGGGATTGGGATCGGCCTTTTTGCATACCGCTGTCAATTACTATAATTTTAACGCAGGGTTGGATGCCTTGGTAAGTTCCGGCATTTCCAAGAGCCAGGTCATCGAAGTCATTTCCAGTGGAAGATATAGCCCCTCGTGGTACGATAGTGTGCCGAAAGCGACCATAGACAGTTTCTTGAGTGCTTTTAATACCCCGGCGGTAGGTGCATCCGGGGCCATTTACGGGGTATTGGTGGCCTTTGGTATGGCCTTCCCCAATACCGAACTTTTCCTGATGTTCATACCCGTGCCCATTAAAGCCAAGTATTTTATTCCGGTACTGATCGCCCTGGACCTCTTTTCCGGTATTACCGGTTATTCCATCTTTGGTGGGGGAATCGCCCATTTTGCCCACGTGGGGGGAGCGCTGGTCGGTTTTATAATGATGTGGTACTGGAAGAAGAACCAGTTTAACAATAACCGATGGAACTGAACATGGATGCGGGAAACTTAAAATACCAATATGCAAGGCTCAGTATAGCCGAAAAATTGATCGCGATCAATGTGCTCGTCTTCTTGATAAACGGCCTGTTGACCTCTCTATTGCTGCTTTCTCCCGATATCCTCATGCGGTGGTTCGAACTGCCAAAGGAATTTTTCGACTTCCTTTTGCAGCCGTGGTCCTTGGTGACCTACTCTTTTTTCCATGCGGGACTGGGCCATATTTTTTGGAATATGGTCATGCTCTATTTTGCGGGCAGGATCTTTTTGAACCTCTTTGGAAACCGTAGGTTTATAAACGTCTATTTTCTGGGGGTGATCATGGGCGGCCTGCTGTTCCTGTTGAGCTACAATATCTTTCCGGCCTTTATGGGGATCAATACCGCCCTTATCGGGGCTTCGGCAGGGGTAACGGCCGTGCTGATCTTTGTCTGTACCTATATCCCCAACCAGGAGGTGAGGATCATATTCTTTAACGTAAAACTATGGCATATCGGGCTGTTCTTTGTCCTAGTGGACCTGGTGCAGATCCCTACGGGCGGCAATGCGGGGGGACACCTTTCGCATTTGGGCGGAGCGCTTTTGGGGTATGTGTATGCCCGGCAGCTTACCCAAGGAAGGGATATAGGGGACGGTTTTTCCCGTTTTTTGGACCTGATCGGAAATCTCTTCCGCAAGGATAAAAAAGCGCCCCTAAAAACGGTCTACCGGAAAAATACCACGCCCCCAAAAAGTAGGGACCACGATAAGGAGGGCAGGCAACGGAAAATAGATGCCATCCTTGACAAGATCAGTAAATCCGGCTATGAAAGTTTGAGCAAGGAGGAGAAGGATTTTCTGTTCAAAGCGGGCAAGACGGATTAGGATTCTGGGTAATAAAAAAGGATATGGCCAAGGTTGTTTTTGCACTTAATATACTTTTCTCCCTGTGTTTGCTGTTCTGCTGTTTGGCGCCCTATATCTCGCTGGAACGTTTGCCCTTGCTTTTTAT
Organism: uncultured Sediminicola sp.; assembly: GCA_963974715.1. Classification (GTDB taxonomy): domain Bacteria; phylum Bacteroidota; class Bacteroidia; order Flavobacteriales; family Flavobacteriaceae; genus Sediminicola. The sequence goes on from CAXBDK010000010.1 coordinate 209,975, forward strand.
CTTTAGCCTTACCGTGCCCTATCTGGTAGCGGTAAACCTGTTCTTTCTTCTTTATTGGCTCTTTTCGGACCATAAGCGCTATCTGTGGCTTTCCCTGTTCAGTTTGGTGTTCGCTTATTTGGTCTTGGGTACCTTTTATAAATTCGGGGAAGGGGATTCACAGTTTTTGGAAGGGGACCTGAGCATCCTTACGTTTAATTCGCAAGGGTTCCACGGAAATTCCTTGGAACGCAACCCACAACTGAGCAAGGATATCGTCGATTTCATTACCAAACAGGATGCGGACATCATCTGTTTTCAGGAATTCGATTATGCAAAGATACGGAGTAAGGATTTCAAGCAGTACGCCCATAAATATGTCAACTTCGAATTCGGCGTCAATAGTGGCAAGGTCATACAGGCGATCTACTCCAAGTACCCCATAGTGGGAAAAGGGGCGGTAGAATTCCCCAAAAGCGGCAACAATGCCCTTTATGCGGATATTGCGGTGGAAAAGGATACCATTAGGGTCTACAACCTGCACCTGCAGTCCCTAAAGGTGCGGCCCAGTTCCCTGCGAAGCGAGGAGTCCCAGAAATTGCTGAAACGGTTGTCGACTTCCTTTGTAAAACAGCAGCAACAGGCGGAACTGGTCCGCGAGCACGCAGCGGGCACGGATTTAAAGAAGATCATTTGTGGGGATTTCAACAACTCACAATATTCCAGTGTGTATGCGGACATCAAGGGGGACATGGCGGACAGCTTTATGGAAATGGGAAAGGGATATGGGCGTACGTATATGTTCAAGTTCCTTCCCCTACGGATCGATTTTATTTTTGTAGATCCTTCCATGCAGGTAATGGGGCACAAAAACTTCGATCAACGGTTGTCCGATCACTTTCCCGTTATGGCCTCTGTACGGTTACATTAGGAGGCAGTCGGCCGTATCGGCCAAGATATGTATCAGAAGGGCGATGCCAAAGATCCTGGTCTTTTTCGGGAACAACAATAAGACGTAGGCGGTAATGGCCCAATAGGAATGTAGGGGATGGAAAAGGATACTGCACCGATCGGCATCGAACATGGGTACGGCCCACAGGTGGTCCACATCGATCAGGATGCCCCCTACAAGGATCAGGGTGTTCCGTACCTTGTTTTCCTTGAAGAAAAATATTCCGATGGCCATAGGGACCAAAAAATGGATCCCATAATGGACGCAGAACCTAAACATCGGAAGGGTTTAGCTTGTGCTGCCGCAAGTAGGATAGGGCATTGGTGCCTTCATTGAACAACAGGTCGAGGATGCTGAGGTCGGGAATAAAATCATTGCGATCGGCAAATACCTGCACATAGGGGAGCTGTTGCAGGGGTGGGGCGTGCTTGGCATTGATGAGCGTCCTGCCGTCCACCATTTCCAGGGGATCCTTTATGTATTCCGTTGTGCTTTCGGTTGGCATGGGCAGCTGCAGGCATTCGCAGACGATCTCCAATGTCAATAGGTTGAAATCCAACAGGAATTCATGTTTTTTGTCGTAGAGCCCTACTAGGGCGTCTTCATAAAATTCAAAGAAGGGGGAGGTCCTATAGGCGGTTTCCAGGGTCCGCCAATGTTGTCTTTGCCATGGATAGGTATTTTCCATGCGCACTTCCTTGTATTTTTGCCGGCCCTGTTTGCCGCCTACGTGCGTTATGGGTATGTTCAATAGGTGTTTGCCGAGGTCGGTACAGATATATGAGCGGTTGCGGTAGGTCTGTTTTTGAAAATTATCTTCCATTTCCCAACAGATGTCGTGGTTGGCAATGGCGACAAAATTGGCGATATTCAGGAAATAACCAGGGTGCAACAGCAGTTTCATCTATGGCTTTCCTTTATCATGCTTTGGCTTTTTTCTTCTTTCTGAAATAGTCGAACACGAACCATCCGATCAACAGTATCAGGAAGTATTTAAAGTAGGATCGGGGCTCCCCATCACCGCCCACGGTGGTAAAGAGTCGTTCCCATCGTATTTTCCAGTTGCTGATGCCGTCGTTGATCCCATCTATGCTCATCCAGATAAATACGGGCCGGCCAACGATATGGTCTTCGGGCACATATCCCCAGAACCTACTGTCCTCGGAACGGTGCCTGTTGTCGCCCATCATCCAATAATAGTCTTGTTTAAAGGTGTAGGAATCGGTCACTTGCCCATTGATACTGATCTGATTGCCGTTGACGGATAGGGTGTTCCCTTCATAGTCCTTGATGATCTTTTTATATAGGGGCAGCACTTTTAGGTTCAAGGGCACCGTTTTTCCAGCTTCGGGGATATATATGGGCCCCATATTGTCCTGCGTCCCCGCAAATTGCCCATCTTGGGGAAAAACGGAGGTTTCCGGTTTTGAATAGCTGAACCTTTCTATGGATTGGATACCTGCCTTTCCTACGAAGGATCTGGCGTCCGCTTCGGTCATATTGAAGAGTGCCTTGGAATTTACGGAGCTGGCCTTTAGGTAATTTACCACTTTGCCATCGGAGATGCCCCCGGTGTAGTAGGTGTAGAGGGAATCGGCATCGATCTTGTCCAAATAGGTCTTTTTATCCATGAGTTCCCCCACCTTTTCCTGCTGTAGTACTTCGTTGGGTATACGGATCACATTGCCACCAAAATTATCACGTCCCAAAAGGGCGACCGCTTCATTGCTTATGGGGCCTTTCGTGGTGACCACATGGTTGAACATGGGCCTTGCCCTATCCGATAGGACCAATTTTTTTCCATTGATGTGCACATCGCCGTTGACGATGGATAGTGAATCGCCGGGAATGCCCACGCATCGTTTGACGTAATTCGATTTCTTGTCGATGGGTTTTTTTACCCCTGCCTCCCTTTTAAAGAACTTTCGTACCGTATCGGCGGGCCAGCTAAAGACCACGATATCGTTGCGTTCCACCTTTTCAAATCCGGGGAGCCTAAAGTAGGGCAATTGGGGCTTGTTGAGGTAGGAGCGGGTCTTTAGGATGGGCAGGGTATCGTGTACCATGGGCGCCGCGACGGTGGTCATGGGCGTGCGTGCCCCGTAATGGAACTTGCTCACAAAGAGGAAATCGCCCACCAAAAGGGTCTTCTCCAAGGAAGCGGTGGGGATTACATAGGGCTGTATAAAATAGGTGTGCACCAGGGTGGCGGCCACTATGGCAAAGACGATGGAGCTTACCCATTCGCCCAAGGCGGTGGTGGGGTGGGTACTTCGGTCCTTGATATAGGCAACGTCCTGGGTGTAGTTGATGTAGTAGATATAGAATCCAAGGGTAAGGATCACGAGCCAGGTATCCAAAAGGCCGTTCTTTCCAAAACTTCTAATGGTCTCTACCCATACCACTGGGAACATCAACAAATTGATGATCGGAATAAAGAGCAGGACCACCCACCATTTGGGGCGGTTGATGATCTGCATCAGTACGATGGCGTTATAGACGGGAACCGCGGCTTCCCAAGCCTTGCGGCCGGCTTTGACATATAGTTTCCAGGTTCCCAAAAAATGGACGATCTGTAAGATCAGAATAAATAGAATCCATTGTGTACCGTTCATGTGATCGAATTATTTGGTTAACTCACTACGTGAGATCAGTATGTTGCGGGCCCGTAGGCCCTGATTTCCTTCCATAGGTCTTGCCAAAATGGCGTGCGTTACGTTCCTTAACGAAGGTTTAACACATCCTTCATGGTAAAGACGCCGGTTTTGCCCACTATCCATTCGGCGGCAATAACGGCCCCTAGGGCAAATCCTTCCCTGTTATGGGCGGTATGTTTTATCTCCAGGCTGTCCACTGCACTGCCGTATTCCACGATATGGGTACCGGGCACTTCACTGATGCGTTTCGCCACTATCGGAATGTTTCCCTTTTCCGTGCCGTTCAGTTCCCATCCGGTATGGTGGGTATGTTTTATGATCCCTTGCGCCAAGCTGATGGCCGTACCACTGGGCGCGTCCAGTTTTTGGGTATGGTGTATTTCCTCCAGGGCCACCGAGTACTGCTCCAGGGGTTTCATCATTTTGGCCAGGTACTCGTTCAGTTCAAAAAAGATGTTCACGCCCAGACTGAAATTGGAGGCATAAATAAAGGCCCCGTTTTTTTGATGGCAGTGTGCCACGGCCTTATCGTAATCGGCCAACCATCCCGTGGTTCCCGAGATAATGGGAACCCCATGGTCCATACATTGCGCTATATTGTTGAAGGCCGCCCCTGGCTGACTGAAATCGATTGCCACGTCCCAATTTGTGAAGTCGGTCTGTGGGGATTCCGCATCCAGTTTGGCCACGATGGTATGGTTACGGCCCAAGGCGGTCCGTTCGATCATTTTGCCCATTTTTCCATATCCGAACAAGCCGATATTCATCTATTAAAATTTAATGGTTATGGCCATTCCATAATTGGGATCGGCCGTTATGGGGTTATATTCCAGATAGGGTCTGAAATCCATGCTGAGGTTATCGTCCACATTGAACTGTTTCAGGTGGGAATCCACGTTGGCATCTATGATGTTGAGGGCATAGAGGGCGATGGTGACCACCAATGCAAGGTCACGGTCCCTTTGGTACCGTTCCTGCCCGTCCTGCAGGGCCTCATCGGATAGGTCAGGTTCCCCGACCACCAGTTCGTCCCCGTTAAAATTATAAAATTCATCGTCCGTAAATCCGGCCCTTCTCCGTTTAAAGGCGGTACGGAAGCGGTCGTAAAGATCGTCGTTGTAATTATAGACATAAATGCCCGTTCCCAGGGCCGCATATACCAAGGGAACTTTCCAATAGCGCTTGTTGTAGATCTGCCCAAGGCCGGGAAGGATGGCCGAATAAAATGCCGCCTTACTGGGGGCCAATGGGTTCATTTCCTCCCGTTTTACGAATACCGAATCCTGCACCACCATATCTTCCGCGGGCAGTTCGGTCGCCTGTACGGAATCTATCTCCCGGGATGGATCTTGATCTTCCTGGGCACGGATGGCAGTTGTGATAAGAACAAAAAATAAGGCCCAAAAGGATCTATTCACCTGTTATCAATTTTTTTAAACGCTGAAACTCTTCTGCGGAATGGAAGGGAATGGTAATTTTTCCCTTTCCTTTTTCGGTGGCCCTTACATCCACTTTTACGGATAGGTAGTCACTGAAGCGGGGCGCGTCCTTTTTTATAAAATCGGGTGTGCCGGTGGTTGGTCTTTTTATTGTTTTTTCGGGGTTGTCCTTGGCTTCCTGATAGGCTTTTACCGCTTTTTCGGTATCCCTTACGGAAAGGTTTTCCCCAACTATTTTTTCGTATAGGGCGATCTGGTCCTCCTTTTTCTCCACGTTCACCAAGGTGCGTCCGTGGCCCATGCTCACAAAACCGTCCCTGATCCCGGTCTGTATAATGGGGTCCAGTCGCAACAGCCTTAGGTAGTTGGTAATGGTGGATCGTTTTTTGCCGACACGGTCGCTCAATTTTTCCTGGGTGATCTGTATCTCGTCTATAAGCCGTTGATAGGAAAGCGCTATTTCGATCGGGTCGAGGTCCTGTCTCTGAATGTTTTCCACCAGGGCCATTTCCAAGGATTCCTGATCGTTCGCAATCCGGATGTAGGATGGGATGGTCTCCAGGCCGATGAGTTTGGAGGCCCTGAAACGTCTTTCCCCGGACACCAATTGATATTTGTTAAAATCAAGCTTGCGGACGGTAATGGGCTGAATGACCCCCAACTCCCTAATGGAGGTGGCCAGTTCCTGAAGGGCCTCGTCATTAAAGTTGGAACGGGGCTGAAACGGGTTCATCTCAATGGACACCAGGTCCAGTTCCACGATATTGCCGACTACCTTGTCCGCATTTTTGTCGGATACCGATTTGATATCATTGTTCGGATCTTTCAACAGGGCGGACAATCCCCTTCCCAAAGCTTGCTTTTTTACTGCTTTCGCCATACTAGACTATCTGCTTGTTTTTCTTCATCACTTCATTGGCCAAATTGATATAATTGGCCGCTCCTTTACTGGCAGCATCGTATTTTATGATACTTTCCCCATAACTTGGGGCTTCGCTCAATCGAACGTTCCGTTGGATAATGGTCTCGAACACCATTTCCGAAAAGTGTTTGTTGACTTCCTCCACCACTTGGTTGGAGAGTCGCAACCTACTATCGAACATGGTCAGCAACAGTCCCTCTATATCCAGGTCCGGATTGTGGATTTTCTGTACACTTTTGATGGTGTTCAATAATTTTCCGAGTCCCTCCAGGGCAAAATATTCGCATTGGATGGGGATGATGACCGAATCGGAGGCCGTTAGGGCGTTCAGGGTGAGCAATCCCAAGGATGGCGCACAATCGATCAAAATGTAATCGTACATTTCCCGTAGGCCGACCAAGGCCTGCTTCATCATGTATTCCCTGTTTTCCTTGTCCACCAGTTCTATTTCGATGGCCACCAGATCGATGTGGGCCGGAATCAGGTCCACATTGGGGGAGGAGGTGGAAATAATGGTTTCTTTGGCGGTCTTTGTATGTTCCAGCAACTGGTAGGTACCCAATTCTATGCTGTCCACATCAATTCCAAGGCCTGAGGTCGCGTTCGCTTGGGGGTCGGCGTCGATCAGTAGGACTTTTTTTTCCAGAACCCCCAAGGAGGCGGCAAGGTTCACGGAAGTGGTGGTTTTTCCAACCCCACCTTTCTGATTCGCAATAGCAATTATCTTGCCCATTATCATAGTAAGTTAGGGGCTAAAAATACGATTATTTACCATGCCAAAAAATGTATTTTGTTAACACTCGGTGAACAACCATGCGTTCCTTGCCAAATTTTGGTTAAACTTTTGTGAATAAACGGATTGGCGGAGTGTCCTGTCAACCCTACTTTCGCCGCCCCAAGTCTGGTTCTTTTTCACTTGGTCTTCGTTAAAAAAAGGTTCCGTAGCTACGGCTATGCAAACTTTTTTTGCCTTGTCCAAATAAAAAATAACGGCGACTTAACCGACAAAGTAGACTTGACATGACACTGGTGTCCTGTCAACCCTACTTTTGCCGCCCCAAGTCTGGTTCTTTTTCACTTGGTCTTCGTTAAAAAAAGGTTCCGTAGCTACGGCTATGCAAACTTTTTTTGCCTTGTCCAAATAAAAAATAACGGCGACTTAACCGACAAAGTAGACTTGACATGACACTAAGAAGCAGTGTCCAATAAAATATCCAAGAGCACGATGGCGGTTTCGGCAATTTTGGTCCCGGGACCAAAAATGGCCACCACGCCTTCATCAAAGAGGTATTGGTAGTCCTGTTTGGGCACCACCCCTCCAACGATCACCATAATATCGGGCCTTCCCAGCGCCTTTAATTCCCGGATCAACTGGGGGACCAAGGTTTTGTGGCCCGCTGCAAGGGAGGATACCCCCACGATGTGCACATCGTTTTCCACGGCCTGGGAGGCGGCTTCGGAAGGGGTCTGGAACAAGGGGCCTATGTCCACATCGAACCCTAGGTCGGCATAGCCGGTGGCCACCACCTTGGCACCCCTGTCATGTCCGTCCTGCCCCATTTTGGCGATCATGATACGGGGCCTGCGCCCCTCCACGTCGGCAAACTGGTCGGCCATTTCCCGGGCCTTCCCAAAACTTTCGTCCTCTTTTATTTCCTTTGAATACACGCCGGTAAATGTTTGGATCTTTGCTCTATACCTGCCAAAGGCCTTTTCCATGGCATCGCTTATTTCCCCAAGGGTGGCCCTTTCCCTGGCGGCGACAATGGCCAAAGCTACTAAATTCTCCCCGTTTGGGGTTCCCTTGTCCGCTAATTTCAGGTGTGCGGCTTCCGTTATATTTTTAAGGGCCTCATTCACGGCTTTGCCGTTTCGGCCCTTCTTGGTACTTTCCAAACGCTGCAATTGCAGTTTGCGCACCTCCTCGTTGTCCACTTCCAGTATCTGCAGGGGATCTTCTTCGGCCAGTTGGTATTTGTTGACGCCTACGATAATATCCCTGTTCCCGTCTATGCGTGCCTGCTTTTTGGCCGCGGCCTGTTCGATCCTCATTTTGGGGATTCCCGCCTCAATGGCCTTGGTCATCCCGCCCAGTTCCTCCACTTCTTCCAACAGCGCCCATGCCTTATGGGCAATGTCATCCGTAAGCTTTTCCACATAGTAGCTCCCCGCCCATGGGTCGACCGTTTTGGTGATCTTGGTCTCTTCCTGTAGGAACAGTTGGGTGTTCCTGGCAATGCGGGCCGAAAAATCGGTGGGCAGGGCGATGGCCTCGTCCAGGGCATTGGTATGCAGGCTCTGTGTGCCCCCGAAAACGGCCGCGGCCGCCTCTATGGTGGTCCTGGCCACGTTGTTAAAGGGGTCCTGGGCGGTCAGGCTCCAACCGCTGGTCTGGCAGTGGGTCCTTAGGGCGAGCGATTTTGGGTTTTTGGGTCCAAAGCGGTTTACGAGTTTGGCCCATAACATCCTACCGGCCCTCATTTTGGCGATTTCCGTAAAATGGTCCATTCCAATGCCCCAGAAAAAGGAGAGGCGTGGTGCAAAATCGTCGATGTCCAGCCCCGTATCCAGGCCTGTCCGTATGTATTCCAGCCCATCGGCCAAGGTATAGGCCAGCTCGATTTCCGCCGTGGCCCCGGCCTCCTGCATATGGTAGCCCGAAATGCTGATACTGTTGAATTTGGGCATGTGTTTGCTGGTATACGCAAAAATATCCGCAATGATCCGCATGGAAGCGGTAGGGGGATAGATATAGGTATTGCGCACCATAAATTCCTTTAGGATATCGTTCTGTATGGTCCCTGCCAGTTGGTGGGGCGCTACGCCCTGCTCTTCGGCCGCCACGATATAAAATGCGAGAATGGGAAGTACGGCCCCGTTCATGGTCATGGAAACGGAGATCTTGTCCAAGGGTATGTCCTTGAACAGTACCTTCATATCCTCTACGGAATCGATGGCCACCCCTGCCTTGCCCACATCGCCCACCACCCGTTCATGGTCGCTGTCGTACCCTCTATGGGTGGGAAGGTCGAACGCTACCGATAGCCCTTTCTGTCCCGCTGCCAGGTTCCTTCGGTAGAAGGCATTGCTCTCTTCCGCGGTGGAAAAACCGGCGTACTGCCTGATCGTCCAGGGTTTGCTGACGTACATGGTGCTATAGGGCCCGCGCAGGTGCGGGGCGATGCCCGCCACAAAGTTCAGGTGGCCCAAATCCGCCATATCGGCAGGGGAAAAATGTCTTTTGGATTCGTTGTTGGCAGTGGACGGGTTCTTGTCCGACGGGGCATCGTCCTGTGCCAACTGAATATGTTGTAGGTTTTTCCTATTCATCCTTCAGCCTTTTTTGTTCCGAAGCTTCCGATAACCGTTTCCCGATAATGGGCTCCAAAAGGGTCTTTCGGGCATTGATCTTTACAAAAGGATAGAGCTGGAGCGCATCTTTCATACGATCTTTTGGGTCGGGATATTTATTGGTACCTATCAGGACTTCCTTTTGCGCATCAAAAAGGGCCTGTTCTTTCTGGGCACTTTCCTTGATTTTTTTTTGGAGGTTGTGCGACTTCAACTGTACCAAAAAGCCACCGGCGGCTTCCAACTGTTTAAAGAGCTCCAAAGATTTGGCGGCCAGTTGGGCCGTAAGCTCCTCGATATAATAGGCCCCATCGGCGGGATTGGAGGCCCTGTCAAAAAAGCTTTCGTGCCGCAGCAGGAGCAATTGGTTCCTGGCGATGCGTTCCGAAAAAACGTTCGCTTTGCGGTAACAGGCATCATAGGGCCTATTGTAAACGGTATCGGCCCCGCCCAAGATGGCCGACATACATTCGGTGGTGGTGCGGAGCATGTTCACGTTGTAGTCGTACAGGGTCTTGTTGCGCATACCGGGTGTTGCCAGAATATGGCATTCCACATCAATGCCGTACTGCTTGCAGAGGCTTTTCCATAGGATCCGAAGCGCCCTGATCTTGGCAATCTCAAAAAAATAATTACTGCCCACGGCCACTTTAAAGGAAATGCCCTTAAGCTCCGTATGCAGCTTATGGGAAAACAAATGGTTGAGGTATTCATTGGCATGGGCCAGGGAGTAGGCCAATTGCTGTACCATATTGGCCCCTGCATTTTGATAGATGCCCAGATCCACGGAGAGCAAATTTTTTACGGGACCGCCACTGTTCGCAGCGATCAAGGTACGCAAGATTTCCAGGTCCTTTTCCAAGCTTTGGTGCCAGTTGCCGGTTTTGGCCAAATGTCCGATACTGTCCACATGAAGGAAGAGGTTTGGGTGCGCGCCCGTTTCCAGCACTGTTTGGAGGTAGGGCAGGGATAGGAAGCCGAACCCGATATGTACGGGCACCCGGTCCAGCTCTATTGCCTTGAGCAGTTTGGAAAAGGATACCTCTTCCGTGGGAACGGTGAACAACAGGCTTTCCACCCCTTGGGAAAGGGCCTGTAGCGCCTTTTCATTGGCCATGGTGGCATTGCCCGCATACATTGGTTGGGCAATCTGCCAACGGTTGCCCGACGGGGCGGTAGCGGGAAGCGCTTTTAGGTCATCGGCATGGTAAAAAGGTTTGACCTTGATGCCCTCGGGCGATTCCCAGACCAATTTTTCATTGTAATCGGCCCCTTGAAGGTCGAACTGCACCTGTTGTTTCCACGCTTTGGCGGAAACCTCCCGAAATTCATCAAAGAGGTGGTGTCTATTCATTTTCCTTGTTTTTTAGGCTGTCCTCAAATTCGATCAGATAGATTTCTTCGTCCTTTTTTTTGAGGAAGTACTGTTCCCTTCCAAATTTTTCGAGTTCCTTTTTGTCCGACAGTTTTTTGATGATCCGTTTGTCCCTGGCAATTTCATCATGCAGGTACTCTTTTTGTTTTTCCAGTTTTTCTATTTCCCGCTGCAGCTCCCAGTGGATGAGCAGGGAATTGGTATCAAAAAACAGCATCCAGATCAAAAACACGGTCAGCACCAACACATAGGTGTTGGTCACGATCCCGAACCATTTTTTCTTTCTGAGTTCCTTTAATCCCATTTTTTTGCTAGGCTAATTTTTGGTTTATGATCGTCCTTACGATATCCACGGCCACGGTATTGTACTTGTTGTTGGGGATGATGATGTCGGCAAATTCCTTGGTGGGTTCTATAAACTGGTCGTGCATCGGCTTTAAGGTCTTTTGGTACCTGCCCAAGATTTCGTCCAGGTCCCTTCCGCGTTCGTTGATGTCCCTTTTTAACCTCCGTATCAACCGTTCGTCCGAATCGGCATGGACAAAGATCTTGATGTCCATCATTTCCCTTATTTTGGGATTGGTCAGGATCAAGATCCCCTCTACGATCATCACCTTGCGGGGATGGGTATGTATGGTATCCTTGGTCCTGTTGTGCTTTACGAAGGAATATACCGGCTGATCGATGGGCAGCCCCTGTCTAAGGGTGGTCAAGTGTTCCAGCAAAAGGTCAAAATCGATCGCCCTTGGGTGGTCAAAGTTTATATTGGTGCGCTCCTCGTAACTGAGGTGGGTGATGTCATTGTAATATGAATCCTGGGAAATGACCCCTACCTCCTCATCGGGAAGTTCGTTGATAATCTGGTTTACGACCGTGGTTTTTCCACATCCGGTCCCTCCCGCTATTCCGATGATCAGCATCTACTATTTTTTTTTCAAAAATAGGAATTTGGCACGACATGGGTACGGTTTAATTGGGCAGATAGACCACGCCTCCGGAGGAATCCCTTTTGGCGCCCGTTACCGACCGTAGACAGTTCACTTCCCGTTCTTCCCTGAGCACCCCCATCAGGGCAAAGACCAGGGCTTCCTTAAATTCGATCAGCGTTCTTTCGGGAACTACCACTTTGGCGGTCTGTCCCAATTTTTCCCGTAGGCATTCCACCAAAAAATCGTTCAGGGCGCCCCCGCCCGTCACCAAAAGGGAATTTCCTTGTTTTGCGCCGTTTTTTTCAAGCTGTAGGGCCACCTGTTCACAGATATGGTGAACGCTGGTATGGAGCAGGTTTTCCAAGCTATCATGGGTCCGTTCCAGCAGGGGGACCACCTCGCCCACAAACCATTCGAACCCGATCGATTTGGGGAAGGGCAGGGCATAGAAGGGCAGGGCGTTCAATTGTTCTAATAGGGAAGGGTTGACACTGCCCGTACGTGCCAATTGTCCCCCACGGTCGTATGCCAAGCCCGTTTTTTGGGTAAGATGGTTCAAGATCATATTGGCAAGTCCGATGTCGTACGCCATTCGTTCGCCCTTTTTTTCAAAGGAGATATTGGCGATGCCCCCGAGGTTCAGGCAAAAATCGTACTGCCCAAAAAAGAGTCGGTCCCCAATGGGTACCAAGGGCGCTCCCTGTCCGCCAAGGGCCACATCATTGGTCCTAAAATCGCAGATGGTCTTAATGCCGCATTCATTGGCCAGGTGCTGTCCCGATCCCAGTTGGAACGTAAGCCCGTTCTGCGGCTGGTGGTGGGTGGTATGTCCGTGGCTGGCTATGAAGTCGACCTCCAGATCCCGATCCGCCACAAAGGCCGCTACTTGTTGGCCCAACCAGCTGCCATAGGAATTGTGGAAGCGCAAGAGGGCATCTGCCGATAGGAATATGGAATTCTTGAGCCGTTCGGCCATTTCCCCATCATAGTCGATGCTACGGGTATTCTGGATGGTAAAATCCCATCCCCCTTCGGTGCGCCAAATATGGCAATGGGCCAGGTCCAGTCCGTCCAGGGAGGTACCTGACATAAGGCCGATCACTTTATGGATTCGCATGGTTGTTGGTCAAGGGTTACGGGAATTTTGCCCTGGGCCTGCACCTTTCCCAAAAAGTGGTGGGCGGCATGTTGTTGGAAGACCTCAAAATTCTGGTAGGCCAGTACCACTGCCGAAGCTTCCTCCCAATTGAACAGGGGAAGGGAGTAGGGGTTCCCAAAATGGTACAGGACCACGTTTTTGGAACGGAGCAGTTGGTTCACGAGCTGGCGGTCTCCTTGGGTCAGTCCAAAATCCCCTGCGGGTTTTGCCCGTGGGGGGAAAATGGCCAAAAGGATGTTCCGATGGTCGTCCAAGCGCTCCATAGTATCAGTAAGGGTAGGGAAGGGGGCGGATTTCCCAATGGCATTAAAAAAGCCATTTGCACCGTCCTGTCCGATGGACACGCCCAAAAAGTCCTTTTTGCCAAATTCCTGTATGGCCTTTTCACTGCCACGTAGCAGGCTTAGGCTGCCATAGGCAAGCTTTCGGTTTAGGGCATCGGGATCCTGAAGGCCCTCCGCTTTGGGCCAGGTGGTCTTAAAGGCTTTCTCCTTTAGGGCCCATACCCGTTTAAAACTTTCTTCGATCTGGGGCTGCCCGGCCCTTTGTAGAATGGTCTGCACACCTTCTGAAACGTGCTCGGAAAAACAGAGCACATCCGTTCCGGCGTTAAAGGCCTGCCATTCCAGTTCCCCTTTCTCGGGAAACAGTTTGGAAATGGCCTTCATATTGAGGGCGTCCGAAATGACCACCCCTTTAAACTGCATTTCTTCCCGAAGCAGTCCTTGGATGATGTCCGCCGAGATGGTCGCCGGAACCGTTGTATGGTCGGAGAGGGCGGGAACCGCCAAATGCCCCACCATGACGGCATCGGTGCCATTGGCGATCGATTGCCGAAAGGGGTACAGCTCGTTTTCCCAGAGTTCTTCCTTGGTCTTGTTGATGAGGGGCATGCCCAAATGCGAATCGGTATCGGTATCCCCGTGCCCGGGGAAGTGTTTTAAACAGTCCAAGATGCCCTCGCTGTGCATTCCAAGGCTATAGGCGATCGCCTTTTCGGCCACCTGCTCTTTGGATTCCCCGTAGGAGCGGTACCCGATAACCGGATTGTTGGGATTGTTGTTGATATCGACCACAGGGGCCAAATTCCAGTGGATGCCGGTGGCGCGACAATCGCGTGCAATGTTCTTTCCGATCTTAAAAATCTGATCCGTATGTCCCAGGAGGGCACCTTGGGTAATGGCATAGGGATATTGGGGGGTATTTTCCACCCGCATGGCCAGGCCCCATTCGGCATCGATAGCGATCAAGAGGGGGTATTTTGCGGCTTTTTGGTAACGGGCGATAAGCTGTTTGAGCAGTTGCCAGCTATCGGCATTGTAGATCACCTCCTTTTTTCCCTCAAAATTGGTGGCCGCACTTGCGCGACTGTGGAAAAAACAAAGGCTACCGATATGGAATTCTTGGATAAGGGTTTCCAGGTGTTGGATCTCTTCCTCGCTATCGTTGATAAAGGCGGCGGGCATAAACAGCTGCCCCACTTTTTCCGCGAGGGACATCCGTTGGGCAGCATGTTGATAAGGGAGCATTTTATTCATCTGTCGTAATCGTTTTTTTTCCAAAATCGGCCGGGTAGTCGAGGTAGCGCAAAAGGATCAGGGCGGGAAGGGCCGCCACGACCACCCAAATAAAAAATCCGCCGTACCCCAGCCATTGCTGCATATACCCGCTGATCATTCCGGGCAGCATCATCCCAAGGGCCATAAACCCAGTGGCAATGGCATAATGGGAGGTTTTGGATGCGCCCTCGGCTATATGGATAAGGTAGATCAAAAAGGCCGCAAATCCAAATCCGTAGCCAAATTGTTCCACCACCACGGTGGCCACTACGGCCACGATACTCTCTATCTGTGCAATGGCCAGGATGGCGTACAGGATGTTGGGCAGGTTCAGGGATAGCAGCATGGGCAGCATCCATTTTTTGAGGCCGTCCCGAGAGATCAGGATGCCCCCCAGAATGCCGCCTATGGACAGCATGATGACGCCCACGGTACCGTAAATGGTACCTACGGCCTCGGTGGAGAAGCCCAGTCCGCCCTTTTCCCTTCCGTCGAGCAGAAAGGGGGAAGCCATCTTTACCAATTGGGATTCCCCCAAGCGGTAGCACAGGATAAAGGCCAGGGCGATCCCGATGCCCGGTTTTTTAAAGAAGGAGGCGAAGACCTCCAGGAATCCCCGGGGACGGTCCTGGACAATGGCCTTGGAGGACTCAAATTTTGGGGCCGTAAAAAAATTGGCCACGGTCAGGCCCAGCATCAGGAATGCGGTGCACAACATGGTAAGGGACCACGCCTTGGTATTGTCGCCGAACCGGTTTTCCAAGAAGCCCGCAAGGATCACGATAAGCCCCTGTCCGGTGACCATGGACAAGCGGTAAAAGGTGCTGCGCATCCCCACAAAAAAAGATTGTTTTTTTTGGGTCAGGCCGATCATATAATAGCCATCGGAGGCAATGTCATTGGTAGCGGAGGCAAAGGCGGCCATCCAAAAGCAGGCCAGGGAGGTAATAAAGAAAAGTTTGGTGGGAATGGAGAGCCCCACCGCCAACAGGGCCACTGAAATGAGCAATTGCATGGCAAGGAACCATTTTCTTTTGGTACCGTGGAGATCTACAAAGGGGCTCCACAAGGGTTTCAGTACCCACGGCAGGTACAACCAGCTGGTATAAAAGCCGATATCGGCATTGCCAATGCCCAGCCTTTTGTACATGATCACCGAAACGGAGACCACCAGTACATAGGGCAGGCCCTGGGTAAAATAGAGGATGGGCACCCACGCCCATGCCCATTTGTCCTTTTGAACCATAACATACAAATTGGGTTAAATTTAGTATAAAAGGGTTCAAATAGGGCAGGGGCGGAGGGGAATTTTAGGGGAATATTTTTTTGGGAAGGGCGGAGGGATCGATGGTGAATGGCTTTTGGGCCTAGAGGACAAGTGCATTGTGCTTTTTTTGTACCGTTTTATTAAGGTGACCGATCATGTGTTTTGATTTTGTACCTTGGGATGGACTATACATGTATGCGTGTTGGGCGCAATTTAAACGAACTCTACAAAATTGAATTGGATAATTAGAAACACAGGTAAATTAAAATAGCATACGAATTTGAATGTTCTACTCAAGCCAATTGAAAAAGATATTCAAAATTTGAAATGGCTTGTTTCAGATTTGGAAATAAATACTTCTGAAATGGAAATATTGCCAATTTATAACGAAAAAGATTGGTTTCTGATTTCATCTCAAGAAATGAAAACTATCTGTGAAACTGACACTCAAATTGTTTGGGGTGTTTTTTCTGGAATTGACAGTAATGCGGAATTACAAACTGACCGAATTGAATTTCCTTACGCAGATGGAAATAACGAAATATGGAAAAACGGAAATCTACAGATTGAGAATTCTAAAGTAGAAATTATAGCTTGGGACAGTTCTTACACAATTGTGAAATTTACCGAAAATAAAATGTCGGATAAGTTTAAAGAATATTTTGACGAAGCAATAGAATTGGAAAATTATAGGTAAAAAAAACTGCATACAACATCGGCTATAGTTCATTGCTTCTGACTTTCCTCACGGAAAGTCCTCGCAAATTTGCTATCTTCGGTTTATGGCGGAAAATCCTCGCGGATTTTCACGCAACGAAACCATAGCCAAACCGATGGTGTGGAATTCCCTGCGGTCATCCCACACCATCGGTCCGGGGCCTCGCACCGCACGACCCGTGGAGCACCCTTGCCCTACCGGGCGGAACGGCACGAAGCCCCGGACCGTTGGGCACAATATGAAAAAAGCATATGTTCGGAAAAAATAAAATAGAAATAAATGCTATTCAAGATTCTGATTTAGCAGAAGCTTTAAAGCAAACCAGTCAATTCAACGACTTGGTAGAAGGGAAAATTAAATGTGTTTCCTGTGATACTCTAATTACAGAAAGTAATATAGGAGTAATACAACCTAAAACTATAGAAGGTAAAATGACACTAACATTTTATTGCGAAAAAATTGATTGCGTTGACGAATTTAAAAGAAACGTAAATGAATAAAGCAATTGAAAAATTCATTGAGTTTCTTGAGTCCCACGGTTTAACAGCAGGCTCTGTTATTCTAGTTGTAATAGTAGTCTCTATTGCTGCTACAAAACCTGAAAACTTCAAAATTTTATTTGGTTATTTATGGCAGCTATTAGCAGGACCTTTCAAATTTTTTAGAAAAAAAGCTATTAGATTTCAAATTGAAGGCCCTTTAACTAAAGCGCTAAAAAGATTATCAAAAGAATTACCTGAAATGGATATTCCTGACTTAAAGATAAATTGGGTTAATTCCGAGAATATTCAAACAAAATTAAAAGAGGGTAAAGCGATTATCAAGCTTAAATATGATAGTGATAATTCAAGAAATATAATAAAGGCAACTTCAATATATGTTAAGGATGCATTTTTAATAAATTCAAAACCATATTTAAGTGAGAATTTCATTAAAGCAATTGACCTAACTGTTACAAAAAAGATACTTCTCAACGCAAATATCAAGAATAAAGGAAATATTATCCCACTTTTTATTAACGAGAATAAAAATGAAAGTAATGAGGTATTCGAAAAATGCGAAAAACTTGAAGAAATAGATGATAATGGCTTATTTACTAGAGTTATTTTAAGAGAGCTAAATAGTCTAGGGGAAAAACAATTTGGAAGAACACCTAAAGCTGAACATCACATTGAAAGTGAAGAATTTTTAGATTTTATTTATAATGTTGTTACACGTGAATATGATGACAACACACCTTTAGTTTATAATAAAAATGTTTACAAGGTCGGCTTTCTACTTGTTGCAAAGGCTGAAACATATATGAATTATGGTCTTGAAGCATACTATCGGAGAATTCGTCTTGGGCTGGCGAGTGGTGTAAAAACTTTTTATTTATTAGCAAGGTCAGAAAAAGTTGATATTCTTGAAAAAGTAGCAAAAGAATTATTGCATACGGGAAATTTTATACTTAAAAATACACCAAAAGAATACATCGACACACATAATAGAAAGTGTATCTGTTATTCTTTTGAAGTTAATACAGACAGTATTTTATCAAGTACCTTATCAGCCGTAGGAAAAGCAATTGAGAATAAAACAAGTGTATTTGGAGTGATAACTTCAGTACGCGAGAATAGATTGTTAATTGACATTAATGGTGTATCGGGAGAGGTAAAATATCATAATTTAAGTGCTGGTGAAATTACTGATGCAAGAAATTATTTTAAAGAAGGTAATGATATTGAGTTAATCCCTTTAGAAATTTTAGAAGGTGGTGTTGTGAACTTTAGTTTAGAGAACACAAAAAGTGACCCAATCAACTTTGTCAAATCACAATATGAAATAGGTAAAGTAATATTAGCAAAAGTGATTTATGCAGATGATAGTTTTATAAAACTGGATGTTGGCAATCAAGTAATAGAAGGAATTGCATTCAGAAATAACTTAACATTTAGTAAATATACTTTTCTGCATAAAAAATTTGAACTTGATAAGAGTTATGAATTCATTATAAAAGATTATGACTTTACAAGAGGTCAACTAATTCTCGAACTTAATGACCTTGAAGACCCTTGGGAAAATAAAAAGTATAAAATAGGACAAAAAGTTGATTTCACTGTTATGCGTAAATCTAAAAATGCATTAGTTGGAGAAATTGAAGAAGGCATTGAAGCTTTGATACCTAAATATGAACTTGGATGGACAGAAGACCAGCAACAATCTACTTTTGATAATACAAACTTAAATTCCACTATTAAATCAATTATTCAAAATGTCGAAGAGAGATTATTAATTGTTTCAGCAAAAAGAAAAGATAAAAATCCTTATCAAGACTACTTTGATTCAAATTCAAGTGAAATAAAGGATTTTCTTGTAACCGAGATTAACGATTATGGAATAAATGGGTTAATAGGTAATCTAAAGATTTATATACCTAAATATGAGTTGTCTTGGAATGGTGAGCAATCTATTAAATATCAATTGAATCGTACTTATAAAGTTTCGATAAAGGATGTAGGGAAAAATAATGATAAGTTAATTGGAAGCTTTAAACCAATTTTAAAACATCCACTAGAAGATTTCCAAAACAAATTTTCAGTTGGACAGGTTCTAAAAGATTTACAAATCAAGCAAGTATTTGACTGGGGTATTATTTATAATATTTCATCACTAGTGTCCCATTAAAATTGGGACGTTTTAAAAATTAAATAAATTTGGCGC
>CAXBDK010000011.1:0-214299 GCA_963974715.1 uncultured Sediminicola sp.
TTTTTAAAAATACGAACGCCGGTAACTGCATAACCCGTGGCGAGAGCCACAAAGAAAAACGTTATATGGTTAAATGGTTATACGGTTAGAAGGTTATACGGTTAGAAGGTTATAAATGGTTCCTTTTTAAAAATACGAACGCCGGTAACTGCATAACCCGTGGCGAGAGCCACAAAGAAAAACGTTATATGGTTAAATGGTTATACGGTTAGAAGGTTATACGGTTAGAAGGTTATAAATGGTTCCTTTTTAAAAATACGAACGCCGGTAACTGCATAACCCGACTCGATAGCCACGCATAACATCATAACCTAGTGGCCATAGCCACGACATAACCATATAACCTTTTGTTATGCTGTTATCTTGTTATCCGGTTACAGATCGGTCGGTTACATTGGAATTCATAATATCTAACCTAGTGGCGCTGGCCGTGCATAACATCATAACCATTTCGATAGCCACACATAATTACAGAGGTTGCAGTGCAACGTCCGTACAATGCAGTGCAACGTCCGTACTTATCCACTCCTGTTTTATACGGTCTACGGGACCATATACCGAGAAAGGGAAGTTTTGAAGGGGGAACAAAAGTTGGCCTTTTTCAGGCCTTCCTCAATTCCCTTTGCCCAGAGCAGATTTCCCGCAAGATTAAAATGAAGTCCATCACCCTTCTGCAGTTTTTCCGAAAGTTGCCCATACGGACCTAAAAGATATTTGGAGGAATCCAAAAAATATACGGCCTCATGGGTTGTACAATAATCTTCTAAAAGCATATTAAGTTCATCGATCTGGGCATTGGATTTGACCTTTCCCGTTACCTCCTTTAAAATGGATTCGTTAACGGGCAACAGGGACGAAATATAAATACTGGCACTGTGGGGCAGTTTATCGATGAGTTCTTTGTACGATTCGATAAAAACCTTGGAATCGCACGGAAGGTCGTTAATGCCATATGCGAGCACTATCTTCTTGTTCTCCAGGTTATGTATTTCGGTGATCCTACTTTTGGCCCTTCGTAAGGTCTCCCCTGAAATACCAAAATTGACCCCTCCAAAATAACTTTCCACGCAAAGCCCATTTATCATACTATCCCCAAAGAAAACAAGCTGATCACTGTTGGGATCTAACGTCTTGGACCGGTTGGAATAGTAGTCCCAAAGGCTTTTCATATAATAGGAATGTCCATTCATATAGTCGATCAACCCTAATTTGTTATAGGCCCTGTTCAAAATGTTCGGATGGAGCAGAAGGATAACGACCCCTATATGCATAGCGCATATATAAGAGATAATAATCTTATTTTTCATGGTTGGTGGTTTGGTTGGTGGGGGAAATCTCAAGTTCGAAGATTAAAATCGATATTCTTGAAAAAGTTCGATGTAATGCATCTTTAATCGCCGATCTACCTTCTTTCTTTAGAATTTTTGATGGACGTCGCGGTGCAACGTCCGTACAATGCAATGCAGTGAAACGGCTCAGCTAATCCTTTTCACGAAAAAATCCCTTCCAAAATTCCTCCAATTATTTTACAATGGTTCAAATCACCTGATTTTCAGCTAAGAATACCTCAAAAAAATAACGCTCATAATGAATAATATAAAAAATTGAAAGGCATTGACTCAAATGCGAATAATATTAGTGCATTTCAACGAATATATTGATCACTTTAGCGATTGGGATACTTTTTGATCTATTTTGCGCCCATCCAAATGTTACCAGATGGAAACCCCGACAACGGCAACTGGCCCGCTTCTAAAAAATGACTTTACAAAAGGGAAAAATTAGGACGGGATGTTAAAGAAAAGGGTAGTTCATCGAAAAACGAGTTTTAAATCAACTAAAATAAAAATCCGAACGTATTGCCTCTAATGAATTTAAAATTTGCGCATTTGAACGATGATTTCATACATTTCCCCGAATGTATGGATTTTTGCCCCCCACATCTTCAAATCCCAGATTTTAATGAAAAAGTGAACTTAACCTAATTTATTATCTTTGTATGCACCATTTATTGAAAACCTACGCCTACATGCTATTGGCAATCCTATTTACCATTTTTCAACTTGCATGTTCCAAAGACAGCGACCTTTTGGCCGATCAATTGCTCCCATCGGGAGAGGCCAGCATTATTGAGGGCGTTTTTACGAAAGAGGATTTTTCCACCACCACCCCCGGACAGTCGGTTGTTATCGATGTACTTGGGAACGATGAATTTCCCGATCCGGACGGGGTAAAGATCATTGAGGTGTCCCAGCCCAAAAATGGCACCATTACCATTAATGCGGACAGGACGCTTACCTACTCCCCCACGGCTCCTCCGGCGGGTGCCGAAGCGCCAACGGAAAGCATTACGGACAACTTTGAATACACTACGGAAGGTGGAACCACGGAAGAGAACGAGGTGGTACAGGAAACCGCCCCCGTAACGGTGACCATCACCCCTCCCGCCCCGGTCCAAGGGGAAAACGTGTATTACGTTACGGTAAACGGGTCCAAGTCCAATAACGGAAGGTCCGAAGCCGCTGCCTGGAGCTTTGAACAGGCCATTTCAAGTGCAGGGGCCGGGGACATCGTCTATATCAAGGCCGGGAATTATGGCAACCTACAATTGGAACTCTACAAAAATGGGAGCGCCAATGAGCCGATCCAATTTATAGGTTACAGAAATACGCCGGGCGACATACTGGCCAACCAAGGATCTACCTTTGCCTATGGCGATGCCATCGATGCCAACAAAATGCCCTTGTTTACAGGTTCGGCCCCCAATGGAAACGGGAACGGAACTGCAATTTCCATCAGGGGAACGCACGTGAAAATCAAGAATATTCAGATTACCAACTATCAGACAGGTGTTGCCGGATTTGCCGAATATGTAGATTTGAACAATATAATCGTTTCCAAGGTCGGAGACTTCAGGTCGAACATTGGAGGTTTTTCGGATTATAACGGCTTCGGTATTCGGATAATGGGAAATAACAGTACGATTACGAATACCATGATCCTAAACGCTGGCGCAGAAGGTATATCATTGCGGGACTGTGATGAATGTGAGGTGACCTACACCGAAGTAGCTGCAGATAACAATACCAACCCTACAGATTATTACATACTTTTGACCGGCGGTACCGAAAATTCTAAAATCGACCATTGTACCGTTAGGCGAAAAAGTGGACTTGAACATTTCGGACACGGCTTTTCCTTAAAGGCAGGTGCAAACAACAATACAGTTAGTAATTCGTGGGCTATCAATACCTCTATCGAATTACAATTTTCCGATGTTCGGGACAATACCGTAATCAATTCTAAAATTACGGGCACCTATAATCAGAACAAGGATTATGCCGGAGGAATTACCGTTGCTAATGGAGCCCACCATAATGTTTTTCAAAATATTCAGATTGATAATGTTTATAGCGGAATTCGTTTTTCGGATTGGAAGGACGGTTCCAATTTACCGAATGACGCAGTGGATGCCGGTAATAACAATCAATACATTGATGTTTCCGTTTCCAATTCGCATTTTGGCATCGACTTTAATGAATTTGAGAAGTTGGAAGGAAAGGCTTGGGACAATGAGTTTGTTAAGTGCAACTTTTCCAACATATCTACGCTATTTCGAGTAAATAGACCAAATTCCGGAAACAAATTCATCAGTTGTACAATAGAAAATGTTGGAACGCTCCAGCACACTTCTAATAACTTTAATTATCTGCTTAATATCGACACCATTTTTGAAACGGTTAACTGGATAAATGTTGCTTTTAAATTTCCGCAGTAAAATTTAATTTTTCATATAAGGTACGCTATGGCATTATAATATGACATAGCGTATTTTTTTTGCCCCAGTACTTCCACTTTAACGAGAAAAATAGAAACTTGTCGTAAATCCATGCTTCCCGTTCCTTTTGGCATATGGGTTACAATAAAAAGCGTAATTTTGCTGCTTATTTTTAAGGAGCCTATAGACTAATTAGCAAATTGGAACGTTCAGGTCCTATACTAAACACGAAAAACACATCTTGTAATATCGACCATTTATGACAAAAGTAGCATTGATTACCGGGGCCACCGGACAGGACGGCGCTTATCTGAGCGAGTTTTTATTAAAGAAAGGGTATACCGTACACGGCCTAAAAAGAAGGTCCTCCCTCTTCAATACCGATCGGATCGATCACCTGTACCAAGATCCACATGTGGAAAACCGTAACTTTATCCTACACTATGGGGATATGACCGACAGTACCAACCTGATCCGCCTTATCCAGGAGATACAGCCGGACGAAATATACAACCTGGCCGCCATGAGCCATGTTCATGTCTCTTTTGAAGTGCCGGAATATACCGCCAATGCCGATGGGATCGGTACGTTGCGTATCCTGGACGCCGTACGGATGCTGGGCCTTGAAAAAAAGACCCGTATCTACCAGGCCTCCACATCCGAACTCTACGGAAAGGTACAGGAAGTGCCACAATCGGAGACCACGCCCTTTTACCCCCGTAGCCCGTACGCCGTGGCCAAAATGTACGCCTACTGGATCACCGTAAACTACAGGGAGGCCTATGGGATGTATGCCTGTAACGGCATCCTGTTCAACCACGAATCGCCCATAAGGGGGGAAACTTTTGTGACCCGTAAGATCACCCGTGCCACCTCCAGGATCGCCCTGGGCCTACAGGACAAGTTCTATCTTGGCAACCTGGACGCACAAAGGGACTGGGGCCACGCCAAGGACTATGTACGTATGATGTGGATGATCCTTCAGGCGGAAGAGGCCGAGGATTGGGTGATCGCCACCGGAAAGACCACCCCGGTACGCGACTTTGTACGTATGAGTTTTGCGGAAGTGGGCATTGAACTGGAATTCAAGGGCGAGGGCGTTGATGAAAAGGCCTTCGTAAAATCCTGTTCCGACCCACAGTACCAATTGGAGATCGGCAAGGAAGTCCTGTCCGTGGATCCCAAGTACTTTAGGCCCACCGAAGTGGAGCTGTTGATCGGAGATCCCACCAAGGCGCAACAAAAATTGGGCTGGAAATGCGAATACGAGCTAAAGGACCTGGTAAAGGACATGATGCAGAGCGACCTTAAACTGATGCAAAAAGACCAGTACCTGCAAAATGGTGGGTACAGGACCTTAAACTATTTCGAATAGGCATACAAATCGCCGTTCCGGGGCCTTGGGCATTTGATCCAGGCCCCGTGCAACGGACACTAGCAAGAACCTGAAAATGCAAAAAGACGCAAAGATCTATATAGCCGGCCATAGGGGCCTGGTGGGAAGTGCCATCTACAACAACCTGCGCAACAGGGGCTACAACAACCTTCTTACCCGTACCCATGCCCAACTGGACCTGGTGGACAGTACCGCCGTGGCCCAATTTTTTAAGCAGGAAAAACCGGAATACGTATTTTTGGCCGCCGCCAAGGTAGGGGGCATTATGGCCAACAATACCTATAGGGCCGATTTTATCTACGCCAACCTGATGATCCAGAACAACCTGATCCATGAAAGTTATGTACAGGGCGTAAAAAAATTGCTGTTTTTGGGAAGTACCTGTATCTATCCCAAAAACTGTCCACAGCCCATGAAGGAAGAGTACCTGCTTACGGACACCTTGGAGTACACCAACGAGCCCTATGCCATTGCCAAGATCGCGGGCATCAAGATGTGCGAAAGCTACAACCTGCAGTACGGCACCAATTTTATTTCGGTCATGCCCACCAACCTGTACGGGCCCAACGATAATTTTGACCTGGAAAGGTCGCACGTACTTCCCGCCCTGATCCGAAAGATCCATTTGGGCAAGGCACTGGAAAAGGGCGATTGGGACAGCATCCTAACCGATTTGGACAAGTTACCGATCGAAGGGGTTTCCGGAACCGCCGAACGGGACGAAATTTTGTCCAAATTGGCAAAATACGGGATCGTACAACAACAAGATGGCAGCGTTCAGGTGGAGATCTGGGGCAGTGGGGCGCCCATGCGCGAGTTCCTTTGGTCCGAGGATATGGCCGATGCCTGTGTCTTCCTAATGGAGGAACGCGATTTTAAGGACACCTATACGGACACTACGGAAGTGCGCAACACCCATATCAATATTGGTACGGGAGAGGACCTATCCATTGCGGACCTGGCCCAACTGATCAAGGAAAAGATCGGGTTTCAGGGCGGTTTTGCCTTTAACAGCTCCAAACCGGACGGCACCCTTAAAAAACTGACGGAGGTTTCCAAACTGCACGGCCTTGGATGGAAACATAAAATGTCTTTGGAAAATGGAATTGAAAGTATCTATAAGTGGTATTTAAATTGAGTTTTGTTTAAAACAAAAATTTTTGCGCTTTATTGAAGATCAAAAATTTCATTAAAATCAAACATTCTTTTTCATGGCTAACACCAAGTCCAATTACCAAGCTTTTTATTGGAATGCATTGGAAAGATTTGGTAATCAAGGTATACAGTTTGTAATCGGAATTGTTCTTGCCAGGATTTTAAGCCCAACGGATTATGGATTAGTTGGATTATTATTGGTTTTTACAGCCGTAGCCCAAATATTCATTGACAGCGGGTTTACCAAAGCTCTTATTCAGCGGAACGACAAATCAGATGATGATTTAAGTACGGCTTTCACCTCCAATCTTGTAATTGGGTTAGTTATTTATGTAATACTATGGATCGCTGCTCCATATATTGCCGCATTCTACGAAGAGGAAGTCTTGAAAAATCTTCTTCGAGCTTTGTCGCTCATTTTAATAATCAATGCACTTTTTGCCATACCTAATACCGTTTTGACCATTGACTTGGAATTCAAAACTATCGCCAAAATCAATTCAGTTGCTGTCCTTGTCAGTGGAATTGTGGCGATAATATTGGCCATGAACGGTTTTGGGGTATGGTCACTAGTTTTACAGTACCTTTTAAAAGCGTTTATTACACTGATACTCTTTACTATTAAAAGTCCATGGAAATACCGTTTCTATTTTTCTAAGAGCTCCTTTAAAACGCTCTTCAGTTTTGGGTCAAACCTGATGGCATCTTCGCTTTTAAATGTGATTGTCAGTAAATTTTCCTCTTTGTTCATAGCAAAGGTCATTAGTACTCCAGATTTGGGATATTACACCAGAGGTATACAATTTCCGGATGTTGCTATTGGTACTTTGGGATCAGTTTTGGATACGGTTCTTTTGCCTACCCTAGCAAAGTTCAAGGAGCCTGAAAAACTAAAAGAACAATCAAAGCGAGTATTGGAATTATTAAGTTTGCTAACGATCCCAATAACTTTTCTCTTGGCAGTACTTGCCGAACCCATTGTATTATTGCTATTGACGGAAAAATGGATTAATGCCGTGCCCATTCTACAATTATTTTGCCTTTCAAGGTTTGTCACTAATTTATCCAGTGTAAATATCAATTTGCTGTATGTAATAAACAAGCCAAACCTAGTTCTTAGACAACAATATAGTAAAATGGCTATTAGAGTGGCATTGATTCTTATTGCTCTTCCATTTGGGATAGTTTATATAGCCTTGGCAGAAGTAATATCATCAGTTATCCATTTCGCTATCAATGCATACTATCCTGGTAAACTCTTAAATTTTGGTTTATCTTCACAGTTAAGGATTATTGGGCCTTATATTTTGATAGGATCTGGCATATACATACTACTATTTTTTATTGAAAGGAATTTAACATCCCCTATTTGGGAAATCCCCCTCATATCAATTATAGGCATCTTACTGTATGCCATACTGATAAATTTTCTAAAGAAGGAGGAAGCCGCAATGGTGAAAGGAATAATTAAAGATAAACTCTTCCGTTAAAAACATGGCTAAAAAATTAATTCTTAAGGCTGTAAGGCGATTTTATAAAGAGATATTTGCAGAGTCAAAAGTGCCTCCACATACTGACCTTAAGGGTGAAGAAGTGGCAAATTATATCGCAAAAAAAATAGAAGAAGGTGGTCCTTTCTTTGTTGCCAGATTAGGAGCAAATGAATTTAACTGTATTTCTGGGTATGTTCAAGGCAAAAAGAAAGGGCTTTCAAAATATAAAAAATATATCACGTCGGAATTGGATTGTTATGATCTAAATGATGAAATAATCACTCAGACCTACGAGTGTGCGGGGGTTTTTCCTCCGACCAATACTATTTTCGAGAAATTTGCTGAACTGTCATTGAACGATTTGAAAGATGTAGATATGTTGGGAGTATGGCTCAAAGAGGATAATTTATTAAAAAAGCAATTGGCTACCAAAATAAGAATTCCCCTGAAGGATATTGAACCTTACTACCACGAACATCCCTGGTCCAAAGCCCTAGCAGGAAAAGATGTTTTGGTAATTCACCCTTTTGCAAAAAGTATTCTTTCACAATATGGAAAACAAGCTTTGCTTTTTCAAAATAAGGATACCTTACCAAAATTTAATTTGAAAGTTATTCAATCGGTTCAGTCAATTGCTGGTCAACCAACACCATTTTTGGATTGGTTCGAAGCCTTGGAACATATGAAAAATGAAATTGACAATACAAAGTTCGATATTGCGATTATTGGATGCGGTGCATACGGGCTTTCACTTGGCGCCCATATCAAGCGAACCGGAAAACAAGCGATTCATATGGGCGGTGCCACTCAACTTTTATTTGGCATAAGAGGAAAGCGATGGGACGAACACCCAACTATTTCCAAAATGTACAATGAGCATTGGATAAGACCCCTTTCAGAGGAAACCCCGAAGGATAAAAACAAAGTGGAAGATGGTTGTTATTGGTAGAATTCAATTGTTTAATATTTACCGACTATATTTTTAACCGTAAACTATAGCACATGAAGAAAGTACTAAAAAAAATAGTACTATCCAATCAAATTCTAACCCGTATTAGTCATTACTTACTGCGTTTAATTCTTAAAACAAGAAAGGATCTTATTATTGGCAAGAAGGTGATAATTGGATTTTCATCTACTTTTGGAGGACAGAATTATATTGGAAAGAACACTACATTTACATCCTCCGAAATAGGGTTTGCCTCTTACATAGCGGAATTTTCTTACTTTATGAATGCCAAAATAGGGAAATATAGTTCCATAGGTCCACACGTAAAATGTATTTTTGGCAATCATCCCACCCATACCTTTGTATCCACCCATCCCTCATTTTTTTCTACCCGAAAGCAGGTGGGATTTTCCTTTACCGAAAAACAATTATTTCAAGAATTTGCCCTTCCCAAAGAAGAAAATGCCCCGTATACCATCGAAATTGGAAACGATGTATGGATCGGGGCCAATGTTAGCATACTGGATGGGGTAAGCATAGGCAATGGTGCCATAGTGGCGGCCAATTCCCTTGTAAACAAGGACATCCCACCCTATTCCATTTATGGAGGTGTTCCGGCCAAATTAATAAAGCCCCGTTTTGATCACGAAAAGGTGGCGTATCTGATCAATTTATCATGGTGGGACAAACCCTATGAATGGATCAAGGCCCATTCCCATCTTTTTGTAGATATTGACATGCTCATGAAAAATATAAAGTCCAATGAATAGCTCCACCCCTGCCATTGTTGTGGTAGCCTTCAATAGGCCCAGGTCCTTAGATCGATTATTAAAGTCCTTGGGATCTGCGCATTATCCAGAAACTTCCATCCCATTGATCATCAGTATCGATAAGGCAGAAAATAATGGTGATGTGCTGTTAATGGCCGAGTCTTTCGATTGGCCGTTTGGCGATAAAAAAGTCAATTATCAAGAAGAAAACTTAGGTCTCAGGAAACATATTTTGCAATGCATGGGATATGCAGCGGAATATGGAAGCATGATCTTATTGGAGGATGATCTGTTTGTTGCGCCCGGATTTTATAAGTATACCGTCCAGGCATTGGACTTCGTAGGAAACGACCCTAAGATTGCGGGCATTTCATTATACAACCATCAATTTAATGTTCATGTGGGCCAGAATTTTTCCCCTTTGGAAGATGGGTTCGACAATTGGTATTTCCAATTTGCTTCCTCGTGGGGGCAGGCTTGGACCAAAACACAGACGGAACAGTTTTTGGAATGGTACCACACCTCCCCTAAGATAAACGAAAGACAGCATATTCCCCAAAATGTCCGACAATGGTCGGACAAATCTTGGCTGAAATTCCATATTGCCTATTTAGTGGAAAAAGATCTGTTCTTCTTATATCCTAAAATATCCCTTTCAACCAATTTCAGTGACGCTGGCACCCATATCGGGAATGACACAACCACCTATCAGGTGCCCTTAATGTACGATGCCGAAAAAAAATATCATTTTTCGAAAGTATCCCGATCCTTGAGCGTGTATGATGCTTTTTTTGAAAACACGAATCTAGGACCGTTGCTTGATCTCATAGGGGACGAAAGTACCATCGACCTGTACGGTTATCAAAAACCCAACAAAAGATTTTTTCTTTCATCGGCCATACTGGATTTTAAAGTAGTTCGATCCTTTGGTAAAAGTTTACGTCCGTTGGATGCCAATATCATGTTCGGCATAGAAGGAGAAGACTTCTTCCTGTACGATACCTCTGTAATCGTCCAAAATAATAAAACAAAAAATCAGACACGCGAAATAATATACCAGATAAAACACTTATCGCATAAAAAAGCAGGGTATCTTTATTGGCATCTGACAACCACCAGATTGAAAGGGCTATTAGTGAAACTAAGAATTTTAAGAAAATGACCTTTTTACAGTATTTAAAAAAATGTAATTTCTTTTATGTTTTTGCCTTTACGTTCTATCTGTTAGACCCCTTTAGTTATGGCTATGTTTTTGCATATTTGTTAATGACCATGATGGTTCTTAATAAAGGGTTTATCGCCAATAACTTAGACAGGAATTTCCTTTTTCTTTTTATATTCTCTTTTGTGTACGCAATCTTTTATGCTTTCGATTTAGCCTTGGGGGTACAATTTATATTTATTTATGCCCTTTTTCCAGTGGGTTTTTATATGTTGGGAAAATACTTTTTAAATTTTAATCCGAAAGCCAACAATATATTTCTACTATTTTATATCCTTGGAATTTTGTATTCCCTACCTGCCATGTTATCCGTTTTAGGCAGTATTATTGCAGATGGATTTGTAGTAGTGGAACGCGATGTACCAATGATCTGGGACGGACATATTATTCCTGCCACCAACATGGCCTCCTATTTTGCCCTGAACATGTGCATTCCCTCCATTCTTTTGGTCAAATTTAAAAAATCCACTTTTTTCTTTAAGGTTATTTCCATAGCGGTATTTGTTCTATCGATCATATGTATCCTTCGATTGGGCAGTAGGACACAAATAAGTATCATGGCAATTACCTTCCTGGTATCCCTGATCTATATGATCCGTAAACAGTCCGTATCACAAAATTTGGTGCTATTCGGTTTTTTATTTTTGGTGATCAATGGCCTGTTGGGATATGTGTCCTTTGATAAGGACTCCGATGTGATGAGTGCCTTTGCAGGAAGAATGGATAGTAAAAAATATGGAGCCGCAACCGCCGGGGGGCGCACCGAACGCTGGGAAAAGTCCTTGATCAACCTGGTGGAAAAACCCCTGGGGTGGAAAGTGGAAGAGTTTGGATTTTCACATAACCTCTGGTTCGACGTTGCCAGGGTTGCAGGCACTTTGGCCTTTTTCCTGTTAATCATATATACCCTAAGGTCCTTTTTCCAAATAAAAAAGGCGATCGGATTCCAACCCAATAACCTATTGATCAATCTGATGTTCCTTTCACTTGGAATGTCCTTCTACCTGCTGTTCTTTGTGGAACCCATTTTTGACGGCTATTTTACCATGTTCATCCTTTTCTGTTTCTATATGGGATCGGTCAACAAATATTTGGAAAATGGAAGATTGCAAAAATCCTTACAATAAATTGCCCCCATTGTTGTTTTTAATTACGTCAACAGCCGGAATGGGAG
The DNA here is from genome assembly GCA_963974715.1 of uncultured Sediminicola sp. Taxonomy (GTDB): domain Bacteria; phylum Bacteroidota; class Bacteroidia; order Flavobacteriales; family Flavobacteriaceae; genus Sediminicola. Next base: position 11,938 of record CAXBDK010000011.1, read on the forward strand.
CATGTGGCCCATAGCAAAAAACGAAAAGAGCACTATGCCACAGCCGGTTTGCGAAGGCGCCGGCCCTATATACCATTAACATATTGAACAAAAATAGTCTACCTTGAAAAATATAGCCGTTTTACTTACCTGTTTTAACCGAAGGGAAAAGACCCTGGCCGCCCTGCACCACCTGTACAAGGCCCATGAAAGGGTGGCGGGCCACATACAACTTTTTGTATACCTCACCGATGACGGATCTACGGACGGTACCGGGGAAGCGGTACAGAAAGCCTATCCCCAGATCAAGGTCCTACAGGGCACGGGCAACCTCTTTTGGGCAGGGGGCATGCGAAATTCGTGGCGCGAAGCGAAAAAGGGAACGTATGACGCCTACCTGTTGCTCAATGATGATACCAACGTATTTCCGGTCCTTTTTGAGGAACTCCTGAATACACATGAATACTGTCTGAAGACATATGGCAAAAGCGGGATCTATATAGGGGCCACCCAGGACGCCATTAGTGGAAAGCATACCTATGGGGGTGCCGTGCTAGAGGACCGCTTTATGTTCAAATACCGTTTCTTGCCCCCCACCGGGCAGCCGCAATCCTGCGAAATGGGGAACGCCAATATCATGTTGGTGACCGCTCCGGTAGTGGAAGAGATCGGGATCCTTTCCGAAGGATATGTACATGGGGTGGCCGACTACGACTATACGTTAAAGGCGGTCAAAAAAGACCTGCCCGTGCTACTGGCTGCACACTACTGCGGTACCTGTGTACACGACCATAGCAATATCTATGACAATTTTGCCGAAAAGAACTTTTCCCAACGGTTGGCGCTCCTAAAAAATCCCCTGGGACTGGACCTGCGTTCCAACCTGAACCTGATGCGCAGGCATTTTCCCCTCCGGGTACCCTTTGTACTGTTTTCAGCGGGTTTAAAGCTCCTTTTACCTAAAATCTATGTAAAAAGTCTCGCAAAACGATAGAAACCATTTTATTTTTCCAAATTTGCGGTGCCATTGGCATCCCCATCAAGATAGGTTTGCCCACAACATAAAATTGTAGAAAATGAACAAATATATCGCCACTTGGGTCTACCTGGACTCGGCCGCAGAAAAGTCAAAATATCCCAATACGGGGGGCGACTCCACCTCCCCCGAGTTCCAGGCCGTATATTGGCGCTGTATCATCGTCTTTTTTGAGACCTCCCTTAAGTTCCATAAGGATGCCACCCATATCCTCTTTACCAATACCACAGAAGTCCCCATAGTGGACGGACTTGACCTAAACGATTATTTCAGGAAAAAGGGCATTCAGGTAGTGACCCTTAAAAATAAATATCCCCTGCCCGAAAATTACTTCGGCAGCTTTAGGAACCAGTTCTTCGAATTTTCCATTATAGACCATTTGGCCACTTTTATGGAGGATGCGGACGGCCTGCTCTTGTTGGATTCCGATTGCGTCTTTACCGGTTCCATGGATGGGGCCTTTGCGCAATTGCAGCAACAGCCCTATGCCATGACCTATGTGGTGGATCACGAGGAAGAATACACGGTGCACGGGGTAAGTGGAAAGGATATGCGCACCCTCTCCAACGAACTGGGCCTTTCCCTGACCAAAAACCCATACTATTCCGGAGGGGAGCTCCTGTTCGCCAAAGGCACATTTTTTAAGGCGGTCGCGGCCGACTTCCCTTCCCTCTACGACAATATGATGCAGCGCCACAAGGCGGGCAAGATCAAATTTAACGAGGAGGCGCATGTGCTGAGCTACTATTATTACAAACACCCCTCCAAGATCGGTGGTATGGACGGCCATATAAAAAGGTTGTGGACCAACAGGAACTACTATAGGAACGTTTCGGCATCCGACAGGGAACTCACCATTTGGCACCTTCCCAATGAAAAACGCAAGGGCTTGGACCAGTTGTTCGCACTTATCGTAAAAGACCCCGAGGCCCTCAACAAGATGGAAGGGGAAGCGTACAGGCAACTGCTCTTCAATACCCTGCTCCTGGCCTCCAACCATAAATGGGACTACTACAAGGTATTCAAGAACGCTGTGAACAAAACGCTGAAAAAGTTAAAAATCATCAGTAAATGAGACCGATCATTTACCACTTTACCAACATAGCCCCCCTTTACAGGAACAGGCTGTGGAAAACCCTGTTGGGCAGCCCCCATTTTGAGTACCATTTCTGTTTCGACAAAAAATCCAACGCGGGTATCAGGTCCATTGACTTTTCGCAACCGCCCTACTCCTCCCATCCGGAGCGCCTGCACGATCTGCACAACATCTGGATCAAGCAAAAATTCCTGGTCTGGCAACAAGGGGTCTTGGGAAGGTGCCTGTCCACAAAAATGGACATGGTGGTCCTTTTGGGCGAATTTATGGTGGTCTCCAATTGGTTGGCGGCCCTTATATGTAAGGTACGGGGCATTAAGGTCATCTTTAGGGGCCATGGCATGTACGGGGACGAAAAGGGACTTAAACTGTTCCTGAGGACCACCTACTACAAACTGGCGGACTACCACCTTCTATATGAACGAAGGGCCAAAAACATCATGGTACGGCACGGCTTTGACCCTGAAAGGCTACATGTGTTCTTCAATTCGTTGGACTACGACGCCCATAAGGACTTAAGGCCCGGCCTTATGTCCCTGCAAAAAGCCGATCATTTTCCCTTTTTCACCGACCCCCACCTGCCCACCCTGCTTTTTGTGGGAAGGCTTACCAAGGTAAAGCAATTGGATATGTTGCTACGGGCGGTGGAAATGCTGAACAGGGATACCCAACGGGTCAACCTGTTGGTCATCGGCAAGGGAGAGGAAAGGGAATCCCTTGAAAGTTGGGCGAAGGAACATTTACTGTCGGGCTCCCATCATTTTTATGGGCCCTGTTACGATGAAACGGTACTGAGTCAGCTCATTTCCCTGTCCGACCTCTGTGTATCCCCTGGAAATGTAGGGCTTACCGCGATCCATAGCCTTAGTTTTGGCACCCCGGTCTGTACACATTCCAACTTTTACAAACAGATGCCCGAGGTGGAGGCCTTGGAAGATGGCAAAACGGGGCTATTTTTCCAACAGAACGATCTAGAGGACCTGGTACGGAAACTGCAAGGTTGGTTAACGGACCATACGGACGACCGGCAGACGGTCCGGGAAAACTGTTTTGCGATCGTGGACACCTATTACAACCCGCACTATCAGGAAAAGGTCTTAAAAAACCTTTCCGAGGGAAAGCGGCCCTTTCTTTAAGAACAGCCCATGAAAACCTTGTTGCAGATCAATATTGAAGTCAACTACGGATCTACCGGGAGGATCGCCGAAAACATCGGTGCCATGGCCATTGAACAGGGTTGGGAAAGTTATATCGCCTATGGCCGGAACCACCGGCCCAGTGCCTCCAAACTTATTCCCATCGGCGGCAAATGGGAACAGTACCTGCACGTTCTGCAGACCCGTCTGTTGGACCGCCACGGCCTGGGCTCCAAAAGGGCCACCAAAACCTTGATCGCCCAATTGGAACGATTGTCTCCCGATCTGATCCACCTGCACAATATCCATGGGTACTATATCCATATTCCCCTGCTATTTACCTATTTGGCGGAAAAGAACATCCCGGTAATCTGGACTTTGCACGACTGCTGGGCCCTGACCGGGCACTGTACGCATTTTGAATATGTGGGATGCCAAAAATGGCAGGGCGAATGCTCCGACTGTCCCCAATTACGGGCCTATCCCGCCAGTTTGCTGGCGGATAGGTCCACCAAAAACCACCGTACCAAAAAGGCCCTTATCCCCGCCCTTAAAAACCTTACCCTGGTGCCCGTATCGCAGTGGCTGGAAGACAGGGTAAAGGAATCGTTTTTGGCCCATTGCCCGTCACAGGTCATTTCCAATGGGGTGGACACCAAGGTCTTTGCCCCAGCCCCCGATCCCGGCTTACGGGAACGGTTCGGCCTTCAGGACAAATTTCTGGTGCTGGGCGTTGCCAGTGTATGGAGCAAGAACAAGGGTATGCGGGACTTTCTGGACCTTGCCCGGATAGTTGGGCCCGACACTGCCATTGTGCTTATCGGCCTGAACGAGGACCAATTGAAGGAACTGCCCAAAAATATGATCGGGATCAAAAGAACGGACAGCGTGGCCGAGCTGGCCCAATGGTACTCCACGGCGGATGTCTATCTCAACACCTCGGTAGAGGAATCCTTTGGGCTCACCAATGCCGAGGCGCTGTCCTGCGGCACCCCCATAATTGTCTACAATGCCACGGCCCTCCCGGAAATGGTGACGCCCCAAACGGGCGCCGTGGTGGAAAAGCACGATATCAGGGCGATAAAGGAAGCGCTGGCCACCATTCAAGAAAAAGGGAAACCCTTTTACGCCGAGGCCTGTTCGGCCCGTGCCAATAATTTATACGATAAACAAAAAAATTATCGTTCCTACCTCCAACTTTACGATTCCCTTAAAAAATAATTACGCTTTCCCGTAAATAGGCCGGATTGATGAAAAAAATTTTAGGAGTTGATAATTCTCGGAGAATTTGTTTTTGTGGTCTAGCGAATGATACCAATAAGATTTAATTTTATCACAGATTAGAGTAGGCTATTTTTCAAGTCTGAGCGTATATAATGGACCTAATACCAAAACACATGAATATTATCCTGGATAATATTATTTTCACGCTACAGAATTCCGGTGGTATATCCGTTTATTGGCACCACCACATCAAAAGATTACAGGAAAATAGGGACTACGTACTTAAATTTATCGAGGAACACCCCACCAATGGCAATCTTTTCAGGGGATTTTTAAACCTCGCCCAGGACCATTTTATTCCGGTGAAAAAAGTTCCCATGGTAGGTCGTTACCTGAACCTGAACCTCGACCATCATCCCGAAAAGGCGATTTTCCATTCCAGCTATTACCGGGTATCCAAAAATCCCAACCACGTAAACGTCACCACCGTGCACGATTTTACCTATGAGCATTTCAGCACCGGGATCAAACGGTTTGTGCACAGCGCCCAAAAAAAGAACGCGATCTTAAATTCCCATGGGATCATCTGTATTTCGGAGAACACCAAGGAGGACCTATTACGCTTTGTACCGGAGGCCGCCGACAAACAGATCCGTGTGATCCATAACGGGGTGGACGATGCGATCTTTAATTCGGAAACCGCCATGACCGATAAACTGCCCTACGATGTCAATACCTATATCCTGTACGTTGGAAACCGTTCGGCCAAATACAAGAATTTTGAGATAGCGGTAAAGACCGCGGCCTTGGTGGACAAACCCCTGGTCATGGTGGGCGGAGGTCCCTTGGGAGAGAAAGACCTGTTGATACTGGACGGCTCACTGCCAAAATCACAGTACAGGCACCTCGGGGAAATTACGGTAAAGGCACTGAACCGCGCTTACAACAATGCCTTTTGTCTTCTATACCCTTCTTCTTACGAGGGGTTTGGCATCCCGCCCATAGAGGCACAGAAGGCAGGCTGCCCCGTAGTGGCCTATAGGGCATCCTCCCTTCCCGAAATAGTGGGCGATGGCGGTATCCTAGTGGACGAAAGCAACCCCGAAGCCTTTGCCAATGCCATCCGCCAATTGGAAGATCTACAATTGCGGACGGACCTTATAAACAAGGGCATGGAAAATGCCAAAAACTACTGTTGGGAAAACACCTATAAGGAGACCACCGATTTCTACAGGGAACTGTTGGAAAGCAATACTTAGTCGGCAAGCGCCCAACACATATTGGCGAAAAACGGACATAACAGTGCCACGCAAGCGCGGGCAATGATAAATCCCACTTAGTGGGCCTGCACCCAGGGAGCAAGCGCACAAAACATATTGGTGGAAAAGGGACATAACAATACCACGCAAGCGTGGGGCATGATAAATCCCACTTAGTGAGCGAAGTTTTAAAGCTCGAGTATACTATTTTGGCAATTTACCAGTTAAAGGAATGGCATAAACCATCTACATGAAAGTAAGTATTGTTACAGGGACCTATAACAGTGAAAAGTACATTGCGGATTGCGTGGGCAGCATACATGACCAGACCTATCCCCACATAGAGCACATCATTATAGACGGCGCTTCCAAGGATGGTACCGTACAGCGTATAAAGGAAACCCCCAACAGGGTGGCCAAACTGGTATCGGAACCGGACAAGGGCATTTACGATGCCATGAACAAAGGGCTAAAAATGGCCACCGGCGATATTGTGGGCATCCTCAATTCAGATGACTTTTACAACTCCAATGAGGTGATCGCCATGGTTGTGGACGCCTTCGAACGCAATGCAGCGGATTGTGTCTACGGGAACCTATATTATGTGGACCAGCAACGTCCGGAAATCATTAAACGGACATGGACAACCGGTGCGTACGACCCCAAAAAAGGTTTCCGCACAGGGTGGCACCCGGCCCACCCCAGCTTTTTCGTTAAAAGGGAGGTCTACGAAAAATATGGCTATTTTGATGAGGAATTCAAATTGGCGGCAGACTTTGAACTGATGCTCCGTTTTTTGGAAAGGCATAAACTGCCCGCCACCTATATAGACTTTCCCATGGTACGCATGCGACTGGGCGGTGCCACAAACAAAAGTTGGAAAAACATCGTTCAGGGCAACAAGGAATGCATCAGGGCCTTTGGGAAAAACGACCTGCCAATTCCTTCGTTTTATACGCTCCATAGATTGCTTCCCAAACTAAAACAGTACTTTTGATCTAATACGCTATTGTAAATGGGAATCTTGATCACGGGGGCCCAAGGTTTTTTGGGACAACATATAAGCAAGGTTTGGGAATCGGAGGGACAGGAAGTCATAAGCTTGGGAACTTCCCGCTCCAATGCGATCGTGTGCGACCTCAGTAACGAGGTCCCCAACATTCCAAATACGGTGGAATATGTGGTGCACGCAGCGGGCAAGGCCCATATGGTGCCCAAAAACAAAACCGAGGAAAAAGCATTTTTTGATATCAATCTGCAGGGAACCCTGAACCTCCTAAAGGCTTTGGGGAACCTGACGATAAAACCCAAGGGCTTTCTCTTTATAAGCACGGTGGCCGTATATGGGACCGAAACAGGGGATCGTATCCCGGAAACCGCCCCCTTATTGGCAGAAGATCCATATGGAAAAAGCAAAAAGCAGGCAGAGGATAAGATCGTTCAATGGGGAAAGGAAGAGGGAATACCCATATGCATTATAAGGCCGCCCCTGATCATAGGAAAAAATGCACCGGGCAACCTCAAAAAAATGATCCAGGGCATCCAAAAGAACAGGTATGCCAATATAGCCGGTGGCAAAGCTAGAAGATCTATGGTACTGGCAGAGGACATTGCCCGTTTCTCCCCTACCTTGGTGCGCAGCGAAGGTATCTATCACCTAACCGACGGAAAGGATCCCAGCTTTAGCGAACTGGCTTCCCTCATAGGGAACAACTTCTCCAAAAAAATTCGGAACATCCCATATTCCCTTGCAAGATTATTGGCCCTTACCGGGGACGCCATCACGGGGATCTCGGGAAAGGAGATGCCCTTTTCCAGCAATAAGTTGTTGAAGATGACCAGCAACCTAACATACGACAGTACCAAGGCCAGGGCGCTGGGCTGGAACCCCAGGGAAATCCTAACACATCGGGAGGTATGGTTGTAAATACACATTGTTTAACTCGAACCCATTTTGGCATATGAACGTACTTTTTCTATACTCCGAAGTGGCCGGTTATTTTCTGTCAGCCGCAAAGATGTTGGTCACACGGCACCATTATAAGGTACATATCGTAACAAGGCCCCCAAATCCGGAAGCTCCCTACGACTTTCCCCAAGAGGACGGCATCGTCTTTTATGGCAGAAAGGAAATGGATACCCAAAAAATCATGGCACTGTACACCCAATTGAACCCGGTATTGGTCTATATATCGGGATGGAACGACAAACAGTACCTGCAGGCGGCCCGAAAAATACGAAAGGACAAAGTGCCGGTAATCTGCTCCTGCGACAATCCATGGCGGGGCGATCTTAGGCAGTACCTGGCCGGCATCTTCCTAAGAAGGTTCCTCCACAAACGGTTTTCCCATATCCTGATCGCCGGAATGTACCAATATCCCTTGGCCTCCCATCTCGGCTTTACGAGAAAACAGGTGCTCACCGGCATGAACACCGCCGATCTTTCGGTATTCCATAAGGCGTATCACGATTATCGGGGAGAAAAAGAAAAAAAATATCCGCACAAATTCCTGTATGTGGGACGTTTTGTGGAAATAAAGGGACTGCAGGAACTCGTAAGGGCCTTTGTGGAACTGCAACGGGAAAAAGACCATGATTGGACCCTGACCCTGGTAGGCGCGGGACACCTTAAGGAGTCCTTAACGGGCCATCCCAATGTATTTATAAAGGATTTTGTTCAGCCCCAGCACTTGGGAACCCTGGCACAAGATGCGGGCTGCTTTATCCTGCCCAGTAGGATAGAACCATGGGGCGTGGTGATCCACGAATTCTGCGGGGCCGGCCTGCCCTTGGTCACTTCCAATATCTGTGGGGCCTCCACCGCCTTTGTAAGGCCCGGCCACAATGGATTTATGCACGAGCCCAATGAGGTGGCCGCCATTAAGGAGGTATTGTGGAAAGTCATTCGGACACCGGATACGGAGCTGTTGGAAATGGGCGATAGAAGCCACCTCCTCAGTTACCATTTCAGTCCCGAAAGCTGGGCGAGCAACCTGCTCAACCTGCAGAAATGACAAAGATCGGCCCTACGTCCATTGCCCTGCCAAAGGCTATGTCAAGAGTAACCGCCTTAGTCCCAAATATGGTCTAAGGGTAAAATAGGGCCCATTTTTCAAGGATTCTTACTTTTCATCCAATTAATTGCGTCGTTGAACAAAAGAATACTTGCATAACAGCCACTTTGAGCTTACTTTGTAGCCTCAAAAACCCCTACCGAACCAATAAATAATTAATCCGTTATAATAATATGGTAATTCTTGGCCTTAATACGCATCACGCCGACTCATCGGCAGCAATCTTTATAGACGGGATCCTGATCGCCGCCACCGAGGAAGAGCGGTTTACCCGAATCAAGCATTGGGCCGGTTTTCCGGAACAGGCCATACGGTTCTGCTTAAAGGAAGCGAACGTAACCCTAGATCAGGTAGATCATATAACCATCGGTAGGGATCCGATGGCCAAAATGTTCAATAAGGCGGTCTACGTCCTAAAAAATATAGGCAAGAGCTCGGACCTGATCAAGGACCGCTGGGGCAACAGGGGCAAGATCACGTCCATGGGCGAGGAATTCCACAAGGCATTTGGCATTCCACGATCTGAAATCGAAAAAAAAATAAGGAACATAGAACACCACAGGGCCCATTTGGCCTCCGCCTTTTTTGCTTCGCCCTATGAGGAATCGGCCATTATTTCAATAGATGGCTCAGGGGATTTCAGCACCACCATGATCGCCTACGGAAAGGGCAATAGTTTTAAGGTCCTGGATTCCATCGATTTTCCCGTATCCCTAGGTTTTATCTATACGGCCTTTACCCACTTCCTGGGCTTTCCACATTATGGGGACGAGTACAAGGTAATGGGACTGGCGCCTTACGGCGAGCCCAAATATGTTGACAAGATAAAAAAACTGGTCACCTTCAAGGACAATGGCCTTTGGACATGGGACCAATCGTACTTTAAGGATATCAAAGTCCTTTACGAGAACAACCAGCCCGTGGTGCCCTTCTTTTTTACGGACAAATTTGTGGCCGAATTCGGGAACCCAAGGGGCCAAAAGGAAGAACTGACGCAATATCATAAGGATATGGCCAAATCCGTCCAGGTTTTCACCGAAGAGGTCATCTTCTATATGCTGAACCACCTCCAGAAAATAACGGGAAGCAAGAATATCTGTATCGCCGGTGGGGTTGCACAAAATTCCGTGGCCAATGGAAAGATCATCGCCAATACTACCTTTGAAAACCTGTACATTCCCTCTGCCGGACACGATGCGGGCATTTCAATGGGGTCTGCCCTCTTCCATTACCACCAAAACCTGGGAATGCCCAGGACCAAGGGCATCAGGACCGCCAGTACGGGATCTTCCTTTACCAATGCCGAAATTGAAGCCTTCTTGAACGAAAAGGGTATTTCCTATAAAAAATTGGAAGACGCCGAACTCTTTGATTATATCAGCGACAAACTGATCGTACCAAGTGTAGTGGGCTGGTTCCAGGGCCGTGCCGAATTTGGGCCCAGGGCCCTGGGAAACCGATCCATCATTGCCGATCCCCGAAATGACAAGGCCAAGGAGCTCCTGAACCTGAAAATAAAGAGAAGGGAAAGTTTTAGGCCTTTTGCTCCCTCCATCCTAAAGGAATATGTGGACGATTTTTTTGTGTACAACGATGAAGTGCCCTTTATGGAAAAGGTATTCCCCATCAGGGCCGAAAAGCACAAATGTATTCCGGCCGTTACCCATGTGGATGGTACGGGAAGGCTACAAAGTGTGGACAGGGAGGTTTCGCCTAGATACTACGGTCTTATAGAGGCATTTAGGAAAAAGACCGACATCCCCATACTTTTGAACACCTCCTTTAACGAGAACGAACCCATTGTGAACAGTCCCGCAGAGGCGTATGCCTGCTTTGAGCGTACCCAAATGGACGTATTGGTAATGGAGAACATTGTTATAGAGAGAAACTGAGACCGGAAGATATACCCATCCATGCCCAAACTGCTCAAAGGCGGCATTTTTAGCGATCACAGGGGCCAATTGACCTTTATGAACGAATTTGATGCCGCCCCCGTCAAAAGATTTTACCTCATCAACCATCCCGACAAAAAAGTGGTACGGGCCTGGCATGCCCATAAAGTGGAAAGCAGGTGGTTCTACTGTACCAAGGGCCGTTTCGATTTTAGGACACTGCCCCTTTCCGCAGTGGAGAATACCGATACGGCGGATCATGTGGAAACCTTTGTCCTGGATGCCCAAGAACCGCAACTGTTGGAAATTCCCCCGGGACATGCCCATGGCTTTCGGGCCTTGGAGGAAAATTCCGAACTATTGGTATTTGCCGATTTCCTACTTGGGGAAAATCCGGATGACCATTATAGGTTTGAGTCAAAAAATTGGACCGATTGGGGTAGTGAAGCTTAATTTTATTGTATAAATTGCGGCCCGAAAGCAAACCATTACAATAATGCACTTTTTTCTTATTGCCCTTATTCTGATCGTGGCGGCCCAAGGCTATTTTATACTGGCAAAAAGATTCAACATCATAGATCGGCCGAACGAAAGGAGTTCCCATACCAAACCTACTATCAGGGGAGGGGGCATTCTCTTTGTGGTATCCACCTTATTGTTCTTCTTTTTCTCGGAATTTCAATATCCTTATTTTGTGCTGGGCCTCCTTTTGGTGGCCCTTATCAGTTTTGTGGACGACCTTTACACTTTGGGGTCCAAAATACGCTTGGCAGTCCAGTTTATCGCAATATCACTTGTTTTCTTTCAGTTGGGCATTTTTGCCGAACCCCTATGGATGGTACCGCCACTCTTGGTGTTCTGTGTAGGGCTGCTCAACATTTACAACTTTATGGACGGGATCAACGGCATTACCGGCCTTTGCAGCATGGCCACCATCATCGGTTTTCTCATGCTGAACGGGGAAGCGGAGCTCGTACCCAGCTCCCTTTTGCTGTACACCCTAATGGCCCTGGCCATTTTTGGATTTTATAATTTTAGAAAAAAGGCCCTGTTCTTTGCCGGCGATGTGGGCAGTATCTCCATAGCGGTGATCATCATTTTTCTGGGCCTCCATTTCGGTCTTGCCCTCCGGGCGCCCATTATAATACTGCTGGTAGGGGTGTACCTTGTTGATGGGACCATGACCATTGGAAGTAGATTGCGAAAAAGGGAAAACATATTCAAGCCCCATAGGTCGCACCTGTACCAACGACTCGTACAGCGTACCGGACTATCGCACCTACAGGTGTCAATGGCGTACGCGGGCCTTCAATTCCTTCTTGCGCTACTGGTATTCCTTATGTACCAAATGCCCATGCAGCAGCAGTTCTTGGCACTGTTCGGAACCATTCTCCTACTAGGGCTTCTGCACTTTGTGCTGATATTAAAATTGAACCGTCAGGAATACCCGGACAATCTATCGACAAATTCGGGGCAAGCCCCCAGGGCATATGGAGGGAAACCAGAATAACATTCGTCGCGGGCCCGCGGGAGGCGGACGGACCTTAGAGCATAAAAGATCTCGATCAGCGAGTAAAAAAATTTAAAAAGTGTGCGTTAACAACATCTAAAGCAGGTTCCTAGATCGTATATCATAAAACATTTACCATGCCAAATCCCAAACTTTTATCCTACACGGGCATTTTTATGCGCGGCCTTCCCAGAATGGTCGGCGCCATTTTGTTATTGTTTTCCGCGGGCACCCATGCCCAAGTGACCTACCAAGATGCCTTCCCGAACATAACCTTTAACTATGCTGCCGAAATACAGAACGCCAACGATGGCAGTAACAGGTTGTTCGTAGTGGAACAGTCCGGAAGGATACGGGTATTTCCCAACCAAGCGTCCGTTACGAATGCCCAAGTAAATACTTTTTTGGACCTGAGCGGGACCGTAAGTTTTTCTACGGGACAGGAAATAGGCCTGTTGGGACTTGCGTTCCATCCCAATTTTTCACAGAACAGGTACTTCTACGTATACCATACCCGCAGGAGCAGTCTTCCGGGAATAAGTGTAGAAATGGTACTTTCACGATATACGGTCCGGGCCAACAACCCCAATCAGGCCGATCCCAATAGCCGACTCGAAATTTTTACGTTCGATAAAAACCAGAACAATTCCAACCACAATGGGGGCAAGATCGCATTTGGGCCCGATGGTTACCTCTATATTTCGATAGGGGACGGGGGCGGTGGTGGCGACCCCAATAAAAATGCGCAGAACCTCAACAATCCCTTTGGAAGTATCCTTAGGATCGATGTGGATGTCAATGGCAACAATCCGGTGGAGAACAATCCGGACCTGCCCAATGGAAACTATGAAATACCGTCCGATAATCCAAGGGTGGGACAGAGCGGTCTGGACGAACTGTACGCTTGGGGCATCCGAAATACCTGGAAATTCTCCTTTGACAATACCAACAATCGCATGTGGGGCGCAGATGTGGGACAGGACGGCAGGGAAGAGATCAACCTGATCCAAAGGGGCGGCAATTACGGCTGGAACCGATTTGAAGGGGCAAATTCCTATAACACTACCACTACCTTGGCCACGACCCCGGATATAAAACCCATATTTTCCTACAGTCACAATAATGGGGACGTTTCCATAACGGGAGGGTACGTTTACCGTGGGGCCAGCACCAACCCTTCGCTCCAGGGCAGGTATATTTTTGGCGACTATGTGACCGGCAGGGTATGGTCCTTAAATTACAATTCATCAAATGGCAGTGCCACCTCCGAACTGCTCTTTAGGACCAATGGCCAATTTGTCTCCAGTTTTGGCCTGGACGAGGCAGGGGAGCTGTACTTCAGTGATTACGGCACCTCCAAAAAATTGTATAGGATCGTTGGGGGATCCAGTGGCCCGGTCACCAACCCGGTGAACGGAATCGGTACTTGGGCCAATTTGGGGAACGGGACCAACGGGGTGGTCGAGGCCATTGCCGCAGGAAGTGATGGGCGTATGTACGTGGGCGGACAGTTCAACAATGCAGGAGGAAACAGTGTACGAAATTTGGCCACCTATCATCCGAACGATGGATGGGCCTCTTTTGGAAGCGGTACCAATGGGAAGGTAAATGCCATTGCGGTAGCACCCGGTGGCAATGTATACGTAGGCGGGGAATTTACCGAAATAAACGGCGTGTCCGTTTCAAATATTGCCGTGTGGAACGGAAGTAATTGGGCGGCAATGGGTTCCGGTACGGATGGACCGGTCGCAAAAATTGGCATAGACGGCAATGGCACCGTCTTCGCCGGCGGCGCCTTTATGAACGCGGGGGGTACCAGGTCCAATAATATCGCGCGCTGGAACGGTACCACATGGTCGGCACTTACCGATGCCGCTACCTCCACGGCAGGGACCAACAATGAAATTCGCGCGATCGCTTTTGACGAAAACAACGTGCTGTACGTGGGCGGGAACTTTGATACTGCCGGAGGAAATTCCGCGGCACGTATCGCCAGATGGAACGGCTCCAACTGGTCCGGTCTTGGAAGTGGTACCAGCGGCTTTGTACAGGCCATCGCCATTACCCCAAATGCGGTATATGCCGGAGGGAACTTTGCACAAGCAGGGGGACAGACCGTTAACAGGGTCGCACGGTGGAACAGGAATTCCCAGACCTGGCAAGCGCTGGGCAGTGGTCTTAGCGGAAATGTGAACAGTATGCTGCACGATGGCAGTTTCCTATACGTTGGCGGTAACTTTCAGACCGCCTCGGATATCTTGGACCTGAACCTTGTTATGAAGAGCGCTGCCCGGTGGAACGATAGCGAAGGATGGCAGGCAATGGGCACGGGAACCTCCGTGGGGGTCAACAACCAATTGAATACCCTGGCCTTCTCCAATGACGGCGCACGGTTGTACGCAGGTGGCAACTTCTCCATAGTGGGCCTCCTTAGCACCCTTAACATTGCGGTTTGGGGACTGAACCTTGAATGCACCGATGCCAGCGTGATTCCCGAGTACAGATTAAATGGCCAATGGTCCAGTGGCGATACCACCTTGGAAGTGGACGAGGGTGTTGAAGTAGTGTTGAGCATTCTGCCCAATGGGGTCAATTTCACCATTGAGACCCCCGATGGCACCTTTCATAACGGCGACCTAAACCTAGGGGAGGTGACACCTGAAAATGCAGGGGAATACATTTTTGAGACATCCGAAGGCTGTACCCGCACCCTTACACTCACCGTGGCCCCCACAGAAGTGGCCGATGATGACGGGGACGGGGTGCCCAATGCCGAAGATGACTGTCCCAACACCCCTGATGGGGCCATAGTGGACGCAAACGGCTGCGAGCCCAGCATCACGGACGATGACGGGGATGGCGTGCCCAATGCTCAAGATGATTGCCCCAACACCCCCGAGGGGATCACGGTGGATGAAAACGGTTGTGAGATCATTACCGATACGGACGATGACGGTGACGGCATACCCAACGATCTGGACGATTGTCCAAACACCCCGGAGGGGGCCACCGTGGACGATAACGGTTGCGTCATCCCGAACACGGACGATGACGGTGACGGCGTGCCCAATGCCCAAGATGATTGTCCCAACACCCCCGAAGGGGCCAACGTGGACGCAAACGGCTGTGTGATCTCCAGCTTTCCGAGTAATAATTTTACGATCTTGGCCTCCAACGCAAGTTGTGCCAATACCAATACGGGTACCATCTCGGTGACATCCCTGATCGATACCGAATATAGCGCCAGTCTAACAGGCGAACTACTGAACAACGAATACACCTTTACAAATGAGCTGGAAATTTCCGAACTGCCCATCGGAAGGTATGATCTATGTATCACGGCCGTAGGCGATCCCTCCTACCAAAACTGCTCGACCATCAATATAGGGGCACCCGAACAACTTTCGGTACTCATGGAGATGCAGGGATCTACCAACAGTGTTACCCTTAAGATGAGCGGGGCCAAAAAATACACCATTACCCTCAACGGACTTTCCATGGAGACGGATCAATCCGAAGTGACCCTAGCGTTGGAGAAGGAGCAAAATACCATTCGTGTCGCTACCGATCTTGCGTGCCAAGGCAGTTTTGAGGATACCCTGATACGTTCCCTTCCCTATCTTTTGGAAGAAAATCCAATTGAAGATACTATTTCCGTATTTTTGGGCGAAGGACAGGAAGATACGGTTACCGCATCCATATATACCTCCACCGGATCGCTTATAAGCACGGACAGCTACGATATTATTGCCGGGAAACTGACAATGGACGCGACTACCTTACCGGCGGGCGTGTATTACCTAAAATTGGAAAATAGCCATTTGGACCTTGGTTTTAAAGTCTTGAAGAAATGATAAAAACACCCCTTATAAGTGCTGTCATACTGCTATTGTTCTGCGCCTGTGGCAAGGACGGCGACCTTTGGAACGAGGAAGAGGACGTTCCGGGACAAGCCCTTTTGGTATTTCCCGACAACAACGAAGAATGTACCCAAGGAAATACCCTGTCCCCCACCGAAAATGAGATCGTTTTTATGTGGGAGCCCTCATTAGCGACAGATAGTTATGAACTGTTCCTGACAAATCTCTTCACCTCGGAAACACAACAATTTGAATCCGAGGTCCCCACCCTTACCGCTACCTTATTACGGGGCACCCCCTATTCTTGGTATGTGGTATCACGTGCCACGGATGTGGAAGAAACGGCACAGAGCGAAACTTGGGCATTTTACAACGCAGGCCCTGGAGTGGAGTTCTTTATACCCTTTCCTGCCGAAGCCGTTTCCCCCGTAAACGGACGTTTGCTACAGAGAACGACAACTGTGACATTGGAATGGTCGGCGGCCGATCTGGATGGCGACATTACCTATTACGATATCTTTTTTGGGGAGAGCGACCCGCCGATACTGGTGGAATCCGACCATGGTGGCACCACCTTGGAAAATATTCCAGTGGTACCGGGAAATACCTATTATTGGAAGGTGGTGACCAAGGACCAACGCAACAATTCATCTACCTCCGAAACCTTTACCTTTACGGTCGACGAATAGAGCCGAATAGAGCCGTAACATGTTACGGCCCAACAGGTCAAGATCCCAAATAGCAAATACAGCCCCAACAGGTTACGGCCCAACAGGTCAAGATTCCAAATAGCAAATACAGCCATAACAGGTTACGGCCCAACAGGTCAAGATTCCAAATAGTAAATACAGCCATAACAGGTTACGGCCCAACAGGTCAAGATTCCAAATAGTGCAGTACGTTGCGCTGAATACGTTGGTGTATGTCGCTGATATCGGCCTTGACAAAGGCCTCCCCGGTGATCTTTTCGTAGAGTTCCATATACCTCTCGGAAACAGTGCGCACAAATTCATCGGGCATCTCTGGTAAGGATTGGCCCTCCAGGCCTTGGAAACCTTTGGAAATCAACCACTGCCTTACAAATTCTTTGGACAACTGTTTCTGTTCCTCCCCATTGCGCTGTCGCTCCGCATATCCCTCCATATAGAAATACCGGGAGGAATCTGGGGTGTGGATCTCGTCGATCAAAACGATCTCCCCTTCCGCCGTCCTGCCAAATTCATATTTGGTATCCACCAAGATAAGGCCTTGTTTGGCGGCAATCTGTGTACCCCTCTCGAAGAGTGCCCTGGTATATTTTTCCAGAACGGTATAATCCGCTTCGGAAACGATGCCCCTTTTAAGGATATCCTCCCTGGAAATATCCTCATCATGAAGGCCCATTTCCGCTTTGGTAGCGGGGGTGATGATCGGCATCGGGAACGCATCGTTTTCCATCATGCCCTCCGGCATCGGCACCCCGCATAGGATGCGCTTTCCGAGTTTGTATTCCCTGGCGGCATGGCCAGAAAGATAGCCACGGATCACCATTTCCACCTTAAAGGGCTCACAGGCCAGTCCCACTGCCACATTGGGGTCGGGGGTGGCCAACAGCCAGTTGGGCACGATATCGGCGGTAGCCGCCATCATTTTGGTCGCGATCTGGTTCAAGATCTGTCCTTTATAGGGTATGCCCTTGGGCATTACCACGTCAAATGCCGATAATCGGTCGGTAGCCACCATCAATAGAATATTATTGTCAAAATGGTAGACTTCCCTCACCTTTCCCTTATAGACCTTTTGCTGTCCGGGAAAGTTGTAATCCGTACTGGTAATGGTATTGTTGCTCATCTACTGCAATTAGTTCTGGTGCTCTATATCCTTATAGGCATCTATTACTTTTTTCACCAATCGGTGCCGTATCACATCCTTTTCGTCCAAGTAAATGATCTCTATGCCCTCAATTCCCTTTAATATCAACAAGGCTTCCTTGAGTCCCGAGGTGATCCTTCGGGGAAGGTCTATCTGGCCCGGATCTCCCGTGATCAGGAATTTGGCATTTTTCCCCATTCGGGTCAGGAACATCTTCATTTGCGCATGGGTGGTATTCTGGGCCTCATCGAGGATCACGAAGGCATTGTCCAGCGTACGTCCCCGCATAAAGGCCATGGGTGCGATCTGTATGGTCCCGTTCTCAATATAATTTGCCAATTTTTCCGGGGGGATCATATCCCTGAGCGCATCGTACAGGGGCTGCATATAGGGATCCAACTTTTCCTTTAGGTCGCCCGGTAAAAACCCCAGGTTCTCCCCTGCTTCAACGGCAGGTCTGGTAAGGATGATCCTTTTTACCTGTTTTTCCTTTAGGGCCTTTACGGCCAGGGCAACACCGGTATAGGTCTTTCCCGTACCGGCCGGGCCAACGGCGAATACCATATCGTTCTTTCTGGAAGCGTCCACCAATTTTTGCTGGTTGGCGGTCTGCGCCTTTATCAACTTACCGCTCACCCCGTGCAAGAGGACATCGGTGCCGATCTGGGGCATTGCCTCCCCATCGGGGCCGTTGCTGCTCAATATGCGCTCTATGACGTTCTCGTCCAATTTGTTGTACTGGGCGAAATGGTCCGTGAGCATCCCGAACCGCTTATCGAACTCCTCCAGAAGTGGAGCGTCCCCATATACCCTCACCTTGTTGCCGCGGGCGATGACCTTGAGTTTGGGAAAGTACTTTTTTAAAAGGTCGATATTCGCGTTCTGTTGCCCAAAAAATTCCCTCGGACTGATTTCGGTAAGTTCTATTACAAGTTCGTTCAAAGAATATCTGTGTTAAGGGTTCGTGTCCCAAAAGAAAATTTCCGTTGGCTGTTTTTTTATGTAATTTTGTTCAACAAACTTAAGTAAAAAAACAGTTTGGATTCATAAAAACATATCAACAGTCCTTCATGGCAATTATTACGTTAACTACTGATTTTGGACATAAAGACCATTTTGTAGGGGCCATTAAGGGTGCTGTTTACAGCGAGCTGAACGACGTCCGGATCGTTGATATTTCCCATACCATAAGTCCGTTCAATATTCAGGAATGTGCCTATATCCTAAAAAACTCCTATAAGAGCTTTCCAAAAGGGTCCATCCATATTGTGGGCATGGATTCCGAGAAGACAGCGGAGAACCAACACTTGGCGGTTCTGGTGGACGGCCATTACTTTATAGTGGCCAACAATGGGGTCATAGGACTGATCATTTCGGAGAACACCCCGGAGAAAATTGTGGAAATAAACCTTCCCGAACAGGTCCAGGGACCCTTTCCCGTTATGGATGTTTTTGTAAAGGTGGCCTGCCACATTGCCCGGGGGGGCACCTTGGAGGTCGTGGGAAGACCTTTTGCCCAGCTTAGGGACCTAAAGGAATTCTCTGCCACCGTATCCGATAACGGCAAGACCATTACCGGACATATTATCTATATAGACAATTATGGGAATGTGGTGACCAACATACAAAAAAGCCTTTTTGAGGCATATAGGAACGGACGGAAGTTCGAATTGAGGGCACGGAACAAAAAATTGGTGGACATTCACCATAAATACAGCGATATCATCAATTTTGAACTGGAAAAGGGACAACGGAAAGGCCCTGGCGACCTGTTGGCCCTCTTCAATTCGGCAGATTATATAGAACTGGCCATATACAAGAGCGACCTCAACACGGTGGGGGGCGCCTCTACCCTATTGGGACTTGACTATAGGGATGTGGTGACCATAAATTTTATCTAAATGTTGGTACGCATCGTAAAACTTAGCTTTAAAAAGGAAAATATCGCTAGTTTTGAAAAAATCTTTGGGGAATCAAGGGAACTGATCGCCAATTTTAAGGGCTGCTCCCAATTGGAGCTGTACAGGGACCGGAACGATCCGGACATTTTCTTTACGTACAGCCATTGGGAATCGGGAGAAGCCCTCGAAAAATATAGGAACTCCCCTCTTTTTAAGGGGGTGTGGGCCAAGACAAAGGAACTTTTTTCACGGCCGGCCGAAGCGTGGAGCCTGGAAAAACATGAACCTTTTGAGAATAACGGACCAAAATTACCATAATGCTCGCCATTTTTAAACGCGAAATACAGTCGTTCTTCACTTCCCCCATAGGCTATTTGGCCATGGGCCTGTTCTTGTTGTTCACGGGCCTTTTTCTATGGGTGTTCAAAGGGCCCTTTAATATATTCGACAATGGCTTTGCCGATCTGGACCGCTTTTTTCTGCTGGCACCTTGGATCTTCCTTTTTTTGATCCCGGCCATCACCATGAGGACCTTCTCGGAGGAAATAAAGCTGGGAACCTTGGAACTGTTGCTGATCAAACCCATATCCATCTGGGAACTGGTCCTAGGTAAATTCTTGGGCACCACTGCCCTGGCGATCCTGACGCTGCTGCCCACCCTGCTCTACGTTTATTGTATCCACCAATTGGGCAGTGAGGTGGGCAATCTGGATATGGGGGTAGTCTTGGGTTCCTACTTTGGGATGCTGTTCCTTATCTGCAACTTTGTGTCCATTGGGCTATTTGCCTCCACCTTGTCCGAAAACCAGATCGTGGCCTTTTTACTCGGGGTCGTCGGCAGCTTTGTCTTTTTTTATGGCTTTGAGGCCCTATCGTCCCTTTTCCCTGACGGTGAAACCGTGCTATGGATCCGTAATTTTGGAATGGAGGCACATTTTGTTTCCGTGGCCAGGGGCATTTTGGATACCAGGGACCTTGTCCATTTTGCCGGCATGTCCGCTTTTTTTCTGTTCCTGACCGTAATGCGACTCAAAAACCGACAGAGCTGATGCGAAAAAATACGTTGACCATTTTAAAGGCATTGTTGGCACTTGTGCTGCTGAATATCCTCTCCCATTATCTGTACAAGCGTTTCGACCTGACCGAGGATGCCAGATATACCCTTACGCCCCAGTCCCTGTCAATGGCCCGTGGCCTGGAGGGAGTGGTCAGCATCGACATACTTCTGGGGGGCGACCTTCCCCCCGAATTTCAAAAATTAAGAACGGAAACGGCGCTTTTGCTACAGGGATTTCAGGAAGAAAACAAAAACATACGCATCGATTTTGTGGACCCCATGGAGGGTGCGGAATCCCAGGAGGCGGTGATGGCAGACCTTCAACGTCTGGGCCTGACACCCGTCAACAGTACCGTGGAGCGGAACGGGGAGATGACCCAGAAGATCCTTTTTCCGTGGGCCATGGTAAACAGGAACAATACCACCATAAAAGTACCGCTGTTAAAAAACAAACTGGGTGCCACTATGGAGGAACGGGTCAATAATTCCGTGCAGCACCTGGAATACGCATTTGCCGATGCCTTTTATAAACTGAACATCAAGGACAGGAAACGGCTGGCCGTGATCAAGGGAAACGGGGAGTTGGCAGATCTGTATTTGGCCGATTTCCTGACCGGCATACGCGATTATTACAATATAGGGGCGATCACCTTGGATTCGGTCGCAACGGACCCTCAGGGCACCTTGGATCAGCTAAAGGAGTTCGACCTTGCCCTGGTGGCCAAACCGACCGAGGCCTTTACCGATGCGGAAAAGTACGTAATGGACCAATTTGTGGTGTCCGGGGGAAAGTCGCTCTGGCTGATCGATGCGGTGGCCATGGAATTGGACAGTCTTTTTAATGAAAAGGGAAGTGCCCTGGCCACCCCGAGGGACCTTAACCTCAACGATTTTTTCTTCCGTTACGGGGTCCGTATCAACCCTGTGTTGGTGAGCGACCTATACTTTACCCAAATAGTGCTTGCCGCAGGGGAAGGCAACAACACTGCCTACAACCCCGTTCCTTGGTTCTATAATCCCATGGTCTTCTCCAAAAACGACCATCCGATCAATACCAATCTGGAGGCCTTGCGATTTCAGTTTGCCAACAGTATTGACACCCTGCCCAATGCCAATAGGAAGACCGTGCTCTACCAAAGTTCGCCCCTTTCAAAGACCGAGGGCACCCCTAGGTTGATCAGTCTGGACATCATCAACACCCCGCCAAAGAAAGAAACGTATACCAATGGTAACCAGCCCTTGGCCGTGCTGATCGAAGGGGATTTCACCTCCGCTTATACCAACCGTATCAAACCGTTGCAACTGGAGCAGCCTATCGAAAAAGGGGCATCGAACAAAATGTTGGTAATAGCCGACGGCGATCTGATCGGGAACCAGGTACGGAACGGAAGGCCTTTGGAACTGGGCTATGATAAATGGACCAATAATTTTTATGGGAACAAGGAATTTCTGGTGAATGCCGTCAATTACCTTTTGGACGATAAGGGACTTATAAACATTCGAAACAAACGGGTGGCCATTCCCTTTTTGGACGAAAGGAAGGTAGCAGGGGAAAAATCCAAATGGCAGTTGATTAATATTGGGCTTCCCATTGTTTTGATAGTTGCCTTCGGCTTCCTTTTCGGAAGGTACAGAAGGCAAAAATATGGGCGCTAACTGTTAATAAGTTTGTTTTTGTTAAAGGCACTTTTAAAATACCTTTGTGCTGGAATTTTTCGAATCCAATATGCTGGATGGATAGCGCCGATTTTCCCAAAATTTTATAATTTCGGGGCTTCCGGCCAACAATCTCGGAGAAAGCCCACCAGATATGTGGCGGAAAACCAAGATACTATTTCGACGCAGGTCCGCCCCCGGCGGACAGGTGTCGGAGCATTATAATTCTCGAGTAAATCCCGATCAGTGGGGCATTTCGACAACAAAACAATATAACGAATGAAATTTATAGTATCCAGCACGTATCTATTAAAGCAATTGCAGGTTTTGGGAGGGGTGATCAACAATAGTAACACCCTGCCCATTTTGGATAATTTTCTGTTCGATCTGCAACAGGACAAACTGACCGTTTCGGCTTCCGACCTGGAAACTACCATGAGCTCGGTTTTGGAAGTGGATTCGGACAACGATGGTGTCATTGCGGTACCTGCCAAATTACTGCTGGAAACCTTAAAAACATTTCCCGAACAACCCTTGACCTTTGTGGTTGCGGACAATAATACCGTGGAAATAAGTTCGAACCATGGAAAATATGCCCTGGCATATGCCGATGGGGCCGAGTTTCCCAAAGCCGTTGAACTTTCCAATCCCAGCTCGACCACCATTATCGGCGATATCCTTGCCACTGCCATCAACAAGACCATTTTTGCGGCGGGCAACGATGACCTTAGGCCGGTTATGAGCGGGGTATTCTTTCAGTTTTCGCCGGAGAACCTCACCTTTGTGGCCACGGATGCGCACAAACTGGTAAAATACCAACGTGCGGATGTATCGGCTTCCCAAGTGGCGGAGTTCATCATGCCAAAAAAGCCGTTGAACCTCCTAAAGGGCATACTGGCCGGCAGTGAGACGGACGTGACCATAGAATACAATGATAGCAATGCCAAGTTCAGCTTTGACCGGACAGAATTGATATGTAGGCTGATCGACGGAAAATATCCCAATTATGATGCGGTGATCCCAAAGGAAAACCCCAACAGGTTGAGCATTTCCAGAAACCAGTTCCTGAGTTCCGTAAGAAGGGTATCCATATTTTCAAATAAGACCACCCACCAGATACGCTTAAAGATAGCCGGCGCCGAACTGAACATTTCTGCCGAAGACCTGGACTACAGCAATAAGGCGGAAGAACGGCTTACCTGCTCCTATCAGGGCGACGATATGCAGATCGGTTTCAATTCCAGATTTTTGGTGGAGATGCTGAACAACCTGACCTCGGATGAAGTTTCCCTTGAAATGAGCCTGCCCAACCGTGCGGGGATCCTAACCCCTGTAGATGGTTTGGACGAAGGAGAACATGTGACCATGTTGGTGATGCCCGTAATGCTGAACAACTGATCGACCTTTTAATAAGGGCAACAGCCCCTGAAAAGCTCGCAAAGCATATAATATAACATTCCTTAATGGCCAAAACGTCCCTTTGCGATCGCAAAGGGACGTTTTAATTCTTGGGATATGGAACCCCTAGATAAACTTGATACTGATCGGGTAATAGGGAGGTTCCCCATTACTGGCTTTTACCGCATTTACGATCGGAAATACAAATCCCAATACCGCCACGCCCAAAAAGCCCAACAGTCCAAGACCGAAAAGAAGGATCAAGGGGATGCACATCAACATGTACAGGAACAGGCTGATCCTAAAGTTGATGATGGATCTACCATTTTTATCCATATCCATGACCGAGTCCCTTTGTGTAAGCCACAAGACCAAGGGGACCACAAATCCCATAAAGCCGGTGACCAGATCCAATAACTGGCTCAAATGTGTAAGCGCCAAAAGTTGTCTGTTTTCTATTTTCATGATCCGCGTTTTAAGGTTGATATCCATAGGACGTATTAAAAGGCGATTTGTTACAGAAAATTCCGATGTCACCGCCCATCGCCGTAAAATGGAGACGTACTATAGTAGGTCCCAACTTATAGGATTTGTACCTAAAACCAGATGGCCTTCCACACGATCAATAGGTAGTCCTAAAATTGGCCTTGTACGCCTTTTCATAGACCGCCTCATAGAGCGGCAGCACCTTGGCAATGTCAAATTTTTCGGCCACCCTTGCGGCATTGTCCTTAAAAGCCTCCAACACGGCATCGTCCCCGAGTATTTTAAGCCCGTTTGCGGCCATTTCGGCCACATTGCCAATATCGCTCAGGTATCCGGTGACCCCTTGCTCGTTTACCTCCGAAATGCCCCCTGCGTTGCTGGATATCACCGGCACCCGGTTCATCATCGCCTCTAGGGCCGCCAGCCCAAAACTCTCCGATTCGGAGGGCAGTAAAAAAAGATCCGAAAAACAGAGGATACGGTCGATCTCATTGCTATTGCCCAAGAACACCACCCTGTCCGTAATTCCCAATTGTTCGCACAGCAGTTCGGCCTTCTCCTTTTCGGGACCCTCCCCGACCATGATCAGCTTGGCAGGGATTTTTTGTTGGATGGTATTGAAGATGTGGATGACATCGGGAATCCTTTTGACCTTTCTAAAGTTACTGATATGGGTCACGATCCTTTCGTCCTCCTTGGCCATAAGGGACCGTTGGCAGTCCACAAAATGGGTAGTATGTTTGCGTTTATCTATAAAGTTGGGGATGACCTCGATTTCCTTTTTGATATCGAACAGATCAAGGGTATTTTTTTTCAGGCTGGCCGAAACGGAAGTGACCACATCCGATTTGTTGATGCTAAAGGTGACCGCGGGCCTATAGAAGGGGTGTTTGCCGACCAGCGTAATGTCGGTCCCGTGCAGGGTGGTGACCATGGGGATAAAGATCCCATCCTCTTCCAACATCTTTTTGGCCATATAACCGGCATAGGCATGTGGGATGGCGTAATGTACGTGCAAGAGTTCGATGCCGTAAAGCTTGATGGTATCCACCAATTTACTGGACAGGGCCAGCTCGTACGGTTGATAGTGGAAAAGGGCGTATTCCGGAACGTGAACCTCGTGAAAATGGATACGGTTGTTCAACAGTTCCAGTCGCACGGGCTGTTTATAGGTGATGAAATGGATCTCATGGCCCCTATTGGCAAGGGCGATCCCCAATTCTGTGGCCACTACCCCACTTCCCCCAAATGTAGGGTAACATACAATTGCTATTTTCATCTGTTTCAAAAGTTGTTAGTCGCACTATTGCAAAAACATTTCACCGTGGTGCATTTAAATTTGTCCGGGAGCAACTTGAACGTACGTACGTGCATATCCAAGACGAGCGGCACCGGTATGTTGTTGGAAGCCCTTTCAATTGATGATCGCTTCGTAGATCGCTTTCTGTATCCGTGTCCTCAGTCCCGATTTTACCAATAGGGTATTGGTAGCGGAGGGGTAGGTACGGTTGGATAGGAAGACGTATACCAGATCCTCATCGGGATCGGCCCAGGTATAGGTTCCCGTAAACCCGCTATGGCCAAAGCTCTTCCTGGATATCCCGCTATAGGCGGGGCCGCCGCCACCCCTGGGTTCGGGTTTGTCAAAGCCCACCCCCCTTCTTACATTATTGTCACAGAAATAACAGGTATTGTATTTCTTTACGGTCCGGGAGGCCATAAACCTTTCCCCTCCATAGTAGCCGTCCTGCAGGTACATCTGCATGATCTTGGCCACGTCGTTGGCGTTGGCAAACAGGCCCGCATGTCCGCCCACACCGCCCAGCATGGCGGCACCCATATCGTGCACATACCCCTGAACGGTGGAATACCGATAGTAATCGTCCTCCTCGGAGGGAACAATGGCCTCCTTGGGGTGGCTTTCCAACGGATTGAACGCGGTATGGTCGGCGCCCAAAGGCCCATACAGATAGTCCTGTGCGATCAGGTCCATATCCTTACCATAGGTATCCTCAATATATTTCTTAAAAACATAATAGGAGATATCGCTGTAGCGGTACCTGTTCGATTTTAATTGTTGTCTTCCGATGCGGTTATAGATGGAGTCTTGGTATACGTCGGCCAGGTACAGATTTTCGGCGACCTTGGTGGTATATCCGGGCGTTGGGGCCTTTCGGTAAAAATCCGCCATCGGTTTCCGGTTTTTGTCCAAGGTACTGATGTAAAAAGCGATCCAGGCCGGAAGGCGCCCGTAATGGGACAGGGCCTTCAATACCGATACATCCTTCAGTTCCGTATCGGCATAGGCGGGTACCAGGTCCGAGAAGGTATCGTTCAGTCGGATCTTTCCCTCATCGTCCATCCGCATAATGATGGGAAGGGAAGCCAATATTTTTGTCAGTGATGCCAGGTCGTACATATGCCAAGGGGTAATGGACGTATCGGAAGTATAGGTAGGCCTTCCAAAACCTTTGTTATAGATGACCTTTCCCTTACGGGCCACCAACACCTGTGCTCCCGGGAACATCAGGGAATCCAGTCCGTGTTTTACCAAAGTGTCCACCATTGCCAATTTGGAGGAGCTGATCCCCACCCGTTCCGGGCTACTGTAACCCAGTCGGGCCAACGAATCAAAAAAAATGCCCCGGTTCACGGGAAGGCTGGGGTGTGCCGATACGGGCAACCGGCCCTTGGCGCCGATGGCCCCAAAAATAAGCTGTGCGGCCTTTTGTTGTGCCAGTACGCTGTTCTGGTAGGCCACCACTACGGCGTCCGTGTCCTCCAGGGAAGGGATGTCCAACAGTGCGTAGGGCCTTGCAAAAAGGGTGAGTACGGTATTGGAGGTGCGCAATTGCGAAAGCTCCTGAAGCCAGCCGATCTCCTCTTTTGAAAGGGAATACGGTTTCCAAGGGCTCGCATTGCTCTTATGTACCCCCACGATCACGAGGTTGAAGGCTTCCAATTTCTTTTTTAACGCAGCGATATCGTTGGCCTGTACATGGGTAACGGTCGTATATTTTTTAAGCTCGTCCAAAAAAGGAAGGTGTTCTTCAGCCCCGAGCTTTACATAGGCGATCTTTTTATTTTCCAGATTTTTGACGGGCAAAAGGGATACCTCGTTCTTGGCCACCGTAATAGCCTGTTCCAAGGCCTCCTCATAGATAAGGTCGTTCTCCAGTGAATTGAGGTCGCCATGGAGGTTTTTCAGGTCGATGGGCCTATAATCGTGCAGTCCCACTTTGTATTTGGCCTTCAGTATCTTTTTGACGGATCTTGCCAGGCGCTCCTCCGTAATAATTTCGTATTCATAGGCCTGCCTCAGTTTTTCCTTGGCCTGTTCCACGTTGGTGGGCATCAGGAGGATATCGTTCCCCGCCATAAAGGCGGTAAGCTCCACATCACCGGGTTCATCAAGGTTATCATAGCCCTTGATCTGGGTGACCCCTTTCATATTGAGGGCATCGGTAAAGACAAGGCCCTTGAACTGCAACTGTTCCTGCAACAGGTCGGTGATGATGTTTTCGGAAAGGGAGGATGGATAGGCGGGCCTTGGTTCCAGGCCGGGCACTTCCAGATGTGCCACCATGACACTGCTTAGGCCCTGCTTGATCAGTTGTTTAAAGGGATAGAGCTCTATACTGTCCAGTCGTTCCGCGGTAAAGGGGATCATGGGCAGGGCCTTGTGCGAATCGGTGGCGGTATCCCCATGACCGGGAAAATGCTTTCCACTGGAAAGTACCCCGGCACTTTCCATTCCCCGCATAAAATAGAGCCCTTTTCGGGCCACATTTTCACGGTCCTCCCCAAAGGAACGGTTCCCGATGATCGGGTTTCGGGGATCTATATTGATATCCAGATCGGGCGCAAAATTGATGTGTACGCCCAACCGCTTGGCATGCAGTCCGATCTGTCTGCCCACCTTGGCCACCACATTGCTGTCCTGTATGGCCCCCAGGGTCATGTTCCAGGGAAAGGCGTACGTGGAATCCAGTCGCATGGCCAGTCCCCATTCGGCGTCCATACCCACCAGCAGGGGAACCTTGGCTGCCGCTTGGTAGGCATTGGTGAGTCTTGCCTGGCGTACCGGACCTCCTGTGGAAAAGATGACCCCTCCCAACTTTTGGTCGCGCACCATGGCCTTTATATGGTCCGTTGCGGCTTTCGATTGGTCCGAGGCCACGCTGAGCATAAACAGCTGCCCCAATTTTTCGTCGAGGGACATGGAGTCGTAAAGGGAATCGACCCAAGTGGCCTGCCCCAAGCTATCGGGAGCGATCAGGGGATCGACCTGGCCCCGGACAAAAGGGGCCGTGCACAAGAATAACAGAAAAGAACGGGCTATCTTTTTAAGGAACATACACGCAAAAACTTTGATGGTATAAAACAAGATTTTGGGCGGCAACGCTGCCGCCCATAAAAACAGGAGCAAGGACCTTGCCAAAAGTGTCCCTACATAAAACGACCGTGCCAACTTTCCTCGGCAGGGACCTCCCAATGGTTTTCGTATTCATGTTTGTTCACCACCAGATTGTTGAATACGATGGTATTTTTGGAGATGGACCTATTTTTTGCCATCTGCTTAAAATCGGTCAATGTTTTATAGGCGATGAAGTCGCCCTGTTTGTAGGAAACGTTCATTTTGTCCAAAAGATCCACGCCGTATCTTTTTTCGAGTTCTTGGATAAAACGTACCGAAGCATCAATGGAGCAGCCGGAAGCGGCTCCCTTTGACTGGTCCAGTCCGATGATGATGAAGCGGTTGTACCGGATCTCATATCCTGCCTCCAATTTACTTCCATGGGCGGTCCACTCCCCTATAAACGCATCCAGACCGCTTTTTATTTCATCCAGTTCCGTTTCGTTGAAACTTCTGCTTGCCTGATATATCCATACTTTGGAGGTATCGGCCAATGTGTTGAATTCTACTAACATCTTTCTATATTAACGGTAAACGGGTCTGGTCGGTATGCTTTAAGTATGGATGATCTTGTTACTTTTTAAAACGAAGGGGGCTTATAGGTCTTCCGCCCTGGCGATCAGTTCCGCAATATCCATTACGGCCACGGATGCCTCCCTATCCTTGTTCTTGACCCCATCGGTCATCATGGTGTTACAGAACGGGCAACCGGCGGCGATGATCTCCGGCCTTGTTTCCAAAGCCTGTTCGGTGCGTTCTATGTTCACCTCCTTATCGCCTTTTTCGGGCTCTTTGAACATTTGTGCCCCTCCGGCACCACAACAAAGTCCCTTCTTACGGCAATTCTTCATTTCCACCAGTTCGGCATCCAATTTTTTGATCAGGTCCCTGGGCGCCTCGTACACATTATTGGCCCTGCCCAAATAACACGGGTCGTGAAAGGTAATGCGCTTGCCCTTGAACTGTCCTCCTTCCATACTGATCTTTCCTTCGTCCAAAAGTTGTTTTAGGAACTGGGTATGGTGCACAACTTCATAGGAGCCCCCCAATCCGGGGTATTCGTTTTTAAGGGTATTGAAGCAGTGGGGACAGGCCGTGACCACTTTTTTGATGCCATAGCCATTGAGCACCTCTATATTGGTGACGGCCTGCATCTGGAACAAAAATTCGTTCCCGGCCCTTTTTGCGGGATCCCCTGTACAACTTTCCTCGGTTCCCAGGACCGCAAAATTGATCTTGGCCTTGTTGAGGATCTGTACGAACGCCTTGGTTATTTTTTTGGCCCTATCATCAAAACTTCCCGCACAACCTACCCAGAACAGGATTTCCGGTTGTTCTCCTGCGGCAGCCAGTGCTGCCATGGTAGGTACTTTTAATGCATTGTCCATATAATGTTCTTACTTAAGATTCTGTGGCCCAATTGAGCCTGTCCATCTGATTGAAAGGCCACGGGGCGCCATTGTTCTCCACATTGCCCATCATATTGTTGAGTTCCGATGGGGCGGCCGATTGTTCCATGACAAGATACCTTCTCATATCCATGATGATCGATAAGGGATCTATGCTAACGGGGCAGGCTTCCACACAGGCATTGCAAGTGGTACATGCCCAAAGTTCCTCGGGGGTGATGTAATCGCCCAGCAACTGCTTGTTGTCCGCCACAAAGCTGCCCTTGTTGGATTCCATATTTTTACCCACTTCCTCCAGACGGTCCCTCGTATCCATCATTATCTTTCTAGGGGAAAGTTTTTTTCCCGTCTGATTGGCAGGGCACTCACTGGTGCACCTACCGCATTCGGTACAGGTATAGGCGTTCAGCAGCTGCACCCAATTTAGGTCCATCACGTCCGAGGCCCCGAATTTCTCCGGAACCCCTTCATCCGCCGCCGGGGCGGCATAGGGATCTGCACTGGGATCCATCATCAGTCGCACCTCCTTGGTAACCGCCTCTAGATTGTCAAATTGTCCCAAGGGGCGCACTTTTCCAAAATAGGTATTGGGAAACGCCAAGAGGATATGGAGGTGTTTGGAATAATAGAGATAGTTCAGAAAAAAAAGGATTCCCACAATGTGCAACCACCAGGCGGTGCGCTCCAACACGATCAGGGACGAAATATCCATGCCATCTAGAAGTGGCAGCAACAAGGAACTGATGGGAAAGGAACCGGCCCTGGTATAGTGTTCGGCCCCTAATTGCTGTAATTGAAGATCGGCGGCGTTCATGGTCAGGAAAAGGCACATCAGCACCAACTCCGTATAGAGAATGATGTCCGCATCGGTTTTTGGCCACCCTTTCATCTCCGGCCTAAAGAACCGTTGTACCCTAACGGCATTCCTCCGCAACCAGAAGACGGTCACGGCCACGATCACCAAAAGGGCCAGAATCTCAAAGGAGCCTATCAGAAAATCATAGGCACTCCCCAATGGGGCGAAAAGTCGGTGGGTCCCCAAAAGACCGTCCAAAATAATTTCCAGTACCTCTACGTTGATGATGATAAAACCCAGATATACGATTATATGGAGCAGCCCAGCCACGGGCCTTACGACCATCTTGGTCTGGCCAAGGGCAATTTTGGCCATGTTTTTCCAACGCAGGGGCTTATGGTCGTTTACGGGAACATCCTTTCCCAGGCCAATGTTACGTACAAGGCGCTTACAATTTTTCACAAAAAAACCGATGCCGGCTACCAGTACGACCGCAAATAGGATATTGGGTAGGTAGGCCATAGGTTATTGGTTGATATTTTCGGCCGGATCATCTTCCGGCACGGTATATTCCTTTTGCTTTTTACCAAAGACCGAAACGTTCACGTACCGTTTGGGGTTTAGTCGGAAATCCTGTAGCAAAAGATCCAGCTCCCTGGAGGCATTGTTAAGGTTGTTGTACATTTCCCCATCGGTCATGAGTTTCCCCAGGGTGCCCTCTCCCCTTTCCACTTTGGCAAGCAGGGCATCCAAGTTTTTAACGGTTGCCTGAAGTCTCTCCATGGTCTCTACTATCCCGGCCCCGGAAATGGAATCGGACAATTTAGCAAAATTGCCCGTGATGGTACTGAGGTCGTCTATGGAACCGTTCAGTTTATCCTTATTGCCCACCAAGACCCCGTTAAGGGCATCGGCACTTCCCTGAAAGCTCTTTACAAGGGCATTAAGGCCGCTGATACTTTCCCGAAGGTCGTTTTTGGCCTTATCGTCCAAAATCTGGTTGACGGAAATGAGGAGGGAATCGGCATTGGAGACCGCACTTTCCACTTTTAACTGTAGCGGCGCCAACCGTTGTTGTACCATATCGGTAAGGCCGGGCTTGGTATCGGATACCAGTGTATCCCCCGATTTGGCCATAGGTGCCCCGTCCATTACGGGTTTTATCTGTATGCCCTTTCCCCCGATGATCCCGGTATCGTACAGTTCGGCCCTGCTGTTCTTGGAAAACTGGAATTCGTTGTCCACCGAAAAAGTGACCAACAAAGTTCCGCTCCTGTCCTTGAACCGAATGTCGTTTACCTTTCCCACGGCGAAGCCGTTGATGGAAACCTGGGTTCCCGGCTGCAGCCCCCCCACGTGTTTATAGACGGCATAGAAGGTTTTGCTATTGTCAAAAAGTGATGAAGATTTTAAGTAACTGAAACCTAAAATAAACAATAGGATACCGCCCAACACGATAATTCCCGTCTTAATTTCCCTGGATATCTTCAAAAGGATCGTTTTTCTGTTCCAAACAAAATTAGAAATAATTTTTAGAAGACCGGCTATTATTCCGAAACGTATTTCAGGGCCTCGGGAACGGAGATCCGTTCCCCATCCTTATAGGCCACCACATAGGAGTCCGTATACCCTTTGGCGTCCGCATTGGCCTTCAATAATTTTGCATCGAAATAGGTGGTGGCGTCCCCGTACATATAACGGAAAAGCTTGTTGACGGGCTCTTTGGAAATACGGTTCAGCCCCTTAAAGTTATTGGAATCCAAGGACATGTCCTTGGAGCTTGCAAAAAGCTGCACCTTAAAAACTATTTTGGGGCCGGGGACCACCGTTTGTGGGGCCTCCTTCTTTACGGTCGCAGCCTCTGGGATCTCCTCCACCACTTTTTCCTCTTTGGAAACGACCGTTTCGGGTTTCTTTTCCATTACGGGCGGCGATTGCTTGGGGACACTGCCCGTGGACTCCGCATCGGGGGCCTTTTCCACGGTAGTGGGGATTTCCGCTGCCACTTCGGTCTTGGGCGGACTTGTATCCCCTAGCGGTCCGCCCTGGGAGGAGGCATTGTCACTGATACTGTTCCTATAATTCAGGATGGCCGTCGCAATGGCGCTTGCCATTTCCGTTTGTCCCCGTCCGGAATTGAGGTAGGCGCCTTCCGTCTTATTGGTCAGAAATCCCGTTTCTATGAGCACACTGGGCATAAAGGTCTGATGGAGTACTATAAACCCGGCTTGTTTAACCTTTCTGTCCACCCGAGATAATTGGGACGTAAAATTGTCCTGTATAAATTTGGCAAGTGCGATGCTCCGGTCCAAAAATTCTTCCTGCATAATGGTGAGCCCGATCACCGACTCGGGGGAATTGATATCGTACCCTGCATAACGGGTCTCGTAATCATCCTCCAGATAAATGGCGGAGTTTTCCTTTTTGGCGATCTCAAAATTCTGTTTATTGGCGTGCAGGCCCAGCACAAAGGTACCGGCACCGTGTGCATCGGAGGAGTGCGAATCGCAATGTACAGATACGAAAAGGTCGGCATCGGCCTCATTGGCGATCTTGCCGCGTACATAGAGGTCCACAAAGGTATCGTCCTTTCTGGTATAGATCACTTTCACCCCTGGTATCTGGGCCAATTGTTTTCCTACGTTCAGCACAATATTAAGGGCTATGTTCTTTTCCAGGTAGCCGTTTCCCATATTTCCGGGATCATGTCCTCCATGACCGGCGTCCAAGACCACGATAAAATCCTTTTGGGGAAGATCGTCTACGGGAGGTCTCACAAAAGAAACCAGAAAAAAGACCCCTAAAACTACCGGGATCAGGTATAAACGCTTCAAATCCATAAGCTGCTCCATGTTAGTATCGTCCGTTCCAAAGTGGCCATTTTGCACAAGGCCGCCATGGTCCCCATGCACGGCTAAATTTAACTATTTATGGCCAAGTCCGCCACGATCCAGGGCTTGTTTTTATTATGGTTAAATTTATTGTAATGTGCTAAGGGCAGAACAAAAAATATATGTAAGTTTGGTTTCCAAAAAATACGCCAAACTATTACAAAAATAGGATTTATAGTCTTGCAATCAAACAAACATCATTTTCTTTTCTTTTTCTTGCTGATACTAACGGCAGGAGAGATGTTTGGGCAGGAATTTCCCATCACCCCGTTACCGATAAAAGCGGTGGGCGATAGTTTGACGGCCCCGATATTGACGGCCGTAATGTTGCAGGATTCCACCGTTACCGACTCGCTTGCGAACGATTCCCTCCAACAAAAAAAGCCGCTTTTGCTGGACAAGATCAAATACAAGGCCAAGGATTATGCGAAACTGAGCCAAAAGGACCAGAAGATCTACCTCTACAACGAAGCCGAGATTTATTATCAGGATACCGAACTAAAGGCCGGGGTCATTACCATGGACTATGTAAAGAACGAAGTCTATGCGGGAAGGATAAAGGATTCTACGGGGACCTATTCGCAACTTCCCTATTTTAAGCAGGGCACCAATGAGGTACGCCCAGATTCCATCCGTTTTAATTTTGATACCCAAAAGGCGTTGATATGGAATTCCCGCTCGGAACAGGAGGCGGGCCTGGGCCAAATGGGCAGCGATGCCATGAAGGTGAACGCCGAAATCACCAAAAAAGAGAACGACTCTGTCTATTTTTTGTACGAAGGCAAGCTCACCACCTCCAAGGATACCATCAACCCCGATTATTATATCCGTATAAGGAAGGCCAAATTTGTGCCCAAAAAGAAGATAATCGCGGGATATAGCAATATGTACATTGCGGATGTCCCCACGCCCATAGCCCTGCCCTTTGCGTACTTTCCCCTCACAACGGGCCGTACCGCAGGATTGATCTTCCCCACATTTGGGAACGACCCGGACCGGGGCTATTTCCTTCAGAACGGGGGGTATTACCTTCCCATCAACGAATATGTGGACCTCGATCTCTCGGGGGACCTCTATAC
This sequence comes from uncultured Sediminicola sp., assembly GCA_963974715.1. Classification (GTDB taxonomy): domain Bacteria; phylum Bacteroidota; class Bacteroidia; order Flavobacteriales; family Flavobacteriaceae; genus Sediminicola. Next base: position 46,945 of record CAXBDK010000011.1, read on the forward strand.
CAACGGAAGTTACGGACTTAGGGGGCAGTCGGTCTATATTCGACGGTACAAGTTCCGGGGCAATGTCAACATCCGGTACGAAAATATAATAAACAGTCAAAAAGGTTTTGACGATTACAGCCGGAGCACCAATTACAACATCCAATGGTCGCACTCCCAAGACACCAAATCCAGCCCAAATTCCCGTTTTTCGGCCTCGGTCAATTTGGGAAGTAGCCAGTACTATAGAAATTCCCTGAACCAGATAAACGTACCCAACACACAGAACAACAACCTATCCTCTTCCATATCCTATTCCAAGACCTTTCCGGAGTACCCTATGGTGAACATGAGCCTTACGGCCACACACAACCAGAACACCAATACGGAAACGATAGACATGACCCTGCCCACGCTTACCGCCAGTATGGAGCGTATCTACCCCTTTGCCAAACGGGACGGGATCAAAAAGGGCATCATCCAGAACATCAACCTGCAGTACAACCTGAGCGCATCCAACCAGATCAGGACCACCGACTCCCTCTTCTTTACTTCCAAAATGTTCGAAGGGGCCAAAGTGGGGGCACGGCACACCATACCCCTTAGTACCAACTTTAAGGTGGCAAAATACCTGAGCGTTACCATGGGCAGCAGTTATGAGGACGTATGGACCATGCAGACCTATACCAGGGGCTATGATGCCGTGAACAATAGGGAAACGGTCCTGGATACCGTCTCGGGATTCGATCGCTACAACGAATACAATTTCAGTGCCAGTGTAGGGACCACGGTCTACGGTACCTTTGAATTTGGGGAGGATAAAAAGTTCCAGGCGCTCAGGCATACCATGCGGCCTTCCATCAGTTATGGCTATACCCCCGCTTTTGACCAATATTATGAGGATTACCTCAATACCGCCACCAACCAAAGGGTGCAATACAGTCGGTTCGAAGGGACCTTGAACGGGGCACCGGGCCTTAACAGGTCCAGCGCGCTCAGTTTTTCGCTGGCCAACACCCTGGAGGCCAAGGTGCGCGACAAGGATTCCACCGCTACGGAACCCAAAAAAGTGTCCATCCTGAACAGCTTGAACTTCTCCACCAGTTATAACTTCGAGGCCGATTCGCTCAAACTGAGTCCGCTCAACATCACGGGAGGGACCACCATTCTGGACAATAAAATGGCCATCAACTTTTCCACCAGTTTGGATCCCTATGCGATCGACAACAACGGTACCCGTATCAATACCTTCAATTCTGCCAATGGGGGCAGCCTGTTCAGGCTTACCAGGGCAAATGCCAACGTGAGCTATTCCATCAGCAGTAAGAGTTTTGGAAAGAACAAGGAAGAGGAGGAAGAGGAAGACGATCCCAGGGACGATTACGTGGCCGCCAGTGGCGGGCGGACGGACGACCTGTTCGGGCGGGCCGAAAACTTTAACGACCGTATGGAGGAGGACAACGAGGAACCCAGGGAAAACACCAATTACGGCAATGTGCTACCGTGGGACCTTCGATTGGCCTATACTGTTACCTATAGCAATTCGAACCGACAGAACGATTTTTCCAATAACTCCCTTATGTTCTCGGGCAATATAGAGCTCACCCCCATGTGGAAGGTGGGCGTCTCCTCCGGGTACGATTTCAAGAACAAGGGCTTTACCCTTACCCAACTAAGATTTTCTAGGGACCTTGAAAGTTTTAGGCTCAATTTTGACTGGACGCCCTTTGGGACCTATGAAAGATGGTATTTCTTTATCGGGATCAAAAGCTCCATCCTCAGTGACCTGAAATGGGAAAACAGAAGTCAGCGTTAACGAATTTATTTAATGGGCCCACGATCTTAGGATCGGGCCCCCACAAAACACACGACACATGAAAAAAGTGATCAACACCCCTAAAGCACCGGCCCCTATCGGACCTTACAACCAAGCTATCTTGATCGGGGATACCCTTTACATCTCGGGACAGATCCCCTTGGATGCCGTAACGGGTACCTTGGTTCAAGGCGATATCAAAAAGGAGACCCATAAATGCATGGAAAATTTAAAGGCCATTCTCACCGAAGCGGGAATGACCTTTGAAAATGTTGTAAAATCCTCCATTTTTGTAAAGGATATGCACCAGTTTGCCGCCATCAACGAAGCGTACGGCTCCTATTTTGAATCGGCTACCGCACCCGCTAGGGAAACAGTGGAAGTATCCAACCTGCCAAAATTCGTGAACGTGGAAATTTCCATGATAGCCGTTAGATAGAATCCTTGTGGAATTCCACCAGGCCTTCTATGGGACGCTGTCTGATGACACCTAGGACCATATCGTTACGTTCCATTGTCCTGGCCAGCTCGTCCCGCAGGTAATAGGCAATACTGCCAACAAAATTGATCGGCACCTTGGTAGCCAGATCGAACTGCATGATGGCATTGTTGACGAACTGTTGTAGTCCCTTTTCGATCACGCCACGACAGTAGTGGTCATCCTTGTTCTCGATGATGAAACGGGCGAAAGTCGCTAAATACGTATTTGGATTGGGCTGTTTGTAAAGGTGCTCCTTGATCGAATCCGCATCCAGATCGTACTCCTTGGCGAACTTCTCCGCCAGGGCCTTCGGAATTTTATTGAAATAGTAGTCCCGCAGCAATTTTCTTCCAAAGAAATTGCCACTGCCATCGTCCATAAGGATATACCCCAAAGAGGTTACCTTTTGGTGCAGGTCCTTACCATCAAAATAACTACAATTGGACCCTGTGCCCAAAATACATACAATGGCCTGTTGCCCCAACTTGGTGGTGGCAAAAATGGCGGCGTAGGTATCTTCCTTGACATCCACGTCGGCATTTGGGAAAAAATCGTTGAAAATGGCGGTCAGGAAAACCTTCATCCGTTTAGTGCCGCATCCCGCACCGTAAAAATGCAAACGGGTAACCTGGTCCCGATTTTTGGAAAGCTCGAAATTATTGGCCAGTCGGTCCTCAATGACCTCCTTTGTCAACACTTCCGGGCTAAGCCCCAAGGTCTGGGTCATAAACAAGTGATCTCCCTTTTCATCAAGCGCTATCCAATCCGATTTCGTAGCACCGCTATCAACAATTAATATCATATACCAAAACTTAAAAAGAATCCTGAAAAGGGGTCTTGCCCCCCTTCAGGAAATCTGCGGGTTATAAATTTAAATCCCATTAATCGGGTCTTGTTCCGCGATGCTCCGCATCGGGGCAAATAGGTTCCTTTCTTTAAGACCATTTGGACATGTGCCCACCTGCTTTACTTAAAGGCCGGAAACGTATTCAGCCAAATCAACCAATTTGTTCGAATATCCGGTTTCGTTGTCATACCAGGAAACCACTTTTACAAATTTAGGACTGATCTGTATCCCTGCGTCGGCATCGAATATGCTGGTACGGGTATCCCCGATAAAATCCTGTGATACCACAGCTTCCTCGGTATATCCAAGAATGCCCTTCAACTCCCCTTCGGAAGCGGCCTTCATCACTTTTTTGATCTCCTCATAGGAAGTTTCCTTTTGCAGTCGCACGGTAAGGTCCACTACGGACACATCGGCGGTGGGGACCCTAAAGGCCATACCCGTCAATTTCCCGTTCAGCTCGGGGATTACCTTTCCAACGGCCTTTGCGGCACCTGTGGAGGAGGGTATGATGTTCAAAAGTGCGCTCCTACCGCCCCTCCAATCCTTTCTGGACGGACCGTCAACGGTCATTTGGGTAGCGGTCGTGGCATGTACGGTGGTCATAAGGCCTTCCTCTATACCGAAATTATCATGTAAAACTTTTGCCAATGGGGCAAGACAGTTGGTGGTACAAGAGGCGTTGGATACGATCTTATCCGAAGCTTTGGCCGATTTATGGTTTACCCCCATTACGAACATGGGCGCATCTGCGGAAGGAGCGGAAATAACCACTTTCTTGGCACCGCCGTCCAAATGGTACTGTGCGGTTTCAAGAGTTGTAAAGATACCGGTACATTCTGCCACAACATCGGCATCCACTTCATCCCACTTCAGGTTCTTTGGATCCCTTTCGGCCGTGATCCTGATCTTTTTTCCGTTCACTACCAAATGGCCATCCTTTACCTCGATGGTGCCATCAAATCTGCCATGTACGGAATCGTATTCCAATAGATATGCTAGATGCTCTACATCAAGTAGGTCATTTATGGCCACGATATCAACATTATCCCTTTTCACGGTAGCCCTGAAAACCAATCTTCCAATTCTACCAAATCCGTTAATTCCAATTTTTAAATTCGACATTTTCCTTATTGTTTATTATTATGTAGTCATTATTTCAGAAACCCTCATGAGTTCCTTGTCAATCTTAGTGTGTCCCTTGATGGCCTTGCTGATGGGGGTCAGGGTAATTTTGTTGTCCTGAATGCCCACCATTAGGTTGGTCTTGCCCTCCATTAAGGCCTCTACGGCCCTAACGCCCATCCTACTGGCCAGTACACGGTCAAAACAGGAAGGGGCGCCGCCCCTTTGCATATGGCCCAGTACGGAAACCCTTACATCATAGATGGGCAGGTGCGTTTCCACATACTCCTTTAGTTCAAAAACGTTCTTACCGGTCTTGTCGCCCTCGGCCACCACCACGATACTGGAGGATTTACCGGATGCCTTACTGCGCTTAAGGGATTCCAAAAGCCTGTCCAGCCCCAGATTTTCCTCTGGGATCAAGATTTCCTCGGCCCCTGCGCCCACGCCCGCATTCAGGGCGATATGGCCCACATCCCGTCCCATTACCTCCACAAAGAACAAGCGGTTATGGGAACTGGCGGTATCCCTGATCTTATCGATCACTTCCACTACCGTATTCAGTGCGGTATCGAAACCAAGGGTATAGGTGGTCCCGAAAATATCGTTGTCTATGGTACCTGGTATGCCGATCACCGGGAAGTCGAACTCTTGGTTGAATATCATGGCACCCGTGAAGCTGCCATCGCCCCCGATCACCACAAAGGCATCTATTCCCGCCGCCCTGAGACGGTCGTAGGCCTGCTGGCGGCCTTCCTTGGTCCTAAAGGCGAGAGATCTGGCCGACTTGAGGATCGTGCCCCCTTTATTTATAATATTGTTGACACTACGGGCATCCATGGGCTTAAAATCGCCCTCTATCATTCCTTCATATCCGCGGTATATGCCCATGCACTCTATTTTCATATAAGCACAGGTACGCACCACGGATCTGATCGCAGCGTTCATCCCGGGGGAGTCTCCACCCGAAGTAAAAACCCCTATTCTTTTTATATCTGAAGCCATTAAAAATTTTAAAAAAGTAAAACTAGCAAACTTATCCCAATTATAGGGCTCCAATACCGCTTAATTTATGAACTTACCAAACATCAAACGTTTTCGTTAACATTTTTTATCATGTAGGCCATAAAAACCACATAACGCTTTAAATTTTAAGAAAACCGCCCCTGTTTTGCCCCACCTTTTTGAGGTGTACTTCTACTTAGTCGGATAACAGTTGTAAAACGTACATATACCAAAAGATCCTTTGTGCGGGTTTCCCCGATGTAGAGACGTAGTATACTATGTCTCTACTGTTTTTCGGTGAATTGGATCATATTGTCCTTCCCCATGGTCGCCTTATTGTTGCCAGTGGGCACGGGTGCGGGCTCCTTCGGTTTTTTACGGCCAAAGAGTTTGGTCAACAATTGTTCGAAAGTATCAAAATCGACCTCGTACGATAGCCCGACCCCCTGTGTATATCCCTGGTTATTGCCCAGGAACTGTTGTATCTCGTTTTCCCTGTTGAAGATCTTTAGGCTCAACGTTCCTTCCTCGTTCAGCAATACCTGTACTTCCACGTCCCCGGCCACCACCGTTTCGCTCACTCCTCCTACCGGTACGCCCAGCCGCCCGTTCAGCAGTACCCGATCGCTGATCTGGGTGGAAACGGTCACCCCTATCCTGTTTTCGGTCTGTATATCGGCACTTCGATCCAATAGCCCTTGTTCATAGGACAGTCCAAAATCGAATTTGTCCCCATTGCCATCGAACACTTGGTTCAAGAGCCCGGAAGCGGTCTGGATCAGGTTTCCGGTCACCGCTTGCTGACTGATACCACTGCCTTCGTTCACAAATGTGCCCTGGGCCAAAAGGAAAAAGGCGTTGCGTTCCATGATCGTGGGATCCTGCAACCGGTACTGCAGCTCCGATTTTACGACGGAATTCGTGCCGGGAAATTCTATGGCGGAGTTGATCGTGGGACTCTCCAATTGATCGGAAAGCCTTATGATCACATCCGTGGGGATCCGTCTCGTATATCCTGCATCGTCCAGAAGGGGGGCCGGATTGGCGTTCAGGGAGTACACCGCCTCCATGTTCAGGGTGGCCGAAAGGGGATCTCCGTCCCAAATAATGGACCCTCCGGGCCGTACCCTGAATTTTTTATCGATCACGCCCCCGAACTTATAATGGAACTCCCCCGTCACCGTTACAAAATCGCCGTACATCTCGAACCGACCATTGGTGTTGATCCGGATCAACAAAATACCTGCCCCTGTGCCTTTTAGCGAGCTGCCGGTCTTTTTGTCCACCACGATCTCTACCTCCGCATCGGGAGTAACGTCCAGATCAAAGGCAAGTTCCAGGCCTTCCGTATTTTCGAGGATCCGTTGTTCGGAGATGGTCTGCTCACTGTTCCTTTCGATAAAATTGATAAAGGAATAATCGCCCGTACTGGCCACATCGTTCAGCGGGATCTTTAGAGAGGTGCCACGTGCGGTACTACCGTCCACCTTTATGGTCAGGGCATTGGTGGAGCCGTATATCCTTCCGGTACCGTTTAAATATCCCGTACCGTAATAAAGATTGCTCTCGTCGTATTCGGTATTGAGGATCAAAAACCGGTCGTCATTGGTATCCACGTTCAGGTCCAGGTTCCAATCCTTAAAAAATTGGTGGCTGATGGACCCGTCCAACGTGGCCTTTGTACCCATGGCCACATCCGAAATCCCTATCTGGTCAAAATAAAAAGTCTGGTCGTACAGGCGCACTTTGGAGTTGGGGGCGAAGGCATAATCCACATTGAGATAGGGCACGGCCAGCCCCGCATCGTTCAGGTTCAGTTCACCGTTCATGGTCAGATTGTTCAGGTCGCCCACAATCCTGGTATTGCCCGAAATGGATCCTCGGATACGGTCTATGACCCCATCGCCCAAGGGACTGAAAGGTTCCAACTTAAAATCGTTGAAATTCGCCAAAAGGTTCGCCTGGGGGATTTCGGTATCGTTGGTGATGTTGCCCAGTATACTGAGCCTGTCCGCCCCTTTGTCCATCAATTGGGCGTTCACCACAAAATTGGTAAGGTCCCTATTGCCCACAATGCCCACCGAAAGGTCCCCCTGCCGTATGCCGTTCACCGAAAAATCGGAAATGTTAAGGTTGGAGGAAGGGAGGTAAATATTGTCTTTTTGCCGAATGTTCAGGGTACCGTCTACCTGCCCCTCCAATTTAAGACTGTCTATGGTAGGGGTGATCTTTTCCAGGGAGACGATCTTAAACTGTAGTTCCAGGTCCTTGTAGGTAGAATCCGCCAATTGGCCCCTTAGCCGTATCTGCTCGTTCTCCTCGTTGTTCATCACAATTTCCTCAATAACGATGCTGTCCAGGTTTTTGTTGAAAATGACCTTGTTCTGGCTGTTTCCATCCTTGTTCAAGATCCAGGTATTGCCCTTAAAGCTCAGGTCCGATGTCTTTAGACCGATCACCGACTTGTTCTGTTTGTTGAAGGTATGGTAAAAGTTCAGGTTATAGGTATCGTTGAACGCACTGCCGCCCTTGAATTCGGTCCTAAAGAAAAGGGTGTCCTTGATGGTGGTATTGATCAGGCTAAAGTCGCGCACGTCATAATAGGGGGTTTCCACTTCCCCCACGGAGACAAACGTATTGTACAACGGGTTTTTGTTGTCCACCCGTAGGTCTATATTGTCCATCCCGTTTCCGAAGGCCTTGATACTGGGCGACCGGAACCTCAGTTTAAAGTCGCCCTCGTCCGCTACGATCCTTCCCCTGATGATGGTATTGGCACCAAATTCCACCTCGGGAAAAAACACCTCCACGATCTTATTATAGATATTGAAATTAAAGCCCAATCGCTGGCCCTTCGAAATTTTGAAGGGTTTGTAGTTCGTGTAGATACTGCCCACAGAATTCTGGAACAGTTTGCCCAGTTCCCTGACCTTGAAATTGCCCCTTAGCACCCCCGTAATGATGTCGGGCGAATTGATCTCGATCACCCGTACGGTGTCCGAACTAAAACTGGAGGAAATCTTAAAATCGTCAAAATAGTAGGTGTCGTTCTTATTTTGATAGTTGGTCTTGGCAAATTTTATATCGCCCACAAAATTATCAAGGGTATTCCCCGTAATGTCCATACTGATGTTTCCCTTGAACACGGAAATGCTATCGTTTATAAAATTAAGCGCCTTTAGATCGGCATACTCCACCGAAGCGATAAAGTTAAAGTTGTTGCGTTCCTCCTTCAGATCGGCCAACCCCTTAAAGTTGAACTGTATATTTTCATCGTTACAGGAAACCATCCCATCAAAAAGCTGTTCCTTAAGGATACCCGATACTTTTATGTTCTGGTAATTGTATTTGTTGAATTCAAAGGAATAGACCTCCCCTATCACCTCGGTATTCAGGGATTCTTCCACAAAACCTTGGCCTTCCACATTAAAATCGAGATTGGTGACCCCTATCTGCTCGTTGTCGAGCAGGTCCCCCAGATCAAAATCGATCAAGGAGACAAAACCTTTGTAGGAGGCATTGTCTATCTCGTCCAGATCGGTAAGCAGCAGGTCTGCGTAACTGCTGCCAATGGCGGTATTGATGTTTATTTTGGCATCAATGGCCCGCTGCGTGATCTGCGCAGCGCCCCTGATGGTAAACTGTCCCAGTTTCTGCAGGCTGGAGGGCAAGGTTTCGCCCAGAATGTTCGGCATCAGCCCACGAAGCCCGTAATAACTGGAGCTTACGTTCCTCATTTCGGCATCTATGAGAAAGGGTTCGGATTTGGTAAAGAGGTTCTTAAAATTAAAATTTCCCCGTATCCCGCTGTTGTCCGATTGCAGAAAAAGATCGGAGGCATTCAGGTCGTTCAGCACCCCGTTCAGTGAGGTTGAAAAAGAGGCGGACTTTCCACGGCCAAATTCGTTGTACATCAGGTTCACCTCATCAAACGATACCGAAGAATCCTCAAAGTCGGCCACAATGTTCACCTTGTTCAGGAAATCGGCAAAATCCTCCCTGTTGTAATTAAAGACCAGGTTCCCCTTGATATCGGACCCCGGGGTGGTGATCTGTAGTGCGTCAAACCGCATCTGCTGTTTTGAATATTTAAAGGAGGTGGCCATTTTATCCACCTGGATCCCGATTCCGCTGGAAAAGGAGAGGGACTGTATTTCGGCGGTCACCTCCGGGCCCAAGATCAGGAAGTCGCTCGCGTTTATGTTAAGGTTGCTAAAGTTCAACTGTTCCGGAGATTCGGTATTATCGTCCAAAAGCCTGAACTTGCTGTTTATGATGTCAATATCGGTGGCGGAAAAATAAAAGGGCGGCGTCCCGGGGTCCCTAGGTTTTTTATCGTCCAATTTATTGATGAAGACCTCCAAGTTGGTCAGGGAGTCGCCCTTATGGGTATGCAATTTAAAATTAAGGTTCTTCACATCGATATCGCCGAACTCCAATTTCCCGTTCACCAAATTGCGCATGTTCAGAATGGAGGTACCCAACCTGTCCATATAAAAAAGGGTATCCTGTTTATAATCCTCCACATATACGCCCCGCATGGCGGTATCCCAGGTGATGAGCGAGATCCGTAACCGGTCTATATGGATATTGGTGCCAAATTCCGCATTGATGGTGTCGGTGGCATATCTGGCAAACCGTGTCTGTACGATGGGCAGGGAAAGGATAATGGTTCCCAGGATACAGATAAGCACGATCACCAACAGTGCCCTAAGCAGTATTTTTCTAAATTTTTTGATAGGGCTTTATTGTTTTACCTTTGTTACTTTCAATTTTTATTCCAAACCAGTGGAAAGTCAAAATATTTATATCCTTGCCATAGAATCTTCCTGTGATGATACGGCGGCGGCCGTACTCTGCAACAGTAATAGACGGAGCAATGTAGTGGCCACACAGAGAATTCATGAGGAATACGGGGGTGTCGTTCCCGAACTCGCCTCCCGTGCGCACCAACAAAATATCGTTCCCGTGGTGCACCAAGCTTTGGCCAAGGCAAATATCGATAAAAAACAGTTATCCGCCATAGCTTTTACACGTGGTCCTGGACTAATGGGTTCTTTATTGGTAGGCACCTCCTTTGCCAAGTCCTTGGCACTGGGCCTCAACATTCCCTTGATCGAGGTAAACCATATGCAGGCCCATATTTTGGCCCATTTTATCGATTCTGAAAACGGCCGAAAACCAAGTTTTCCCTTTTTGGCGATGACCCTCAGTGGGGGCCATACCCAAATTGTCCTGGTCAAGGGCTATTTTGAGATGGAAGTGCTTGGCGAAACCTTGGACGATGCCGTAGGCGAGGCCTTTGATAAAAGTGCCAAGATATTGGGGCTGCCCTATCCCGGTGGCCCCTTGGTGGACAAATATGCAAAATTGGGCGACCCTACGGCCTTCCCCTTCCCCACACCCAAAGTAAAGGGGCTCGACTTCAGCTTTAGTGGGCTAAAGACCAGTATACTGTATTTTATTCAAAAGCAATTAAAGGAAAACCCCAATTTTATTGAAGAAAACCGGGACGATATATGCGCCTCCATACAGTATACCATAGTGAACATACTTATGGCCAAACTAAAAAAAGCGGTCAAGCAGACAGGCCTGACACAAATTGCCATCGGGGGCGGGGTCTCTGCCAATTCTGGCATACGCGATGCGCTGTCTCTGGCAGAACGGAAATATGGATGGACCACCTTTGTGCCCCCTTTTGAATACTGTACGGACAATGCCGCCATGATCGGTATTGTGGGGTACCTTAAATACCTGGAGGGCGATTTCACCGACCAAAGCATCACCTCGAAAGCCCGTTATCTTATATAATCCCAAATAAAAAACGAGAAGGTCACAACACCTAAAACAGCACAAATGCAGTTATTCTACGATCCACAGTTGGAAGTACATACGGAACAGTTCAGCTTTACCGAGGAGGAGAGCAAACATATCGTAAGGGTACTTCGCAAGAAAGTGGACGATAGCCTGCAGATCACCAATGGAAAAGGACATATCTTCCAGGCGAAGATATTGGTCCCCAACCCAAAAAATTGCGTAGCCGCCATTACCTCCGCTACACCATACCCCCAAAGGCCCTATAAACTTCACTTGGCCGTGGCGCCCACCAAATTGAACGATCGGTTCGAATGGTTTTTGGAAAAAGCGACTGAAATAGGCGTGGACCAGATCACCCCCATCTACTGTGACCGATCCGAAAGAAGGTCCGTAAAACCGGGGCGTATGGAGAAAGTGGTGCAATCTGCCATGAAACAGTCCCTACAGGCCTACCTTCCCCAATTGAACGGTGCGGTGGCCTTCAGGGAATTTATGGAAGTGGAGCACGCGGGCGCGGGCTTTATTGCCCACTGTGAGGAAGGGGTCAGGACCGAATTGAAAGCAAGGACCAAACCAAATACCGACATGACCATATTGATCGGGCCCGAAGGCGACTTTTCGCCCCTTGAGATCAAGTTGGCGCTGGAGAGGGGATTTCTTCCCGTTGCCCTGGGAGCCAACCGCTTACGGACCGAAACCGCAGCGATCGTTGCCTGCGCCACAGTGGCACTTGCCAATACCTAAAAAAAATTCCGCACCCCCACCCAAAGGCCGGAAATGCGGAACAACAATAAACACTAAACACTTACCATATTATCCCTAACCTATTGACCAGGAACAGTATTGTACAAAAATACGAAGAAAAAAGGGAGTGTACACCGATCACTTTTAACATTTAAGGGCCATGGAACCCCATCACTGCCACTTCTTGCAAACAAATGTCCACATTCCCCCTAATGAAAGGTCTTAATTAGTAAATTTGAACCGAATACTAGTTCGTTTCCCTATGAAAAAACTTACTTTCCTACCCTTTATTTTAACTTTTTTTATAGGTTTTCTTGCTGAAGGTCAAGAAATTGGACTCTTAAAATACGGTGGGGGGGGCGATTGGTACGCCAATCCAACGGCACTGCCCAACCTAATTGCGTATTGCAATAAAAATATAGGCACACAACTGTCCGCCAAGCCAGAGACGGTCGAAGCGGGAAGCATCGCCATTTTCCAATACCCCTTTCTGCATATGACCGGGCATGGAAACGTTTTCTTTTCGGAGCGGGAGGCCGAGAACCTCCGGACCTATCTGATGGGAGGGGGCTTTTTACATATAGACGATAATTATGGTATGGAACCTTATCTGAAAAAGGAACTGGTCAAAATCTTTCCCGATCGCGAACTGGTGGAACTGGAACGTGACCATCCCCTCTTTAATGCCCATTACAAATTCCCCGACGGACTTCCCAAAATACACGAACACGATGGAAAACGGCCGCAGGCCTTTGGAATTTTCGAGCAGGGCCGGCTGTTGCTGCTCTTTACCTTTGAGAGCGACATAAGTGATGGATGGGAAGATCAAGCCGTCCACAACGATCCGGAAGAGGTTAGGACCAAGGCCCTGCAAATGGGCGCGAACATTATAGAGTACGTCTTTAAAAACTGAATATGACCTCCAAGACCATTTCCCAAGGAATCCTAAGGGCTTTCGGCACCATTGTCGGAATTGCCCTTTTGCTCTATTTTCTCTATATGATCCAGTCGGTGATCGCCTATCTTTTGATCGCTGCCGTGATAGCCCTTATTGGTAGGCCCGTAGTCATTTTCCTAAAAAGACGTTTAAAATTCCCCGGTACCGTTGCGGTCATCGTTACCATGATGCTCATGATGGGCATCTTTGCCGGGGTGGTGGCCCTTTTTGTTCCGTTGATAACGGAGCAGAGCAAAAATCTATCGCTTTTGGACCTTGATAAACTACAGAAAGACCTGAATACGCTCTATCTGGAGACGACCACTTATTTTGGGGCCTCGGAACATATGGTGAACCAGTTTATAGAGGGTTCCCAATTGGAACGGAATATCATGCAAGGCCTTAATATTGGTTTTATCCCCAACTTTCTCAATACCTTCCTAAGCGTTCTCAGTAGTGTCAGCATAGGCCTCTTCTCCGTTCTTTTCATCTCTTTCTTTTTTTTAAAGGACAGCAACCTTTTGCAGAAAGGAATGCTTATTTTTCTGCCCAAGGACAAGGAAACCGGAATGATCAACTCCATGGAAAAGATCAAAAACCTGCTTTCCCGGTACTTTGTGGGCCTACTGCTTCAGATCTTTATCCTTTTTGTGATCTATACGGTGGTACTTTTATTGGTAGGCATACAAAATGCCGTTGTAATTGCCTTTTTATGTGCCCTTTTTAATATTATCCCCTATTTGGGACCCATTATCGGGGGTGTGATCATGGTAGTGCTTACCATGACCAGCAACCTTGGGGCGGATTTCAGTGAGGTCATCTTGCCCAAAACAGGGTATGTCCTTCTGGGGCTGGGAATTGGGCAGTTGGTGGACAACTTTTTTTCGCAGCCCTTTATATTTTCCAATAGCGTAAAATCACATCCCTTGGAAATTTTTTTGGTCATCATCATTGCCGGCCTGCTCTTTGGGGTGGTAGGGATGATCGTGGCGGTTCCGGGGTATACGGCGCTAAAGGTGATCTTAAAGGAGTTTTTGGCGGATAACAAGATAGTGCGATCGCTCACTAAAAACCTATGATCCAATTTTGAACACACGTTTACTCCAACCCGATATACAGGAATACCTAAGGGAGCATATGAATGCCGATATCCCGAAATTGCTACTAAAGGGAAGTCCCTTTGAATCTGTTACGGTACAGGAACTTGCACAACAGCTGGTCGCAAGGAACAAGTGCAAAGAGAAGCTGCCAACATGGTTCGCGACGCCCGGGATCTATTATCCGGCCAAACTCAATATGGAACAGACCTCTTCGGAAAGTACCGCAGTTTATAAGGCCGACCTAGTGCAGGGGGAACGGTTGGTGGACCTTACCGGGGGCTTTGGGGTGGACAGCTATTTTTTTTCCAAGAGGTTCCAGCGACTGGTCCACTGTGAAATGGACCCGGAACTTTCCGGTATTGCCGCCCATAATTTTAAGGCGATGGGAATTGAAAATTGCCATTTTCACAAGGGCGATGGCATCCAATTGCTCAGGGACAGCGAACAGAAGTACGATTGGATCTATGTAGATCCCTCCCGAAGAAACAGTGCCAAGGGAAAAGTATTCCAACTCTCCGATTGTCTGCCCGAGCTGCCCCTCCACCTTCCGCTACTCTTTGATAGGGCCCCCAACATCTTGATCAAGACGGCCCCCCTTTTAGATCTTACCATGGGCCTTTCGGAGCTCCTTGGGGTTGCGGAAATACATATTGTGGCCGTGGCGAACGAGGTAAAGGAAGTGCTCTGGCTGTTAAGACGGCATTTTAAGGGCGATGTGATGGTAAGGACCATAAACCTTCTGGGCCCGCGATCGGAAACCTTCGATTTTTTGTGGTCGGAAGAAAAGGAAGCGCCGCTTTCCCCGGGAATGCCCGACACCTATCTTTACGAGCCCAATGCCGCCATTTTAAAAGCGGGAGCATTTAAGACCATGGCCAACCGCCTAAATGTAAAAAAGCTGCATATAAACAGTCATTTGTACAGCTCGGGCCAACTGCTGGAATTTCCCGGGAGAAGGTTCAGAATTATACGCGTCCTGCCCTATAACCGGAAGGCCCTTTCGGCTCTTGATATAAAAAAGGCCAATATAACCACCCGTAATTTTCCGGAGACGGTGGCCTCCCTGCGATCGAAGTTTAAAATAGCCGATGGGGGAAACAACTTTCTTTTTTTTACTACCAATATGGAACAGGAAAAAGTGGTCCTGGTCTGTGAAAAAATATAGGGGTCCGATAGGGAATGTCAGTCTTCCCGATCGCAGTCCCACTTAAAATCGGCCACCTTGTCATTGGAACCTGCGGAGAGGTTGTAATGCCACCATTCGGTACGAATGGACCAAAAACCATGTGCCTCCATGGTTTCCTTTAACACCTTGCGGTTGGCCAATATTTCCTTCGGTAGATCAAAATTGTCATGATAGGCCCTTTTTCCGAAGAAATCGAAATCGGTACCCATATCCAGCTCCTTCCCTTCCAAGGTTTCCAAGGTGATGTCCACGGCACCCCCCTTATTGTGGATCGAGCCCTTTACGGGATTGGCGACATACTGGGGATTGGGCACGATTTTCCACATTTTGTACTGTACGGAATTGGGCCTGTAACAATCAAAGAACTTTATGCGATAGCCTTTTTCCCGAAAGGACCTATTGGCCCTGATCAGGGCCTTTGCCGTCTTTGCCCGGGTATAACACTCGGCACAGTCATACACTTTTGCCTTCAGGAAGTTGTTCTCGGTGGCATAGCGCAGTTCATATGAAAAACCCTCCGAATAATCGGCCAACCGTACAAAAGTGGTATCCGCCAATTTTTCCAGATCTGCCAATCTTTCTATGGTATCTTGCGCTGTATTGTCTTGGATACTGTCCACGGACATACTTAAGGGTTCCGTTGCCGGGACCGTCACCTCAACTGCGCCCTTGTCCTTTGGGGCATTGCCACAACCGAACAGCAACAAACCCAATATACATACATAGGAGCCGATGTAAATGCCCTTACCCATATTTAAATATTTTTTAAAGTTGCCGTAAATTACACCAACTTTTTTGCATGGCATAACCTTCCACCGATTTTCGAATCCTTGCCGCGGACAGACTCTCGACCCTTCATAATGGAGACGTACTATAGTACTTCTTTACATTCTACATTCATAACTCATCATCCATAATGAGACGTACTATAGTACGTCTTTACAATGTATCCATCCAAAAATGATGTATTTTTGATATTGGCCATATCTAAAACCTCTGTAACGAATTTAGAGGTAAGGCCGACATACAAGCCAATAGCAATTGATCTATCACAAAAACATCATTATATGACATCGATCCGAACCTGTATTTCCACCCTCCTCCTTTTAGTTGTGCTGCTTCCATTAAAGGCCCAGGAAAAATGGATGCTCAACTTTATAAAGCCTGCGCAAAATCCGGTCATGGTGGCCGACTCCTCCTATACCTTTGTATGCCCTATCGAAAACAGATCTGTACGTTGGCAAAAAGCAGATGTGTTCAATCCGGCCGCCATAGTGCGGAACGATACCGTTTTTATGCTTTTCAGGGCAGAGGACAACCCTGCGGCCATTCTTGGGGGAAGGACCTCACGTATCGGATTGGCCTACAGCACCGACGGTATCCAGTTCAATAAATTTCCCGAACCCGTGCTCTTTCCCGCTCCGGGGGAACAACTTCAATGGGAGTATCCGGGCGGTTGTGAAGATCCGCGCATCGTGGAAACCGAAGACGGGAACTATGTGGTACTTTATACCGCTTGGAACCAGGATACCGCCCGCTTGAGCAGCGCCCATTCAAAGGACCTGCGAAACTGGACCAAGAACGGACCTGTTTTTAAGGACTTCCAAAAGGGAAGGTTCTTGGATATATGGAGCAAATCGGGTTCCATAGTGACCGAACTGGTGAACGATAGATTGGTGGCCAAAAAGATCAATGGAAAGTACCTGATGTACTGGGGCGAGCTATTCGTAAACCTGGCCCAATCCGATGACCTGTTGAACTGGGAGCCGATGCTGGATGCGGAGGGGGAGCTGTTAAAGGTCTTCCAGCCTACCTTGGGGGAGTTCGACAGTCATCTTACGGAACCTGGCCCCCCGGCACTTTATACCGATAACGGGATCCTGCTCATCTATAACGGCAAAAACCTCCAAGGGGAAGGAGCAAGTACAAAAGTGCCCGAAAGTACGTATTGCGGCGGACAGGTCCTTTTTGACAAAAATGATCCTTCAAAGCTGTTGGAACGGTTGGAAACCCCTTTTATCTGTCCCGATCTGCCCCATGAGATTTCGGGCCAGTACAAAGCGGGCACTACCTTTGTGGAAGGATTGGTCTATTTTAAGGATAAATGGTTCCTGTACTATGGAACCGCCGATAGCATGGTGGGACTTGCCATACGGGAGCCATAATGTACATTCATCTTCCGTGCGTTACCATGTTAAGCGGTTAGAGGGTTATGTGCAACGATCAAATTGCAATCCATCAGCTAAAATCCACTATTTATAACAAGATAATCAAGCATCTCCGCTGCGCCATAACTTGGTCACTTTTTGTTATGCTGTTATGTTATTAGGAATTGAGGTGTTAAATGGTCATAACGTTCAACGGTTATGCCCTTACCTAAAAAATGATCGGTCAATCCATCATCCAAAATCCACTATATACAATAAGATAACCAAGCAGCACCAATGGTGCGGAATTGCGATCCGGGCCCCAATTTTCGTTATTGCTCCAATATTTTCTCGGCGTATTCCAAGCTTTTGGGCAATTGCTCCAGAACGCGACTGGATTCGTCCTCTATAAAAAGATATTCGATCTTCAGTTTTTTCGCTTCCAAGAGGAGGGACTTTACATCCACGTCCCCGGTACCGAGCACCACATTAGTCTCTACATCGCCACGGCCATTCGGATTGCCCGTGGTCCCATGGGCACGATCTTTGAGGTGCATCAACAAAAATTGTTCGGGATATTTTCGCAGCAGCTGAAGAGGGTCTACCCCTGCCTGTTTTACCCAGTAAATGTCCATTTCAAAATAGAAATTCTTTGAATTGACCGCCATATGATCAAAAAGGGTACCCTTTTGATAGGGCCTAAATTCGTACCCATGCGGGTGGTAGACCAATACAAGGCCGTTTTTTTTCATCGATTCGCCCGCCTTGTTAAAGACTTCCAAAGCTTTTTCCACTTCCGAAATACCGAAGATATCCCCATCATGTGGGATCCAGGAACACATAACATAGGAGGCACCAAAGCGCAGGGCCTTTTTGGCCACCGCTTCGGGATCCGAACGCAGTTCTTCGTAGGAAGCGCCCAAACTGGTGATCCGCAGACCGTTCTTTACCAGTAGCTCTTTGAAGTCCGCCTCGGAAAGTCCGTAGGTACCGCCCCCTTCCAAATGCTCGATCCCCAATTCGCCAATAGTTTTTAGCGTTCCGGGAACATCCGTTTTAAACTGTTCCCGTAGACTATAGAGCTGTAGGCCCACTTCTTGGGCACTGAGAGGGAACGCAAGGCCTACCAGTGCAAATAAGAGAAAGATCCGTATACTTTTCATCCCAGCCGATCAAGTGATAAGGTTTCCTTCCGCATCCCATTCCGCCAGGTCGGCCCTTTTGCTCTGGTCCACGCATTTGGCAAGCCATGCGGGATCATAGGAAACCCCATGCTGCTGTAGTACATCTTCGGGCACCCCATCCCATACATTGGGCGAATTGCCCTTATACCCCAAGTCTTCAATGCCCATTTTGGAGGTATAGTACCCTGTAAGGGTCAAATTGCGCATCAGGGAAAAAAATTGGAAGGGCAAAGGTTGTTGCACAAGGGGTATGGTGATATCGGGAAAGGCCACCGTATCCAACAGCTGCTTCTGCTGTTCCGCCGTGGCCTTTGTAAAGACCGTTCCAAAATCCTTGTTACTTGCATGGTCCAGCCACATAAGACCTCCACGCAAAGGAGTCTGCAGCTCGGGAATGTCCTTGGACATAAATTCTATAAAGTCGGGCACCCCTGCATCCGTAGCGCTTCCAAATTTTTCATTTGCAGGCAATATCAGTGCACAAAGTACCTTCATGGTATCCATTTCATATTCGTTAAAGAACTGTTCGGCATGCATTTTTGCCAACGCTTCCTTTTCCTGTGGGGTCCTGCCAAAATGGTTTTCGTCCATTTCGGGCACTGTGGTCCCGGTCTTGGTATCCGCATCCGGTCCGCATCCATGTAGTACCAATCCGCCGGCAACGGAGCCCAACAAGATCGATTTGATACTCTTTCTTCTATCCATAACCTTAGATATTCTGTTTTTTCAACTGTTCAATTATAAAATCCGATGTCCTCCACGAAAGCGCCAATATGGTCCATGTAGGGTTTTTATCGGCTTGGGATACAAACGGCCCCCCATCCACGATAAAGACATTTTCCGTGTCGTGCAATTGTTGGAATTCGTTTACCACCGAGGTTTTGGGATCGCTTCCCATTCGGGTGGTACCTACTTCATGTATGATCCTTCCCGGTGCTTCCAAACCATAATCCCTTTCTTTTGAAGGTCTGTCCTGTAATGGTTCACCTCCCATATTATGGATGAGCTCCTCAAAGGTCTCGTTCATGTGCTTGGCCTGTTTCCGTTCATAATCGGTCCATTTATAGTGGAACCTGAGAACCGGGATCCCATATTCGTCCACCGTAGTGGGATCTATTTCGCAGTAATTGTCCTTCATGGCTATGGATTCGCCCCTACCGCCAAATCCGACAACGGAACCGTAATAGCGCTGTACATCTTCCCGAAGGCTGTTGCCATATCCGCCAACGCTTTGGTTGAAGAACCTGTTGAAATCATTGGGATTGAAACCAAATCCGTAGCTGGGCATTCCCATGCCCCCCCATACCTCGATATGGTAGCCACGTGGAAAGTCGAGGTTTTTGTTGTCCAGCCACCAAGGGGTATAGACGTGCATGCCCCCTACCCCATCTTCGTTGTATTTTTTACGGTTCATCAGCCCGGGAATAAATGCGGACCTACTGGCACCTGTGGAATCATGAAGGTAGCGGCCCACCATATCGCTGTCATTGCCCAGTCCGTTGGGATGCTGGGCACTCTTTGAGTTCAGCAATATCCGGGCACTGCTACAGGCGGAAGCCGCCAAGACCACGATCTTGCCCTTAAGTCGGTATTCCTTTCTGTCCTCTTTGTTGATATAGGAAACCCCTGTGGCCTTTCCCTCCGCATTGGTGGTCACCTCACGGACCATACTATTTACGAACAGGTCTATTTGGCCCCCATTTTTTTGGGCGGGGAAAATGAGGCAGGTGCCGGCCGAGAAATCGGCATATACCGAGCATGCGCGTGAACATTGTCCGCAATAGAAACAGATGCCCCTGTCGTTGTTGATCTTTTTGGTCAACATGGACATACGGGAGGGGATTACCGTAATGTTCGATTTTTTTGCCCCGTTGATATAGAACAGTTCGTGCAACCTGGGTTTTGGAGGGGGCAAGAAGAAACCGTCCGGTTCATTGTCTATATTCTCCTTGGTACCGAAGACCCCGATCAGTTTGTCCACCTTATCATAATAGGGTTTAACGTCCTCATAGCCGATCGGCCAATCGTCCCCATGGCCATCATAGCTTTTATGTTTAAAATCCCTTGGTCCGAAACGCAGGGAAATACGTCCCCAGTGATTTGTCCTTCCTCCAAGCATCTGGGAACGGAACCAATCGAATTTGGTACCATCCTTATGGGTATAGGGCTCCCCCTCTATTTCCCACCCACCATAGGCACTGTCAAAATCGCCGAAAGGCCTGACCGTGGACGCTCCCCTTCGGGGCGATTCGTAAGGCCATTTCAATTGGGTTCGCTGTTCGGGAGCGGCAGGATCGAAATAGGGACCTGCTTCCACCACGGCTACTTTTAGACCGGCATCGGCCAACACTTTGGTGGCCATGCCACCTCCGGCACCTGAGCCCACAATAATCACATCGTACACCGTGGAAGATTCTATTATCTGCATACTATTTTAATTTTAAGGAACAATTTAAAAATTAATACTTATTAGTTTGGCAATTTTTATACCAACAACCACTGTTTTCATGAAAACAACGTTTTATGCGCCCTTAATGGAACCACGGACTAAAAATTCCGCAATTGTTCCAATGCCCCCTCCACAGTATCCACCGGCAATTTGCAGGTGGTATCCTGACAGACATAGATAAAGGTCCCGCTTTCATCGAACCTATCCTTGAAAAGTGGCATGGAGCTGGCAACCGGACTTCCCACCACTAGGGTGTTGGGAACATAGTTCCCTTCCAGGTCCCTTAACATTTGTGCCGCTTGGGGCCCTACAACGGCTATTTCGTAATAGGGATGTACCGTTTGCAATAACAAAAGGCCCCATTGGGAGTAGCTAGAGGGACTATCCTTAATGGAAGTTGCCATGGTCGTCAACATTTCGTTCGCTTTGGCAAGGGCCGCACGGTCGTACTTTATATGGCCCAATTTAAAAAGGTTATGGGCCATTACGCCATTGGGGGACGGCAGTACCCCATCATCGGTCTTGATTATTTTGGAAATGAGCTCTTGTTCCCCATTGTAGCGGTACATGCCGGATGTCGGATCCGCAAATTTGGCTTGCACCAAGCTGTTCAACTCCTGTGCACGTTCCAGGTATTTTACGTCCATGGTCGCCCCGTACAACTGAAGGCATGCTTCGGCCAAATAGCTATAATCCTCCAAAAACCCTGGGATCAGTTTGCCATCCTTTTTATAGGAATGTACCAATTGACCCTCCCTAACGGCTTTGTCCTGAAGAAACCCGTAGATTTCCTCGGCCCTTTTTAAATGGTCTTTGTTTCCGAACGCTTTATAAGCGTCCACAAATCCCGTAATCAAAAGTGCGTTCCAAGAGGTCAGCTTTTTATCGTCGGTACGGGGCCTGATGCGTTTTTCCCTTGCCGCCAACAATTGGGTCTTCCAAGTTGTTTTTAAACGAGAAAGATCGGATTCGGAAATTTGGCCTGTCCCCGTAAAATCCTTGTCGCCCACCTTGCGGTACAGCACATATGTATCCTTTTCCCAAACTTCAGACGGCTTGATATTGTAATAGTCGGAAAAGCGTTCAAAATCATCCCGCAACAGCTTTTGGAGCTCGGGCTCCCCCCAAACATAAAATTTACCCTCCTCCCCTTCCGTATCCGCGTCCAAAGCAGCATAATATCCCCCTTCGGGATCTTTCATCTCCCTTTCCAAAAAGGCAATGGTCTCCAAGACCACCTCTTTGTAAAGCGGATCTTTGAACACCAGATAGGCTTTGGAATAGAGACCGATCAACTGGGCATTGTCATATAACATCTTTTCAAAGTGCGGCACCTTCCAATAGCGATCGGTGGAATACCGGTAGAAGCCCCCTCCTATCTGATCGTACACCCCGCCCATGGCCATCCGGTCCAAGGTGGTCTTTACATGGTCCTTTGCCTGCCGGTCCCCGGTGATCAATGAATAATCCAGTAGGAATTCCATATTTCCCGGCAGCATAAATTTTTGATCCTCCTTCTGTCCCCCCCATTCCAGATCCCAATTGGCGCGCCATGTCCGCACACTTTCGCTGAGCAGGTCCCTGGAAAGGACGGAGGGTTGCCCCTCGGCCTTTACGATATTGGTCTCCTGTATCCCTTGCGCCACCATATCCGCATATTTATTCGCTTTCTCCGGGTCTTCCCGGTAAAGTTTGCTGACTTCGGTAAGCACTTTTTTCCATTGGGCGTTGGTATGGTAGGTACCCCCGTAAATGGGCTTTCCATTGGGCAGGGTTATGACGTTGAGGGGCCATCCCCCACTGCCTTTGATCAGTTGTAGGGCGGTCATGTACACCTGGTCCACATCCGGCCTTTCTTCCCGATCCACCTTGATATTAATGAAATTGGCGTTCATTATTTTGGCGACCTCCTCGTCCACAAAGGTCTCTTCCTCCATCACATGGCACCAATGACAGGAAGAGTACCCAATGCTCACCAGCACCAATTTGTCGCTCTTTTTTGCCTCGTCCAGGGCCTCTTGCCCCCAAGGCCTCCAATCTACCGGATTGTGGGCATGCTGCAATAGGTACGGACTGGTTTCATTGATAAGGGCATTGGTAAACTTATGGTCGCCATCCTGCCCTTTTATGCGGTTACAGGCCAATGGAAAGACCACCACAAGCAAAAGGAGCCAAGACAGTCTGTTGTTAAAAAATGTGCTTTTGCATTCCATGAAATACGGATAATGACCTGTTATATGACCTCAACGACCCCGGAGCAAGCTTGCGGGGAATATGGATGAAACCTAAAATAATTTTTCGACGTAAACGTCGGGGCAAAAAGGATCTCGACCGTCGAATCGATCCCACTTAGTGATCAAAGCTCGATTATCGAGTTGGACCCGGTTGCCGATCAAGCCCTGCCCTCCTACAAGTTCCCGGTAGCTGAGGGTGCATTACATTACGACCGATTTGCCCGGGGTGGGAATTTCGTAATATCCATCAGCATTGGGCTTTACGGGGGGAGCGGATTGCCAGTTCAGGTCCTGTGGCACCAATGCCAGTTCGGAATTCATGGCCTCCTCCATGGTAATGACCTTGCCCGAATACGTGGCCATTCTTCCCATAATGGCCGTAAGGGTACTCATGGCCCCGTTTTCGGCATCGGCAATGACACCTTTGGACCGTATCGAAGCAAATAGCCTGTCGTGCTCGACTTGATAAGGGTTGGGATCGTCCTTTCCACGGTATTTAAAGAGATCTCCGCCCTCCAGGTCCTTTATAAAGGCCGTTCCGGCATCGTTCATCTCAATGGCGCCCTTGGTTCCCTGGAACACCTCCCCTACTTTGTTCATCGTACCCGGTTGGTGACGGCACTGACTGGCGATCACGGCCCCGCTGGGATAGGTAAATTCCACAAAATGGTGGTCAAAGATCTCCCCATGTTCCTTTCCGTTGCGGACCTGCCTTCCGCCCATTCCCTGCGCCGAAACGGGATATTCCCCAATGAACCAATTGGCCACATCTATATTATGGATATGTTGCTCCAGAATATGGTCCCCGCACAACCAGTTGAAATAATACCAATTCCGCATTTGATACTCCAGTTCCGATTGTCCGGCTTCCCGTTCCCGTACCCAAACCCCATCACTGTTCCAGTAGACCTGTCCGGAAACGATCTTGCCCACCTTGCCCTCTTTTATCTGCTTGGCGATCTCTATATAATTATTTTGGTAATGGCGCTGCAATCCGACCACTACGTTCAATTTTTTCTCCTTGGCCACCTTGGCGGCGGCCAATACCTTTCTGATGCCGGGCACATCGGTGGCTACCGGCTTTTCCATAAAAACATGTTTCCCCGCATTTACGGCATATTCAAAATGTTGTGGCCTAAATCCTGGGGGAGTGGCCAAGATGACCACATCCGCCAGGTCGATCGCCTTTTGGGCGGCATCGAACCCGGTAAACCGATGTTCCGGCCGAACGTTCAGCTTTTTGGTATCCACGAATTCCTTCTGAAGGTTTTCATAACTATCGTTCAACCGATCTTCAAAGGCATCCGCCATGGCCACCAGTTCAATATTTTCATCGGCGCGCAGCGCCTGGTTGGCCGCCCCGGTCCCACGGCCCCCACAACCGACAAGGGCCAGCTTCAATTTTTTATCGGCTATGGTGGTGGTCATGGCGTTTATGGACATAGTGGGCAAGATCAAGGCCCCGGAGATCAAGGCGGTATTTTTACAGAAATCCCTTCTGGAATTGGAAGGTGCTGGGTTCGATTTCGGGGTTAGGTTCTTTGCTTTCATATTTTGGAATTTTATGTAATGTTTATCGGGCACCCTTGGCCCTTATGGATTTTCTGAAATTCGGAACGTAGCGTCCTCCCCATCTTTGGGGGGCTTTTTTGCCCGTACGATACGGAAACCCACAAAGGCGGCGTCCGTGTTCCACCATACGCTCTTTGGCAGTTGTGGGTCCCTTCGGTTCCAGTTGTCCGAAGAAGGCTGTCGGGCGGCCGATCGGAGCCTATCGGCATCGTCATCCCAAGACCCGCCCCTTACCACGGTGGGGTACCGCTTGATGGTCCGTACCAAGGGATCGCTGCTAGATGTTCCTTCCCGTTGGGAATAGGTATCCGGCACGTATTGGTCCAGCGTCCATTCGGCCACGTTCCCGTGCATATCATATAGGCCCCAAGAATTTGGTTTTTTCTGTCCCCCTTTTTTATAGGCCCCGTCACTGTTGTCGTAGAACCAACCGTAATCGGCCAGATCGCCAACTTCATCCCCGAACGAGTATGCGGATCCCGATCCGGCCCTACAGGCATATTCCCATTCCGCTTCCGTGGGCAACCTGTAAAAATACCCCGTCTTTGCAGAAAGCCATTCGCAGAACTTTGAGGCCGCCAGTTGGGTAACGTTTACCACGGGCAACTCCCCCTTCCCCATCCCCAGGGACATATCCACATAGGGCACGGTGGCCCCAGAAATGGCATCCACCTCTACGCTGACTTCATCGCCTTTTTCGGAACTGTCGACCGTATCGGTCTCCCTATTGAGAAAAAGTAGGTACTGCTCCCAGGTCACTTCGTATTTTCCTATCCAAAAAGGGGATATGGCCACGGTGTTCAACGGCCCCTCATCTTCCTTCCTATCTACTTCGGTAACAGGACTTCCCATCTGAAACTGCCCTCCCGACAATGCGACCATTTCAAATTCCAGATCGGAACCCGCAATTTTTTGGGTGTAATCCCCAAAATTGCCATTTTGTGCATTATTGGTACCGGTTATCAGAAGTAGCGGTAACAAGAATGCCCATATTGGCATTTCTATTGTACTATTCATTATTTATTGACCCTATTAATATCAAAACAGGGGTCAATATACATCATAAATTAAATAAAAAACAACAACGGGACGAAATTCCTGTGAAAATTATAAACAAACAACAATAACCCAAATAAATCTAAAACCCAATGATCAAAGACGCTTTCCCATATGTTTTCAAGGGGGCCGAAAACCAAAAAGAAAAGCACCAAATGTTTATAGCTAAAAAACGATAATTTCTTAGCAAATTGGATGTTTAGAGAAAATATCAACAAAATCCTCGTATAAATCAAGTATGGTTCAAGTATTGATAAAGTATACTTAGAATATGGTCAGTGTATCAAAGGCATGAGTATAGCACAAAATCTATAAGATTACTATAGTAGAAATGGCAAGGAATCGCCCTTCCGTGCACATATCCAAGGGCCCACTATTTCCGACGCTGTTCCATAAACCATTGGTACAGTTCGGGCGTATTGTAGGCCCGGGTCCAAGAGTCGTGACCAACCCCCTTATATCTGGTAAATTTAACGGAGTAGCCCATTTCCTTTAATCGGGCCACCATCTGTTCGGATTCGGTAATCGGAATGGACTTGTCCTCTTCCCCATGAAAGACCCAAATGGGCATGTCCTTATCGATCCAAGCGGCATACGGTACCGGCGTCATGCCACAGACCACTGCCATGGCAGCGAATTTTTCAGGGTACTGGACTGCCAGTTGCCATGCCGCGCCCCCTCCCCTACTGAGTCCCGTAAGATAGATCCTTTTGGGATCCACATTATTGTTCTGTATTACGGTATCCAATAACTGCATAACGGCCTTGGTATTCCACCATTCCTTTTTATGCGGATTTTGGGGGGCCAGCACCATAAATGGAAATTCTTGGCCCTTAACGATCAGTTTGGGAGGTCCGCTGGATTGCAACCTGCTAAGGCTGTCACCGGAATCGCCGCCCCCATGTAGGAACAACAACAAAGGAAATTTACGGGTGCCGGTCTC
Source organism: uncultured Sediminicola sp. (assembly GCA_963974715.1). Taxonomy (GTDB): domain Bacteria; phylum Bacteroidota; class Bacteroidia; order Flavobacteriales; family Flavobacteriaceae; genus Sediminicola. The sequence continues at coordinate 73,567 of CAXBDK010000011.1, forward strand.
CTTATACCCCTTTGGGTAGTACAAATAGTATTTGAGGGTCTCTATATTGACCGTTTTCTGCTCATCATCGATGAGTTGGGATTGGGCGCTGCAACTTTGGAACAGTAAAAAGGGCAACATCAGCAATGGCCAGATCAAAAATCGTAAACGCATAGGGGGCATAGGCCTTAAAATTTTGATAAATGTATAAAAAATAGCCTCTGCCCCTGCGATTTAAATGGAAAGGTATGAAAACTTCAAACCCTTTGTCCTTGCCCTTCCCGAATACCTATATTGTAAAGGATCCATATATTGATGGCATCTGTATTAGGTAAATACCGTATAAAGCGTTAAAAAAATTCTGAAATGATGGTCCCGACACGACAAGGGTGTTAAAGTTACGCAAGCGTTTTCGGAAATAACGGCCTATATGCAAAACCTATAAAATACTAATTATCAACTGTTTAATTGAAATATGAGAAAGTACCTTTTCCAAGGAAAGTGCCATCCCCGTAGGGATCGGAGGGCCAAACTTTAAAAATGTGATCCTTTGCAATACATTTGGTACCGCCTGTTCGGATGCATTCACATCTGCTTATGGGATTGGGATGGTCGCTTTATCATTGTCTTAAAATGAAGGACCCTTTTTTTAAACACTCCAAGGTCGATGGACCATTTAAAGTATGAAGATATGTATTACTTAGGACTTGATATTGGCAGTTCCTCCATAAAGGCGGCCCTTGTGGAAATGGCCACGGGAAAGAGCGTGGGCGTGGTGCAACAGCCGGAGAAAGAAATGTCGATGGAAGCCATCAAAAATGGTTGGGCGGAACAGGACCCCGAAGAATGGTGGGCCCATTGCTGTAAGGCCATTGACCTGTTAAAAAAGGCCTACTCCATTGCCCCTTCCGATATAAAGGGCATTGGCATTTCCTATCAGATGCACGGTCTGGTGGTCTTGGACAGGGAGGGCAGACCCCTACGGAAATCGATCATTTGGTGCGATAGCAGGGCGGTCGAAATCGGGAACAGGGCCTTTGAGGAACTGGGTGCCGAAAAATGCAGTGGCCATTTGCTCAATTCCCCCGCAAATTTTACCGCTTCCAAATTAAAATGGATCCTGGAAAACGAACCGGAAACCTATAAAAAAATCTATAAGTTCATGCTGCCCGGGGATTATATAGCCTATCGATTTTCCAATAGGATGACCACCACCATTTCAGGCCTTTCGGAAGGGATCCTATGGGATTTCAAAAAAGATGGCCTTGCAGAATTCCTACTGGAGCACTACGGTATTTCCGCGGGCCTTATCCCGGACATCGTGGATACCTTTGGAATACAGTCGCAAGTGGATGCCAAAGGATCTTTGGAAAGTGGTATCGCCGAAGGCACCCCCATCAATTACAGGGCAGGGGACCAACCCAACAACGCTCTGTCCCTTAACGTCTTTAACTTGGGGGAAGTGGCCGCCACCGGGGGAACCTCCGGCGTAGTGTATGCCATCACCAACAAACTCTCCGTAAAGGAAAGTTCGCGCGTGAACAACTTTGCCCATGTCAACCATCTAAAAGGGGCCGATCCCAGGATCGGAAAAATGCTCTGCATCAATGGGGCGGGAATACAGTACCGATGGTTGCTGAACAATCTTTCGGTAACTTCGTACGATGAGATGAACCGTTTGGCAAACGAAGTGCCCGTAGGTTCGGATGGGGTACGTATCCTTCCTTTTGGCAACGGGGCGGAACGCATGTTGAACAATAAGGATATCGGCACCCGCCTGTTGAACATCAACCTCAACAATCACGGAAAAGGCCATTTATGCCGAGCCGCCCTGGAGGGTATCGCCTTTTCTTTTGTATACGGCATGGAAATATTGGCTTCCGATGGATTGGAAATAAAAGTAATGCGGGCGGGCAACGATAACCTCTTCCGCTCAGAGATCTTTGCGGACACCATTACCACCCTTACGGGACAGGATATCGAAATCTACAATACTACCGGTGCCATTGGTGCGGCCCGGGCAGCCGGCCTGCACGATGGTGATTTTAAAAAATTTGGGGAGAACATCAGTAAGAACGACTACTTGATGACCCATAGACCCTTGTCCGATGGCACCGCCCATAAAAAGGCATATCAGGATTGGAAAAGGGAACTGGAATATATATTAAACAATTAAAATAATTCAAAATGGCTTTATTGGGAGAAAAAGAATATTTTAAGGGAATCGGGGACATTACATTCGAGGGAAAGGAATCGGACAACCCTTTGGCATTTAAATATTATGATGCCGAACGCATAGTGGCCGGTAAAACGATGCGCGAGCATTTTAAATTTGCGGTGGCCTACTGGCACACCTTCTGTGGACAGGGTTCAGATCCATTTGGGCCAGGAACGCAGCAATTTGCCTGGGACCGTTCCTCCGACCCCATACAGGCGGCCAAGGACAAGGCGGATGCCGCTTTTGAATTCATTGGGAAAATGGGGTTCGATTATTTCTGTTTCCATGATTTCGACCTGGTACAGGAAGGGCCTACATTGGCCGAATCCGAGAAACGTCTCCAAACCATCACCGAATATATCAAGGAAAAAAAGTCGGCCTCCGGCATAAAACTGCTCTGGGGGACCGCCAATTGCTTTTCCAATCCACGTTATATGAACGGTGCGGCCACCAATCCCGACTTTAAGGTGGTGGCCAGGGCCGGTGCCCAAGTAAAGATGGCGTTGGACGCCACGATGGCCCTGAATGGGGAAAACTATGTGTTCTGGGGCGGTAGGGAAGGTTATATGACCCTTTTGAACACCAATATGGGACGCGAACTGGACCATATGGCGCAGTTTTTGGCGATGGCCCGTGACTATGCCCGCAAGCAGGGCTTCAAGGGCACTTTCTTTATTGAACCGAAACCAATGGAACCCACAAAACACCAGTACGATTTCGATACGGCCACCGCTATTGGTTTCCTAAGGGAGTATGGTCTGGAAAAGGATTTCAAGATCAATATTGAGGTAAACCACGCTACTTTGGCCCAACATACCTTTCAGCATGAAATGGAAGTGGCCGCAAAGGCTGGAATGCTAGGTAGTTTGGACGCCAACAGGGGCGATTATCAAAACGGATGGGACACCGATCAGTTTCCCAACAATATCCAAGAGACCACCGAGGCCATGTTGGTCTTTTTAAAAGCGGGCGGACTCCAAGGTGGGGGGGTAAATTTCGATGCAAAGATCAGAAGGAATTCGACCGATCTGGAAGATGTCTTCCATGCCCATATTGGAGGTGCCGACACCTTTGCACGTGCCCTGCTGACGGCAGATAAAATTATCTCCTCCTCAAAGTACGAAGCCATGAGGGAAAAAAGATATAGCTCCTTCGACAGTGGCCAAGGTGCCGCGTTTGAAAAAGGGGAACTGGACCTTGGGGCACTCTATAAAATTGCTTCCGAAAATGGGGAACTGGACCTACAGAGCGGAAAACAGGAACTGTTTGAAAATATCATCAACCAGTACATCTAATATTCCAAAAATAACAGGAATGATCCCTGCCCCAATTCAGGACAGGGATTTCTTTATTTTGGTACCCTATGCTTTCATTGATTACTTTTGTGAAGTAGAAGGGCGCCAACCATGAGAAAAATTACCCTAAAGGAGATTGCGGCATATTTTGGAGTTTCCGTTTCCACGGTCTCCAAGGCGATCAATGACAGTCACGAAATTAGCGTGGAACTAAAAGCCAAAATACAGCATTTCGCCAAAGAAAACCATTACAGGCCCAATAAACTGGCCCTGAACCTACTAAACAAAAGCACCAAGACCATTGGGGTGGTGGTGCCCAATATCCTCAATTACTTTTTTATACAGGTATTTTACGGTATCGAAAAAATAGCGGATGAAAAAGGATATAGCCTGATCAGTTGTATCAGCGATGAATCCTATGCCAAGGAAGTGCGGACCTTGGAGATTTTAGGTGCCGGAACCGTGGACGGCCTGATCCTTTCCATGGCAGGGGAAACACAGTTCAAAAATAAAGTGGAACACCTGCAGCAACTTTGGGAAAACCAGATTCCCTTGGTACTCTTCGACCGGGTAACAGATCTTATTCCCTGTGACAAGGTGATCGTGGACGATTGGGAAGCGGGCTATAAGTCCACCAAGCACTTTTTGGAAACCGGCTGTAGACAGATTGCCTTTGTGAGCCCTATCGATCATTCCAGTGTAGGGCGACTGCGTTTGGAGGGCTATAAAAAGGCCTTGGCGGAAGAAAATATAGACTACGATGACCGATTGGTGGTGCGCATAGGAAAAAAGGACAGCATAGACCTATTGATGAGCTTGCTCTTGGACCACAAAAAAGTGGACGGTATCATGGCCCTTGATGAAATTACCGCGGTAGAAGTACTGAAAATCGTTAAGGCAAAAGGTTTTAGGGTACCCGAGGACATCTCGATCATAGGGTTCACCAATGGAACCTTGTCCCGTTATGTTACGCCCGCCCTTACAACGGTGAGCCAGCATGGGGTTCACATAGGGGAAACAGCGGCCAAACTATTGATCCGAAGAATTGAGAGCAAACAGATCTTGGAGCCTGTTACCCACCTAATAAAGACCAGTTTGATCGTGCGCGATTCGACCAACAAAATCTGACACATTTCTTTATGTCCCTACCCAAATCTTCCTTTAACGGATTTATTCCCAGCCTTCTATTGGCCGTATGTGCCGCATATATTTTTCCAGATGGGGCCGCACTGTTAAGGCTCGGGAAGGTCACCGATATCGGTATCGGTCTTATCTTTTTCTTTTACGGCCTAAAATTATCCCCTTCCAGTTTTAGGGCGGACATACGCAATTATAGATTGCACCTCCTGATCCACCTTAGCACCTTTGTATTGTTTCCGCTTTTGGTATTGCCCTTCAAACCCCTGATGGTGGGGGAAACGGCATCCCTGTTGTGGGTCGGGATGTTTTTCTTGGCGGTGCTGCCCTCTACCGTCTCCTCCTCCGTAGTGATGGTATCCCTTGCCAAGGGCAATATTCCCGCGGCCATTTTTAATGCCAGTATTTCCGGACTGTTGGGAATCGTTGCCACCCCCTTGTGGTTGGGCCTCGTCGTGGCCGACGTAGCTGGTGTTCCATGGGAAGCAGTGGTGGTAAAATTATTGGTCCAAATTGTGCTGCCCTTGGGAATTGGAATCCTTTTGCACCGCAGATTTGGGGCATCCGCCATAAAACATGGCAAATCTATCGGCCTCTTCGACAAATCGATCATCGTGTTGATCGTGTATGCCAGTTTTTCTCAGTCCTTCAAGTCCAAAATACTGTCCGGACTGCAGATGATCGATCTTTTTTTACTGCTTGGCGCCGTGCTCTCACTTTTATTTTTGGTGATGTTCTGCGTAAACAGGCTGGCCCTAAAAATGCGTTTTACCGATAAAGATCGGATAACCGCCATCTTCTGTGGGTCAAAAAAATCGCTGGTGCACGGATCGGTAATGGCCAAGATCATGTTCGGCCACAGCGCCCACGCCAGTATTTACCTTTTACCGATTATGCTCTACCACATATCACAACTGTTGATAGTGGCAGTCATCGCCCAAAGGTTCGGCAAGAGGCCCATGGAAGCGTAAACCTATCAGAGATCAATCGACCCAAAACTCCGGTACCTCCTTACTGCCAAGTACGGTACAGTCCCCACAGATCCTGGGCACGGTAAAGTAAGGACCTTCATTTCCGGAGGGTAATTCGTTTTCCCGCTCATATCGGACAAGATCGGATTCCACCGATGCCCTTAAAAGACATGCCCCAATGGCATTTGTAAGTGGTATTGCAAATTCTTGGCATGGATCCGCATAGGGCGGCAGTTCCTCGCCAGGAAAAAAATCATCAAAGTCAAAAAACAACCTTCTCTCCGAAATTGTGGCCACCCCGAAATACCCCAGTACGCGTTCTTCCCCGTTCAAGGCGGAAAATACATTTCCCGATAAGAATCCGGGCTGCGTCTGGGAAAAAAGGCTCTCCGATCCCGAAAAGTCCCGCAAAGTGGCATAATAGCTGTAGGCAGCATCCGATTGTACCAATTGACGTACCAGTATACTGTACCGATGCGAAATAATATAGTTGTCCCTTGGGAGAAAACGCACTGGGAAACGTTCGACCCTATCCTCCTCCAAGCCATTGGTGGTGGTCAGGATAATGGAAGTGGAAGCTGCGGTGGCATAGCAGATCTGGCCATCACTTTCCTTGCGGGGCCCCAACAATACGTTGCAGCCGCCCATGGGATCGCCTATCAGATCTCGGGAATTGTAATTTGGCGCCACGATCTTATATGTCTCCTCATATCGGTAACGGTACCGTCTGGAGGATGCGGTGGCATCGTAGGCATCCACAAAGATGCCGATGCCTTCCCTTCCTTGGTCGTCCATAACCCTTTCGGCATAGAGGCCGTCCATGCCCACGCTACCGGAAAGGACTTCCTCCGTGGAAGTATACTCCCTGCCATCGGTAGTACGGACGGATAATTGGTAGGCACGTCCCATTTCCGCTGCAAAATCGCCCACCGAAACATAGGTCCCAGGCTCCGTTTCCACAAAATTATGTACTCCCGACCGGTCTTCTATCACCCTTACTTCCGCACCGCTTTCTGCCAAGGGCCCATCCTCCTCAAAAGGATAGGTCCTGGATATAAATATGGTCTGGGCGCCCAGTTGGTCGGTAAGGGTGGCCTCGATTACCAGGGCACTGCCAAATTCGAGGGTCTTCGGGGTAAATTCATCCACGCAGCTATTGCCGAACACCAGCAATAACCAACTAAATAGCACCACATAATTACGCTTTATGGGATTAATGGCAGTTACACTTTTCAATTGACCGTAAAATTAGTTCTCAGTGAGACCGGGGTTCCATTTTTGGCAAAGCCTTCCAAGCTGACTTCAAAAATTCCGGAAATATCGGACGTATAAAATTCAATGGCCGTTTCAGCCGTTTTCGGCACAAAAAGTGGGTTCCAATAAAGTTGGTAACGAAAATCGGGTATTTGAGCCCCTGTAACCACCCCTCTTTGAAGGTGGTATTTTTTAAGGACCTCAGGTTTGAAAAGGGTATCCCGGACCAGATAATCATTCTTATATTCTTTATAAAAATTCCCCGTAACGGTCTTGAACGATAGGATGCCCTGGAATGTGGTGGGCCCTATCAGATAACTCTTTCTATCGACACCCACACTTTGTATCTTTTTGGCCCCGTATCCCAGAAATCCTTCATGGTCCTGAACCACTACACCGTCTACCAGTACCATTGGTAAAATACCAAGATCCGGTTCTCCTTCTTCCGGTCGAACCTGAAAGACCCTTTTCCCCTGTTCATCCTTTCGCATCCATACATGGTCCAAAATTTCCACCATGGTCTCGTCGATGCCGTTAAATCGGGTATAATCGTCCAAATTATAAGAAAGCGGGACCTCCCGGTAAAAAGGGGCAGGTGCGGTATTTGGTAGAATGGAATCGATCTTTACCTCGCCATAGGCGTTCTCGATCTGACTATGGATACTGCGTTCCCTAATAAGGGCGGCAAATTCTTCGCTCAATTGAAAAGGGCTGCTGGAAAATTCCCCATAATCGGGGGACTCATGTTTGTCCATTGAAAGTGAGAAAAGATCTCGATCATCGCCCAAAATCTGATAGATCACATCGGAATCCCCATAATTGCCATTTAAATTAAAATAAAAGGACCCTTCCCTATTGGTTCTGGCGATATCCAACACAAAATTCTCCCCAGGAAGGGAGATTACCACCGTTCTGGATTCCGCTGGCAGGGCTCCATCCTTATACACCACTTTGCCCGAGATGAGCTCCCCTCTTGCTTCGGGAAGGAACACATCTTTATCGGGGATGGTGGCCTTTGCATTTTGTCCGCCCAACGAAGCCATAAATTCGGTAGCGCCCATGGGCCGATAATCAACCAGCTCCTCCCTTCTTTTTATTGATATGGAATAGTCCCCCTTTATTGCGGATGTGTCCAAGACGTTGATCTTTAAAATTACCTTGTCCCTCTTGGAAAACATTTCTCCATCGATCTTTAACGATAATAGGCCTGCCGACGCGCCCGCTTCATGTTTCGGAACCATGGCCGAGCCTTGGGAATGCATATTGGCCACTTGGGCAGTATCCAATGACTCCTTCTTCAAATATCGGGGATCCGTGGCCAGATACGGATTTACGATATAAATATCCGACCAATAAAAGTTTTTCGGCCCTTCATTTTTCATCCAATTGGTATAACCCACCATCTTATAACTACCCGTGGGAATTTGGGCGGGGATGAAAAAATCCCCCTGTCCAATACCTTGTTTCAACCTTATTTTTTGACGGAGAACAAGCTGTCCCAAATCTCCGATCAGTTCCATATAGGCAATTTGGCTCCAATGGCTCTTATGTCCGGTTCGTGCATCTTTGCAATGGATGCTATAGTAAAGCCGTTCCCCGGAAAAGAGAAGGGAACTGTTTGAATGTACAAAGATACGTTCCTGCGGAATTGCTGCATATTCCCGTAACACCTCTTGACCGTGTCCGAGGAAGACCAACAACCACATTGCTACGGTGGTGCCACAAAAGTTTATCTTATTTCTATTCATTTGCACCCTCTTTTTATTCGATCCAAAATTCAGGGGTTTCCTTGCTACCCAGTACGGTACAGTCTCCACATACCCTAGGCACCGTGAAATAAGGCCTGCTTGGGCCCAGATCACTGTCGCGCTTATATCGGACGAGGTCCGCCTCTATTAAAGTAAGTAAATTACATCCCCCACCTATCAATTCAAGTTGAAAGGCAGTTTCGTCGCATGGGTCCACATAGGGCGGTAACGGCTCTCCTGGAAAAAAATCATCATAGTTCAAGAACAACCTACGCCCAGATGCTGCGGATACCCCAAAATAGCCCAAAACGCGTTCTTCCCCGTTCGCTGTGGAAAATACGTTACCGGATAGGAATCCTGGCTGTGTCTCGGAAAAAAGGCTCTCAGACCCCGAAAAGTCCCGAAGCGTTTCGTAATAGCCGTAGGCAGCATCCGATTGAACATACTGCCGTACAAGGATACTGTACCGGTAAGAGATAATATAGTTGTCCATTGGAATGAAACGTACCATAAAACGTTCCACCCTATCCTCCGCCAAGCCGTTTGTATTTGTCAAGATAATGGAATTGGAACCGGCACTGGCATAACAGGTCTCCCCGTCGCTTTCCCTACGTGGGGCCTTTAAGGGTTCGCAGCCCCCATCCGGGTCCGCTATTAGATCGGTACGGTTATAATCGGGCGCCACTACCTTGTAGGTCTCCTCGTACCGGTAACGGTACTGTCGGGAAGATGCGGTGGCATCGTAGGCATCCACAAAGATACCGATGCCCTCCCGTCCTTGATCGTCCGTAAGCCTTTCCGCATAAAGGGCATCCATGCCCCCGGTACCCGAGAGTGCCTCCGCAGAGGAGGAATACTCCCTACCATCGGAGGTGCGTACGGAAAGTCGGTAGGTATGCCCCACTTCCGCTGCGAAGTCGCCCACCGAAACATAGGTGCCCGGTTCCGTCTCCCCAAAACTATGCTCCACCGATCCTTCGTCCACAACTGTTACCTGTGCCCCGCTCTCTGCCTCTGGGCCTTCTTCCTCAAAAGGGTAGGTCCTGAACAAAAATATGGTCTGCGGACCAAGTTGATCCGTCAACGTGGCCTCTATCACCAGGGCACTGCCAAATTCCAATGTCCTGGGCGTAAACTCCTCCACACAGCCAATGAATAGGGCAACGAACAAGAAACGGACAAGCCTTCCAAAGACCTGTGGCACGTACCCATATCCGTTGCATATTATCATCAGAATTTAAAATTATAGGTTAGGGTGGGGACCGGAATGGAAAAAATGGAACTTTGATAAGCTTTTAAGCTGCCGTTATCGGTTACAAAAAAAACGGAATAGGGGTTGTTCCTTCCCAGCACGTTATAGATGGAAAAATTCCAGAAGCTGTGCGCAAACTTTTTGATCTTATGGTTCCCTTCCATATTAAAACTTAGATCCAAACGGTAGTAATCGGGAATCCTGTACCGGTTCCTGTCGCTGTAATACACATATTGCGCATTTTCATATTCGTACTGACCTATGGGATAGGTTACGGGTCTGCCCGTTTGATAGACGAAATTTGCCGAAACGCTCATTCGTTTGGTGAACTTATAGTTGGCCACTAAACTTATATCATGTGGTTTGTCATAATTTGCTGGAAAATAAGCGCCATTGTTAACGGTCTCCTCCGGAAATTCGCTATCCAGTTTTATAAATGCGCGCGAGTAGGTATACCCCAACCAACCGTTCAGTCTTCCCTCGTTCTTTTTTATGAGCAGTTCAACTCCATAGGCCTTTCCATCGCCCTGCAGGACTTCCGTTTCTATTTCCTCGTTCAGCAGCAATTGTGCCCCTACCTTGTAATCCAAGATATTTTTGCTTTGTTTATAGTATCCTTCAAGACTGAGTTCATAGGTATTTCCATCGATATTCTTGAACAGGCCAAGAGAATATTGTCTTGCTTCCTGGGGCTTGATGTTGATATCGGAAAGTTTCCATGTGTCCGTGGGCGATACCGTGGTATTGCTGGACAAGGTGTGGATATATTGATAGGTATTGTTGTACCCTGCCTTTATGGAAAGTTCCGGAGCGATAAAATACCTGGTGGACAAGCGGAATTCGGGACCGCCATAGGTTTCTATCACCTCATTGTCGCCATACTCCCGGGTCTCTTGAAAGGAACCATCGTTTTTAGGCACACCTTCTTCATATATGCGCTGCTCCGAACGTCCCAGGGCAGCATACAATGAATATCGGATCCCGGCATTGACCGACCACTTATCGGATATGTTATAACTGTCCGAAATAAATAGGGCGGATTCCAGTCCCTTTTCTTGGGGTATAGACAAAGGGGACACCTGGGATTCCGAGCCTTGTGGATCAATGTTTCCCGGGGATACGAGGTAGAGTTTACCAGAGAGGCCATAATCCAATGTGTGTGAATCGTTCAATATTTTTTTGAGCTTCAGTTTAAATTCGGTTTCGTTTACCTTATAACCTAGGTCAAAATCATTATTGGAATCCCCATCATAGTCAATATTGAAACGATACTCACTATTGGACAGCAGCAGGCTTCCCGTGTTTCCATCATTGAACTTGTGGTTCCATTTCAGGGAAAAGAGGCGGTTGCTATAATCAAAGACCGAATCGGAGGTGATGCTGAAAATGTCCTTGCTGAAGTATGCCGTAGCCTTGATATCGTTATTGGCATTTATGGCATGGTTGTATTTGGCGACCACGTCATAAAAGGAAGCCTTGCTGTTTTGCAGGGATTCCTCATCAAGCGATTGAAGTATCCAGTCCGAATAGGTGGCCCTTCCTCCCACAATTAGGGCCGATTTATCCTTTATAATGGGCGATTCCAGCATCAGGTTACTGGTAACAGGTCCAATGGATGCCTCACCCGAGAATTTTTGTGTATTCGCATCCTTGGTCGTAATATCGAAGACAGAGGACAGTCGCCCACCATAATCTGCAGGAATACTGCCTTTATATATATTGACGGTCCCAGTGGTAAAAGGGTTAAGGGCCGAAAAAATTCCAAAGAAATGCGCGGGATTATAAATTACCGCATCGTCCAATAGAATCAGGTTTTGATCTGTGGCGCCGCCCCTAACATTGTAGCCTGCCGAGCCTTCCCCCGCGGTGGAAATTCCCGGAAGTGTAAGTGCCGCTTTTAAAATATCCCTTTCCCCTAGTACAAGGGGTATGTTCTTTATATTTTCCACTTCAAAGGTAGTGATCCCGGTTACTGCTTGCTCCACGTTCCTGTTTCGGTCCCCTTCCAATACCACCTCATCCAACATTTCCAAACTTTCGCCCAGATCGTAATCGTACGTCCCATTATTGTAAATGATCACTTTTTTTACAGTGGGCTCTATTCCCAACGCACTGCTTTCCAGAATGTTCATCCCCAAGGGAAGCTGCAGTTCATAGTATCCATTTTCATCGGTAGCGGTACCGATGTTCCTGTCCCTGACCACAATGGCCATTTCGGATATGGGCCTTCCCGTTACGGTATTGGTGGCGTAGCCGGAAAGCGTAAACCGTGCCGCCGTGGTGTTCGAACGTTCCTTTCCGATCCTTATGGTCTCTATCGATGGCCCGGAAAGGCTGCGCACCTCGTTTAGGAGTATAGGGGCATTCCGAACCTGGGCTACCGTTTGTTCTTCTTGCCGGCCAAAAAAATCGGCGGGAAGATGGTCATAAATGATACTGTTCCTTGTCAACACCACTTGCTGGGAATCCGTAATATAGAAATTGAGAACGGTATTTTTAAGGATATCTTCCAGGATCTGGTCCACAGGGGCATTTCTATAACTTCCAGAGATCGTGGATGCTTCAAGCCATTCATCTATATAAAAAAAATCGAATCCCGACACTTCCGCTACCTTTTCCAGGGCTTCCCTTAGGGGTACCTCATGAAGCTCCAGGGAGATGGTGGGCCCCTTTTCTTGTGCCATGGTCAACAAACCCATAAAGAACACAAAAAGACGTACATAATATCTCATTGTTTTATGGTTTTATTTTCAAGTTCCAATTGCACCCGGTTCATCAACGATAGCATAAAACCATCATAATCTTCGTTCCTTAAGGATTTGGCCACCCTGTAAAAAGCATCTATTTCGGTTTGAAGGTCGGGAAAAATTGTAACGAGATCTTTTTTTCCATTTAAACGATGGAATTTATCGTTGTAAAAAAGCAGATGAACCTGTTTGTCGTCCACGAATTCATGGTACAATAAATTTCTGTCCTTACGCTTAAAGACTTTCTTTTGATGTTTGGTGTAATAGTCGAAAAAGCCATTTTTCATCTTTACTTCAAAATATCCCGTAACCCCTAATACGACCGACATGTTGTTATCCAATCTGGTAAAAGTCCTTTTTCCCAACTGGAAACCGGTGACCCCTTCCTTGAAAAGCTGTATGGTCCCCCCGCCAACTTTATCCACGGCCCGCAGCAAAAGCTGGTCATCATGGACGTTGTATTTGAGTTCCAGGCCGTAGTAAGGCTGACCATAATAGGTAACCGCTCCCGGCAGAAAATCGGGAGAATCCAAAAACTTCGTCCTATCGTTCACGGTCCTGTACTTCTCCACATATACCAGACCTTCATACAGAGCGGTATTCTCAATTCCAATGGTTCCATCGAACCAATTGTACCGCTCACTTCCAGTAACGGTGCCCTGTCCCATACCCTTACAGACAGAAAAGAAAATGGGAAGAAAGAAAGGAAACAATAAAAACGGTCTGGTCGTCATTGGTCAAATATGGATGATACTTCTAAAAGAAATATATTTTTTGTTTTCTAAAAGATATTAAAGGATGGAAGTCCTAAATACCTAATGTTCTTAAATTTAAACTCTTTTTGAAGATGTTCGAAGTAAAAACTATCCCAAGGAAAACATTTGCTAAATTTTCAAAATAAGAGCAGATTATTAACATAATTATAATATAATAATGATTTAAATTGTTATTTTACCATCTAAAAATTCATTTTTACAAGTCTTTTATTGGATTTTAAGGATTGAAGATGAACTATTAAACATCCATTTGATTATCATATGCCCTTACGTTGTATCAGTGCCCCTCCCTAGGGGAAGGGACCTATTTTTAACAAGATTGCCATGGAACGTCCCATCCTTTATTTTTTCCCTATTGTTCGTGGTACCATAACATGCCGAGCAAATACCATCCAACGGCGGGTCCTTTGAAATAAACGATCAGGAATATTTGGAAAAGCGGGGTGCCTGTGATGCTTGCCCATGATTTTTATCCGGAAAGCCATCAAAGCTGGGTTGGCATTGTACAAAAAGGAATACGGGTGGCCCTCAATGGAGATCTTAGGCTGGAACCCTATCCGGGCCAATGGCATCCGGTACCCAAAGGGGCAAGAGATTGGCAGACAAGGAAAAACAGGAGATCAGTGCGGCCATGGGCTGCGCCGACGGAACCAAAAAAAAGACCACGTCCAACCCCACAGAATAACCAGATCTTCATCTGGGATATACTTGAAGGGTACTGCCTTCGTGCGGCACCACTGATTATCCATTTGTTGGTATTGGTCGCCGATCGGTAGTTGGAAACAAAATAAATTACAATGGCGTACCTTAGAAAAAAAATCATCGTTTATAAATACGATTTTTAGTAATTTAACGTACTGGTATATATCGGTAATCCCATTATCCAGCCAGAAAAGGTTATGGCTAGGACGGACGTTAACCTACTGCCCTATGAAAGCATTTCTTCAGTTGTTTCTTTTTTTGGTCACTGCGACCACCGTGGCACAAGAGTGGAGAACGGACCTTGCCCAAGCGAAAAAGGAAGCAGCGCAGTTGAAAAGGCCCATTGTACTGGTATTTCAGGGTTCCGACTGGTGCGCACCCTGTATCAAACTTGAAAGGGAAATTTGGGGTTCGGAGGAATTTAAAATGTATTCCAGCTCCCATTTTGTGATGTTGAAGGCCGATTTCCCGCGAAAGACCAAAAACAAACCGTCCCCCGCCCAACAGGAAAAGAACAATGCCCTTGCGGAGAGGTACAATAAGAAGGGCATCTTCCCCTATGTGGTGATCTTGGATTCCGAAGGAAAGGTCCTTGGTACCACCGGATATAAAAAAATGACACCGTCCGCCTACATTTCCCACCTGGAATCCTTTAGACACCAATGAAAAAAGGACTTTTCCTATTTGGTCTTCTTATGTTCTGTAACGCCCTAACGGGGCAACGGACATATACCCGTACCCTGAAGCTGATGGGGAGCCGGTTCGATCTCACCGTGGTTGCCCCAGATTCCCTTACAGGAGTTTTGCACATAAATATCGCTATTGCCGAAATAACCCGAATTGAACGGCTGATCTCCTCTTGGGATCCCGCTTCCCAGACATCGGAAATCAATGGGAAGGCGGGAATAGATCCGGTTAAAGTGGACAGGGAGCTCTTTGATCTGATAGATCGGGCATTGGGGATATCCAACCTTACCGATGGGGCCTTCGATATCAGCTATGCCTCCATGGATCCCATATGGAAATTTGATGGCAGTATGGATAAAATGCCTTCGGAAGATATCATCAAAGCCGCAGTAAGCAAGGTTGGCTTTAAAAACATTGTTTTGGACAGGGCCAACAGCACCGTCTTCCTCAAATTAAAGGGAATGAAAATAGGTTTCGGGGCCATAGGCAAGGGATATGCCGCGGATAAGGCCAAAGCCCTGCTGATCGAACAAGGGGTAGAGGCAGGCATCATCAATGCCTCGGGGGATATGAACACCTGGGGCAAACAGCCCAACGGATCGGAATGGAAGGTAGCCATTACCAACCCTCTCAACAAAAACAAGGCATTTGCCCTACTCCCCATCAGCAATAGCGCCGTGGTAACATCCGGTAACTACGAAAAATTTGTGGAGTTCAATGGCAAAAAATATTCCCATATCATCGATCCCAGAAGTGGTTATCCAACAAGCGGTATATCCAGCGTTACCGTATTTGCGCCCAAGGCCGAGCTGGCAGATGCACTGGCCACTGCCGTGTTTGTGATGGGCAGGGAAGTTGGCCTGCACAGGATCGACCAATTAAAAGGGATCGAATGTATTATTATCGATGATAAAGGCAATATATTTACTTCGAACAACATAAAAATCGATCGCTTATGATACCCAAATGTATACTGATCTTGGCCCTTTGTAGTTGTTTCCTATCCTGTGTGGCCGTAAAGGAATACGAAAAGGTACATCTGAACGATCCCGATATGATCCTTGGCGATAGGGTTTCGGACAGGTACATCAACACCTTCCATTCCTATAGGGAGGCAGCTGTTGGTGCCAATGGTGGGAAAACAGGTGGGGGATGTGGCTGTAACTGATATTCCTGCATTACCTATAAACAACGATAACGTATGGGACCGATACATAAATTTGTCTTTTTTATCATCCTGCTCTTTTCCATTATTGGAGGTGCCCAAAGTCAGGATGCCTATCAGAAAAGGGTACTTGAAACAACGGAAGTGGATCTGCTTTCCAGTTACTATTCCCAAGATGGGGATAATGCCGCCGTTAGTGGGGGACTTGGAAGCGAGGAGCTTACCGATGCAACTGCGGGCATTATAGTTTCCATTCCCTTGAATGCGGACGATATCCTAACCATCGACACGGGGATATCTGCCTATACTTCCGCATCCTCCAGTAATGTAGATCCTTTTGACGGGAACGAACCGGCCGATCCCTTTATTGCCAGTTCAGGGGCCTCATCCAACGATCTTTGGGCAAATATGACCGGCTCCTATAGCCATAGCTCCGACGATCGGAACGATATCTGGTCCGCCAAGCTTTCGGTTTCCAGTGAATACGATTATTTCTCCGTAGGATTTGGCGGCAGTTATGCCAAACTTTTCAACGATCGGAATACGGAAGTAAGCCTAAACGGAAATGTCTATCTGGATAGTTGGAAAATCATTTACCCGATGGAACTGCGGCCTTTTGTGGATGGGGCCGACGGACTGAACAATGGTTTTTTCATACAGAACACCATTACCGGAAATACCGATTATGCCCCCTCGTTTTCGGAGCTGGACAAACAAAATAGAAATTCTTATTCCCTCGGTGCCGGATTTTCCCAGATCCTGTCCAAGAATGTACAGGCTTCCCTTAGTTTGGATTATGTGCAACAGCAGGGCCTGCTTTCCACGCCCTTCCAACGGGTCTATTTTAACGATGTGGACCCCTCGTTCATAGACGGGTTCCGCTTGGCCGACGATGTGGAGCGACTGCCCTCGTCCCGTTCCAAAATTGCCCTGGGGGGCCGTTTGAACTATTTTATCAATGCTTCTTTGACCTTACGGAGCTATTATAGATATTATGTGGACGATTGGGGCATAACCTCCCATACCGCAAGTTTGGAAATCCCGGTAAAGATCGGTGATTTGTTTACCCTCTATCCCTCTTACCGCTATTACCGGCAGACGGCGGCCGATCAGTTTGCCCAATTTGGGGAACACCTCTCCAGCAGTGAATTCCATACATCCGATTACGACCTGTCGGCCTACAGTGCAGATCAATTTGGGTTTGGTATCCGTTATACGGATATCCTGACCCGATCTCAACTCTGGAAACTTGGGTTAAAGGCCATCGACCTAAAATTCAACCATTACAAAAGGAACACCGGGCTACAGGCCACCATGGTAACCGCAAGTTTTACCTTCTTGGTACTCTAGATCGTATAATACGGCCAGAATGCCCCTTCCCCTTTTAAGAATAAGGTGTCTACCGGATGGTTTCCGTTATGCTCCCACAGCTAAGCATTTTTTCCCCAAAATAAGGGTTCTTTATTTCTTTTTCCATCGATAGCCAAGAGGCGCCCTTGTTGTTAAAGGCCATTGGACAATGTTGCTTATAAATTTCCCCGGATCGGAGGGCATTGGACAAAAGATGCTCCATTGAAGTGGTCAGGGATGCGAAAGCCGCACGTTGTTCCCCTATATTCGAGCTGGCGGATATCGATTTTGCCGAATCCCGTATATCTTGGCCACTTGCGACTTCTGCCAACATAGCTGCACCGGAAGCGGCTTCTTCGGAATCGCCGTTGACCAAGGCGGTTTTAATATGGATATAATGATGGAATATTTCCTTGACATTGACATCCTTAAATGTAGCAGCGGATCTGTCCTGGACAGCTGACAGATCATTTTGTTCAGCCCCTTGCTTTTCGACGGGTTTTGTATCCTTACAGCCCCCTACGAACACCAGTACCGACATTATAGCGGCAAGTCTTATTTTATGTACACTTTTCATCATTTTTCTAATTTTTAAGGATTTGTTCCTTGAAGGAGCTTTAAATATTTATTTGCCCCATCCTAATGTAAACCGTAAAAATGGGATATACAAAATTTAGGGAATGGATGTTGTCTTTCTTTGAAAATAGGCTGTCGTATGGCCAAAGCATTATTAAAGTTGGACCTACCATAAACCATAGCTCATCGGGTTAAAACATGGTCCGAAAATAGACCGATCAAAAAATTTCCCATTCCAGATATAGGTGAAAAGCTATAAAAAAAGCTCCCCCATAAAATTTAATAGGAGAGCTTATACATGTTGAAATAACCGCTTTTATTCCACGATCAGTGAAAAAGTGGCACTGATATCGGTTTCACCTCCGGCATCTGCCAAGGTACCGTCATTGGGTTTTTTGGGCTCATGGCGCAAGGTAACGGTAAGCGTTCCCGAACTGGCACTATTGGCGGTAAGGTCAAAGCTCGTTCCCAGGGGATCGTCGTTACCATCAAAACTTGTATAGGTGGTGGTCACGTCCAGATCGCCCCCAACGGTAAAAAGGAACTGATGCTCATCCGCTTCTTCTTCCACCTCTTCGGTGATGTTTTCCGCTGGACTTTCCGTTTCGTTCAGCACTACCAAACTTCCATTGTATTCGGTTCCCTCCATCAAATTTCCGGAAACCGTAACCACGGGCGCATTAGGACCGTCCCCATCAAGATCTTGGGTCTGAAGGATGATGGATTCCCCTCCTCCCTCTGGAACGAGCGTAACGGTAAGGGTAGTGATCACCTCTTCCTCGTTCACTATTTCTGGGGCATCGTCATCATTGGAACAAGCCGTAAGTACCAATCCCATTATGGATACGTACACTAAAAATTTCACTTTTTTCATTTTACTTCTATTTTAGGGTTAATAATCGATAGTTAAACGCAATAATACATTTCTGCCCAAATCGTCCGCATAGTACCGTAGACGGTTCAGGTAATTTCTATAAGAGGTATTCAAAAGATTGGTCATTGAAAGTCCCACGCCCATAGTGGCGTTATGGGGCAGGTCAAAACTGACATCCGATTTAAAGTTCAATAGATGGTATGCTGCCGGAGGGGTGCTGATATCCACCATTTCAAAGGTTTGGCTTTCCGGAAGAAAGACCTCAAAATTGTTGTCCGGAAATTCATTCTGTTCGAATACGTATTCGCTCTGCAGGGAGAGTCGCAGATCGTGAAATCCTGGATGTTGATAGATCAGTTCGTTTTTTAGGTTTACGGGGGGCATGAGGATCAGGGGCTGATCTCTACTAAGGTCCGCTCCTTTTACCAAGGAAAATTGGTTCCTATAGGCAAGATTTTCCGTAAGTGGCAAACTGGCATCGATATCCACTCCCATTAACCTGGCACGGGTCTGCCTGTATTCCCATACCTGAAAATTCCCCCTGATGGTCTGTTGCACCTCCGTGGGCTCCATTACCACAAAATTGTCGATCGCATTGAAAAAAGGATTAATGGAGAAGCTAAAGTTTTCACTTTTCCGTTCCAGGCTCAGCGATATTTTATGGGCCACTTCCGATGTAAAGCGCAGATCTCCCAATTCTACACGTGAAGCGGAATGGTGCAATCCCTCGCTAAAAAGCTCGGAAGGGTTCGGGGCCCTGGAGGCCAATGATAAATTTAAGAAGACCTGGTAGGCATCCCCTAGGTCATAGGTCGCACCAGCGGTTGCCGATATATTGTGAAATGTTAATTGTGGATTGGTAAGCACCTGGTTCTGTGATTCCTCTACCACTATGTCGGGAAAAAGTTCATCGTACCCCCGAGACTCCCAAAAGGAGGTCCTATAAAATTTATAGACATCCATAAATGTATGATCGTACCGGGCTCCCAGTTCCAATTTTAATTTATCGTTAAGGTCATAGTCGACCACCCCGTACACACCAAGGTCGTACTTATCGTAATCCGGTATCAACCGTCTTACGCCCGTAGCGGGGTCCGCAAAATTTTTCTGAAAACTTCCCATCAGACCGGTTTTAAGATCAATGGTCTCTGCAAGTGTACCGTTCAGGTCCAGCATCAGGGTATGGGTATCCAATTGTAGGTCCAAGGACGCCTTATTGGCATCGTCGCCCCTACGGATATCGTATTCGAGCCTGGTATTGCGCTGAAAATCATATTGCACCTGGACCTTACCCAAGCCCTCCAACCTCTTGTACGCACTTAACCTTGCCAAGTGATGGTCCACTTCTTGTCTGGGAGCGTCCAGTGCATATGTAAAATCTTCAATTACCAAGGGCTGTCCACTATTGATGGCCCTCACCTGATCTTCGGCACCCCCAAGATGGGAAGCGCGCAAAATCCCTATTTCGTTCCTAAAGAAGGAATAAAAACCTTCGATTCCCGAGTCGAACCTTTTTACGCCCACCCTAACGGATGCATTGATGCCCTGTACCCCCGTATTGCTCAGTACATAGTCCGGACTCTCAAAATCGCCCATTCGTTTTAAGGATGCCTGTACCGATCCGAACCAACCGTTCTGTCCACTTTTGGTCAACTGTGTACTAAGGGTGGTACCGCGACCATTGGAAGCTGCGGTCAAAAGGGTCTTTCCGTACAGGGAATCCTTGGCCATGATCAACTGCGGTTCGGCCACCACTACCCCCCCAATGGCATCCCCACCGTACTGAAGGGCCCCGGCCCCTTTTATCAATGTAAGACTGCCCACGGAGTTGATATCCACATTGGGGGCATGTTCCGATCCCCATTCCTGATCTTCCATCCGTACCCCATTATTTACGATGACCACCCTACTGCTGTGGAGACCGTTGATCATGGGTTTTACCACCGTATTTCCCGTATTGAGGGAAGACACGCCACTAAGGCCGTTCAGGGCATCCCCCAAAGATCCGCTACTGAATCGTTCCAGTTCTTTCTGGGAAATTCCCTTTTCCAAGAGGGTCGCTGTTTTGGTATGGTGGGCACTGCCTTCCACGGTCACTTCCCCCAATTCCTCCAAATGGTGCTCCAACCGAAAATTCCGTACCGTATTGCCAGAAACCACCACCTGAAACCCTCCGGTAAGACAGTATGGATGCGAAACCTGTAAGGAATAATTGCCATTGCAGAGACCAAGAATACTATATTCCCCATCTATATTCGCCTGCACGGCCTGATCGGTTCCCGCAACAATGATCAATGCCCCGGCCAGCGGCGTTCCATCATGAAGGTCGAAAACCTTCCCGGAGAGAGTATTGTCACAGGATTGGGAGTGACCAAAAGTGCCGAACAACAACAGCACGATCAATGCATTTAAACGCATATCTGATAATTTTAAAAGAAAACATAAGGAAGTTAAGATGGCAGTGGAGGCCTTTGGCCAAAAAGTCCGGAACTACCTTTCAATGAGGGATAACCTTCAGCGATAAAGCCCAAAAGTATTCACAAATAATGGAATGGACCCGAAAATAATCCGATACTAGGTTCCCACTTAAGAAACAACGGGAGGTGCCCGAAGTTGGGCATTGCTGCGATCAAAAGAATAGGATGCCTCTGCACAAACTGTTTTGGCGGCCTCCACAAAAGGTGTAGGGACCAAATCTGTGTGATCCGTTATATTAAATGTGTAGGAAGCAAAATGAAAGTGACAGATATTACAATCGGGAACCTCTTGGTGCAAGTGCACCGACTGATCATTACAGGATGGATGTTCGTGTCCTTCGAAAATATGGGAAAATTGCACCGCAAGGGGAAACATCAATGCTGCCATGAGCAGAATTGAAGCAATAAAGCTGCTGATCTGTTTTCTCGTTCGGAATGCCTTTTCCATAGTATTCGTCAAAATTAGGAAACTGAGGCAAGAAAATACCATACTCGCCCCTTTTTTCTTACTTATACCCCTAATTAATGTCAAATTGAAGTGAAAAATGTATGGTCTTGAGAAAACCCATAAATAAAAGGGATATGTACGGAACAATTTCCCGATCCTTTTGAAAAACGGGATTGGAAGAAAAACGTTATGGATAAAACACTAGTTGTTTCGGAGGGCCTTGATCAAGTCTTTTTTGTCCATTTTGGATCTTCCGGAAATGCCGACCTTACGTGCCTGCCCATACAGTTCCTGTTTGGTCCATTCCTTGTACGGACTGGACTTGCCCCCTTTTTTTCCGGCGTTTGGCGTATTGGCAATTCTGGCCGACTTCTCCTTGCTATATCCTTTTTCCCGTAAGGCCTCGTATTGTTCCTCGTTCTTGATTCTTGGATCTGGCATATCAAACTATTTTAATAAAATTGCGATCAATGTATTTTACTGATTTTCAGCTTTCCAATCCCCATATTTTTTATATTGTTGGTCCGTAAGGATCGATTTTAGCTGCCGTTCCCTTTCCGATTCTACCGAGCCCATCATCTCCCCGTTGGCAGTGGTGGTGGAGGTCTTCATAAACCGCTTCATACCTGCCTCTAGTTGGGCCACTTGTTGCTCGGTCATACCAATGGCAGCATACATGGCACTGTAATCGGTAGAGGAGGCGGATGCCTGTCCAGTGGCCTGAATAACACTATTGGCACCTGTAGATCCATTGTATTGGGCCGCATCCGTAGATACACTTCCGCTATCACCCTGTACATTTTCAGTTTGGGCATTGCCACTGTTATTATCCGTGGTTTCGCCTCCATTCGAGCCCTTGATGCTACGCCCCTCGGTACTTTCGCCCGCTTGAACGGTATCTGAATTGGAACGCAGGGCCATACTGCTGGATTTACAGCCCATTACAAATATAAAAAGCATACAACCGATAACTATCTGATTCGTTTTCATAGGTATTCCATTTAAAAATTAGTGTCCGACCCCCATTGGGAAAGGCCTATGCAAGATAAAAATGCCGCACCCGTATATTGGGTGTTATCAATTAAAAAATTGACGGAAAAAAGGGCTGTATTTCGTTTCCATCATTTTTCAGATTAAAAGAATTGATTTGTAACCTTTGGGATCAATCTTCCCTCGAATAGAGCAAAGAATTCCATCTAGGATCGGATATATTGCTGGCCCCAAGGATCAACAACCTCGGGGCACACTAGATGAAAACAACAATATAATATGGCAGAAATAAAAGTGGAAAAGAAAAAATCGATCTGGGCATGGGTAACGGTGCTGATCATTGTAATAGGAATTGGAATAGCCTATCTGTATTATTCGAACCTTGGGGAGCGGCCCGTTCCAGAAGCCCTTCAGGATGAAAAGGTGGATGTGGGCCTGGACGATGGCACTACCCTTGAAGGGAATATCGAAAAAGACAGCCTCCAAGTTAAGGCAGATCAGGAAGTGGCGGAATATATTTCCTATGTCATGGACAAGAATAGGATGGGCAGTGATTTGCAATACACCCAAAATGCGCTGGTGCAACTTTACAATACCATTCAAGCCGTTGCTTCGGTGCACCATATGGAAAATATGGAAGCGCTCGGCAGTGTGTCCGCCGATGTTAAAAAAGTGACCGGAACGACCCATGCCCCCGATTCCCTTTCCAGTGCCATAAAGCGAATGGGCGGCTCAATGGTCAAGGTAATGGGAGAAATACAACAGCAACATTTTCCCGACCACACCTCCAAAATTACCGAATTGGAGGGTATCCTGCAGGAACTGGATCCCAATAGAAAGGTAGCAGACCAAAAGGAAAAGGTAGTGGATTTCTTTGACCGGGCCGGAAAACTTTTAAAGGAAATGAACCCAAAAAGTAGTGTATAATGGAACAACAGCATAAAAACCTTTTTTATATGGACGAGCTTCCCGATTACAAGATCGCAAGTGGGTACCACGATGTTAGGGATTGGGAAGTAAAGGATGTTCACCACAAATCCATCGGTAAGGTGGACAACCTCTTGGTGGATATAAATACCTCCAGAGTGGTCTATCTGGATGTGGAAGTGAACGGCGACATTATTGATGATGATCACGATCTATATAGAGTAAACAGTAGAAAGGACATCCATGAATTTATTAACACCAAAGGGGACAACCACCTTTTGATCCCGGTAGGATTGGTGGCCCTCCACCCAGACCAGGGGTATGTTCAGTCGAACAGTGTGGATTTTAGATTTTTTGCCGACAGTGGCCGAATCAAAAAGGGCACCCCTATAAATAGGGAATACGAATTGCTCGTAGTGGATTCCTATGGAAAGGGAAAACGATCAAAAACTATTACGGACGGGGATGATTTTTACGGGAGCGAAGAATTTGACGATAAGGGATTCCGCAAATAATCATAACGATCCCCCATTATTTTAATTTGTACATTTGCCGCATGGGAATGTACAGGGAACATACCACCGGTTTCAGGATATTCTGGGGCGTTATGGCATTTTATATGCTCAACATCTGTATTGATGCCCCAACCAACCTTCCTTTCACATTTCAGGACCCCACTTTTAACGAACAGGAAAGTTTAGTGGAAATCATTATAGAGAAGGTGATGGGCTATGAAAACGCCATTCCCGAAAACGACAGTTTGGAGAGTGATGAGCACATACCCATAAAAAACAAGACCTTTTTGGATAATTTTATCCTTTCCTTTATAAAAACGCATTCCCATACCGCGTTTGCACATCGCAAAAATCGTCCTTTCCATTTTCGGCCAAGTAACCTTCCGGCGCAATATTTGGAACAGGAATCACCTCCTCCAGAGGCTTAAGTAAACTTCAGAACTTTTATCGGTATTTTCCTTTTGACCGCTGCTGTGTCCGAGCTGCGCCTTGTAACACAATTTTCATGGTGTGATTCTGCTATTTGAAACATAGCAGTGAAGACCTATGTTGTGAGGTCTAAACCCAAATTGCCCGTTACTTCTTGGTATTTATAGGGTTCAAGGTCCGGCAGATCAAGTTGCGAACAAAGGTACCAAAGAATATACCGGCACTATATCCATCATTAAATAACGTACAAATGAACAAGTCAATAAAAACACTCTTGGCACCACTATTTATGGCCCCTGTCTGGAGCATGGCCCAGAACATCAATAATAAACAAACAATCGACAGTCTTTATATAGTACAAATAGAAGTTAACGAACAACCCATAAAAGTCCTTCATGCAGAACCCCTCTATATTGATCTAATCAGGGATCTGGGCGCTAGAAAAGGTGAAAGGGAATGGAACCTTGGCCTAGGGCTCACTGATAAGAACACCTATGATGAATACACCGCACTGATAGAATATGAATGGGCCCCGTTGAACCGTTTGGGGCTGGAAGTGGAACTTCCCTTTTCACTTTACTATCCTACCAATGGAAACCTGAATGCGCCAGGCAGTAGGCTCAACAGTTTGAAACTGGCAGGACAATATTCTTTTTATGTCTCCGAAAGGTACAGCACCAGTATGGCAGTGGGGTATATACATGAATTCGGGTTGCCGCCCTTTAACGATTATGGGAAGGAATCCCTGATACGGGAAAATGCGTATAATCCGTTCTTTGTGGCGGCCAAACGTTGGGGCAACAATTTCCATACGCTGCTGTATACCGGACCGGCGATATCCCATTATTTTGATGGTTCACAATTGCACACAAGCTGGCAAATAAACAGCAACTTTCATTACATGATCCCAGGGACCAGAAACTTTTTGGGCATAGAATTCAACAAGACTTTTGAACAAGGTGACTTCGACATGACCCTGCGGCCGCAGATGCGTTTGGGGATAGCGGACAACCTGCTTATTGGAATTGTGACAGGGATTCCGATCAGTAGGGAAAACGAACGATTCAGTTCCTTTTTAAGGCTGATCTATGAACCCCCCCATAAAAAAATCACTGAAAAGTTGTAAAAAGCATTTTATAAAGGTGGGTGGTGTCCCTGCCACTATCCCCAAAAGGGATCGTTAAAAAAATGACCTAGGGAATCAACAGGGCATGGCCAATGGCCATGTCCTTATTCAATTCTTTACCATTTGTAACCATGTGGCCATTACAAGTAAAAAACATGGGCCATTACCTTGTCGAGCAGGATAATTACATTGAAGGCACTTACTTTTATCAGGGAAATGATGTGCCCGGCAATGGGAGTACGGTTGTCCCGGATTTTCGGGCATACCATTTTTAAAATTTTACATTTATCAGATGATACACTGTCAGATTTCCATTTGATCGATGCAGGTCTTAAAGGAACCGTAAAAATAACGGGAACAGCATTAAATAGGCAATGCCATAACCGATTTTGTGGAATTATAATGGATATTTGTACCAAGACCAATACACCGACCCATGGCAGCCAAAAAAATCACCACCATACTTCTTATACTGTTTCTTATAGGTTGCGAAAAAAAGCAACCAAAACCCTTTCCCCGAACTGACACCGACAATGGCGGTCTATATTTACCCGATGGTTTCGGGGCATTGGTGGTAGCGGACAGCGTAGGTCCCTCAAGGCACTTGGCAGTTAACGTCAATGGGGACATTTACATTAAGCTTCGCACGGATAAAGGTAGGTTGGGGAATATGGCCTTAAGGGATACCGACAACGATGGAAGGGCCGATATTTTTCAACGGTTCGGGGACTATCCCAATGATGGGACCTTTGCTACGGAAATGCGTATTCATAACGGTTACCTTTATTTTAGTTCGGAACTGGTGGTCTACCGTCAGAAATTGGTTGCCGGACAATTGGTGCCGGAGGGAAAACCTGAAGTGATCATGGTGGACCGTTTCCCCATCAGATGGCATAATGCAAAGTCGCTTGCATTTGACAACAAGGGCGGGATGTACGTTACATTCAGTGCCCCGACCAATGTCTGTGAGGATTGGAATACCACTCAGGGCGATTCCACGGCCAATGTCAAAGGCCAATTTCCATGCGAGCAATTGAATATACTGGGGGGCATATGGAAGTTTGATGAGAATAAATTGGGCCAGACCCAGGCGCAGGGCAAAAGATTTGCTACGGGGCTTCGGAGCATTGTGGGTATTTCGTGGAATGAGGCCGACAATAGTTTATATGCGGTACAACACGGAAGGGACTATCTTTACGGCCACGCCCCACAATATTACACCCCATGGCAAAATGCGGTCCTGCCCGCGGAAGAATTCATGAAGATCAAGGAAGGGGAAGATTACGGTTGGCCCTATGTGTATTACGATCATTTTATGGGTAAAAAAATGCTGTCCCCAGAATACGGGGGCGATGGCAAAAAGGAGTCAAAAGGCTTTGCCGAACCTCTAATGGGATTGCCTGCCCATTGGGCCCCCAACGACCTGCTGTTCTACAAAGGGAATCAATTTCCCCCTCGCTATAAAAAAGGGGCATTCATCGCCTTCCATGGTTCTACCAACAGAAACCCATATCCACAAGCGGGTTATATTGTGGCCTTTGTTCCGTTTAAAAATGGACTGCCCACTGGAAAATGGGAAGTTTTTGCGGATGGTTTTGCCGGTGTGGATACCATTGTCACCATGGGGGATGCCAAATACCGGCCCATGGGACTTGCAGAAGGGCCCGATGGATCCCTTTACATCTCCGATTCCAAAAAGGGAAAGATTTGGCGTATCCTATTTAAGGCGGACACCCTTAATTTTGGGGGTCCCCAACTTTTGGGTATGGAAAAAAGAAAATCCAGGTCCTATATCAAGACACCGGAAGAGGGAAAAGACCTGCTTCCTTGGGACTGATCTTGCACAGGTTTAAGCAAGACCTAGGCCCTCCACAAGATGCACGATCATGAAGAACGGGAGCAAAGCCGAGCGGTAAATAGTGGAAACGGAAAAAGATATTTCAAAATGGGTCGGAACGCCATAAAGCTAATTTGACCGGTATGATCATATTTCTTTAGGGCCTTCACCTTGAAGTCGTTCCCAATCATACCGGAAAATCCTAAAAATATTGACCTCGTTATTTTTATAAACGGTCCTTCGATCGGATTTCATCCCATTTTTTAAGGCCACCTTTTCGGAAGGGGCATTGGAAAGACTGATTATGGAGATGAGCGAGTCCGATATCCCATTGGCAAAAGCGTGATCCCTACAAGCTTGTGCCGCCTCCGTTGCAAGGCCCATGTTCCAGAAATCCGGTAATAGCGAGTAGGCCACTTCAAGTTCGACCATACCATCCACGGTCTGTACCAACAGTCCACAGTGGCCCATAAGCCTTCCAGATCTTTTTTCGATCAATGCGTTCATGCCCCCCAGATTATTTCGGTGCCTGTAAAACTGATTTTGGTACCACTCCGTACACGCCTTTTGGGGATCTCCCACAGCTGGTGTCCAATGTTGTGAGGTGATGGGGTCTTTAAAAAAGGCTATCCATTCTTTATAATGCCCAAGATCGATGTTCCTGAATAAAATCCGTTCGGTCTCCAATGATGTCAGCAAATAATCCATTTATGGGCTCTTTTGATAGTGGTAACTCCAAATTTCCATAACAAATTTAAGATATTCCCCAATTACCCATTATCAATAAAATGTCGGACCAAATTTTGACTTATCGGGTCCTTTGGTCGTAAGGGTTTCTGATTGTGGTCGCTTTTGGAAGCCGCATTACCCATGGGCCCTTGCCCCAAAAAATCACCTTGTCCATTAAAAACAACCTGAATATTTCGTACTATTATACAAGGTGGGTATGCCCATCCTTTTAAAATGGAATATGAAGTTCGAAACATATCTTCCCAGCGTTGGACTGAGACCATATATCAGGTATTTTGCCATTGCGGAAAACGATCGGGAGACGGAATACAAGGTATTTCCTTCTCCCGGTATTGTAGTCGGATTCCAGTATCGGGGACAATTGGCATGCTTACATGGGAACACAGAAAACATATTGGCTTCCGCAGGGATCACAGGCATCTCGAATGGTTATAGGACCTTTAAAAATTCGGCCCATATAGGTACGGTCCTGGTCTATTTTACGGAAACCGGATTTACCCATTTCGTTTCACATCCCGCACATCTATTGTTCGACCTAAGCCTTTCGCTCGATACCATTTTTGATAGGAACAGCATTATGGAAGTAGCGGATAAACTGGCCCATTCCCTTACGGATGGGGAACGTATTCGGATAGTGGAAAGTTTTTTGCTATCCCAGCTAATGGACGTTCAACCCGACAGATTGATAGGAGAGGCGGTAAGAAGGATACATCAGAGCAAGGGAACGATCCGCATCAAAGAGTTGGGGCAACAACTGTTCATCAGTCAGTCGCCCTTGGAAAAACGCTTTCGGAAAACTGTAGGTACCTCCCCTAAAAAATTTGCCTCGATCGTCCGTTTCCAAGAGGTACTGGACAAACTGGGCCGATCCAAATCCCTGTCCGATATCTTTTACGACGGCAGCTTTTTTGATCAGGCCCATTTCATAAAGGATTTTAAACGGTTTACGGGCGATACCCCAGAAAATTTCAAAAATTCCCTTTCATCCAGCCCTTCCGGAGAAAGTGATACAATCGTCCGAGACCCATAAGGGAAGTATCCATATAACATCTTTCCTTGCTGAGCGCCATTACAAGAAAAACGATTTTTTACAATCACGGTCGTACAATAGGGCGCACCTTTGTATGCAGATCAACAAATCGTTCAACCCTTAAAAATCAAGAAAAATGTTTACCATCGAGCAGATCAAAACGGCCCATAGCAAGGTAAGATCAGGTGCGGACTTCCCCGCCTTTATTGCGGAAATCCAGAAAATGGGCGTTGTCCGTTACACCACATTTGTTTCTGACGGACATACCGATTATTACGGCACCCATCATATGGCCTCCTCGGCGCCAACCTATGCCAGCATGACCATTGCGAAAGAATGCAATGCAGTTCAGTTTCAAAAAGATCTGTTGGCCCATCAGCAGGGAAAGACGGACTATTTGACTTTCTGTGCACAATGTGCCCAACTGGGCATTGAAAAATGGAAAGTGAGTATGGAAAAAATGAGCTGTACCTACTATGATAAAAAAGGAATGGAAATTTTAAAGGAAATCATTCCGGGATAAAAAGAATACGGCATATGTATCCTACGTTCATCAATGTGGTAATTTATCCTTAACGATACCGTATCCCAAGGTTCCGAGCAGCGCTCCTATCAAGACGATGATGATGGGGGCATATCCCGCCCCCAATAGCGTGTAGATAGGACCTGGACAAGATCCCGCCAAGGCCCAACCGAGACCGAACAAAATTCCACCATATAGATATCTGGAAAACCCCTTCTCCTTTGGTTGCAAATTGATGGGGCCTCCAAAAAGGGACTTGATTCCCGTTTTCTTGATGATGACGGTCCCAATGATCCCCACGAAAAGTGCAGAACCGATTATTCCATACATATGGAAAGACTGGAAGTTGAACATTTCGTAAATCCGGAACCAAGACGCAGCCTCCGATTTAAAAAGTAAAATTCCAAAAAATGTACCTATAATGAAGTATGCCGCTGTTTTCATAACGCTAAAAAATAAAAGGGAACAATAGATGTACCATTAAAAGGCCACCGATAAAAAATCCGATAACGGCGATGAAGGAGGGCATTTGTAAATTACTGAGGCCCGATATGGCATGCCCCGATGTACAGCCGCCCGCATAGCGTGCTCCAAAACCGATCAATAGGCCACCTATTAACAAAAGCAACATGCCGCCCATATCCCCAAAAACCCCATTACCGAACAATTCTTGCGGTAAATAGGCAGTTCCGGCGCTCTTAAAGCCCAGACCTTGCAGTTTCCCCACTGTGGCAGCACTGATAGCTACCGACGGGTCCTCGGTCATATAATACCTACCGAGAAATCCACCGAAGATGACTCCCAGCATGACCACTAAATTCCATCGTTGTGATTTCCAATCGAACCGAAAAAAATCGGCGATCTTGCCCCCACCTACCATACTACAGAGGGTACGCAGATTGGACGACATTCCAAACTGTTTTCCCATAAACAACAATAAAAACATCACCAAAGAGATCAAAGGTCCTGAAACATACCAAGGCCAGGGAGAAATTATCCATTCCATATTTCCAAATTTAAGGCAAAGAAAGCAAATCCTTTCCCGTTATCCGGTAACAGTGGTCATATAGGGGCCATATGGCCTAGCCGCTACCTTTTACAGGACCATAACATTTTCATCTTGCCCCGTTCATCCCTTAACGATCGGCTGGCTTTTATGCTTCCATTCCTGCATCCCTCCCGTAAACACTTTTACCTCCTTGAAACCGTTCTTCGCAAGCAGTGATTGCGCTATTGCGGCCCTGGCCCCACTTTGGCAATGGATCACCTTTTTTTTATTTGCGGAGACTTTACCCAAATGATCTTGAAGGGTCCCTACAAATAGGTTCTCGGCCCCTTCAATATGGCCTTCCCTATATTCCGATGCGCCCCGAACGTCCAATACCTGTACCTCTCCTTTTCCCAAATGGGATTTAAATTCTTCGAAGGAAATAATTTCGGTGGTTTCCAACGAAATCCCAAGACCTTCCACATCCGTTATGTAACCATGCACCCGATCCAAGCCTATTCGCATCAGCATACGGGTCAGATCATCCATCACGTCCTCATTGGCTATCAGGATAAAATCTTCATCATAGTCGATCAGCCAACCCGCCCAAGTGGGGAAAGAATTGTTCCCTTCTATATGGATACTATTGGGCAAATGGCCCTTGGCAAAGACTTCCTTTTTTCTGGTATCTATAATTTTGACATCCTTTACATAGGCAGTTTTGAATTCGGCGGCGGACAGTTTCTTGTGTTCGGGAACTTCCGTCAATAAGGGCCTGTCCTCCTTGTTCAGTTTTTTCATCATCGCAAAATACTTGGGAGGCTCGGGTTGACCTTCCAACAGATAATCCACAAAACCTTTTTTATCATTTGGAAATCGGAAAGCCCAGTTTCTGATCAGCTCATATCCCACGGTACTGCTGGGTACCGCCCCAAGCGATTTGCCACAGGCAGATCCCGCACCGTGTCCCGGCCACAATTGTATGAATTGTGGCAGCTCACTAAATTTTTTAAGGGATCTGTACATCGCTTCCGCACCGACCAACTGGGTACCGACCAGCCCGGCCGCTTTTTCCAAAAGATCCGGACGGCCGATATCGCCCACAAATACAAAATCGCCCGTAAATAGCATTACCGGTTGCGATGTGGCAGGGATATCCGTTAAGAGAAATGAAATGCTCTCAGGGGTATGGCCCGGGGTATGGATTACCTCAATCTGAAGGTTTCCCACTTTGATCATATCGCCGTGCCTAAGACCTTCATGATCGAATTTATAGAGCCAATCCGGACCGCCCTCGTCGGAAAGGTACATCTTGGCACCCGTTACCTCCGCCAATTCGCGGCTTCCCGCCAAAAAATCGGCATGTATATGGGTCTCGGCTATATGGGTGATATTTAGGCCGTTCCTTTCCGCAATCCCAAGATAGGTATCAATGTCCCTTTTGGCATCGATGACGATGGATTCACCGGTTTTCTGGCATCCTATCACATAACTCGCCTGTGCCAGGGCCTTATCATATACGTGTTCGAAAAACATAACAAGTTGTTTTAATTTTAATATTCCATAAAGATAATTCAATCCAAATGGGCATACAGTAACAATGGTTACACTGTAACTATAAAATTTCCTTGCCCAAGATGTAGAGTCCCATGACCAGTACGAACCAACCGAAGGCCCTTTTAAGTTTTTCCCCGTTTATGAACCTGTTCAAATAGATGCCCAGAAATATCCCGATGACGGATATACACGTAAAAATCAATAAAAATGGCCAGTCGATCTCCAAGTTCTGTACGTCTCCCATAAAACCGATCAACGATTTTACGGCGATGATCAATAAGGAAGTTGCAACCGCTTTTTTCATGGGAAGTTTGCCCAATAATACCAGTGCGGGAATGATCAGAAAACCCCCTCCCGCTCCAACAATACCGGTTAACGCCCCTACCACAAGGCCCTCAATTACAATGAGGGGATAATTGAAATGCGGCTCCATATGGCCCATGGTACGCTCGTTCTTACCCTTGCGTTCCCGGATCATGGACACCGAGGCCGCCACCATCACAATGGCAAAAAATAACATGATCCCAATATTTTTGGTCACCTCCAATCCGAAGAAACTAAAAATATGGTCAGGAATAAAAGGAACCAAATACTTTCGGGTGAGATAGACCGAAACAAAGGCAGGAACGGAAAAAACGGTCGCTGTTTTAAAATCGACCAATTTTTTCTGTATGTTCTTAAAGGCACCTACCAGAGAGGTGGCCCCCACAATAAAAAGGGAGTAGGCCGTAGCGACCA
This sequence comes from uncultured Sediminicola sp., assembly GCA_963974715.1. Lineage (GTDB taxonomy): Bacteria > Bacteroidota > Bacteroidia > Flavobacteriales > Flavobacteriaceae > Sediminicola. The sequence continues at coordinate 106,633 of CAXBDK010000011.1, forward strand.
CAGGATTTATCGCCAATATATAGACCAACACCGGTACGGTGAGTATGGAACCGCCGCCACCTATCAGACCCAGCACAATTCCTATCGACAACGCCCCCACATATCCCACCAAGTCCATTATTTCCATGTTTACATTTCAATTCTGGGCAAAGTTAAATTGAAAGGAAACCATAGACAGTAACAATGGTTACAGACAAAAGTATTGAACTCATTTAGAAACTGTTTTAGTACAAGGGACGTTATCCCTTCTTTTTAGGGGAACCATGGGCCTTGGAAGTCCACTTTGAATTATACCGACAGAGCCTATCCCATTTTCAAAAATTCCATTAAATTGGCATAAACGAACGAAACGGTTTATGGAAGATCCAATAAAATTTCCTTTATGGAGACAATTTGGGGCAAGTATCGATATGTTGATCAATGTGATCGCAAAATCCCCAGATGATTTTTTCATAAAGCATAAGCGATTTTATTACATTGCCTACCATAGTACCTTATTTTTGGACTATTATTCCACCTTTCCCCCAAAAGATTTTTCGGCGATGCTCCCTTTTACGCAAATGGAGATGTCCCAAAGGCCCCAAGAAGCCATAGATGATCTGATCCCCGATAGGATTTACAGTAAGAAAGAACTACTGCGGTACCTTCTAGAAATCCGTGCTAAATGTAAAAACCTAGTGGAAGGACTTACGGATGATAAATATAGGCAACGGTTCAGCGAAGGAAATGGGGAAAACGATATGGACTATCCAATTTTGGAAATATTCCTTTATAATATGCGCCACACCCAGCACCATGTTGCCCAATTAAACTTACTGGTTAGACAGGAACTCAACGTGCATATGGAATGGTCTTTTAGGGAGGGGGACATACAATTATGATTACCACTTCATATGCTAAAAAACGACTTTTAATTACAACTTGAGCTAGGGTAGAAATATCCCTTATCGGCATAATGGTCCCGATTTTTTGGAACACCTGATCATATAAAATTATAAAAGAACGTATATCCGACAAAGGTGTCTTAAGTAAAGAATAAATAAAGATGATATGCAGGATAGGCTACGAAAACATTTTGAAGAAATCATAAGACTGAGCGATGGGGAGTTTGAACTGGTGCTCTCCCATTTTAAGCCCATAAAAGCGAAGAAACATGAATTTCTTATCGAGGAGGGCAAACGTGTGGAATTTGTGTATTTTGTGGTATCGGGACTAGTAAAGTTGACCTATACTGATGATTCCGGCAGGGAATCCATTGTTTCATTCGCCATGGAGGATTGGTGGGAAAGCGATTACCAAGCTTTTTATTCAAGGCATCCGGCAAGTATGTCCCTACAATGTCTTGAAAACACGGAGGTGTACTGCCTTTCTTTAGAGAATTACCGCAATTTATGCAAGGAACTTCATAAGATGGAACATTTTTTTCTGGAAAAAGCCAATCGTGGGCATATAGCCTCCCAGCAACGTATCATATCCTTCCTGACACTAAGCGCAAAAGAACGTTACGGGCTGCTACTTAAGCGATATCCCTCCTTACTGCAAAGGGTCTCCAAAACCTTGCTCGCATCCTATTTGGGCGTCTCACGGGAAACCCTTAGTCGACTTTCTTCCTAAGCCAGTATCCCTTAGGACGTTCGTGATCGATTCCTTAAAACTACCAAAAATAGGCTTAAGTGTTGATCAACATTGCATAGCGGAAGGTTCACCTCTAACCAACAAATTTTTCGTAAAGGTTAACTTTAAATGGTAAAAAAAATGGAAAAATAATGCCTCCACCCATGGGAATGGCTGAACGAGAAGTTATGTTCTGGCCGTAGAAGCCAAAAATGTTGAAAGTACCCTATATGTTTCAGGACAGACCAAGAAAAAGAGTATTGAATGTTGGGAAAAATTCGGAACGGTTCATTCCAACCGTGTTTAAGGTGGAAGTCCCGTATGTATCGAACTTAATTCAATTTGAGAAACTTAAGCTTTTTGATCGGCACTGTATCCTTTTCGCCCCGGCTGTTCCGAACAATGGCGCAACAACGGTTACGGGACCCTTCCTCCACTACCAAACAATGGTCCAGGAATACTTCATTTCCCTTATAGGTGGCACGTATGGACCGGTTCATAAAATGGATCTTTTCAAACTTAGCTCCGACCAACCTTGGGTAGCGGACAGTCCCTTTTCATGGGCCTCATAGGAATGATAGACCACATTTTTGTACAGATCAAGTACTATGGGCCAAGTCATATCGCCCGTACCTTTTCCCAGTAGGTTCATTAAGGCCTTTTCCACCATCTCCGTACTGATCGCGGACAAGTAACCTATTTCGCTATTACGGTCCGTTCCCGTTAATCCGATATAATAGGAAGCATTTATGCCGAGAAAAGCACAAATGGGATGTTCCAGTTTATCTGGCAGATCGGAAATGGGTTCCACCTGATCGCAAGGGGCGTTGGCGGATTTTTTTATCGTTACCATACGGTAAAATTACCATTAATTTTAGTTGCGCATTAACGCTATCGAAAATAAATACCCACCAATTATCAACATTCCGGTAATCACTATTGGCTCCGACGACCATTATGTCAGGTTTTTATTCCTCCATAAATTTAAAGATCAATTTTCACCGTCGACACAGAGCATCTGGGAATGAGGCCCCTTTTATGTGAAAAAAGTATCATCAGTCGGCGATATTATAAAACATGGCCGCATTTTTATACCAGAACCGTTCCCGTTCCGCTGTTGAAAGGGGTTGCATTAGGGTTTTGGCCGTCCCCAGCACCTTATCGTAATCGGCTGCCACCAAACAAACGGGCCAATCCGATCCATACATGGTACGGTCCGTTCCAAAAGACTCCATTACGAGTTCCACATAGGGCATAAGCTGTTCCACGGTCCATTTTCCATAGTCCGCCTCCGTAACCATGCCCGATATTTTACAGGAAACATTTTCACATTTTCCAATGGCCTTCATCAAGGTCGCCCAACCTTCATAAAATCCGTCCCTTATATAAGGTTTTCCTATATGGTCCAATACAAACCGTTGTTCGGGAAAAGCCTTTACAAACTCCAGGACGGCCCCTAATTGATGGGGAAATACAAGAATATCATAGGTATGGCCGTATTGGGCCAATTGCGCTATCCCGTTTTTAAAATCGGGGCGTAACAAAAAATTGGGATCGGGCTCGCCCTGTACAATGTGCCTTACCCCCTTCATGATGGGAAAATCGGAATACTTTTGCAAGCTTTCTTCAAGGGTAGGCGACCGAAGGTCCACCCAGCCCACAACCCCTTTGATAAAGGGATGGTCTTTTGCCAGTCCGATCAAAAAATCGTTTTCCGCCTCCGATTGTTCCGCCTGTACGGCAATACAGCCTACAATATCATGTGAAGTATACAATGGCAGTAGGTCCCGGGGAAGGAAGTCGCGACGGATCACGGCCATTTCATCGTTGATCCAGTTATGACGTTGCATATCATAACGCCAGAAATGTTGATGGGAATCCAAGATCATAAAGTTAATTTTAAGGATACCTTTGGGTCAATTAAATTCAACAAGTGCCTTTATGACTTTGTTCCCAGGCTTCAGCCACGCCTCAAAAGTCGATATCATTGTGTCAAAACCACAGCGATGGGTAATGTATTTTTTGGGATCTACCTTTCCCATTTTCAGGCTTTCGATCACATAATTAAAATCGGTTACTGTCGCATTGCGACTGCTCATGAGGGTAGCCTCCCTTTTATGGAACTCGGGATGCACAAAAGATAGTGTGCCCTTTTGAAGTCCTACCAATACATACCTACCACCATGCGCCATATACTGAAATGCCCCGTTCATCACTTGCTGGTTGCCCGTGGCGTCGATGACAACGGTCGGCATATCGCCTTGGGTAATCCTCTGCAAAGTGTCCATGACGTCCTCTTTAAGCGGGTTTAACGTCTCGGTCACCGATAGTCGATCCCGTGTAAATGAAAGTCGGTGATCGTTAATATCCATTACAATGACCTTGCCCCCGGCAATCTGGGCAAATTGGATCAATCCCATCCCGATGGGGCCCGCCCCCATGACCAGGACAGTATCCCCTGGTTCCACCCCTGCGCGTCCGACTCCATGGGCCGCAATGGCCAAAGGCTCCACTAGTGCCAATTGATCGGCATCCAGGCCATTACCTTTTAACAGGTACTTGTCATCCACCACCACATATTCACTCATACCGCCGTCCACGTGTACCCCAAATACTTGCATGGAAACACAGCAGTTAGGTTTTCCACTTCGGCATGCTATGCAGTGGCCACAGTTAAAATAGGGGATAAAGGTCAAAAGTTCCCCTGATCGGAATCCCCTAGCCTTTCCCTCCACATACTCTGCGGCCAGTTCATGGCCCAGAATTCGTGGATACTCAAAATAGGGCTGGGTACCGCCAAATGCATGTATATCGGTACCGCAGACTCCTATTTTCCGGATACGCAACAGGGATTCCCCCACTTTCGGCCTAGGTACTTCCTTTTCCTTTAAAAGGAACTTTCCCGGTCTTTCACAAACAATGTATTTCATTTTAGGTCTTATATCATCAAATTTAAAGCATTTCCAGTGTGTTCACGCAATGCCCTGCTGCTTATACCAAGGCAAACGCGCTATTTTTCCCTGCCGACCGATTCTACACTAAACATCCCGTTACCCTCAAAACCATCATCTTCAGATGGGGGAAGTTTCCAACAGGTCAAAATGGACATCCCTCAATTTTCGGCTGTGCCCTACCCTTTTCAGTACCTATCTCCGTCTACATTAGCGGAACAGCTTCGGAGCGAACATATACAGATCGTGCCTCCAAACAGGCCAGGTATGGCCACCCGGATATTCACCATACTCGTATTTTATACCTATTTCATCCAGTTTTACCATCATGGTACTACCGTTTTGGTGTGCAATATCTTCCTTGCCTCCCATTGAGATGTAAAATGTGTCCAGATCGGCATTGATCTTGTCCTTATTGCTTTCCATAAAGGCATAGTTGGGAGCGGATAGGGTCGGATTGTCGGCAAACCATCCCGAGCTGAAAACCCCAAGATGGGAAAACATATCCGTATTATTGATCCCGGTCCATAGGGTATGCAACCCTCCCATGGAAAGGCCGGCAAGAGCGCGTTTTTCAGGGCTAACAATGGCCCGATAATTGCTTTCCACAAATGGCACCACCACTTCCTTGAGTTCCTTTTCAAAAGCCTTCAAGGTGTTTTCACCAAAAGAGGATGGACCTCCCCCGCCCTGAAGGTTAGCGTCCAACATGACCAACAACATTGGTTCCGCCTTGTCATCTGCGAGCAGATTGTCCATGATCAAATCGGCTAGACCTTGGTTGGCCCAGCCCCTTTCGTCCTCTCCCCCTCCGTGGAGGAGGTACAGTACCGGAAATTTTTTGGTCTGATCCTTGTCATACGCCGGGGGCGTATACACCAATATCCGTTTCCAACCGTTGGTTACCGTTGAATAGTATCTATTAGATCGTATAGCGCCATGGGGTACCTCCCTCAATGCATAATATCCATCGCCCGGAAAGGGGACCTCAATGCCGCTCGCCATACGTCCCATCCCAAAAAAGGTCTCACTGCCGGGGTCGGCAACCGCCAGCCCATCTATCACTAGGGAATAATAATGGAAGCCCCCGCCCAGGGAATCGGTGGTCACTGTCCAATATCCCGTGCTATCTTTTTCCATTTCATATTTTTTTCCAAGATCCAGTTGCATCTTTTGGGCCCCAGGGGCGTGCACCTTAAAAATGGCCCGGTTGTCCGGTAGCAACTGCGGGTATTTTGCGCTGCCAACATTGGTACCGGCAGGGATTCCCAGTACGCTGTATTTATTGAACAGTTGCCGGTCAACTGGTTTGAACAGCAATTGGGAAAACATATACAGGTCGTTTTTCCATACCTCAAAATCATGTCCCCCGGGCTCTACATAAAAAATATGTGGCACTTCCTTTTCTCGCAGATAATCACTGCTGCGTTTGCTGAAACCGATAAGACCATCTTCATCCCCACAGGAAATCCAGAGCAGTTTAAGCGATTCCCTGGCCCTAAGTGGGTCTGGCAGTAGCTCCTCTGGCATTTTGGTATTGGGGGCGGACGAAAATCCGCCCACCCAGGCAAAGGTATCCAGGTTGCCCAGTCCAAAGTTCAAGGACTGTCCACCACCCATGGATAGGCCCGCTATGGCCCTATGCTCCTTATCCTTGAATACATTGTACCGTTTTTCAACAAAAGGGATAAGGTCGTTCAAAAGGTCATTTTCAAAGTTGGCGAAGGCTTCCACCTTATCGGTTGCGAAGATATTTCCCTCTGCCCGATCGTTTTTCATGGCACGCCCATTGGGCAATACCACGATCATGGGCCGTAGTTTTCCTTCCGCATATAGATTGTCCAATATCACCTGAGGGTTTCCGTGCCGTAACCACTCCCTTTCATCCCCCCCGATGCCGTGCAATAGGTAGAGGACCGGGTATTTTTTGCTTTTGGTAAATCCTGGAGGAGTATATACCAAAGCCTTCCGAGCGGTCCCTACGGTCTTCGATTCATATGTAACGCTGTCCAATTTACCTGGGGACACCCCCTGTTTGGCAATATCAAAGCCTTTTGGCGCTATCTTGACCAATTCCTGTGCCGAAATGGAAAAAGTAAATACCAAGAACAATGTTGTCGAAAAAATGTGTTTCGTTATGCTGTTTTTATTTTTCATATGGTCCGATTAGTTATTCCGCATCGATTATTTGATAGTTTCCACTTATATGGGATTTGCTCCATCATTTATAATATCACCTAATTTTTATGCTTTCCCTTTTGCAAATCACGCCCTATCGGTCCAATGGCATGGCATCATTGGCCGATGTGGCGTAAAGCCCGATCAACGCTCCGGTAAAACCTCCAGCAACATTGGTAGAAAGTATATCGCCGGACACTTTACCGCCCACATTCACAAAGTCTCCTTCACCCAGTGCATAGGAAAAGGTATAATCGTCCCCTTCCGCACTGACCTGTAACCGCACCGCTCCCTTGGAACCAATTTCCATACTTCCAACAATTGCGGACCGACCGTTCTCCGTGCGTTCCAGTACGATGTGGCTGGAAGATCCTTTTTTTGTGATCCCAAAAACATAGTTGAATTTTTCGCTCTGCAAACACACGATCCCGGCTAGGTCCCTTTCCGATCTGGGGGCATAGTCTACCGTAGTGACAAATGAGAAACTATTGTGCTGCTGTCTGTGAAATAGTGTACTTGTGGGTTTCATTTCCTTGATGGTCACGGGAAAAGGATCGATCTGCAATCCTTTTTTGGTAAGGGTACCAAAATTTTCAAGAGGCCCGCGCAGGCCTATCCATCTATGATCTAGTTTATCGTCAGTAAAATCTTCCTCATATACAAAATTGCCGTTTGGAAAATATCCTTCCTTTCCGGTCTTGTTCGCTGTTACCCCCTTCGGCATTTTCAAGGTAGGCGCAAGGGGAGCGAGCCCATTTTCGAAAACAGGGAATTCCCCTGTCCAGTCGACCGGCAGGATAAAAGTCTCCCTTCCCGTATTTACCCTATCCTTCCCGTTGGGACGGACCCCCAAAAACACTCCGTAATATTTGTCATCAGGGCCTTTCACCAAATCGGCGTGCCCGGCCCAGTCCACCTTATTGGGGCGATCTTGGGAAAAATATCGTTGGGTCAATATGGGATTTCCAGGTGCAGGTGTAAAGGGCCCCATCGGACTGTCGCCAACAAAGATTACCTCGCTATGCCATCCTCCGGTGCCGCCTTCGGCACACATTAAATAATACCGTCCTTCCTTTTTATAGATGTGCGGCGCTTCGATCCAAATGGGTTTTTCCGCAATATCCACCCCTCCATCCACAATTACCTTATCTGAATTTGGTACAATTTGATCGTTCTCCAGATCATATTCCCAAACCTTGATCACCCGATGGCCTTCGTACAGTTCCTTTCCTTTTTCGGGCGCATCGTTGTGGACCACATAGGCCTTTCCATCGTCATCGAAGAAGAGGGAGGGATCTATCCCCCCAAAATTGAGCTTTATGGGTTCGCTCCATCCCTGTAGGGGATCCTTTGTCTTTACCACTATATTTCCGAGTCCCCCCGCAAATGCGGTGGTGATCATATAAAAAGTGTCGTTGCTGGCATTATATGCGATGCCGGGAGCGTACACCCCCGAGCTGATCCCTGTATCGTGGACGTCCAATTGTGAGGTCCGGTCCAAGACATGTCCTATCTGTGTCCAATTCACCAGATCCTTGGAATGGAAAATGGGAACACCGGGAAACATGGCAAAAGAGGAACAGACCAAATAATAATCGTCTCCCTTTCGGGTGATGGCAGGGTCCGGATAGCACCCCTGTAGGATAGGATTGTAAAATTCGTCCGCCTCCAGTGGATTATCGGCGTAGATCACATCGTTTCCTGTATAGACGACCTTAGTGAATATAGCTGGATTTTCGTTCTTCTTTTTATGGGGCCTTTCTTTTTCCCTATTGGGGGAAAATGAAACCAAGGCCATACCTATGTACAAAAGAATGATCGCTCGCTTTTTCATAGTAGCATATTTTTAATGGTAGTTTATATTATCGTATCTTTTCCTTGATCCTGAAATAATCGAAATCGGCATGACCTCCCGTTTCACGGGTGGCAAAATTGAAGAGCCCGTACCTGTAGCCCATAAAATGGGGAAGGGTATATGGCAATGGAAAAGGTTTCCCTATATCCTCCCATTTTTTGCCATCAAGACTGTATTGGAAACTGCCGGTATCGGCCCTTTCCCTAAAGTCGCAGCTTGCCCTTAAATAAACATTGTCCTGCTCTATTGGGATCCGTTGTATCTCTTGGGGCCTTCCCTCTGGGGCATGAACCACTACGATCCACCTCTCCCCCTCCTCGACCGTTGCCCCAACCCAACCGTATTCTTTTTGCAAAAGGCAAAGTCCCGCAAAATCCCCTTCCTTCATTTGGGCGGTTTCCAATAGCGTGGTAACGCTGCTTTCGGGACCTATGGTCCGTTGGGTCAGGGTATTCCGGGCGGAAACCAGATTACTGTCGATCCGGGCCGTACGCAGTCGTAAATATCCTTTTCTATCGGTTAGGGACCATAAGTCGTTTACCGGATTATGGTTCCACTGCCATACCAGTGGGAAGTTCCTGTCGTTTGTATTGCGATCGAACTCATCGGAAGCCACTATGCCCGGTATGGGACCCTTGCTTTTGGGAAGTTCCAGATCTTCCGGCACCTTGCCATCCGCTCCCAAGACCGGCCACCCGTCCGCCCATGTTACGGGTACCAGATAGGGAATACGTCCAACACCCCCATAATCGCGGAACAGATAAGAGAACCAACGGCCATCGGGAGTATCTATCAGCCCTCCTTGGGCGACCCCTTTGTCCTGTAATGCCACCCTACCTTCCCAAGGGCCAGTAATCGAATCTGCCCGATGGATCAACACCGTACGCATCCCTTCCTTTGGCCATGCGATATTAAAGAGGTAGTATTTTCCGTTCACCTTAAAGACTTGGGATCCCTCGGCTCCCAGTCTGATATTGTCGCCCGCCGGGGCACTTGCATTTTCGATAAGTACCTGATCGATCCCTCCGGCCTTTGCTCCCGAGAGATCGGGGTCCAGTTCCAACAGATGTAATTTCCCGTTCCCATAGATCATATATACCTTGCCATCATCATCGAAGAAAATGCTATGGTCATGATAGGAGGGTTCAAAGGATATTTCTTGCCACGGGCCCTTTTCAATATCGGCCGTACGAAACACATGTGTCTTTCCCGTGGTCTGGGCAAAGGTGGTCACATAAAAGAGCCCCTTATGGTAACGGAGACAGCTCGCCCACGACCCACGACCATAAGCGTTTTGAGCGTTTTCCATGTTCATGGCATCATTATCGGCCAAGGTATCGTAGGCGTAACCGATCAATTGCCAGTTTATAAGGTCCTTCGATTTCATCAATGGAACTCCTGGACTCATATGCATGGTAGTACTGCTCATATAATAGGTATCCCCCACCCTGATCATGGACAGGTCGGGGACATCGGCAAAAATGACCGGATTGAGCGCGCCACCTTGCTGGGCGGTCAAAGGCACAATGTTAAAAATAAACAGGCACAAAAGCGGTTTAAAAAATTTCAAGACCATTGTTTCCGTATTTACCCACTTAGTGAGATTTAGTATGCTCCGGCGCCGGTCCGCCAGAGGCAGAGGCGGGTTATTTTAGTTTTCCCCTACATTCCTCACGAGCTTGCTACGAGGTTTTAGACCGGATTATTTTTATATTTAGCACCATATCACTATTAAGGCTTTAGCAATCTTATCTGATTGAATCTGGGTGTCATGGCTTCATTTTTGGCTTGTATCCTTAATCGGATTTCCTCCTGACCGGCAATTGTCAACATTAAAGTCTTTCCTTCCAACTTCCAACTTTCGGCGGGCTGCCCATTGATCAGGACATCAAACTTTTCTTCCTCCAGGTTATCAAGGGCCGTGATTTCGATGTTGGTGGCGTCCCTATCCCCATTCGATAAACGATATGATATATAGGAAAGGGTACTGCGCCAAAAGTGTCCGTCATCATACCCCGATCGACTATTTTCACCTTGGTAGGAGTGATCTACTTCTGGTTGTTGTTCCCCACAATTCACAAGATCTACAGTTTTTGATTCCAGCAGGAGCGATTCCCTTTCCATTTGCTTTAGCGCCTCCTTTTTTTCGGTAAGTCCTTGCTGGGAAAGCTTTTGGAAATACATTTGGTAACGGGCATCGTGTATTTCATAAAACGGTTGTAATAAGAGGGTATCCAGTCCAAACCTTAGATTCCCTTCTTGGCGTAACTTGGCAAGCGGATCTTGTCCATCGTCTACCAGTACAAAGGCCTGGTCCAGTGGAACTAATCTGCCCTTGGTTTCATGCCCCATTCTGCTATCATCGGCGAAGAGGCCATCCAAATTTTTGACCGAGGTCTTGGCGGCCAGCACTATGGGACCATTTACAAAGGCGGCCCAGTTGGACCCATCGGGAAGTGGTTCCAGCGTGGTTTCCGTTTTAAACCGCAATGATATGGTGTCCCCCTTTTTCCATTTTCGGTGGATTTGGATATACCCAGGTTCTTTTTCCTCGGTTTCTTGTACCTCTCCATTTACCAGAATTTCCATGTCCGACATCCATTGGGGCCTACGGAAGTGGATCGCAAAGGATTGTGCCTTCTCCAGAACTACAGAAAATTCAGAGGCATTTTCATAGGGAAAGCGGGTCTTTTGCAATAGCTCCAGTCCCTTTTCTTTCCAATGGAGCTTGGACGGGATAAAAAGGTTCACGAACACATCCCTTTCCATATGCGCATAAATGAGTTCCCCGTATTTGGTATGGTTTTCCAGACCTGAGCCCACACAGCACCACATACTGGTCTCCGGTTGGGAGTACACCCTGTAGTGGTTGGGCCTGATCGGGGTGAAATATACAAATCCCCCTTTTTCGGGATGTTGGCTGGAAAGGATGTGGTTATAAAGGGTCCTTTCATAAAAATTCAAATATTCGGTGCTACCATTTTGAAGGAAAAGTGCCTTCCCAAGTCTTAGCATATTATAGGAGTTGCAGGTTTCCGGTCCCTGATTGGATTCCAACATCCCGCTAAAATCATCAATGGGGTTAAAATGTTCGCGAAAACTGTTGCCCCCAAAGGCCACACTGCGTTCCTTTGTCACGTTATCCCAAAAGAAATCCACGGCTTCGGACCATTCCTCATTATTGGTTATCCCCGCTATTTTTTCATACCCCACCACCTTGGGTATCTGTGTGTTGGCATGTAGGCCCGTAAGGATATCCTGTCCGTTGACCAGGGCATCCAAAAGGGTTCGATGGGACAATCGCTGTGCGGTGTGAAGGAATTTTTCATCTTTGGTCAAAAGGTACAGATCTGCGAACGACTCGTTGATGCCGCCATGCTCGGTACGCAATATCATCTGTACCTGTTCGTCGGTAAGGGGTTCCAAAAGCCGTACGAACCATTCGCCCAATCCGATCAGGATCTGTTTGGCCTGTTGGTTGCCGGCAAAATGATATGCATCGTACAGTCCCGCAAATAGCTTATGTATATTGTACAGGGGTACCCAAGTGTTGTTCAACCCGAAACTACTGCCTTCAATATCCCCTTTATGGATACGGTCCCAAAAAAGTTTTCCTTCGGGAATGCCGCCCACATAGCCATTGCCATTTTGGTCCTGACACTTCGCCAATTCGGATATCATATATGTCAGGCGGTCCTTTAGTTCCGTTTTGCCCGTGGAGGCGTACATCATGGCCAGAGCCGATAGGTAATGTCCCCCAATATGCCCATCCAGACCGGAACTTTCCCAATTCCCATAGCGCGGTTCCTTTTGGGGAAGACCGGCATCGATACGGTAAGGGGCCAGTAGCCTGTCCGGATCTAGCGCAAGGATATATTGCATATCCACCTCTTGGGCATTTTTAAAAGGGCCGTCCAACAATCTTACCTGCTCCAGATCATAAAGTTGCATTTGCCCCGCTATGGGAAGTGACAGGAGAAAACATATAAGGGTATATGTAAGTATTATTTTCATCTGTATCATTTTATTTTGGCGCCATGCTATTCCATTACAATTGTGTACGATCCTCCCTTTGTGGTCGGTAGATCGTACAGGAAGGTAGTAGGGAGCGTTGGGCGCATAATTTTGACAGCTTCGGAAATAATGGGCTTGGCCGTTGTGGGTACCCAATAGAAGGGATTTTGGTTTTCCCCAGCGGCTTCCATAAGGCCCTTGCCCGTTGTTGATCCCATTTTGTTGGGCGTTCGCAAACGTAGGTTTCCTCCAAGGTCCGACCTAATGGTCACCGTTACCAGATTACCTGCACGCCATTCCATATTGGTGATGGTAAAACCGCCCCGTGCCCGTAACCCGGATATTTTCCCGGTATGTAAGGCATCCGGCAAGGCGGGCAACAGATGAACAGCCCCATCCGAACTTTGTAAAAGCATTTCGGTGATACCGGAGGTACATCCAAAATTTCCATCTATCTGAAAGGGAGGGTGGGCATCGAAAAGGTTGGTATAGGTACCGCCTCCCTCGGAGTTTACCCCCAAGGGTGTCAATTGGTTTTGGATAAGGGAATAGGCATGGTTCCCGTCGAGCATCTTGGCCCACCAGTTTACTTTCCAGCCCATGCTCCACCCTGTACTGATATCCCCCCGTTGCAATAGGGTAGTCCTCGCCGCGGCAAAAAGTTCGGGAGTGCGATGGGCCGATATCTGATTGGAAGGATACAGCCCGTATAAATGTGAGATATGCCGATGATGGTCCTCGGGATCGTCCACATCATCCAGCCATTCCTGTAGTTGACCGTGTTTTCCGATCTGCATAGGTGGCAATTTGGACCTTAAACCGATCAAGGAATCGGCAAATGCCCTGTCCTTCCCCAATAGTCCACTGGCCTGTATTACGGTACTGAAAACATCGAACACGATTTGGTTGTCCATGGTGGAACCGGCAGAAAGCGAGGAACCTTGGTGTGCCTCCGGGGCATTTTCGGGAGAATTGCCAGGAGCCACGACCAGCCAAGGGTGATTGGGATGTGCAATCAGAAAATCGGCATAAAAAGTGGCAGCTCCTTTTAAAATAGGATATACGGAAGCCAAATAGGACAGATCTCCCGAATACAGGTAATGTTCCCAAAGATGTTGGCTGAGCCAGCCCCCTCCCCCGTTCCAAATTCCCCAGAAAGCACCGTCCACGGCACCGGTGGTCCGCCAGATATCGGTATTGTGATGGGCCATCCAACCTTTGGCACCATACATATCCTTAGCGGTTTTTTGGCCGGTTTCCGAAAGCTCCCGGACCATTTTCAGCAAGGGTTCGTGCATCTCGGCCAAGTTGGTTTTTTCAGCGGGCCAATAGTTCATCTCCGTATTGATATTGATGGTATACTTACTGTCCCAAGCAGGATCCATGCTGTTGTTCCATATTCCCTGAAGGTTAGCGGGTTGGCCTCCCGGTTGGGATGCGGAAATCAACAGGTAGCGCCCATATTGATAGTAGAGGGTGACAAAGGAAGGATCTTCCGTGTCCCTAAAATTCTCCAATCTTTTATCGGTAGGAAGCTTCGAGGCCTCCGTACTTCCCAAATCAAGCCGCACCCGGTCAAAATACTTTTTATATCCTTTAGTGTGGGATTCCAGAAGGTCGTGGTAGCTGAGGCCCTCCACCTTCTTAAGATATTCCTCCGCCCGAAGGTTTTCATCTGCTCCCAGGTCATTATAATTGTTAAAATTTGATGCAATGGAAATAAGTATGGTTGCCGAGTTGGCCTTCTTCACTTCAATGTCATCGCTCGTTCCATCCATTTTTCCCCCTTCGATAACAATTTCTGCCAATGCCCTGAACTCCACCAGCCCCTTCACCCCCTCATGATCGGAGGTCCTGCCCCAAAGGGATAGTTGGCTACCTCCGTCCGTGCCCTTTTGTCTGATTTTGTGCTGTGAATCAAAAGTGGCCGTAAATGTTATTTTTCCCGGCCTGTCCGCCGTTAAATGTACTACCATCACCCTGTCGGGGATGGATACAAAGGCCTCCCTTTTAAATTTTACGCCGTTTACCGTATATGAGGTCCCGGTAACGGCCCTGCCCAAATCCAGTTCACGATGGTAATCGGAATAGGCACCGTGTTCCGGAAAAGAAAGCAACAGTTCGCCCACAGGTTGGAATTTTTGTCCATGCGATGTGTGACTGATGATCTTTTCATTGGCAAGTTGCTCGGCAGCCTTGTACTCCCCTGTAAATATGAGCTCCCGAATTTTATCAAGGGAGCCCAAGGCTTCCGGGTTGTCGTTCCTATTGGGGCCCCCGCTCCAGACCGTGTGCTCGTTCAGTTGATAGGTTTCGTTCGCCACATTGCCATAGACCATGGCCCCAATATGGCCATTGCCAATGGGCATCGCACTTTCCCATTGGGTACCAGCAGGTTGGGCATACCATAATTTTAGGGCATCCTCTTGCGAAAGTGATGGCAATGTGACCAAGAAAAGGATTCCGAGAATGTTTTTCATAGAAGTGCTTCTTTGATCAATGGCTTTATAAACCGATCGGAAAATGGACCATCATTAAACAAGTGTTTTTTTAACACCATTAAAATATGCATTTTTACGGTACCATTGTAAGATTTTCATAAAAATTATCAACATTGGGCGTTGGTCAAATAAATTTCCCTTTAATCCGGAGTTATCCGCAATGGGTATATCCGCCTATCCGAATTATGCAATTTGCAGCCGTTACGGATAAGTAACAACGGGATAAGAACCCTTCTTGTTCAAAATGCATCCGTGAATTTCCCTTATTCGGTCCTGCTTCAAAAACTGACCAAAAGCCATTTGTATACATTATCAAATATGCAAATAATGAGCGTAAAAAAGTAGACTTATCACTTTGAGACCATTTATCCGGTACGATCCCAAATATTATGTCCCATAATTTAAGAAATTCCTAATATCACATATCAAATGCTACAAGATTTATAGTATTTGCTTCAAGTGTTTTAGTAAAACTTTAACGTTCCATCTAAATTTGCTAATTGTAGTCTGTTCAATATAATAGGCTATTTATTGAAAATAACTAACTTAAAACATCAATTTATGATCAAATTAAAAATTACGCTCATTGCGCTCTTGGTAATGTGCGGCCACTTGGCCTTCTCCCAGACGAAGACCGTCAGCGGTACGGTGTTGGACGATACGGGTGCACCTTTGGCGGGGGCTTCCGTTATTGTTGATGGCACCAATAACGGTACCCAAACCGATTTCGATGGGAATTTTACGATTTCCGCAAGTGAAGACGATACACTTGTGATCAGCTACATTGGTTTTGTAAGGCAGCGTATAGCGGTTGGCGGTCAAAGTAATATCCAGGTACAGATGGATATCGACAGCACCGAATTGGACGAGATCGTGGTAGTTGCGTATGGTTCTCAGAGTCGTGCTGAAGTTACGGGCGCCATTTCATCGGTAAGTTCGGAAGAACTCAATGCAGTTCCTGTGGCTACGGCAGACCAGGCCCTTCAAGGAAGGGCGGCCGGTATTACGGTCGTCAACACCGGCTCCCCTGGGGCGGCGCCGAACGTGAGAATACGGGGCGTGGGCTCCCCAACGGGGCAAGGCCCCCTATATGTTATAGATGGGGTTATTTCCACGGGCATAGGAAACCTTAACCCCAACGATATTGAAAGTATCAACGTCCTTAAGGATGCCTCTACGGCAGCTTCCTATGGTTCCCAAGCGGCCAACGGTGTGGTTATCGTTACCACAAAGAGGGGCAAACCGGGAAAAGTTTCCGTTTCCCTGAACAGCTATACCGGTTTTAACTACACCACCAAACGGTTCGATGTATTGAATACGCAGCAGTACCTACAATATGCCAATGAGGCGTTTGGGGTCACCCCGTCATCCCCATTGAGCAGTTCCGGGCTAAATACCAATTGGCAGGAACAAATATTTAGGTCCGGTATCATCCAAAGCCATGATATGAGTGTTTCAGGTGGCGGGGAGAACAGCGATTTTAGGATCTCCGGTTCATTTTTGGATCAAGAAGGTACCATTGTTGAAACCAATTACAGTCGTCATAATTTTAGGGCCAACAGTAACTTCACCCTTGGAAAAATTAGGGTAGGTGAAACGTTATCCCTCTCTTTTAGCGAACAAAACCCAGAAAGGCAGGGCGGTGGCCGATCTTTGATCGAACATGCGATCAAGGCGGCACCATACTTACCTGTATACAATCCGAACAACCTTGGAGGTTTCCAAGGGCCCAACAGCGCTTCGGACGGTCAGGATGCGGACAACCCTGTAAGGGTACAGACCCTTGGGCAGGCCGAAAACAGGGTGGTGGATATCTTTGGGAACCTCTATGGGGAAGTGGACATCTTTGAGGGTCTTACCTTTAGGACACAATTTGGCCTACAGAATACCCAAACGAGCTTTGACCAGTTCGTACCATCCTATAATGACGATAGTGAAGGCGGCTCCACACATGCCGTAGGTTTTGCGACCATTACAAAAAATAGGCAGAATTTTAGGCGATTGCTATTGACCAATAGCCTTAACTATGAAACGACCATTGCCGACGTTCACAATATCGACGTCCTGTTACTGGCGGAAAAAAACGACAGTGAGTTCGAGCAGTTGGAGACTTCCAGTCAAAACAGCATCACCAATGAGGTGAACCAAGTGAGCAACGATGCTTCCAACCTTATTTCAAGGTCGGAAGATGTTACCAAAATCGGGTACTTGGCAAGGTTGAACTATAATTACGATGGACGCTACCTAATAGCGGCATCGATAAGACGTGACGGATCTTCAAGATTCGGTCCCGAAAAAAAATGGGGTACCTTCCCATCCATAGCCCTAGGTTGGAACATAGCCGAGGAAAATTTCTTGGAGGGTTCAGGTCTGAGTACCCTCAAATTAAGGGGAAGTTATGGAAGCACCGGTTTTGATGAAATTCCCAACTATCAGTTTACATCTACCCTAACCAGCAACTTCTTTTATCCAATAGGCGGTGTTGCTGCGGTAGGAACGACCATTAACGGGGTGCCAAATCCCAATGTTGGATGGGAGGAAAAAATCATGACCAACGTGGGAATTGATTTTGGGTTCAACAATAACCAGTTCACCGCTAGTGTGGAGTATTATAACAATACCAGCGATGAACTATTGATCCAAAAGCCAATACCGCCCACGCTGACCCCCAATCAAGCTTTTATTGTTGAAAACGTAGGGTCTTCCGAAACCAAAGGTTTCGAAATAACGTTGGGCTACAACGATTTTGAGGGCGACTTCAAATGGTCGGCCGACCTTAACCTTGCCACTACGGACAACGAAATGAAATCCTTGGGACTTGGTCCGGATGGGGAAATTTTTGGCGCCAACTTTGAAAGTGCCCCAATTTCCAGGATTGCCGAAGGAGAGTCACTGTTCCATTTTTATGGCCTGGTTACCGATGGCATCTATCAATCACAGGAAGAAGTGGATGCCGTGCTAACATTCGATCCCGGACAGACTACCGTCGCTCCAGGGGATATCCGTTTTAAAGATCTTAACGGGGACGGGCAGATCAATTCCGATGATAGGGCCGTAATAGGAAATCCCTATCCAGAGATAACCTATGGACTGAACCTTAGTGCCAGTTATAAAAATTGGGACCTTAACATGTTCATCAACGGTCTATATGGGAACGATATTTACAATACGAACATCTACGATCTAGAAGGAATGCCACGTCTTTTTAACGCAGGAACGGGAGTTTTGGACAGGTGGACCGGTCCGGGCACCTCAAACTCGATCCCAAGGGCCGGTGGCGCACCCCAAAACTTGGCCATTTCCGATCGCTTTGTAGAGGATGGATCCTTTACCAGATTGAAGAACATCGCTTTAGGGTACACCTTTAAAGAAGGTACCATTACCGACTGGGTCTCAAAATTGAGGGTATATGTAAGTGGTCAGAATTTGATCACCATTACGGATTACAGCGGACTTGATCCCGAAATAGGGGCATCGTCGGTTATCAACAATTCCATTTTCGAATATGGTATAGACCGAGGTACGTACCCACAACCCAAATCAATTATACTAGGATTGCAAGCCAATTTTTAAAAAAAAATTTGATATGAAAAAATTTAAATTAATCGTTACATTACTTTTCTTTGGGTTTGTAACAAACTCATGTGATGAGAACGACCTGTTCGTAAACAATCCGAACGAACTGTCACCGGAATCGTTCTTCGCGACCGGGCCCCAGGTAGAGTCGGCAGTAAACGCCGTTTACGCCAACCTTCAGACAATTGGCCTATATTCAAGGGGAATGTTCTTTATGATGGACAATCTGGCCCATGAAAATGCCGGGAACTCCCAGCTGGAAGCCGATAAGCTACAATACCTCAACTTTTCCTTTGATTCCAGTCATGGACTGATCGGGGCTTATTGGGAAAGTTGTTACAGGGGCATCAACAAAGCGAACTTTGTTATCGAGAACCAGGAGAAAATAAATGCGATCTCCGATAACCTACTGAGCACTGCAAGAAAGGATAAATATGTGGGCGAGGCAAAATTCCTAAGGGCCCTGTTCTACTTTTTTCTGGTGACCAGGTTCGGTGACGTTCCCTTGATAGTGGATCTCTCAGGTGAGGAAAAACCAAGAGCGGCAGCGGCCGATGTCTATGCACTGATCGTGGCAGATCTTCAAGATGCCCAGAACGCCCTTCTTGAAAAGGGGTCGGACGATATAGGAAGGGCCACCCGAGGTGCCGCAACTGCACTACTTGGAAAAGTATATCTTTTTATGGACAACAAACCCGCTGCCCTTGCCGAGTTCAATAAGATATATGGGCAGTACAGTCTGGAAGATGATTTCTACGATAATTTTACCGAAGAAGGGGAACATGGTCCCGAATCCATTTTTGAGATCCAGTATGATGATGAATTAGGAACGGCGGCACAATGGAACTCCGATGTCTCCGGGGAAGGTGCCAATGAAGCTACTTTTAGGGGACAGGAATACGGTTTGTTGAACTGGTTCAACGTGTACCCTTCCGATCGGTTGCTGGACGAATATGAAGCTGGGGACCCAAGGTACCAAGCTACTTTTTATTCCGTTGGCGATACGTATTCGGCAGGGGTGATAACAGAAGGAAATCTCACTGCCGGATCGCAAAGAAGGGCGGGTTGGAGAAAATATCAGAACTATTACAAGGATGCAAGCGAAGATCAGGAATCGGGAATCAACTTCAACTACCTGCGATATGCAGATGTACTGTTGATGATGGCCGAATGTACCTACGAAAGTGATCCAGGGGCGGCTATCGGTTATATTAACGAGGTACGACAACGTCCCAGTGTAGATCTTGCCCCCTTAAGTGCCAGTGGTATGTCCACACAGGATATTTTTGAGGCCATTGTGCACGAACGTATGGTGGAACTGGCAGGGGAACAGATCAGGTTCAATGACATTATCCGTTGGGGAATTGCTTCCACAGCACTGGAAGGAACCAATTTTAGGGAGGACATCCATACCTTACTTCCCATTCCCGACAGGGAAATCGGAACAAATAGTTTGATCGGACCGGAAGATCAAAACCCAGGTTATTAATATTGGCAATGTGTGTTGAGTTAGTTAGTTAGTTTTTTAAAAACAGCGTGGTTCGTACTACGCTGTTTTTTTATAACTTCAAAATTTTAAAATCATGGACATGAAAGAATTCCTTGGAAGTCGATTGTTGATTTGTTGTTTGGGCATTATCCTTTTAAATGCCTGCGACAAACAGAAAGAACCGATCGAAGAAAAAATTTTCAAGGCCGTCCCTCATTCGCAAACGGGGCTGGAATTCCGTAACGACCTTACCGAAAACGATAGCCTGAACTATTTTACCTATTCCTACATCTATATGGGCGGTGGCGTGGCGACCGGGGATATAAACAACGATGGATTGTTGGATATCTACTTTACGGGAAACCAAGTGCCCAATAAACTCTACCTCAACAAAGGAGATATGAAATTTGAGGACATCACCGAAAAAGCGGGGGTTACAGGGGACGATCGATGGTATACCGGGGTGACGATGGCCGATATAAACGGTGATGGTTACCTGGACATCTACTGTTCCGTCAGCGGTAAATATGGGCCTAGGAACAATCAACTGTTTCTTAATAATGGTGACGGGACCTTTTCCGAAAAGGCGGCCGAATACCAAATAGATGATACCGGAAACAGTGTTCAGGCAACATTCTTTGATTATGACAAGGATGGGGACCTGGACCTCTATGTGGCCAACTATCCCCCTACCCGTTTCAACTCCCCCACCTTTGTCTACGTTCAAAATATGCGAAATGTACAGGACGAACAGACTGACAAGCTCTATAGAAATAACGGCGACCGGTTTGAAGAGGTCACCGACGGGGCCGGACTTCGTTCCTTTGGGCTTTCATTGAGCGCCACCGTAGGCGACATAAACAACGATTCATGGCCGGATATCTACGTTTCAAATGATTTTAACTCTCCCGATTTTATGTACATCAACAATCAGGACGGAACGTTTCGAGAGGTGATAAAACAGGCCACTTCCCATACGTCCTTCTATGGAATGGGGGCAGATATTGCCGACTTTAACAATGACGGCTACCTTGATATCTTCCAAGTGGATATGGATGCCAAGGACAATAGAAGGAAAAAAGCCAATATGGCCAGTATGAACCCAGACCTTTTCAAGGATATCGCCGATGCAGGATTCCAGTACCAATATATGCACAACTGTATGCAGCTCAACTCCGGTTCCTTTACCAACGGGGTTCCCCATTTTTCAAATGTATCCAGAATTACCGGTACTTCCTCTACCGATTGGAGCTGGGGACCGCTTTTTGCGGATTTTGACAACGATGGTCTAAAAGATCTCTTTGTATCCAATGGAACCAGAAGGGAAATCAACAACAATGACTACTTCAACAGGCTGAAGACCGTAAAGATCGAGGCCGATAGCACCTTGGACCTGAGCTTGAACATCCCTTCCGAAAAAATAGACAACTTTATATTCAAAAATAAGGGAAACCTGCAGTTCGAACGTGCCAACGATCAATGGGGCATATCCTATAAGGGTTTTTCCAACGGGGTGGCCTATGCCGATCTGGACAATGACGGGGACCTTGAAATCATTACCAATAATATAGATGATCACGCAGCGGTCTTTCAAAATGGCAGCTCCGAAATGAACGGGTTCCTCAAAATAAGGTTTCAGGGCGACCCGGGCAATAATTTTGGGGTCGGGAACCGAGTTTATCTCACCAGCGACGGCACAACACAATTGCAGGAACTGACCCTTACAAGAGGCTTTCAGTCATCCGTGGCCCCCGAGCTGATCTTTGGTATCGGCAAAGCGGAGAAAATTGACATGGTAAGGGTGGTATGGACCAACGGGAAGGTACAGGAACTGGCCAATGTTGAACCCGGCCAGACCTTACTGCTCAAACAAGGCGATGCCCAATCCTATCCTGACACGCCAAAATCCCTTTTAAGGCCCTTTGAAACGGATACCACGGGACTGTTTCCCGACTACCGACATACCGAAAATTATTATGATGATTTTTCAAAGCAGGTACTGTTGCCACATAAAATGTCCACCTTCGGACCAACCTTGGTAGTGGGGGACCTGAACAGTGATGGCCGGGACGACTACTTTGTGGGCGGTTCCACCGGTTATACCGGGACAATTTTCCTACAGTCCGGGAACGGTTTTGAAAAACGGCCCGTTAAAGCGCTCGAAGAAGACAAGATCCACGAAGATACGGGAGCCCTCATTTTTGACGCCGATGGGGATGGTGACAATGATCTGTACGTAGCCAGTGGGGGCTATGAATTTTCCATTGGATCTCCCCACCTTCAAGACCGATTGTACCTGAACGATGGGAAAGGCAATTTTACAAGGTCGGCAAGTGCCCTTCCCCCAATGTCCACCAGTAGCTCAAAGGTTTACAAAGCCGATTTTGACCAAGATGGGAAAGAGGATATCTTGGTATTGGGCAGACAGGTACCCGGTAAATATCCCATGCCCGCCACTACCCACCTCTTACGCAATACCGGTACAAATGGAACTGCCCAATTTAAGGAATTTCCGGAAAGCTTCTCCAAGCCTTTCCTAGATCTTGGCATGGCGACCAGTGCGGTAGTAACCGATATCAACAACGACAAGCGGCCGGATATCATAATTGTTGGGGAATGGATGCCCATAAAGGTATTTGAAAATAGCGGTGAGGGCTTTCGCGAAGTTTCCGAAAAATGGGGACTCGACCTGGATAGTACAGGTTGGTGGTGGAGCATTGCCCAAGGCGATTTTGATAAGGACGGTGATACCGACTATATTTTGGGCAATAATGGATTGAACTACAAATACAAGGCTACCGAAAACGAAACCTTTGATATTTTTGTGAACGATTTTGACCGCGATAATAAAGAGGATATCGTATTGAGCTATTACAACGACGGCAAACAATATCCCCTTCGTGGCCGTGAATGCTCCTCACAACAGATTCCGGGCATCAAGCAAAAATTCCAAGATTATGAGAGCTTCTCCACGGCGACATTGGAGGATGTCTATACGGAAAAATCCCTGGAATCGGCCCTACATTACCAGGTCAAATCCTTTGCCAGTGTATATATGGAAAACCAAAATGGAAAATTCGTACTTCATCAACTGCCCCGGGAAGCCCAGTTGAGCAGCATCAATCAAATATTGGTCGATGACTATGATCTTGATGGTGCCCTAGACCTTTTGATCGCGGGCAACCTGTACGCTTCCGAAGTGGAAACCCCGCGCAACGATGCCGGATATGGACTTTACCTAAAAGGAAACGGTAGGGGCAGTTTTACTCCCGTGGAAGTGGACAAAAGCGGATTCTTTGTTCCCGGTGACGTAAAGGATGTTATGCCCATAACCGCCAAATCGGGAAACTACTTGATCGTAGCCAAAAATAATGATCAAATGCAGTATATCAAAATTAAGTGAACTGTGTTCAGAACCGTTGGGAATTGAGTCGATTCCATAAACGGTGCGTCAATAAAGAAGCGGAAAAGCTTGATGAGACAAACTTTTCCGCTTTTTTTATTGCCCTATCCTTCAAAAAGTACAGGTACTTATTCCTGTTTCAGCTCCGTGGGCAATACCCCAAAGTACAGTTTAAAACACTTGGTAAAATAGGATGGGGATGAAAATCCCACCTTAAAACTTACCTCACTAATGGATTCATGACCGTCCTCGATCATTTCCCTTGCCTTTTCCAATCGGATCTTTCGCAGGAATTCATTGGCAGTAAACCCTGTCAACGCCTTGATTTTTCTGTAAAGTTGGCTCCTGCTCAAAGAAAGCTCATCCGCCAATTGTTCCACGTTCATATTTTCATCGGAAAGGTTGTTGTTGATGTATTCCAGTACCTTAGTGATGAATTTCTTGTCCAATGGGGAGGTGTTATCAGGAATCTTTACGTTTTTGGTGTCCTGAAAATACTTGTTGAACAATAGCTGTCTACTGGTCACCAGCTGTTTTAGCTGCGCCCGCAACACCTTCATTTCAAATGGTTTGCTCAAATAGACATCGGCGCCGGAATCTATTCCCCTTACCCAGTCATCGGTCATGGCCTTGGCGGTCAGCATCAAGACCGGAATATGGCTGATCTTCAGGTCTTCCTTTACACGGGAGCAGAATTCAAAGCCGTTCATTTCGGGCATGACCACATCCGTTATGATCAGGTCCGGTATCCTCTTAACGGCAATGGCAAGTCCTTCAGACCCGTTGGCAGCCTCTAAAATGGCATATTCGTTTTCCAATTCGCTCTTTATATAGGAACGCAGCTCGGTATTGTCCTCCACTATCAACAATGTCTTTTTGGCACCGGTCTCCATGACGTTCAGTTCGGTTTCACAGGGATGATGCTGCACCTCGGAATAACGGGGATCGGGGATCGGGGCCAAAAACAGTTCATCGGGTCTAAAATGGGCATGTCCCAAAGGAAGGAATATCCTGAATTTGGTTCCCACCGATTCTTCACTTTCCACTACGACCTGTCCCTTTAACAGATCTATGAAACTCTTCACCACTTCCAGCCCAATACCCGTTCCACCATAGTACTGACTGTTCATCTTCTTTACCTGATAAAACCGTTCGAACACATTTTTGACCTCTTCCTTACTGATGCCCGTACCGGTATCCTCAATGGAGATTTCCATAGCTGAAAATACCTTATCGTCATCGATCAGAGGGAATATCATTTGATTCTTGCACCTATAGATCCCCACACTGATCATCCCATTGTCCGGAGTGATCTTAAAGGCATTTGATAGAATATTGAAGATTACTTTTTCCAACATTCCCGGGTCGCTCCAAAGATTGAAGGGAACATCATCGGATTCCACCGTAAGCAGAATGTTCTTAAGGGTCGCCTCCTCCTCAAAATGACTGGTAATTTCACGGACGAACAACAAGGGGTCTATCTGGGAAACATTTATGGAAAATTTGTTGAGCTGTAACTTCCTAAAGTCCATAAGCTCGTCCATTAAACGTTTTAACCGTTTGGCGTTCTTATGAATGATGGCATGTTTTTCCTTGACACGCTGCGGCAAATAAATTCCGGTATGCTCTATAATATCTTCCAAGGGATTTAAAATGAGCGTTAGTGGGGTCCTAAATTCATGGGAAATATTGGTGAAAAATTGAATTTTACGATCGTTCAATACCTCTTCCTGTAATCTCCTGTCCAGTTCGAACTTTACCAAACGTTTCTCCTGTACCCGCTGTTTAACGAGTTTTACCACAAAATAGGTCAATAGAACGGTACCCAGTACATAAGATAACCAGGCCATATTGGAGTTCCACCAAGGGGGTAGTACCGTAAGTCCCAAGGTCAGGGGCTCTTCGTTCCAGACACCATCATTATTGGATGCCTTTACCTTAAAGGTATAATCACCTGGAGAAAGGTTGGTATAGGTAGCGTTCCTAACATTGCCGACATAGTTCCACGTATCCTCAAATCCCTCCAAGTAATAGGCATATTGCGTCTTTTCTGGTTTGGTATAATTGATCCCGGTATATTCTATGGTAAATACCGATTGCCTATGGGTAAGGGTAAGGTCGGAAGTTTGGGATATGATCTTTTTTAAGGGGGATTTTGCGGTCCCCGGCTGTACCGACCGGTTAAAAAGCTTAAAATCGCTGAAGTAAAGTTGCGGTTTATTTTTATTGATGATAATATTATCGGGGTCCAAATAATTGATTCCACCGTAGCTCCCAAAATAGAGGATCCCCTGGGAGTCCTTAAAAACGGAATTAAAGTTAAAATCGTTCGCCAAAAGCCCATCGTTGGTATCAAAATGGGTAAAAGTGCCCTGTACAATATCGTAGCGGGTAAGACCTTTGTTTCCCGCAAACCACATGTCCCCATCGTTCGCCTGTAAAATGGATGAGACCGTCTCGTGTTCCAGGCCCGTAATATGGTTGACCCATTCATATTCCTTGTCGGCATGGGAATATTTACATACACCGGCCCCATCGGTACCGATCCAAACGTTCCGGTCTTTATCCTCGAACATCGACACAATATCATGTACAATATAATCTGCCTCTTGGTACATTTGGGAGGCCAGGGATACCACGTTATAATCGCCTTCATCTGTATGTATTGCCTTGTACAGGCCTAGGGTAGTGCCGATCCAAATATTGTCGTCGCTGTCCACCAATAATTTGTGGATATCATTTTGGCTCAATTTGTACCGTTTAAAAAATGCATCGTCCCTATGGGTAAATATATTTCCATCCGGATCGTAAGAATGAAGTCCGTTCAGGAACGTACCTATCCATATCGTGCCTTTGGAATCTTCCGCAAAAGCCATGATCCGGTTGGATCGCAGTCCACCATTCGTATTTCCCTTATGATATGGAACAAAAGATTCCCCTCCTTTTGGAAGGTAAAATATTCCGCCGTTCCAAGTGCCCACCCATATATTTCTTCCACTGTCCATAAACATGGCTACCACGTCTGGATTGTCAAGTCCCGAAACAAGGGTATTTTTGGGATCGATCAAATGATGGAATTTATTTTTGATAGGGTCATAAACATCCACTCCGCCCCCATCTATGCCGATCCATAACTTGCCATCATCATCACTTAAAATCCCGGTTACGGAGGGCGACTGTAACGAGTTCTGTACATTGGGAAGGCTCTTTATACTTTTAAACTTACTATGGAACTTATCGTAGACCCCTACCCCCTTATTGTAATACCCGATCCAAATACGGTCTTCATTGTCCACAAAGAGGGACCAGATGGAATTGCTCTTAATGGTGCAGTCCCCAAATTTATCGTACCTATAACTCTTTACAACCTTCCCATTTTTACTGAGCAGGAACAGCCCATCGTTTTCCGTGCCACATAGTATCCTTCCATCCGGTGCCTGTGCCAAGGCCAATATACGCTGATCGGTAATCTTGAAATTCTGTACAAAATAGGTACTAAAGGGGGTGGAGCCAACTTTTGTCAAACCTTCGGAAAAGGTACCCAACCACAAGGAACCATCATCATCGATGGCCATTGATTCTATATGATGACCTATTTGCTTGGCCCCCTCGGAACCATAACTTGAAAGTACGGGAACGGCCTCGCCATTTTCATACTGAAAGAGGCCCAAATTGGAACCTATGAATATCTTACCCTTTTTATCCTTTACAAGACTGTTGATCTGGAAATTGGACAGCGGCCTACGGGTCTGTATCCTTATGGGGTGTCCTTCCATGGTTTTGATGTCAACTTTGAAAAGTCCGTAGAAATGTGATCCCACCAAGAGCTCCCCTTCCTTGATTTCCACGATGGCCCTGATCGAAATTTTGGTCATTACGCCTGAATCCAAATGAAAAGTGACTTCATCAAAACTGTCCAGGTTCCTGTTGTACACGTTCAGGCCCATTTCGGTTCCTGCCCACAGTCTATTTGCGCTGTCCACGTAAGTGTTGCGTATCAGGGAACTGTTAAGGGATCCGCGGATATCGTTGTCCTGCTTATAGGAAGTTAATGAAACACCGTTGAACTTGTTGAGTCCCGCTCCATTGGTACCCATCCATATCAATCCCATCTGGTCTTGGGCAATGGAAGCAATGGCCCTTTGTGTACTGATCCTTTCAATGGTCACAAAATTGTAATCCTCCTCAGGTGCCTGTGACCTTACCGTCAGGGATACAAGAAACATGAATACACCAAAAACCCCTAATATGTGATTATCTTTCATAAATTCCGAAGTTATTGAATTAACACTTACTGCCCGGTAGATTCCCGATCATTGCCAAGGTCAAGGGAACATTCTTAACTTATCAAAGTTGGTTACTTCTCCGCCCAACATTATACAGGGGGGAACAAACTATAAATTGCATTGGTTTTATCCCCTGATTTCAATTTTAACCATCTAAATACGATCATCCCTTATTTCCGCAATCGATTGCTTAAATATAGTGTTTTATATGTTATGATCCGCACTTCAGGGAGGCATTCCCATACCTCTTACTGCCGAATTCACCCTTTTGTAACTGGGTATTATAATGTCCTTTTTGCAACGTTGGAAGTATGCGCTATTCTGCGGATTTGTCCGTGCGAAAGGGTACCGCTGGCAATCCCTCCGTATTGAACAGGTTTGCCCTATCGGGATTATCGGCCCATGCGTATCTTACAAATACCGGCCGTGGGACCTCTTCGCTCCGCAACAATACAGTATTTCCATCTACTTCACCTTCCGCCCAGTAAAATTTACCGTCCTCCCCGGCAATGGAGAATCCTTGTGGTGAGTTGCCCTTCACTACGAGTTCAGATCCAAACAGGTCAAAATGGATTTTTAAGCTGTTCCCTTTCAACTCCTGCAATATAAAAGTGGGCCCCCTATGCACCACGTCCCTTCCATACACCAGTTTCTTTGCTCCCAGTGCCAGTCGGTGCCCCACGGCTTTTTTGTTAAGGGGATGGATATCGTTCCATTCCCCCACATCCAAGGTTACGGCCATGGCAGTGGCATCCAGATCCAGAACGGCAGCCTGCGATTCCCTCATCAAGGCCCAATTGCTCTCTTGGGGCTGGGGGGATGCCGTTAAAAAGTTGGCGAGCTGCACCAAAAGGAACGGTATTTTATCCCCTCCCCATTTTTGTCGCCAATCCCTTACCAGCAACTTGATCAACGTATCGTATTGTTCCGCATTGTCAACATTGGACTCCCCTTGGTACCACAATATCCCTGAAATGGGATAACGGACCAAAGGGTGGATCATGGCATTATAAAGACCGGTGGGCTTCCAACGCACAAAGGTCTGGGGACGTAAGGCGGGCATTTGGGCGCCTATGCGATAGCGCCAATCCCCTTTAAGATCTATCAACGTATCGCTGAGACGTAGTACGTACGCCTTGTCCTTTACAAAACCTCCCTCTCCTATCTCATTGATGATTCGGACCACAACCTGGTTCTCCCTTTGAAGGACCCCCTCTGGTACCTTATACCTCCTTGGCGGGTATTGATAGGTTGTATTGCCGATAAAAGTTCCATTGATAAAAACAGAATCCGCATCCACGATACGGCCCAGTTCCAAATCGGCCGACTTCCCTACGGCGTGCTGCGGAACCTCCACTGATTTTGCGAACCACATGGATCCATTTATTGCGCCCAAACCGGACTTGGCCCAATATCCGGGAACCTGCATGGTTTGCCACTCTTGCCCATGGTTTCCTTGTTTCCAGTTCCCTTCCAGCCCCACATCCAAGGTGTTCAGCTCTTTGTACCAAGAAAGGGCCCTTTGTCGGTCACTTGCCTCAATGCTGTCCAAATAGGAGGAATCCCTATATTTCAATACTTCGGCATGTGCCAGGGGAAAGGCTTCCAATACCTTTTCGTCCAACCAGGCCTCTATGGGCGACCCTCCCAAACTTGCATTGATAATACCGATGGGCACGCCTTCGTCCAAATGTATTTCCTTGGCAAAAAAATAAGGAACCGCGGAAATACCGCCAATTGTACCACTGTCAACGGATATCCAGCTTCCCCCCGACAGCTCCTGCCGAGGGCCTTGGAAATCATATTCTTTGGGAACCTCAAAGTAGCGGATTTCATCATAATGTGCGCTGGCAACCTCTTGTTCGTACAAAGGTTCCACCCTTTGCATTGGCAACTCCATATTTGATTGGCCAGAACACAGATATACATCGCCCACCAAGACGTTCCGTACCGTCTTGGAAGCGGTTGCCGTGGTTATTCGCAGATCATAGGGACCCCCTGCCGGTCCGGTCTCCACCATCGCTTCCCATTCCCCTTCCCCGTTCGCCTTCACACGGACCTTCCGGTCCATAAACGCTATCGTGACCTCCTCCCCAACAGCGGCAAGGCCCCATACGGGAAATTCGGTGTTGCGCTGCATTACGAGTCCGTCGGAAATGGGCCTTGACAATGTTAATTGGGCAAAGACCAATGCCGGAAACAGCAATGCCATAGCCCCAGATATGGTTCTTCCCATACTATTTTTCCACAGCATCCAGAGATACCATTTTATCCAATGTTTTAATGGTTCCGTCCCCATTGTATTCCAGTTCGGTCATCTTTATGCTCCTCAAGTAGGTCTTGCCCCCGGAAAGGGAGCTATCATGGTAGAAAAGGTACCACTTGCCATCGAATTCAATAATGCTATGGTGATTGGTCCATCCCAAAACCGGTTTCAAGATTACGCCTTTATAGGTAAAGGGGCCATACGGCCCATCTCCCATCGCATAAGCAATATTATGGGTATCCCCGGTGGAATAGGACAAATAGTACTTCCCCTTGTATGTGTGCATCCATGCTGCCTCAAAAAAGCGCCTGTCGTTATCGTCGGTTGTTAAGGGATCCCCGTTTTCATCCAGGATCAATACATCTTTCGGGGTTTCGGCAAACTCGAACATATCCTCCGAAAGTTTTGCCACTTTTGGACTTAAAGCGGGCTCTTTGGCTTCGGGGTAGACATCTTCCTTGCCCTTAAGCACATTATCCCGGTACCATTGAAGCTGTCCGCCCCAAATTCCACCAAAGTACATATAATGATCTTCCCCATCCTTAAATACGGCAGGATCGATACTATAACTCCCTTTTATAGGCTCGGGCTTGGGGGCAAAAGGTCCCGAGGGACTGTCGGAAACTGCCACTCCTATTCGGAACACCCCGTCCTTGTCCTTTGCCGGAAAATAAAGATAATAGGTACCGTCCTTTTCTGCGGCATCGGGGGCCCACATCTGCTTGTCCGCCCAGGCCACGTTGGACACGTCCAAGACCGTCCCATGGTCCTTTACTGCGCCATCCACACTTTCCATTGAATACACATGGTAATCCTTCATCGCAAAATGGCTGCCAATGTCATCTTCAGGAATTCCAGATTCGAAATCATGTGAAGGATATATATAGATTTTATCGTCAAAAACATGGGCGGATGGGTCGGCCGTATAGACGTCGGTCACCAAGTGCCTGTCCCCTTCGATCCTTTCGGCCTTGGGATCCCCAACTACAGTGGGAACGGATTTTGGACCTTGTTTGCAAGAACTGACTAAAACCGTGGTCAATATCAAAGTGTACTGTCCCATCAGTTTGGAATGGCTATCTTTCATAATTGGGTTGATAAAAGTGTTTTAACAACATTTGTAAAAAAGCTAATATATTTAAAAAATGGACATCAATCGTTTACCTAAAATAAAAATTTTATATAAATCTGATTTTTAACATGTTAAAAGTTAATCGAAAACAGAACGTAAAGCAGTAAGATATAAATATACAATTATTAAAGCAATCGATTGCTTTATATTTTTTATACTTAGTATATTAGCTTAAAATAGGTAACGTCCGTAATTTGCCAGGATGCAAAACCTCGTATAACCGAGCTCCGGCCGCTCCTTAAAAATTAAAGAATGAAGAGAATGCATATGCGGTTCATGTACTGTATCCTTTTTGCCCTGTTGCATATGGGTTCGGTGAGCGCCTCGGGAAGTAATGATCTATGGATCACCTACCGGAAAGTCGAAGATGCCAAGGTCTCTTCGGAATATCGGCACGTATTTTCCAATATCCATTTTTCGTATAAGTCGCCCATATTACGTTCTGCTGCAGAGGAGCTGCAATTGGGCGTGAACGGCATGTTAGGGCAAAATAAGGTGGTAAGCCTCCCTTTTTCCGACACTACCACCATGGTCATTTTACCTCAAAAAGAGCTTCCCGATTCCCTCCGTTCTTTGGTATCCATGGAATTGGACCAACTTTCCAAGGATGGTTTTCTGATTAAATCCGTTTCCTATAAGAAAAGGGAAGTACTGGTACTTTCCGCCCAAACGGACTTGGGCGTGCTATACGGCACTTTCCACCTGTTAAGGAAAATGCAGATGAACCTGCCCCTTTCAAAAACGGCCATCATGGAATCCCCAAAAATTGATTTCCGTATACTTAACCATTGGGACAATTTGGACCGTACGGTAGAGCGCGGTTATGCCGGATTTTCCATTTGGAACTGGCACAAACTTCCCGACTATAAGGACCCGCGATATAAGGAATATGCCCGGGCCAACGCCTCCATTGGCATAAATGGAACCGTACTGACCAATGTGAACGCCAATGCCCTGGTCCTAACCCCGTCCTATATTGAAAAGGTACGGGCCTTGGCCGAAATCTTTCGCCCGTACGGCATTAGGGTCTATCTTACGGCCCGATTTTCGGCTCCCATGGAAATAGGGGGCTTGGAGACGGCAGATCCATTGGACCAGAAAGTGATATCATGGTGGAAGCAAAAGACAGCCGACATATATAAGGAAATTCCCGATTTTGGTGGTTTCCTTATCAAGGCTAATTCTGAAGGACAGCCCGGTCCCCAAAATTATGGCAGAACCCACGTTGACGGGGCAAATATGATGGCCGATGCGGTAGCCCCTTTTGGAGGGATGGTCATGTGGAGGGCATTTGTATATTCCGATCAGGACCCCACAGACAGGGCGAAACAGGCCTATAGCGAATTTGTGCCCTTCGATGGAAGGTTTCGCGATAACGTTTTGGTACAGGTAAAGAACGGGGCTATCGATTTTCAGCCAAGGGAGCCCTTTCATCCTATGTTCGGAGCCATGCCCAGCACTCAATTGATGATGGAATTTCAGATAACCCAGGAATATTTGGGATTTAGCACCCATCTGGTGTTCCTTCCCAAACTTTTCCAAGAGGTATTGGAAGCCGATACCTACCGTAGGGAACAAGGTGCCACGGTCGCCAACGTAGTGGACGGATCACTGCACTCCAATAAAATTACGGGAATGGCGGGGGTTGCCAATATAGGCACCGACCTTAATTGGACGGGGCATCCTTTTGGCCAAGCAAATTGGTACGGATATGGAAGAATGGCTTGGGACCCGTACACCACTGCCGAAACCATTGCGGACGAATGGCTGAAGATGACTTTTGGTACGAACCCCAAATTTATCGAACCCATGACCAAACTGTTGCTCGACTCAAGGGAAGCGGTCGTAAATTATATGACCCCCCTTGGATTGCACCATATAATGGATACCGGTCACCATTATGGACCGGGCCCTTGGATCGGCAACCTCTCCAGACCGGAGTGGAACCCTACCTATTACCATAGGGCCGATAGCTTGGGCATAGGGTTCGATCGATCGAAAAGCGGCAGCAATGCAACCGCTCAATATGCCCCCGCCCTGTCGGAAAAGTGGGGCGATCCGGCTACAACGCCCGAAGAGTTGCTGCTTTGGTTCCATCATCTGCCCTGGGATTACGAATTAAAAAATGGCAACATCCTATGGAATGGCATTGCATTAAAATACCAAGAAGGCGTGGACCAAGTAAAACGAATGGGGGAAACTTGGGAGAAAATGGAGCCCTATGTGGAAAGTTCCTATCACCAGGAAGTGGCCATGTTATTAGGGATACAGTTAAAAGAATCCCAATGGTGGCGCGATGCCTGTCTTTTATATTTCCAACAGTTCTCCAAAAGACCTTTGCCAAAGGGTGTGCCGGAACCGACCAAAACGTTGGAAGAATTTAAATCCTTAAAATTTCCTTTTGCACCGGGCATACGCCCACAATGGTAACGGGCAACCCGAAAAATAAAAAATATGGATACTAAGATAGCGCTGATCACAGGGGGCAATTCGGGCTTGGGGTACGCAACGGCAAAAAAATTTTGCGATACGGGATATCGGACCTATGTCCTAGGAAGAAATAGAAAAAAAACAGAGGGTGCATGCGAGGAAATTGGCAGGAATGCCATACCTGTGGTCTTTGACCTGAATATCCTGGAGCGAATCCCAGAAATGGTACAGAAGATCGCCAGGGATGGGGGGCATATAGACGTATTGGTAAACAATGCCGGCATCAATATGAAAAAGGACTTTACCGAAGTGACGGATGCGGACTTCTCCAAAATATTGCATACCAATGTGCATAGCGTATTCTCCATGAGTCGGGAGGTGGTAAAAGTCATGAAACTCAATAAGGGAGGGAACATAATCAATGTAAGTTCCATGGCGTCCCAGTACGGAATCCCAAAAGTTATCGCCTATACCGCCAGTAAAAGTGCCATTGAAGGGATGACGCGTTCCATGGCGGTAGATCTTGCCAAATTTAACATACGTGTAAATTGTGTGGCCCCAGGTTTTATTAAAACCCCTATGACCACTATGGCCTTGGACAGTGATATGGAACGCAGGAAAAGGGTTTTCGAAAGGACCCCAATGGGCAAAATGGGAGATCCAGAGGACATAGCGGATGCCATCCATTTCTTTGCCAACAGCGAAGCCAAGTTTATTACCGGTACCGTACTTTGTGTGGACGGGGGCAATTCCATAGGTTTTTAGTTCTCCCATTTTAGCGGGCGAAAAAATAATTATGATCGATTTTTATGTATAAAATGGAACTTACCATGAGATGGTTCGGCCGCACTGATAAGGTTGCGTTAAGGGACATCCGCCAATGTGGTGTTAAGGGCA
The DNA here is from genome assembly GCA_963974715.1 of uncultured Sediminicola sp. GTDB lineage: Bacteria > Bacteroidota > Bacteroidia > Flavobacteriales > Flavobacteriaceae > Sediminicola. The sequence goes on from CAXBDK010000011.1 coordinate 141,225, forward strand.
TCGTGACCGCACTTCATGAGATACCCGTTGGCGAAGTTTGGCCCTTGGAGGAAATCAAAGAGAGACAGCGTCTGATCAAGGAGGCCGGAACGGAATGGTCGGTTGTGGAAAGCCTTCCCGTTAGCGAGGATATCAAACAGCGGAAAGGGGACTATAAAAGGCACCTGGCAAATTATCGAACGAGCATTCAAAATCTTGCCGAATGTGGCCTCTTTGTAATTACCTATAACTTTATGCCCGTTCTTGACTGGGTACGCACCCATCATTCCCACTTTAATCCAGATGGTACGCAGACCCTTTTGTACGACCAAAGAGCATTTACCTTTTTTGATGTATTCCTGTTAAAAAGATCCGGAAGCACCGATGATTATTCACAAGAGGAACTGCACCGCGCAAGGGCCTATGGTGAAGGGCTGTCGGATATTGACAAACGCCTCCTCTTTAGGAACATACTCCTAGGGCTTCCCGGGAGCACTAAAGATTTTACCGCTCCCGAAATATTGCGGATGTTGGACAACTATAAGAATTTGGACGATCGCAAGCTCCGGCAGAACCTCATCCACTTTTTAAACGAGGTAATTCCCACAGCGGAAAAAGTGGGCTCAAAACTTGCCATCCATCCGGACGATCCACCATTTTCCGTGATGGGGCTCCCGCGTATAGTGAGCAATGAGGGCCAATTAAAACAACTTTTCCAAGAAGTTCCCTCCAGTGCAAACGGGCTCTGTTATTGTACCGGTTCGCTGGGGGCGGATGCCAACAACGACCTTTTGCGGATATTGGATGACCATGGGGACAGGATCCATTTCTTGCACCTCCGAAATGTACGCAGGCCCAATAAGGAAGTTTTTATGGAATCGGAACATTTGGATGGCGATAATCCGATCGCACCAATTATGGAAAAATTGATAGGCTTGATGAAAAAGAGGGGCCAACCCCTGCCAGTTAGGCCAGATCATGGATTTCTGCACAGCATGGAATCGCACCTTGCTACCTATCCTGGATACTCCCTAATGGGAAGAATGAAGGGCTTGGCCGAACTCCGTGGACTGGAAATGGGAATTTCGCATATGATAGAATCACAAACATAGAAGATTATGAAAAAAACTTCGATCGCAATTTTTTTGGGGGCATTGATTTTTGCGAACTGCAAAGAAGGCCCCAAGGATAAAGTGCCAAATCCGACCCTGAAACCAACTAGGGAAATTGGCCTGGCAGAACGGTATAAGGACTATTTCCCCATGGGGGTGGCCATTTATCCCCAAGCACTACAGGATTCTGCAACGGTACAGTTGATCAAGGAGCAATTTAATAGTATGACGCCCGAAAATGTCATGAAAATGGGGCCCATACACCCAGAGGAAAAGAGGTATCATTGGGAACAGGCCGATATGATCGCCAATTTTGCCCGGGAAAACGGCCTTAAATTAAGGGGACATACCTTGGTATGGCACCGACAGACAGGTGATTGGATATTTAAGGGTGAAAACGGCGGCCAAGTGGGAAAAGAAGTTTTATTGCAGCGGATGAAATCACATATCACGGAGGTGGTTACCCGCTATAAGGACGTTATCTATGCTTGGGATGTGGTGAACGAGGCCATTTCGGATGAGCCGGAAGAATTTCTTAGGCCTTCACCATGGCTGGAGATCATAGGGGAGGAATATATCATAAAAGCGTTTCAATATGCAAGGGAAGCCGATCCGGATGCACAGCTGTTCTATAACGACTACAGCGCCATACGTCCGGAAAAAAGGGAAAAGATCCTAAAGCTCCTCAAAATGCTGCGAGAAGCAGGTGCCCCCATTGATGGCATGGGCATTCAGGGCCACCTTTCCATCTATGAACCAACGGAGCAGGAACTTAGGGAGGCATTGGATAGCTACACCCAGCTGGGACTTGAACTGCAAGTGACGGAGTTGGACGTTTCGGTATACCCCAAGGAACACAGTGCGAGAAAACCCAATAAGGAGGATGAAAACGACGCCTTTACCGCCCAACAGGAAGAAAAACAGATAGCACAGTACGAGATGATCTTCCGGGTTTTCCGCGATTATAAAAATGAATTGTCCGGGGTGACATTTTGGAACATTTCAGATCGCTATTCCTGGTTGGACAATTTTCCCGTTCCCGGGAGAAAGGATTATCCATTGTTGTTCAATAGTGACCTAAAACCAAAAAAGGCATTTTATAAAGTAACGGAATTTTAGCGGCCATAGTACAAACGGTGATCGCAGTCCATGCAAAAGGTAACAAAAAAACCCTTAGGGCCCTACCGATGGTTCTGGAAGACATTAATTGGTATTATTTGAATTAAGAAAGTTCCTTTTTTCGTGAGGAATCGCGGATAAGTAGTTCGGTATTGAGAATGGTCATTTCGGTCACCTCGTCGTCCTGTGCGGTTTCGGAGTGATCCAAAATACGCTGTGCAGCAATTTTTCCCATTTTGGTAGCGGGATGGGTAACGGTGGATAGCCCTGGATCTACAATGGCGGCCATGGGGTCGTCATTGAAACCGATAATGGCAAGGTCCTGTGGCACCCGCACCCCAATTTTTTTGGCGTACATAATGGCACTTACCGCGGCCGTATCATTGGCCGAAAAAATACCATCGGGAGGGTTTTCCATCCTTAAAAGTCGTTTGGTAACCTTGCGACCTTCTTCAAAACTCAGGGTATCACAGACCACTATTAGATCTTCCTCCACCGGAATACCGAACTCCCTTAAGGCGTCCTCATATCCCTTTCTGCGTTCTTCGTACACATTTCGGTGCTGTGCCCCGGCAAAATGGGCGATGCGTGTACAGCCCTGTTCCAAAAGGTGCTTGGTAGCCTTGTACCCTGCAGCATAATTGTCTATTATGACCTGATAGGAGGGAAAGCCCTTAGGGACGCGATCTACGAATACAATGGGAATTCCCTGTGCCACAAATTGATCGAAGTGCCGATAATCTGTGGTTTCCATGGACAGGGAAGCGATCAGGCCCATAATCCTACTATCGTACAGCGCTTTCGCATTTCCCACTTCATTTTCATAGCTGTCGTTACTCTGGCTGATGATCACATTGTAGCCTGCCTTTCTTGCCCGCTCCTCGATACCGCTGATCAATTCCGCAATAAAGGGACGGTTTATACGGGCGATCAAGATGCCAATGGTCTTGCTCTTACTATTGCGCAGACTGGCCGCAATGGTATTGGGCCTATACCCCATTTTATCCGATTCCTCCCGGATCAACTTTACAGTTTTCGCACTTATACTACCACTATTGTTCAATGCCCGTGAAACCGTTGAAGGCGAATAGCCCAGTTTTTTGGCTATATCATAAATGGTGATCTCTTTCTTATGGTTCATGTATCTCCGTAAAAGCAAATAGCGGATCGGACCGAACCCACCACTTCATTGCTAAAAGCGTAAAATTAGTTTAATTAGTCGGTATATGACGGTCCTTTTTTGCCTGTTTCCATCTTTTATTGCGTTTGTTTCCGAAAAGTGTTGCGGTTATTATGGGCCATCGGCACCAAAAAACAAGGAAGGTTCAAAAATTTGGGGAAATTAATATCAATTAATATAATGCAATCGATTTCGTTGATTATATTTGAATCGCTTAAATAGCTTTGGGGCAAGATGGAAGTTATTGGGCAAGAGTATAAGACCAACTAAGGGAATCAAACTTTATTTATGGAAGAAACTAGCATTTTAGAAACGGCGGACTGGGTAGTGTTGGGAATTTATTTTCTGGCATTGATCGGGGTGGCAGCTTGGGTGGTACTGCAGAAAAACAAAAATACCGAAGATTATTTCTTGGCAGGCCGCAATGTGGGCTGGTTCGTGATCGGGGCATCCATCTTTGCCTCCAATATCGGATCAGAACATGTGGTAGGCCTTGCGGGAACCGGTGCGGAGTCGGGAATGCCGATGGCACATTACGAACTCCACGCTTGGATCGTCCTTTTACTGGGATGGTTATTTTTGCCGTTCTACATACGGAGCGGGGCCTATACCATGCCCGAATTTTTAGAAAAACGGTTCGATAGTCGCTCGCGGTGGTTCCTATCCATATTTTCCCTTGGTGGGTATGTGGTCACCAAGGTATCGGTAACCATATATGCGGGGGGTATAGTGGTCTCCGAACTGTTGGGTATCCCTTTCTGGTACGGCGCCATAGGTATAGTGTTGTTTACAGGGCTATACACCATTGTGGGCGGTATGAAGGCCGTTATCTATACGGAGACCTTACAAACGGTCATCCTGATCATGGGTTCCGTGATCATAACCTATTTGGGCCTGGAAGCCGTGGGGGGGTGGGAGCAGCTTCAGGCCACGGTAAGGGAAACCAGTCCGCAACACTTTAATATGTGGCGTTCCGCCTCGGATCCCGACTTTCCATGGACGGGACTTCTGTTCGGTGGAACGGTAGTGGGAATTTGGTATTGGTGTACGGACCAGTACATCGTGCAGCGCACCTTGGCCGCCAATAACATAAAAATCGGTAGACGGGGCGCCATCTTCGGGGCATATTTAAAGATACTGCCCATTTTTATCTTTTTGATCCCTGGGATCATTGCCTATGTACTGGACCAACAAGGGACAATTGAGCTGAACCGTGCCGACGAAGCGTTCCCCACTCTTGTAAAAGCTTTACTTCCCGTAGGCCTTAAAGGATTGGTGGCAGGAGGGTTAATGGCCGCTTTGATGAGCTCATTGGCCTCCGTTTTCAATTCCTGTTCTACCATATTTACCATAGATATCTATAAAAAACTGCGGCCTTTGGAAACAGAGGCAAAATTGTTGACCGTAGGCAAGATAGCCACGGGAATCGTTGTGGTATTGGGAATTATCTGGATACCGATCATGGAAAAGATCGGTGGTGGGGTAATGTACCAGTATTTACAGAGCGTACAATCCTACATTGCACCACCGATCACCGCGGTGTTCGTGTTGGGGATCACTTGGAAAAGGGTCAACTCAAAAGGGGCCATAGCCACCCTTTTTACGGGGTTGTTGGTGGCCGCCCTTCGAATAGCATCGGAATTGTACTATGCACCCGAAATAGCCCAATACAAGGAAACGGGGGAACATGTACTATCCGGCATAGCTTACAAATTTGCATCCATTAATTTCGCCAATATGGCCATTTTTATGTGCCTTTTGTCGGTCATCGTCTGTGTAGTCACTAGTTTGGCGACCCAAGCGCCCGATTATACCCGTATCCAAGGATTGGCATTTGGAACCCTTTCGGAAGAGGAAAAAATACTGAGCAAGGATAGCTTTAATTGGATCGATATCGCACTGTCGGTATTATTGGTCGTTATCGTCATCACCATCTTAACCTATTTTACCGGATAGACAAATATACCGGAGCGATCCATAAATTAGATTTGGCAGCAATCCTTTCAAAGGGTCGCTGCCTTTTTTTTACGGGTTTTACAACAATTTTCCGCCCAAAGCACAAAGGCCGCCCTTCCCATTATAAGTCAATTTTAAAACGGTTTAGGTCACCCATCCAGCCTGCCATCCACTAGTTTTGTGAAATATTTGACAATAGGGCAATATGGGCCCGGTGGTGGACCCATATAAAAAGGTTCCCCTGGTAGGCCCATACGTATTCATCAAGATGGAAGTAAGCGTACGAGGTCAAGCAGGATAATACCAAAAGAACATAACAAAATAAGAACAAGGCTTTAATTCCCGCTCAGGGAATAAAACGATAAACAATGAAAAAACCGGAAAAATTTCCACATCAGGAACAGGAGCAACCAGGGGACGAGCATAAAATGGTGCCCCAACCCGAAATAATCAGGGAAAATTATAAGGGAAGTGACAAATTGTTAGGCAAAGTTGCCCTAATTACTGGGGGCGATAGCGGAATAGGCAGAAGCGTTGCCGTACATTTTGCAAGGGAGGGCGCCGATGTGGCCATTGTTTACCTAGAGGAAGGAACGGATGCGTTGGAAACCAAGGAACTGGTAGAAAAAGAGGGCAAAACCTGCTTGCTGTTAAAAGGGAACCTAAGAAATCAGGATTTTTGCAAAAAGGCCGTCGAAAAAACCGTTTCTACCCTAAAGGGAATCAATATAGTTGTAAACAATGCAGCGGTACAATTTCCTAAGGACAGGCCTGAGCAAATAGATAGGGAACAACTGCAGACCACTTTCGAGACCAACATCTATGCATACTTTTATATTGTCCAGGAAGCGCTGCCTTTTCTAAAGGAGGGCGACACCATTATAAACACCAGTTCCGTAACGGCCTATAGGGGAAGTGGACATCTATTGGATTATTCAAGCACCAAAGGCGCTATCGTAAGTTACACCAGGGCCCTTTCCAAAATGCTCGTTACAAGAAAAATCAGGGTGAACGGGGTCGCCCCTGGTCCTATTTGGACACCCTTGATTCCCGCTACTTTCGACGATGTGACCGATTTTGGTCAGGACACTCCCATGGGAAGGGCAGGCCAGCCAAGCGAAGTGGGCCCAGCCTATGTCTATCTGGCATGTGAGGACAGTAGTTATGTTACGGGACAGTTCCTGCACGTGAACGGTGGTGAAATAATCGGAGGATAATGGAGGGAACGGATATTCTTGGATTGGTGGCAGGGGCCTGTGTTACCATTGCCGTGGTGCCACAGATCAAAAAAGCATTTAAGACCAAAAAGGTGGACGATGTTTCGCCTTTCATGTTTTTGATCCTTATCATAGGGGTTTTCCTTTGGGTGGTATACGGAGTGGTCCAAAGGGATTTTCCCATCATTATTACCAATGGAATTTCCCTATGTCTTAATGGGGCCATGTTCTACGTGATACTAAGGTACCGCAAAAAACAGTAGCCGCATACTATGCTATTGTCCATTGATGCATTTAGGATCAGAATTGGGGCATTAGAATCAACCACACCAAGGCGGTCGATCTACCTTGTAGGTGATTTGAAAGTTCCCCCACACCAAGAATGTGGGCACTAACATAACCCAACACCCAATATTACAAACGGAAGAAATGAAAGAAATGAAACTGAACAAGACCGATCCATCCAAAGAGATGGAAGTACTTTTAGGTAAAAAAAAATCCATAAAGGCCCTTTTAAAGTCAATGAAGGGATATCAGTACCAGTTGGCATCGTTCTATGAGATCCTTCGGAAAAAATACGACCAAATCGTTGAGGCCCATAACCTGGACGAGGTACGGGAATGTCTTATGCGATTGAACGATGCCCAGTTCATGGGGCAAAAAATTATTGGGGAACTTGTGCATTCCGAGAAAAGGATGAAAGCCCTGTCTGCCGATAACGGCTGGGAAGGGGAGCAAAAGGAACCGGTTATCGTAATTCCACAGCACGCCAAGAAGGTGGCGGATTTTGCCAAAAGGACAAAGGAACTACAAAAGGAAATACACGCCATCTGTACCGTAAAGAGTGCCTAAGGCATTTGTGCTGAAGATCTTCCCTTTGAAATTGTCAGGTTCCGTAACCAAACTCTGGAGCAAGCTCGAGAGGCATGTATAGGAAAACCCATAACATGTTTCATCAGGTCCGCCTCCGTCGTGGGGTCGTCGGGGTCCGATAACTCTTACTTAGTGAGTCAATTCGAAAAAACGGGAAGCGGCCCATCTTGCTTTTTGAGCAATCGCAGCATTGCCCCTTCAGAAGGGGAGAAATAGGACGTGCCCTTGTTTCTTCCGGCCATTTTAAAATAGGGAAGAATAGTGGTTTGGGTATATGCCTCCACCAAAGATGGATGGATATAGTATTTCCTGCAAACGGCCCTTGTATTTCCCAAAGCATTTGCTGCCGAATCGATTCCCTTTAAAATGTTGGATTTTATTTCTTTTTCATTGGTGGCAATACCGAGCATTCTTACCGTATCGAAAAAGATGACCGACGCAGCCCAGGTCCTAAAGTCCTTGGCCGTAAAGTATTCACCGCAAATTTGGTGCAGGTATTCGTTCACCATTCCACTTTTCAGGACCTTCTTCTGGCCCGATACATCGAAATATTTGAAAAGCTCCCAACCCGGAATCTCTTCACAACGGTTTACAAGCGCGACTAGTTTTTTATTGCGCAATGTGACTTGGTGTTCCTTACCTTTTTTGCCCACGAACTGGAACCATATCTTCCCACCTTCATGGTAAACATGCTTTTTTCGCATGGTCGAAAGCCCATACGTACTGTTGCTCTGGGCATATTGCCTTCCCCCTATCCTGATATGGGTCTCTTCCATCAACTTGATGACGAGTGCCGTCACTTTTGCTTGGCCCCACCCCTTTGTACGAAGATCCTTTTCAACTTTTTTGCGGATTGCAGGCAGGTGTTTGCCAAAGGCGACCATTTTGGCAAATTTGGTGCCATTGGCAATTTGTGTCCATTTTGGGTGGTAGAGATACTGTTTCCGGTTTTTATCATCTATCCCAACGGCCTGTAAGTGGCCATTTTCCAGTTCCGAAATCCGTACCTCGCTCCATGCCGGTGGAATGATCAATTCCCGAAACCTGCGAAGATCTTTTGGGGACCTTAGAGGTCTGCCGCTTTTTTTATACACGAAACCCTTTCCATGTCTACACCTACAAATAGTGAGTTGTTCGTTGTTTACGTATTCCAGGTCCCACTGTCCTATTATCCTTTCGGGCGCTTCCAGCATTCCCGTAATAAGTTGTTCTTGCGTCATTTGTTTTATCGGTTCATAGGGGTAGCCCATCCAAAAATGCACATAGATCTTCTATGTACCCACCTTTTTCCATAAATGCCTAGGGTCTTTGAACCGTGTCGGTCGTACTGTTTTCCTTTTCGATCCTAAGGCTGTCAGGGGATTCCTGGACCCCTTTAAGCTCCCAGTCCTTTGCCTGTTCCATTCCCTCGGTGTTGGTTTCCCTAATCGCCCCTTCCTCACTTCTATTGCCATCTCCTTGGTTTCCCTCTTTGCAAGAGTGGAAACAGAGCAAAAGGGCGCCAATGATCAGTAGTGCTTTCCTTTTCATAATTATAATTTTTAGCGATTCTCCCGTACGTTTTCCTTCCATAAAATTATTGGTGGGCCAACACAAACAATAGCTGTATCCAATCAAAAATTACCATAATTAATATGTGGGGCTTTTGCGATCCAATGACCTCATCTTGGAGTCAAGGATTTACCCTTTAGGGTCAACCCTTTACTATGTTAATAGCGAAATTTGAGGATGTAGAACCCATTATTAATTTTAAAACACTATAACATGAAAACACTGGAAGATTTGTTCGAACATCAATTAAAAGATCTGTACAGCGCCGAAAGCCAACTTGTAAAAGCATTGCCCAAAATGGCCAAAAAGGCAAAGGACAATGAACTTAAAAAAGCATTCGAAAGCCATTTGGAGGAAACCGAGCAGCACAAATCCAGATTGGAGGAGATTTGCACAGAACTGGATATAGATCCAAAAGGTGAAACCTGTAAAGCCATGCAGGGCCTGATCAAGGAAGCCGAGGGCTTTATGGAAGAGGCAGATGATGAGGATGTATTGAATGCCGGTCTAATTGCGGAGGCACAACGTGTGGAGCACTATGAAATTTCCGCTTATGGCACCGCAGTACGCTATGCAAAGGAACTGGGGCATAAAGACATTGCGAAAAAATTACAGAGCACGCTGGACGAGGAGTACAATGCCGATGGTAAATTGAACAAATTGGCGGAAGGCCGTTTGAACAAGAAAGCTGTCAGCTAAATTTTGGTTAGTTGTTTGATGCGACTGTCCATAATCATCATAGGGGTTTCCCGATGGTCTTTATGGGCAGTTTTTTCATGGCAAACAAGTTATAGGGATACTATAGAAATGCGGTTGTCCATAGTTTACGCCCGCATAATCCAAACAATCGGGGCCCTAGGGGAATTCCTTTTATACCGATCTCCCATTAAATAAATTACCGGCAATCTTTATTTTACGGAAGACCCGATCTTTGATTGGGAACCGCTCGTTTTTTGTTGAAAGGGCAGAAGTAATTGTTTCAGTCGAACTGGAGTTTCCGAATGCTCTATCAAACTACGTAAGTCCTTCTCCACCTCTTTGTCGCCAGCGATCAGTTCAGATAAGCGAAGATCTCCTTTTCCATAATTTATCACCCTTTCTTCGGGATACCAGTGAACCACCGCCTTACAGCGTGAGGAAGGTATCCAGGGCAATCTGTTGGAATTTTCCATGACATAGGTGAGCAACTGAGCCTCCAATAACTCCAAGCGGGAAATCCTATTTGCTATTTCATGGTATTCCATCTCCGTATCACATCCAATAAGCAGTTTTGAAAGGGTCGCTTTGGCAACTTTCAGCTTATTTGTAAAAATACGCAACCTGATGTAAAATTTGTAGTCCAAAGTTAAAACGATAACTGGTTAATGACATAGTTTATAAACCGGCCGCCACCGGTTTTGGTGGTTAAGTACCCCAAATAACGGTCAGTATAACAAAATTAGCCAAATAACCCGCTTCTTTCACCCCTCCGTTCAATCGGGTCAAAGTTTAGGTGGATGGCGTTAAAATCTTGTAGGAAGCGAGCAGCCCACGGTTTTGATACAGGGTCCGGAAGAGATACGTAAGGACCATGGTCTGGACTTTCCATTGAAGCAATGGAAATGCCATTTGGGTCAATCCTACCGCTGCATATGGCCTATTTTTGACTTTGGAGAATGAATGCCCAGGAGGTCCAAGGGAAAATCCTCGTACCTTATGGCCAGTCCGTCTGGTAGGAAGGATTCACTTATGGCTTGCAGGGTTTACAAGCTATTTTCCACTTATGGACAAACCTAGCAAATGGTGTTCATAACCTTCTTCTAAAGGGGGGCAGGATTTACCGATCAAAACCAAATACATCGTCCAACTCCACTTTCATATTATATTGGGAGAAGGGGAAAACATAAAAAGCGGGTTCACCAAACAAAGCACGGATCATGGAAATTGAATATGAGTACAAAAACATTACCAAAAACTGTTATTTTGAGGATATCCTTGAAGATAAACTAACAACCTTTTCCAAAAAACATCCATTTGTCAACCGTGTCAGGGTGCTGTTCAAATTTGACCACCTATTGGTGGAAGGGGGCAGCATATGTAAAATTATGGTCGACGGACCGGCCCCATACTTGACCAGCAGCTCCAACGAGGCATCCTTTGAACTGGCAATTTGTAGTGCCGTCAGGGAGCTGGAGAGGGAACTGGAAAAACGTAGAATGGACCAAGGACATGGATTGCTGTTATAAATCCAAAACTCAATCCCATAAATTGTGGGACTTTTTGATCATTCCGCCGGGCCGAGGGGGCGATTGCCATATCATACCTTATGGAATTTGGCAAATTCAGCATCATTTTTAAAGCATTCGGGAGAAATGGGCATATTTGCCTCCCTTTCATAAAGAATGTTGGACGAGAGCTCAAAAAGATGTGCTTCCGTCTCAAAGAAATGCATCATATAACCAGCGGTATTCACAAAAACGACCACCTCCCCTACTTGGGGCAATTGTGGCAACACCGTCTTTCTTTTCAATAGTATGTCCCGTTCCAAGCAATAGGCCCCCGTAAAAAAAACATCCACTGGCCCTTCTTCCCGAGCGTTATCATAAAGCACAAAAGGATCTACTAGAAAGTCCTTGCTCCCGCTCATCATCTGGCTCATGTTCATTTCAAGCCCTACCAACCAATTGCCCTTGGAGTCCTGTTTTCTGTGCGCAACTTTGGCCACCGTAATTCCCGATTGTGCCAAAAGCGATCGTCCCGGTTCTATCCTGATCTCAAGATCATTGCTTTTTAAAAGTTGGCAAAGGCAGGTTCCGTTACTATCCTTGGAATCCAGGATTTCCCTCACAAAATTAGGGCCGTTCACCTCGTTATAAAAAGGATAGGTTTCCAATTGTCCGGTCAAGTCCGCGCCTTCCAGCCTAAAACCCAGACCATCGTTATTAAAGGTTATCTGCTCACCTAGCCCTCTAACTGCAAGTTGTAGCCGTTCCGAAAAACTCTCCCATTCCTTTTTGTCCTTCAAATAGTTCATAAGGATACCCCCTCCCATATCGATAAAGGAAATTCCATGGCCCTCTTGTTTCAGATCCACTGTCAGGTGTATGCACTGTAGGAGGGCCGAACTGCGTTGCGAGGTGGAATATCCGTCCAAATGAAAATGTAGCCCTAGACATTCGATCAGGTCCCATTTTTTCCCTTGGCCTATATTTACCGATATAAATTCGCCGATCTTCGAAATATCAAAGCCGAACCTACTATAAAGTTTTGTGCCCTGATGCTCAAAACCGCTTACCCTAAAACCTACCAAGGCCTTTTTATCCAATAGTTCCGCAATTTCCTGCACCAACTGGCATTCGTCCTGGTTGTCCAAGATAATGGCCACCCCATTTTGGATGGCCAATCTTATTTGGGCAGGGGTCTTTATAGCCGCGGTGAGCACTAAATTTTCAGGGGGAATTCCCATTTCAAGCGCTTGGAACAACTCCCTTTGACTGGCGGTATCGACCCCTATTCCAACTTGCTCGGCAGCCGATACGAACCCCATGCATTTATTGGCCTTTCTCGCATATAGAATTTTATGTTTAAGACCATACGAGTTGAACATATCCCGATATCCCTCAATATTTTCCTTAAATGGAGGCAGGTGATGGATATTGACGGGAGAACCGTAGCGGCACATAAGTTCCTTTAAGATTACGGGACTTTCCATGAGTTCCGTCATCCATTGTGAGGTGATAGGTGTCAGCCCCTCTTCGGTATTGCCTTTTGCGTAATATGGTTCAGACTTCATTTTTATATAACTTTACCGCTTTAATTTTTTCAATGGTACCATGGGCCCACTTGGTTACCAGATCGTTTCGCGTACGGGATAGCGTATCATTGTCAAAGGTGATTCCTTCCGTGGGGGTACCATAAAAGGTACTGCTGGTCCTATAGGAACCGTTCTGGTCCATGGGGTGTCCCTCAGGGTCCAATGCAGGACATCCCGGGGAATAGGTTTCCTCTTTCCCGTTTACAAAGGGCACGATCAGTCCCCTGCCCAGCATATTTTCGTAAAGGCGACTGGGACCGTTTTCAATATCCGTTTTGGGTATCCGGGCATCCACTAGAAATCTACATCGCACACTGGACTTCCCATTTTCCGTTGTAAGGGTAAATCCCCGGTTTTTGGGAAGGGGCAGTAGCAATGGCGACCGGCTAAAGGAAAGGTCCAATATACCCGCTTTGGCCAAGGCCAACATTTTTTGAATGTTCACTATCGGTGGTCCATGTGCGATCCTATTAAAGAATCCCCTATAATATTCATCAAAGGTTCGATGGGAATTGGGTGTAAGTCCCCCGTTTTGGTAACATTCGTTCAACAAATTACTGATTCCGTTCCACACCCCAATAGCGGCCAAGAGGGGACTTTTTTCCGGCCCGGTTCCAGCTTCTTCCAATATATGCCCAATATACTCCAGCAATGAGCTTTCCCATTCACGTTCATCCGCTTCTATGGGCCTTGCAAGGTTTTCAAAACAAAACGGGACCGTTTGTGGATATTCCATATGAAAAGCTTGAATCTGAAGTTGCACTTTGGAAAAATCGTAATGATAGACAAGCTCGTCCCCATAATTTGCCAATAACCTGTCGTAATAGGCAAAGACCATTTCCATTTTAATCAAGGGCAGCAATTGTTCCCCGAAATCCACCTGCTCCGATCCCGCTCCCAGATCTTGTAAGTTTTCCCGATTGAAGTAATGAAGTACCACATCGGGTGGTCGTTGTCCCGTACGGGGGATCATGGGAAGACCGCTACGCGAAAAGGCAAATATTTTTTTAGGTTCATTTCCCGAGGGAGCATAGGTCAACGCTCCATTGTGGTCTTCATAAAAACTTCCGCCCCTACCCTGCGTCAGCTCAAGTAGTGCATCCAAAAAGGTAAGACCCAATCCTTTGATCGCCACCGTATCCGAAGGCCCGGGTCCACAAAGCATTTCCTCCACTGGATAGACATACGGGATTTTATTATCTTCTTTTCCCACCCTAACAGAGCGGCGGTTACCAAGATGGCCCGTACTGAAAAGCAAGTTCCGAAAATGGACACCCAAGTCCTTGATGCCCTTTCCATCCGAAAAGTAAAGCGAATAGCCATTTTCATTTAATATGATATCCACCACCTCCCCAACATGTGGGATCAATTCCACGTTAGCGGGAAGGTTTGCACAAAGTGCCTGAAAGCCCGCTTCCAAATAAGAGCCCACCAAAGCCCTAGGCGCATACTCATGTGCTACCGCAGATTCCGGAAGGTTCCATCTTTTGGACAGCCATTGCACAAAAGTGGGACGATCATACCCAACCGGTTCGGGATCGCTATTGGGCCATAAGGAGATATTATAATTGGCATAGTTCATCAATAAATAGGAAGGTTGGTCGCTCCGGTACACATCGCCCGATCCAAAAAAAGAGGTGGTATTGAATAGATGGACATCGATCGCCATCTGTACCGGGTCGCTTGTCAGGGCAGCCAATAACCTTTCCAGGCCATAGAGCCCCTTGGGGCCCATTCCTATGATTCCAATGGTATAGCGGTCGGCAGTTTCCATACTTTATAGTTGTGCTTCCTCCCCTATCAATTTAAGAAGGCGATCCCCCGAGAAATGTTCCCGTATCCATTCCCTATTATAGATGGTATCCAGATACCGTTCCCCGCTATCTCCCACCAAGAGGGCACAATTGGCATCGTCAGGTATATTTTCACTATACGAATTGAAGGCGCTCACAATGGCTCCCGTAGACCCACCTGCCATGATGGCCTCCTCCCGTAATAATTGCCAACAACCCTCTATACATCCAAGGTCGTCCACATGAACGAATCCTGATAGATTCTGGGGCTTAAGGAAATTGGATGGTACCCCGGCACCATGACCGGGTATGAGTCTTTTCCTTGGCTTCCCCCCGAAGAGGATACTGCCCACCGCATCGACTGCAATTACCTTTGTTTGCAATCCATTTTTTATAACATAGTCGGAACAACCCATTACGGTGCCGCAAGTACTGGTGGCCACAAAAAGATAATCTACCTTTCCGTTCAGTGCCATTGCGATCTCGTCCATGGTCTCGTGGTGGGCCGATGGATTATTGGGATTTGAATACTGATCGCTCCAGAACGCATTGGGAACCTTTTGGACCAATTCCTGTACCTTCCTAAGCCGAGCCCCCAAAAACCCGCCTTCCCCATTGTCATCGGTCACCATTTCCAATTTTGCACCATAGGCCTTCAATATCTTTGCTGTATGTCCGTTGAGTTTCGGATCGACCACCACCATGAGTTTCAATCCAAAATGCAGACAGGTTTGCGCCAGCCCAATGGCCATATTTCCCGAACTGGATTCGACGATGGTATCGCCCTTGCGCAAAAGTCCTTTCTTTAAGGCCTTTTGAACAATATTAAGGGAAGATCTATCCTTCATACTTCCTCCAGGATTAAAACTCTCCATTTTGGCGTACACATTTGCACCACTTCTGTCCGAAAGGGACCGCAACCGCACCAATGGGGTCTGGCCAATGGTATCCATGATATTATTAGCCACGATCGGGCGCTGTAAGGTGTTGATCATATGCTGGGATGATTATAAGATATACAGATATAGGATACCTCTTCAATTTTTAGGAAAAGTAGGCTATTATCGCCCCGGGCAATACCCGTATTGAACAAGAAATTGACACAATAAAATAAGGATAGGAAACAATTAAAAAAGGGGCCACACCCAAAAGGCCGGCCCCAATTCTGCATAAAGGCTATACTGGAACATCCACCTCCACTTCCCGTGGCCAGTGTCTGTGCCGTGCAATGGCATTGATGAATTTTTTGGGTGTTTCATTTACCAAAAGTGCCATGTCCGAATAATTTTCCGGAACGGAAGAAAGATCTAACAGCTGCGTGCCCTCTTCCTCAAAAGCCAAGGCCTTGCAGTGCTTGAACATTTCGTTCACAAAGAGCACCGCATCGGGCTTTTTGATAAGGGCCTCGATACTTTTACTGCCACCTGGGACATATAGGGCATCGAACTGCACCGATTTAGCCACTAAAAGCGACTTGTCGACCGATATACCGATTCCGCTGTCAGCAGTTACTTTCCCGCCATGTGGGGCAATGACCATACACTGCGCCCCTTCCGATTCCAGTGCCTTTTTCATTTTTGTAAACGAACTTTCGGATACGCCATCTGCCATAAGCACCGCAATTTTTCGGGTTTTAATGCCTTTTCCGGGAAGGTGCGTCTGGCTCAGGGCTTTTGAACTGTCCAAATAGTGCTTTACCTCCTTGGGTTCGTACTTCTGCCGATCTGCATCTGCCCCAACACCGTGGTTCATGGGCGTTTCCTTATCAGTGGGCACTGGCATTCCCAAATTCTTTGCCACTTCTTCGGCCAAGGTTGGGTCTATATTGTCTATCAGCCCCAGCATCCTTGATTTTATATGGTCATGCTTGCACATTCCAAGTTCGAAGGAATAGGCATTGATAACATGACGTTGTTCATGCTCTTTGAGACTTCTGTAAAAAAGCGCGGGTTGGGAAAAATGATCTGAAAAACTTTCACTACGGTCCCGTACCTTTTTGGCCTCAACCTTCTCTTCAAAGGAATGGAAGCCTCCTTCGGCAATGGCCGCCTGAAATGGACAGCCCCCACCCAAACTGTTGGGAAAATAGGCCGCCTTGCCCTTATTGATGGTTTGTCTCATATGGCCGTCCCTCTGGTTATTGTGTGTTGGGTTAACGGGCCTATTGATGGGAATTTCGTGAAAATTAGGCCCCCCTAGACGGATCAATTGCGTGTCCGTATAGGAAAACAACCTGCCCTGTAAAAGGGGGTCATTGGTAAAATCGATTCCCGGAACAATATGGCCGGGGTGGAATGCCACCTGTTCCGTTTCGGCGAAGAAATTGTCCGGATTTCTGTTCAGTGTCATTTTTCCGATTCTCTGTACGGGCACAATTTCCTCGGGAATGAGTTTGGTGGGGTCCAACAGGTCAAAGGGGTACTTATGCTCATCAGCCTGTGGCACTACTTGAATACCGAGTTCCCATTCGGGAAAATCACCGCTTTCTATGGCATCCCAAAGATCTCTTCGGTGAAAATCGGGATCTTGACCGGAAATTTTGACCGCCTCGTCCCAAGTGACCGAATGAACGCCCAGTAATGGTTTCCAATGGAATTTCACAAAATGGGATTCCCCTGCCTCGTTGATCAGCCTAAAGGAGTGTATCCCAAATCCCTCCATCATTCTATAACTTCGGGGAATGGCACGGTCGCTCATCAACCATATATGGTTGTGCATGGTCTCCGGCATCAAGGAAATAAAATCATAGAACGTATCATGGGCCGAAGCCGCTTGCGGGATTTCGTTGTCCGGTTCGGGCTTTACGGCGTGGATCAGGTCCGGAAACTTCATGGCATCCTGTATAAAGAAAATGGGCATATTATTGCCCACTAGATCAAAAATACCTTCTTCGGTATAAAATTTTACCGCAAAGCCGCGCACGTCACGGGCTAGATCAGTGGACCCCCTAAACCCCGCAACTGTAGAAAATCTACAGAACACGGGAGTTTTCCGGGAAGCATCGTTCAAAAAGCCGGCCTTTGTATAGCGCTCTTGGCCTTCATAAAGTTCAAATACCCCATGTGCCCCACTGCCACGTGCATGCACGATCCTTTCCGGAATGCGCTCGTGATCAAAATGTGTTATTTTTTCCCTCAGTATAAAATCCTCCAACAGGGAGCTTCCCCTTTCTCCCGCTTTCAAGGAATTGTTATCATCGTTGACCTTTGTGCCTTGGTTGGTGGTCATCACTTTGCCGTCCCCATTCTGGGTATCCTTTAAAAGTTGTTGTTGTTTTGGGTTGTTGTTGTCGTCCGCTTTTGGGTTGGCAGGTTCTTGCTGCTCAGGTTTTTTCTTGTTGTCCATCTTGTTTATTTTAAGTTAGGCCTATAGTTCCATTTAAATCCTTGATGTATATTGGATATCGCACCCTTCCGGAGCAAGTTGCCGGACTGCTATTTTTAAATTGTTTGGGGATATCTGAAGAAAATTCCGTGGAACGCAACAAAGCTATGGTTATAGGAGTGTTGGTGTGGACTGCATTCCCATAATTATTGATGCATTCAATGGCCAGTCGTTCCATTATAAAATGGGGAGGATGCGATACAGTCTAAAATTGATCGGATTCTTATATTATATTTTTATAGGACCCGCTAGTTTAGCACGGTTATCCCAATTCTTGGGGAGTATCTAAAACTTAAAATTATGTTGGAATGTTATTGAGCAGATATACAAGACGTGCCTTTACGGCCGGAATAATCTCTATGTTGTTCATATTATTGGGGACCATTCTTTTGGGCAGGTTAAGCGGTTATGAAGCCAAGGAGCTTATAAAGAATTCCCTTGCCGGGATGAATACCCTTTGTAATACGGTAGCGTTGGCATCGGCCACCATTTTAGCGCTTTTACTTACCTTATTGAGTTTGAGCGCCAATTCCAAATCCAAACTGCACAAGGACCATTATACACATGTACTGCATATTGCAAAATTGGATACCATAGTGTTTGTAGCGGCCGTGGTCTCTTTTTTATTGTTGAACCTTCCAATTACGGAATCGAAAGAGGTACCCGCCAATTGGTTCAACGTGGTCTATTATACCTCCCTTGCCATTTCCAGTATCTTGGGCGCCGCCCTTATCGTAGTGGTACTGATGCTGTACAATACCGTAGTCAACATTATAAAAATTGTGGGATTGGGAATTACGGACCACCCGTTGAGCGGCGATGCAGAGGATGTAGAAGATGATCAACGTGCCCCAAAATAGTCTTAAATTGGAGCATCTCCTCACAACCGTGACCTAAACTTGCAGTCGGGCATACTGCAGATGCATTTGCCCCCCTATTGACTAGGACAGTCCCGCAGCACTCCCCTCAAAGACTGATGGGAGGACCATCTAAGTTTGCGCAAGTCTACTTCATATGCCCCACTAACGACCGGTGCACAAATCCCTTTAGCCCGGGTCTGGTGCTAATATGGTACCAATCTTTGGTATTTCCCAGAATATGGACCGTGTCCCCTTTTTGAAGGGTATGCAGAATCTCCCAACTGGTCTCCGGTCCTTTTCGTACATTGGCCCTAAGTGCGGCGACCTTGCCCTCTGCAGGGGGTTGTGGAAGTTCCAGATCCCCTATTTCCAACTCTTTTATAAAAGGCAATGGATCTACGGCGCCCTTGTTGCCATACAATCCAAAATGCAAATGCGGTGCCGTGGTCCGTGCATTGCCCGTATTTCCAACAAATCCGATTGTATCGCCCCGCCTCACCTTCGCCAATTGCCCGACCACTATGCTATCCAAATGACAGTAATACTGCGATTTTCCGCCAAAACCCTCCCTGATCCATACTTGTTTGCCCCCCAATCCACGATTTCCGGTGGAGGTCACCCGGCCATCGGTGGCCGCCAAGACCGGGGTGCCACGGGGAGCGAAAATATCCACCCCTTGATGGGATCTTTTACCACCATCCCGCTGGGCTCCCCAAAAACTCTGTATGGCCCTATCCGTTACATTGGATACCGGAAAGCCATATAAGGGCCTACTGCCCATTTCCAGTAAAAAATCCGTAGCCTGCCCAAGGGGAGACTGAACCACAATGGTATAGGCCGCCGAACTTGGAACTGGGTAGGTTACCGAAGTCAGATTCGAGACCTTGGTACTCAACAAGGGTTTTTCATCGATTTGCACAGGGCTCTTAAAGACATCCACAAATGCGTTGATAGGACCCCTGTTCGAGGTCAATCCCAATGTCAGTTCCCTTCCTTCCGGAATATAGGTGGTATATTGATGGGCCAGCGGATCGTTTGCACCAAATGTTCCCCGTTCCGAATAAGGTAAGGTTACCGTTAGGCTATCCATTTTTGCCTTCTCAAAAGCATTTAGCCAATTTTGATGTCCCAGGTGGCCATCCGGAAAGTTGCGGGCATACTTTTCCCGTTCGGAAGGTTGTACCACAATATCCGTTATCTTCTGTACTTCCTTACAGGCACAGATACTCCATATCAAGATAAATACCGTTATCTTTTTCGGATCGGACCATGCTGCGAAATATAATAAAGCTTTTTTTATCATCGATAAAATCAGTGCAATAAAAATGCCACACCGTGATTTTAACAACACTTTATCATTCGGCCTAACATCCGCTGTACAAGCCGGATAGGTCCCAATATTTTAACCAGGGAGTTCGATTAACGATATACCCCACAACATTTTAAATCTTGTAAACGTTTATTTATTGGGGATTACCTACCCTACAGCCCGACCGATAAAATCTTTTTAGGCCCCAACAACGTACTCTATATAGGGAGTGTACCGTTTAGCGCTAAGAGGAAAGGATGGTTTTTTAACTAAAATGGAACTATATGCGATTATTTTTAGGGTTGTTCTGCATTTTATTGCTCACAAATTCATGTGCGTTACTGGGGCTTAGGGACAAGCCAAAGAAAGAATTGGAAAAGGACGATGAGTTTACGGTGACAGAAATAGAGCCCTATGAAAAAATAATTACAAAAGAGGCCGTGACACAGAGCGGCCTCTTTAAAGTGCATAAGGTAGATGATAAATTTTATCTCGAACTGCACGACAGTATCCTGAAACAGGAAATCTTGGTGATAAGCCGTTTTATAAAGACCCCCGCCGGGGCAGGAAATTATGGAGGGGAGGCAATTTCAGAAAAGACCATTTTTTGGGAACGCGGGCCCTATAACAAAATTTTTCTTCGCATCTCCACTTTGGTGAGCAAAGCCGACGAGGAAGATGCCATATCCAAGGCCGTACAGAACTCAAGCATCACCCCTATATTGGAATCCTTTGATATTGAGGCCAGGAACCAGGCAGACAATGCTTCCGTAATAGAGATCACCAATTTTATAAATGGCGAAAATCCTTTATTGGCCCTAAATCCGGACCAAAAGGAATCGTATGGGCTTAGCACCTTGGAAAAAGACAAATCCTACATAGGAAGTATCAATGCCTATCCCATTAACGTAGAAATAAAGACGGTCAAGACCTATAAGGCCCTTACTTCCAAAATGGGCAAAAAAAATAGTTTGCCCGCTGCGACCCTTTCGGGAGTGGTTACCTTGGAACTGAACAATTCCTTTATCCTATTGCCCAAAAAGCCGATGAAACGTAGGATATTCGATCCCCGCATCGGCTATTTTGCCAGTTCCTATCTTCAATATGGGGACGATCAGCAACAGGTGGACAGAAATGTACATATCCATAGGTGGCGCTTGGAACCTAGGCCGGAGGATATGGAAAAATGGCGAAAAGGGGAACTGGTAGATCCCATTAAACCTATCGTATATTATATTGATCCCGCAACCCCTAAAAAATGGAGGCCCTATTTGATCGCTGGAATCAACGACTGGCAAAAGGCTTTTGAACAGGCCGGTTTCAAAAATGCCATAGTGGGCCTCGAATGGCCCGAAAATGATGAAACCATGAGCCTTGAGGATGCCCGTTTTTCGGTACTGCGTTATTTTGCCTCTCCCGTTAAGAATGCGTATGGCCCCAATACCTCGGATCCACGGACCGGGGAAATCATTCAAAGCGATATTGGCTGGTACCATAATTTGATGAACCTGTTGCACAACTGGTATTTGATACAGGCAGGGGCAGTGGACGAAAATGCACGTAAAATGGAATTCGATGATGAATTGATGGGCAATCTCATCCGTTTTGTCTCCTCCCATGAGGTAGGCCATACCTTGGGCCTCAGACATAATATGGGAGCCAGTCACGCCACCCCTGTTGAACTGCTGCGAAATGCGGAATGGCTCGCGAAACATGGGCACACCAGTTCCATTATGGATTATGCGCGTTTTAATTATGTTGCACAACCTGTGGACAGTATCCCGGCAGACCTCCTAATGCCGCGTATAGGCGATTATGACAAATGGGCCATACAGTGGGGCTATTCACGCTTGCCCGGCGACAAGACGAGTGAAGAGGAAAAAGAACAACTGTACAAAATTGCGGTCGATAGCCTACGAAACAACCCCAGGTTGTGGTTCGGCGGGGAAGGACGTGATCATGACCCACGCTCACAAGCGGAAGATTTGGGAGATAACGCCATCCTCGCCAGCAACTACGGAATTGAAAACTTGCAACGCATCCTACCATACCTAAAGAAGTGGACCACCAATAAGGCCAGTGACGACTACAGCAATCTGGAACAGCTCTATCAAGAGGCGCAAAACCAGTTTAAACGGTACCTGTTCCATGTGGCAAAAAATATTGGGGGCATCTACTCCACGCCAAAAATGGTGGGCGAATTTGGGAATGTCTATGCCCCTGTACCCAAAGAAATCCAAAAGGAGGCCCTGACCTTTTTGGAGCAGCACCTGTTTAACGAACCACGTTGGTTGGTAAATGCCGGGAT
The DNA here is from genome assembly GCA_963974715.1 of uncultured Sediminicola sp. Taxonomy (GTDB): domain Bacteria; phylum Bacteroidota; class Bacteroidia; order Flavobacteriales; family Flavobacteriaceae; genus Sediminicola. Next base: position 163,659 of record CAXBDK010000011.1, read on the forward strand.
ACTCAACAAAATAGATTCACCTGTATCCAAAAGACCCACTTTGAGCATTATGGAATCGGCCATGATATCCCTTATGGGAGGAGATAGGATCAGTAGAATGGGCTTTATCGCGGAGCGCTTTACGGGACAGGAAACCTATGCCCCTGAAGAATATTTGCAGGACCTGAAAAATCTGATATGGAAGGACTTTGAGGATCTGGACCAAATTACCCCCTATAGGCGTAGCTTGCAAAAAGCGCACATTACCAATTTGGCTTCCCTGTACAAACCAAAAAAAGCACCAGGTCTTAGTGGACTTTTGGCACTTTTCTCAGAGGATGTGACGGAAAACACGGATGTGAGGTCCCTTGCCCTCAGCCAGTTGATGCAGATCCACCAAGAACTTTTACGTGCCATTCCGAAGGCGCCCGATACTTTGACCAGGGCACATTTTCATTACCTCGTAAAAGAAATAGAAGGAATTGTAAAAGGCAATGTTTATCAGTCCGAAACCATTACCACGGGGGAAGATCTCTTTCATGGGACGGAATATGACCCGCAGGAATAGCGGGGCCATCACGCCATGACCGTAAAGGTATCTTGGGAAATTGAGAGGCCGATACGCTTCCCGGATATATCTTTGACGAGGGCGTCATCGACATGAAATTTGCAGTCCGGACATTTGAGGGCCATTTTTTTGACCCGAAGTGTTTTGGTAAAAAGGCCCATTTCCTTCCCATTTTCATCAGTTTTCAATCGCTGCTTCAGATATGCGGCAAAATCTGCCCTGGCCGACTCCGAAATCAGGACCAGGTCAAAAAAACCGTCCCCAACGTCTGCCAATGGCGCAAGGTCAAGATTGGGACCTATATAGCGGATATTCATCAACTCTACCAATAGAAAACTTCCCTTAAGTATAATTCCATCTACTTTCATCTTAATATTCTGGGCAGGAAATTTTGACACGAGTTTTAATAGGACCTCGAGTGTACGTTTCAGTTTTTCGTCCGGATCCATTCCTGCGGTATCTTCATTTTTCATTTGGGCGATCAGTTCCGGAAAAATTCCCAGGCCCATACTCTCCAAGAAAAAATTATGATCGGGAATTCCCTGTACCAGCCCACAATCAAATTTGGTCCCGAGTCCGGTCAGGGGGAGCTCCCCTTTTTTGATGGAAGTGGTATTCAGAAGGCTCTTAACAATATTATTGGCCGTACCCATGGCAATCAGATGGATCGGCACGATACGTTCCGTTGGCTCCCTGTCCTGCAAAAGCACCTTTGCCACTTTATGGACGGTACCATCTCCACCTGCCAGAAAAAAGGCATCCGTAGGGTCTTTTATAGCGCCCTTCCAATTCTCGGCATCGGTGGATACATACCGTACCTGAAAACCCAATCGGGAAATCTTCTCCAATAACATTTCTTTGTTATGTTGGGAATCCCCTGCAGTGGGATTGTGTATAAGAAATGCATTTTTCATAAGGAATAGGGTATGGTTCTCCAGTACATCACTTTCGGGAAATTTATAGGGACTCTTTGTTCTTTTTTGTTTTAACGGAACGTTTGGAAAGGTATGTCCTATCCGTAAGGTCCAATATCATGGGCGTTATACTGGTTTTGCCCTGTTTAACGGCCCATCGGTCAGACCCTACATCCTCTGCCTTTACAGGAATGACCGTAAACCAGTAATGCTGCCGTCCCATGGGATCTTTATTGGCAATGACCTTTCCATCATAAAATCGTACCGATTGACTGGTCCATTCGATATCCCCATTTGGATTTTGGGGAAAGTTGATATTGAACAGTTCCAGTTCCTTTTCTTCTATGACCTCCTTTAGGGCCTCGTGCACAAAAGGTTCCAAGGCATCAAAATCCGGTTCCGTCTCTCCCACGCTCACGCTCAACGCAATTCCACGCACCCCGAACAGTACCGCTTGCCTAGCTGCGGACAACGTTCCCGAGTGCCAAGCCGAATTGCCCAGGTTCGCCCCGATGTTGATACCGGAAAGGATCAAATCTATTTTCTCGAACAAATGGGTCCCAAGGGCGACACAATCGGCGGGGGTACCACTTACCCTATATGCTTGTAGATCGTCAAAATGAATCGGTGACTTTTTATAGGTAATGGGCCTGCCGGAAGTTATTGCCTGTCCCATGGAAGATTGTTCGATATCCGGCGCCATTACGATCACTTCGCCGTAATGCGCTGCTACTTTCGCCAGACAGGAAAGTCCGGGACTATAGATCCCGTCATCGTTGGTAACTAAGATTCTCACGATTTAATTTTTTAAGGTTATCGGCTATACTATCCATTATTTGGAGAGGTACCGTCTCCATAAATTTACAAGACCGGACTACGGACGGTTGATACAAACAGCCTAATTTTTAGTGCAAAAGGAATTGGCCCATGAAGTGAGCTTTATTATGTTCGGATACCCGTCCCCTAGAGGTGGGACTGCAGCGAAATATTCCCTCATTTGCCCTGCGAGCTTGTGAAGCTACAGCCATATACCTTTAGTTATAAAAAAAGGGCCCTACCTCAACGGTACGGCCCTTTTGCTTGAATGTTTTATTTCTATCCTTTAAAAAGCATGATAGGTGAACTTTTGTCCTCCCACAGAAGCATCGGCCATGAGGCCTGCCTTGGGAAGTGCAAAGACGGCAACACCATCCTTGTATTTTGCGTTCACTGCCTCACCAGATTTAAGGGCCACTGCGGAAGCTTCAGCTGAAAATTCGAAGTCCCCCTCTTTAAATCTGGCCACATCGGTAGCCGTTTCAAAAAAGATCACCTCAATGATCGCCTGTCCCCCCGCTTGAAGTCCAATGTTCAATTTTTTTAGATCGGCCATTCCCACAGCGGTTCCGTTCTCATACACCACTCCGTTACCAGAGGCTCCCCCAACAATAAAACCACCTTTACCCACGTTCGGGAAAAGCACGTACCCAGCGGAATCATCAAAGAAATCCTGAAGTCCAGGGGTTGTGGCCAAAAGGGTTTTTTTGGCCTTTTTGGCATCGTTCATGATCCTATTGTCGTCTTTGGTCTGTGCACTGGTGCCAATGACCAGAAACAGGGCAAAAACTACGGTTGTTGCTTTTAACATTTTCATAATAACTATATTTAAATTTTAAATTACCGCAAAATTACGGCCTAAGTTCAAAAAAGGTTAATGCGTTCAAGTAAATTAATAACCCATTTCAAAACACTGGATTCCTCAATAATTTCCAACCCGAACAGTGTACCCCAACATGTCTTACAAGAGATCAATTTCCAACATTAACCACAAAGGCAACCTTACATATTCTCCTTTATGGATTGGGATTAGTGGTGGAAGATTCGAAGAAGACCCCAGAGACCCACAGTCCCACTACCAATAATATCAAAAAGGCTATTATAATATAAAATGCGGTTTTGGTGATCTTGTTCTTCTGAAAGACATATTCGCGGGTGTTCTGCTCTTCCTCCTTTACGAATTGGGTATTTTTATCCGTTTCCTTTTTATCGGTCTTATTAAGTTCCCGTTTCCTTTCTTCTGTATCCATTGTATCCATTTACAGCGTGTTAATTATTTTAAACCTTAAAATTACCTTCATGAAATATATATCATTGACCCGTTCCAAGAAAAAAATATCATAAAAGAGCAATATTGACAAACGCGTCAATTTTCATCGGAATGAAGTCAATTCGTTCCCATAAAGTTTCGGAATTTTACATCGTCGGTCATTTATTGGCCGTATAAAGGAAGTATAACACTATTAAATCAAGCAAAATGAGCAACGCAGGAAATAAAATTTGGGGCCTGTTGGCGGGAACTGCCATAGGAACGACTTTAGGGATACTGTTTGCGCCCGATAAAGGCGTCAATACTAGGAAAAAAATTGCCGAACAGGCGGAGAACACCAAAAATTCCTTGGCCGAAAGTGCCCATGACCTAAAAGCAAAAGTAGCTTCCCAGCTTCACGCCGGGGAAAAGACTTTGGAAGATAGAATGGAGTCGATCGTTTCTGATGTTAGTTACAAAACGGAAGATGTTATTCAGGCCATGGAAGAGAAATTAAGGGACCTCAAATCCAAGAACAAGAGTTTTCAGAATTCCTCCAACAATGTAGGACAAAGTAGTGCAAAGGTGAAAGTTTAAGATTTCCCATAATAGAGTTTACAATCCCTTGGGACTGTCTTTTCAGGCCTCCCAAGGGATTTTTTGTGGAGTTTTAGGCAAAATTGATTTTAGCCCTATCTTTTGGGTGCAGATTAAATCTATAGGTAAACCGAATGGGTCAATAATCGGACGTAATGCACTAATTCCCTTTTTTCACCTTTCGTACTTTTACCAATAGTTAACCAATAGAGAACATTATGGCCTTTTTTTACGAGACATTTCCCATCTTCCTTTGTGGATTGGCCGCAGGGATAGTACTGACGGCTTTGGTAGGATGGGTAATAAGGGGGGACAGTTCCAATGCCGATCTTAAAAGGTATATAGATGATAGTATGGAAGAAAAATTTCCAGAACGAGAGCCAAAAATGGCATTGCATACTTTTAAAGGTGATACAAAGAATATAAAAAAAAATGGACTGGTCGAATGTGAATATGCGGTCTCCTAGACGAAAGCGTCTATGAGCCATTAAACCTTTACCACACTGGATGTTAAGCGGTGCGCATCCCCTAATATTAAAAAAGTTACCGTTAATCGTTAAAATTTACACTATGAGTACGTATACAGAAGAAGTTGGAAAAAAATTGAACGCCTTATTGGAAAAAACATATGATGCCGAGAGTGGTTTTAAAAAGGCGGCAGATAACGCTAAAGATGCCAATCTAAAGAGTTATTTTCAAAGGAAATCCGCTGAAAGAAATCAATTCGGACATGAGTTGAAATCGGAAATCATGCAGTACGGTCAAGAAATCGAAAAAGGAGGCAGTGCGGCAGGTGCAATGCACAGGACCTGGATGGACGTTAAGGCATTCTTTTCTTTGGACAATGATGAGTCCATGTTGGAAGCAGCCATAACAGGGGAGAATGCAGCCGTAAAGGAGTATCAACAGGCGCTTACGGAAGTGAACCTACCACCCAGTACATCTACGTTGTTGACACAACAAATGAACAAAATTAAAAGTGACCTTTCCACTATAAAATCTTTGGAGGACGTTTCTTGATCATTTGATGTACAAATAATAAGAGGGACGCTTTGGGCGTCCCTTTTTTTGTGATTTTTTCCCGCTATAATCTCAGCTTTTCAGATGTAACGGGCAACGACCTTATCCGACTTCCCGTAGCCCGATAAATGGCATTCAATATAGCGGCCGTTGCCGGGCCTTGGGCCGCCTCGCCCGCACCCAAAGGCGGTTGATCGGGCCTGTCGATCACTTCTACCTCCACTTCCGGTGTTTCGGGAAAACGAAGGATGGGATAGGTGTTCCAGTCGATACTTGTGATATGGTCTGCGTTGAACTTCACTTCCTCTTTAAGGGCCCAACTTGCCGATTGTACCATACCCCCCTCGGTTTGGTTACGGATCCCTTCCGGGTTAATGGCCTCCCCACTATCGATCACTCCCCACATTTTCCTTACGATAACCTTTCCCGAAGATCGATCCACCTCAACCAGGGCGGCAATCGCACAGTAGGAAGCCTCGTTCTTGTAACGGGAGAATGCATGGCCAATCCCTTGCCCCTCTTTTGGTACAACAAGCTTGGTGGCATTTCGCAATCTTTCAAGGCATGTCCTTGCCCGGTCGTCCGATAGGTGATCAAGTCGAAAATCAATGGGATCCTTGCCCGCTTTCAAAGCCAGTTCGTCCATAAAAGATTCGATTGCAAAAATATTGGCGTACGCTCCCAGTCCCCTTAGGGCGGACGCTCTCAGTGGACCTTTAAAACTACGGAATTGTATCTGTAGGTTCTCAAGATCGTAATAAGGCTCTGAATTTCTGATGCCGCCCCCTTTATAACCTCCAGTGGGCATACCATATCCCCGGTCCAAATATCGGGCGGGAAGAAGACTGGAGGGATCTCCACCAGGACGGGTACTATGGCCATCGGACCACAGGTCGTACGCCCATCGAACGATTTTCCCCTGGCTATTCAAGGCTGCCTGCAGTTCCATGACCATGGCGGTGCCATAGGGCTCCCATGCGTGCTCATCTTCCCTCATCCATTGGAGTCGAATATGCTTTCCTGGGTATTCCAATGCCATTAGCGCCGCTTCAGCGGCGACATCATCGGCACCGTTATGGCCATAACATCCCGCACCGGGAACTCCCTTTATGGAAATATGTTCCTCGGCCATCTTCAACAGTTTGGACAAGGTATTACGTAGCGGATATACCCCTTGACTATGCGACCAGAGTTTCAAGTGGCCCTTATTGAAGTATGCAATGGCGCAGGAAGGACCGTTGGACGCATGCATGATGTAGGGTTTGGAATAGGATGCTTTATGATGATCCAAGTGTTCTTGATCAACTAGTATGCCCTTCCCCTTTTTGATAGTGGTCTCCGGTGGATCTGCTACGTTTTTTATATGTGTCTCCAAGGGGATGTCTACAGGCAGCTCTTGCTTGTAATCCCACTTGGCCGACTTCTCCAAATTTTTTTTCAGTTGTACTGCTTGATACTCCTCTTTTGTGAGGATGCCAACAAAACTTCCAATATTTACCAGCTTTAGAAATCCGGGGCTTGCTTCCAAATTTTCCATCCCCAGCGAAAGCAATTTTGCGGAATAGGTCCTGGGACGGACGATTCTGGCATGAACCATATCCGGAAACCGTAGATCGTGCAAAAAAAACTGTTTCCCTATGACCATATCAGCTATATCTTGTCGGGGAATTGGACGGCCCACAAATTTACGCCTTGTTTTTCCCAACAGTTTCGAAGGTTTGCCAATTTTGGCATCTATCTGTTGGCCCTTCAGGAGTTCTTCTAGGGAAATGTCCTTTTCGGCCCCATATATCCTTCCCGTTTCCAAGGACAGTTCCCCTATTGGTACGTCCCATTTTTCCGATACCAATTTTAGAAGTAGCTCCCGGGCAGTGGCTGCCGCATTTCGAATGGACATACCACTGGATTCGATGGATCTGCTGCCAGCGGTATATCCCTCATCTTGGGTCACACCGGTTTCCGCTAGGTGTAAACGCACCTTGTCCATGGACATGTTCAGTTCCTCGGCCGCCAGTTGGATCAATGCGGTACCGATTCCCTGCCCCAGTTCCATTTTTCCGGTAAGGATCTGCACTTCCCCATTTTCCAGTATCCTCAGCCATGCATTTACCCGATCCCCAGTAGGGGGCAGATCCAGTACATCAACGTTCTTCCCCTGGGCAGCTTCCATGCCCCCACAGGTAGCGCCCATCAATGAAAAACCGATGCTTACATAACCCAATTGCGTCAAAAACCCTCTTCTCGATATCGCCATATTCACTTTAATTTGGAGGCTTTTATGACGGCTTTAATAATTCTATCGTGAATCCCGCATCGACAGATATTGATGGAAAGCTTTTCCCGAATTTCCCCTTGGGAAGGGGAAGGGTTCTTTTGCAAGAGTGCCGCCGAGGCCATGATCATTCCATTGATACAATACCCGCACTGGGCGGCCTGCTCATCCACAAATGCCTGTTGCACTTTGTGCAATTGACCTTCCGCTCCTACCAGACCTTCCAAAGTAACTATTTCGCTTCTGGCCGCCACCTTTACCGGAAGTCGACAACTGGGTACGGATTCCCCATCCATCAGTACCATACAGGCCCCGCATTGCTGAAGGCCACAGCCAAATTTTGGACCGTTCAATCTTAAGTGGTTCCTAAGGACATATAATAGGGGCGTTTCGGCATCCACTTCCAAAGAGTGATCAATGCCGTTTACGGTAAGGTGAAGAGAAATTTCGGCCATGTACATCATTTATGTTGGCCTTGAAGGCCTAAGGAACAGTATCCCCTAAAGTTACATATTTTTTAATAGGGATAAAAGCTGGAAAGATAGCATAAATACTTTAACAGGGCCGTAGTCTAAGGTGAACCTTAAGCTATCATCCGAATCCGTGTGAACATACATTTCCATCAGGAAGATGAAATTTTACCTTTCCTTTCAGGATGTTTGAAATTTTCTCTACTTTTAAGGGAAATCAGCTACTTATATTTCCCTCTTGTGGGTTTTACGACGCTATTGGTTACCATAGGGAGCATAAAATCCCCTAACATGATCGGTCTGTTCCCCCCAAAATTCCGGTCTATCCAAGAATGTTGCTGATCTTTAAGGACCAAACTATGAAAACATCCGGAAAACGGGCGCAGGAAGAAATTACCAGATCTTCACACAAATCCTATGCCATTACAAGTTTGACCAATGGGGATTCCGTTCAATTTCTCCTTGAGATGGCATCGTGCATCTGCGGCACAAAGGTCGCAGAGATCCATTTGGTAACGGGCGATAAGGATTTATTGGAACGGTCCTATGGATTGGTGCTGGAAGAAAGACCGTTGGAGCAAACCTTTTGCTCCTTAGTGATTTCAAATCCAAGCGGAGCGCTCATAGTCTCCGATATTGCAAAGGATGTACGCATCAGGGACCATGACATGGTCCAAGGAGGTGCAAACCATACTTTTTATGCAGGGACCCCCATGTTATTGCAGGATGGGACCGTTTTGGGAGTTTTATCCGTAAAACATCCCAAACCCCATAACCTTGATAAAAAACAACTTGCCTCCCTGCAGTCGTTTGCCAAGCAAATGGTTCAGATACTGGAATTGGGAAGGCTACAGTTGCACATGCCCCATACAGATCGGTTGCACAACCCCAAGGGAGACTTGTCCTACTCCAGTCCCGAGCCATTGGAATTGGCCGAAAAACGGGAAAAGCTGGAACTGGAGATAAATGCGGCACGTTTTAGGAGCTTGGTGGAAAACGGTTCCGATGCCATCGCTATTTTGGGAGTGGACGGAAAGGCCAGTTATGTTTCCCCGTCCATAACCTCGATACTGGGATATACGGAAGAAGAGGCACTGAACCTCAACCTTTTTGAAGTGGTCCACCCCGATGATATTCCGCAACTTAAGGAAAAAATGGCAGAAGCCCTAAAGAATCCCGGAGTTCCCATTAAGGGGCATACTTCCCGTACAAAACATAAAAATGGCTCTTGGCGGTGGTTGGAGGCCACTATTACCAATATGTTGCACGATCCGTCCCTAAATGGGATAGTGGACAATTTCAGGGACGTAACCGAACGTGTAAATGTTCAATCGGCACTGAAAGAGTCCGAGGAAAAATACCGTTCCATCTTCAATTCCAGTCCCCTTCCAAAATGGATCTTCGAACGGAAAAGCAATCGAATAGTGGACGTAAACCACCGGGCCATTGAAGTATATGGATATAGCAGGGAAGAATTTTTGGGAATGGACCTTTTTCAGCTGCGGCCCGAGCAAGAAATACCAAAGTTGTTGGAAAGCCAAAAACTGGTGAGGCCACAAACGGGCAACATCAATTTTGGGGTCTTTACCCATAAAAAAAAGAATGGAGACCTCATAAAGGTGGAAGTAAATGGTCAGCAGATACAGTACAATGGCAAAAACTGTATGATGGTGGTATGTCTGGACGTTTCAGATTACATCTTTAAACAGCATGTGGAGCAATTGGAACGCGCCCTTATAGAGCGTTCCATAAAACAGGATGCGCAACTACAAAAGTTACTGGAAGAATACATAAAGGGCGCAGAAGACCTTTTTCCGGGAATGAAGGGCACCATCTTAAAAATAGAGAAGGGGAGGGTTCGGGACTTTGTGGCCCCCAGTATATCCCCTGGATTTGCCAACTCTTTTAATAATTTTGAAATTGGTCCTAAAAATGGGTCCTGCGGTACCGCTGCCTTTTATGGCAAACCTATAATCGTCAGCGATATAGCAAACGACCCTTTATGGGAAGGATATGGGGAGCTGGCCCTTAAAGAAGGCTTTAGGTCCTGTTGGTCGCAACCTATTTTTGATTCGCAAGGAAATGTCTTTGCCACCTTTGCCAATTATTACCCTACCCCCAGATCCCCTAGCGATGCGGAAATGGAGTACTTTTCAAGGGCGGCGTCCCTGTTGGGACTTATCATGGAAAGCGATCTGAAAAAAAATGCCCTTTCCCTTAGCAATGAACGGTTCGAATATGTGAACAAAGCCACCTACGATGCCATTTATGACTGGGACATCATTAAAAACCTCTTGGATTGGGGAGAGGGGCTTCAAAGAATTTTCGGTCATGACGGCATGGAGAAAAATTCCATAGAAGCGTGGGAAAAACTGGTACACCCCATGGATGCCCAAGCAGTTGGCGAATCCCTTCATCAATTTTTGAAAGACCCCGCACGGGAACGTTGGTATAGTGAATACCGCTTTCAAAAAGCCGATGGAACCTATGCCTTTATAGAGGAGATAGGCCATGTGGTCCGAAATGGGAAGGGGTCGCCGGTCAGAATGATCGGGGTTTTACGGGACGTTACCGCCCGAACTTTGGAAGAGCACCAATTGCGGTTAATGGAAAGCGTGATCACCAACACTACGGATGCCGTTCTGATAACACAAGCGGATGATGTGGACGCCCGTGGGCAGAAAATCATTTTCGCAAACCAGGCCTTTACAAAAATGACCGGGTATTCCGCAGCCGAAGTAATAGGCAAGTCGCCCAAAATCCTGCAAGGCCAAAGAACGGATGCCAAAGAAATGGAAAGCTTAAAACACTCCATGCGCAGGGGCGAAGCGCATGAACTAACGGTCATCAACTATAAAAAGAACAGGGAGGAATTTTGGATCCATATGTCCATAAGTCCCGTTAGCGACCTTCAGGGCAACCTTACCCATTGGATAGCGGTGGAACGCGATGTTACGGTCCAGAAGCACCAAGAACTGGAGAAACAGCTTTTACAAGATCTTGGGCAGTATTTCAACAATGAAGATGCCCTTCAAACTTGTCTGACAAAGGTAACGGAGCATCTGACCGCTTTCGGAAATTTCGGCATTGCCGAAATCTGGCTTCCAAATTTCGAAAAATCCGCAATAAGGCGGGTAGCCTTGCATGCAGGAAATGAGGTGGGAAACAAATTTTTTAAAAGCAGTAAAAAGATAAAAGAATTTGAGTATGGTATCGGACTACCTGGGGCCGTTTGGAAAGGAAAAAAAATGGTCATTTGGGACGATCTCTCCAACAAGGAGGTGTTCATACGTAGGGATGCAGCCAAAAAAGCAGGGTTAAGATCTGCACTTGGCCTTCCCCTGCTCCATAATAAGGAAGTAGTAGGGGTACTGGTGCTGGGAACGGAACAAAAGAAAAACCAATTTACGTTTTACCGGGAACTCCTAAAAAAATTAGAATCTTTTATGGGAGCGGAGGTCAATAGAAAGCGACTGGAAAATGAGCTCCATAAAATATTTGCCTTTGTTCCGGATGTTATCTGTTTGATGGACCTGCAGGGAAATTTCCGAAAAATAAACACTGTGGGCAGCGAAATCCTGGGGTATAAAGAAGAAGAACTATTATCGCTCCCCACCACCCAACTTATATATGAGGACGATAAAGATCTTTTGACCGAGGCATTAAAGGAAATGGGGCCTGGGGAAACCGTATTCCATTTTGAGAACAGGTACCGCACCAAAAAAGGGGAAATCGTCTGGTTGTCCTGGACCTGTAATACTTCCATAGAAGAAGGCCTGATCTATGGAGTGGCCAAAGATACCACCGAAAACAGGGAACTTCAGGAACTGCTCCAAAAATCCAACGAATTGGCCAAAATTGGCAGTTGGGAAGTAGATTTGATCCGAAAATCGGTTTTCTGGTCCCCCATTACCAAGCAATTACACGAAGTGGAACAGGATTATGAGCCAGATCTCAAGTCGGGAATCGATTTTTATAAAATAGGAAGTTCCCGAAAGCAACTTAAAGAAGCAGTAAAAAATGCGATTGAAAATGGAGCACCCTTTGACCTGGAACTAAAACTGGTAACGGCGAAGGGCAACGAGCGATGGGTTCGGACCATGGGACAGGCAGAAATGGCAAACGGCACTTGTATACGCCTATATGGAAGTTTTCAGGACATACATTACAGGAAAGATCTGGAACTTCGATTAAAGCGAATGGCCAACAATCTGCCCGGAGTCCTATTTCAATACCATCTCCATCCGGACGGATCCGATAAGATGTTATATGTAAGTAAAAGATCAAAGGAAATCTGGGGAATGGAACCCCAAGTGTGTATGGCTGACAATTCCATGATCTTAAAAAGGATCGATGAAACCGGTGATATCGATAAGCTAATGGAATCGGTAGCCACATCGGCCAGTACCATGGAAAGTTGGAACCAACAATGGCGCTACCTTCACCCCAATGGAGAGGTGCGATGGCACGAAGGATACGGGGCACCCTATAAAATGGCGGACGGCACCATAGTTTGGGATTCCCTAGTGTTGGACATAACGGAAAAAAAGGAGCTGGAAGAATTGTTAAGAACAACGGCCAATATGGCACGGATAGGAAGTTGGAACGTGGATCTGACCGACCATTCCATTTACTGGTCGCCCATGACACGTGAAATCTTGGAAGTTTCCGAAGATTATACTCCCACTTTGGAAGAAGGTTTGGCAATCTACGAGGGGGAGAGCAAGCAATTGATAAAGGCGGCTGTAGAAAATTTAATTGCCAAAGGAGAGGATTTCGATCTGGAACTCTTGCTCACCACCAATAAAGGAAATTCCAAATGGGTGCGCTCCCTTGGAAAATCGGAAATGGCCCACGGGAAGTCGATCAGAATATACGGCAGTTTTCAGGACATTCATCCACGAAAGATAGCTGAACTGGAACTTAAAAGGGCCTATCGTGAAAGGAACACCATTTTGGAAAGTATCGGGGACGGTTTTTTTACAGTGGACAAAAAATGGACCATCACCTATTTTAACCAACAGGCCGAAAACATCCTACAACGGAAGAGAGAAGAAATGTTGGGCAAAAACCTTTGGGAAATCTATACGGATGCCGTGGAGACGGATTTTTACAAACAGTACCACCATGCGATGGATACCGGTGAAAATGTGCTGTTCGAGGATTATTATCCCACCTTGGACATCTGGGTGGAAATCTCCATTTATCCATCGGACAACGGGCTATCGGTATACTTTAAGGACATAGGGGTACGAAAACTGGCGGAGCAACAGATCAAACTCTCCAATGAGCGGTTCGAAAAGGTAACGGAAGCGACCAATGATGCCATTTGGGATTGGGACATTACCAATAATACCATTCACTGGGGACGGGGTTTTCATATCCTGTTCGGTTATGAAATGGAAAAGGTGGTGCACGGTCTGTATCCATGGACAGCACACATCCATCCCGATGATATGGAAAAGGTCATGGCCTCCCTGAAACGGATAGTGGAGGATCCCGAGGCCCATAACTGGATGAGCGAATACAGGTATCTAAAGAAAAACGGCAATTACGCATATGTGGTAGATAGGGGATTGGTCATCCGTGATGAAAAAGGGCAGGGACTGCGTATGGTAGGTGCTATGACTGACATTACGCACATTAAAGAGCATGAGGAATCCCTTAAAAACCTGAATGAGGAACTGGAAAGAAGGGCAGAGGAACTGGAAAGATCCAATTCCGAACTGGAGCAGTTCGCTTTTGTGGCATCGCACGATCTACAGGAACCTTTGCGAATGGTGACCAGTTTCCTTACCCTTTTGGAACGCAGATACACCGATGTTTTAGATGAGACCGGAAAGACCTATATCGATTTTGCCAGTGGAGGCGCCAAACGGATGAAGCAGATCATTTTGGACCTCCTGGAATTTTCCAGGGTCGGAAAAATGATGTACGACATGGAAGCCATAGATCTTAATAAGGTTTTGGACGATTATCAAATTTCCAGAAGAAAGTTGATCTCGGAAAAGTCCGCCAATTTGGTTTATCAAAAATTGCCCACCCTTCATAATTATGGCCCCCCAATAATTCAAATATTCCACAATCTATTGGACAACGCCATTAAATATACACCTACGGGATCTATTCCCAAGATAGAGATCGGTGTGGATCAAACGGACAGTTACTGGCAGTTTTTCATAAGGGACAACGGTATCGGGATAAAGGAGGAATACTACGCCAAAATCTTTAATATCTTTCAGCGCTTGCACAACCGGGACGAGTACAGCGGTACCGGCATTGGGCTTGCCATCGTTAAAAAGAACGTAGAGGGACTTGGAGGAAAAGTTTGGGTGGAAAGTACCCTTGGGGAAGGTACCACATTTTATTTTACGGTTCCAAAATAGAAGTTCCCCATGAAAAAATTGATTGCACACTATAGCACGGCGCTCAAACGGAATTGTATGCGACAGCATACCTCCCCCGATAAAAATGTGGAGTATTGGAAGGATTATCTTTTTTATAAAACGGTGGAAATGGTTTTTCCTTTGTGCCTCATCACCCTTGTACCGGGCGTGCTCTATACCCTTAACAAAAAAATATACCTTCTCGCTTTTCTGGACCTGTTGGCCTTTTTAATGTTGATCTGGGTGGGGTTTGTTAGATGGGGAAATATGGAACAGCGAAAATTCCTCTTTATTTTTACGTTTTATTTTGTAGCTTCCTATCTGCTCCTTTACATTGGGGTATTTGGACCCGGTATGTTGTTCCTATATGCCAGTTGTATATTTGGGCTTTTGATCTTATCCAAAAAATTCGCCTATCTATGGAGTTTCTTAAATGTAATGGTAATTATTCTTTTTGGCTTTGTGCTAGAGTTCAATTTAAGTCCCATATCACGTGTCAACGAGTTTGAAACCAAAGAATGGTTTGTCATAGCCACAAACCTAATTTTTTTAAGTTTTTTGTCCTCCTTGCTCATCCCAAAATTATTTTTGGGGCTATCGGAAACCTTTAAGTCGCAAAAACAGCTCCAAAAAGAATTTGATGCCCAAAATAAGGAGCAGGAACGTTTGTTAAAACGGTACATACAGAAAAATGAGGACCTTGAGCAATTTGCGTATGTGGTCTCCCATGATCTTCAGGAACCCTTGAGAATGGTTAGCGGCTTTATGGCCCAACTGGAAAAAAAATATAAGCATGTACTTGATGAAAAAGCCCAGTTATACGTGCATTATGCACGGGACGGGGCAAAAAGGATGCAGCGTATAATTTTGGAACTCTTAGAATACTCCAAAATCGGGACCATGCAGGGGGAAAAAGAAACAGTGGAACTGGATGATGTAGTGGACGAATACATACTGCTCCGCAGACAGCTTATGGAAAAAACGGGGGCAACCATTTTTAAGGACCGTCTTCCCACCCTACAAGGTTACAGGGCACCCATAGTACAGACCTTTCACAATCTTTTGGACAATGCCATTAAATATTCTATAGCTGGCAAAGCTCCCATCATAGGGATACGGGCAATTGAACATAAAAACCATTGGGAATTTGCCATACAGGACAATGGTATGGGCATAGACAAGGAATTTCATGACCGGATTTTTGTAATCTTTCAGAGGCTTCATGCCAGGGACCAATTCGATGGTACTGGAATGGGGCTGTCCATTGCCAAAAAAACGGTCGAAAATTTGGGAGGTAAAATTTGGGTAAGGTCCAATGTTGACAAGGGAAGCACCTTCTTTTTCACCCTACTAAAATGAACGGACGACCATCTAGTGGTACAGCATACGTAAGGGCAGTACAAAATTAATAGTATGTGGTGCATTTCCATTTGTTGATTATTAAGATTATCTTAATCGAACCCAAATTTTATTCACCCGTAAAATACCAATATATGGTCCATCCCATGGCCCGGTAAAATAACACTAAAACAGCACCCAATTATGGATATAGCACATATATTGCTTGTAGAGGATAACGAAGGTGACATACTGTTGACACAGGAAGCCTTTCGGGAGCGAAAAATCGTGAACAAACTCAGCGTGGTCCGTAATGGGGGCGATGCGGTGGATTTCCTGTTCAAGGAAGGTCAATTTGCGGAGGCGGAAAGACCCGATCTTATATTATTGGACCTGAACCTCCCCGTAAAAAGCGGGATTGAAGTGCTCCAAATGCTAAAGTCGCGTAAGGAGACACGTAAGATCCCGATTATTGTACTGACCACTTCCTCTTCCCAAAAAGATATCGACAAGGCCTATTTTCACCATGCCAATAGTTATATCACCAAACCGTTGGACCTGGAAGAATTTATGCAGGCCATTTTTAAGATCGAGGAATTTTGGATCCAGTTGATAAAACATCCCGAATAATACCTATCCAATACGACATAAAGGAGAAATGATGCTTTGACATCTTCGCCAAGGGCCATTATAAGCATTCCCAAGGGCAACTTCCTATTTATATATGGAAACTTTATTATGAAGAAAATAATATCGTTCTTATGTTAAAATTCCTATATTTAATAGAAGGTTGGTCTACATCAATTAACCTAACAACATATACACAATGAACATATTACTTGTTGAAGATAACGAGGGAGACATACTTTTAACGCAGGAAGCATTATTTGAGGCGGATCCCAATTGCGAAGTTTCCATAGTACGTGACGGTGATTCGGGCTTGGATTTTGTGTTCAAAAGAGGCAGGTACAAAAATGAGGTTACCCCAGACCTGATCTTGCTGGATATCAACCTTCCCAAAAAAAATGGTCACGAAGTGTTGAAGATATTAAAGACTTCCGAGGAGTTCAGAATGGTGCCCGTGGTATTCTTGACCACTTCCTCGGATAGAAAGGATATTACCTTGGGCTATGCCAATGGGGTAAATTGTTATGTCACCAAGGACTTCATTCTGGAGGACCTAACGGAAATCGTTTATCAGATAGCATATTTTTGGAGCAGTGTTGCTTCCCTTCCCAGCGGGATGAATGAGTTGGATTAGGCCCACCCCAAACGAGTACCGGAGATAATGGTCAGCATGTCTGTAAGGGATAATCTCACCGTTCGATACCGTTTAGTTCCCATAGGTCTTACTTCAAAGAAAAAAGCAGGGTTTCCCCTGCCTTTAACGTTGAAAATAACTAAATAAAAACTTTAAAAAGAAAGCACTTCACATTATTGTTTTGCCCACCATAATGGTGTAAACACACTTTCCTCTCCCCCTAATAATTCCACTGCCTGTTGATAGCCAACTGGTACATTGTTCTCTAAGGTACTTGGATATCTTAAACGTTGAGGAAAAAACTCGACCGAATTGGTCATGTAATTTCCATTTGTCAGTGCCGGTAAATTTGGAAGGAGATTTTCGACTGCAGGATTTTCAAAAAATGGCAATCCAAGTCTTCTGTGGTCATTCCACGTTTCCAAGGGCAACCATGGTGTCTGCGCAATAAATTTCTGTGTGATGACTTTTGTCAACAAGTCGTTCTTCACATTTCCACCTTCGTAGATGGTGTTATCAGGATAAGAGAAATTTACCGTTCCGCTAGCGTTTGTATACCCATCAACATAATTCATGGTCACACTGGCAGGCGGTTCGGTGGTGTGGACCCAACTAACTGATGTTCCCGCCCTATTATAATCATCGGAAGCCAAGTACGTCCCAAGATGGTGAGAAACGCCCCAGTATTCAAAACTGTCCGCAATCCCGGCTTCATAAGCCGCCTGCCCTCCCAAAGGCGTGTTCCAACCACGAACGGCCGCTTCCGCAATTAGGAAATGGGTTTCCCAAGAAGCAAAGAAAATACGTTCGGAAGTATTGTTCCTAAATCTATTCGCCAAACGTGGTACAGTTCCCTGCCAGCCATATACTTGGTTTCTACTACCTTTCTCACCCCAACTTCCAATAGTAGGTGCATTCCATGTAAATGCTCCTTCTATTTCCCTTACAACATTATCATTGGTGTCGAACAAAGACCGTAGTGTTGTCCCAGTTGCATTTAAGTCCCATGATGGATAGCGGTTCATTTCGGGATTGTCAAAATCGCCTGGAATAACAAAGGCTTGATATGCCCTTGGATCGATGCTCTCATGTAAGCCATCAAACCAATATCCTGCTGAGGGATCATTGGTCTTGGTGGTAAAATGATCATCCAACTTCAGACCCATATAATTCGCAGGTTTTACGTAACCGGCCATATCGGGCAATTGATCGGCCGTGGACACACCACCCAGACCGATCATCAGATTGTTCATAGTAGGAGATAGATACTGTGCATTCCATTCCCTGGTCATTACCCCTGAAAGATCGTCCCATCCCGGTCTTTCGGCCACTTTAAAATTATCATCGGCGGTAGCGATAAATTCACCAGTTGAAGCTGCAGCCTCAAATTCCTCCTGGGCCTTACCAGGGTCCACTTCTGAAAGGCGCATGGCCAAACGCATACGCAAGGAATTGGCGTATTTTTTCCAGCTTAAAAAGTTATATCCGTATGCCGGGTCCAAATTTCCTATATTGGTCGGAACAGTTATATCAATGTCCAATTGGGACTGGGCATCCGCCAATTCTTCAAGCATATAATAGTATACCTCCTGTACACTGTTAAAATCAGGATTTACCCCTTGGAAACCATTTAAGGGCACGGGTCCGAAATTATCCGACATTTCACTCATCAAATAGGCTCTCCAAATCCTGGCTACCTGCTTAAGATTATAGGTGTACTCCTTTACATTCCCGGACGCTATTTGGGTGTCCGCTATATCAATGGCGTTATAGGTATGCCTTAACCATGTGGAAACCCCATTGTAATAGGCTGTGGTCCACCCGTCATTATAGGCTCCCACCGGTAGGGTATTGTTTCTGTCCTGCCTTCCTGCAGCTTTCCAATATAATACGAAGGAACGCTCGGAAATATCAGGGTTCATCTGGGCCCCGTTTATGGAATTATTGATAAAATATTCCACCTGTACCTGGTCTTCGGAAGCAGCGATCGGATCTTGGTTAATGTCCTCAAATTCCGAACAGGAAAAGGCCAATACCCCACTACCTATGAGAAGTCCCAACTTTTTATAAATATTATTTTTCATTTTTTTTACTTTATTGTTTAGAAGCTAAGTGCTAAATTAAAAAATACCGTTCTAGAGGTGGGAGCTGTCAGGTTTTCAAAACCAACAGCATTAGTATTAGTGGCAAAAACGGATTCAGGATCGACTCCGTTCAATTTGCTATCGATCATCCAGACATTATTACAGGAAACCCCGGCCTTGGCACTTTGTATGGGCATTCCCTTTAACCACTTGGACGGTAGGTTAAAGTTTAATTGTACATTACGCAATCTTATATTGGTTGCATCATATACGTTGGCCTCTGTGATACCCAAATTCCCTGATCTCACACCAATCGTCGACCAATAGATTTGAGGTGACACTTCTGTGGTATTTTGTACAAAACCTCCATTCCCATCATCTACCACTCCATCTATGATTAGATTTGCCCTTTCTCCATTTACCACAGTGGCAGCGCCGGTTCCTGCAGTATTTATGGCTAAATTGGTGCCAGAATATATCTCTCCACCAATTCTGGCATCTACCAAGAAACTCAAAGATAGATTTTTATATCTAAAGGTATTGGTAAATCCTATAAGGGCGTCCGGTTGTTGATTGCCCAGCCTTGATCTTTCAGTTGTTGCTAAAGGAATTCCATCTCCATCAACAATAATGCTATTGAAGTTCGGACTGGTCTCATCCTCTACCCTTTGAAACTTGGTACCATAGATCTCCCCATAAGGTTCTCCGGCAACGGCCAACACCGAGACATTGTCAAATCCTCCCAAAGTATATTGGGTTACCTCATCGGTCAATGCAATAATGTCATTTTCGTTCTTGGAGTAGTTCAGTGCCATATCCCAACTAAAACCTTCAGGATTGTCGAACAATCTGGCATTCACCATTAGCTCAATACCTTTATTCTGTATATCACCGGCATTTACTTTCATGGCGGTATAACCACTTAACGGGTTAAGGGGAAGGTCGATCAATTGTCGGGTAGCATTGGATTTGTACAGAGACAGATCAAAACTCAAACGGTTATTAAAGAACCGCGCTTCCAGACCTACTTCGTTCGATTTGATCAGCTCGCTTTTTACATCGGGATTGTACAATATTGGATTACTGCTTGCAGTGGTATGTCCATCTGGATCCTTACCAATACTGTAGTTGTTATACAACTGATATCTGCTCAAATCATTTCCAACCTGTGCATGGGAGGCCCTTACCTTTAAATAGGTAAACCAATCTGGAAAGTTGCCACCTATTTTATCCACCATTTCAGAAATAACCAAAGAAGTGCTTATGGAAGGATAAAAGAAGGATCTGTTCTCCTTACTTAAGGTAGAGGACCAATCGTTCCTTCCTGTTACATCCACAAAGAAAAATCCATCGTAATTAATTTGGGCGGTACCATATAGCGAATTAATCCTTCTCTCGCCAAATTCTTGACTAACCGTTGGCAGGTTTATACCATTGTTCAACGAGAAAAGATTAGGAACGTCCAATTCTCCAGAGTTACTGCTCAAGCCGCTATTTTCTTGAGCCATCATGTTTCCACCCAATGTCATTGATCCTCCAAATTTTCCAATAATATTATCCTTGGAAGCGCTTATCAATGCACTGTAGTTGCTTTCAACAAATGTCTTCTTCCCTAGGCTATAACTTCCGTTGGCCAAAATTGGGCTGCCTGCATACAGTTTGGATTCGGTAGTGGTAGTATACATGTCCGATCCAACCTTGATCTCCGCAGATAACCAATCGGTCAACTGATTTTTAATAGAGCCGTTCAACATGAATCGATCTCTGGTATCGTTATTGGTATTGTATTGCGCTCCCCAATATGGGTTAACTGCATTTGAAGGGACAAACCACCTCATATTACCAAATTCATCCGTTGCGTCGCTGAATTGCGTTACATCAAGAGATCTTGGCAAAAGATACATTGTACTAAAAGAGTTGGATATATTCACACCGCTCAATGGCCTATTTTCTGCGGACAATTTAATATATTGAACTTTTACATCCGTTGTCCAATTATTATTTGTTCCAAACTTGGAAACGGCCCTGGTCATTAAATTCAAACGGTCCAAGGATGCTCCAGGTATTTTACTTTCGTCGTTAAAAAAAGTGGCGGAGGAATATAGTGATGTAGCATCACTTACCTGTTGTTGGAACGAGAGACTGTGGTTTACACTGACACCTGTCTTAAAGTAATTATCCAAATTGTTATAGGCCCTTAAGGATTCCTGCCTTCCATCCCAGGTCGTCACTTGTTGACCTTCAATTTTTGGTCCCCAACTGGAAAGGGATTGATTTCCAAAATTTCCATCCGTACCTTGACCAAAATCGCTCTGTAGCTCTGGTGATATAAAAATATCCTCAAAACCTGTGGTAACTGAATAGCTGATACCCAATCCTTTTTGACGAGTTCCGGTTTTGGTGGTAATAAGGATCACACCGTTTCCTGCACGAGATCCATAAAGCGCAGCAGCCGAAGCCCCTTTTAACACAGACATACTCTCTATGTTTTCAGGGTCTAGATCTCCCAGACCGTTCCCCATATCCGCAGGGGGGTTCCAAAAATCTCCCGATCCCCCGTTAAAGTTGTCCATAGGAATTCCATCGACAATTATCAAGGGTTGGTTGTCCCCAGTTAAGGAATTATTTCCCCTAAGCACTATCTTTGAAGAACTGGAAGGGCCATTACTTCCCCTTACCACCTGCAAGCCCGCAATTTTACCGGATAGGGTATTGGACAGGTTGCTTTCCCTCGTTTCCACCAAGGCAGCACCTTTAACTTCCTGAAGGGCATACCCAAGTGATTTTTTCTCTCTTTTTATTCCAAGGGCGGTAACCACTACTTCGCCCAATTGTTCCGAATCTTCCGCCATGGTAACATTTATGGAAGTTTGACCTGCAATGGCCACTTCTTTCGTGGAAAATCCCAAGGAAGTGAACACCAAGTTAGAGGCCCCATCCGCAACCGTAATGGAATAGTTCCCGTCAAAATCGGTCGCGGTACCATTATTGGTCCCTTTTTCCACTACGTTGACACTGGGTAAAGGGGTTCCCAGGTCGTCGGTTACCGTACCGGTAATAGTTTGGGCAATGGCTCCTTGAAAAAAGAGTACCACCACAAACAAAAACACACACTTTAATTGATGATTCATTTGGATTTTGATTTAGTTAGCGATTGTTAAAAAAAGTTATTATTTAGTTATGTTTATGTTAAACCATAGAAATTTTAATATTTAAAAGAAGGAAGTAAAAAAATTTCGACCAACAACAACTACCGATAGCTAAATGATCCTATTTAAAACATATAGCAGCCACGCTTTGCGATCATAATTAAAATACCGAAGACCTCTAAAATCACTAGAAAGCAGGGTTAGTACAAGAAAATACTGTACACTTAAACTGATAAGAATATAAATACCAGTCCCCATGGCTAAGATGGTTCTCATTTTTCCTACATTCCAGTAACGGTCGTTTTAAAGCCTCTGGACAGGTCGATGATTATAAGTGAAGACCTCCTACTGATCTTTACAAAAATTTAAGTTTCTAATTTTGTAGGATAGAACAGCCGTTGAACAAAGAGAAAACCGCTGCTCTCCTTCTATTTCACAGCAGTCTAGTGATGCGTTAAATTTTAAAATATTTGTAATTTTTTTAAATACATCTTTCTAAAGCTATCATTTTGTTTTTGGATTTGAATCGACCATAAAATTATCAGAAATAAATTTTCTATTAATTCCTTTATAAACAGGCCCTAATAGGTTGCCATACCCTCAAAAATACCAGAAACTTATACTCAATATTTGAATTTATCAGTAGTAGCAATAAACCTTTGCAGCCCCATATTCTTCAGTTAGTGCACCAAATAGTTTCATTATTCTATTTCCAGTTCAAAGATCAACTCTCCAGATCCGACCAAATCTTTGTGATCTATAAAAAATCCATTTATCTTTTTTCCATCCAACGTTATTTTCCGTAAGATTCCATCCACTCCTTTTTTCATAATGATCAGGGTATCGTTTTTATAATAATTTCCATCCAAATGGAGCGTAACCTTATCAAATACGGGTACCGTTAGGGCATAGACCGGATCGGCCGGAACAACCGGATATAAGCCCATCATGGAAAAAACTGCCCAGGCCGACATGGTACCCGTATCATCATTTCCGGGAAGGCCATCGGGGGCGTTCCTAAAATGGGTCTTTAACAGTGTCCGCACCAATTGCTGCGTTCTTTGTTCCTGCCCCTTTACATAGTTGAACAGATAAGGGTAGGCGATATCGGGTTCATTCGCCATATCGAACTGCCCATTGTCAAAAACGGATTGCAGCTTTTGGACAAAGGGCTCGCTACCGCCCATCAATTTTATAAGCCCCTTAACGTCATGGGTGACCATAAAGCTGTACTGCCATGCATTGCCCTCAATAAACCCAAGGTTCTTCACAAAATTGGAACCTGTTCCCGGGTCGTAGGGTTCCAACCAACCACCATCGTCATTTTTGGGGCGTAAGAGATTGAATTCCTTATCAAATAACGCCCTGTATGAAATCGCCCTTTTTGAAAAGCGTCGATAGTCCTCCAGTTTGCCCAGCTCCTTCCCCAATTGTGCGATCGCAAAATCGGTGATATTGTATTCCTGTGTGGTGGAAACGGAACCGCTGTTAGTGGTAGCGGTGGTCAGATAGCCCTTTTCCAAGTAATCTTTAAGACCCGGGCGTAGCGGATTATCCCCCAATTGATCCGCACTTTTTACCATGGCCTCATAGGCCTTTTCCACATCAAAGTCGCGAATGCCCTTCAGGTAGGTATCCGCTATCACTATTCCCGCCGGATCGCCCACCATGGTAGTGGTTTCAGTAGCGTTCATTTCCCACTTCGGCAACCATCCCGATTCATCATAGATCTGCAACATGCTTTTTACCATGTCCGATTGCTGTTTTGGATATACCAATCCCATTAGCTGGTTAAGGTTCCTATAGGTATCCCAAAGGGAGAAGGTGGTATACCTGGTATCTTGAGTGGTCTGGGTCTCCCTTGTCCGCATTTTTGGGTATTCCCCATTACGGTCATTTAGGGTATTGGGATGGATCAGGGTGTGGTAAAGGGCCGTATAGAATACGGTACGTTCCTCTTCCGTACCGCCTTCCACTTCGATCCTGGAAAGATATTGGTTCCATTCCGTCCTATTGGCACTTGCTAGCTGATCAAATGTGAAATCCCCTGTTTCCTTCACAAGGTTTTCCCGGGCATTTTCAATGCTCACGTACGAAATCCCTATTTTCATTTCCACTTGTGTGGGCTCTTTAAAGCTATAGCGCATATAGGCCCCAATACTGTCTCCGACCACCTCTTGGGAATAGCCTTCCATAAGTCGGACTTTACCGTTATAACCCATCCATTTCGCTTCCACCCCTTTGTATACAGCAGGTTTTTTCCAGATACCATAGCTATCTGCCGGTTTGGAGAACCGAGCGACAAAATAAACGGGATACGCCTCCTCAGGTTTGTAATAACAAAAAGAGCCTACATTACGGATTCCCTCCAATTCAGTGGGGGAAACGACCTTCACCATTGCACCCTGCTCATTGGTCAGTCCCAGCCCTAGATTTAAGAGCACATTGGCCTCGCCCGCCGGAAAGGAATACCTACTGATACCCACTCGGGTGGTGGTGGTGGCCTCTACCTGAATATTGTATTTGTCCAGACGGTTGGAGTAATAGCCTACCTTGGAAACTTCATCGGAATAGGTACTACCGTATTTTTTATGATCCGTTTCCAATGCCCCTGTTGTGGGCATTGCCAACAGCACTCCCAGTTCGGGACATCCTACCCCGCTAAGGTTGATATGGCTGAAACCTGTTAAAAATGTGTTTTCGTGCACGTAGGGATTGGACAACCACCTGCTATCCTTTTCCAAGGGCAAATTTTCCGTGCCGGCCACATTAAAAGGGGAAACATTAGCCATTCCCCGAACGGAAATGGGCCCTGGATTGGTAGCACCAAAATTAGAGGTGCCGATAAGGGGATTTACCCAATCCACCGGATCGGTCTGTGCAGTGGCCATGGCCGATAATAACCAAACACAAAAGTAGATGGTGTTTTTCATTCGTTTTTCCATTTTTCTTTCCAATATGCAGCTACGCCCCATTTATTACTGTACCAAAACTTCATCTATAAACAACCATGCATCCCCGCCGGATGGGGCATGTTCCAGATTTTTCATTTTGACCTTTATATATCTGGCGGGCCTTTTTTCAAATCCCATTTCAAAATTGCGCAATTCGGGGATGCCGTTGGCTTGGTATTCACGTTCGATCTGTCCTACACTATCAAAATCCTTTCCGTCAAGGGAGGTCCAAACTTCCATTCCCTTCGGGAAATAGATACCCGCACCTTGATTCTCTATACTTCCGACCACCACCTTTTGAACCTCTTCTTCTGCCTTTAGATCGATAATGACTTCCATATCCTTTACCAGCCATCCCTGCCATTGCCCGTCGTGAAAATCTTTGGAGCCTCGAAGGACATTTACCAGGACCTGTTTGTCCTCTCCAGGGTAATTTTCATGGTATAGATCGGTATATTCCGGGGTTTTGTCCAGCGCCTTATGGTATTCGAAATGCTTTTTAAAAGGTTCCCCTACTTGCCGACCTTCCTTAAACAAGGCCGCCGATAAGGTGGAAGTGCCCGTAACGGTAATCGGTCCGGTGTAGGGCATGCCCTCTTTGCTTAAATCGTCCCCGTTCATTGAATAACGAATGGTGGGATCGGGAAACTCATTTTTCAGGGAGATGTTCAATTTCCCGTCCTTGCTATTGGCTTCCGCCGTAAGTTGATAGGCACTTTTGGAATAATTTATCCCCAAAAGCCGGTACCGTCCGAAAGCACTTTGTATTCGTCGGGAAAAATCGTTCCAATCCCGGTCTTCCCTAAGGCTCCACAATACCTCGGCCATGGCCGATACCCTAGGGAAGAGCATGTATTCGGAATGGGATTCCGTAGGAATATATTCTGACCAGAGATTGGCCTGTCCGCCCAAAATATGATTCTCTTGGGAAGGATCCATCCCCTTGGCCAGCGGCTCAAAATCATATACTTTTCGCAGGGGAACATAGGCCGGAAACGCCAATGGCTCCCTATCCTGGTCCCCTTGGTAATAATCAAAATAACAGTACTCCGTCGGGGTCATTATAACATCATGGCCTGCCTTGGAAGCCTCCAGCCCCCCTTCCATTCCCCTCCAGCTCATCACGGTAGCACCGGAAGGGAGGCCCCCTTCCAGAATTTCGTCCCATCCAATCAATGTCCTGCCCTTACCGCTCACAAACCGCTCAATCCGTTTCATAAAATAACTTTGTAGTTCTTCCACATTTTTCAGTCCCTCATCCTTAATTCGTTTCTGGCAATGGGGACAGATCTTCCAATTGTTCTTGGTTGCCTCATCGCCCCCAACATGGATGTATTGGGAAGGAAAAAGATCCATGACCTCTAACAGTACGTCCTCCAGGAATTCAAAGGTTCCTTCCTTTCCGGCACAATAAATCTCGGTAATGGGCCAGACCCCACCTGGCGGGACCCTAATAGGATTTTCAAAACAGGAAAGCTCCGGATAAGCGGCCAAGGCACTCATAACATGTGCGGGCATCTCTATTTCCGGTACTACCGTAATGCCTCTTGCCGTGGCGTACGCCACTATTTCCCTGATATCCTCTTGGGTATAGAACCCCCCGTAGGTGGCATCTTCACCAGATCGGGGCGTATCCCTGACATTCCAGTGTTGATCTTCCCTATTTACCCGAAATGCGCCGATTTGGGTAAGTTTCGGGTATTTTTTTATTTCTATCCTCCAACCCTGGTCATCCACCAAGTGTAGATGAAGGGTGTTCATCTTTAACATGACCAAACGGTCTATGGTCTTCTTCACGTATTCCTTTCCAAAAAAATGCCTTGACACGTCCAACATCAGTCCACGCCATTTAAAACGGGGGGCATCGTTGATGGTGACATTTGGAATTTCCCAGGATACATCCACGACCCTTTCGTTACTTTCAATTTCTTTTGGCAGCAATTGCCTTAAACTTTCCAGGCCGTACAAAAACCCGGGAAGCCCTTTGGCGGATATGATAACCCCTTCCCTTTCCACCTGTAATCGATAGGCTTCTTCCCCCAACTGCCGGTCCTCCACCAATTTCACATAATTGGTCGGGGCGGACTCCACTATTTTCAGATCCCATCCGGCAACGGTCCTAAATTTATGCACCAAAGGCCTGACCCATTCCTCTTTTCCTAGCCCTCCCAGCTCAAACCGAGTAGCATTGTTGAACGTAAAGGACCCGGGCCGTAATTCAAGTTCACTGGGTTTTGGAATAATATTGATATCGTTCTCCGTATAGGTATGCCGTTGGTGGTCTTGGCAGCCCAAAATCAACAGGAGCGACAGCAACGATAAAAACTGTATGGATTTCCGCATGTTCTAATAGTATATTTTTGGACATTTTCTAGCCTTTTCCCATCTGAAGAAAAATTTAAGCTTGTCCTTAATATGGGGCGGACAGGCCGCTCCACAGCTTTTTCCTAAAGCTTGTTTACAGGCATGATCTTAATGAACCTTTCCCAATTGCTTAGCTGACATAGCATAGGTTCAATTGTACCCAATGGCCGCATTTCCCTTTTTGGAGACCCAATTTAGATCACTGGATAAAATTTCCATCTTGGGTGACCCCCAAGACCTTTTCTGAAAAAGGGCTTTTAGCCCAAATGGTCCATCCAAAAGGATAGGTCTCCAATTTTGGCTCCACTGTCTTCCCGAGGATTTCCTGGCTATCCATGGTGAATTCCGTTTTATCGTCCGTTCGCGACCGGTACTTCCTAAAAAGCCCGTACAAGAACCATTTAATATGTTCGTCCTTTGGGATTTCAAAAGTAGTCTTTTGCCCTACTTTGGAAGTGGAAAAATAAACATATCCCCAATGTTCGGGTTCGTGCATATTGATCACTCCCTGAGGGGACCAGACCCAATTGTATTCGGGCAAGAACTTGTGGGCAGCGGGGTCTTTTTTCCTGGAATAGGTACCATCCTTTAGATCAAATTCCCAATTGACCCTCGAGAAATTCAATCTCCAAAATTCGTTTTCGGGCACCTTTGTTCTGCCTCCCGGTTCCGTAACAAAGGACCAGGGAATGGCTATTTCAACAGACCATCCCTTATCTGTATCGGATGGATCGTTTAGGGTACCCTGAACATCCACTGCCGTTTTTATCCCTTTAAAATCCCAAGCCCCCAAAACTTTCCCATTATTTCGGTACGGTTTTGAGATAAAAAGGTCCCAGACGGTGTTAAGGGCATTCATTTCAAACTCGTAATAATTGTGGGTATCCCCATCTGGGTCGATAAAGATTTCAAAATCATTGTTATAAAAAATGATCGTGTCGCGTTCCTTCAAAGTGGCCCATACATGGGGCTCTTCCAATTCAGCATAGAAATAAAGGTATTGCCTGTCCCATACCATCTTCATTCTGGTCCTGAACTTTGGGGTCTTTACACCCTCAATATCTGTATAAGAATCGGACCAAACGGCCCTATGCCAGGAATCCTCCACCGCTTTCCCATCCACAATAATGGAATCCGTTGTAGTTTGGGCCACATACGACTTGGGCACGTTCTGAGCCAAAAGTGCCACACCCCCTATGTATAAAAGAAAAAGGATAAAGGCGGTGATTTTCTTGTTCTTAAAAGACGTATTTCCCATAAGCGCCATTTTTTAGATACTGTTTTCCATGGTAAACCTTACTATTTCGGACAATTTGCCAAACGCTACTCCCGTAACCGTATCGGCGGCCCCGTAATAAATGGCCACCCTATCCTCTTCCACCGAGTGCAAAGCCGCACAGGGAAAGACCACATTGGGGACATCCCCCATACATTCATAGGAAGTCTGTGGTGACAATAAATAGGGTTTTGTCCTAAATTTGACCTGTTCCGGACGTTCCCTATCCAAGATAGCGGCCCCCATGGAATACCTGAAACCGTTACAGGTATTGATCACTCCGTGATAGAACATCAGCCATCCCTGATCCACCAAGATGGGTATAGGCCCGGCCCCTATTTTGGTACATTGCCAGGCACTGTCCATAAACGGGGTCACTTTCATTACACAACGGTGCTCGCCCCAGTATTTCATATCAGGGCTATAACTGATGTAAATATCCCCAAAAGGAGTATGCCCATTATCGCTAGGTCGGCTCAACATGGCATATTTTCCATTGATTTTTTCCGGAAATAACACCCCGTTCCTGTTGAACGGGAGAAAAGCGTTCTCGCATTGGAAAAATTCCTTAAAATCGAACGTATACCCTATCCCGATGGTAGGTCCGTTATATCCATTGCACCATGTGATCCAGTAGCGGTCTTCCAAAAATGTAACTCGGGGATCGTATTTATAATCCGATTCTATCATTTCGGTATTTCCCGCTCCAAATTCTATGGGGGAATGTTCAATTTCCCAATTGATTCCGTCCCGACTGAAGCCGGCAAAAATATTCATTTGCACCGCTTTGTTGTCACATCTAAACACCCCTGCGAACCCACCATTGAAAGGAACCACGGCACTATTGAAAATACTGTTGGAACTGGGAATGGCATCCCTTTTGATGATTGGATTGTCCGTATGTCGCCATACTACGTCGGTACAGCCGATAGGTCTTTCTTGCCAAGGAATGCTGCTCACTTTATTGAGTTTTATTTATTGATATTTTTTTTGTCGTAGCTTGATCGTATGTTAATCCGGCAGCTTCCGGACCCTGTCGAGCCAAGTAAACTTAAGGATGATACTACTGCCGATGAATGCCACAAATGCGATTCCGGCATTTGGATAATCCCTCACCATAAAATAAATGGGCAGGACTATCATACTTGATTGCCAGATGATCCCAATGCCACAGTTCATCATGTCCCACCAAAAGTCACCGTTCCCTTTGACCGTGGAGTCGGTATCTTTAAGGTCCCTCAGCACCGGACCCCACCATCCCCAAGGCCTAACATCCCGGTAGAAGGACCTTAAGACCCCTATATCGGTGGGCGCGGTAAGATAGGTTCCCAGATAAGAGCCTAAGAGCGAGAATCCAAAGATAATGGGAAAAAGATAAATGGCATGCAAATGGGAAAGGTCGTAAAAAAGGGTACCCTCCCCAAAACTTCCTTTATTCTGATCCAATATAAATTGCAAGGTGGCGATCACCAGTCCGGAGAGCATGCCCCAAAAAAACCCCCATCCATTAAAGCGCCACCATATCCATTTTAAAAAATTGGCCGCTACATATCCACCGAAAAGCGCACTGGTGATCCAAAGGGTAAGGGAGTTGATGGAATGGGCAAAAAATCCCATACAGACCCCCAGTCCCACCACCACGAAAGAGGCAATATGGCTAACCTTGATAAAGTGTCCGTCCGTAGCAACAGGTTTAAAATATTTTTTGTAGATATCGTTCACGATATAGGCGGGACCGGCATTGACGAACGCTGAAAACGTGGACATAAATGCGGCCAAAAGACCCGCCAACAACAACCCTTTGATGCCGACAGGAACATGGAAATTGATCACTTTTGGAAGGATCACCTCTAGGTCACCACCGCTCAGGTTGGGGTTGGCTGCCATTTCGGGCGCAAGGACCACCAGTGCAATGACCACGATCCCCGAAATTAACAAGTACCGCGGGATAAAGAGGACCAAATTGGTAAACCCGCTCATATATGCCGCCTCCTTTACCGACTTGGTGGACAGGATACGTTGCAGGTCATAACTGGGGGTAGGGCCCGCTATGCTGGCAAAAAATCCCTTAAATAGGGACATCCCAATAAAGGCACCGAACATTTTATACCCTTCAGAATCGATCAGGTCATTAAAAGCTTGAAACTTGTCCCCCCAATGGGTTTCCAGTTCATTACCAAAGAAGATGTTCCGCCATTCGGTGGATATCACTGCATTAATTTCGATATCGCTTACCGTAAAGAACGCATATCCCGCTACCAAAACCCCGGCAATCACCATTATTATATACTGTAGTACCTCGGTAGCCACCACCGAGAACATTCCTCCCTTTACAGTATAGATCGTGGTAAGGAAGATAATGATCATGGCATAGGATTGATCTGAAGTGAGCAACAACAGGTCCCCCATATAAAACGGTATCTCCCAAGGCAATATTACGGTCAGGAACTTCCCGATCCCTTCAAAAAAATAAGCTATGAACCCGACCGCGGCCACCACCGCAAAGACCGCAACAATAATATGTGAAGCCCTCCCGGCCCTCCCATCGCCAAAGCGGGTAAGTATCCATTCGGATCCCGTCATGATGTTGGACCTTCGTATCCAAACGGCAAGGAACATCATTATAAAGATCTGGTTCCATACTGGCCATAACCACATGAACATAAAGCTCTTGGCCCCGTACAGAAAAAGCATGCCCACCATCCATGCCGTTCCGGAAACATCGAACATTCCCGACCCGTTGCTAAGCCCTAAATAATACCATTTAATATTGTTGCCCCCCAGAAAATAGGACTTTAGTCCTTTGGATGCCTTTTTGGCGACCACAATGCCCACAACGAGTGTAAGCATCACGTACAATACAATTATGGAGACGTCTATAATGTTCATTTAGGGCAATTTAAAACCGTGTGGAAACCTGAAAAGCGTCCTTGCTATAGCGTCCCACTGCCCTATTTGAACCATGGTAATTTGGGAACAGCGTTCCCAAATGGCTTTTGGTATTGTGTGCAAATTTGGTCATGGGTCGGTCTATTTTGTTCGGTTATTATTTTTATTGGTTTTTAATGCGTTATTCTGATTTTTTATTCTTCTTTTGAAAAACGAACGGCCAAGGAATTTTGATTGGGAAGAATAAATATTGACAATTTTACATTTTGATGGCGCAAAATTTAGACCAACGACCACCCACTAAAGCCAAACGTCATAATTTGAACCAAAACCATTTTAGAGGATTTTATGCACATCAATGACAAGCTGGACCGTTTTATGAA
Source organism: uncultured Sediminicola sp. (assembly GCA_963974715.1). GTDB lineage: Bacteria > Bacteroidota > Bacteroidia > Flavobacteriales > Flavobacteriaceae > Sediminicola. Next base: position 195,628 of record CAXBDK010000011.1, read on the forward strand.
GGGAGGTTCTTCCACAAAGTATGGGATTACCTATAAGCACCATATCGTTTTCTGGGTCGTTTATATGTTCTTCAATATTCTTCGCTGGGGAAGCATACACAATGATTTTCTGTATTCCTTAAAGACCAACCTGTTGGGTTTCCCCATCCATATGACATTGGCCTACCTCAACATTTACTATTTAATGCCCAAGTTTATATATACCAGAAAGTACTTTACCTACGCTGTGGTAATGATCGCTTGTCTGGTGATCATGCTATTGTTGAAATTTAACCTTACCTACTATTTGGTAAGCACGAACGTATGGCCAGAAGGGCCAGAAAACATAGACCACATCACTTTTAATTACGCCATCACCACCATGTTCGGGGAATTTTATGTGGTCTGTTTTGTGACCGCCATAAAAATTACCGTGGACTGGCTACAGGAAAGCCGGAAACTGCACGATCTGGAAAAGAGGCAATTGACCACCGAACTGAAATTCCTTAGATCTCAGGTATCGCCCCATTTTTTCTTCAACACCCTTAACAATATTTATTCCCTTACCCTTGAAAAATCGGATAAGGCCCCTGAAGTGGTACTAAAACTTTCCGAGCTTATGCGGTACCTGCTGTATGCCACCAAAAAAAGAAAACAGGACCTGACAAGTGAAATAGAATGCATACAGAACTATATAGATCTGGAACGGATACGGTTTGACGAATCATTGGAAGTGGACATGCGGATTTCGGGTTCCCTTGAAAACCATACCATCGCCCCTATGCTATTGGTACCTTTGATAGAGAATTGCTTTAAACATGGGGCGAATAAGAATATAGGGTCCATGTACATAGAAATCGACATTAGGGTGGAAGGGAGCTTTATGCACTTTAAGGTATCCAATACAATTCCCGTAAAAAAGGATGTGAAGGAGACGGAGGACAAAGATGGTGGCATAGGACTTTCCAACGTAAAGAAACGCTTGGAACTTGGTTATGATCAAAAAGATTATGATCTTTCGATCTTTGAAGCAGATCAAATGTTTCATGTATTGCTTAAACTGAAAGTATGACCAAATTAAAAGTGATCATTGTAGATGATGAGCCCTTGGCCATAAACGTACTTAAAAACTATGTGGCCCAAGTAAAGGAACTGCAGTTGGAAATGACCTTTTCGAATGCCGTGGAAGCGTCCTCCTATTTACAAAAACACGATACGGACCTCATATTCTTGGATATAAACATGCCCATACTGGACGGGTTCGACCTGTTGCAGAGCCTGCACGCAAATCCCATGGTGGTCATTACCACGGCACATGAGGAATACGCCCTAAAAAGTTTTGAGATGGAGGCCATTGACTACCTTGTAAAACCCATACCCTTTCCCCGTTTCTTAAAATCGGTGCACCGCATCATCGCTTTAAAACAGGGAAATACGAAAACAGAAACCAATCCAGTCCACGAAAAACCCAGTATTTTTGTTAAGGTCGACAAGAAGAAACTACAAAAAATCTTTCTGGAAGAGATCGTAGTGGTGGAAAGCCTTAAGGATTATATCCGAATCAAGACCACCTCCGCAAAATATATTATACATCGGACCCTAAGCAGTTTCACGGAGGAACTGCCCGCCGATAAATTTATACGAATACACCGATCCTATACCATTGCCATAGATAAAGTGGAGGTGGTGGAAGGCAACAGTCTTGAAATAGGGGGTATCCGGTATACTATCGGCAGAAGTTACCTGAACGATGTTAAGAGCACGATCCTCAACGATCCATCCGACAGCGAATAGGTATACGCCATCATTATAATCATTGCCCTATCCCGTTTTCGATCCATAAAATATCCCAAAAGGACAATGGCCGATTAAAATTTTCAGCGGCACTGTTTCGATATGGTGATAAGGGGGCCTATCACCAATTATGAAGCAAGCAACAATCTTATACTATCTCGGCATTCAGGCCGGCCTGTAAAAGTTTACTGCACCGTGGCTTTAAATCGCTGAACTCCCCGGTTTTTACGGTACATTTACCGTTGTAGTGGACGATTAAGGAACATTGTTCGGCCTGTTCCGCTGTATGGTCGCAAACCTGAACCAATGTTTCAATGACATGGTCGAAAGTGTTGACCTCATCATTAAAAAGTATTATTTCGTTCTGTTTAACCGTTTCCTCTTCCAAAAGGAGTTCCTCTGAGTGTTTTTCCCTTGTACTCATAGTTTAGGTTTTGACATTAACTAAAATACGTATTTTACCGCAACCCAATTATTTTTTTCGAGGTTTTTTTCAAATTTAAGATCAAGCTCATTACATTTTGAGGAAATGGCAACAATATCCTCCTTATAAAAGCCACTTAGAAATAGTATTCCATTATCGTTCAGAGATCCCACGTACACTGGTAGGTCTTCCAAAAGGATGTTGCGATTGATATTGGCCAGGATAATATCGTACTTTTTACCCTTTAGAAGGGCGGCATCCCCTTCATATACGGTTACATTGTCGCAATTGTTCCGCTCAACATTTTCCATGGCATTGAGATAGCACCAATTGTCATAGTCCACGGCATCCAGCTTTGCGGCCCCTTTTTTGGATGCCAAGATGGCCAGTACCCCTGTTCCGCTCCCCATATCCAATACCGTCTTTCCCTGAAAGTCATGGTCCAGAATATGCTGTAGCATCATATGTGTGGTCTCGTGATGTCCTGTGCCGAAGCTCATTTTAGGTTCGATAACGATATCGTACCTGGCTTCCGATCTTTCATGGAAGGGAGCCCGGACCGCACATAGATCCCCTACCAGGATAGGGTTAAAGTTCTGCTCCCAAGTGGCGTTCCAGTTTTCCTGCTCAATTTCGACATACTCATAATCAATGTCGAATTTGGGATTGGAAAGAATGCCCACGGTGGATAGGATATCGTCCGACCAATCTTCTTTCTGTATATAGGCCAAGGCCCCTTCCTCCGTTTCCACGAAACTCTCAAAGCCCACCTCCCCCAATTGGGCTATCAAAATATCGGTGGCCGGTTGTACCGGAACTACCTTAAAGGTATATTCCATATAGTTGTTGTGCTGCATATATCCTGTATGGTGAAGGGGATACCAAAACGGAATCCCCTATATAAAACAATTAGTACTAAGTGGTTTAGATTGCCTGCACGATGGCCACAAAGTCATCCACTACAAGCGCCGCACCCCCAATGAGTCCACCGTCCACATCGGGTTTGGAAAATATTTCCACCGCATTGCCCGGCTTTACACTGCCCCCATATAAAATGGAAACACTTTGGGCGGTTTCGGAATCATATCTATCGGTAATGGTCTTACGGATAAAAGCGTGCATTTCCTGTGCCTGTTCCGGTGATGCCGTTTCTCCCGTACCTATTGCCCAAACGGGTTCGTAAGCCAGTATAATGTTTTTCCACGCAGAGGGGTCCAATTCGAACAATGCACTTACCAACTGCCCTTCCACCACTTTAAAATGGTTATCGGACTTGCGATCCTGCAGTTCCTCCCCAAAGCAGAACATGACGCGCATTCCCTTTGCCAAGGCAGCGGCTACCTTCTTTTTCAGGATTTCATCGGTCTCCCCAAAATAGGCCCTTCTTTCCGAATGGCCCAGTATCACGGTATCAATCCCTATATCCAAAAGCATATCCGCAGATATTTCACCTGTATATGCCCCACTTTCCGCAAAGTGCATATTTTGGGCGATCACCCCAATGGGCAACCCTTCCATTTGCTTTACGGCGGCATGTAGGTTTACAAAAGTGGGGGCCACCATAACTTCCGCATTGGTATCCGGCAGTTTTGATACGAGCTCGGTCAGCAATGTTTTGGTCTCCCCAAGATTCTTGTTCATTTTCCAGTTTCCTGCAACTATTTTACTTCTCATATTGTTTAAGTTGAATGTTCAATTCGGTATCGTCTGCCTTTATGGCCCGGTATACTATTATATTTCCTTGGCCGTCCAATAACATATATCGGGGAATCCAATCGAGTTCTATGGAGGTGAAAAAGTCAGATTTCCATCCGTTTTCCGAATAATAATGGGTCCCATTGGCCAGTCCATATTTTTTGATGCCCTTTTCCCACTGCTCCCGACCTTTGTCCAGGGAAAGGAAAACGAACTCCACCGCCGGATAGTTTCCCATCATCTTTTTCAGTTCGGGCATTCCCACAATACAGTCCTTGCACCATGTGGCCCAAACATCTATGAGTACCGGCTTTCCCCGGTGCTTTTCCAATATTTCCCGAAAACTTACCGTGGCCCCATTTACGGAAAGGAAGGTATCATCCAATGCCGCCTCCGTAAAACTCCGTGTCTGTGCGCAGGCCATAAAAATGGAAAAACAGCATACGCAAATAAAGGCTCCATATTTTTGCATCATTCCCATCGCAAAAGATCTAGATCGTTATGGTGGACTTTCTGGACAATAGTACCTTTCCTTAGTACCAAGACCGCTGGGTTTGACCTAACAATGGTCTTAAGGGCCGTCTCATCGGTAAAATAAAAAACGAAATTGAGGCCATACGCCTTTCCGATCTTTTCCTTCCATTCGGGCCCCGATGCGGACATCCCTATTACCTTATATCCTTTGCTAAGGGCCTCATCCGTCACCTTTTTGATTTCCCTAAAGGCATCGTGGTCACTTTTGGAAAGATCATATGCTACGACCATGGCCAACCTTTCTTCAGCAAGAAAGGAATCGGCCAAATTCTCTCCATCCAGTTCAATACTGAAATCATGTATGGGAGGTTCGTATCCTTTTTGTACCTCGGTGGTTTCCACATCGATAAATTTTCCGTCCACCGTGGGATAATCCCCTTTTGTGACCACTACCTTTTCCTGTCCATCCACATCAAACCGCCATGCATAGTCAAAAATGGCCTTTGGGGCACCTTCCGGAACCGTCATCCCCTCCTGTATGTTGGCCCCTATTTTATAGGGCCTAAAATCTATCTGGGGGAGATGGTTCAAAACATAATAGGCATAAAATCCGCTGGCAAGCAACGCCACCATGGTAAGGGCGAATTGTCCTTTTATGGAAAGGAACGGGGTGATATGCCTTCTTCCAACAAATAAGATCAGAATAAGCACCAAGAGCACCACATCTTTGGTAAAGGATTCCCAAGGGGTAAGTTTAATGGCATCGCCGAAACAACCGCAATCGGTCACCTTATTGAAATAGGCCGAATAAAAGGTAAGGAAGGTAAAGAACACGATCATTCCCAGAAGGCTCCATATGGTAATGTGCACCTTAAAGCCCAAAAGCAGCATGACCCCCAATAAGACCTCAAGGATCACCACCACTATGGAAATCGCCAATGCATAGGGGGTCAAAAAGGGCAGGTCCAGCACTCCCTGGCTAAAATATTCCTCCAGCTTGAACGAAAAACCCACTGGGTCGTTCAGTTTTATGAATCCGCTGATGATAAAAAGTATTCCTACAAAAACCCTACTGAACCCGACTAAATATCGCATAATTTAAAGTATACCTTGCTGTATTCGCCTGCTATCCGACTCCAGATGGATCATGGCAAATACCGCATAATTTATGATATCCTGGTAATTTGCGGCAATCCCTTCACTGACCAAGGTTTTACCGCTATTGTTCTCGATCTGTTTTACGCGCAATAATTTTTGGATGATAAGATCGGTCAGTGAACTCACCCGCATTTCCCTCCAAGCTTCCCCGTAATCATGGTTTTTATTTTCCATCAAGGCCTTAGTGGCACCTATTTGGGAATCGTACAGGGACAATGCCTCCCCTTCTTCAAGGTCCGGTTGGTCCACCACCCCCTTTTCCATCTGTATAAGTGCCATAAGGGAATAGTTGATGATACCGATGAATTCCGCCAACTCCCCTTCATCCACCTTTCGTACGCTATTTTGCTGCAGGCCCCTGATACGCTGCGCTTTAATATAGATCTGATCGGTAAGGGACGGCAGTCTCAAAATTCGCCATGCACTTCCATAATCTTTCAATTTTTTGATAAAGAGGTCACGACAAATTTTAATGGCCCCATCATATTGTTCGGAAGTTTGCTGCATCTATTCCTTGTAATTTGTGTAAATTTCGTTCAAAATTTTTAATTCCCCATGGTTCCGGTTCCAAACTTCAAATCTGTGGCCGGCCACAAAACCAAAACTATGACCATCAATTGCAAAGGAAACCTAATCGATTTAAATATCCCAAAAGTTATGGGTATTTTAAACCTTACCCCCGATTCTTTTTTTGATGGGGGCAGGTACTCGGATGAAAGGGAGGTACTGGAACGGGCGGAGACGATGCTTTTTGAGGGGGCCAGTTTTATAGACGTCGGGGCCTACAGCTCCAGGCCAGGCGCGGCCGTTGTAAGCGAAAAACAGGAATTGGAGCGGATCCTTCCGATCATTGGGCTGCTGCAGGATGAATTTCCCCATTCCATTCTATCCATAGACACGTTTAGGAGCAAGGTGGCACATGAGTGCCTTAACGCCGGTGCAGCGATCATCAATGATATCTCGGCCGGAAAAATGGACAAGGATATGATGTCCGTAGTGGCATCGCACCAAGTGCCCTATATCATGATGCATATGAAAGGGACACCTCAGACCATGCAAGGTGAAACCGTGTACGAGAATCTTGTAACCGACATCCTTTACCATTTTTCGGAACGGATCGCTGTGGCCCGGGCCCATCGGATAAACGATATAATCCTTGATCCCGGGTTCGGGTTCGCCAAGACATTGGAACAGAACTATCAACTGCTACAGCAGTTGAACCTGTTCCAGTCCATGGAAGTCCCTATATTGGCCGGCCTCAGCCGGAAGTCGATAATCTACAAGGTACTTGGCACGGATGCCGAACGGGCGCTGAACGGCACTACCGCACTTCATATGGTGGCACTGGACAGAGGGGCCCAGATATTGAGGGCCCACGACGTACGGGAAGCGATGGAATGTATAGCCCTTAAGCAGGCGCTCGGATAAAAGCCTTGTCCGTTGGTTCGGCTATTTTTCCTATTTTTACAAAAAAAGCTACATTGGATTTTTTAAATTTCTTGGATTTTAGGATTACCGATTTTTTGGACATCGTTCTTGTAGCAATCCTTTTATATTATATCTATAAATTGGTCCGGGGATCGGTGGCCATCAACATTTTTATAGGTATTGTTATCGTATGGGCGCTGTGGAAACTTACCGAGCTATTGGAAATGCGCATGATCAGTAGTATGGTGGGCGGATTTATGAACATCGGAATTATTGCCCTTATCATTGTTTTCCAGCAGGAGATCCGTAAGTTCCTACTTATGGTAGGTTCCACCAATTTCGCTTCCAAAAGAAATTTCCTCCGTCATTTCAAATTTTTAAAACAGGAAGGGCTCACGACCGAACTGAACGTTGATGCCATTTTGGGGGCCTGCGAAAAAATGGGCACTTCCCGTACCGGCGCCCTTATCGTTATAGAAAGGAACAATTCGTTGGACTTCGTAAAATCCACAGGGGACAAAATGAACATTGAGGTGACACAGCCGATTCTGGAAAGTATTTTCTTTAAGAACAGCCCATTGCATGATGGTGCCGCTGTCATAGCCAACAACTTTATTGTGGCCACTAGGGTCATCTTGCCCGTATCCAATGAACGAAGTATTCCCTTGAGGTTCGGCCTGCGGCACAGGGCAGCAGTGGGCATATCCGAAAAAACAGATGCCCTGGCCCTTGTTGTGAGTGAGGAGACCGGTACCGTTTCCTATATCAAAAATGGGGAATTTGTCCTTTTCAAGGATATGGCGGAACTTTCGGAACTGATCAAGAACGATCTGGTATACTAGTCTTAAATCAAATGTGGCGTGGGGGCACGTACCCGACACGCTATGCCACTTCCTCCGAAAGGAACTGTGCCTCGTACAGATTTTTATAGTAACCGCCCTTTTTCAGGAGTTCTTTATGGGTTCCTATTTCCAAAATCCTTCCCGCATCCATGACCAAGATCCGGTCTGCCTTTTTAATGGTGGCCAAGCGGTGCGCAATAATGATGGAAGTCCTTCCCTCGGTAATTTTCTCGGTCGCTTTTTGGATGAGCTGTTCAGAGTAGGTATCCACTGAGGAAGTGGCCTCGTCCAGCACCAATATGGTCGGATTGCTCACATAGGCCCTTAGGAACGCTATCAATTGTCGCTGCCCACTGGAGAGCATGGTCCCCCGTTCCTTCACATTGTAATGGTATCCGCCCGGCAGACTTGCGATAAACTCATGAACCCCTATCTGTTTTGCTGCCATCTCTATGGTTTCCACTGAAATGGTCTCATCCTTAAGGGAAATATTATTGGCAATGGTATCGGCAAAGAGAAAGACATCCTGTAGTACAACTGCTATCTTGGATCGTAGCGATGAAAGTTTAAACTGCCGTATATCGGTACCATCGATAAGGATAGCTCCCGAATTGATCTCGTAGAACCTGTTCAACAAATTGATAATGGTAGATTTACCGGCTCCCGTGGCCCCTACAATGGCGACCGTCTCCCCTGCCTTTACTTCAAAGGAAATTCCGTGCAGCACCTCCTCATTTTCAAGATAGCCAAAGCGGACGTCCTTAAAGGAAATGTCTCCCTGTATATGTTCACGTTCAAGATCTCCATTGTCCTCTATGGAACTATTGGTATCCAAGATCGCAAAGACCCTGTTGGCCGCCACCATTCCCATCTGCAGGGTATTGAACTTATCGGCAATCTGGCGCAAGGGACGAAAAAGCATTTGGGAGAGCAATATGAACGAAAAAATAGTACCATATTCGTCCGCTGTCAGGCCCGTGACGTTCTGTATACCCCCGTACCATACTATAAGTCCGATGGTTATTGAAGATACGATCTCTGCGATCGGAAAGAAAATGGAGTTGTACCACACCGTTTTCAACCAGGCATCCTGATGTTTTTCATTGATTTCCCTAAATTTTTCACGTTCGATCTGCTCGCGTACAAAGAGCTGAACGATCTTCATACCGGTAATCCGTTCCTGAACAAAGGAGTTTAGATTTGACACTTGGGCCCTTACCTCGATAAAAGCCACTTTCATGGCCTTCTGGAATAGCCTGGTAGCGTAGAGCAACAGTGGCAAAACGGCAAAAACGATAAGTGACAATCTCCAGTTCATCACCAACATAACCCCTGCCACGACCACCATTTTAAGAAGATCGGATACGATCACAAAGAAACCCTGGCTGAAAATTTCCCCGATACGCTGCATATCGGCCACGGCCCTGGTCACCAGGACGCCAATGGAAGAGTTGTCAAAATACTTCATTTTAAAGCCCAGCATATGATCAAAAAGGGCGATCCTGATATCTTTGATCACCGATTCCCCCAGCCAGTTCGCGTAGTAGTTAAATGCCAATTGGCTAAGCACCTCGCCCAAAAGTACGGCCAGCATGGCCACGGTAAGGCCCAAAAGTTTGGCACCGTCCTTATTTTTAATGGCCACTTCCACTATATCCCCCACCAAAATGGGTGTGAGTACCGCAAATACGGACAATACGATCGCTGCGAAGGCAACCCCGTAAAATGTGAGCATATACGGCTTTGTATGCCGCATCAATCTTTTGAACAAGCGCATGTCAAAAGCATTCCCTGTTTCTTTACCCATGGTATCCGTTAAGTTTAATTTTTTGGGGATAGACGACCGCCGTTAGGTACAGTCCCTTGGCAGGAACGGATGCCCCGGCCTCTGCCCGATCCCCGCTTTGTAATATCCGCTGCATATCAGCGGTACCCAGGCGACCTTGGCCCGCTTCCAAAAGGGTTCCCACAATGGCCCTGACCATATTTCTTAGAAAACGGTCCGCCGAAATGGTAAAAACCAAAATCCCTTCCCTGCTCTCCCATTGTGCCCTTCGCACATCGCATATAAAAGTACCGACATCCGAATTGGATCTGGAGAAACACTCAAAATCCATTTTTGCGATCAATCGTGCGGCCACTTTGTTCATCATGTCAATATTCAGGGGTTGCCTTACATAATGGGCCAGCCCAATATAAAAAGGATCCTTCTGCTGTACCACCCAGTATTCATAGGTCCTTTCGATCGCGTCAAAACGTGCGTGCGTCCCCTCTGGAACTTTATAAATTCCCATAACGGCAATATCTTCCGGTAAAAAAGAATTACACCTATTTACCAGAGCGTCCAGATCTTTCACAGGTCCGGCATCAAAATGGGCGTACATCTGTTTGGCGTGCACCCCGGCATCGGTCCTTCCCGCTCCCACCAACTGGATCGGTTCCCTTAAAAGGATGGAAAAAACCTCCTCCATTACCTGTTGTACCGTTAGGGCATTTGGCTGTCTTTGCCATCCATGGTACAACTTCCCAAAGTAAGAAAAGGCAACGAAATATCTCAAACGAAAATGGTATTTTTGTCTGGGCAAAGATACCCTAATCGGCCAAAATAGAAACCTCCTTTATACAATTTAGCACTTTTTAAGGTTATGACCCGTATTTTACTGCTTTCCGACACCCATGGACATATAGACGAAACCATTTTAAAATATGCAAGGCAGGCGGATGAAATATGGCATGCGGGGGATATCGGCGAGTTGGTGGTGACCGATACCCTTAAAAAAATAAGGCCCTTAAAAGGGGTATACGGAAACATAGACAACCATGGCGCACAATTGGAATTCCCTTTGGACAACCGGTTCCACTGTGAGGGGGTGGATGTATGGATCACACATATTGGCGGTTATCCGAACAGATACAGTCCCCGCATTAGGGAGATGATCCGGAAAAACCCTCCAAAATTGTTCATTTCGGGCCATTCCCATATCCTGAAGGTAGTATGGGACAAAAAGTTGGGCCTTTTGCACATGAACCCGGGGGCCTGTGGAAAACAGGGCTTCCACACTATACGAACCATGCTCCGCTTTGTCATTGAGGGTACGGATATTAAAGACCTGGAAATTGTGGAACTTGGCAAAAGGGGATAAAAAACCCGGGAACAACCCCGGGTTTAACGCACTAATAAAACTAAAATGTTAGGTTCATCGCAAACGATCGGCAGATTTTATGAGATCCACATCCTTTTTTATGGCCCTGTTGGCCAACACTAAAAAAACGATAGAAAAGATAGGAATGAGCATCCCAATACCCTTCTCAGAAATGTTACTTTCTCCGGATAGATTTAGCGATCGATAGACGAAAAATCCTAGTAAAAAAAGATTTAATATCATATTCAACCTGTTGAGCACAAATTGGTTTTTTCTGTTTTTGAACGATAGGATGGAGACCAATGCCAAACATGCCGCCGCATAGAAGGCAACGGATATCAATATCTCACCGCTGGCGTATATTTCATTCCCACTGGAGTCGGACCATAGGTTGACCCAAAAAGGCAGTACGCCCGCCAATAGGATCACAACGATCAAATAAATGGTCTGTATTCTTTGAATCATTCCAGTTCTATTGTTCGCTTGCAAAAATAAGCGTCTTTTTAAGAAATATCCACGAAATATTGAAAATTATTTGTAATATTGCTTCGTTTATTAGTTATAGCACTTACCATCAAAGGGATATCATTCCCTCTAGCACCCAAATAACAATACACTTCATAATTTTCAAGACACGTATAATTTATTCAACAATTAATGTTTGAGATTTCAGATTTAAAATCAAAAAAGCTTCCTGAGCTTCAGGAAATAGCTAAGGGCCTAAATGTTCCCAAACACAAGACCTTAAAGAAACTTGACCTGGTCTATCAAATTCTCGACCTACAGGCGGCAGATCCCAAAGCTGCCGAAACGGTCATCGCTTCGAAACCAAAGGAAGAGCCGAAGGGACCCAAACCAAAAAGATCAAGGATCAAGGAAAGGGCGCCCATGAAAATGGAACGGAAATCCAGTCAACCTACTCCACAGCCCATACCAGAAGTGGTCGATACCCCCCAGAAAAGCACGGATATCGTACCCCCGAGGGAAGAAGAGGCCCCAAAAAAAGAAGAAGCTCCAAGAAAGGCGGATACCCCAAACAGGAACCCTGTGGAAAGAAAACCTCGACCCAGGCCACAACAAAGTCCCGCTACCGGTGAAAAGGAAAACCTGAGGAAAGAACATCCAAAACCCAATCAACCCAATAAGAACATCAACAAAAAACCGGTCCATCAAAAAACGCCCGTTGACAAGAACAACAGTAATTTTGACAAGGACCTGAAAAATAGGTACAAGGAACCTGAATTCGAGTTCGACAGCATCATAGAAAGCGAAGGGGTATTGGACATTATGCAGGACGGTTACGGCTTCCTAAGGTCTTCTGACTACAATTACCTCTCTTCCCCGGACGACATATATGTTTCCCAATCACAGATCAAATTGTTCGGGCTAAAGACAGGGGATACCGTTTTGGGCAATGTTCGACCCCCGAAGGAAGGGGAAAAATATTTCCCGTTGATCAAAGTGAACAAAATAAACGGATTGGATCCGCAAGTAGTGCGGGACAGGGTTTCCTTCGAACACCTGACACCTTTGTTCCCACAAGAGAAATTTAACCTTGCCGAAAGACAGAGCACCATATCCACCCGTATTATAGACCTCTTCTCCCCTATTGGAAAAGGACAAAGGGGAATGATAGTGGCCCAACCCAAAACGGGAAAGACCATGCTGTTAAAGGATATTGCCAACGGCATAGCCGCAAACCACCCGGAAGTATACCAGATAATCCTGCTCATCGATGAACGTCCCGAGGAGGTCACCGATATGCAGCGCAACGTAAGGGGCGAAGTAATCGCCTCCACCTTCGATAAAGAGGCGACAGAGCACGTACGGGTGGCCAACATTGTTCTGGAAAAGGCAAAGCGCTTGGTCGAATGCGGGCACGATGTAGTGATCCTTTTGGATTCCATTACCCGCTTGGCACGGGCATACAACACCGTACAACCAGCATCTGGAAAGGTGTTGAGCGGAGGTGTGGATGCCAATGCGCTCCACAAACCGAAACGCTTCTTCGGAGCTGCGAGGAATATTGAAAATGGTGGGTCTTTGTCCATCATCGCCACTGCACTGACCGAAACCGGCTCTAAAATGGACGAAGTAATTTTTGAGGAATTTAAGGGAACCGGCAACATGGAACTGCAACTGGACCGTAAAATCTCCAACCGAAGGATTTTCCCAGCTATTGACCTTACTTCTTCAAGTACCCGAAGGGATGATCTGTTATTGGATGAAAATACCATTCAGCGTATGTGGATCTTGCGAAAATATCTTGCGGATATGAATCCCGTGGAGGCCATGGAGTTTATAGAGCAACGTATAAAGCAGACCAAGAACAATGAAGAGTTTTTATTGACCATGAACCAATAGGACCTACCCTTTATAAAATAAAATCGGACTCCAATTACCTTTCCAGGTCATTGGGGTCTTTTTTTGCCCTATAACCATCTTTTCCAATTAAAGCGGTCCGAAGTGGCATACCCCTACTACTCGTTCTTAAATACAATTGTTGATCCCATTTCCAGCATTTTGAATAGGTATTACAATCTTGGGAAAACCCTTCTAAATTTTTGAATATCTTTTATTCTATGGAGTTTAAACCAATAATTTATCATACTTTTAAATCGATTTTTTATTTGACACCGGCAGTTTTAAAGATTGGTCCAAATTCATAAAGAGATGGACTTTATATAGCGGGCTATGGCCCTTGAGGCAATTGGATTTTCCACGAAACACTGCTGTTTTGAAATAGTACGGAAGCAATAATCACTAAACCTAAAAACATGAAAAACCTCAAGAAAATTTTAATGGGAACCAGTATTCCCCTTTTCCTCATAAGTTGTGCGGAACCTCCCAAGGAAGTAGGGACCGTAAAAGCACCGGAAAAGATCATACCGGTACCGGAAGCCAAGGAAATGTACGATAACTATACAGAGCGAAGGGTACCCCTCATCCAGCACTATGAGGATTCCATCAACAATTATGAAACAAAATTCGATGTTGCCCGATACGCCTATTACGACTACGAGACCATCAAGAATTATTTGGCCTTTATAGAACAGGAGGCCAAATTGGCAAATGTGGAAATTTCTACCTTGCGATTTTATTTTTCCAATTATCCGGACAAGACCACCTTTAACGATGGCAAAAAAATACTTCACCCCAGACAAGATTCCTTTTTTCTACAGCCAACGATTAAAAAAGGCGATATGGAATATGCATTTTATACCGCAGAAGGGGAAAAAGGACAACGGATTCCCGTATTGCTGACCGATCAATTGGAAGAAGCCTCACAGTTTGGAAGTACGAACGCAGCGTCCCAAAAATCATATGCTTCCATGGTACCATCAAGTGCCTATATCCTAAAAGCCGAGCAGAGCTTGATCCTGAACGAAGCCCATGGGGTACCACCACCATATAACAAATAAGGTGGACATCCCTAATTTATCGACTATTTATGGATTGGATACGCATAGATGAATTCCTTTTGGATGCCTGCATCCCAATGTACGGCATTACCCTGGCATTGGCCTTGTGGAGGTATCCCTACTATTTTGATACGCCCTTGCGGTTTTATCCCATCTTGCTGTTTTATACTTTTCTAAATGAAATACTGGGAGCTGCCGTAAAGAACAGCAAGGAATTTATTTTAGTGACGCATGAATTTTATAGGTCCTATAATTGGGTCATATACAACGTGTACACAGTAGTTTTTTATCTTTACTTCTTCTTTATTTTCTGGAAATTGGGAAGCAGCGTCCATTACAAAAAATGGATTGTTTTCAGCGCCAGCATATTTATGGCCACTGTCATTACCAACCCTTTTTTACAGCACATTCTAGTACCGCAAGTCTACACCTATTCCGTTGGGGGAATTCTCCTTATAATCTGTATCCTTTTATATTTGATAAATACAAAGCTAAAAGCCATCACCCTTTCCGAAAAATTTGTATTGTGGCTATGCGCAGGGGTTCTTTTATTCTATACGGGTTACATTCCCATAAAAATCCTACGGTACTATTATACTATGGAAGATATCCATGAACCATCCATAATAAGACGGATCCACCTTCTCCTTATCTTGGGCATGTATTCCCTCATCAGCATCGGTTTTATAAGGATGCGCAGGAACAAACAGGCTTCTACCATAACGTATTAGTGTATCGGAGTCTTATTTCTATTTTACCATATCCATCCCGTTTTTATATCATTGCTAATTATAGGAGCACATTTTGTTAGATAAAAAAATTGACGTTACCTGCCAAAATCGCCATAAACTTCTAAAAACTGACATATTTGCACGGTATTTATTTGAATTTTCGCAAATTATTTAAATATAACAAAATTCCGCTTTGATTAGAAAATCCCTAATGGCACCTATACCAAGGCTTAAGGCAACACCATAGACGGAGCCTATGGTTATCCCGGTCCAACAGTCAAACTCTATACCTACAACCCCATCCTCGCACAGTTTTTGGACTAAGGTGCATACATTTCATTATTAACTAAACCATATACATGAAAGTATTAGTAATAGGCGCAGGAAACATGGGCCTGACATATGCGGAAGCAATGTCCCGATCAAAATTATTGAAGAAACGAAAATTGATGATTCTGGACAGCAGCCCCGAAAAGATCCTTTCACTAAAGGCGACAGATCGTTTTGACGTGTATGAAAATTTAGCCGATTGCATGCCACAGGCGGATCTTATCTTTGTGGCCGTAAAACCGTACCACAGTGAGGAACTCTTCCAAGCGATGAAGGCCTTTGCCTCCAAAGATCAAATCATCATATCCATAATGGCCGGTGTCACCATCGGATCCATGCAGGCGGGAATAGGGATACCAAAAATCGTTAGGGCCATGCCCAATCTGCCCGCCCAGGTAGGAAAGGGAGTGACCTCCTATATTGCTGCGGGAGAAGTGACAAGAATTGAATTGCTTACCATAGAAAATTTATTGGATACGACTGGAAAATCAATTTTGGTGGAATCGGAAAATTTTATAGATGCTTCCACGGGGATTTCCGGTAGTGGTCCCGCCTACGTTTTTTATTTTATGCAAAGTATGTTGGAAGCGGCCCTTAAAATGGGATTTTCCACCAAGGACAGTAAACTGTTGGTAAGTCAGACCTTTGAGGGGGCCGTGGAACTCTTTAACCAATCCGACCTTTCCCCCAACTCCTGGATGGAACGCGTGGCCTCAAAAGGAGGTACCACGCGCGCCGCACTTGATTCCATGGAGGACAACAATGTAAAGGAACTTATAAAGGAAGCTGCATACGCCGCTTTCAATAGGGCCGTAGAATTAGGAAAAGAAAAATAGACCATGTACAAACAAATAGTAGTAATCAAAGTTGGCACCAATGTAATGACCAACAAGGACAACAGAATAGTAAAGCCGGTATTGGACCATTTGGTCCAGCAGATCGCAGAACTGTACGAAAGGGGCATTATGTCGGTCCTGGTCTCCTCTGGTTCGGTAATAGCCGGGAAAGAGGTAATGGGCAAAAGCAAGATCAAGGACAAGGCGACGCGCCGACAGGTATTTTCGGCAATAGGACAACCGCGTATGATGCGGCATTATTACAGTATATTTCAGGATTACGGTATGAAATGCGCACAGGTCTTGGCGACAAAGAGGGATTTCAATCCCGGGATACATCGGGAAAATATGATCAACTGTTACAGGGGCCTCCTCTCCGAAGGGGTCGTTCCCATTGCCAATGAAGACGATGCGGTGACCCTTACAAAATCCATGTTCTCGGACAACGACGAACTGGCAAGTTTGGTGGCAGAGCTCACCCAGGCCGATAAACTTATACTGCTCACGGATACCGATGGATTGTTTACCGGACATCCGGATGATGCGCATACCGAAGTCATAAAAGAAGTGAAAGTGGATCAAGACGTGGAAAAATACATTCAGACCATTACCAAAGGTGAGGCAGAAGGCAGGGGCGGTATGAAATCAAAATTGAGCATTGCCAAACAGACGGCCGCCAAAAACATCCCCACCTACATTGCCAATGGCAAGAAAAAATGTATCATCACCGATATTGTTGATGGGAAAAGTGTAGGAACCAAGGTTACCCTTTAAAAAATTATATATGAAATTAGTAAACACAGCACATAAAAACGACGTATTGAGATCCATGATCAACATCCTGGATCAGGAACGGGAAACGATCATAGCGGCCAATAAAAAGGACCTGGACCAATTTGATGAGGAGGACAGGGCCATGTACGACCGCTTGATCGTGGACGACAAAAAAATGGACGGGATGATCCGATCTATAAAGGAAGTCCTGCAGCAACAAGATCCTGTGCAACGGATCAAATCGGAAAGGGTCTTGGAAAACGGTCTTAAAATACAGAACAGATCTGCCCCTTTCGGCACCATCATGATCATTTACGAATCGCGGCCCGATGTGACCATTGAGGCCGCCGTCTTGGCCTTTAAGGCCAACAACCGGATCCTATTGAAAGGAGGAAAGGAAGCCGTTAACAGCAACAAGGCATTAGAGGCCTGTTGGCACAGGGCACTGACCGAAAACGGTCTGGATACCAATTGGATACAGCTATTGCACATGAACCGGGAAGAGACCCAGGCATTTCTTAAAGATCCGTCTGAAAAATTGGATCTTATAGTACCCAGGGGAGGCGAACGGTTGATCTCTTTTGTAAAGGAACACGCGCAATGTGCGGTATTGATCAGTGGAAGGGGGAATAATTTTCTGTACGTGGCCAAAGATGCCGATTGGCAGCAGGCGCTTACCGTAATACTCAATGCCAAGACACAAAAGATATCTGCCTGCAACGCCCTTGATAAAATATTGGTGGACAAGAATCTAGAAGGTTTCGAAGATAAATTAAGGGAACTTTCCCAAATACTTACGGATCATGGGGTCTCGGTCCTGATATCCCCAGCATTGGCAAAAACCCTTCCCGATAGGGAAGTAATAAAGGACGAAGCCATTTGGCACGAAGAATTTTTGGCGATGAAATGTTGTTTGGGCACAGCTGACGATCTCTCCATGGCCATAAAAAAGATAAACACTTATTCGGGAGGGCATTCCGCCACCATTATGACCCGCGACACGGAAAGTGCCTTTACTTTTATGGACGAAGTGGACAGTGCTGCGGTATACCACAATGCCTCTACCCGCTTTACCGATGGGGGGGCCATGGGCGTTGGTGCCGAACTGGCCATCAGTACCGATAAATTGCACCACAGGGGTCCCTTGGGATTGGAACAGTTGGTGACCAATAAATACTATGTTTTCGGGGACGGCCATATACGGGAGTAAACGACGGCCGAACACCATCAAAAAAAGCCCCTGTATGGGGCTTTTATATTTTCAGGAAGGCAAATGTAATACTAAAGTGCCGAAACCCTTTTCATCAAGCTGCTCTTCAAGTTGGCCGCTTTGTTCGAATGGATGATATTGCGCTTGGCCAACCTATCGATCATGCCAACAACTGTTGGCAATAAGGTCTCAGCTGCTTTTTTATCCTCTTCCGAACGCAATTTCTTGATGGCGTTACGGGTAGTCTTATGTTGGTACCTGTTGCGCAAACGCACCGCTTCGTTCCTTCTGATCCTCTTTAATGCTGACTTGTGATTTGCCATTACTTCTACTGATTGTTATGTTTTTAAAAGGGACTCAAAGTCCTTGCTAACCTATGTAGTCCGTAGGGGAATCGAACCCCTGTTACCAGGATGAAAACCTGGCGTCCTA
>CAXBDK010000012.1:0-189185 GCA_963974715.1 uncultured Sediminicola sp.
CCCGAAAATCGGAAGGGATTTCCAGGACCGATGCCATGGCCCACATTTTTTCCAAGGCTTCAAAAATTCTTGACGGCCATGCCATCCCCACCACGGAAGAAGATCGCCCGCTAATGGGGCTTCCTTCCAACCCAAATATAGATCTGAACACAGCTTTTATGACTGATCCCTTAAAATCTTGTTTCAATGTTTTTTAAAATGAAAAATCCACTATATTGGGATAGTGGAAAAGTTCAGAAAAAATATTTGCTACTCTCCACATAGAAAATACGTAGACATTCCGCATTAAATGAATATGTTATGAAGCCACTTATTTCCACGGTTCTAGTGTTATCTTGTATGTGCCTTGGTTGTTTTGCGCAAAACTCCCCGAAAACCTATCTGATCAAGGCCGGGAAACTGTACGATTCGAAGAATAACATCTTTTTGAAAGACCAAGAAATATTGGTACAAGGGGATAAAATTACAATGGTGGGTCAAAATCTTACCATTCCTGATAGGACCATTATCTTGGATTATGGGAATTCTACCGTGACTCCTGGATTGATAGATGCCCATACACACATTTTGACCGAACAGAAAGTGAATGGCGACCTAGTGGACGATGTATTGAAAAATAGCGATAAAACGCGGATTCTGAGGGGAGTGAAATTCGCCAATACTTATATAAATGCCGGTTTTACCAGTGTCCGTGATTTGGGAAATTCAGGACAATATTTGGATGTGGAACTGCGAAATGCTATCGAGAGGGGATATGTTGACGGGCCACGTATGTTTGTGTCAGGCCCGATTATCAGCTCTTATGATGGACAGTTTGGGGGATTGCCCGCTGCTGATCACGAAAAAACGACCAAATTGGAATATCGCATCGTCAATGGTGTGGATGATGCAAGATTGGCTGTCAAAGAACATATTGTTCATTTAGTGGATGTTATTAAAATTTTGGCATATGGTAATATTTTACCCTTGAGTTTGGAAGAAATGAGGGCCATTGTTGAAACGGCCCATGAAAATAGGATAAAGGTAACTGTACATGCCGATAGGGATTGGGTAGTACACAATGCTATCGATGCTGGTGTTGATGGAATAGAACACGGCTATAGTTTCAAGGATTCGACATTTGTTAAAATGGTTGAAAAAGGTATTTACTTTGTGCCTACCTATGGTTCGGTCGAAGATGCGACCCTCTATTATAAAATGGCAAATCTCCCCTATGATCTTGAGAGCGTAAAAAAGGATTTCGAGTCGACCCAGGAACGCCTGCGAAAAGCATTAGAGCTGGGGGTATCGATAGTGGCTGGTTCGGATGCCTATTTTGATCTGGGCATACCCCGGGGAGATGCTGCCAAAAATACCCTTTTAGGCTATCATGCGGCCGGATTAAAAGCCGGTGATGTTTTAAGAACGGCTACCTACAATGCTTCCATCGCTTTAAACAGGGAAAATCAAATTGGAATCATCAAGGAAAATGCCAGTGCGGACATTTCCATTTTTAGGGGAGATATTGAAAAGAATTTTAAACAAAGTTTGTTTCACGTTCAATTGGTAATGAAGGATGGAAAAATTCTGTACAAGGATATTCCCTTAAAATAAAAAAGCACTATAACCTGGGCATCACTGAATAAAACTATACACCCTATCAATTAACAAAAAAGAGACCGCCTTTTACAAGACGGCCTCTTTTTAATAAAATGATTATTTGCAGGTATCGTTATTGCCATCCCCCTCCTAGGTTCCTATAGATGGCCACCAAGGCGTTCATTTGTTCCTTTTTGGTCTCTATAAGTTCAAATTTGGATTCCAGTGCGTCCCGTTGGGTCAACAGTACTTCCATATAATCGGCCCGTGTAGATTTAAAAAGGTCGTTCGATATCCTGATCGATTGGGCAAGAGCTTCCACTTCCTGAGATTTTAATTCATAACTTTTTTTCAGGTTATCTATTTTGGAAACTTCATTGGCCACTTCCATATATGCATTTAAGACGGTACGCTCGTAATTATAGACCGTCTGCAACTGTTTGGCATTGGCACTGTAGTAGGTGGCCTTTATGGCATTTCTATTGATAAGCGGAGCGGTCAGGTCCCCGGCCAAAGAATAGATCAAGGATTCGGGAGTTTTCACCAGGTAAGAAGCGTCAAAGGCCCTGTACCCGATGCCGGCACTGATACCAAAGGAGGGGTAGAACCTTGCTTTGGCCACCTTAACGTCCAATTTGGCCGCGGCCAGTTCAAGCTCTGCCTGTCTTATATCGGGACGATTTTCCATCAACTGGGATGGGATGCCCGTCTCAATGGCACTTGGTAGTGCAGTGGTGCTAAAGGTGGCCGAGTTCCTTTGAATCGGCTGGGGATACCTGCCCAACAGAAAATTGATCTTGTTTTCCATTTCAATGATCTGTTGCTTGGTATTGAACTTAAGGCTTTTGGTATGCAGTACTTCCGCTTCAAATTTTCGTACCGCCAGTTCGGTTACCCTTGCGGCCTGTTTTTGAAGCCTGACCGTTTTTAGGGCATTGTCCTGTATGGCAATGTTCTGGTCTATAATGTCCAACTGATTGTCCAATGCCTGCAGTTCAAAATAGGAAGTGGCGATTTCGGCGATCAGGTTGGTCACCATAAAGTTTTTTCCCTCCATTGAGGCCAAGTAACGGGCCACTGCAGCTTTTTTACCGTTGCGCAGTTTATGCCATATGTCAACTTCCCATGTGGCATAGGCCCCTATCATATAGTCGGGTAAAGGATCCGGCATTTCCCTACCGGGCTCAATTTCAGTAGTTGCCTCGCTGGCGCCCCTACTGGTATACCTTCCCACTTTGTCCACACCGGCACCTGCTTTAATGTCCACAAAAGGAAGGTATTCACCTTTTCTGGTACGCACCTCGTTTTTGGAAATTTCAATTTCCTGTAAGGTAATGTTCAACTCCTGATTGTTTTGTAGGGCCGTATCGATCAGTGCGGTAAGATAAGGGTCCGCAAAATAATCCTGCCACGGTATCTTGGTCAGGCCCAAGGTGTCCAACGATCCGTTATAACGCTCCGGAAGCGCTGGATTGGCGGTGCGGGTGACCCCTGAGGGAGCGGTACAGGCTGAAATGCCTATCAGCAAACATACCATCCCCAAATATTTATACATTTTTCCGTTACACATTGTCTTCTATTTTTTCGGTTAAAGGAACTTCATCCTCATTTTTTATCAGCTGTCGCCCATCGGCCCATTTCGCAAAGATGTAGTAGAGCCCCGGAACCAGGATAACCCCAAAAACAGTTCCCAAGAGCATGCCGCCTGCAGCGGCCGTTCCAATGGTACGGTTGCCGATCGCCCCTGGGCCGGTTGCAAATACGAGTGGAATGAGCCCCGCAATAAACGCAAAGGAGGTCATCAAAATAGGTCGGAACCGAACTTTGGCGCCCTCGATGGCGGCATCTAGAATAGAGGCCCCATGCTGGCGTTTCTGAATCGCAAATTCAACGATCAGTACGGCATTTTTTCCTAGCAGCCCAACCAGCATCACCAGTCCCACCTGTGCATAGATATTATTGGAAAGGCCCGTTAGCTTCAACAATAGAAAGGCCCCGAAAACACCGGCTGGCAGGGACAGTATCACCGACAAGGGAAGTAAAAAACTTTCGTACTGGGAGGCGAGGATCAAATAGACAAACACCAGTACGATGATAAAGATATAAATGGCCTCGTTGCCCCTTGCAACTTCATCCTTGGCCAGTCCGGCCCAGTCTATGCCATAGCCCCTGGGGAGGGACTGTGCCACTTCTTGGATTGCCTCTATGGCCTCCCCGCTGCTATAACCGGTTGCAGGGGATCCGTTGATGGAGGAGGTGGTATACATATTGTAACGCGTAATTTCATTGAGGCCCTGTGTCTTTTTGAGTTTCATAAAAGAGGAATAGGGTACCATTTCGTCATGGTCGTTCTTTATGTACAGCTTTAGGACATCCTCGGGAAGC
This sequence comes from uncultured Sediminicola sp., assembly GCA_963974715.1. Lineage (GTDB taxonomy): Bacteria > Bacteroidota > Bacteroidia > Flavobacteriales > Flavobacteriaceae > Sediminicola. Next base: position 3,964 of record CAXBDK010000012.1, read on the forward strand.
TGTCTGTAATCGGCAGCCGATTGGACGAACACCTTATAGAAACTACCGAACCTGATAAAACCGAGTTCATAGGTACTGCCTATCAAGATGGACAGGTTGTCCATTGCCTTTCCAATGGAAACACCTTTTTGCATGGCCGCCTTATTGTCGATTTCAAGTTCATATTGGGGGTAGTTGGCGGCAAAAAAGGTAAAAACGCCCGACAGCTCCTTGCGGGCCTTCAGTTTGGCCATGAATTCATCGTTCACCTTTTCAAACGCCTTATAATCGCCCGTATTGGTCTTGTCCAATAATCGTAGGGCAAATCCGCCAGCGGCACCGTAACCGGGAACGGCCGGTGGTTGAAAGAATTCTATGGTGGCCCCTGGAATATCCTTGGCTTCCTCTTCCAGTTCCTCTATGATTTCCTCAGCGGAATGTTTTCGGTCCGACCAATTTTTGAGGTTGATCAGACAGGTACCCGCATTCGACCCCCTTCCTTCGGTAAGTACCTCATAACCGGCAAGGGCAGAAACCGATTGGATGCCTTCCACATGTTCGGCAATTTCCTGTAACCTTCTGGACACGTCATTGGTCCGTTCCAGAGTGGAACCGGGGGGCGTCTGTATAATGGCGTAGAGCATGCCCTGGTCCTCTGCCGGGATAAATCCGGATTGAAGGGAACTGGTCGTGATCCAGATTCCGGCACAAAATGTTAAAAGGAGACCAAAACTTACCACACGAAGGGTGACAATGCGGTTCAACAAACGGGTATACCTTCCAGTAAGTTTTTCGAACTTATTGTTAAACCCGTCCAAAAGCCTGTTTATGGGACTTTTTTTCTTTGGCTTTCCATGGGTATTCCTTAGGATGGTGGCACATAGTACCGGAGTCAAGGTCAGTGCCACTATGCCCGATATTACAATGGAAGTGGCCATGGTAATGGAAAATTGCCGATAGAAAATCCCCACTGGACCGGACATGAACGCCACGGGAATGAAAACGGCCACCATGACAAGGGTGATGGCCACAATGGCCCCACTTATTTCATGTACCACTTTTTTAGTAGCTAGGTAAGGGGAGAGGTTTTCCTCTTCCATTTTGGCATGCACCCCTTCCACCACCACAATGGCATTGTCCACCACTATCCCTATTGCCAGTACCAAGGCGAACAAGGTGATCAAGTTAATGGTAAGACCGAAGAACTGCATAAAGATAAAGGCCCCTACCAGGGAAACGGGAACGGCAAGGGTAGGGATAAGGGTGGATCTCCAATCGCCCAGAAATATAAAGACCACTAGGGCCACCAATAAAAAGGCCTCCGCCAAGGTATGGATCACCTTTTCGATGGAGGCATCCAGAAAGTTGGACACGTCATAACTTATCTCATAGTCCATTCCGGGAGGAAAGGAACTTTCCTTTAGTTCCTCCAGCTTGGCCTTTGCTTCATCGATTACATCACTGGCATTACTGCCGTAGGTCTGTTTTAAGGTGATCGCGGCCGAGGGATGCCCGTCCATATTGGAATAGATATCATAAAATTCACTGCCCAGTTCCACATCTGCCAGTTCTTTCAGGTAAAGGATCTCCCCCTCGGCATTTGCCCGAACGATCACATTTTCGTATTGTTGTGGTTCGTTGTACCTGCCAGGATAGGTCAGTACGTACTCCAACGACTGCGATCGTTTTCCGGAACTGATCCCTATCCGCCCTGGCGATCCGATGATGCTCTGCGTTTCAAGGGCCTCCATTACCTCATCCGTTGAAACGTTATAGGCCCGCATCCGATCGGGGTTCAACCAGATGCGCATGGCATATTGCCGACTCCCCAATATCTTGGCGCTTCCCACCCCGCTCAAACGCTTTAGTTCGGGGAGAATGTTCACACTGGCAAAGTTGTACAGGAATTTTTGATCGGAATTTTTTTCGGTACTGTACAGGTTAACGTACATGAGCATGTTGGGAGAGGTATAGTTGACCACTATGCCCTCGCGCTGTACCAAGGGGGGGAGCCTGTTGGTGACCTGCTCAATACGGTTCTTTACGTTTACGACCGCCTGACTGGGATCGGTGCCCAGTTCAAAGACTACCTGTATGGTAGCTTCTCCCGCACTGGTCGCGTCGGAGGACATGTATTTCATGCCGGGGGTCCCGTTGATGGATTTTTCCATCGGGATAAGCACGGATTCCACCAATACTTTGGCGCTCGCACCGGGGTAGGCGACTTCCACTACCACAACAGGGGGCGCAATGGAAGGAAACTGGGATATGGGCAAGGTTTTAATGGCAAGTCCCCCCAGTATCAGGATCACCAACGATAGTACTATTGAAAGTACCGGCCTTTGAATAAATTTATTGAACATTTTTTATCCTTTTTAGATTCGTTGGTTATTCGGAGTATAATTTTAAGTGTTGTAACACCTCTTCCGGTTTTTCGTATTCAAAAGCGATTTTCTCCTTCTCCTTTACCTTGCGGATTCCCTCTAGAAGGATTCTATCCTGTACGTTCAGGCCGCCGGTCACTACATATAGATCCGTCATTTCTGCCCCAATGGTGATTTCCCGAGTATTTACCCTATTTTTAGAATCGACCACGTAAACATATTTTCTATCCAAGACCTCAAAGGTGGCCTTTTGGGGAATAATGAGGGCGTCTTTAAAGGGTACCTGCATCTGTATGTTTCCGGTCTCCCCATGCCGTAACAATCCCTTCGGATTTGGGAAGGTAGCGCGGAACGGGATGTTCCCTGTCTCGTTGTTGAATTCTGCCTCAATGGTCTCCACCACCCCGGGATGGGTAAAATAGGCATTGTTGGCCATCAGCAATCTTACCTTGGAGGTGCTGTCCTTTGGTACTTGGATTTTATAATCCAGGTATTCGGCTTCGGGAACATTAAAGTAGACCCACATTTTACTGTTATCGGAAAGGTTGGTAAGTAGCTCACCTTCCTCCAATAGGCTGCCCTGCCGTACCTGGAATCGATCTAGGATCCCATCGAAGGGGGCCCTTACTTCCGTAAATTGGAGATGTACCCTGGCAAGGGCCAATTCGGCTTTCGCCCTGTCCAATTTGGCCTTTGCCATGGCCAGTTCGTTGGGGGCCACAATGGAGCTGTCCGCCAAAATTTTCGTATTTTCGTATTCAATTCCGGCAAAATCGGCCTCGGCCATTGCTTTTTGAAGCTCCGCTTCGTAGAGATTGGGCATTATTTGGAACAACAGTTGTCCTTCCTTTACAAATTGTCCCTCATCCACATAAATTTTCTGAAGGTAGCCCCTTTCCTGTGCGCGCAGCTCTATATGGCGAATGGAACTGATCTGGCATACATAATCTTCCGTAATGGAGGTATCCTTTTTAATGGGGGCGGTCACCAAAAATTTGGTATCCCTTTCTTTTTCTGTTTTTTTTGGTTCACAGCTTGTATGGCACAACAGCGCACACAGGCCCATGAGCATGAGAAATCCCTTGAACATAATCTTGTATTTAAAATATTTGGTTTTTTATGTTAGCTGAAAATGCATATGGAAATACGCACTTCTGCATCCTTGGCGCTTTTGGCAAAGGATGCTTTTGGGTAAATGGGTCGGATATTTTACCCGATAGGGACTCTTGATCAGATTCTGATCACCCGCAGTAAAAGGTACAGTTCGCTTAAAGCGGAAAAAGAAGTTGAATGCCTGTGAAAGAGCAGGTCGGATGTAAGGGTATGAAATTTTGATACTTGTTGTAGGCCAGTAGGCGAAATGGCACTAGTATTGTTGCCCTTAACGGGATCGGTAGAAGGGATCCGTTCCTCCTCCTCTCCAATATCCAGCGCCTCCAACCTTATATTCTCCTTGGGATTGGAAGAAAGATATGGGCCATCGGACCTTTTGTCGAACTCGGAAACCGGGTGGGCGGCCACATTTTGGCCTATTGGGTGCAGAAGGTCCGGGGCATGTGAAATTTTGATATAGGATGGATTGGACGGCAGACCAAATCCGTTCAAAAGAAGAATACCTAAGGATAGATATTGTATGAATGCCTTTATCATCTGGACTGCGAAACTAATCCAAGTTAAAGAGTTGGGCAAGTACTTGCCATTAAAGATTTGTTAAGGACCCAAAGAATTAAGGTATTGATAAAGAACCTGTTTAAACTTTTCTAAATTGTTTCTTTGGATAGCGCGATTATGTTTTATTCAACAATAGATTTTATCTTTATCCCGGGCGGTGGAACACTATGGAGTCTTTCGCTTCAGGCCCACCGAACGGGAAAAAAAGCGTAGGTACGAAGAGCCTTCGCCCAACTTATTAAAAATGGGGAAAAAACTGGATGCCATTACTCCTGAACTAAGGGAGTTTATAGAAAACCAAAAAGTATTTTTTGTGGGGACGGCCGCAGAGGAGGGAAGGGTCAATATATCTCCCAAAGGTACGGATTCGTTTAGGGTGCTCGACAAAAACAAAATTGTTTGGTTGAACCTGACCGGAAGTGGCAACGAGACGGCAGCTCACCTTCTTAAAAACCATCGAATGACCATTATGTTCTGCGCTTTTGAAGGAAAACCTTTGATTTTAAGGCTTTATGGGGAAGCAGTTATATTTCATGGGAGAGATAGGCAATTCCAAAAATATGCCCCAATGTTCCCTGAAAATATAGGTGCCAGGCAGATCATTGAAATGCAGGTGGATCTTGTACAGACATCCTGTGGGTTTGCAGTGCCTTTTATGGATTTTAAGGAAGAGAGGACCACCCTAACCTCATGGGCAGAAAAACAGGGTGCCGAAAAAATTGGGGAATACTGGAAAAATAAAAACACCAGAAGTATCGATGGATTTGAAACAAAGATACTTGACCATTAGTACGTACCGATCCAAATAGGCCATACTTCCCTGCGGCAGGGCCAAGATAGTTGTCTTCACGGCATGTTCATCCCCCCATAAATCATTTGGATTTGGGTCTGGTGGAACGAAATTTCTCCTCGTCCTTGGTCATGGGGGTATCCTTACCGTTCGGCTGTCCTTTTCCCGTTGTTATCAGTGCCAATAGACTTTTGCCAATATAGTGGTTCCATCCATTTGAACACACCTCAAAACATGCATACTCGGGTATGAGGCCAAAGTGGGTAAATCGCAATTCCGTACCGTTTTCCTTTTTAGCGATTTCAAAACTAATTTTCGTGTCGATCCATTCCTTGGAATCAAATCCATCCGCTGTAGACGAAGGATGGGAAGGTTCAGCGAAAAGCCCAGGTCTAAAATGGTTGTCCAATACATGCCATAAGACCTTCTTATAGGGAATTACCTCTGTTACTTTGATTTGGCAATTATGAATGTCCTCAAAATGATATTTAAATTCTTCATCGGCTTTGGTGGTTGGACCCTCTATTTCTTCCGACCACCATCCCCGTACATTGGTAACGGCCTTAAAAACCTGCTCGGGGCTTTGATCCACTAGAAGTGCAAGGGTAAAATCTGCTGTTTTCATTTGTACGTTTTTAATTTTTAGGGATTTCATAAAAGTACTACCCAAAATTTGATCGATCAGGTGGTAAAATGGACATTCTAACGGGTTGATTTGGACAAGGATAATTTTTAACTTCGCCAAAAACCCATATGAAAGAACTTACCATATTGGTCCCCAATGGCCAGAACAATTTAAGTAGCATTGTAGGGGCCTATAAGATTTTTGAAAGGGCCAACGGGTATTGGAAGGACAATGGCCACAAGGAGCTGTTCAGGATCCGGTTGGCAGGAAGTTCCCCAGTGGTCGATTTTCATGGTGGCCTGTTTAGTGTACGGCCCCATACGGATATTGGGAGTATTCCCAAAACCGACCTGATCATTGTCCCTTCCCTAAACCACAATTATGATAGATCGGTGGCGGAAAATGCACCCATGATCGATTGGATCGCGAAACAGTATCGGGAAGGTGCGGAAGTGGCCACAATCTGTACAGGGGCCTTTTTGCTTGCCTCCACCGGGTTGTTGGACGGTAGGAGCTGCTCTACCCATTGGGCGGCAGCGGACCATTTTAGAAAGAAGTTCCAAAAGGTCGACTTACGGACGGATAGGCTTATAACCGATGAAAATGGAATCTATACCAATGGTGGTGCTTTTTCCTTTCTGAATCTGATCATCTATCTTATAGAAAAGTATTACGATCGGCCCACGGCCATTTTTTGTGCCAAGGTATTTCAGATAGAAATGGACCGCAAAACCCAATCGGCCTTTATCATCTTCAAGGGACAAAAACAGCACGGGGATGAAATGGTACAAAAGGCCCAAGCCTATCTGGAGGATAATCTTCATGAAATGATTTCAGTTGAACGTTTGTCCTCCATGTTCTCCATCGGCAGACGGAGCTTCGATAGGAGGTTTGTAAAGGCAACCGGTAATACCCCCTTGGAATATGTGCAAAGGGTAAAGATAGAATCCGCAAAAAAATCCTTGGAAACCAGTCGCAAGACCATTAATGAGGTGATGTACGAGACAGGCTATTCCGATGCCAAGGCGTTTCGGGAAGTGTTCAGAAAAATTACCGGGATGTCACCAACGGAATACAAGGGGAGATATAATAAGGAAGCGCTTGCCTAGGAGTGCGAAGATCTTTCTATAGGGGGAGGTTGAATTAAGTAAGGCCATCCCCGATTATCGTAGCAATCCTAAAATGATGGCAGGATTTGTTTAATGGTGATTACCCATGCCCATCAGGACACCGTTATATTCATGAAACCTAAAATTTCAGTTTGTGAAGTTATAGGTACTTAAGCCACAACATTTCCTTCATTGCAGCGTTCTCATAGATAGGGAGCCGCTTCCCAAATCCTAATTTCCCTAATTATATGTTGAAAAACAATCCCGAAAGGGAATTTCCAATGGATGCCCTAGACGATAGGATCAAGGAAAGATTGGAATGGCTGCAAAGGGAAGTTGCCTTTCTAAAGGCGGAAATTGGCGTGCTCACCAAAGAACTCAGAATGTCCCATAGGGATTTTTATGACCAGAAAAGCGAAAAATTAAAACGTGCGGATGAATTGATAGTGGCCAATAAGGAACTGGCCTTTCAAAATGAAGAGAAGCACAAGAGGGCAGAAGAATTGGTTATTGCCAACCAGGAACTGGCCTTTCAAAACGGGGAAAAACAAAAACGTGCGGATGAGCTGACCTTGGCCAATAGTGAATTGGCCTTCCAGAACTCAGAAAAGCATCAAAGGGCCGAAGAATTGGTGCTTGCCAACCGTGAGCTGGCCTTTCAAAATGGTGAAAGGGACAAACGTGCAGAGGAACTTGCCCTAGCCTATTCGGAACTCCAAAAAAATGAAGTACTGCTGACCGAACATGTAGTGGATCTTAAAGAAATGATGTTCATTATCTCGCATAAGGTACGGCAGCCCATCAGTCAGATTCTCGGTATTTCCTATTTAATGGACCAAAATGTTGCCTATTCCCCTCAAGAACTTCAAAAGATTGTGGGATACATAAAAAAATCCGCCATGGATCTGGACCAATTTACCAATGAACTTACCCAGTTTATGACCAAGGTAGGGGAGAAAGGTAAAGAGTAACGTTATCCCTTTCTGTCCATCCAAAGGTGATTTTTTAATGCAATGCCCACTCTGGCCAGATACCGATTTCAGATTCTATTGTGGACGTCTCCGTTCCCTGCCCAGAAGGCTTTCCTGAAATAGGTTGAAAATACGGGTGTATTCGTCCGTCCAACTGCTTGGCTCCACAAACCCATGTCGTTCAACAGGATAGACGGCCATTTCCCAATTTTCCTTTCCCAATTCTATCAATCGCTGAGAAAGTCGAACCATATCCTGAAAATGCACATTGTCATCCACCATTCCATGCAATATCAATAGGTCGCCCTTTAGCCCTTCGGCAAAATAAATGGGGGAACTCCTCCTATAGGCCAAGCTATCGGCAACAGGGGTGTTTAAGATCCGGGCGGTATAACCATGGTTATAGGCGGCCCAATCGCCCACCGAACGGATGGCCGCACCTGCAGAGAAGGTATCGGGCGCATTGAACATGCCCATTAGGGTGATAAATCCACCGTACGATCCACCGTAAATACCAATTTTATCACTTTGAACCCCGTGTTTTTCTACCAAGAAATTCGCACCGTCCACTTGATCGGAAAGGTCTTTGCCCCCCATATGTCGGTAAATACCGGTCCGCCAATCCCTGCCGTATCCCGCACTGCCCCTGTAATCGATATCCAGCACCGTATAACCGTTGTCCACTAGTAGGTTATGGAACATATATTCCCTATAATAACTGCTCCACCATTTGTGGGCGTTCTGCAGATAGCCCGCACCATGGACAAAAATGACCGCTGCCCCATTGTGCAGTTCCGGTTTGGGAGTGTATAGTCGCGCATACACCTCCGCCCCATCCCCGGCCTTAAAGGTCACTATTTCGGGATCGCGCCATTGATAATCCTCAAAGGCCTTCGTAGTGGAATTTGTGATCTGTTGGAGAGCATTTGCCGATTTGGAAAAAAGAGGGTTGTCGCCCAGATAAAGTTCCGTGGGCTTATTGGTAAAGGAGTGCAATACGGCCATGGAGCGTTCGTCGGGGGAGAGGACTACCTCATTGTTTCCGATCCGGTCCGTAAGCTGCATGGGTTTGCCCCCAGTTTGGGTCATGGTGTAGAACTGTCGGTCCCCTGGGTGTTCCATATTGGAGGTAAAGTACCAACGGCTACCATCCTTGGAGAGAAAGGGGTCGTAAATTTCAAATTTTCCGGAGGTGAGGGCTTTTGATTTTTTGCTTTCCACATCTAAAGTGTAAAGGTGTGCAAACCCTGTTTTTTCGGATAGGAACCAAATATGCCTGTCATCGGGCATCCACCCAAGATCTCCACCACCGTAGCCCCCAATGCCCGGTCCGGCGATCCAAGCCTCGTCATGTTGGTGGTCAAGTCCCGTTACGGTACCATCGGCCGGGTTTAAACGTACGATCCAACGGTCCTTATAATCGTTTGTGTTGATGTCCAGTACTGCTTTTTTTCCATCGGCGCTCCAGCTAGGGCCGGATATATATCCGATCCTATTGTCATTTTTATACTGCTTATCGGGGTATTCCGTAGTATATTCAGGGACATAATCCAGTCCCTCCAAGTTTTCCAGGGTTACCCGATATGTCTTACGTTTGGACAGGTCGTAGATCCACATTTCATATTCCGTGGGTTCGTCCCCCACCTTGGAACGGGTATTTTGATCTTCGGTATACCCTGTTTCCGTTACATAATGGGGCACAATGGTGCCTTGGTCTTTGGGGCGTTTGACCATGAGATAGGTAATGTAGTTTCCATCCGGACTTATTTGCTGGTTACTGACCGACTTCCCATCCTTGAATATTTCAAAGGGCCCTTTCTTTTTATAACGTTCCATAAGTTTCTCCCTTTGATCTTCCTCTGCCCTGCGTTCCTTTAGAACATTAAACAGGGCCAATTGATCGTTTTGGAGCCATTGGTCGCGTTCACTTTTTTTAGCCGCTTTTTCTTCTTTTTCCGTAAAATTGGTCAGTTGCACCGTAACTCCCGAAGAGAGGTCCCACGTATAAATATTTTCCTCTTTTACGAATGCCAGCTTGGAGCCATTGGCGGTAAAGTGCACATTGCTTTCCCGCGACTCGGTATCGGTTACCTGTATTATACTGCCCGTGGCCATATCCATCAGGAAGACATCCCCATGTTTTTCATATACTTTTTTGGACTTGTCCCTGTTGTATACAAACCTTGCGGAAGGAAGGGCGTATTCCGTTTCAAAGTCTACCTTCCCTATCTTTTTGGTCTTTATCCCATAGGAGTAGAGGGAGTCGCTGGGGGTTCCTTCTGGGTTCCAATTGAAAAAAATATAATTTCCATCGGCGGACCATTGGGGACTGGAGGGCAGGTGACCTATAAAATCGTCCCCTTTCATGATTTCCTTAATGGATAGGGCAGAGGAATTTCCCTGCTGTGCGTTCACGGTAAATGCGCCCAGTAAAGCGGAAACGCACAATAAAAAGCTATTTTTCATGGTTGGATGGAAATTTAGGTCATCAAATAGGCCCTTTTGGGCAAAAGCATAAATATGCAAAAACTTTGGCAATGACACAATGGCGATTTTGGATTTGGTACATTTTCGGTCATCATGGCCATTTCCGTATGTCCCCGCTCCTTTCTGCAGAGATTTGGGCGCTGCTTAATCTTTTGTTTGGTTCATTAATCTTTGGACAACCTTTTTAATATTCGGTTAATCATTGGATGCAAGATTTTGCAATACTTTCGGGCAACCGTAACGCCCCTTTGATATTGGGGCATTATAACCGACCAATTTATGATGAAAAAAATAGTGACCAGTAACTTGGGATATAGGCCCGGGAACCTGCTTTGGACCGTAATCGTGGGATTTCTCTCGGTCACCTTCGTCCAAGGACAAACGCCTTCCGATGCCCTAATGATGCCAACAGGGGACATCTGTATTCTTTTTAACCACGATGTGGGATCTTTTGACAGGTATTGGGAAGGATCGGACCTCAGGAGTAACGAGACCATTGCCACCGTTCACCGCAATACCACTTTGCCCATGGCGGCCATTGGGGTACTCAACTCCCTAAATTTTTATGTGGGCGTGCCATATGTACATACCAAATCTTCCAACCCTAACGGGGGAAGATTTGAAGGTGCCAGCGGCTTTCAGGATTTGACGCTTGCCCTTAAATACCGGGCCTTGAAAAAAACATTGGGACCAGGGGATCTTTCCCTTTTTTCCGCAGTAGCATTTTCTACGCCCATTTCCAATTATTTGTCAGATTATCAGCCTTACAGTCTTGGGTTGGGGGCACCGGAATTTTCACTTAGGGGAATTGCGCAATACCGCTTTCACAATGGACTATATGCCCGGGCAGGGGCGGCCCACCTTTGGCGGGGATACACCGAGGCCGAACGGGATTACTACTATAACGATGGGAGCTATTATACCGCTTGGATGGATGTTCCCAATGCATGGAACCTTGATGCGGCCGTGGGAATGTGGCTTTCCAATGGCTCCCTTAAGTTGGAGGTCAACTACACGGGACTTAAATCTACCAGTGGGGATGATGTTAGGGACTACAATGCGGCCCAGCCCACCAATAAAGTAAAGTTCGACAAAATTGGGTTTTCCGTACAGTACTATTTTCCTTCCATAAAGGGATTGGGCGTGCTTGCTTACCATAGCCGGAACTTTGATGGTTTAAATGGTCCCAAAATGAACAATACCGGAGCGGGGCTTACCTATCAGTTCAATTTTAAAAAGAAAACAGATGAAATCGATATGGAAATTGAATAACCCGGCCAAAAGGCCCGTAGTAAATGCAAAGCTATGGACTGTATTGGTAATGGTGATATTGGTCCTTGTTTCCTGCGAAAAGGACTTGGCCACAAAATTGGAATATGCATCCTACGAATTTTCGGACGCCGATACCGATGGGGGCAGCTGGACCCCTGTATTGTTTGTTCGGTCCGATGTGGATATCCCTGCACCGAATCCCATTGCGTCCGATGCCTATCAGGCCGAACTGGCAGCGTTGAGGTCCAGCATGGCGGGGATTACGGGAGATCAAAAGAAGGCGGTGGAACATTGGACCAATAACCCTGTGGTACGTTGGAACGAGGTAGCCTTGGAACTCATCGCCAAGTACAATCTTATTCCTGGCCCCAATGACGACGGTTCCTATACCTTGCCAAACCCGGCAACACCGGACGGACCACCCCCATTTCCATTTGCCCACCCGCCCTATGCTTCCAGGGCACTGGCCTACCTGTCCGTTGCACAGTATGATGGCCTGATCACTGCTTGGCATTATAAATACCTTTACAATAGGCCCGCCCCGTTCCAGCAGGAAGCCGATATTGTCCATGCCTATGCGGAAACCACCATTCCATCATATCCTTCCGATGGAGCGGTCATAGCCAGTGTCTCCCGACAAATTCTTTCCGCAATGTTCCCGCTTGAAAAGGACTATCTGGCCGAATTGGAAGCTGAACATTTGGAAAGCCTCCTGCTTTCCGGGGGAAATGTGGCCAGCGATGTGGCCGCGGGTACCGCCATTGCCAATGGGGTCGCAGCAGCGGCCTTGGCGAGGGCAGCTACCGACGGTATGAAAAATGCACAAGCGCCCAAAGCGGTGTCCGACTCGCTCAAAGCGGCCGCTTTTGCCCGTTTTGGATGGCAATGGGACAATTTGGAGCTCCCCACCCGTCCAGTGGGCCTTACCCCCTTATTTGGCAGGGTACGCATGTGGAGCATTGCGAACGTTGAGGACGTTAGGCCCCCTGTGCCCCCCGCTCCCGGATCTGCAGAGTTGGTGGCCGATATAGAAATTCTGAAGGACCATGCCGATAATATGACCACGGAAAAAAGGCGTATTGCCAATTTTTGGCAGGACGGACTGGGTACTTACACACCTCCGGGACACTGGAACCGTTTCGCAAATGAATTTATTGTAAAATACCGTTTAAACCCCCTGCGTTCGGCCCGTACCTTCGCTTATTTGAACATGGCCATAATGGATGGGGGAATCAGCTGTTGGGATGCCAAATATTATTATCATTACCCTCGGCCCATTCAATTGATCGACGGCTTCAAGACCATTGCCGGGACCCCCAATTTTCCTAGTTACACCTCTGGGCACAGTGTGTTTTCGGCTGCGGCCGCGGAAGTGCTGGCCTATATTTTTCCCGAAGAGGCGAACAAAGTCCGGGGATGGGCGGAGGAAGCTGCAATCTCTAGGGTATATGGTGGTATACACTGGACCTTTGATGCGACAGTGGGGACCCAACAGGGTATAGATGTGGCAAAATATACCGTTGACCTTGCCAAAATGGATGGGGCGGACCAACCTTAATGGTCAGCTTCTTTGATCATAGGTCTCCCTTGGCTAACCAAGGGAGATTTTTTTTGTATTGTATCATCTAAAGGAATTCCTTCCCAAAACCTGATAATTATCATTTTCTGCCACACGATCTAATCCAAAATTTGCAGTTCCCTTTGCGTTTTGGATAATGGGAGGAAAATTTAGACATCATGAACAGTACGCCACATAATTTTCATATTCCGGTTATGGGAATCGGTTTTACCATTGATACGCCCCTAAAAGTGGCTCCTTTTGGGATAGATTCCGTTATCTCCTTGGTAGACGATGTACTTTTGGAAAGGTTAAGGGGGATGTACTGCCGCAAATTTGGGATTTCTTATACGGAAATCCCTGAAGCTGCCGAGGATTTCCGCGCTTTGCGTATTACAGCCTACCTGAACCTCCTACAGGATCTTGCGCAGCAGCAATTTCAGGAACTAAAACAGAATGCCCTGCAAGGCCTTAAGAGTCTGGAAACGTATTTTCAAATGTTGCCAGATACGGCACCTATACGTCTGGAGTTCCAAAAATTATTATTGGACCACTGCCCTTGGGAAGACCTAAGGAAATGGGCATCCAGCAATTTTTATATGGGAAGTTTGGACGTGAACATTATGACAAAGGTAGATAAGGACAATTATAGGGATGGTGAAAAGTTACCGGTGGCCTACAATGATGCCCATGCCGCCCTGCGTGGTTATGCCCAAAGCAAACTAAGTTCTTCCCTGGTACTTTCAGCTGGCCTGAACCCACGTTTGTACAGCTATCTGGAGCAATTTGATGATTTCTATCCGGATGCCCACGGCCAGCTAAAAAAGAAAATCATCCTCAAGGTGAGCGATTTCCGTTCGGCCCTGATCCAAGGGAAGTTTTTGGCCAAAAAAGGGATATGGGTCTCTGAATTCAGGGTGGAATCTGGCCTAAACTGTGGGGGGCATGCCTTTGCTACCGAAGGCCAGTTATTGGGCCCCATCCTGGCCGATTTTCGGGACAGGAGGGAGGAACTACTGCTTACACTGCACGAAATCCTTCTTCCGGTACTGGAAAAAAGGGGGGGATGGGTTCCGAATAGGCCCCAGCCCGTTAAAATAAGTGCCCAAGGTGGTGTGGGAACCGCAGACGAGCATCAATTTATACTGCAACATTACCAAGTGGGTTCCGTAGGTTGGGGGACACCTTTTTTGCTGGTACCCGAAGCCACTACGGTAGATCAAGAAACCTTGGAGAAATTGGTGGCTGCAAAGGAGGATGACCTGTATCTCAGTGATATTTCCCCCTTGGGGGTACCCTTTAACAGCTTAAAGGGCAATACCAAAGATCTGGAAAAATGGGAATCGATCAAAAAGGGAAGACCGGGCAGTTCCTGTCCCCGCAAATTTGTGGCACTTAACAAGGAATTTGGAGATCGGGGACTGTGTACCGCCTCCAGACAGTACCAATACCTTAAGATAAAGGAATTGGAGGCAAAAGAGTACCCTACGGATGAATTTGAACGGCAGTACGACAAAATAACGGAAAAATCCTGTACCTGCGTGGGGCTTGGAACAGCTGCGTTGCTTGTCCATAAGATGGACACCCGAAAAGAGGGTCAGGGGGTGTCCATATGCCCCGGACCCAACATGGCCTATTTTGACAGAATAATGTCCTTGCGGGAAATCATCGATCACATATATGGTAGGGCCAATATGATCCACCGTACAGACCGGCCCCATATGTTCATCAAGGAACTTGATATATATTTGGATTACCTGCAAAATGCAATGGCACGGGACTTTGGCGATCCCAAACAACAAAAATATTATTCAGGGTTTGCAGAAAACCTGGGGCATGGCATCGATTATTACATCAAATTGGCAATTGCCGAAAAATGGGGCCCCATAAACATGGGGGAGGAACTGGAAAAAAGGAAAGAGAGGTTGATGGAACTGATGTTGGCGGAAGGGATTGGGACATAGGTTCAAGAAAGACCTTTGGGCCACCTCAAATTTAAGGTTCCATACTGTTGGTTACAATTTACTTTTCGATATTTGCAGCTGTTTAGGTGGCCATGGAATTAAAAAAGAAACAGCGTATTTCATTAAGTATTTATTTTTTCCTCTCCGGCTTTTGTTTTTCCACATGGGCCTCCAGGATCCCTACGCTAAAAGATCGCTTCCATTTCAATGAAGCGGAGTTGGGCAGCCTCCTTATGGCACTTCCCATAAGTGCCCTTATCGGCCTGCCTATTTCCGGTTGGCTGGTATCCCGTTTCGATAGTAGGATTCCCTTGGCGGCCTCCTTTTTATTTTTCTGTCTTGGCCTTCTTTTTATCGGAATCGCAACTACCCCCTTTTTGTTGGTAGCGGCCATTTGCCTTTTTGCCTTTAGCATGCGCATCCTCAATATTGCCATGAATACACAGGCAATTACCTTACAGCACAAATTCCCGAAAAAGATCAACGGGGCCTTCCATGGTATCTGGAGTACCGGTGGAATTGCCGGGGTCGGTTTTTCGTCCCTCTTGATAAAATTTCAGGTGTCCATTCAGGTCCATCTGATCATGGTGTCGGTTTTTACCATGTTGGTGGTCGTGATGGCCTATCGGTTTTTACTGAGGGACGACCGTTCGCCCCATGGGAACAAATTGATTTTTGGAAAACCGGACCCTTTTATCTATTACTTGGGAATCCTCATCTTTTTTGCCGCTGTCTGTGAAGGGGGCATGTACGATTGGAGCGGGGTCTATTTCAAGGAGGTGATCAATGCAGAGGTGTTTACCTTGGGCTACCTTACTTTTATGGTGTTTATGGCCCTGTCCCGTTTTTTTTCCGATTATCTGATAGACAGGATCGGGATTGCCAATACCTACATCTTTAGCGCTACCCTGATTTCTGTGGGAATGGCCATTACGATTCTGTTCCCCTATTTTTGGCCGGCCATGATAGGGTTTTGCATAGTGGGATTCGGAACGGCCTCGGTTTTTCCAATGACCTTTACTTTGGCAGGGACCTCCAAAAAATATTCGGCCGGCATGGCGATCTCCATAATTTCCACCTATGGAATTCTGGGAATGTTCATAGGTCCGCCATTGATCGGATATCTCGCCCATGCCTTTAACCTGAAGATCGCCTTTATACTGTTCATCATCTGCGGATTGATGTTGATTCCGGTATCGCAGGTATTTCTGAAGTACCAAAAAAAGCAGGAAGCATCTTAAAAAGTGGAGAAAGGCGTACTTTTGGGGATCATAGGGGAAAATGGCCACCACGTGCACAAAAAATCGTAATTTTCACCAAAGAACGGAACGCTCATGCGAATGCTTTGGATTTTAACGGGCCTTTGCCTATTTACTTCCTGTAATTGGCTGTCGTCAAAAGAGGAACGGACCCAAAAACTGGTGGAGCAACAAATGCGGGAAATTGATTGGAACGAGATCGATCAATATCCGCTGTTTTCCAATTGTGATGAAACGGCATCCAAAACGGCACAGAGAAATTGCTTTCAGAGCAGTTTGCTGGCCCATCTTTCACGGCGGTTAAAAGAATTTGAATTTACCTTGGAAGGGGCGGTTGACGATACCCTGTACATAGAATTTTTAATCGATGGGAACGGGAAGATCACCTTGTTGGAAATGGATAGGAACAGCAGGGTTTCAGATCAGATACCGGAATTTGAAAATCTCTTGGTGCAGAGCCTGACGAACGTGCCAAAAGTGGCCCCGGCATTAAAAAGGGGCATTCCAGTAAGCGCAAAGTTCCGGCTCCCGATCGTACTGAAAACAGAATGATATTTTGACAAGTGAAAAGATAATATTGGGCATTGACCCCGGAACGACCATTATGGGCTTTGGCCTGATCAAGGTAGTGAACAAAAAAATGGAGTTCCTGCAGATGAACGAACTGTTGCTGCAAAAATATGACGATCCCTATATTAAGCTGAAACTCATCTTTGAGCGGACCATTGAGCTTATAGACACGTACCATCCCGATGAAATGGCCATTGAGGCCCCCTTTTTTGGTAAAAATGTACAATCCATGCTCAAGTTGGGCCGTGCCCAAGGGGTGGCCATGGCCGCTGGCCTCTCCAGACAGATACCCATAACCGAATACCTTCCCAAAAAAATAAAAATGTCCATTACCGGTAATGGTAATGCCAGTAAGGAACAGGTGGCAAAGATGTTGCAGAGTGTTTTGGGACTTAGCAGCCTTCCCACCAATCTGGACAGTACGGACGGACTGGCGGCCGCTGTATGCCATTTCTACAATGAAGGGCGTATTGAGACCGGTAAGGGCTATACCGGATGGGAAGCTTTTGTAAAACAAAATGCAAAACGTGTCAAATGATCTGGTAAAAAGGGTCAGGTGAGGATAAAATATGAGCGGTATCTACATACACATTCCCTTCTGTAAACAGGCCTGTCATTATTGTGATTTTCATTTTTCCACCAGCCTGGGAAAAAAAGAGGCCATGGTAACGGCACTGCAACGGGAATTATCGCTGCGAAAAGATGCTTTTCGGGAGGAACAGGTCCAGACCATCTACTTTGGCGGTGGAACGCCATCGGTGTTGCACTCCCATGAAATAATAGCATTGATCGATGCAGTCCATGAACATTATCATGTCGTATCAGATCCGGAAATTACCTTGGAAGCCAACCCCGATGACCTCTCTGCTGAAAAGATCAAGGAATTGGCAGATTCTCCCGTTAACCGACTCAGCATCGGGATACAGTCCTTTTTTGATGATGACCTTGCCCTTATGAACCGGGCCCATACCGCCAAGGAAGCCGAAAGTTCCCTTGCGGAGGCCATCCGTTATTTCGATAATATATCGATCGACCTTATTTATGGGATGCCGTATATGGACAACTCCCGTTGGGAGCGCAACATTCAAAAGGCACTTGTGTTTGGTGTTCCCCATATTTCAAGTTATGCGCTTACGGTGGAGCCCAAAACGGCCCTTAAAAAGTTTATGGACAAAGGATTGGTGCCCCGCGTGGACGATGCCATTGCCCAAGAGCATTTTTTTATACTATCCGAATTACTGGCCCAAGAGGGGTTTGAGAATTATGAAATTTCCAATTTTGGAAAACCAGGGTATTTTTCCAAGAACAATACGGCCTATTGGAAAGGCAAAAAGTATATCGGCATTGGCCCGTCCGCCCATTCCTATGATGGTGCCACACGTGGATGGAATATTGCGAACAATACCAAATATATAAATGCCATCATGGGGGATACCTTACCGATGGAAATGGAAACACTTAGCCTTACGGATCGTTACAACGAGTATATAATGACGGGGCTCAGGACCATATGGGGCGTTTCATTGGACCGGGTAAGGACAGAGTTTGGCATGCGGTACCATGACTATTTGATGCAAAGGTCACAACGGTATCTGGAAGAACGATTGCTATACTTGGATGGCGAGGTACTGTTGGTCTCCAAAAAAGGAAAATTTTTGAGCGATGGGATTGCCAGTGACCTGTTTCTGCTTAACTTGGATTCTTAAAAAAACGGACTTTGATCACGCATATAACTTATCGCTCGGAAACCTATACCATAGATTTGTCCAAGCCTTTGGATATTTCGATCCCTATGCGGGGAGACCACAGCAATGTTACCGCTTGGTATGTCGGTCCGCCAGAGATAGGGCCGCATATCTCGGGAGACTTTGTAGGCAAGGTTTCCGAAGGAGGCTCCACCAATTTTAACGATATCCGATTTAACCCCCATGCCCATGGAACCCATACCGAATGTGTGGGACATATCACCGAAGATTTCCATTCCGTAAACGGTTGTCTGGAAAACTTTTTCTATTTGGCGGAACTGGTTACCATAACGCCCGAAGTGCAAGGGGAAGATCTGGTAATTTCCAGGAGCCTTTTACAAACGGTCCTTGGCGACCGAAAATTCCCCGCAGTGATCATACGTACAATGCCCAATTCACGCGAGAAACTTTCAAGACAGTATTCGCATTCCAATCCGCCGTATCTCAGCGAAGGCGCGGCGCAATTGTTGGCAGAAAAGAAGGTGGAACACCTGTTGGTAGATCTTCCCTCCGTCGACAGGGAAAAGGACAATGGGGCCCTATTGGCGCACCGGGCCTTTTGGAACTTTAAGGGGCCACTGCGGCTAGGGGCCACCATTACCGAATTTATCTTTGTGGACAATGGCATTTCGGACGGAGCTTACTTTCTGGACCTGCAGGTCGCCTCTTTTGAGAACGATGCCAGCCCCAGTAGGCCGGTGCTGTATAAAATCCTTACATCATGAAGAGCTGGTTAAAAACGGAAGAGTTATTGATGTTTGGACTGGGGATTTTTCTATTTTCCGAACTTGATCTTGCATGGTGGTGGTTTCCCGCCTTGTTGCTGCTCCCGGATATAGGGATGCTAGGCTATCTTTTTGGGAATAGGGCGGGAGCGGTAAGTTATAACCTGTTCCACCATAAGGGCATCGCCCTTGCCCTCTATTTGTTGGGAACCCTTCTTTCCGTACCTTTATGCCAATTGTGCGGCGTCATATTGTTTTCCCATGCCTCTTTTGACCGCATATTCGGGTATGGACTGAAATATGGAAAAGGATTTGCTTACACCCATTTGGGGGAAATAGGGAGGAAAAATGGACACTAGTATACTGGATATATTTCTGGGACTGGCCCTAGGGGCAATCGGTATGTACTGGCTATTTTCCTTTTTTAGAAAAAAAAGGCGAAAGGAACTGACCGAGCACCAGTCCACCGTTTTGCTCGATAAGATTAAAAGTGTATGCCGATTGGTGTCCGTAGAGGGGGAATTTGCGGAAATATACCGTTACCAAAATACAAAGGAGGGCTTTATGAGCCTGTGGAGCGGTAAAAAGAAGGCATTGATAGTTATCAATGCCAAGGCCCATATAGGATATGACCTAAAGAAGGTCCGAATGCATGCCGACACCGAGAAGAAGAAGATAATCCTGATCAATTTTCCGCAACCGGAAATCCTTTCCATAGAGCCAGATCTACAGTTTTACGATATTAAGAACGGTTTTTTCAACTCCTTTTCCCCAGAGGACCTGACCGCCCTTAACCAAGAGGCAAAAAAACATATCAGGGAAAAAATCCCACAGAGCGGTCTTATGGAATCTGCCCGAAAGGAAGCATTGGAAGCGGTATTGCTTATGGAGACCATCGTGGCGACCATAGGCTGGAAATTGGATTATTCGGCTTTGGAGATGGACGAAGGGGAGCGGCATACATTGAAGCAAAAGGATTAGGGTCGTGTCACGCCTAGTTTGTGGGATAAGTCGCCGTTATTTTTTATCTGGACAAGGCAAAAAATAGTTGCATAACCATAGCTATGGAACCATTTTTTAACGAAGGACAGGTGAAAAAGAACAAGAATTGGGGTGGCTAAAGTAGGGTTGACAGGACACTGGGATGACGTAAATTTTTTAATAACCATTATATTTTTAACGAATGAAAAAGACAGTTTGTATTTTAGCATTTCTGGCAATTGCCTTAACAGGGAATGCCCAAACAAAAAAGAAAATGAAAAACTTTGACCCTACTTTTGTACATACCGTGTTTTTTTGGATGAAGGATCCCGGAAATGCGGAAAACAACAAAAAATTCGAAATTTCACTTCGAAAGTTCCTGGACAGCTCCAAATATGCAAAGACCCA
Source organism: uncultured Sediminicola sp. (assembly GCA_963974715.1). Taxonomy (GTDB): domain Bacteria; phylum Bacteroidota; class Bacteroidia; order Flavobacteriales; family Flavobacteriaceae; genus Sediminicola. Next base: position 24,462 of record CAXBDK010000012.1, read on the forward strand.
ATTTATTGGTACCCCTCCAAAGGCCACAAGGGATGTAGTGGACGATTCCTTTACCTATTCCCTAGTACTTAGTTTCAATTCGGCCGAAGCACAGGAGCAATACCAAAAGGAAGAGGCCCATCTACTTTTTATAGAAGAATCCCAGGACTTTTGGGAAAAGGTTGTCGTTTACGATTCCCAAGGAATTGCCAATTAAACCCACGAAGTGGTAATTAGTATGGATTAAGTCTGTCCTGTGCGGGCCTGTGGCGAAATGTTTTTAGTTTCCGCCATATCCCTGCGCACTTGTTTCGAAGTGGTGGACCAACTCAAAAATGTCATTTTTTAGAAGCTGCGGGATTAATATTGTTTGGTATGGATATAGAGGAATTCAGGAATTATTGTATCTCCAAAAAAGGGGTTACCGAAGAATTTCCATTTGGGGAGGATACTTTGGTGTTGAAGGTTATGGGAAAAATGTTCGCCCTCTTGCCCTTGGAAACCCCTGGGAAGGCCAACCTTAAATGCGATCCCGAATATGCCGTCGAACTCAGGGAGGCCCATGATGGCATCATTGTGCCGGGATTTCACATGAACAAGATCCACTGGAATACCCTGTACTTTGAAAACCAATTGGCCCCGAAGTTAATACGCGAACTGATAGACCATTCCTATGCCCTAGTGGTTTCAGGTCTTACCAAAAAAGACAGGTCGGCCCTTGGTTCTTTATAAAAGTCGGTAATAAGGCTATCTTTGTAATCCTTTGGAAAAAGAACCAGTTCAAATAAAAGTATTTGTGTGAATGGATGGCCTACTTGACTTTTACCGGAACCGTATTGCCGATCACGTATCTTCATTGGCAGCGCTAAAGCAGCGCTTGGCACTGTTCGGTATGCTGCGGTTGCTGGTCTTTATCTCGGCCGCCTCGGGCGTATATCTTTCCATTGGCAATACCCGCCTACTGTTGGGAATCCTCTTGTTGTGCATAGTGGCTTTTGTATGGTTGGTCTCCGGACATACCGATTTAAAGTATGAACGGGACAAACGCAGGTCGCTGATCGATTTGAACGAGACCGAGATCAAGGTATTGCAAGGGGATTTTAACGGATTGCCGGATGGAAAGAAATTTTCCGATCCCCTGCACCATTATAGTCAGGATATAGACCTTTTCGGGAAGGGCTCCATCTACCAATATCTGAACAGAACGGTACTGGAGGAGGGCAGTAAAAGATTGGCAGGGATCTTTACGGAGAACGATACCGAGGATATTGGGAACAAACAGTTGGCTGTTAAGGAACTAGCTTCCATGCCCGAATGGCGCCAAGAATTCGCTGCTTTGGCAACGTTGGTAAAAACGGAGGTCCCTACTTCGGTTATGCTGGCATGGCTGCACGGTTACCGGCCCTTTGTACCGCGATATATGCGATTTTTGCCCTATGTTTTTTCCGGGATCTCCGCGGTTTTGACAAGCATCTATTTTTTGGACCTTATTTCTGGATTTTTGTTGGCGGGCTGGTTTTTGGTAGGGTTGGGCATTACAGGGACCTACCTCGTAAAAATTAATGCCCTGTCGGCACGTACGGGCAAGGTACAGGGAATATTCCATCAATATCAAAAATTGATCGCCCAATTGGAAGGGACGGAGTTTGGTTCCGACCTTTTACGGATGCACAGGGGGCACGTGGTACGGGAAGGTCGGAAGGCCTCTATGGTGCTAAGGGATTTTTCCAGGATATTGGGCGCTCTTGACCAACGCAACAATATGATTTTTGGAGTGGTGGGAAACGGCTTTTTGCTTTGGGACCTGAACCAATCCTTTAAATTGGAAAGATGGATCGGGCAGTATAAAGGGGAAGTGGGGCAGTGGTTTAAGGCCATTTCCTTTTTTGATGCCTATAACAGTCTTGGAAATTATGCCTTTAACCATCCCGAACACAGTTTTCCCCAACTGATCCATGATAATTTTGTCCTACGGGCACAAGGGGCGGCACATCCCTTGTTGGACCCCGAAAAGAGGGTGCTGAACGATTACAGTATCCAAAAGGAGCGGTTTTTTATCGTTACGGGCGCCAATATGGCCGGGAAGAGCACTTTTTTGCGGACCGTGTCCCTACACATCGTGATGGCGAATATGGGGCTCCCGTTATGCGCCCAACAGGTGTGGTATTCGCCCATTAAACTGATTACCAGTATGCGGACAACGGATTCCCTTACAGATGGGGAGTCGTACTTCTTTTCCGAACTCAAGCGTTTGAAATTTGTTGTGGACCAAATCCAAAGGGACGACTATTTTATAGTGCTCGATGAAATCCTTAAAGGCACCAATAGTACCGACAAGGCCATCGGCTCCAGAAAATTTGTGGAAAAATTGCTCCGTTCCCGGGCAACGGGCATCATTGCCACCCATGATCTGAGCTTATGCGATATCGCGAACGAAAAAATGGAAGTGGAAAATCATTATTTTGATGCTGAGGTAGTAAGTGGCGACCTGTATTTTGACTACAAGTTCAAAAAGGGGATATGCCAAAATATGAATGCGTCCTTTCTGTTGAAAAAAATGCAGATTGTGGATTGATACCTCTTTTTTGGACAACTTTATCTACTGGAAACGACCGTTCGTCTACACTTTACTTCCATTGGACCCCTTAAAAGTCGGTATTATAGGAAATATTGCTAAATTTTGTACGAAATTAAGACCTATCATGAACATACTATTTATTGAGGACGATGCCATTGAGACCATGAAGATGAACAGGACCATGGCAAAACTTCAGATAAAGCACGACATTACGGAAGCCAAAAATGGAGAGGATGCCCTAGCGATACTGAAATCCAAACCCCTACCGGATATTATTTTATTGGACCTTAACATGCCAAGGATGAGCGGGATAGAATTTCTGGAAACGCTTAAGGGAGATCCGGTGCTCAAGTATTTGCCCACTGTGGTACTTACAACATCGGAGAATAGGACGGATCTGTTGCAATGTTATAGGATAGGGATTGCGGGATATGTCATAAAACCTTTAAAATATGAGGATTACGAGGACAAAATTAAAAAGGTCCTGGAATATTGGAGCATCAATGAATTGGTAAAGGGATAGGATTTTAACACCTTTTACAACATTCTTTTTATAAGTCGTATTATATTTCCTACGTTTGTGGGTGATATGCACGTACAATGAAGGGAATCATATTTACCGAGTTTTTGGAAATGGTCGAAACTTCCTTTGGACTGGAAACAGTGGATACGATCATTGAACGATCCCAACTTCCTTCCGAAGGCGCCTATACTTCCGTAGGCACCTATGACTTTAACGAGATGGTAAGCCTGATAGGAAACCTTTCCGATGAGATGGGGATACCCGTTAACGAACTGCTCTATACCTTTGGCCTATACCTATTTGCCAGTTTGGTAAATGCGCATCCCGGATTGATCGAGAGTTATACCTCCCCCCTTGCCCTGTTGTACTCCATAGAGGACCATATACACGTTCAGGTAAAAAAACTATATCCCGAAGCGGAACTGCCCACCTTTAAGATCTTGGAGAAAACCGATACTTCCATTTCCATGATCTATTGCTCTTCCAGGGGCCTTTACAGATTGGCACACGGGCTCATTGAAAAAACCTTTCAGCACTTCCATAAAAATGCCCATATATATTACGAGTTGTTGAAGGAAGACGGTACGGAAGTTAAATTTGATATTGTCCAATATGGGGAATGAAGAGGTCCTACTTTTAAGAAGGGCCTTGGAACGGCAAAAAAAGGCCCGTAAGGAGGCCGAGCACATTCTGGAGCAAAAATCCAAGGAACTGTACGATACGGCACGTCACTTAAAGGAGGCCAACCAGCGTTTGGAAAACCTACTAACGGAGGCCGCCGCCGAACTGGATGGGGTGTTCATTAATATTATAGATCCCTATTTGGTGATGGATATGATGGGCAATGTCCTTAAAATGAATCTAGCGGCCAAAGAACTTCTGGGATATGACCATACCAAGGATGTGTTCAAACTTACCCAACTGATCCACAAGGATTATGTCGAGTACACCAAGCAATCCGTTAAGTCGCTCATCGCAACGGGGGTCCTAAAAAATTATAGGCCCAAAATCATTGTTAAAAATGGGGATGAGAAGTATATCCAGGTAAACGGTAGCATCATCTATGATAAAAACCGTATGCCCATAGCGGCCCAAGGGATCATAAGGGACATTACGCAGGAAAATGAGATATCACAACTGTTGGCCGCCCAAAAAAAGCAGTTGGACATTATCGTGGAAAATTCGCCCTTGGGCATTGTACTGCTACAGAACGGAACGATTTTAAAGGTCAATAAAGCCCTTGTGGCCCTTTTGGGATATTCGGAACAGGAACTTAAAAAAATTGGGATAAATGATATCTGTGTCCCGGAGGATATAGGGCTGGCAACTAAATTTGCCCACCAACTGCAAGTGGGCAAAGTGGAGAGCTATTCCATTACCCAACGGTACCAAAAGAAGGATGGTACGGTCTTGTTGGCAAAAACCTTTGTGAGCGGTGTACGGAACAAGGAGGGGGAAATGGAATCGCAGGTGGTACTGATCGAGGATGTTACCAAAGAAAAATTGGCAGAAGAGCTACTACGTGCCTCCGAAAGTCGCTTGGCCACGTTGATCATGAACCTTCAGACAGGGGTGCTATTGGAAGATGAACACGGAAAAATTTCCCTTGCGAACGATATTTTGTGCAGCATGTTGGGATTAAAAGTGGTTCCCGAAGGACTTATCGACACTGACAGTTTTGCAATGGCCGATAATTATAAACATTATTTTAAAGGGCCCAAAGGTTTTCTGAAAAGAATGGAGGAACTGCTACGGAATCGGGAAGTGGTCATGGCGGATGAATTGAACCTGTTGGACGGAAGGGTCTTAAGTCGCGATTATATACCCATTTTTAACAAAGGAATTTATAAAGGTAGTCTTTGGACCTATACAGATATTACCCTTCAAAAGAATTACAAACAGAACTTGGAGGCCCAACGGGAGAAGTATAGCAATATTATTGCGAACATGAACCTCGGGCTGGTAGAGGTAGATAACGACGATGTGATCCTTTTTGTGAACCAGAGTTTTCTGGAACTGAGTGGTTATAAGGAAGAGGAGCTTATAGGAAAGGAGGCCACCACGGTGCTTGATATAGAGAACAGTAATGTGATACTTGAAAAGAACCTACAGCGATTGGAGGAACGATCGGATTCTTACGAGGTTACCGTACGTGACAAAAAAGGGGAAACAAGACATTGGTTGATCAGTGGCGCCCCCAGTTACGATGAAAAGGGGATGGTAGTCGGTTCCATAGGCATCCATTTGGATATCACCGACCAAAAAAACCTGGAAATCCAGAAGGAACAGTTGCTAAAGGAACTGGAAAGGAGCAATCAGGGCCTTCAGGAATACGCCCATATCGTTTCGCACGACCTAAAATCGCCCTTGCGGAGCATCAGTGCCCTGGCCACCTGGCTGCAGGAAGATTATAAGGAAGTATTGGACGACGCCGGACGGTACAACCTTCAAATGATTCAGGAAAAAATCGAATCAATGGACAGGTTGATCGGTGGGATCTTAAAATATTCCGCCATTGGCAACGAGACCTTGGACAGTTCCCCTGTGGATGTTAACGAGGTCGTAAAGGAAGTGTGCGAGATCATCTTTGTGCCGGAACACGTCCGTATTGTCGTGACGAACCAACTACCTGTAATTAGGGCGGATAGGACAAAGGTACACCAACTGATACAGAACATCTTAAGCAATGCGGTGGTACATATAGACAAGGACCGGGGGCTTGTGGAAATCGGAAGTCGGGAAACCGCTACCCATTGGGAATTTAACATACGGGACAACGGTGTAGGGATCCCTAAGGAATACCATGAAAAAATATTCAAAATTTTCCAGTCGATCGGTAATAAGGAACGGTCCACGGGAATTGGGCTATCCATTGTCAAAAAAATAATAGACCTTTATGATGGACAGGTTTGGTTGGACAGTGAAATTGGGAAAGGGACCACTTTTTATTTTACGTTAAAAAAATAATGGAAATGAACGAGATGCCAAATTTGGGTTACGTGAAGGAACTGTCCGCAGGGGATGAAGTTTTTGAACGGAAATTCATCGACATTATCAAGGAAGAACTTCCACGGGAAAAACAGGTTTATCTGGAGCATCTCCAAAATAAAAAATATAAGGAGACCATGGATATTGTCCATAAAATAAAACACAAGATCAATATCCTGGGGCTACAGGACGGGTACCGGTTGGCGGTGCGCTATGAGGAAGACTTACGGAACGGGGACCCTAGCCTACATAGCCAGTTTTTGAGTATCCTGGAGAAAATGGAAACCTATATAAATTCGCTCTAGACAATGGATTGTATCATCATCGATGATGAAGCCGTAGCAAGGGCAATTGTGGCCCAATTGTGCACCACAGTGCCGGATCTATACCCGATCCAAGAATTTTCCAATGCCATGGAGGCCGTCAAATTCCTCCATGACCATACCGTTGACCTTATATTTTTGGATATACATATGCCCGGATTTACCGGTTTCGATTTTGTGCAGCTCCTAAAAAATCCCCCTAAAATAGTATTGATTTCTTCCGATAGGAATTTGGCCATAGAGGCCTATGAATACGAGGCAATTGTAGATTACCTGGTCAAGCCCCTGAAAACCGAACGTTTTGCGAAGGCCATTCAAAAAGTAAGGAATTCCCTCTCACAAGTTCCCTTCCCGTCCACTTCCGCCAATATGCCGGTGACCTCAAACCGGGACCTGTACATTAACATTGACAGAAGATTGGTGAAACTAAAGTTCGAGGATATTCTTTTCGTAGAGGCGAAAGGCGACTATATAGGGGTGAGGACGCACAAGGAAACGTATAAAGTGCATTCGACCCTCAAGAAAATCAAAAAAAAATTGCCGGATGACCTTTTTTTGCAGATCCATCGCTCCTTTATCATCAATGTGGTCAAAATTGTGGATATAGAGGACAACAGTGTCCTTATCGAAAAAAACGTTATCCCCATCAGTAGGGCCAACCGGTCCGAATTGATCTGTAGGCTCAACCTGCTCTGATTCCCCTCCTTCCACAGGCAATATCCGTTCGAATTTTAACATGGAATAATTCCATTAATTTGGAAATATTCCATAGATTAGCATGCCTTTTTGGAATGTAATGGAGAGAACGGTACTACATTTGGATCTGGATACTTTTTTTGTATCCGTGGAGCGCTTGCTGAACAGCAAGCTGAAAAACAGGCCATTGCTCGTCGGCGGAATCAGTGACAGGGGGGTGGTGGCGGCTTGTAGTTACGAGACCCGGGGTTTCGGGATCCACTCGGGAATGCCCATGAAAATGGCAAGGCAGTTATGTCCGGAAGCTACGGTCATAAAGGGCAATGCTGGGACGTATAGCAAACATTCCGATATGGTCACCGAGATCATCCGGGAACAGGTGCCGCTGTTCGAAAAATCGAGTATAGACGAGTTTTATGCAGATCTAACGGGAATGGACCGTTTTTTTGGGTGTTACCAATATTCTTCGGAGCTTCGGCAAAAGATCATCACGGAAACGGGCCTTCCCATTTCCTTTGGGCTTTCGGTCAATAAAGTGGTATCCAAAATGGCCACTAATGAGGCCAAGCCCAATAGTCAGCTAAAAATAGATTTGGGATATGAGCGATCATTTTTGGCGCCCCTCTCCATAAAGAAGATACCCATGGTAGGTGATAAGACCTATCAGGTATTGCGTAATTTGGGACTTCGGCAGGTACGGACCATACAGGAAATGCCGATGGATATGATGCAAAGGGTGCTGGGGGCCCATGGTGCCGTTATTTGGAAACGGGCCCACGGCCTGGACAATAGCCCAGTGATCCCCTTTTCGGAACGAAAATCGATTTCCACGGAACGTACGTTCGACAAGGATACCATAGATACCGTAAAACTCCGGGGAATCCTTATCGCCATGACGGAAAATTTGGCCTTTCAATTGCGAAGGGGGAACAAATTGACCGCCTGCATTACGGTTAAGATCCGTTACTCCGATTTCAACACCTACTCCAAACAGCTCAAGATTCCGTTTAGCAGTGCAGATCATATCCTCATTCCAAAGATATTGGAACTGTTCCAGGACCTCTACAACAAAAGATTGCTGGTACGCTTGATCGGCATCCGTTTTAGTCACCTGGTACAGGGAAACTACCAGATCAACCTGTTCGAGGATACGGAACAGGCCCTTAACCTGTATGCCGCCCTCGACAAGATCAGGGAACGTTTTGGCGATAAAAGTGTGATCCGGGCATCCGGATTGGGGGCCAAGACCATAGGAAGGATGGGAAATCCGTTCAATGGACTTCCTCCCATCGTATTGGCACACCGAAAACAATGAACCCACTTTATAGATAATAACATATGTACCTCAATTGCCACTCCCATTACAGCCTTCGTTATGGTACCTTGTCAGAGGTGGACCTACTTGCGTTGGCCCGTGAAAACCATGTGGTGCAAATGGTGCTGACGGATATCAACAACACTTCGGCAGGTCTTAATTTTGTGAGAAAAGCCCCTGAATATGGGGTCAGGCCTCTTTTGGGAATCGATTTTAGGAACGGAACGGATCAATGTTTTGTCGGGATCGCCAAAAACAATGAAGGTTACCGGGAACTGAACGGTTTCCTTTCCGAACACCTGCACGAACAAAAAAAGTTTCGGGCACAGGCACCGATCTTTGAAAACGCCTATGTGATATATCCCTTCGAAAAAATTCTGGCAAATGAAAAAAGGTCCTTTCTGGAACACGAATTCATTGGGGTCTCCATTAAGGACCTAAGGCGCCTGCCTTTTTCGAGATTGGTGGAACTGAAGGATAGGCTGGTGGTGCAGCAACCGGTTACCTTTAGGAACAAACGGGATTTTAATGTGCACCGACTGCTGCGTGCTATAGACCTCAACCTCTTGCTGAGTAAATTGCCACCTATGTCGGAGGCGATTGCGGAGCAGAAGATGTACCCGGTACAGAATTTGGCGGCCGCTTTTTCCGGCTTCGGTTTTATTTTGGAGAATACCGATCGGTTAATGCGGTCCTGCTCCATAGAGTTTGATTTTTCGGAGAACAGAAAACCTCAGAACTTGTCGACTTTTTTGGGCGATGTGCAGGAAGATATGGCGCTCTTGGAAAAATTGTGCCATGATGCACTGCCCCATAGGTACGAAGTAGTGGACGCCCCTATTTTGGAGCGATTGCAAAAAGAACTGGGCCTGATCCAAAAAATGGGCTTTGTTCCCTATTTCCTTATTAATTGGCAGATTGTAACCCACGCGATGGAGAAAGGATTTTTTTATGTGGGACGCGGTAGTGGGGCCAATAGCATAGTGGCCTACCTCTTGCGGATAACAGATGTAGATCCCATTGAACTGGATCTCTATTTTGAACGTTTTATAAATATGTACCGGGTAAACCCGCCCGATTTTGACATCGATTTTTCATGGAAGGACCGCGAGGAAATGACCGATTATATTTTTGGACGTTTTCCCCATGTAAGTCTTTTGGGCACCTATGTCACTTTTCAGGAAAAGGGGGCGGTACGCGAACTTGGCAAGGTTTTTGGCCTCCCCAAAGAAGAAATTGACAAGCTCTCCGAAGGAAAGTACGACCCTTCCCAATTGGATGAAATTGCCGGCTTGGTACTTAAATATGCAGGTTTTATAAAAGGAATGCCCAATTATCTGGGTATCCATGCGGGGGGCATTTTGATCACCGAAAGGCCCATCCATTATTTTTCCGCTACCCATTTGCCCCCCAAAGGGTATCCCACCACCCATTTTGATATGGTGATTGCAGAGGATGTGGGCCTTTTTAAATACGATATTCTCTCGCAGCGGGGATTGGCGAAAATCGAGGAGGCCCTGCAGGTCATCGCCTATAACCGACCCCAAGAAATAGCAGGGTTCGATATACATGACATAAAAAGGTTCAAGACGGACCCCCAAGTAAATGAACTGATCAAAAGCGCCCAGTGTATGGGCTGTTTTTATGTTGAATCGCCCGCCATGCGAATGTTGTTGAAAAAATTGGAAGTGGACAATTATCGGGGATTGGTAGCGGCAAGTTCCATTATCCGCCCCGGTGTGGCCAAAAGCGGGATGATGCGCGAATACATTCTGCGCCATCGGGAAAAGGGAAGGGCCGCCGAAAGGGGCCATCCGGTAATGTTGCAGATCATGCCCGAAACCTATGGGGTAATGGTATATCAAGAAGATGTGATAAAAGTGGCGCATTATTTTGCGGGACTGGACCTAGGGGAGGCCGATGTCCTTCGAAGGGGCATGAGCGGGAAATTTAGGTCCAGGGAAGAGTTTCAGAGGGTAAGGGAAACCTTTGTAGGGAACTGCCGTAAAAAAGGATATGCAGACTCCCTTATTTTTGAAGTCTGGGACCAAGTGGCGAGCTTTGCCGGTTACGCATTTGCCAAGGGACATTCCGCATCCTATGCCGTGGAAAGTTACCAGAGCCTCTTCCTTAAGGCATATTTTCCCTTGGAATATATGGTAGCGGTGCTTAACAATGGGGGCGGCTTTTACAGTACGGAGTTTTATATCCATGAGGCACGGATGTTGGGGGCCAATATACATCCTCCCTGTATCAACAAAAGTTACGGGACGGTACATATCTATGGGAAAGATCTTTATCTGGGGTTTGTGTTCCTAAGGGAACTGGAAGAAAGGGTCTTGGACCGTATTCTTCGGGAAAGAAGGGTAGGTGGACCTTTTTTGTCCCTTGCCGATTTTGTGGACAGGGTGCACATCTCCATGGAACAATTGGCAATATTGATCCGTATAGATGCCTTCCGGTTTACGGGAGCGAATGCCCATCAACTTTTATGGCAGGCGCATTTGTCCCTTTCCAAAAGTACCTCCTTCGACCATCCCAAACTTTTCCCCACCGATCACGGTAAATTTAAAATTCCTTGCCTGCATACCGCTCCCTTGGAAATGGCGTTTACCCAATGGGAACTTTTGGGCTTTTGTCTCTGTAGCCCCTTTGCGCTTCTACAACAGCCGCCAAAAAACACCAATGGCAAAAAGGATCTGCAGCGGCACCTTAACGGGTATATAGATATCTATGGATATCTGGTTACGGTAAAAAACACAGCTACCCATCAGGGCGACCGTATGAACTTTGCCACTTTGGTAGACATGGACGGTGCGGTATTTGATACCGTGCTTTTTCCTCCAGTGGCCAAAAAATACCCTTTCAGGGGAAAAGGGATCTATCGGTTTTATGGAAAGGTGGTGAGCGAATTCGGTTTTTTATCGGTGGAAGTCATCAAAATGCAAAAACAGGATTATATACAGGACCCTCGTTACAACGTTGAAAAGAACCAGCCCATTGCCTAAAATAAATTATTGGATCATTAACATAAATTGTTGCTATCTTTGATGCGGATATGAAACCCATAATCCAAAATAGTGCCCGTCAAGGGCACTAATATACAGTGTATGGGAACAAAATTGTATAGATGAAAAAGGGGAGGTTTATGACCCGCTTGCGGCTTTTGATCTTTATACTTTTCCTCGGTGCCGCAAATTCCGTATTTGCTTTGCCGGCACCCTCCATTGTCCCCGATTCGGCCCCGGTACACGAAATACGTTCCGAACAGCACCTGAACCGGGAAGCCGTTCTATTTTCTTTTCAACAACAATACTTTGAAACTTCCCAGCAAGGTCCGGACACCCCGACCACCCCCTACCGATTTTTGGAAACGGATCGGGAAACGTCACCGTACACGGAAAACTTACAGGATTGGGAACTACAATATTTGATCTATTCCAAAGGAATCCGGCCCAGTAGGGACGGACTTGTTCTCATTTTTCCATTTCACACCTTTATTTAGATAAAAGATTTCCAAGTTAAGGGAACGGACATATCCATGATGGTCCCGTTCCAGGGTACCGCATGTCCAATTCCTTTGGAAAATGACTTCGCAGTCCCAAAACTTCTCAAAAAAATCTTTAATCCAAATAAATAATAAAATGAACACGACATTCATAATCATTTCCTTAGTGTTGGTCGCCAGTGTATTTCTTCCCTTTTTTCTGATCGATAGAAGTGGAAAAAGTGGCACGCAACTGATAAAAAAAGAAAGTAAAAAGGAAATTTTGGAACGTAAACTGCAGATCACCGAACGGGAAATATGGGGCAATAGTTTTATAGGCGTGGCCCCGGACCAAAAAAAATTGCTGTTTATCAAATTCAACGAGCCGGGGAAGACCGTGTCCGAGATCGGTTTGGAAACCGTAAGGTCATGCGAAATAGAAAGTGTGATCGGTACCTTGAAATCCGGCAATAAAAGGGAAAAGGTATTGGAAAGATTGGACCTGAAACTGACCCTTTACAATAGGCCACAAGAAGTGATTACCTTCAATTTTTATGATTCCGACGGAATCTTCAAGGAAGATTTTGAGCTGGCCAGGGCCGAGAAATGGAAACGGACCATAGACCGATTAAAGCAAGCACAAAACCAAATGGACAGGGTGGCCTGAGCGATCGAATAATTCAATACATTTATATATGGAAAACTTGATTTTGGCTATGGATCTTAAACCTATTCTCTAATGGGATTGTCGATTTTTATTTTTGCAGTGGGTTACCTGCTCATTGCATTGGAACACGTGGTAAAGGTGGACAAGGCAGCTACCGCCCTGGTGACCGGAGTGGTACTGTGGACACTATTGGTACTGGACCAAACGTTGCTACATGGAACCTTGGAAGGATTGAAAGAGCATTTTGAGGAGGTATCGGAAATTCTCTTTTTTCTATTGGCGGCCATGACCATCGTAGAATTGATCGATTCCCACGACGGGTTCCATGTGATCCACAAAGTGATAAGGACAACCGATAAAAGATGGCTGCTATGGATATTGTCCATATTCACGTTCTTTTTATCGGCCGTATTGGATAACCTTACCACTACCATTGTAATGATGGCACTGTTAAAGAAGTTTATGGACAACCGTGCCGATCTTTGGTTCTTTGCCGGGCTGGTCGTAATCGCCGCCAACGCCGGAGGAGCTTGGTCGCCCATAGGGGATGTGACCACCATTATGTTGTGGAACGGCGGACAGGTTTCCACAAATGCCATTATTTCAGAAGTGTTCTGGCCCAGTGTTGCCTGTTTCGCCGCCCCACTGATCGTGGCTTCCTTTTATGTGAAGGGCAAGGTGCAGCCCCTAGAAGGGGAAACATCAATTTCAAATGTACATATCCCCAAAAAAGAGAGTATGTTCATTCTCATCCTTGGGGTAATGTTATTGTTGTTCGTGCCCGTTTTTAAAACGGTCACCCACTTGCCTCCCTTCATGGGAATGCAATTGAGCTTGGGCATTCTATGGGTGGTGACGGAAATAGTGCACAGGAAGAAACCGAGGGAACTAAGGCACCAACTATCCGTAGCAGGTACTATACAACGTATCGATACGCCAAGCATATTGTTCTTTATGGGAATTTTGTTGGCGGTGGCCGCCATGCAGACCAATGGGGTGCTGGGGGCAATGGGCAGTTATTTGGACAGTACCTTCAATAATTTTTATATTATCAATATCCTGTTGGGGCTACTGTCGTCCGTAGTGGACAACGTTCCCCTGGTGGCAGGGGCCATGGGAATGTATGCCATGGAACGCTTTCCCCAAGACCATGAATTTTGGACGTTTTTGGCCTATTGTGCCGGAACGGGGGGAAGTGCCCTCATTATTGGATCCGCTGCGGGAGTTGCCGCCATGGGCATTTTAAAGATCGACTTTTTATGGTACCTTAAAAAAATAACCTGGTTGGCGCTGGTGGGATACGCCTCGGGAATTGTGGTATACATACTTCTAAATTAAAGGAACAGCAAGAATATTTGTTGCCAGATCAACTAACCCCGCCCAAAAGCGGGGTTTTTTAGTCCTATCGGAAAACATGATGGATATCATATATCATCGGGATGCGGTGGGCTATTTTTGAAATGATAAAAATAGATTATGTGCACTTTGGTACAAAAATATAATGTAGCGGGCCCTCGCTATACAAGTTATCCAACAGTTCCTTATTGGGAATCCAGTTCATTTTCGGGCTCCGCATGGAAAAGTACGCTTCAACGGCGTTTTAAGGAAATGAACGACACCGAAGGCATCAGTTTATATATCCATTTGCCGTTCTGTGAAAATATGTGCACTTTTTGTGGATGCCATAAGAGGATTACCAAAAGACATGAAATGGAGGCTCCTTATATAAGGGCACTGCTAAAGGAATGGTGGTTGTACTGTACCATATTCCCTTCCCGCCCCAAAATTAAGGAACTGCACTTGGGCGGGGGTACCCCAACCTTCTTTTCCCCCGACAACCTTAAAATGTTATTGGAGGGAATCTTTAAATTTGCGGATAGGGCCCCCGACCATGAATTTAGTTTTGAGGGTCACCCCAACAATACCACTTATGAGCATTTGAAAACGCTGTACGACTCGGGTTTTAGGCGGGTGAGTTTTGGCGTACAGGACTATAATGACAAGGTGCAAATTGCTATCAATAGGGTACAGCCTTTTGAAAATGTGAAAAAGGTCACCGAATTGGCCAGACAGCTGGGATATACCTCTATAGGACATGACCTGATCTACGGTTTGCCCTTTCAAACGGTGGATGATATAAAATATACCATATCCAAGACCCAGGAACTTATGCCCGACCGGTTGGCCTTTTACAGTTATGCCCATGTACCATGGCTAAAGGGAAATGGACAGCGTGGCTACTTGGACGCAGATCTTCCCTCCGTGGAGGAAAAGCGACATCAATATGAAAAGGGAAAGGAACTACTGAGGGAAATAGGCTATCAGGATATAGGGATGGATCACTTTGCCCTTCCCACCGATTACCTGTACATTGCAATGCGGAACGGTACCCTGCACAGGAACTTCATGGGGTACACCACTGCCACCACCCATCTAATGGTAGGACTGGGAATATCCAGTATCGGCGATAGTTGGGAAGGATTTGCCCAGAACGTAAAAGGGATAGAGGAATACTACCACCTTTTGGAAAATGACATCATACCCGTGTATAGAGGCCATATTTTGTCCGATGAAGATCGGGTCATTCGGAAGCATATACTAAATTTAATGTGTAACTTTAGTACCACATGGTACCAACAGGAAGAATATTTTCCCGAGTTGGTGGAGGTACTCGGAAAATTGGAAATGATGGAGGCAGATGGCCTAGTTGAAGTGTACCCTAACCAATTGAACGTAACCCCTAAGGGGCGACCGTTCATCCGTAATATTTGTATGGCCTTTGATCTGTTGTTGCACAGAAAGGCTCCGGAGACGCGCTTGTTTTCAATGACGGTCTAATTTTATAACATTCAATTATTATCATATGAAAAAGATTATTGTACCGGTAGACTTTTCAGAACAGTCCGAATTTGCCCTTAAAGCGGCTGCATCCATGGCACGGCGTTATGGATCCGAAATCCTTGCAGTGCATATGTTGGAGCTTTCCTCGGCCATTATCACCACTTCCGAAGGGCTTCAACAGGACCAGATGCTCTTTTTACTGAAATTTACAGAAAAGCGGTTTAACGAATTTTTGCAGAAACCATACCTGCAGGATGTGAAGGTGACCCCGCTGATCAAACACTTTAAGGTGTTCAGTGAACTCAATGAGATTGCCGAAAAACATCAGGCAGATCTTGTGGTAATGGGGTCGCATGGTACGGATGGGCTACAGGAAATTTTTATCGGCTCCAATGCGGAGAAAGTGGTACGGAATTCCACTATACCCGTTTTGGTCATAAAAGATCAATTGCCCGATTTTGAGATACGTAATTTTGTATTTGCTTGCGACTTTAAAGAGGAGAACCTTTCTGCCATTGAAAAAGCCAAGGAATTTGCGGAAAAACTGTCCGCCGATCTCCAATTGGTCTACATCAATACACCTGGCGACAACTTTTTAAGCACTACAGATGCCTATACCCGAATTTCCAAATTCCTGAACCTTGCCAAACTGGGCAAGGAAGTGGAAATCTATAATGATTATACCGTAGAGATGGGGATCATTAATTTTAGTAAGACCAGAAATGCCGATATAATCGGTATTCCCACCCATGGTAGGAAGGGCCTTACCCATTTCTTTATGGGCAGTATAGGAGAAGATGTCGCCAATCATTCCAAAATACCAGTGCTGACTTTCAAGATTTAAAAGTGGGTGGTCGGTGAAACGTAAAATTAATGAATAGGCCCTTTTTTAGGGGCCTATTTTTATTCTTTTCCGAGGTGGCGGTTGTAAAATTTCCAGGTTTCCCCTGCAACGTCCCGTCCCAATTTTAGTCCGGCAATATTATCGGATTGGATATGATATCCTCCCATTACCCTAGAAATGCCCGCCATGTTGGCCGCTTCGGTAAAGGTAGGAAACTTAAGGGTCACCGTGTCGCCTACAAACTTGGGCTCCGTCAGGGCCCCTGGTACCAGCTTGGCCTCTTCCCCAAAATAATCATCTCCGGTAAACAGTTTTAGGGCCTCCCCGCAGGCCCCGCTAATAGTACTGTGTCCCGATACATAACTGGGAAAGGGTGGGCAAAGGAAGGAGTCCGGGGAATAAGGTCGCCAGTCCCTGCCCTTCATTTTTTTAAAACCTTTTTCCGGCCCCGCCCAGCCTTTAATGGTCTTGTCTTTATAGTAATAATGGACAAGGGCATATGGCCGTGCCGAGTCGTAGAACATTTTGGTGTCCCAAGAAGCGATAAAAGCGTCCATCGCTGTTATCTCTGTCAAAAAATACATTTTTACATCCTCGTCCAACGTGTGGTCGTCCCTTTCCGAAACATCCTGTGCAAATTTGAGCCAATGGCCGGCCTGTTGTACGGACTTCGGGCCATCCCTCATGAACTCGACCAACGCCTTTTGCTCACTGCTCAGATTTGCCTGGAGTTCCACCACTTCCCTTACCTCTTTCTCCATTTGTTCCGAACCTACCAAAGGTGGGGCAACCGACCTAAATTGGGAGGCTGACTTAAGGGCGATGGGTTTTACAAGGTGCCAGTGTGGGGTAAGGCAAGCGGGGGCAAAACGCGAACCTTTATCATCAATAAAATACTTTGGTTGCCATCGGTCTATATCAATGTTGCGTTCCACTGAGTTTATGGGTGTGTAGTTGGTATAGTCATAATAGGGAACCCCCTTGGAGCCCTCCATATCGCCATATTGATTGGAGCCGTCGTTTCTTCTGGCATCAATGACGGCCCTCGCCGCTAGATTGCCCACCCCTATGGGAGAACTCGGATCTAAGGTGTTATTGTCCGGATCTAGGCCCAATTCTTCCATAAAATCACGGAACACCTGTTTGTCCGAATAATAATATTCACAAAGGGCGCCGTAGGCGGCATAACTTATGGCCAGTTCTTTGTTCCTTAAGTTCCTCATTTCCTCAGGCGCCCTAGGGACCCCTTCCAAGTATACGGGAATGGCCATGGGGTCGTAGATGGACCATGCGTCAAAGATACTTGTGAAGATCAGTCCCAGAAAGCGGGAAGACACGGTGGGCCTTGGTTTAAAACGTTCCGTATCGCTAGCCGTCGCTTCCAGGGCAACTTTGCCCCATTTATAGGCAAGGTTTTCCACTCCCCTCGGTTCGTCCATTACTACATTTTCCGGCAATTCCTGTCCCCGTAGAGGAAAGGTAAACAGTATCAAATAACAAAGGATCGCGAATCTGTAGATCATATATTGAAAAAATTATTGGGTCGGTCGCCAAAATCCAAATAGAACGGCTAAATCTAATAAAAAAGATTTAAAAATACCATCAATTGGCACATTCATAATGGGTGGAGACCAGCTGCGGACCAATTTGCGGGGAAATGTAGGGGATACCAAGCCCCAAGCCCCTTAATATGAACAAAATTCCCATCAAAACCAGAAAGAATGGCACAAGTCGGTGTACCTTATTTTTTAGGGGACCTTTTAGAAGACCGCCAAAATAAATGGCAGTGGTCATAAGGGGAACGGTCCCAACGCCAAAAAGTACCATATAGAGCGACCCTGACCAAGCTTCGCCCATGGCAATGGCGGCAAAAACGGACATATAGACCAGTCCGCAAGGCAGGAACCCGTTAAGGAAACCAATGGTTAGAAAGGTATCGGACTCCTTTTTTTGCAGTGCGACGCCCAAATGCCCCTTTACCTTTGCCACCATTCCGTACATCGGTCCAAGGAAATTGTACTTCTTGAATGTTCCGGTAGGCAATAGGACCCCTACGATCATGACGACTCCCATTGCCATGGACAGATTTTGCTGGAACCCGAAAAGATACAGTCCCTTGCCCAAAAGACCGAATAAAAGGCCAATGATGCCATAGGCAAGAAGTCTTCCAACATGGTACAGGAAAATCTGGAAGAATTTTTTTTTGGGATCGTTCCTATCAACAGGTAACATAAAGACAATGGGCCCACACATTCCAACACAGTGAAGGCTTCCCAATAGTCCCAAAATGATAGCGGAAATAAGCATGATCGTATCTCTACATTAATTAATATATCTTATGGAATGTTTCTGAAGATAGGTTTCATCTCCGTACACCATTTTAATGCTAATGTCCCAACGGCCGTCCAACAGACGATCGTGGGGGATGGGCAAAAGGGAATTGGAAGTCCTGATGGGCAATGTAAAGTCGAGCTGTTTGTTGGAAGGCCTGTAGAAGGTTACGCTGCCCTCAATTTTCTTGGGATCCAAACTTTCGGGGAACTTAATTTCCAATCCATAAGGGGTTTTGTAAAGTTGTATCGCCGTAGGGAGGTTTCCCGTATTTTTAGCGGCATCAATTTCCTTTTGATAGCCCAGTTCCGCTACATAGTACTCTTCCGTTACCAGTTCGTGGTCTGCCCTGGTATCGGTTCCCATCCTAATTACGAAGTATAGGATAAAGCTGATAAAAAGCACAAATGCTATTACAATTCCGGTTCCCCAATTTATTTTCATGATTTTTTGGTTTAAGGTGCATAAAACCCCATAGGGCCCCATACCAACCTGTTTGTCTTTTTATTTATAACTTCTTGGCGCAAGGAACCTGGCATGGGCGGTCTCTATGAGCTCTTCCCCACTAAATACCCCTATTTCCAAATTTTCCTTGTCGTCTTTCAAATAGGCTGTTTTAATTTCTATAAACAACGTTCCTTCGGCAAGCTGCTGGCCTAGTACCTCAAATCGGTGGTGCCGCACCAGCTTAAGGGTGCCCTTATGGGATAGCAGTTCAAAATGGACATCCTTTATGGGTTTATTGGTCTTGTTCAGCAATTTATAGGTGTACACATTACTTATGATATTGCCTTCCTTGTGTTCGTAAAGCTGGCCCGGTAGCCGAAGGATATTGGCTTCCAGTTCGCTGCGCAGGAACAACATTCCAATAAGGAGACCGGTCAAGATCAACAGTACGGCACTATATCCCTTCAATCTCGGGGTCAACGTAAATTTTTGTTTACGTAG
This sequence comes from uncultured Sediminicola sp., assembly GCA_963974715.1. Classification (GTDB taxonomy): domain Bacteria; phylum Bacteroidota; class Bacteroidia; order Flavobacteriales; family Flavobacteriaceae; genus Sediminicola. Next base: position 43,982 of record CAXBDK010000012.1, read on the forward strand.
GATGTTATCCTCGCTCGTATATCTGATGAGGCCCTTGGGAAGCCGAACCTTTTCCATGATTTCATCGCATTCGTCCATACAGGCCGTACAATTGATACATTCCAACTGGGTGCCGTTGCGTATATCGATACCGGTGGGGCAGACGTTCACGCACTGAAAACAGTCAATGCAATCCCCATGGGCCAAGGCCTGTCTATCTTCATTCTTACGGAACTTCTTTCTGCCATTTTCACCTTCGCCCCTTTTATGGTCATAGGCAACTACGATTGTTTTGTTGTCCAATAGCACCCCCTGCATTCTGCCATAGGGACAGGCAATGATACAGACCTGCTCCCTGAACCATGCAAAAACAAAATAAAATACGGCGGTAAAGATCAGCAGGGATACCAATGTGCCCATATGCCGCTGTGGACCCTCATATATATATTGTAAGAGGCGTTCACTACCTATCAAATAGGCGAGGAACACGTTGGCGATCATAAAGGATATGATAAAAAAAACAGTCCATTTAAGGCCCCGTTTCAGGATCTTTTCCCTGTTCCAAGGCTGTTTGTCCAATTTTATTTGGGCACCCCTATCCCCGTCGATCCAATATTCCAACCTCCGGAACACCATCTCCATAAAAATGGTCTGCGGACATATCCATCCACAAAAGATACGCCCAAAGGCCACGGTGAAGAGGGCTATAAAAACGACCCCAATGATCATGGAGACCACAAAGAGGTGAAAATCCTGTGGCCAGAACGGAAAACCAAATATATTGAACCTGCGCTCCAATACATTGAACATCATAAACTGGTTTCCGTTGATGGTGATAAAGGGAGCGGAAACAAGTATAAGCAACAGGACATAACTTACCCATTTTCGGTATCGATAGAACCTGCCCCGGGGCTTTTTGGGAAATACCCAAGCGCGCTTTCCCTCTTTGCTTACGGTACTGATGGAGTCCCTAAAGGATTCGTTCATGTTGCTGCTTTTTAAAGATTGCTATCAGGAAGGGTCTGGGCCCACAGCATTTGGTTCATCGGGTCGTTCTTTGATATCGTTCGAACCGTTATCGTCCTGCCATAGGGTGCCTTCGGGGTCCTTGGGGGCGGCTGCCTCCTTACCCTGAAGGCTAAGGACATAACTAGCGACCTGTGCCATTTCCAGAGGCTTTAGGTTCTGTTTCCATGCAATCATCCCCTTGCCGTCCCTTCCCCCTTCCGATATGGTATGGAAGACATTTTTTATGCCACCGCCCAAGATCCAATATTCATCTGTGAGATTGGGACCTATGCCCCCTCCGCCATCGGCCATATGGCAGGCGATGCAATTTGACCGGAATATTGATTCTCCCGCTTTTAGATCGATAGGGTCCGCTAAGAATTCCACCGTATTGATGTCCACAAGGTCCTTGGCGTTCTTTTTGTATTCCTCTATGGCCATTTGGGCCTCCGCAACTTCCTGCTGGTACTCAATATCCTGATCGTAACCGTTGAAGATGTGAAAACGTGCCATGTAAACCACTGCAAATACAATGGTGGCATAGAACATGTAGACCCACCATGGTGGAAGTTCGTTATCCAGTTCCCTGATACCATCGTAATTATGGTCCAGGATTATTTCCCCCTCTTCTTCCAAGGGTTTGTTGCCGGTCAGTTTTTGCCAGATGCGTTTTCCCCAGGCCCATTCCCTTTTGGTGGTCTTTGCCGTTAGGTAGCGTTCTTTGGCCTCTTTTGAAAGGGTCTGGAACAGCACGTTCTCAATGGAGTTCAGGATCAGCTCGATCCCGATCAGCAGCATAAGCACCAATAATAAAAACAGTAAAGAAATGGGATATTTAACGATCACCAGTTGATCACCGGCATCTATGGAATACTCCATCAATCCGAAGATGATAAAGAACAGTACGGGGATACGGATCCACCAGGGCGACATAGTTTTCATAATAATGGGTTATTTTGGTTGTTGTCTTCCTCCAAAGGGATTTCACTTACCTCTTTGATATGCTCTTTGGATGCGGAGAGCACCCACCAAAAAAGCAGGACAAAAAACACGAAAAAGATAAGTAGCGATATCATGGGATAGGTGGCAATGCCCTCTATCGATTCCATATAATTTTTTGCAAATTTCAGCATGATCTATCGGTTTTGGGATATGGTTTCCGTTTTTCCTTTGATTTTTATGTCCGTTCCCAATCGCTGTAGATAGGCGATCAGGGCCACTATTTCCCTATCCCGCATGGGAACGAACCGTTCGCCATTGGCTTCGGCATCCTTCTTGTCGGCTTCATACACCTTGGCAAAATCCGGATCGCTATAGAGGTTCTTCTCTATTTTTAGGGCTTGGGCGTCCATAAGCTGTTTTGCATTGGCCACCTCCTCCTCGGTATACGGAACTCCCAAGGCCACCATTGCCCTCATTTTGCCATTGATGTCGTCCCTTTTATGCTCGTTTTTGATCAACCATTGATAAGCGGGCATAATGGAGCCCGATGAGGTGCTCTGTGGGTCGTACATATGGTTCAAATGCCAATTGTCCGAGTATTTTCCGCCTACACGTAATAGATCTGGTCCGGTACGTTTACTGCCCCATAAAAAGGGATGGTCATAGATAAATTCCCCTGCTTTGGCGTATTCCCCGTACCGTTCCACCTCGCTTCTAAAAGGCCTGATCATTTGCGAGTGGCAGCCTACACAGCCCTCACGGATATAAAGATCACGTCCTTCCAGTTCCAAAGGGGTATAAGGTTTTACACTGCTAATGGTGGGAATGTTCGATTTTACCAGAATAGTGGGCACAATTTGGATGATGCCCCCTATCAAAATAGCTATGGTGGCCAGGATGCTCAACTGTACGGGTTTACGTTCCAACCAGGTATGGAAGGTCTCCCCCGAAGTCCTTCTTTTGGATACTTTGGTCAATGCCGCGGCTTCGGCAAGTTCATCTTCCACCGCACTGCCCTTTTTAATGGTAGAGACCACGTTATAGATCATAACAATGGCGCCCACAATGTAGAGACTTCCTCCAATGGCACGCATCCAGTACATGGGGATGATCTCGTTTACCGTCTCCAAAAAATTGCCATAGGCAAGAGTGCCATCGGGGTTGAACTCCTTCCACATAAGGGCTTGGGTAAACCCGGCCACATACATGGGGAGGGCATAAAGGATAATGCCCAAGGTGCCTATCCAAAAGTGGAAGTTTGCCAATCCTTTCGAGTACAGCTCCGTTTTGCACATTCTTGGAACGAGCCAATAGATCATTCCAAAGGTGAGGAAACCGTTCCAGGCAAGGGCCCCAACGTGTACGTGGGCAATGATCCAATCGCTGAAGTGGGCAATGGCATTTACGTTCTTAAGGGAAAGCATGGGGCCTTCAAAAGTGGCCATTCCGTAACCTGTAATGGCAACTACCATAAATTTCAGGGTGGCATCCGTACGCACCTTGTCCCAAGCTCCCCTAAGGGTTAGAAGGCCATTGATCATTCCTCCCCAGGATGGCGCGATAAGCATAATGGAGAAGGCCACTCCCAAATTTTGGGCCCACTCGGGCAATGCCGAGTACAAAAGATGGTGGGGACCTGCCCAGATATAGATAAAAATTAACGACCAAAAATGGACGATGGACAATCTATAGGAATAGATGGGCCTATTGGCCGCTTTGGGAACAAAATAATACATCAGCCCCAAGAAGGGGGTGGTCAGGAAGAAGGCCACGGCATTGTGGCCGTACCACCATTGCACAAGGGCGTCCTGTACCCCTGCATAGACCGAATAACTTTTTAGGGCACTTACCGGAATTGCCAAGCTATTGAAAATATGTAGTACCGCCACGGTCACAAAAGTGGCTAGATAAAACCAAATGGCCACGTAAAGGTGTCTTTGCCTTCTTTTCAGCATGGTCCCGATCAGGTTCCAGCCAAATGCTACCCAAACCACGGCAATGGCGAGGTCTATTGGCCATTCCAGTTCCGCATATTCCTTGGAGGTGGTATATCCCAAGGGCAGTGTTATGGCCGCCACAACAATAATGGCCTGCCAGCCCCAAAAATTAAAATTGCTCAGTCCATCGCTGAACATACGGGCCTTTAACAAACGTTGGGTGGAATAATATACACCTGCAAAGATGGCGTTGCCAACAAAAGCAAAAATGACCGCATTGGTATGCAACGGTCTGAGTCGGCCAAAACTGAGCCACGATATTCCGTCCGTTAGGTTGGGGAAAAGAAACATGAATGCCAGTAAGAGACCGACCGACATACCCACTATTCCCCAGAACATCGTGGCATAGAGGAACTTTTTTACGATTTTGTTATCGTAATAAAACTGCTGTACTTCCATAATTACAATTGTTTGTTTTCTTTGGTGGGACTTATTCCCATTAAATGGTTATTCTAAGATGTGGTGAGTGGAGGTGGATCGCTTTTTTCCTTTGAACAGCCCATGTGCTTGCCCCGAAGTGGTTTTGTTTGGCTGTTCTTTGTATTGGGCAACAGCTCATCCTCGAACAACATCCTTACCGAAGGGGTGTAGGTGTCATCGTATTGACCACTGCGCACCGACAGGATGAACACTATGAAGAAGAGAACCGCCACTGTGATACTAATGGTCAATAGGAGGTAAATTACACTCATGACTGTTTTTTATTATGCCGTAAAACTAAGGCCGCACAGTATGGTAAAAAATGACATTTATCAGCTTTCATCATGAATATAGGGTTAGAAAATTTGGGGGCGCCACAAGTTTTTTTAGTTTAATTTCCTACCCAATAAATTGGTGGCGACTGTGGTAAATGCCACAATACTCACGGAACTTAAGGGCATTAAAATTGCGGCCACTACCGGTTGCAACTGTCCCGTTACCGCAAAATAGAGCCCCACTACATTATAGAGCAGGGAAATCATAAAACTGAGCTTGATCAAGCGTATGGCTTTTTTTGAGGCCATGATATAGTGGGGCAATTGTTGAAATTTGGTGGCGTCCAGAATTCCATCACAGGCCGGGGAAAACACATTTATATTTTCGGAGATGGCCAATCCAACGTCACTTTGGGCCAGTGCCCCCGCATCGTTGAGCCCGTCACCTACCATCAGCACATTTTTGCCGGCTTCCTGAAGGGCGCCGACAAACAATAACTTGTCTTCCGGTTTCTGGTTGAAATGGAGTGGCGTTCCCAGGGGCAAGAGCTGCTGCAGTTTGGATCTTTCCCCATCGTTGTCGCCTGACAAAAGGATGACATCCATGTGTTTTCGTATTTCGCCCAATACCTCCGTAAGTCCTTCCCTGTATGCACTGTTGAACACGAACCTGCCTTTGTAGCCATCATCGGTCCCGATGTGTACCGCAGTACTGCCATCTTTTGTTCCTTCCCCATTGCCAACAAAATCCATTGAACCGACCCGCATACTGCGATCGTATTTTGCGCTTTCGATACCCCTGCCCGTATGTTCATGGTAGTCGTCCAATGTAATGATGTCATGTTCGGCCAAAAGATCATAGAGGGTTCTGCTCAAGGGATGGTTGGAAGCCCGTAAGGTATTCTTCAGCAAAGATTCTTCCTCTAACGTCAGCTCCATGCCCTCGTAGGTTATCGTTCCCTTTTTTGCCGTGGTAATAGTGCCCGTCTTGTCGAATACGGCCGTGTTTAATCGGGCCATCCGCTCAATGGTCTGCGTATCCTTTAAGTATAATCCCTTCTTTCCAAAAATACGGAGCATATTGCCCAAGGTAAAAGGGGAGGCCAATGCAATGGCGCATGGACAGGCGATAATGAGCACGGCGGTGAACACATTGGCGATTTTCCCCGGATCCGCATAGAGCCAGTAGGCCGCCGCAAGAAAGGCTATGGTAAGGACCCCAAATGTAAAACGTTTTCCAATCCCATCCGTTATGGTCTGAAAGGTATTGGGTCTGTCTTTACTAAAGACGGCATTGCCCCAAAGCTGCGTCAGGTAACTTTGGGAAATGGACCCAAGGGCTTCCATTTCCACGGCACCCGATAGTTGCTTTCCACCGGCATAGATTTTTTCGCCCACTTCCTTTAGCACCGCTTCCGACTCCCCGCTCACAAAGCTGTAATCTATTCGCGCGTTGCCCCTGATCAAGATTCCGTCGACCGGAATCAGTTCCCCATTGCGGATCAGAAGTCGATCGCCCTTCGCAATATCGTATACCTGAACCGTATGTTCCCTGCCATCCGTATCAACTTTGGTGATGGCAATGGGAAAATAGGATTTGTAGTCCCGCTCAAAAGAGAGAAAGGCATAGGTTTTCTGTTGGAAGAATTTACCCAATAAAAGAAAAAATACCAGACCGGAAAGGCTGTCGAAGAAACCTGGGCCCCAATCGAAGATAATTTCCAACGTACTCCGAACAAACAGGACCAAGATGCCCAACGCAATAGGGACATCTATGTTCAAAATTTTGGAACGGAGACCTTTAAGGGCGGAAATAAAGTAATCACTGCCGGCATAAAAGACCAGTGGGAGGGAGAAAAGCAACATCAATAAACGGAAAAGGGGCTTGTACTGCTCTATCCAATATTCGCCTACCTCAAAATATTCGGGGAACGAAAGGAACATGATGTTGCCAAATGCAAATCCCGCGATCCCCAGTTTATAGGTAAGTCGCCGATCTGTTTCCTTGGGTGCCTTTCCATAATCATCAAGGGAGATATAGGGTTCATAACCCAACCGGGAAAGGAGTTCCACCAATTCCTTTAACGTGGTGGTCCTTGGGTCAAAATTTACTTGGAGCGATTTCTTTGGAAAATCCACTTGGGAAAATTTGATGGCCCCATTAAGTTTGTTTAAATTTTCCAAGATCCAGATGCAGGAACTGCAATGAATGGTAGGGATGTACAGGGTGGTGATCTGTAGTTCGCCCGAATTAAAGGAAACCAGCTTTTCAACAATGTCCGCGGAATCCAAAAAATCATATTTTCCTTCCACTCCATTGGGGGAACTTCCTGCAGAAGCCTGTAGGTCGTAATAATAGGTAAGATCGTGATCCGTTATGATTCCGTATACGGTCTTACATCCTTGGCAGCAAAAGTGCTTTTGGTCATAAACAATGGGCGACGCCGAACATCTTTCCCCACAATGATAGCATTTTGTGGTCTCCATAACGGTTCACTTATTTGATGGCCACAAAATTGCATATCCCCCTTGTTCCAAAATATGATATATGTCAGATTTTCTTTTTTCCACAGTTGGTACTTTTATACCAGATATTTCAGGGTTATGGGCAGATGTGAAAACTGTATCATCAGGCAGTTCAATTCCTTACGTGCCATGGGCAATGAGGAATTAAAAGCGGTTTCCGAATCAAAGACCTCCCGTAAAATAGGGAAGGGGGAGGCCCTATTTGGGGAAGGGGAAAAGTTGAATGGGGTATACTGCGTACGGAGCGGCATCTCCAAGCTTTCCAAATTAAGCGTAAACGGCAAGGAACAGGTTGTCAAATTCGCAGGGAAGGGCGAGGTGCTGGGGCAACGTTCGGTAATTGTTGGGGAATCCTCCAATTTAAGTGCGGTTGCGCTAAGTGATATGGAGGTCTGTTTCATTCCAAAAGAGGGAATCGTAAATGCCCTGCACAAGAACCCAAATTTTACCATGGAGGTATTGCGGCATATGGCGCATGACCTAAAGGAAGCCGATGATGTAATAGTGAACATGTCGCAAAAAACGGTAAAACAGCGACTTGCTGAAGCCTTTCTCTATTTACGGAACAATTTTGGGGAGGATAAGGACGGTTTCCTTACCCTTACCCTTTCCCGAGAAGATATGGCCAATGTGGTGGGGACGGCCACAGAATCGGCAATTCGTTTTATTTCCGAGTTTAAGAGGGACGGTTTGATAAGATCGTCCGGAAAACGGATCGGCATAGTCAATGAAAAGAAATTAAGGGAACTTGCCACTGGATTCTGACATGATCATTTTAAGGTGCCGCTGCGTTGTACGCTGTCAAAATACTCCCAAAAAAGTGTTGGAGCCATCAAAGCAAGAAATGTAAAAGAGCTGTACGGAAGCCGATCTTAAGCTGATAAATATCATTTTTTCAACTGTTGCATTCAGCTACTTTTATCCCTTGGAACCCCTATTGACCCACTAAGTGTGACCTATTAAGATCCGGGCCTGCGTCAATATGTTTTTTAGGTTTTCCAGTATAAACCTAGGGAAATTTCTCCAAGCTTATTGAATTTGAGATCGCTCCAAGAAATTGATTGTAACCCTTGAAAAACATGGAATTCGCCTTAGTGGAATACCGAAAATAGTATAGCAAATTCTAACAAGTACTTTAATAGACCGTTCATGAAAAACATCTTACTGCCTACGGATTTTTCGGAGGATGCCTATAATGCGGCAAAATATGTTATCGATCTATACCAAGGGGAACGCTGTACCTTTCATCTTTTAAATACGTATACCCCGGCCATCGTACACAGTAGATTTATGGCCGTGGCCTTAAATGGGCACGAATTGGAGGACCATATCAGGAACAGTTCCGAAAAGGGCCTTCAAAAGGCCAAACAGTGTTTGATGGGTTTCTCCCAAAATCCCGACCATAGTTATAAGACTATCTCCTCCTTTAGCCTTTTAGTGGATGAAATCAACAATTTAGTGGAAAAGGATGGTATGGATTTGGTTGTGATGGGCTCCAAGGGCACCACTGCAATGGAAGAAGTGTTTATGGGCAGCAATACGGTACGGGTGATCAAATCGGTCAAAAATTGTGCTGTCTTGGCCGTTCCCAGCGGTTTTGGTTTCTCCGCTATTTCGGAGATTGCCTTTGCGACCGATTTTAACCGCTTCTATACGGCTTCCGAGCTCTTTCCCTTGATCGATATGGCCAAGGGGTTTGGGGCAACGGTAAGGATCGTTCATGTGCAGCCCAAGTTAAGTGCCCTGTCGGAAATACAACGGTTTAATCTGGGCATGCTGCGCAAATATTTGGGAGCGGTGGAACATTATGTGCATACGGTCTCCGAGCTGAATTCCATTTCCAGGACCCTGGAAGTATTTACCGAGGAACTGGACATTCACCTATTGGCGATGTTGAACTATCGACATAGTTTTATGGACAGCGTTACGAGCGAGCCCATAGTAAAAAGAATGGCCCTTAATTCACAGGTACCGCTTCTGGTAATTCCAGAGTTGGGAATGGAGGCTTCTTCCAAAAAACGGGACGCACAGCTCTTATGGGGCAAATAGGATCGTTATTCCTATCCACCTCCTGGAAACCCTGAAAAAATAAATGAACTGCTTTAGATTACTCGCAAAAACCGAACTTTATGTGATACTTGCCCCATCTCTTTTGGGTGATATGGGGATTGCTTAATTTTGTGGTAAATTACCATAGATGAACATCCCTGATATTGGAAAGAAGCGCATTGTGATCGTGGGCGGCGGTTTTGCCGGAATTTCCCTTGCCAAAAAACTAAAAGGCCTCAATGCCCAGATAGTGGTATTGGACAAGCATAACTACCATACCTTCCAACCCTTACTGTACCAGGTTTCCACCAGCGGATTGGAGCCCGATTCCATAGCGTATCCCATACGGAAAATTTTGTACAAGCTGGAGGATTTTCACTTTCGATTGGCCATGGTACAGACCATAGACACCAATTCCAGCACTATTGTCACGGATATTGGTACGTTGGCCTATGACTATCTGGTGATCGCTACCGGCACAAAGACGAATTTCTTCGGGAATGCCAGCATTCAAGCGAATGCCATGCCGATGAAAAATGTTCCTCAGGCGCTGAATATCAGAAGTTTGATGCTTCAGAATTTTGAAAAGGCGGACGATAGCATGGAGGAGTCCGAGAAACATATGTTGATGAATTTCTGCATCGTAGGGGCGGGACCTACGGGGGTGGAACTTGCCGGAGCCTTGGCAGAACTTAAAAAGAACGTGTTTCCCAAAGATTACCAACACCTTGATATGCAAGGCATGCATATCCACTTGTTCGAAGGGGCCGACAGGGTGCTCCCCACCATGAGCGAGCACGCTTCCCAAAAAGCGGCCCATTTTTTAAACGAACTCGGTGTAAAGATCCATCTCAATACCTTGGTGAAGGATTATGACGGAAGGATAGTGACCCTCAACAATGGGGAGACCATCGCTACCAAAAATTTCATATGGACGGCCGGCGTGACCGGTGCCGCCATTGATGGTTTTTCCGCTGAACAGGTGGTTGATAGGGTCAATCGATATAAGGTAAATACCTTCAATCAGATCGAAGGCTTTTCCAATGTATTTGCCATAGGTGATATTGCGTATATGGTTTCTCCCGAGTACCCCAAGGGACACCCTCAGGTGGCGCAGCCCGCCATACAGCAAGGGGAGCACCTTGCCAAGAATTTGGCACTTCTTTTGACCGGCAGGCCCATGGAGCCATTTGTTTATAAGGATAAGGGGAGCATGGCCACCGTTGGACGGAACAGGGCTGTTGTGGATCTTCATAAACTGCGTTTTGGTGGGTTTTTTGCATGGTTTATTTGGATGTTCGTCCATTTGATGGCCCTGGTCGGGTTTCGGAACAGGGTAATCGTGTTTTTTAACTGGGTCTATAACTATATCAATTTTGATAAGGCGGCCCGTTTGATCGTAAGGCCCTATGAAACTAAAAATAACGGTAATCCCCCCACCCGTTAAATCACATCAATATAAAAAAGGCGTTGGTGTTGCATGAAAATGTTTGTTATATTTGCAAGGTTGTGTTGTGTCCCTTTTGGGACATAAGTTGTGGAAGCCGAAACAATTTTCGGCCCAGCCAATGAAAGGCTTTCCTATATGGGAGGCTTTTTTTGTTTTATGTTATAGTGACCATAGGTAGTTGAAAACCAGGACCAATCTCAAAAGTTGTGTTCAAATGTCGTGGAGGAAAATACTAACGAGCGATTTTCTTCCCTTTGTGGAGCGTGGCCGTTAAGAATTTTGAAGTATGGGAAAAAATAAATTCCCACTAAATTCCTTTGAGACCATGAATTTTTAAGAAGAATCCAAAAGAGCTAAAAGAAGGTCTTTCCGGCCTATTTCCAATTTTGTCACAAATCAAGTGCTTATCACACTGGGTGAAGGAAGCCGTCCAAAGAGCATTCCGCAATGGCGGAAGCGGCCTGGGCGGTGCGGCCGTGGGAAGTGCGTAGCATTTGTGGAAATTTGAAATCAGCCTATCCCGATAGCTCGGGATTTTGGTTCTTTTTTGTGCGATTGCAAAAAGAACAAAGGCAGTGATCGGCAATAATATTTAATATAACTCTGGTCCGTATGCGGTCATCCTTGAATGCCCTTCATCGGTCTCTTTTCAAATGTTTCCTGTTAAAGTGTTTCTGCTTCTTCCCTTAAGGCTATGTAATCGTTCGCAAATCAAGAATGCATAGTAATTTCTTATTTGCGGTATATTATTTTAGGAAAAATGTAAATTATTGTATTTTTATTGAAAATACCATAATACATCGGTTCATGCCTTTATACCACAAACTCGGAAAAATACCGCATAAGCGACATACCATTTTTAAAAAGGAAGATGGTTCGCTACACTATGAGCAGCTATTTGGAACCATAGGTTTTGACGGAATGTCCTCCCTTATGTACCACCTGCACCGCCCAACTATGCTGAAGGAGGTGGGGACCTCCATTGATATCAGGCCCAAAGCGGCGGTGGAACACAACATAAAATCAAGATTGCTCAAAGGCTTTCAGGTTCCGGCGGGTACCGATTTCTTGGAAAGTAGAAAAGTTTTGCTCTTTAATTCCGATGTCCATATTGGGGTGGCAGCGCCCGAACAATCCATGTCGACCTATTTTTACAAGAACACCGATGCCGACGAGCTGTTGTTCGTACATCGGGGAAGTGGTACCCTAAAGACCATGTTGGGGAACATTCCTTTCCAATATGGTGATTATCTGATCATCCCCCGGGGCATTATTTACCAGATAATTTTTGATGGCCCCGACAATCGGTTGTTGATCGCGGAGTCCTATCACCCCATCTATACGCCCAAAAGATACCGGAATTGGTTCGGACAGCATTTGGAACACTCCCCCTTTTGTGAGCGGGACTTTAAACTTCCCCAGGATCTTGATGTACATGATGAGCGGGGGGAATTTGTCATCAAAGTGAAAAAGCAGGGACAGTTGCACCATTTGATATATGCATCCCATCCTTTTGATGTTGTTGGTTGGGACGGTTATAATTATCCGTATGCTTTTTCCATCCATGACTTTGAGCCCATAACAGGAAGGGTACACCAACCACCACCGGTACACCAGACTTTTGAAACGGCAGCTTTTGTGGTATGTTCGTTCTGTCCCCGTATGTACGATTACCATCCCGAATCCATTCCGGCTCCCTATAACCATTCCAATATCGATTCCGATGAGGTGCTCTATTATGTGGATGGGGATTTTATGAGCAGGAACAATGTGGATAAAGGCTTTATTTCCCTTCACCCCGCGGGTATCCCCCATGGTCCCCATCCAGGTGCCTATGAAAGGAGCATTGGACATACCAAGACCGAGGAGCTTGCAGTGATGATAGATACCTTTAAACCGCTTCAACTTACGCAGACTGCCCTGGACATTGACGATGGAAACTACTATCGGTCTTGGCTGGAATGAGCTAGTTTGGGGATGATACGGTTTAGGAATTTTCAGAAAATGTTCGTTCCAATCCGTGTACCATAAAATGGATAAGGGAAGCGGCCAATTTGGCCGTTTGGCCGTCCCTATCATAAACGGGATTCAATTCTGCCACATCCATGGATATCAATTTTTTTGAAGCGATGATGGTCTGTAAACATTCCAATACAATATCGGGAGAAAATCCCATAGGGGATGCGGCACTGACCCCTGGAGCAAACGCAGAAGAAAAACCATCGAGGTCCAAAGTGGTATATAAAACATCCACCCCTTGGTAAAAATCCTTTATTATTTGGATTGTTTCATCCCTATAAAACAGGTTGAACCGATCGTTTTCAACATACAATGCCCCAAGTTCGGCGGCCGTCGTAAATAAACTCCCGCTATTGGCGTCCTTTCGTATGCCAAGACAGAGATATTTAAAGGGAACCCCTTCCCTTTCACATTCTTGCGCTATCTGATGGAAAGGGGTGCCGGAAGTGGTTCCGTTTGTGGTGGGACGCAGGTCAAAATGGGCATCAAAATTGATGATGCCGATCGTTTTGGCGTCTCCCAAATTTTTAAGATGATCTTTAATACCCCTATAATGGGTATAGGCAATATCGTGGCCCCCGCCTAAAAGGATGGGAAAGGCCCGTTTGGACAACAATTGGGAAACCTTTGAGGAAAGGGTTTGCTGACAGGCTTCAAGGTCACCATCCCCACAGGAAATGTTCCCCAGATCCAATAATGACGTTTTATCCCTTAGGTGATCGGGCAATTTTCCCAATTGTTCACGGATGGCATCGGGGCCTTTGGCAGCACCGACACGTCCTTGGTTCCGTTTTACGCCTTCATCACAAGCATATCCCAATAGCGCAAACGGGGTGGGGTTAAATTCCAGTCCCTTCAATGCTACAAAATCCATCAGGCGTACCTTTTCGTGAAGATATTCTTGATGGGCACCTGTGCGTCCCATCCACGTTTTGGGGTCGGGGGCTGTATAATTTTTCATAAAAGGGTTGTTTGATCCAATATAATAAAATAGGGGGTTGCTTGTCTTAGGAATCGTTTTTTATAAAAGGGACATCCCTATCCGTTTCATGGAACAATCCATCCAATAGGCTGTCCTCTACCAAATGTGGCAAGGTCACGTTCAATAGGGGCGTACGCGCCATTTCCCTTTGGATGGCAAAGATGGCCTCCCTGTTGCGGGCCCAGCTCCTACGGGAAATACCATTGTTCACATCAAAAAAGAGCATGTTCCGCAACTTTTGTTCGGCCTCTGCACTGCCGTCAAGAACCAGGCCAAAACCCCCATTGATGACCTCGCCCCAACCAACGCCGCCCCCGTTGTGGATGGAGACCCAAGTAGCGCCCCTAAAACTGTCGCCAATTACGTTATGCATGGCCATATCGGCCGTAAACTTGCTCCCGTCATAAATATTGCTGGTTTCCCGAAAGGGGGAATCCGTTCCGCCTACATCGTGATGGTCCCTTCCGAGCACTATGGGTGCCTTAAGGTGGCCATTTCCCACTGCCCTGTTAAAGGCTTCCGCAATTTTTGTACGTCCCTCCGCATCGGCATATAAAATACGTGCCTGTGATCCCACCACTAATTTATTGGCACCGGCTTCCCGGATCCATTTAATGTTGTCCTCCAGTTGCTGTCCTATCTCCACTGGTGCCGATTTCTGTATTTCACAAAGTACCGCTAGCCCAATGGCATCCGTTTTTACAAGGTCTTCCGGCTCCCCTGAAGTGCACACCCATCTAAAAGGGCCAAATCCGTAGTCGAAGCACATGGGGCCCAAGATATCTTGGACATAGGAGGGATATGCCCATTCGTCCCGTTGCCCACCATGGCGTAGGGGACTTGTGCGAAAACCGCCCTTCCCGTCCCCGTAAATGGCAGCCCCCGCACGAGAGGCTTCCAAAAGAAAGGCATTGCCATAATCAAAAAAGTATGTCCCACGGGCCGTATGTTTATTTATAATGGCCACTTGTCTTCGTAGGGACTCGCGCACTTTTTCCTTAAAGAGATCGGGATCGCTCACCATAAGTGCATTGGCTTCCGCATAACTTAGCCCGGCGGGGTAATAGCCTCCCGACCAGGGATTGTGCAACGAGGTCTGGTCGGATCCCAATTGTACAAACACATTTTCCGAATAAAAATGCTCCCAAACCTCCACTACGTTCCCTATATATGCAATGGAAACCGTCTCCTTCGCATCCATGGCCCCAAGTACCCTTTTTGTCAAGAGGGAAAGGTCGGTAAAGAGTTCGTCCACCCATCCCTGTTCATGCCTCTTTTTTGCAGCGGAGGGGTTGACTTCGGCGCATACACTGATGCACTCTGCGACAGTGCCCGCCTTGGGTTGCGCTCCGCTCATTCCGCCCAGACCGGCGGTCAGGAAAAGCTTGCCTTTTGGGGTTTGGTGTTTGCCGAGGACCTTCCTGAAAGCGTTCATTACGGTGATGGCCGTACCGTGTACGATACCTTGGGGACCTATATACATAAAGGATCCGGCGGTCATTTGTCCGTACTGGGTAACGCCCAGGGCATTAAATCTTTCCCAGTTTTCGGTACCGGAATAATTGGGGACCATCATGCCATTGGTGACCACCACCCTGGGAGCGTCCTTGCTGGAGGGGAAAAGCCCCATGGGGTGACCTGAATAGATATGCAGTGTCTGTTCCTGTGTCATTATGGCCAGATACCTCATGGTTAGCAGGTACTGTGCCCAATTTTGGAACACGGACCCATTGCCCCCATAGGTGATCAATTCCTCTGGGTGCTGGGCCACTGCAGGATCTAAGTTGTTTTGGATCATCAGCATGATGGCCGCAGTCTCGGCACAGGTAGCCGGATACTCGGAAAGGGGTCGCGCATGGAGTCCATAAGTGGGTTTGAACCGATACATATAGATACGGCCATAGGTTTCCAGCTCTTGGGCAAATTCTGGGGAGAGTGTCCTATGCCATTGCTCCGGAAAATATCGAAGTGCATTGCGCACGGCCAATTTTTTTTCTTCCACGGAAAGTACCTGCCGTCTTTTTGGGGCCCTGTTAATGGTGGGAAGAGAGTCCCTTTTGGTAGGGAGTTCCTTGGGAATGCCCTGTAACAATAGCGATTTAAAGTCCATCTTCGTGGGTTTTGTCGACAACCAATCGGCCCTTTTTCCAAACTTTGTCGGGTTTTAGACTTCCTTGGTGGTATAGGATTTCTGTATGGTCTTCGGCCGGGAATGCAAGCATGTCGGCGATCTTTCCCGCTGCCATTGTTCCCCTATCCTGCAAATTCAAGGCCGATGCCGCCCTAAATGTGATTCCGGCGAGCACCTCGGTATTGGTCAGTTTTTGAAAACTTCCCAATAGGGCTGCCTGTACCAGTAGGTCGCCCATGGGCGCCGAACCGGGGTTCCAGTCGCTTGCAATGGCCAGGGCCCCTCCCGCATCCAGGATTTTACGGGCCGGGGCAAAATCACAACCGAGTCCAACGGAGGCTCCTGGAAGGGCCAGGGCGATCACGTTGCTTTGGGCCAAGGCTTGCACTTCCCTTTGGGTACTGGCTTCCAAATGGTCGGCACTTAATGCCTTGAACCGAATGGCGACACCACTTCCGCCGGTACTGAACTGATCGGCATGTACCGTAATATCGAATCCCATTTCCTGTGCCCGTGTAAAATAAGGGACAATGTCATCTGCCGTAAAGGCACTACGTTCAATAAAGGCATCCATTCTTTGTGTCAGATTTTCCTGCTTTAGAATGGGAAATAGGTATTGGGCCATTTGCCTTAGATATTCCTTGGGGGTACCGTCAAAATCCCTGGGCAGCATATGGGCGGCCAGGCAGGTGGGCACCAAATCGGAGGAAACCAGATCGTTTGCTTCCTTTATGGCCCTTAACATCTTCAGTTCCTCGGACAGGGATAAACCATAACCACTTTTTACCTCTATGGTGGTAATGCCCCTCCCAAGGTGCATATTTGCCCGATTTACGGTGTGGTGTACCAGCATTTCTGCCGTTGCATTTCTGGTCTGGGTAACGGTGTCCCATATACCCCCACCGCTATCGGCAATTTCCAGATAGGACCTACCAGCATTACGCTGGGCATAATCCTTGGCCCTTGAGCCGGCAAAACAGATATGGGTATGGGCATCCACAAATCCGGGCAGGCAAACATGGTTTCCATCGAGCAGATCAATGGAAGCGCCCAGCTTCCTGGCTTTGGGCAAAAGATCGAAATAGTGCCCTATTTCTTGTATGTATTGGCCCTTTACCAGAATTCCAGCATTGGAGATCACGGGTAGCAGTGTATCGGACAAGGGTCCTTTTAGGGGGAGTCCGCTCATGGGCAGAAGTTGTGAAAAAGGTCCTATAAGTTGGTAGTCGTCCATATCAATACGTTTCAAATTCATCCGAAAAGGGAGTGGCCAGCGTTATTTTTTTTCTTTTCAATAGTTGATCGACAGTTTTTATGATGGTTTTTGAACGGATCATATCTATACCTATTTCAATATCATCGGAAAAAACCCGGTCCTTATGCGCAAAGGATACCGATTTTCTGATTTCCTTGTGTACCGCATCTAGGAGTAGGCCCGATTTCATGGGCTTTCTAAACTCAAATGCTTGGGCGGCCGTTAGTAATTCGATGGCCAAGATCTTTTCCACATTGTCGATTACTTGAAGTGCCTTCCTTCCGCTTATGGAACCCATGCTCACATGGTCTTCCTGCCCTAGGGAAGTGGGGATACTGTCGGCGCTTGAAGGAAAACATAAGCCCTTGTTTTCGCTGGCAAGCGCCGCAGTGGTGTACTGAAGGATCATATAACCTGAATTGATCCCGGTATCCTTCATCAATAATTTGGGGACTCCCGGACTATTGCCCTCAAGGGAGAGGTAGATCCTCCTGTCCGATATATTCCCAAGTTCCGAAGCGGCAAGACAGGCATAATCCAAGGCCATGGCCAAGGGCTGACCGTGAAAATTACCTCCGCTGATAGTAAGTTCCCCATTGATAATGACCGGATTGTCCGTAACGGAATTCAGTTCCACTTCCAGTAATTCCCTTAAATGTAACCACGCATTTCTGGAAGCACCGTGCACTTGTGGGATACACCGTAAGGAATAAGGGTCCTGTACCCGATCACAATCTATATGGTCCTCCATAATCTCGGAATCCTCTAAAAGACTTTTTATACGATGTGCCACGTGGATGCTTCCCTTAAAGGGACGAAGGGAATGCAACTCCTCATGGAAGGGTTTTACGGAGCCTTGCAAGGCTTCAATCATCATGGCCCCGATGATATCGGCCTGCGCAAGGCAGGCATGTAGTTTATCCACCACTTTTACGGTATGGGCGGAAATGAACTGGGTACCGTTGATAAGTGCCAGACCTTCTTTGGGCCCCAGTTCCAAGGGACTAAGGCCTGTTTGTTCCAAAAGTTGTGCGGTGGTTATGGTCGCGCCCTTATAAGATACCTTGCCCAAGCCGATAAGGGGCAAAAAGAGATGGGCCAAGGGCGCAAGATCTCCCGAGGCGCCTACCGATCCCTGGCAGGGCACCACTGGAATGGCATCATTATCGATATGCCAAAGGATCCGATCTAAAGTAGGTTCCGCAATTCCCGAATATCCCTTGGCAAGGGAGTGGACCTTCAGCACCATCATCAATTTGGCCAGTTCCGGATCTATGGGATTCCCCACGCCCACACTATGGCTTTTTAGGATGTTGATCTGTAGGGATCGGGTTTCCGTTTTGGAGATTTTAGTGGTGCAAAGTGGCCCAAAGCCAGTATTGATGCCATATACAGGCTGGCCCTTATCCACGATTCCGGCCACTATATCACAGCTTTTTGCGATTCTTTTTCGGGCCGCTTTTGAGATAAGACCGGTCGTCTTTCCCGAAGCCAGGGAAAGCGCTATGCCCGTATTAAGCGCACCCTCACCGTACGAAAATGTTTTTTGGGCGGTTCCCATAGATTCCATATTTGAATTTCATAAAATTATTCATTAAGTTTGATAAGTACCAATACCAAACCAATCAACGATCAATACTTATGGGGTATCAATTGGAACTGCGCCATTTTAATTATTTCCTGGCGGTGGCCGAGGAACTGCATTACCGAAAGGCAGCCGAAAGACTATTTATCTCACAACCCGGTCTGAGCAGGCAGATCAAGCAGATGGAGGATATCTTGGACACACAATTGTTCGTCCGTAGTAAGAAGAAGGTCGCCCTTACTCCTGCAGGAGTATATTTAAAGGGAGAACTGGAATTTATCCTAAACCATTTGGAACGGAGCAAGAAACAATTGAAGTTGATCGGGGAAGGTGATTTTGGGGAAGTGCGGATCGGCTTTTTGGGTTCGGCCGTACAGAGTGTCATACCCGACCTGTTGATTCGTTTAAAAAGGGAATATCCTAGGATAAAGAGCAGTTTGGAGGAACTTTCCAACCATGCCCAAGTGGATGGGGTGATGAAGGACAAATTGGATATCGGCTTTGTCAGATTGGCAAGGGTTCCCAACGGGCTGCAGATCCAGCCAGTATTTGAGGATACCTTTTCGGTGGTCCTACCGGAGAACTATCCCATTCTTTCCAGAAATTTTGAGGGGATACATCAAGTGGCCCAAGAAAATTTTATCCTGTTCGCACAGGAATACAGTCCGCAATATTATGACACCATCATGAGTATTTGTGAAGATGCCGGGTTTACACCGAAAGTATCCCATAAATCCGTTCATGCACAGACCATTTTTAAATTGGTGGAGAACAATTTGGGAATAGCCATAGTTCCCACTTCCCTGCAGCACGGATTTTTGATGAGGGTCAAATTTCTGGAGCTCAAGAACATTCCCCAGCGTGCGGTGCTGTCGGTAATTTGGAAAAAGGATAACAGAAATCCGGCACTTTCAAAGTGTATGGAACTTTTATTGGGCCCGACCTTTTCGGGTCACGAATAGGAGAAGAGCAGATCCCGATAGTCCCATGCTTTGTAAATAAAAAGTCCAAAATAGATAATGGCCACCACGAACTTGATAAAGGTGCCCGTTAGGAAACCTAGAAAGGACCCGAATGCCGCTCTAAGGGCGGTCTTTTTTTCGGTCTTGTTCAGAAGTTCTCCCACAAAGGCCCCGATAAAGGGCCAAATGACTATCCCGAACACCCCGAACACGGGAAGGAACAACGCCACTAGAAGCCCAATGGTAGTGCCTATCATGCCCGCTTTGCTGCCACCAAACTTTTTGGTGCCCAGCGCCGGGATTACATAATCCAGCACCACAACGATCAGGGCCACTACCAAGGTAATTCCCAGAAATGTCCAGTCCATGGGGATGGCCTTGGTCAGGTACAGTAACAATAGTCCCAACCAGCTCAATGGTGGCCCTGGCAGAACGGGAAGAAAACTTCCCAATAAACCCAATACCATCAGAAAAAATCCGAGCAATAATAAAAGTAGGTCCATAGATACCATTAGCGGTAATTGGACGAATTTAATGGGACATTGTTACAGGTACCAAATGAAATTCCTTTAAATGGATACTATTACCGCTGCCTTTTTAGAGTAAATCGCTTTCATTTTGGCCCGCCGAAAGTAGTAGGTTGGATTTAATTTAGGTCCACATACAATTTATTGGGACCTTATAATTTCCCAACTTAAACGATCCTTAAATCATTGATCTTTAAGCGGCATATAAACTTCTGCCCTCCATTCCTCTTCATTGGCACCTACATTGGGATTGTTGTAAAAATATTCAACAGGTAGGCCGGTTACCTCCACATTATTTCTTTTGGCGTGCTCCAACAAGGTGTACCATGCCCGGTCCGAGGTATTATAATGTCCGTGATATATGGCCTTAAGGGCTTTTTTACGATAGATCTGCTTGTATTTTAGGTCCGGATGTTTTGGAAAGGTGGCGGATTTAAGTATCGGAAAACAGAAATTGTAGTGAATGCTGTCCGTTTGCATATCCCATTTTGTGACCTCAATAAAAGGTAGGCCATTGAGCTCAATTCCATTATCGACCAATATGGTGCTCAATAGGGGGTAGGTACGCATCATGCCCAATGCTTTTTCCGATTGTAGCCCCTTTAGGGCAACATAGGCACAAAATGTAGCCTTCACTTCATCCTCGCCCGCCAATTGCACCCTGGTTTTTTCAATATGATCCGTTAGGAAGGCCTTAAATCCGATCAGTGTTTTTTTACTGCGCTTTTCAAAATCGGTGTTCGAAAAGGGGATGGTGATCTTGTTTAAAAGGCTGTGATCGTTATCTTTTATGTATACCTTTACCTTGGAACGAGCCTCTTCAATGGACGTTATTTCCCAATGGTAGAGATGGGTGGAATCATTGAACCGTATTTGCTGTTCCAAGTCGCCAAGACCTTTCTGCCTTAAGATTTGCGAATTTTCCAAGGTCTTTTTCCATACCTTGATGGATTGGTTGATAGTCCCGGGAGTGGTATCGGCCGTAAAGCTGACCAGGTAATCGTACGGTTTTATAAAAAGGTACCATATAAGGGCACCTATCAGGATGAGGCCCAATAGCCCCAAAATTTTTTTCTTCAAGATGTTAAGTTTTAAATCCCATTTAATGGTTTTGCCCTATGCCATAATGGACTGGCTTTTCCTTTTGATTTGTTCGGAGCAATTTAAAATGGGCCGTAAAAATAATAAATGTGCCCTACATCCGGGTATATATGGAGGATTTAAAATTTTGTAAGGATATTACTGTTTGTTGGAGGAATTGGTGGCCAGTGCGTCCTTCTGTATTTTAGGCAGTTTATCAACAACAAAGTTTCCCAGATCCCGCCCCTGTTTTATTCCAACTTCAACAGCGGCCCTATAATGGATGCCTCCGTACATACGGCTCATGGCCGCTTCCATGGCGGCATTTTCAAAAGAGGTAAAACTGCGAACGGGCAGTCCATAGGGGACTTCCGTATCGTCATCAAAAGCAAAGTTATCCCCAAATATATTGGTCAGCACTACGGATGCCGCCCCGGAAACCACACTGTGGCCACTGGTGTATTCTGGAAAGGGAGGTGTCTGCAATACAGGCCTCCAATTTTCGTCCATATATTGGTTTATCAGGGTTTCCGGCCTGATCAGGTTGCTCCTGTATTTTTCGTCCCAACAGCTTATAAACCCATCAACAATGGCCAAAGAGGTTTTCGTGTAAGCGTAAATGGAACGGTCCACATCGGCATTGGTTTTTTTACAGGCAATTTTGGCAATTCCCATCCAATGGGCACCTGGGGATATTTTTTTGGTAGCGAACATCAAGTGCCCATAGGTAACGGACACATAGGGGTTACAGTCCCAAAACTGGGCCATTTTCAATTCTTCCGATTCATCGCCCTCTTCCTTTATACGAAGTCCAATATCATATATTTCCTTGAGCTGGGTATGGAATTCGGACCCTTCTTCCATGGAAAATGGGGGAGGGGGCACTGGTTTGAACTGGGAAGCCGAATCGATTACAAAGGGACGTATCTTGCTCCAATGTGGTTCAATACCGTCCATATAGGCCGGGGGAGTGGGCTGCCACCTGGAAGCATCATCTGTCATCACCGTAAATTTGGGCATGGTACGGGTCTGCTTATAATTGTCTTTGGACATCCATTTTGTTATGTGGGCCGCAACTTCCAGGGCATAGGCCTTGGATGCGTTGAATTCGAGCGGATTTATATTTTCCCAAGCGGTATACAGACTGTCCCGGTACGATTCCATCAGGTGCTCGGAGAAGATCAGACTTTTGCTAAGATCTATATGGGCGATGAGTGCCGCCAATTGCGGATTTATATTTTTCGATGGTTCCAATGGGGGGATCGGTTCCAGATCGGTAACGGTCCCTACCAATGAGGAATATTCGGGGTTTGCTTGGGCAATGATCTCATAGGCGGCAACATTTGGGTATGCAAATATCCGACTGGCCACTGGAGGGGAAAAGATATCGTGGATCATTATTTCTGTTATTTTGTCCGCTTCCATATGAAAATCATCAGCGGTTATCACGATGGTCTGATCCTTTTTTTCGCAGGCCGTGAACAGGGCGAAAGAGAGTAGCGGTAGCAAATGCCGTTTTTTCATGGTAATATTTCTTTTATTATGATCCCATTAAATGGGTTTTATTCCCCGGACGTCCTTTGTCGGAACGTCTTAAGGTTTCTTTCTTTGAATATTTCGTGGGCTTACCCCAAGGCTGTTGAACAGCTCGTATACCAATGCCTTTTCATTGTTAAAGGTAACCAAGAGATAGGATTTATTATTGAGTTGTACGATGTTCAGGTGGCGTACCGATTTTTTGGTGAGATCGAGCCCTAGTTCGTGCCCCATCAGAATCTCCGAACCACTTTTTATCAAAGCGCCGGAAAAAGCATCAAATCGACCGTGATAGGGTTTTACCCCAAAATAATTCCCTCCTGCCAAAACCTCTTTTTTGCCGTCACCATCAAAATCATGTTCTAAAAAAGCGGTAATAGGGGCTACCTGCAGCTTGTTAGGGAAGGGTACAAAGGTAAAATGGCCCTTATTATTTCTAAGATAGCCCGACTGGAGGGTGTTCACCTCCAATAATGTTGCATTATCCAAGCTTTTTTTGTCAAGTATGTCTTCTATGGGCTGACCGGCAAAAGCCTTGTAACTGTTGAATTTTTTTCGAAGGCTTACCAGTTGTCCCGCTAGTTCGTCCAAACCGTCCAACGGATAGTATTCCCCATTCTTTTCCGTGGTGACAATGGTTTCGGTACTGCCGTTCCCATCAAAATCGGAATAGTACATTTTCATGGGAAAATCGTCCGTAGCCTTAAATTTGGTATTGGTACCCCAATTCCCCAATAAGATATCTGTGTCCCCGTCGGAATCTATATCAAATGGTACCATACTTTGCCATAACCCGCTCAGTTGTTTGTCCAGTCGGTCCACGGGCAGCAGTTGGCCATCATCGTTTTTAAAGAAGGTGGGGGACATCCATTCGCCCACTACTATAAGGTCCTCCGTACCATCATTGTCAAAATCGACCCAAATGGCATCCGTTACCATGCCTACATTCTGAAGTTGTTCATTGGCCACCAACGAAAATCGCCCTCCATCGTTCTTGAGGAGATGGGAACGCGGTATTTTGCCAAAGTCGTTCGAGACGGCATGGCCCCCAACAAAGAGGTCCAGGTCCCCATCCATGTCATAATCGTTGGCCCTGACCACGGAGGCATTTTCAAAATAATCGGGAAGTACCGCCTCTTCATAAATGGAATCTTTCTGCAGGTAATAACTATCAAGTAGGGGTTTCATGGTATTGTAAAAATCGCCGCCCCCAGAGCCGATAAAAAGATCGTTTTTGCCATTTTGGTCAAAGTCCCTAATCAGGGCGTCCACATCTTCCTTTATGGAATCATTGTAAATATTCCGTATTTTTTTTAGGGCAAAGGAAGAATCGGTCTGAACGTAGATCTGGGAGGGTTTGAATTTAGAGCCCCCAAAAAAGATATCGTCCCTACCGTCGTCATCCAGATCCCCTATGGCGGTTGCCGGACCCCGATCTGAAATTTGATAGGGAATCAATTTTTGCCTGTTGTAGTCGATATAAGCATCTTCGGTATGTACATAGTCGATCCCCAAATTATCTTCCACTTTTCCAAATAGGGGAGCGGTTTTGGGAAGTAGGGTCCTGTAATCGAAGGATGTAGTGTTCTTCGGGCGTAGTTTCAGGGTCTGGTTGGTCGCTACATCCCGCAGGACTTGTGAAGTGCGGTCAGGCCAGACCACCCTTATCGAATCTATCCGATCTACGGTCCCATATCCAAAGTGGATCATTGGTTCGGAAGAGGCTTGGAACCCACGTACGGTATGGAGTTCCCTATATTGCATTGTTCCCTGGTGGTACGAAAATACCTTGGTACCTATTCCAAATCGATTTTTTTGGGAATAGTCAAATTGTATCTTTACGTAATTGGCCTTCCCATCGGTCTTGTTTATATATAGGGAAGCAGGGGCGTTGCCATTGTTTATGACAAGGTCCAGGTCCCCATCATTGTCCAGATCGCCCATAGCGGTCGCACCCGAAAAAAGGGTATCCTTTGCGATCCAATTTCCGGACATTTCCTTAAATGTAAGGTCATTGTTTCCCTTGTAGATATAGTTGTGCACCGCACCGGAGGGCATCATTTTCAACGCCTTGTTATCAACAAGTTTGGTGTTGTTTATCTTCTTTTTTATTTGATCATTGGAAACGAAATTAATGAAATCCAGGTCATTGGGACGTTTGGGGATGCCATTGGAGATAAAAATATCTTGTTCCCCATCTTGGTCGTAATCGCCAAATAGGGCACTCCAGCTCCAATCTGTGGCGGCTATGCCGCTCATAAGCGCCGTCTCCGTAAAACTGCCATTGGATTGGTTTATCTGCAACATGTTCCTTGTGTATTGATAGTGGTACCCGAATTCTTGGATCCTTAAATTCTGTATCTGTAGGTTCTCGTCACCCACCGAAGATTTGATGACCTTTTCGTCTTCCGATAGCATATCCAGGGAAAGGATATCGGGCCAGCCATCGTGGTTGATATCGGCCACATCGTTGCCCATGGAAAATCGGGTGGTATGGCCAAAATATTCTTTAAGGCTCTCCGTAAAGGTACCATCACCATTGTTGAGGTAGTAATAGTCATCCTCATGAAAATCGTTCCCCACGTAGATATCGGGATAGCCATCTTGGTTAAAATCCGATACCGCAATGCCCAGTCCATATCCATTGGCACCCCCATAAATCCCTGCTTCTTCGCTTACATCAATAAACCTGTCCCCATCATTGCGCATCAGCTTATCACCTGTTTGGTAATTGCGTTTTAAACGGGTGTCGGCCTTTCCGTAAGAATCTTGTGTATGTACCGCGTGGTTCAGGAGATATAGGTCCAGGTCGCCATCCAGATCATAGTCGAAGAAAACGGCCGAGGAGCTATAGGAATCAAAATCCAGCCCATATTTGGCAGCGCTTTCGGTAAATGTAGCGTTGCCATTGTTTATGTAAAGTTCATTAAATCCGTTGAATCCATTAATGCCTACCACGGCACAGACATAAATATCCAAAAGACCGTCCCCGTTCACATCTCCCATAATGGCCCCGGTGTTCCAGGAGCTGTTTCCTTCGATCCCAGCTTTGGTGGAGATATCCTCGAATTTGAGTCCACCTTTGTTAAGGTATAATTTATTGCTTACCTGATTTCCCGAAAAGAATATATCCACCAGTCCGTCATTATCAATATCGCCCAATGCCACACCGCCACCGTTATAGAAATACAGGTAATCTAGGATATTCAGATTTTCGGTAGGCGTAACCGTGTTGCTAAAGGAAATCCCGGTCTCCTCTGGGGACGGATTGGAAAATAGGGCTCCCTCTTTTTTCTGGCAGGCCAAAAAAAGAAGGGATAAAAGAACATATGTATAATATTTAGTCATTGATGGCGAATATCTTGGGTTTTTCATCATTGAGGGCGGCAATGATAAAGATTTTCCCGCTTTTATCCCTAAACTGTTCAAGATGTTTTATCTCCTCTCTAATATAAAGGCCACTTTTGCCATAATCCTGCCATTTAAAGTCGTTTTTCCCATTGCCAAGCAGAACGTTTCCATAATTGGCATCCAACCTTGAGTACTGGGGTTTGAATTCGAAATTGTTGCCCCCCAAAACCAGATCAAGATTGCCGTCATTGTTGACGTCCATACAGCTAATACCGCAGACACAGGAGAACTGTGTCCGTGGCGGGAGTGTCTTTATGGTGAATTTTCCGCCCCCTTCATTAATGGCGACTATGGATTCCGCAATGGTGGTCTTTTTAACGATGGAGTTGTCCATTGTTTCCTTTGGAAATAACTCTTCCACAGTTCTTTTGGCATAGTCGGAAGCCTTGATGTTCTGTTTTTTAAGGGCCACTATTTGGGTTGTCAGTTCTTTCTTCTGATGGATGGGATAATCGAGCCCATCAAAATTTCTGGATACGATCTGTTCTATGGTGCCATTGTTGTCAAAATCGTTGACCCAAATTTTCATAGGGTTTTCCTTACTGGTCTTATAGGGCACATTGGTTCCCTGGTTGCCCAGTACCAGATCGTAGTCCCCATCCTTGTCAAGATCGGCCGCTTCCACTACGTTCCACCATCCATGAAGGTTGTTAAGGGAAGTGGTCATTTTTGATAGCCTTCTTCCCGAGTTCTTGTAGATATTGGGAATTCCCCATTCGGAAACCGTTACAAGGTCCATTTTATCGTCCCCGTCCATATCGGCCCAGACCGCACTGCTGATCATTCCAGCATCCTTAAGGTCATAGGCGAGGCGTTCCGTAGCATCCTTAAAACTGCCGTTGCCCGTATTTTCAAGGAAGAGGTGGTTGGGGTCTACACCATAGGCTCCCACCACACTACGTGAGCCGACGAACACATCCACATCCCCATCCCCGTCAAAATCATGGGCCGCAATGGTGGAAATATTTTTAAAGGTAGAAGGTAGTTGGGTTTCCGAAGCTACAAAAAGGCCTTTACCGTTGTTGAGGTACAATCTGGCCCTATAGGTACTTTCTTCCCCAATTTCGTTGCCTCCGGAGCCTACCATAAGATCCATATCGCCATCGTTATCAGCGTCAAAAAATGCCGCCGCCGTATCCTCATAGTTGGCATCGGTGCCTAAGGAAGGTTGGTTCATTTTCGAGATTTTTCCGTTGCCGGTATGTAGATAGACGGCCCCACTTTGGCCTTTGGCCCCTCCTATAAAAATATCTTCGTGTCCGTCCCCGTTTATGTCTGCCACTGCCAGTGCCGGTCCCTCTTGGGAGACCATTTTGGAAATAAGCCCCTCATAATCAAAATCGATGTATTCATTTTCGGTATGGGCGGTCAACCGATCGTTGTCCATTTCCGTTAACAGGGTCTTTATCTTTCCTTTTTTTGGAAGTATGTATTTTTCCCCAGCGTCCGAATATTTGATGGACATAAGCTGGTTGACGGACACATCCACAAATTTTTGGGTCTGGTCGTCGGGCCATATTACCCTTATTGAATCCAGTTTTGTGGCCGCTCCGACCCCTATGGTCATTACGTGGTCCATGGATGACTGAAACCCTCTTGATGGATAGAGTTCCTGAAGTACTGTATTATCATCGTAATACAGTTTAACGGAGGTTCCAACCGCAAATTTATTGGATTCGGGTCCCTCGAACGTTAATCGTATATGGTTGTTCTTGGTCTGTTTTTCGGCATTGTTCCTGTATACAAATGCCTGCATGTTCACGTTGTTGATGACGATGTCAAGATCCCCGTCGTTGTCCAGATCTCCATAGGCCGCCCCATTGGAAAGACCGGGAAGATAGAGCCCCCATTCCTTGGTGGCATCCGTAAAGGTAATGTCCTTGTTGTTTCGGTAAGCGTAATTGGATTGTGGGGAGACGGGCATTTTTTTTATGATGGAATCTATGGATTCCTTTCTACCTGTAAGGGCCATTTTTTGGATGATCTCATTGGCGAAGAAATCCATAAAATCCAGGTCGGTCAGGTCATGGTTTACCCCATTGGTAACATAGATATCCCTAAAGCCGTCATTGTCCATATCAAAGAGCAGACCGGCCCAGCTCCAATCGGTCTTGGCCACACCGCTAAAATAGGCCACTTCCGAAAAGGAATTGTTGCCATTGTTCAACTGCAGGGTGTTTTGGGTATACTGCTGGTAGAAATCCTTCCCCTGCTTCAGCTTAAAGACATTGTAGCCTTCAAAATCCATAATCGACTTTACCCTTTGGTCCCCTTCGGGGAGCATGTCGGTAATATAGATGTCCGCCTGCCCATCGTTATTGATGTCCGCCATGTCCACACCCATTGCGGATAGGCAGAGATGGGAGGTCCATTTTTCGATTTCTTCTGTAAAAGTACCATCTTGGTTGTTGATGTACAGATAATCCCGTTCGTAGAAATCATTGGATATGTAGATGTCGGGAAACAGATCCCCATTGATGTCGCTGATCATTACCCCCAGACCGAATCCGATAAGGCTTCCGTAGATTCCCGCCTCTTCGCTAACGTCCACAAATTTGCCATTATCGTTACGGAGCAGCATATCGCCCACTCCTTTAAAGATGTCCGGCACGCCTTCCCAATCTTGTGCGCGCACGTTCCGCTGTTCGGCATACCCCAAGCTGCTAACGGGAATATTACTGTTGTTCAGGATATAGGCGTCCAGGTCGCCATCCTTATCGTAATCGAAGAAGGAGGCATGGGTGGAAAATCCTGTTTTGGCAAGGTTGTACTCTGCGGCCTTTTCGGTAAAGGTAAGGTCCCCATTGTTTATGTACAGGTCGTTGTCATGGTTGTTGCCCTCCATGTTCCCGGCATTGCTTACATAGATATCCAACAAGCCGTCCTGGTTGATATCTACCATCACCACTCCTGTGGACCATGGTTTATTGCCCTTGGTTCCCGAAGATTCCGAGATGTCCTCAAATTCAAACCCGCCCTTGTTTAGGAACAGTTTGTTGGCGACCATATTGCCTGTCATATAGATATCCTGAAGGCCGTCATTGTTGATATCACCGATCGCCACCCCACCTCCATTATAAAAATTGCGGTATTTAAAGATATTGAAATCCTTTTTGTTCTTTACGGCATTGATAAAATCGATACCGGTTTCCTCTTTTGGCAATAGGGAAAATAGACTGTTTTGTTGTTGTTCCGTTTTGGCTTCCCCTTCCTTTTTTGGGCTACAGGACCAAAAAGGGAGGAGGACGGATAGAAAGGCTATTGTTACTATTTTATATATTGATCTTTGTTTCATAATGTATGGTGGTACTATACCGATATTTTGTAACGTGTTCCGGGTCGTATTAGCCAATTGGAAGTTTGGTCGAAAAATAAGGGTTTATTATCCTTGCCAAATAGCGCTTCTCCTAATTGCCCGACCATGCAATGGAATCATTGTAAGGGATGGCAATGCCATCTTAGGGCACGAAATGGATTTAGTTTGCGCTGTCCGACGGGTCGAAATGTTATTTGGTTTTCTACAATATGCTTCCAGAGCTTGCTCCAAGGTCATTGCTTGGACGCTTCTGTCCGAATATAATTTTAGCACTGCCAAGTTAATTAATCTTATAGGAATATTAAATAAAGGGAAAGCTAATAATGGATAATAAAAGGTTAATGGGCCTATTGGTTTTCGGTGATTGTGATGGTCTGGAGCCATATACCCAAGAACCCATTTTAAAAGAAAAGGCTACCTTTTCGGGTAGCCTTTTGGTATGTTCGGGAACTACGCTAAAGTTAGTATCCGGGGTTCTGTATTAAGTTGGGGTTGGAAAGCAATGCCGTTTCCGGAATGGGGAAAAGGTTTACATTTTCGTCTCCCGTAACCTCTTTAAGGGACCAGGGAGCGGTAAATTGTCCAAACCTGATCAAGTCGTTCCTTCTCCAGATCTCAATAAAAAGTTCCCTACCCCTTTCTGCCAAGAGTTCGGTTTCCGTAACGGAGGCCAATGGAGGGGTATCCGCCCTAAGGGCCCTGAGTTCGTTTACCATTGTGGTCGGATCTCCGCCCATACGCATCATCGCTTCCGCTTTCATCAAATGGGCATCCGCATATCGGAACATAATCTGGTGACGCCTATAGGAGTTGATGAGTGGTGAATTGGTGTCTTCGGTGTCGGTCGGGTCATATGGATGATATTTTATCAAACGCATTCCATCCGCTTCCGTATTCCCTACCAAAGAAGTTATTTCCTTAGTGAAGACTAAAGGTTGTCCCTGTCTGTTCTTGAGGGGGGTGCCATCTTGTTCATATTGCAGATTGATCAAGAAACCGTACCCGATTCCCAAATTTTGGGCATTTGCAGTAGTGGCATCTGGAACAAACCCTCTGCGCTCTTCCTGCCCGTCACCAGCATAATTGGTATCTGGATCTCCTTCAAAGGAATCGTAAAAATCCGCCAAAGTGCTAAAACCGTTCCAGCCCCCACCCGCATTGTCGGGAGCATTTTGGTTATAGTGAAGCGAATTCCATATTTTTGGTGCCACTTCAGATCTTAAATGTAGGATGGTTTCGGAATCATCGGTCGGTTCGAAAATTTGAAAGTAGCCTTCCTGAATTGCAAAACCTTGTGCCGCTATTGCATCCACGGCATCTATTACTTTTTGCATATCCGCATTTTCCGGTGTCCCGGTACCTTTGTATATATGTGCGTTAAGGTACATTTTGGCCAAAAGGAAATTTGCGGCCTCCTTGGTGGCCACTCCGGTGTTGGCAACACCTGGGGTAGCTGAAGCTAGATCGGGCATGGCTTCCATCAGGTCGGTCTCGGCAAATGCAAAGGCCTCGGCCCTTGTAAGGACCACTGGGTTGACTTCCGGTCCTTCATCAACTTCCCTAAAGGGGACGGATCCAAAAAGGTCGATAATAAAGAACATGTTAAATGCCCGAAGGAATTTGGCCTCTGCCAGAATTTGTGGCGATGGGTTGCTCTCAATTATCTCTGTTGCCCTAAAGATACTTTGGTTCAGATTGTTCCAGGAGTTTTTGATAAAAACATGGTCAGGTCTCCAGGTATGGGTGTGCAATTGCCTCCAAACCCCGTTATCGCCCCAATCGGTTCCCCTTGTTGGTACCAAAAGTTCATCGG
The DNA here is from genome assembly GCA_963974715.1 of uncultured Sediminicola sp. Lineage (GTDB taxonomy): Bacteria > Bacteroidota > Bacteroidia > Flavobacteriales > Flavobacteriaceae > Sediminicola. Next base: position 75,245 of record CAXBDK010000012.1, read on the forward strand.
AAGTTACTTCTGATAGGGCATACATGTTTTCTTGGGTCTGGAAGTCACCTCCCACTTTGTTGTATAGGTCACTAAGGGACGAGGCGGGATCTGCAACTGGCGTAAAGCCACCTCCTGTCTCTTCACTGATGATGGAATCTGTCTCTTCTATTTCCAAATCCGTGCACGAAAGCACAAGGGTTATTGCAAAAGCCGAGAGGATTGCGGGTTTAATAAATTTATCTAGTTTCATGTTCGGTTCTTTAAAAAGTTACATTAAATCCTAAGGTATAGGTACGGGGTCTGGGGAAGGATGTATAATCGATCCCTGCGATTGGCAATCCGTTCAAAAGATCGCCCCCACCTGGGATGGTACTCACTTCCGGGTCAAGACCACTATAGTCGGTAAGGACAAATAGGTTCTGTCCGGTCAGGCTCAACCTCATGGATTTAAAGAGTCCGTCTCCGCTCAAGGGGACATTGTAACTCAGGGATGCGGTCTGTAACCTGACAAAATCACCTTTTTCCAAAAATCTTGTGGAAACGGATGCTTCAGCAAATCGACCTTCCACACCTGCCAAGTCTACGACATCTTGAGTCACGTTATTACCGGAACCGATTGCCCCACCCGTGAAAAATGCGTTGGCGGTATTGTTGTAGATATAGTTTCCAAACTGGCCGTTAAAGTAAAGGGAAGCGTCCCAGTTTTTATAGCTGGCGGTGGTTGAAAGTCCGCCCGTATAATCCGGTAGGGCACTTTTGCCCACAAACTTCTGGTTATCGATACCCCCTTCGTGGATGGGATTGCCATCTGCATCAAACCCTTGGAATTCCCTTAGGTAAAAGGAGTATAGGGGTTGCCCTTCTTGCAAGCGCTGTGCAAAAGCGTTCGTCAGACCTGCACCTCTAATGGTACCTGCCGCGATCTGGCCATCAAAATCCTGGATTTCGTTCTTGTTATAGGCCACGTTAAAGCTGGCGTTCCAGTTAAAATCCTCGGATTGTACAATATCGTAGTTGATGGCAAATTCAACCCCTTGGTTTAAAACGACCGCATCCAAGTTCTGGAAGAAAAACGGTTGGGGTGAGGGTTGTGCAGCCTCTACGTTTAAGAGTAGATCTCTTGTTTCCTTGCGATACACGTCCACACTACCTGTCAATCGATCGCTGCCGAATCCAAAATCAAGACCCACGGCATATTGTGTGGTCTCCTCCCATTTTAGATCTGGGTTGGCAAAATCCACTGTGGTAATACCTGGTGGGTTGATAGATCCACCATCATTAATATTTCCACCGGAATAACGCTCCCTTCTAACAAACCTTCCATAGCCAAGGCCGTCTTGGTTCCCTGTAATACCATAACTCAATCTAAGTTTAAGGGTGGAGAATGCTTCCCCGATAAACTCCTCTTCGTTCAATTTCCACGCAAAGGCGGCGGAAGGGAAATATCCATAATTATTGTTTGGCCCAAAACGTGAAGATCCATCCGCACGTACCGTGGCGGTGAACAGATATTTATCCGATAAAGTGTAGTTTACCCTTGCGAAAAAGGACTGTAGTTCATCGGTGTTGTCAAAAGTATCCCCAAATACGGCCCTTAAGGCAACATTGGTCTCGCCCAGAAAGTCCCTACTGGGTTCTGGCAGTAATCTATTTACAAAAAGACCGCTGTCATTTCCCTCCACATTAAAGGAATACCCGTATTGCTGATAGGAACCGGAAATCATGGACTCCAAGTTATTCGCCGAACTGGTAAGGTCTCTTGGCATTTGGTTCAGGTCTGTGGTACTGTATCCCCAACCTTGGACATTACGTCCACGTACGTTGAAATCCTGATAGGAGAATCCTATTAGGGCATCCAAGTTGGAATTCTCAAATTCCTTGGTATAATTTAGCGTCGCTTCCAACAACCTATTTTCATTGGTAACATCGTTAAGGGCCCCTCTTCCGTTTCCTGCGGCTCCACTACCAACGTTGAAAGATTCAGAGGTTAGGGACGCCTCCCTTGTGGATTGGGAATTGTCGTAACCTACAGTTACCTTTCCCATCAGATTTTCCAAGATATCGTACTCTGTGGAAAAGTTTATAAGGAAACGATCTGTGTAAGTATAACTTTGCCAGTTTTCCAATAAGTTCAATGGGTTGATCCTGTCGCCTGGGTTAAAAGTACTATTGGCCGGCCATGTTGGATTGGCGGAATAGGCGGCTCCCAGAACGTCACCGGTAGACCCTGCACTTCCGCTCAATGGTGGAGCTTCATCGTTTACACGGGAAAGGGTGCTCTGAATGTTAAACCTCAATTTGTCCTCTAGGAACCTTTGTGTAAGGTTTATACGTCCGGTAACCCTTTCTTGGGACGATTTCTCAATAACCCCAAATTGCTTTCCATAGTTAAAGGTGGCACGGACATTTCCGGAACCATAATTCTGTGAATAGGCAAAGTTATTATTGGTGGAAGCGGTACTGCGAGTCATCAACGACTGCCAGTCGGTATCCCCGCCAAAATCAGTGGCCGTACCCCCAAAGGCATCCACTGCCGAAAGGAATTCAGTTCGGTTCAAAAGATCATAACTTTCTCCCGGAGAGGAAAAGCTCATGTCCGAGGAAAGCTCCCAAGTACCGCCTTTGCTACCTCCCTTACCACTCTTTGTGGTTATGATGACCACCCCATTGGCACCCCTTGAACCGTAAATGGCCGTTGCGGAGGCATCTTTTAGGATACTCATGCTCTCAATGTCATTGGGGTTAAGGAAACTTAACGGGTTTCTTGCGGCACTGGTCCCAATCCCGATATTGGTCCCTTCTGAAGAAGTATCCCCTGAAGGTAACGGAACCCCATCCACTACGAACAAAGGGTTGTTGTTTGACCTAACGGAAGAGGTTCCCCTGATCCTGATGGCAACCCCAGAACCTGGTTCCCCACTGCCCTGTGAAATTTGTACACCAGCGGTCTTACCTTGGATCAATTGCTCAGGGGAGGAAATGACCCCTTTGTTGAAATCCTCCGAGGTTACCGAAGCAACGGAACCCGTTGCATCCCGAATGGTAGTGGTCCCATATCCAATAATGACCACCTCGTCCAATGCTTGGGTGTCCTCTTCCAAAGTAACGTTAATGGTTGATTGTCCATTTACGGATACTTCCTGCGCTTTGTAGCCTATATAACTTATCACAAGCGTGGCAGTATCGCCAACATTGCTCAAGGTATAGTTCCCGTCAAAATCTGTCTGCGTACCGTTGGTGGTTCCCTTCACCAATACACTGGCCCCAGGCAAAGGTCCGTTTGGATCGGAAACAGTACCGGATACTGTCTGCGCTTTTGCGAGTCCAAAGCACAAAAAGGCCCCAACAAGCAGAAAGCTTTTTAGTAACGTAATCTTCATAAAAAGTAATTTTAAGTTTAGTTAATTTCAATTCTAGGTTAAACTTATGCAAATAATTTGTTAATGGCTCCAAGTGCACGACTCAGAAATTCACGAAAACGGTTTCGTGTTGATAACTTGCGATAAATTCAACTACAATAATTCACAAGCCTATAATTTATGTTATCCATAAGTAATCCACGAAAAAGTTTATTTTTCGATAATGCCAATCAAATATACATATTTTATTTTTACCAAAATTTTTATAATTCGTATCCCAAAATCCCCGTTGATGATCCTTCCCTTTTTTCGGTTGGTTTAAAATTTTGGATTTTTATATGTAATGGCCGTATTAATCCTTAATTTTCGACCTCCTACGCCAAGGCGAACCAAATACATATACATTGAAAAGAAAAATCACCCTTAAGCACATCGCAAGGGAACTGGATGTTTCCATTTCCACCGTTTCCAAAGCGCTCAAGAATAGCGAGGAAATAGGCAGGGATACCAAGGAAAAGATACAGGCATTTGCCAAGTTGTACAACTATAAGCCCAATAACATAGCCATAAGCCTTAAGAACAAGCGCACCAAAAATATCGGGGTGATCATTCCGGACATCGTTCACCATTTTTTTACCACAGTTATCCGGGGAATCGAGATGTATGCAAATGCCAAAGGATACAACGTGATCGTCTGCCTATCCGATGAATCGTTCGACAAGGAGGTGATCAATATGGAAATGTTGGCAAACGGCAGTATAGACGGTTTTATCATGTCCCTTTCAACGGAGACACAGTCCAAAAATGATTACAACCATTTAAAGGAGGTCACCAGTCAGGGAATTCCCTTGGTCATGTTCGATAGGGTAACGGATGAGGTGCAATGCGACAAGGTTGTCATAAATGACAGGGATGGGGCGTACAAGGCGGTCAGAAAACTGATCGACAGCGGAAAAAAAAGGATAGCCCTTATCAACACCGAAAATTTAAGTGTCAGCAATGCGCGGACCGAAGGATATTATCAGGCCTTGGCAGAAAGTGGAATGGAGGTGATGCCCGAATACATACTTACATTGCCGCACATGAGCATAGTGGAAGATGCCATTGACGATTTCTTTAATAGGGTGGACGTGGATGCCGTTCTATGCGTAAACGAAATTTTCGCTATTTACAGCATGCGCATAGTTCAGAAAAAAGGAATGAGGATTCCCGAAGATATTGCCTTTATCGGTTTTACCGACGGCCTTCTTTCAAAATATGCCAATCCCAGCTTGACCTCCGTGGCGCAACACGGTGAACGAATGGGCGAAATAGCTGCCCAAATGCTCATCGATAAAGTTGAGAACGACCAGGAAGAGGATATTTTTAGGACAGAGGTTATCGAGGCCACCATCATTGAAAGGGAATCTACCTTGAACTGATCTGGGATTCGGTATAAACGGCTCCCCCGATTTCCCGACGCAGCGTTTAATGGTGCACTGGTTTCTTCCGGACGCCTGATGCCGCACACAAGGTACTCCTCCCGCCCACACCTTAAATCCAATTGAATGGACGTTCCTTTACAAAACCTATTGGCCAAATCGTTCCGGTGCCGGCATAACTTTTTGTAAGGGATATAAAAACAATTGTATATTTAGCTTGTTTAATTTTTTGCGACCGACCAAGTGTATTCCAGCGCTTGTACCAAAATGTTTGGACGGTAGTTCTTGGAGTCGACCGATATTAGGTCAAAACAAATTATTTATGGGCAGGTACCCGGTTTTTTCGAGGTAAAAGACGCGCCGCAAACAAGGATAACGTGGGAAAAAGGGGATTTATATTCGATTTGGATGGGGTAATAGTAGATACTGCGAAATACCATTATCTGGCCTGGAAGAAATTGGCCGATCGATTGGGAATTGTATTTACGGAAGAACACAATGAACTTTTTAAAGGGGTGAGTAGGCGTCGATGCTTGGAAATCCTTTTGGAAATGGGCAATTTAAAGGTTCAGAATGAACAATTTGAGGCAATGTTGGTGGAAAAGAACCAGGATTACCTGCAGTCCATAGCGCACATGGATGCTTCGGAAATCCTGCCCGGTGTAAGCCTTGTGCTTGAATTTTTACGCAAATCCCAAATGCCGATGGCCTTGGGTTCGGCCAGTAAGAACGCGGTTCCCATTTTGGAAATGGTGGGGCTTCGGCATTATTTTGATGTGGTCGTGGACGGCAATCATGTCAGCAGGGCAAAACCGGATCCAGAAGTGTTCCTTTTGGCAGCTGATGGAATTGGAATGAGGGCCGGGGACTGTGTGGTATTTGAAGATGCCGTCGCAGGGATACGGGCGGCCAATGCAGGGGGGATGGTCAGTGTGGGAATAGGGAATGCCAATGTATTATCGGAGGCCAAGTATATTTTTAATGATTTTACGGAAATAAGCACCGAATTTATCAAACAATTAGTAACTGATTAAATGAACCAAGATTATATAAAACCTGCAGTTTGGTCCATCATTGAGGAAGGTTTTTACCAAGATAGGGTCAAATCGTCCGAAAGTTTGTTCAGCCTGGGAAACGGCGCCATGGGGCAGAGGGCCAATTTTGAGGAGCATTACTCGGGGGAAACCTTCCAAGGAAGTTATATAGGGGGAGTGTATTACCCGGATAAGACAAGGGTAGGCTGGTGGAAGAACGGATATCCCGAATATTTCGCCAAAGTCCTGAATGCGCCCAATTGGATCGGAATAGGGGTAACCATCAACGGAACGGTACTGGATCTGGCCACCTGTAAACGGGTTTCAAACTTTAGGCGCGAACTGAACATGCGCGAGGGTTGGTACGCCCGCTCCTTTAATGCTGTTTTGCCCAATGATTTGGAGATTACTGTCGAGTCGACCCGCTTTTTGAGTATGGAACTGGACGAACTTGGAGCCATAAAATATACGGTCGGAGCGCCGAACAGTGATCTGGAGGTGGTTTTTGAACCTTATTTGGACAGCGGTATCAAAAATGAGGATAGCAATTGGGACGATGCTTTCTGGAACACCACGAAACTGGATGCCCAGGACGAACAGGCCTTTATTCTGGCCCATACCATGAAGACCGACTTTGCCTGCTGTACCTTTATGGAAACCCAGTTGCTGTACAATAACAGACCGGCAAACGGAGAGAATGAAATCCACAACGAAGAAAAGAAAATAGGATTTGGCTATAGGCAACCGTTAAAAAAAGGGGAGTCGGCCTGCCTGATCAAATATGCGGGCTATACCGTATCCCGGAACCATTCTGCACAAGACTTGGTGCCCGCGGCCAAGGACAATTTAAAAAAGGCCAAGGAGTACGGGTTCCATACCCTTTTGGAAATGCAAAAGCGCGCTTGGGAACGTATTTGGGAAATGGCGGATATCGCCATTGAAGGGGACGTAAAGGCACAGCAGGGAATCCGCTTTGCCATTTTTCAGCTCAATCAGACCTATTCGGGAAAGGATTCCGGACTCAATATAGGACCTAAAGGGTTTACGGGGGAAAAATACGGGGGCAGTACCTACTGGGACACGGAAGCGTACTGTATTCCATTTTATATGGCGACAAAAGAACAGCGCGTGGCAAGAAACCTGTTGAAATACAGGTTCGACCATCTGGAGAAGGCCATTGAAAATGCAAAAAAATTGGGGTTCCTAAATGGGGCGGCCCTATATCCCATGGTGACCATGAACGGGGAGGAGTGCCACAATGAATGGGAAATTACCTTCGAGGAGATCCATAGGAACGGTGCCATTGCCTTTGCCATTTATAATTACTATCGCTATACTGGCGACTACTCCTATATCCCGGAAATGGGACTGGAAGTATTGATCGGGATCGCTAGGTTCTGGCAACAGCGGGCCACTTTTTCCAAGCCAAAATCGGCCTTTGTCATCCTTGGGGTTACAGGTCCCAACGAATATGAGAACAATGTAAACAATAACTGGTATACCAACTATTTGGCCAAATGGTGCCTAGGGTATGCCTTGGAACAATTGGAAAAGGTAAAGGATGGCTATGTGGATGAATATAGAAGGGTGATCGGAAAGACAAAGTTGACCGATTCGGAAACTTCCAAGTGGCGGGAAGTGGCCAGTAAGATGTACCTTCCATTTTCTGAAGAACGGGGGGTTTATCTACAACAGGACGGATTTCTGGACAAGGAACTTGTCACGGTTGCAAATTTGGAAAGGTCCCATAGGCCCATCAACCAGAAATGGAGTTGGGACCGTATCCTCCGATCCCCATATATTAAACAGGCCGATGTGCTCCAAGGGTTTTACTTCTTTGAAGATCATTTTAGCTTGGAGGAGTTGGAAAGACATTTTGATTTTTATGAACCCTTTACGGTCCATGAATCTTCTCTTTCGCCATGTGTACACAGTATCCAAGCTTCCAAATTGAACAGGATGGAACAGGCGTATTCCTTTTACCTGCGCACTTCGAGATTGGATCTGGACGATTACAATAAGGAGGTGGAGGAAGGGCTGCACATTACTTCCATGGCCGGTACTTGGATGAGCTTGGTCGAAGGCTTTGGGGGAATGCGCATAGTGGAGGACAAGCTTTCCTTTTCCCCCCGCATCCCAAAACAATGGAAAGCCTATTCCTTCAAAGTAAATTTTAGGAACCGTATCCTAAAGATCAGGGTAACCGACACCGAAACTACTTTTGATCTGGAAGGTACGGACCAAATGTCCATTCGGGTCTTTGGAAAACGGGTGGTACTTGAGGCGGGCAAGACCATTTCCGTTTAGACCGGTGAGTTGGATCCGGTATGCTCTAAAAGGACGATCGACCACAAGTATGATCAGGGGTACTTTTGAAATGAGCGGCTCCCATGTGGGATAAAAGCCCAAACCGACATCTGCCCTAGGAAAAAATGAACAGATGAAAAAAACAGAAAAAAAACATAAAATAGTCGTATATCAAGTGTTTGCGCGATTGTTCGGCAACACCAATACCGCTAACGTGCCCTGGGGCACCCTGTCCGAAAATGGGGTGGGGAAATTTTCCGATTTTACAGATAGGGCACTGCAGGAGATCAAAGAATTGGGGGTGACCCATATCTGGTATACCGGCATTCCACATCATGCCGTAATAGGGGACTATACCCGCTTTGGGATTTCAAACGACTACCCCGAAGTGGTCAAGGGCCGTGCCGGTTCCCCATATGCCGTAAAGGATTACTATAATGTAAATCCCGATTTGGCCGACAACCCGGCACAACGTTTGGAAGAGTTCAAGGAACTATTGAAGCGGTCCCATCATGCTGGCCTTAAGGTGATCATGGATATCGTGCCTAATCATGTGGCCCGTAACTATAAGGGTTTGGGCAATCCCATGGGCGTATCGGATTTCGGGGCGGAAGACAATGTTTCCGTTACCTACCAGAGGGACAACAATTTTTACTATAACCCAGGGGAGGCATTTAAAGTGCCAGATTGGGAAGAAGGTTACCTTCCTTTGGGAGGAAGGGATGCCGGATTTGAAACGGGACAATACGAGGAGTATCCCGCAAAATGGACCGGAAACGGGGCCAGGTCTTCCCAGCCAGGTCTTAACGACTGGTATGAGACGGTAAAGATCAATTATGGCATTTCCCCGGAAGGAATACCGGATTTCGATAGCTTGCCGGAGGGATACGATAAAAAGGACCAGGCCGCCCATTATGGGTTTTGGAAGGACAAACAAGTTCCCAACAGTTGGAAAAAATTTTGGGATATCGCATTGTTCTGGTTGGATATGGGCGTGGATGGCTTTCGCTATGATATGGCCGAAATGGTGCCGGTGGAATTTTGGAGCTACCTCAATTCGCATATCAAGAAAAAAAAGCCTGAGGCCTTTCTAATGGCCGAAGTATACAGTCCCCATCTGTATAGGGCCTATTTGCATCTTGGCAAAATGGATTACCTCTATGACAAAGTGGAAATGTACGATTCCCTCAAACACATTATGCAGGGTCATGGCTGGACCGACCATATAAATACGGTACAGCACGGCTTGATGGATATTGAGCACCATATGCTCCATTTTTTGGAAAATCATGACGAGCATCGGATTGCCAGTGAAGCGTTTGTGGGGGATGCATCCATTGGGAAGCCTGCCATGGTGCTATCGGCCACTATAGGGACCTCTCCAACTATGGTCTATTTTGGACAGGAGGTAGGGGAGCCGGCCTCCGAAAGAGCGGGTTTCGGCAGTCCGGGAAGGACGTCCATCTTTGATTATATCGGAGTTCCCCACCTACAACGTTGGGTGAACGACAAAAAGTTCGACGGGGGTGCTTCGAGACCTGAAGAAAAAGAGCTGCGGGATTTTTATAAACGGTTATTGAACTTTACCATAACCAGTGAAGCCCTCATGGGCAACTATCAGGAAATACACTCCTATAATAGGCAGCATACGGAATGGTACAACCACAGGGTCTTTAGCTTTGCCCGTTGGGCCCCAAAGGAAAAGCTGATCATAGTTGTCAATTTTGATAAAAACGATCCTTTTGGTTTTGAGCTGGGGGTCCCAAGATCCCTTATCGATCAGTGGATGTTGGAGGATGGTACGTTCGATCTGACCGACCTACTCTACGGACAGCTAAAATCGACCCTCACCGTTAAACGGGGAACCGGTTCAATGAGGGTGGATATCCTTCCCCTCCAGTCCTTTATATTTAAATTGGAAGCCTAAGGTTTTACCGGGGGGGGCATGGTAAGTTTCCCCCTGCCCCTTAAGCCATCGTGACTTTTTTAACGGTTTTTTTGTGTACATACCCTATGAGTGCCCCTATGAACCCGTAAAACAAGATTTCAACGATGGCCTCTCGACCAAATACCCTGGTAGGTCCATTAGCTCCAAGGTACCATACTGCAGCAGTCCAATACCAAGACCGGTGAATATCCCGATCCAGATCCCGAATAAAAAACCATTGTTGGCACTATAGTGTCCAAGGCCCCATTTTCCATATAGGGTACTGATCGCAAATGTGGCGATAAGATTGCCCAATGCAATGAATGCCAGATCCGGAGTGTTTTTCATAATATGCTTGGTGGTATGGCCCGCAAAATAATCGGCCAGGACAACTTCCCATAGGGCATATCCAATAAGGAACATGGCCAAGAAACCCGCAATTGTGGCCAAAAGGTTGGATTTTGTACACATGGTCTATTTTTTTAATTGGTTGTTATACTTGAAGATAGCGAATAAAAGTGCAGTATTTTTAAAAATACCTTCCTAGTATTCAAAGGTCCCTCACTTTTGTTTATTTCTATTTTTGAAATTTGAAATAATTTGCAGGGGTGGTTCAATTCGTTCATATTATAAAATGCAAATCCGTATTTTTGGAACATTATGTAAAAAAAACGAAGTGATTTAAACTATTTTAATTCAAGTGAAAATTAGCCAATTGGAAAAAGTTTAAAGTACTTCAACTTCTAAAATTTTAAAAAAGTACTTTTGGCTTCCCCATGTAACCGACCCTAATCAAATAACAATGAAAACCTCCCAACTTTTAAAAAGTATCTGCTGTATTATGTTATTGACCAACTGTGAAACCAAAAAGGATCCCTTGGTAATCGGGCATCGCGGAGCCATGGGGTATGAGACCGAAAATACCCTTGCTTCCGTAAAGAAGGCCATGGACATGGGAGTGGATATGATAGAGCTGGATGTCTTTAAAATAAAGAGCGGCGAGATCGTGGTCTTTCATGACGATACCTTGGAGCGCCTCTCGAACGCTGGCGGTAAAATTGAAGAATATAATATCTTCGATCTGCGACAGGTGGTACTGGAGGGGAACCATTCCATTCCCATGCTACAGGACGTACTTAAGTTGGTGGACCATAAAGTGAAGCTGAATATAGAACTCAAAGGTGCAGGAACCGCCGATAGGGTGAATTTTATCATCCAACATTACGTTCAGAAGTACGGCTGGAAACTGGACGACTTTCTGATATCCAGTTTTAACTGGGACGAACTTCGGGAATTCCGAAAGTTGAACCCCGATATCGCCATCGGAGTGCTTACGGAGGAAGATCCCCTTGAGGCCATTGAGATGGCGACGGATATAGGGGCATTTTCAATAAACCCTTATTTTCTCTCCCTTTCAAGGGAAAATGTCCAACAGATCCATGATGCCGGATTTGAGATCCATGCCTGGACGGTGAACGAAAAAGAGGATATTGCCAAAATGAAGGATTTTGGAGTGGACGGGATCATCACCAACTTTCCAGACCGCATCCATTGATGTACGACGTACTGATCATAGGAGGGGGAGCCGCTGGATTCTTTACGGCTATCAATGTTGGGTGTCAAGATCCCACATTAAAAATCGCCGTTCTAGAACGCGGAAAGGAAGTGCTTTCCAAGGTAAAGGTTTCCGGTGGTGGAAGGTGTAACGTGGCCCATGCACAATTTGTTCCGGCCGAACTGGTACTTAATTATCCGAGGGGCGAAAAGGAACTGTTGGGCCCTTTCCATACTTTTTGCAGTGGCGATACCATGGCCTTTTTTGAAGAGCGTGGGGTACCCTTAAAAATTGAGGAGGACGGACGTATATTTCCGGTCTCCGATTCGTCCCAGACCATAGTGGACTGTTTTATGGACGAAGTACACCGATTGGGGATACAGCTACTGCGCAATAGTTCGGTAACCGATATTTTTAAAAATGGTCCCTCGTGGACGGTCAGGTCGATCCATAAGGAATATCGGGCCGAAAAGATTGTGGTGGCAACGGGAAGCAATCCTAGAATATGGCAGATTTTGCAGGGATTGGGGCATCGCATCGAGCCTCCCGTACCATCCCTTTTCACCTTCAATATTAAAGATGACCGAATTTCAAATATTCCGGGGATCAGTACCAATGCACGGGTAGAGGTCATAGGTATTGGTGAAAGCGACCCGAAAATAACGATAACCTTAAAAAGTAGGCTGCCACAGGCCATAAGTTTGGAGTCGGAAGGACCTCTTCTGATTACCCACTGGGGCATGAGCGGTCCGGCAATTTTAAAATTATCGGCCTGGGGCGCCCGCATCCTTAACCAGTGCAATTATCACTTTAAGATAAGGGTCAATTGGCTTCCGGAGTACCATCAAGAAGGAATTCTGGGCCAGATAATGGAAGTAAAGGAAGTGGAGGCCAAAAAAACGGTGCTGCGAACACATGTCTTTGCCATTCCCAAAAGACTGTGGGCAAATCTGGTCAAGGCTTCGGGAATTAGCGATAATACCAAATGGGCCGATGTCGGCAAGCAGCAATTGATCGAACTGGCATCACAACTCTCGGGATCCGAGTTCCAGGTCAACGGGAAGAGTACCTTTAAGGAGGAGTTTGTAACCGCAGGGGGCGTGGAACTTTCAGAAGTCAATTTTAAGACCTTTGAAAGTAAGCTCTGCAGCGGTCTTTTTTTTGCGGGGGAGGTAATGAACGTCGATGCCGTAACGGGAGGTTTCAATTTTCAAAATGCCTGGACCGGCGGCCATATTGTCGCCAAGGCCATAACCAGTGGCAAAGATGGGTAATATGAACACATACATCGCCCTGATAAGGGGAATCAATGTAAGCGGCCAAAAGAAAATTACAATGGTGGACCTGGCCGCCCTTTTTGTACAAATGGGATTTTCCGAGGTCAAGACCTATATCCAAAGCGGGAATGTCCGTTTTCAAAGTTTATATACGGACAACCATCTTATGGAATCGGAAATTGAAAGGGGGATTCTGGGAACCTTTGGGTTTCAGGTTTCCGTACTGGTCCTGGACAGAGAAGGGCTGCGATCCATTATGGACAAGGACCCCTTTAAGGACCTCGAGGAGGGTAGACGGTATTTTGTGCTTTTGATGGATATGCCCAATGGCGATAAGGTGCAGGGTCTTAGGGAACAGCATTTTGAGAACGAGCGGTTCGCCATTACCGATCATTGTATCTACCTCTTTTGTAAAAATGGCTACGGCAACACCAAATGTGACAATAATTTTTTCGAAAGAAAATTGAAGGTAAGGGCCACTACCAGAAATTTGCGCACCATGCAACAACTATTGCTGCTATAGGATCAGTTCAAAATCCAGATACGATAGTTGAGGTAGGCCGCAAAGGCCACCCAAACCAGGTATGGCAGCAACATATAGGCCGCAGTCCGGTCCACTACCTTGAACCAGCGGATGGTGAATACGATCATTATCAGTAGCGCCACTATTACAACTAGTGCGATCAAGGGGGCCTTAAGGCCAAAAAAAACAATGCTCCAAAGGGAATTGAGCAAAAGTTGGAACCCAAAATGGTACAGTGCCGTTTTTACCCATACGTGATAAAATCCCTTGGCCCAGACCAGTCCCCCGGATATCCCCATCATGATATATAAAATGGTCCAGACCGGGGCAAAGATCCAATTGGGCGGATTAACGGCCGGCTTTTCCAAGGACAGGTACCAACCGTCAACGGAAGATTGGGTCGCAAAACTGGAAATCAGGCCGATCAACAGGCAGATGGCCACCGAGATGCTAATGTATTTGATCTTTTTTTTCACGCGGTTCCCGTTCAGGTTTTCTGTCTTGAATGTCCGTTGCACTTTTCCCAACATCCTCTCTGTCGGGAATGGCTTAGAGCCCCTAAAATACTAATTTATTCCGTCAGGGACCATTGCAAAACATCATAAAAACTATCTTTGCGGAAATTATACTGTCCATGACGGAAAAAAATTTTGTTCCATCCGACTACAAAAATGAGGTGCTTGAGGGAAGGTTTACGTGGAAGGCGCCCAGCAATATTGCCCTGGTAAAATATTGGGGAAAGGATAAAGAGCAGGTTCCCGCCAATCCATCCATCAGTCTCACCTTGGACAACTGTGCCACTACCACAACGGTTACCTTTTCAAAACTGGGGGGGTCTAATGAAAATCCTTCCTTTGATTTTTTTTTGGACGGAAATCCCAAACCGGATTTTAAACCCAAAATAACTACCTTTTTTCAAAGGATCGGACCCTATCTGCCTTTCCTGGAAAAGTACCACATAAAGATCGAAACCTCCAATTCATTTCCGCACAGTAGTGGGATCGCATCCTCTGCAAGTGGGATGGCCGCTTTGGCACTTTGCCTAATGGGGATGGAAAAGAAATTGGACCCGGGCATGCAAGAGGCCCATTTTTATCAAAAGGCGTCCTTTTTGGCCCGATTGGGTTCTGGAAGTGCCTGCAGGAGCATAAAAGGCAGTCTGGTACAATGGGGACGACATTTGGATACCGTGGGCAGTTCAAATTTATATGGGGTGGAATATCCCTACGAAGTGCATCCCCTGTTCAGCGAGCTGCAGGATACCATTTTATTGGTCGACAAAGGGAGCAAGCAGGTAAGCAGTAGCTTGGGGCATCAACTTATGAACGGACACCCCTTTGCCGAACGGCGTTTTTTGCAGGCACATCAAAACTTAACAGAGCTCCGAACGGTTCTCGCTGATGGAAACGTACAAAGGTTCTTTGAAATTGTAGAGGGGGAAGCGTTGGCATTACATGCCATGATGATGACCAGTAGTCCTTATTTTATCCTGATGAAGCCCAATACCCTGGAGATAATTAACAGGATATGGGCCTTTAGGGAGCGAACTGGAGGCCAATTGTGTTTTACACTGGACGCAGGGGCGAATGTACATTTGCTCTATCCCGCGGTGGAAAAGGAAAATATAGGGTCGTTTATTGAGCGGGAATTGGCCATGTTCTGTGAAAACGGGCACTACATCAATGACAACGTGGGAAGCGGAGCCGTCCAGTTGGACTGATTTGTATACGCATTGTCGATTAGGGACGTTATATGTTGATGCTGTGGGCGGTAATATGAATAAAAGCATTATTTTTGTGCCAAATATTTTGTAGGGATGAGAGGACCACTTTTTTACTCTAAGATTTTACTTTTCGGGGAATACGGGATAATCAAGGACTCAAAGGGACTTTCAATTCCGTACAATTTTTTTAAAGGGGCACTGAAGTCGGACCCAAATCCGTCCGAGGTGGCCAAAAAATCCAATGATAGCCTAAGGGCCTTTTCCGCGTATTTGGAGAAAATACAGTCGAAATCTCCAGACTTGGTGACCTTCGACCTTGATTCCCTCAAAGAGGATATCGCCAATGGCATGTATTTTGACAGCTCCATTCCCCAGGGATATGGCGTTGGTAGCAGCGGAGCATTGGTTGCGGCCATCTATGATAAGTATGCCCACAACAAGATAACGGTCCTGGAAAACCTTACCCGTGAAAAATTATTGGAGCTCAAGGCCATTTTTGGCAAGATGGAATCCTTTTTCCATGGTAAATCCTCTGGCCTCGATCCCCTGAACAGTTACTTGAGCCTCCCCATTCTTATCAATTCCCGAAATAATATCGAATCCACAAGCCTTCCAAGCCAGAATCAAGTGGGAAAAGGGGCGGTATTTTTATTGGATAGCGGAATTATTGGGGAAACAGCGCCAATGATCCATATTTTTATGGAACAGATGAAACAGGATGGTTTCAGAAAAATGCTAAAGAGCCAATTTATAAAACATACGGATGCCTGTGTGGAGGATTTTATAAGTGGGAACATAAAATCCCTTTTTGGGAACCTAAAGGAACTTTCCAATGTGGTGCTCGATAATTTTAAACCAATGATCCCTTCCGAATTCCATAAATTGTGGAAAAATGGGATAGAGACCAATGATTATTACCTTAAACTCTGTGGTTCCGGGGGAGGGGGCTATATATTGGGCTTTACGCAGGATATCCAAAAGGCAAAAAAGGCGTTGAAGGGCTATAATCTGGAGGTGGTCTACAATTTCTAAGCCCATCGCCATGCTTAACAGAAAGAATAAGCTTTTTCTTCTTAAGATGTTAAGCCTCTTTTCTGTGGTAAGGGGATATAATATCCTAATGATCGTTCTGGCCCAGTACCTGGCTTCCATTTATATTTTGGCACCAGATCTGGCCGTTCGTGAAGTAATCTTTGACGTGAACCTTTTTGTTCTTGTGGCGGCCTCCGCGCTGGTGATCGCCGCTGGATATATAATCAATAATTTTTACGATGCCGAAAAGGACCTGATCAACAAGCCGGGTAAATCCATGTTGGACAGATTAGTGGGGCAGCATACCAAACTCTCCGCTTATTTTGTCCTCAACTTTTTGTCGGTACTGTTGGCAAGTTATGTCTCCTTTAAGGCGGTACTGTTTTTTTCTTCCTATATTTTCGGGATCTGGCTCTATTCCCACAAATTAAAAAAGAAGCCCTTTTTGGGCAATTTGGTCTCGGCCATATTGGCCATTGCACCCTTCTTTGTGGTTTTTGTGCACTATAAGAACTTTGAGACCGGAATTTTTGTGCATGCCATTTTTTTGTTCCTATTGATACTATCGCGGGAAATGATCAAGGATATGGAGAATATGGCCGGGGATATGGCCCAGAATTATAGGACCGTCCCGATATTGTACGGGGAACGATTTTCAAAGAGGTGCATCAGTTTGCTCATAATACTCACCTTGATCCCCTCCCTTTCCCTTATTTTAAAGTTTGATGTTGGCTATATGTACCTCTATTTTATAGGAGCGGTCGCCCTGTTGATATTGTTCCTTTTCCTATTGTGGAAATCCAAGACCAAAAAACACTACGTGTGGCTCCACAATATCCTAAAATTCATTATTGTATCAGGTGTTTTCGGTATCCTTTTGATCGATGTGAATCTTGTGCTCAACAAAATCCTTTAAAAAATAGCCTCTTATCTTCATCTCCAAGCACGCTTTACACAGGGGGCAAATGTGAGCTCATACGCCCGTGGCAGGGGATATAAAGGTTATAAAAGGTATTTGCCGTAATCCTGAAATTCCTTCGTACCTTTGCAAAAATGTTTTTTATATGGGACGGTCTGATGACAACAGGGACGGAAAGGCTTCCGGCAGGGGAGAAGGTGGTTTTAAGAAAAAGAGTTACGCCCGGGGCAATTCGCCCATCAAGAAGAATACGGAACCCGGTAAAAAGCCTTCCGACCCCAATTTGATCCGACTGAACAAATATGTCGCAAACTCAGGGGTATGCTCGCGTAGGGATGCCGATATTTATATCAGTTCGGGAAACGTTACCGTAAATGGTAAGCCCGTCACCGAAATGGGGCATAAAGTAAGACCGGGGGATATCGTAAAATTTGATGGGCGGTTGTTGAATCCTGAGAAAAAGGAATATGTCCTGCTAAACAAACCCAAGGATTTTTCCATGTTGGCAACCGATGAAAAGGGAAAGCGATCCGCTATGCAATTGGTGATAAATGCCTCAAAATCAAAAATATCCCCTATTGGGCATTTGGACAAAAGCGATATGGGCCTTGTTCTATTTACCAATGACGGGGAGATGGCCAAACGCTTGGCAAGACCACAGAACGGTCTGCGGAAGATATACCATGTGGTGCTGGACAAAAACCTGAAGTTTGAAGACCTTAAGGCCATACAGGAAGGCATTACCATAGAGGAAAACCTGATCAGGGTGGCCGATATCAGTTATATTGACGATGCGCCCAAACGCGAGGTGGGAATAGAGATCCATAGCACCAGGAACAAAGCTGTACAAAAGATTTTTGAACACCTTGGTTATGTGGTGGAGAAATTAGATCGGGTGGTCTTTGCTGGACTTACCAAAAAAGATCTTCCCAGGGGCCACTGGCGATACCTGACCGAGCAAGAGATCATTAATCTGGGAATGATCAAATAGCACATTGGGCAGTTCTTGATTTTAGATCGGAACAGGGTCTCCTATGGTACCCTCAATTTTTCCATCTTTTCCCTGATCGCCTCCAGGCACAAATTTCCCAAACTGCCTTCATGGGTATGTAAAATATCTTTTTTGGGCGTAAACTTCCCTTCGTTTATTTCCATGCCCATCTTTTTATAGGCATCCCTAAAAGGCATTCCGCCCATGACCAGTTCGTTAAGGGTGTCCACACTGAATAGGTAATCGTACTTTGGATCTTCCAGAATGGCCTTGTTTACCTTAATTTCCTTTAAGCTGAACGTTAGAATTTCCAAACAGGCCTTTAGGTCCTGTACCGCTGGGACAATTGCCTCTTTTACCAATTGAAGGTCCCTGTGGTAGCCACTAGGGAGGTTGTTGGTGATCAGTAGCAGTTGGTTGGGTACCGTTTGCAGTCGGTTGCATTTGCCCCGCACCAGTTCAAATACGTCCGGATTTTTCTTATGGGGCATAATACTGGAGCCTGTGGTAAGCTCGTCCGGAAAGGAGATGAAATTGAAATTTTGGCTCATATAAAGACAGATGTCCATCGCCATTTTGGAAAGTGTTCCAGCTATGCCGGCCATGCCAATGGCTGCGGCCTTCTCCACTTTTCCACGGCCCATTTGGGCGGCCACAACGTTATACTTCATAGTGGAAAACCCCATTTCGGAAGTGGTATGGGAGCGGTCTATGGGAAAGGAACTTCCATAACCTGCAGCACTGCCCAATGGATTCTGATCCGCTATTTTATGGGCGGCCACCATAAAATGCAGGTCGTCTATCAGGCTTTCGGCATAGGCGGAGAACCAAAGACCAAATGAAGAGGGCATGGCGATCTGTAAATGCGTATATCCCGGTAAGAGAACCTCTTTATAGCGATCTGCCAATTGCAGCAACAGTTCAAAAAGTTCCTTCGTCAAATCTGTGATTTCGGCCAGCTCGTTTTTTAGGTAGAGGTGCATTGCCACAAGCACTTGGTCGTTCCTTGAGCGTGCCGTATGAATTTTTTTACCGGTATCCCCAAGTTTCTCGGTAAGTACGTATTCTATTTTGGAGTGCATATCTTCAAAGGAATCCTCTATGGTAAAGGTACCCGCTTCGATCGTAACTGTAATGTTATCAAGTTCCCTTAATAGGTCTGTGGTCTCCGTATCCGATAAGAGTCCTATTTTTCCCAACATCTTGGCGTGTGCCCTAGAGGCGATAACATCGTATTTCGCCAGTACAAGATCCAGTTCCCTATCATTTCCGACCGTAAAATGTTCAATTTTTTTGTCCGTGCTAAATCCTTTGTCCCAAAGTTTCATGTTGTTGTCTTTTGTGGTTTTGAACCAATTTTAATCCCATTAAATGGGTTTTGATCCCCGGCGCTCTGCGTCGAATCGGGATAATGTTTCTTCCTTTGAATACCTTCCGGGCTTGCCCCGAGGTAGTTTATTTTATAGTATCAGTGCCAAGGTTTCCAATATTTTTTTTGAATACCGGCTCACTGTAAAATTTATTGTGCTCCCAGTTTGCCCTGAGGGGGCCTGTATGGAAATGTTTTTAAATTTTTCGCAATGTGCCCCGAGCTTATCGACTTAAAAACCCTTCCAAAATCTTAATATATAGATCAATGCCCTCCTTGATTTCGCCGATGTGGATAAATTCATCGGCCGAATGGGAACGGGTACTGTCGCCCGGCCCCAACTTTAGTGACTGACAGCTTAGGGCAGCTTGGTCCGAAAGGGTAGGGGACCCATAGGTGCTGCGTCCCAAGGCCACTCCCGACTCAACCAAGGGGTGGTTTTTGTCTATGGAGGACGAGTTTAACCTTAGGGAACGGGCCTTAAGGGCACAGGGAGCTTCCTTTGTAAGGATATCCGCAATCTCCCGATTGCTGTACCGGTCGTTCACCCGTACGTCCACCACCAGATCTACCTTTGCGGGAACAACGTTGTGCTGGCTGCCGCCGTTGATCTGGGTCACGGTCAGTTTCACCTCTCCCAATGCTTCTGAAACCTTGTCAAAACTATAATTTTGGAACCATTGCAGTACCGAGATGGTATTGTAAATGGCATTGTCCTTATTGGGATGCGCCGCATGGGAAGGGGTTCCCTTCACCTCTGCATCAAAAACGACCAGGCCTTTTTCGGCGATGGCCAATTGCATGAGCGTGGGCTCTCCCACGATGGCGACCTCCAGTGGTGGCAAAATGGGCAACATGCTGTTCAGCCCATTGGGCCCCGAACTTTCCTCTTCCGCCGAAGCTACCATTATAAGGTTGTATGTAAGGTCTTTCCTTGTGTAAAAATAGGCAAAAGTGGCCAGCAGGGAAACCAAACAGCCCCCGGCATCATTGCTTCCCAATCCAAATAATTTCCCGTCTTCCACATGTGCGTCAAAAGGATCTTTTGTGTAGGCCGAATTGGGTTTTACCGTATCATGGTGGGAGTTTAAAAGTAAGTTGGGCTTACTTTCGTCAAAATATTGGTTAAAGGCATATACATTGTTCCTTTCCCTTTTGTGTTCTATGCCCAAGTCGTTGAACCAAGCAGATATCCTATCGGCCGTTTTGTCCTCTTCCGAGGAAAAGGAGGGAATGGCAATAAGGTCCTTAAGTAGTTGTATGGCTTTTTTGGTAAGTTCTTGCTGTTCCATATTATAGGGTTATGGTCGTGTATAGATCTGGGTGGGGCCGTAACATGCTTATATCACCTATACACACCTTGTTCACATTTTTATTGAGGGCATAAAAGCAATTTTGCAACTTGGGGAGCATGCCATCGGAAACGAGCTTTTTTTCCAATAAGGTGGCGTATACGCGGGAATTTAAGTCTTTAACTACGGAGGTGGGGTCGTTGATATCCAATAAGACCCCCTTTTTTTCAAAACAATAATACAGGGTGGTCCTGTACCTACCGCTCATGGCTATGGCAATCTCGGAAGCAATGGTATCGGCATTGGTGTTTAAAAGCTGGCCATTTCCATCATGGGTCATGGCGCAGAAAACCGGCGTAAGGCTCCCCTGCAATAGATGTGCAATGGTGGCGATGTTCACACTGTCCACATCGCCCACATACCCGAAATCCACTTCTTGGACCGGTCTTTTGTGTGCCCGTACACTGTCGCCATCCGCTCCGCTGAGCCCAATGGCGTTGCAGTGCAGCGACTGAAGTCTTGCCACAATATTTTTATTGGCCAAACCGCCATATACCATGGTGATCACCTTTAGGCTTTCGGAATCCGTAATCCTTCTTCCCTCCACCATTTGTGATCGGATGCCCAATTTTTCGGCAATCTGCGTGGCCAATTTTCCTCCGCCGTGCACCAATATTTTTGGACTTGGGAGCTGGGAAAAGGAAAAAAGGAAATTGGATAGTTCATTTTCATCCTCAATTACGTTTCCCCCTATTTTTACAATTGCCAAGTCTTGTTCCATAAAATTCCTATACTTCGTTCACTAAGTGAGCTTTATTATGCTTAGGGCCTCGATCAAATTGGGCTTTCCGCTTCTTGGGCCCATTACCCCAAAAATACCTCCTACAGATTAAAATATGTGCCCACTGTACCTTTTTAACGTAATAAATGGGATCTGTTATGCCTTTACGCCCTTTATCCATGTTATTTTGTTGCTCCACCATGCCTTTACAGTTTGCCCCAAGGATGTTGATCAAATGGGCTCTGAACCGTAAAACAGAAAATCTTTCTTACAGGTTGGCCTACCTTCCCCTGCTCTTTTGCCTTGTTAGGGGAGGCTATCCAGTATTTTTTTTAAGGCGATCTGCGCGGCATAGGTACGGTTATTGGCCTGTTCGAGAACCAAGGACCGATCGCTGTCCAATACCTCGTCTTCTACCACCATATTACGACGAACGGGCAGGCAGTGCATAAATTTGGCGTTCCCCAATTTCTCCAAGGTCATTGTCCACTCAGGGTCTTTATTGGTGATCTGCCCATAATCCCTATAATTGCTCCAGTTCTTGACATACACGAAGTCGGCATTTTCCAAGGCTTTCCGCTGGTCATATTCTATGGGAATGCCCTGGGTCCGCTTTTCGTCCAGTTCATAGCCCTCTGGATGGGTGATCACAAATTCGGCCTCTTGTTTTTTCATCATTTCCACAAAGGAATTTGCCACGGCGTGCGGCAAGGCCCGAGGATGTGGGGCCCAAGAAAGTACTACTTTGGGCCTGGATTTTGTTGGATGTTCCGCTAGGGTGATGGCATCTGCCAAGGCCTGCAAAGGGTGACCTACCGAACTTTCCATATTTAGGATCGGTACGGTGGCGTATTTTTTAAAAGATTCCAGGACCAGTTCCGATTCGTCTTCGATTTTATCAGTGAGGGAAGCAAAGGCCCGGATTCCAATGATGTCGCAATATTGCGAAATGACACCGGCCGCTTCCTTTACGTGTTCTGAAGCTCCTTGGTCCATAATGGTACCATCTGCATATTCCAGGGCCCATCCTTCGTTGCCAAAGTTCATGACCATGACATCCATTCCCAAGTTCATGGCGGCTTTTTGGGTACTTAAGCGCGTACGGAGGCTATTGTTGAAAAATAGTAGTCCGAGCGTCTTGTTTTTCCCCAGTGAACTGTGCTTTCGGGGATGTTCCTTTAAGGCCCTTGCCTCCTGTACCCAATCGGGCAGGGAATCGATATCGTTTGTGGATAGGTAATGCAACATTTTTTCAGATTATTTTTGTAAAACTACTTTTGTTTTCCAGGGCATCGATGATAAAACCTTCCTTAAGTCCGTTTACGATCCAAGTTTCGATCTTGGCCCCTTTTGCAATGGTGGCCGCCTCTATTTTGGACTGCATGCCCCCTGTTCCCTGCGCCGATTTGAAAGCGCCCACTTCCGCCTGCAGTTGTCCAAGGTCCGTTACAGAGGTGATGGTATGCGGGGTCTTGTTGTCCATGGAATCCTTTGTATAGATCCCGTCCGTATTGGTGGCGATGATCAGGAGGTCAACCTTTAACAGGGCGGCGGTTAGGGCCGCCAGTTTGTCGTTGTCCCCAAACTGGATCTCATCGGTGGCCACCGTATCGTTTTCGTTGATAATGGGAATAAAATTATTCTCCACCAAAACATTTATGGTATTCCGGATGTTCGCTTTGGATGCCTCTTTTTCAAAATCCGAATAGGAAAGGAGGCATTGGGAGGTAAACAGGCCCAGTTCCCTAAAGTTTTCTTGGAAAATACGCATTAAGTGCGGTTGGCCAATGGATGCAAGGGCTTGTTTGACCGTTATTTCAGCTCCGTTATGCTCCAATTTCACGAACTGTCTGGCCGCTGCTATGGCGCCCGAACTCACTATAATAAATTCGTATTGCTCCCTCAGCGAAGCTATTTGTCTGCCGATATCTTCGATCTTGCCCCTCGATATCTGGTCCGTACCCTTGGTAAGGGTATTGGTGCCCACTTTTAGGAGGATGCGTTTCTTTCCCATAGCTTATCTAATTTGTCCATTTCCCGTGATGAACCATTTATTGGTCACCAAGTGTTGGAGGCCGATCGGGCCTCTTTGGTGCAGTTTGTCCGTACTAATGGCCAGTTCCCCACCAAGTCCAAATTGGCCCCCATCCGTAAAGCGCGTTGAGGCATTGTGGTAAACCGCAGCTGTATCCGCAGCCTCCATAAACTTCTCAGCGGTGGTGTTGTTTCGGGTTACGATCACGGATGAATGGCCGCCGCCATAGGTGTTGATCATATGTAGGGCCTCGCCCAGATCGCTTACTTCCCCGAGCACAATTTTACGGTCCAAGAACTCCCGGTACCAGATTTCCGTATCCACTATAGGGGCGGTGTTTCCATAGGAGGCACAGTTCGCATCGGCAAATACTTCTACCTTATGCTGTTCCAGTTGGGCTATAAGTTCCTTTAGAAATGAAGGTCTATTGGGAAGGTCGGCATGTACGAGCACCTTATCCAGAGCGTTGCAGGCCGATATTTTTGTGGTTTTTCCATTGAGGATAAGGCTTATTGCCATGGGTATGTCGGCATCCTTGTCCACGAACAAAAAATTGTTTCCCCTACCGCTCACGATTACGGGACAGCGGGCATGTTCCCTTACAAAATTTATGAGTGTTTCCCCGCCCCTGGGAACGATCAGATCTAATTTTTGGGTAGGTTTCTCCAAGAACGACCGGGTCTCGGAACGGTTGAACTGCAAATACTGTATCCAATCGGGGGATATTTCTTGGTTTTGAAGGGCTTGGTGCCATAATGAGATCAGGACAAGGTTGCTGCGCAAAGATTCCTTGCCCCCTTTCAACAATATTTTATTGCCCGATTTAAAGGCGATTCCCGCTGCTTCAACGGTCACATCCGGCCTGGATTCATATATGATCATTACGGTGCCAAAAGGGGCGGTCCTATTACTGATCTGCATGCCGTTTTCATGGGTGGCCGAAAAGCGCTCTACCCCCAGGGGATCGGACATGGCGCCCAATTGTTCCAAGGAAAGGATCATGGCGGATATCTTTTCGTCATCTACCTTTAAACGGTCCTTCATGGCGATATCGCTCCCTTCGTAGGCCTCCAAGTCCTGTTGGTTGGCCCGCAATATCTGAGTACGTTGCTTGTCCAACAGGCCTGCCATGTCCCGAAGGACTTCGTTTCGAGCTGTAATGTCCAGGAGCCGTTCCATTAAAGTTCCTTTTTTAGGGCATCAAAAAAGAGATCCAACTGTTTTTTGTTGATATTGAGTGCCGGAAGTACCCGCAGTACATTTTTGTCATTGGCGCCCCCTGTAAATATATGTTGGTTCTGGATCAGTTTCTTTCGAAGAGCGGATACGTCAAAATTAAATTCCAACCCTAGCATCAGCCCCCTGCCCTTTACCCTTTTTATTTCCGGGATGCCAGCTGCCCGTTGGACAAAATGATCGTATAATTTGTTGGCATTGTCCATAAGGTTTTCCTGTTCAAGCACTTCTAGAACGGCCATTGCCGCGGCACATGCCAAGTGATTGCCACCAAAGGTGGTCCCCAAAAGCCCATGCGAAGCTTTTATATGTTCCCTTATCAGCACGCCCCCAATGGGAAATCCGTTGCCCATGCCCTTGGCAACGGTAATAATATCGGGCTCTATGCCATGGTGTTGAAAGGCAAAGAATTTTCCGCTCCTACCGTATCCCGCCTGCACCTCATCGGCTATGAGCAACACCCCATTTTCCTTACAAAGGGATGCCAATGCCTGATAGAATGGGGTAGTGGGCTCGTCCAGGCCTCCAACTCCCTGTATGGCCTCTAAGATCACAGAACATACATCGCCCTGTGAAATTTCCCTCTTAAGTCCTTCCAGATCTCCAAAGGCCAAAAAAGTGACCTTTTGCTGTTTGTTCAAGGGGGCGTTGATCTTTGAATTATCGGTGACCGCAACGGCTGCCGATGTCCTTCCGTGAAAACTGTTGTTAAAGGCGATTACCCTTGATTTTCCAGTTTCAAAAGAAGCTAATTTCAGCGCATTTTCATTTGCTTCCGCCCCCGAATTGCAGAGAAAGAGATTGTAATCCTCACACTGCGATAGCTGGCCCAATTTTTCGGCCAGTTCCAATTGGAGCGGATTTTGTACCGCATTGCTGTAAAATCCGATGTGATCTAATTGATCCTTTATCCTTCGTATGTAGTGCGGATGGGAATGTCCAATGGAAATGACGGCATGCCCCCCATAAAAATCGAGGTAGTCCTGTCCCTTGTCATCCGTAACCACGATTCCCTTTGCGGAAACCGGGGTCACATTATATAGTGGATATACATCAAATAAGTTCATTTCAGTCTTTTTTAATTTGATTGATTTTTTCATAGGAAGCCACTATGCCCTGTATAAGGGAGGAACTGAGGCCTTGGTGCTCCATTTCGTTAAGACCTTGGATCGTACATCCCTTGGGAGTGGTCACCCGATCTATTTCTTCCTCGGGATGCCTGCCCGATTCTATAAGAAGCTGGGCCGCACCATTGCAGGTATACATGGCCAGTTCCTGCGCTTCCCTGGCGTCAAATCCCAATTGAATGGCACCTTGTGTCGTGGCCCTGATAAGGCGCATCCAAAAAGCGATGCCACTGGCACAGATCACCGTAGCTGCCTGCATCTGGCTTTCCGGAATTTCCATCGTATGGCCCATGGCATTAAAAATGGTCTTGGCAAGATCCACCTGCTTTTTTCCCTTTATATTGCCGCAGATACAGGTCATGGATTTTCCTACCGAAATGGCCGTGTTGGGCATACAGCGCAGTATGTTCCTATCGGTACCCAAGATACTTTCCATTCGCTCTATGCTAAATCCGGTAATGGCGGAAATGATGATATGCCTGTCGGTAAGCAATTCTGCGATGTCCCTTAATATGGCCTCAAAATGTCCCGGTTGTACGGCAAATACCAAGATGTCCGAATTCCGTACGGCCTCCCTGTTATCGGAGGTGGTCGTTACCGTTGTATCCCTATCATAATCCTTTATATCGGCAATGTTCCTTTTGGTAAGGTATAAACTGTGCGCCTTTTTGGTATGCAGAACTCCTTCCGCAATGGACAACCCCAGGTTACCCGCGCCTATGATGGCTATTTTCATGGTCTTTATATTTAGTGCGGACTTCCCAAACGGGTTCTGCGTCCTAATTTTCTTCGGAGTGCAACCGATATTTAAAAAACGACCGATTTTAATGCCAATGCCTCCGTTTCCTTAAAACCGAACATCAAATTCATATTCTGGACGGCCTGCCCGGATGCACCTTTTAAAAGGTTGTCCAAGGCCGAAGTGACCAATAGCATATCATTGTGTTTATGTAAATGGATGTGGCACTGATTGGTGTTCACGACTTGTTTTAAACTTATTTCGGTATCCGAAACCTGGGTAAATTTCGCATCGGCATAAAAGGAACCGTAGAGGTCCATGGCATCTTCCCTGCTTCCTTTGAAATGGGTATAGGCCGTGGCAAAGATCCCCCTACTAAAATTCCCGCGGCTGGGCAGGAAAAATAGTTCCCCTGCATCCTCCTGAAAATGGTGGAGACGCTCGTTTATCTCTCCCAGATGTTGGTGCGTAAAAGGTTTGTACCACGATAGATTATTGGTCCTCCAGCTAAAATGGGAGGTGGGGGAGAGCCCTACCCCGGCCCCGGTACTCCCGGTTACTGCATTGATATGGACCTGGTTGCCCAAGGCCCCCTCTTTTGCCAAGGGCAGTAACGCAAGCTGTATCGCAGTCGCAAAACACCCGGGATTGGCAATATAATTGGCCTGTTCAATGTTTTTTTTGTTAATTTCGGGCAAGCCATATATGAACTCCTTTCCGTCCATAACGGCATCGGCCCGTAACCTAAAATCATTGCTGAGATCTACTATCTTGGTGCCGTCCGAGAAAGGATGTTCTTTTAAAAAGGCGGTCGAATTACCATGACCAAGGCATAAAAATACCACGTCCACTTCCAAATTCACTTGTGATGAAAATGCCAGTTCCGTGACGCCCAGTAGGTCCGGGTGCGCCGAGGCTACCTTTTTTCCGGCCCTGGTGGTACTGTATATAAAATCGATGGATACAAAAGGGTGGTTGAGCAATATCCTGATCAGCTCGCCCCCCGTATATCCCGAACCTCCGATAATACCGGCATTAATCGTTTTTGTGGTTGACATGGTTGTAGATTTTTCCCGCATTGGATACTATTTTGATGAATCCCTTCGCCTCATCGGCCGTCCATCCTTTGTTCATTTCGCCATAACTGCCAAAGGAGGCGTTCATCAGATCGTGTTCGGATTCAATTCCCAAAAGCTGGAACCGATAAGGATGGAGGCTTATGAAAACGTCCCCGCTCACGTTCTTTTGGGTGTCGGTCAAAAACACCTCTATATTGCGCATTACCTCGTCCATATAATTGCCCTCATGCAGCAACATCCCATAAAAATTGGCCAGTTGCTCTTTCTGGAACTGTTGCCACTTGCTAAGGGTGTGTTTTTCCAAGAGGTGGTGTGCTTTTATAATGATCAGGGGGGCGGGGGCCTCAAAACCTACCCGTCCCTTGATACCGATAATGGTATCGCCGACATGGATGTCCCTGCCAATGGCGTATTTGGATGCCAATTCATGAAGGGCATTGATGTTTTCTACGGGGGAGGCCTCTTTCCCGTCCACGGCCACCAGCTCCCCTTTTTTAAAGGTAAGTTTCACATCGACCGGCGCTGTTTCGGTCAACTGGCTTGGATATGCATGATCGGGTAGGGCGGAATGGGAGGTGAGCGTTTCCTCACCACCTACTGAAGTTCCCCACAATCCCCTATTTACGGAATACTTCGCCTTTTCCCATGGGTAATCTACCCCATTTTCCTTTAGGTAAGCAATTTCAGCTTCACGTGATAGCCTGTTATCCCGTATGGGGGTAATGATCCCAATTTCAGGGGCGATTATCTGAAAGATCATGTCGAACCGCACTTGGTCGTTGCCCGCACCGGTACTGCCATGCGCAATATGGGTGGCCCCTACCTTTTTGGCGTGTTTCACTATTTCCATTGCTTGGACGATACGTTCCGCACTTACCGATAAAGGATAGGTGTTGTTCTTAAGGACATTGCCGAATATCAGGTATTTTACGACCTGGTCATAAAAGGTGTACACCGCATTGATGGAGGTATAGGAAACGGCTCCCAATTGGAGGGCCTTTTCCTCGATTTCCGCAATTTCTTCCTTTGAGAACCCACCCGTGTTCACACTTACCGCATGCACTTCGAAACCTTTTTCCTTTGATAGATATTTTGCGCAGTAGGAGGTGTCCAATCCACCGCTGTAGGCCAATACTAATTTTTTCATGTTACTTTTTTTTAAGGAACAAATGTTCTTTAATGCTCTTCAATCTCTTAAACGCTTTGGTGTTCAATGTTTCCGGCTCCTTGGGTTTTACTTTTGGGTCGTAAAGCATTCCTGTGCAAAGGCACATCTTGCGCTCCGTTCTGGTAAGGATATCAAAATTTTTACAGGTCTGGCAGCCTTTCCAAAATTCAGGGTCATCTGTCAGCTCCGAAAAGGTAACAGGCTTGTAGCCCAGCTCGTAGTTGATCTTCATAACCGCAAGCCCTGTGGTGATCCCGAATATTTTGGCATCCGGAAACTTCTTTCGGGAAAGGTCGAAGACCGCCTTTTTGATCTGTTTGGCCAAACCCCTGTCCCTGTAATCGGGATGGACTATAAGACCTGAATTGGCCACGAACTTTTCGTGTCCCCAGACTTCAATATAACAGAAACCGGCAAATTTATCACCATCCAAGGCTATGATCGCATTTCCGTTCTGTAATTTTTTTTGGATATATTCCGGGGTACGCTTGGCAATACCGGTTCCCCTTACCTTGGCAGATTCTTCTATAGTGTCACAGATGATCTGGGCATATTTAAAATAAGATTCGTTAGCAATAACAATCTTCATTGAATGTTGCTTTAAGATTAAAAAGTTAAATGATTGATTTGGTTCGAAGCGGAAATGGACTCACCTATCTCCATAAATGAAATGCACCCTTACGGGCGACGACGTGTAGGCGTAAATGAATAAGCGGAAAAAATTTCCGGAGTGGTAGTATAGGTATGTGCGCTACTATTCATTGTATAACAAATGTACTAATAAAATTGGACCATATACAAATCCTGTTCAATTTTTACAAAAAAGTAACTTTTTGTTATTAAGGTGCCATAGCTCGTATATCAGGAACCCGTACATAATACCGTATTCCAATAACAAGATCCAGGAATTTTCGATAAAAAGGGGGTTGGAATAGGCCCAATAGCTCAACAGCACCGTGCCGGACCAGACCAATGGAAAACGGAAAGGGGTATAAAGGCACAACAGTACCAAAAAGACCACGTACCAAGGGTGTACCGTTGTGGCCAGAAAATAATAACAGGACAATATCCATAACATGGAGACCAATACGCCCGACATCTTCTTATTATTGCCCAAAAAGGAAAACAGCGCTACCATTAGGATAATGATAAAAGGGGCCCAATTCCCAAAAATGCGTATGGTCCTATAGCCAGGAAGATCGAAAATGTTTCCCAGGCCCTTTATCAGGTTATAGATGCCCGCATTAAATTCAAAATTGGAAAACCAGAGCGAGATGGTCCGTAGGTAATGGTCCGCGGACTCCAGGGAGAAAAAGGGAAGTAGAAAAACCAAGATGACCAGTCCCACAAGGCTAAAGAATACCATGCTTTTTTTAAGCCCATGATATTTGATAAATAGGGGCAAAAACAATAAGGGCACCAATTTTATCAAAATGGACCCCGAAATGAAAACGGCTCCCCATTGCCAACGGCCCTTGGCCAAAAAGTAAAGGGCGGTACAGAAAAAGAAAAGCATGGCACCCTCAAAATGGAGATTGCCGGTGAGTTCAAGGATCACCAAGGGGTTTAGGAAATACCAGAAGATAAGATGTCCCGGTAAATTAAGATGCGCCAACAATTTTTTGCCCATGTAAAGTATGCCGATATCCGCGGCAATGATCATGCTGCGCATGGCGATGATGGGACCCAGTAGGCCCAATCCCGAAAAAAGGGCGGCAAAGGAAAACAGGAGCTGGTTTAGGGGAGGATAATTGGAAAAATGGCCCGCACTGAGCGAACCCATGCCCTGCTGCAGCTCAAGTGCATTCGGTACAATGGCCACTTGTTGCCCCAGCAGCTGATCCGGAGTGAACGAATATGGGTTTATACCCAGAAGGATCAGTTCCCCATCCCAGATAAATCGATAAAAATCCTGTGATAGGTTGGGCACGGCCATTAAAAAAACCATCCGAAATCCAATGCCCGACAATAGAAGGAACTTAAAGTTCCATTTTTCCAATTGGATCAGTTTTTGGAACAAAAAAAATAACCCTAGGCTTAGGGTTATCAATTTTATAAAATCATCTCGTTCCAGGTCATAGGCAAAGGCCGCATACATACATATGCTGGCAATGACCATAAGAATAGGAAATTTGTGAAGTTTCCAATAAGGGGTCATTTATGCCTTCGCCATTAGGGAATTGAAAAAGACGAACCCAAACCCCAAGAACAGCATAAAGTGAAATGGGAACAGCCCAAAATCGTTCAAGGGAATGGCGCTGTACATTCCGAAAAGGAAATAGCACATTAAAAGCGCTTCCAAGATCATATTGGGCGACAGTTTTTTTGCCAAATATTTATTGCCCTTCCATGTATCGGTAAGACTGTTTATATTGAATTTTGGAGTCCTTACAAATTCGCTCCTTTTGCCCATGTGCCCTTCCAGGACCGCCATGGAATTGTGTAGGGAAAACCCAAGGGCCACGGAGAAAAAGGTGAAGAACAATTTGATGTAATCTATAAAATTGTCAAAGCTGCTGCCCTGTATGCTCTTATAGGTAAACCAATAGCAGACAAAGAGGATAATGGTGCTCACGACGAAAAAACTGGTAACCTCAAAGATCCATCCCAAATGCCCGTACATATTTTTGATGTACAACATGGGTATGCTCAAAAAAGCGACAATAAATACGCATAGGAACATGGAACTGTTCAAAAGGTGCATCACCCCATGGAATTTCGTCTTGAAACAGATATTTCTAGAGGTTACAACGCTCCAGACGGTCTTTCTAAAATTTTCCGCACCTCCCTTGTTCCATCTAAATTGTTGGGAACGGGCGGCACTGATCACCACGGGAAGTTCGGCGGGCGTTTCCACATCCTCCAGGTACTTGAACTTCCAGTTTTTTAACTGTGCCCTGTAACTTAGGTCCAGATCTTCCGTTAGTGTATCGCCTTCCCAGTTGCCCGCGTCCAGGATACATTCCTTGCGCCAGATACCGGCAGTGCCGTTAAAGTTTATAAAGTGGCCCTTTGCGTTCCGGCCCACCTGTTCCAAGGTGAAATGGGCGTCCAGTGCAAATGCCTGTATTCTTGTAAGGGTAGAGTATTCCCTGTTGATATGGCCCCAACGGGTCTGTACCACTCCAATTTCCTTGTCCTTAAAATATATGACGGTCTTCTTCAACCAATCGGGGTCGGGTAAAAAATCGGCATCGAAAATGGCGATGTATTCCCCCTTGGCTATTTTTAGGCCTTCCTTAAGGGCACCGGCCTTATATCCAGATCGGTTTTCCCGTCTTATGTGCTGTATGTCCAGCCCTTGCTCCTGCAATAGCACGATACGTTTTGCGGTATCGTTTACGGAATCGTCCGTGGAGTCGTCCAGCACTTGGATCTCCAATTTGCTTAGAGGGTATTCTATCTTTGAAATGTTCTCCAACAATCGTTCCACTACATATTCCTCGTTAAAAATGGGCAATTGAATGGTGACAAAAGGAATTTCCTTGGGGTCCAGTAGATTGAACTTGGGAGCTTCCTGGTTCTGCCTTTTGTACCAAAGGTAATTTACCAGTAGGTTCAACTGCGCCAGACTGTAAAAGAAGATCAAAATAAGGGCAATACTGTAGATTGCGATGATGATGTAAGTGATGGTCAGTCCCATGTTATTTAGTGCTGGATAATATAAGTACGGTTGTTTTCATTTTATACTGTATTTAAAAATCCAACCAAGGATTTTTATGCCTGCAAATATACTACCTTTTACCGTACCTGATACTTTTGATACCCCTATTCTTTTTTTATATCGAACAGGTACTTCGGTGTAAGTAAGTTTCTTACGTAACGCCTTTAACTGCATTTCCACGGTCCAGCCATAGGTTTTGTCCTGCATTTGCAGTAACATCAAGCTGTTATACTTTATTGCCCTTAAGGGTCCCAGATCGGTGAACGTAGAACCAAAAAACAGTTTCATCAAAAAAGTGGCTAAATTATTGCCAAAAATTTGTTGGGGCGTCATAGATCCGTACTCCCTCAGTTCCTTTGTCCTTGCCCCGATCACAAGATCCACGCCGTCGTTTAAAATGGGCGCCAGCACTTTGGTGATGTCTTCCGGATAATCGGAATAGTCCCCATCGATAAATACGATAACAAATGGCGGTTCGGACTTCGATGCCAAGTACTCCATTCCGCAAAGGCATGCATGCCCATAACCCTTTCTAACTTCCGTGAGTACCGTAGCCCCAGCGTCCCTGGCATTTTGCGCCGTACTGTCCGTGGAGCCGTTGTTCACCACTATCACCTCCGAAACGGTTTCAGGGATTTCACGTATTACCTTCGCTATGGAATCCGCTTCGTTGAAGGCGGGGATGATCACTTTTATTTTATCCATAAAGTAGCTGTCCAGAGAGTGCCAAAATTACCTGTTCCATTGCTTTTTCGGCCGCACCCCCGGTATTTATCGTTGGTTTACCAATTCCATAAGGTCTACATCATTGCCCAAAAGAATCTGGTTGCTGTCCAATCTTCCCTGCAAAGGGCCATTTTCCAGCTTAAGGACTCCCCTAGGGCAAACGGCCGAGCAGATGCCGCATCCAACACAACTGGACCTTACTATATTTTCGCCTTTTTGCGCATAGGCCCTTACATCTATGCCCATTTCGCAATAGGTGGAGCAATTGCCACAAGAAATGCACTGTCCCCCATTGGTGGTAATCCTGAATTTTGATAAAAGTTTCTGTTGAAAGCCCAATATGGCGGCCATCGGACAGCCAAACCTGCACCATACCCTACTGCCAAAGATAGGGTAGAAGCCAGTTCCGATCACCCCCGAAAAAATGCTTCCTATCAAAAAGGCATACGTGGTGCGCAGGGTTTCTGGCCTGAACAAAAATAACTGACCGTTCCCGCTCCAAAAGTGCATTCCTACCAATACCGCAATAATGATAAAATATCCCACCGCCCCATATTGGGCATCCTTTTGAAGCTGTTTCCTTTTAAAGATCATGGCCCAGGCAAATACCAGGGTTAGAATGCCGGAGACCCCTATAAGGAAAGTGGTCTTGGTAAGCCAGTATTTGCTACTGTCGTTCCCCAGATAGGAATAGATCACTGCGGTGGTCATAAGCGTCACAAAGACCACTACGCTGTGTACCACCCAACGTTCCACCTTCCAGGCGAACAGGCTTTTATCGCTGAGGTGCCTAAAGGGGTCACCCGCAGTCTCGGCTAGTCCGCCGCACCCACAGACCCAGGAGCAGTACCATCTTTTGCCGTACTTGTACGTAAGTATCGGGGTAATCACAAAAATGCTCAGGATCCCGAAGATCAATAGGGCAAGGCCAATATCACCGGCATCGATAAAACTGTTTACACGGTACCTTTCAAAATTATAGTAATTCAGCGGCCATATGTTTTTTAGGTCGTAGTAGGGCAGGGAGAATTGTTCACTGTTCAGTCTCGCCATCAGCTCCGGGATGATAAAGGCAAAGGAGGTCTGGAAAAACATAACACTGATGGTCCTTAGCACCTCATATCTATTATGACGGTATTTCCAGATAAACTTGATCCCAAATCCCAATATGGCCACTGTATAGAGCGTTCCGTACACAAACCATTGGCTTGCCGGTCCACCGCTCAGCACCCTGCTCAGCGGATCAAAAAGTGCGATCAGGCCCTTGTTGTCGCCGTCCTTTACCAATCCCAAATACTGGGGATAGAAATAAAGGACAACATAAAATCCGGTAAGCGTGATACCGGACAACCAAGCCAAAAATCCACGGGCGGAGATCGACTTAAACCAGACCCCGTCATTTTTTATCCCCTTGGAGATGTTGCCGTAGGCCGATCCGGCAAACAGTACAATGCCCCCGAAGATTGCAGAAAGGGAAACGGTAAGCCAAAGTCCCTTCTGCGGAAAATCAACATTGCCCACGGCGAGCAGTAGTACCATTAATCCTGACATGCCCAAAAGTGTGGCCAATTTCTGTCCTGTTTTCAGGGCTTTTGGCGGTTCGCCCGTTAGGGCCATATTGTTCTGACTCCCGTTCATATCGATTTATTAAGGCTGCTTTTTGTAGGTGAAGCGGTTTTTTTGAATATCCTGCGCCAACTTTTTTTCTTAATGGTCAGGGCGGTCCCTTGATCGGAATTGAATTTGTGAACGATGTCGGGCTCATATGTGGCATAAAATTCCGGATCAAAATTGGCATCCCTTAAATGCTCCAGTACATATTCAACAGATCTTTTTTCGGTAAGCCATTGGTCCACTACCAAATGCCTCATACGTATGCCGAAGGTATTGATGCCCAAAAATGTTCTTGTGGAACTGTCGTACGCAATGGTAATACAGCAATTTTCTACCGGATGGCGCCAATGGAAATGATGTTCCGATTCGCTCTTTTTGCGTTCGCTGAACACCCATCCATAGGTCTGGTACTCAATATCAAGGAACTTGGCAGAATTGAACCAATGACCTGGCCGGTATTCCATGGGATTTCCACAAATGGTCTGCGCCACGGTCTCTCCCATCATACGACCGGTGTACCATACCGCTTCCACGGGACGGCGATTTCCAGTAACAGATCTTCTTTCGGCACAGTCACCAATGGCATAAATGTTAGGGATATTGGTTTCCAGAAGGTCGTTGACCAAAACCCCTTTTGCCAATTCAATACCGGCACCTTCAAGGAAGTGGATATTGGGCGATACGCCTACGGTAAGTCCTACCACATTACAGTTAATGGTTTCGCCTTTATCCGTTACCACGGCTTTTGCCCTCCCATTTTCATCGGGAAGGATTTCCAATAGGTTTGTCTGAAGGCGAAGGTCTATATGGTGTGCCTTTATATGATCATTGATCATGGCCGATTCCCCTTGGGGAAGGATCCCGTCCCAAAAACTTTTTTCGCGCACCAACATGGTTACGGGTATTTTCCTGCTTCGCAGCATTTCGGCAAGTTCGATGCCAATGAGCCCCCCTCCAACGATCACGGCCCTGTTACATTGTTTGTTGTTGGGGGCATTGCTTTCCAGTAGCTCGGCATCCTGTTTGGAATACAGTCCCTGCACCCCTTGGAGGTCTTGGCCCGGCCATCCCAGCTTGTTGGGCCTTGAACCACTGGCAATGATCAATTTATCATAGGTCAAAGGTCCATATTGGTCTATGTGTACCGTCTGGGTGTCCGGTGCTACCTTTGTCACCCTCCCGAACAGCAGTTCAATGCGGTTCTTCTTCCAAAACCCATCTTCGTACGGTTTTAACTGTTCATAGGTCATATGGCCCATATAGAGGTACATAAGGGCGGTCCTGGAAAAAAAATGGGCTGTTTCGGAAGAAACGATGGTTATTTTTTTGTCCGATAATTTCCGTATGTGCCTGGCAGCGGTCACACCCGCTATTCCATTTCCGATAATTACGATATGTTCCATTTTAAGCTTGGTGATTCCTTCCCTCTGTCGTTCCTAAATATAAGAACTTAAATCAGGATCCTTATTTAGAAAGCATATAAATATATTTGCCATAAGGGCGTCCATAGTTTTATTCCGGGAACATCATTACAAATGGTCTACTTTAGTGATCTTTCAATAGTAACCAATGAAAGCATATCGTTTCTTGTCCATAATGGTGCTTTTCCTATCCTGTAGGGAAGAAAGTCATAAAGTGAACGGGGTGAGTTTTGTGGCCTCTCGGGAGAAGGTGGCCCAAGAACATCTGGATGCGGTACTGGCGGTCAATGCAAATTATGCCGCGGTAATGCCTTTCGGTTTTATGCCGGATGTAACCTCCCCTGAAATACATTATGATACCGAAAGACAGTGGTACGGGGAGACCAAGGAAGGGGCAAGGCAGTATATAGATCAACTTCATAAGAACGGACTGAAAGTAATGTTGAAACCCCAACTATGGATTTGGAGGGGGACATTTACCGGCACCCTAAAGATGGACTCCGAAGAAAAATGGCTGGCTTTGGAGTCGTCATATGAAGCTTTTATCATGCACTTTGCCAACCTGGCGGGGGAAACAGGGGTGGAACTCTTTTGTATCGGTACCGAACTGGGAACCTTTGTACGGCAACGGCCCACCTATTGGTTTTCGCTCATCAAAAAAATAAGGACGGTCTACCAAGGAAAACTCACCTATGCCGCTAATTGGGACGAGTATACCAATACCCCCTTTTGGAAGGAAGTGGATATGATAGGCATAGATGCCTACTTCCCATTATCACAGGAGAGGACCCCAACCGTGGCAGAGTTGGTGGAAAAATGGCAACCTTTTAAGGTACGAATGCAACAGCTGTCCGAAGAGATGGAAAAACCCATATTGTTTACCGAATTTGGGTATAGGAGCAATGATTATACTGCAATGAGGCCGTGGACGGTGGATAGGCATACGGACAATATCAATATGCACGCCCAGACCAATGCCACTAAAGCTGTTTTTGATGCCTTCTGGTCCGAGGATTGGTTTAGGGGCGGATTTGTATGGAAATGGTTTATGGACCATAAAGTTTCCGGAGGACCTACCGATAATAGATTTACGCCGCAGAACAAACCTGCCGAAGAGGTGATCCGCCATTATTATAAAATATATTGAACCCATTCTGCATTTTGATTATAATTCGTCGGTTCAGTATCAATAACTGGAATTTCAAGCAAAAAGCGATTCTCAGTACAAAATTCCTATGGAATTTCGCTCGGATCGACGGTCTTTAACGTACCCCTACGACCGCAGCACCCCTTCCCGCCCCCAGCATATGTTATGCCCCATTCACCTCCCGATAAAAACGCACCCCAAGACCCATTAAAGGGAATGGGATTTCAGGTACGAATAGGAATATGGTACGCGGAGGCCATCGGTAAGGGCCGACACCCTTCCATGGTACGCTCCCATCGGCCCGATATCCTTGCCATTAAAGACCCCACCGTCCTCATAAAAATCGATCTCTCCTAGCTGACCGTAATGATGAACGGACTTCAGATACGTGTAATAATGTTCCATTTTAGGTTGTTGCCAAAATGCCAGAAAAATAGAAATATAGCTATTTCAATACCATACCTATACCGAATGTATACCGAATGTATACCGTATGTATGCCGTATGTATGCCGTATCTATAGCGTATATATAATGTATCTATAGTGAATCGACTACATATAAAAGTGCTTAAAAATACATATGAAGGTCTCCCAAAAGGAAGGGATCATCGCACGGGTACAATATTGTAAAGGCTTACGCTCTTGATAGGGCAACAGGTTTTCCTTCGGTATCTGTTCGGGTACTTTTAAAATTTTCCCGTGATCCGCTTTGAAGCTGTGCACGGTAAATTGATCTACGGACACTTCGATTTACAGTTATCCACCAGTTGAACGACTTTTTTGCCCCAGATCAAAATGCACAACTGGGATATTCGGTAATTTGATGATAGACAGCTTCCTTTTTGGAAGTGATCTTAATTTTTGGTAATATTTGTGCAAAATTACGGTCGTGCACTTCCTGAAAGTCCAATACATACATTTTCTTTTTCTTTTAGTGCCTCTTTTGGCGATGTCACAAAACTCCCTAAAAAAGGTCATTGCTGTCAAAGGCGATGGCATTTACTCCCTTTTAAGGAAATATGGGATGGACCCGGTGGCACATTACGGTCATTTTGTGGCCCTTAATAGCCATAACTTAAGGGACAGTGTCCATTTATATGCGGGCAGGGAATATATTATTCCCCCGTTTGCGTTGGATACCGTACCCGTGGTGGATTCCATCCAAAAAAAGACCACCGAAAGAAAGGTTATAAGCGAATCGGTCGACTATGAAATATTCGGAAGTAAGTATGCCAAGGTCACCCCAGTGGGAAATAAGCTTGAAGGCACCGTCTACTATCTGATTTCCGGTCACGGAGGACCAGATCCCGGGGCGATAGAGAATTATGCGGGCAAAGTGATCGCCGAGGACGAATACGCATACGACATTACCCTTAGGTTGGCCAGGGAACTGATGATGCAGGGCGCCAAGGTGTATATCATCATCCGGGATGCCAATGACGGTATCAGGGACGAGCGTATTTTGGAAATTGACCGTGACGAGGTCACCTATCCCAACCTGGATATCCCCCTGAACCAGTTGGCGCGGTTAAAACAACGGGTAGATGCCGTTAACGAACTGTATATGCAGAACAGGGACAAATACCAGCGGTTGATCGTTACCCATGTGGACAGTAGGGCCAGGGGGCAGAACATCGATGTTTTCTTTTACCACCATGAAAAGAGCAAAAATGGCAAAAAACTGGCAGAGAGCATTCACGGCACCTTTCAGAACAAATATTTAAAATACCAGCCCAACAGGGAATATTCGGGCACTTTTGAAGATAGGACCAATCTTTATCTGGTGAAGAATACCTTGCCCGCAATGGTCTATATCGAGGTGGGGAACATCAAGAACGCAAAGGACCAAAGAAGGATTCTGGAACCGGACAATAGACAGGCCTTGGCCAAATGGATTTCTGAAGGGGCAATTCTAGATTATATAAACAGGGATTAAATACCGATATATTTCCTGTAATATTGATAAAGGTCATCCGGCCCGGCTCCCAGCCTATTTTTTAAATGCACCATTCCAAAGTGGTACTGCAACAAAAGGGACCCTTTTTTTGAATAACGCCTGGCGGAAGTCACTACGTACTGCGGTAGCACTATAAAGTTAGTGGTGTCGTACAATCTGCCGATGAACTCGTTGTCCTCATAAATGATATAATTTTCGTTAAAACCATTGGTGAGACGGTATAGTTCCATGCTTATAAATAAGGATTGGTCCCCTCCACGGCAGATTTTACGGTTTATCCTAGTGAACCAGGCAAAAAATCGTAAAAGGCGATCGTTAGAATCGAAACGCAGCCTAAAACATCCTGTTAAATATCCCTTGGTAACCGCTTGGTGTATGTGATGGTCAAAATTGGCGGGAGGGTAGGTATCGGCATGCAGAAAGTATAGAACGGTCCCTTTGGCGTTTTTGGCCCCTAGGTTCATCTGTATGGCCCTTCCCTTGGCCGAAAGAAGTACATGGGCACCATGTTCCCGTGCAACAGCTACACTTCCATCGGTGCTGCCACCATCCACTACCAAAATTTCCCGTATGTTCTTAGGGCTGCTATTGGCCCTTAGGTGCCCAAGCAGCCTTCCCAGACGCTCCCCTTCGTTTAGGACGGGAATGATAATGCTGATGCTGCAATGGCCCATTTTATTCGTTTAGGCTCCAGTCATATGGGAGATAGGAACATTTTTGCTCTTTGGTGATGGGATGTTCCCCGTATAAATTGATAAATTCCCTTAAAGAACCCTGGGTGGTGAAATCTTTTTTGTACCATTTGAACAAGGCCGAAAGTTCGTAAGAGCCCGCCGTGATCTTATTTTTGGTGGAGTCGTTCACGAACCTTTTAGTGGCCTTTTCGAGTTGCTGTCCCATTTTGGCGGATACAAATGCCTCATTTAACAGATCGGGACAGGAGGTGGAGGCACAGTTGATCGCAAAATGGATTCGTGGCTCTTCCATTTTTCTCAGTATGCCGTGCTCCAACTCCCCTAGCGATATGGTACGGTTGCCTACTTTGACAAATTCCCGCCCCCATGGGTTTTTAATGTCCTTGATGCTTTTAACGGGGTAGTGGTCCACGATCAGTTTAACGGTCGCCGCATTGTAAAGATTGATGTAATAGGCCAATCTTCCATCTTTGGTCCCGTATTCCGAGGCCGGATTTTTCCCCAGGTGTTCCAAATAGGCATCCAGTAATTTCTTGTCCTTCACAAAACCTTTATAATCTACCTTTCCATTGGCGGCCACATGTTTTTTTAAAAGTTTGTCCCATGCCCCATGGTCCATTCCCTTCTGCGGGGCAGATAGGGTAGACGGACCAAAAAGATGTTCATCGGTGCCCATTGGCAATATAAGCATACAGGCGATAAGGACTATTTTGGAAATAGGTGTCATTGGTCTGGTATATTGCTGTTTAGTATCCCATCTTTGCCCAACCTTACAGCAGCACATTAATTTTTAGATGCCCAGATCATCTGTTTCCGTGCCCGACTAACGTGTTATTGCCTTATGTGCCCACCCCTTGATGATAGATGCCAAGGTTGATAGCTAATATGGGTTTTCTAAGATACGATATTTCACTCGTAGCGGTTTTTGTTCCGCTCCATAATTTGCGGTAATTGTAGCTTTTAGCAACATCCCCCGCCATTATAGTGCCAAGTGCTGTCACTGATGTGAATTTGATCGTGCGCATTTGCCAGGGCATTTGCCGTCTTATCACATACTGCCAAGGGCTGGTTCTGCATCAGGACATGCCCCTTACCATCATCAAAATATGGCTTGTCACCATAGTAGATGGCAGTTTTCCCGGTAAAAATGCATGGGCCGTCCGGCGGCATGGGATCTTTTATGGCGGCTATTTCAATAGACTCCAAATAAATGAGTTCCTCAGTGGGGTAATGATTGGGCGACAAAACCCTGTACGATTTCCTGGCACGTATCTCAATGGTGCCGAAACCGGCATCCGTAAGTGTTTTAACATACTCCGCCAAGGGGATACTTCCGCTAAGACACTGAGCCCGAAGCCGATCATCGTTGCGGAGCTCTTGGTTCATTGGCTGTTCACATATGGGATCGCTCATCACCAGGCGTCCGTGGGGTTTCAGCACCCGGTACATTTCCGATATCGCCTTCCGCAGGTCTTCCGCTTTAAAAATATTGAAAAGGCAATTCTGGGCTGCCACATCCATACTGGCATCGGCGATCGGCAAGTTGAGGGCATCCCCCTTTAACAAATGTACATATTCACTTTTAAACCATGGGTTTTCCGCTTCCGCAATCTTAAAGTTGCTCTTGGCCGCCTCCAACATTTCATCCACCACATCTATGCCGGTAACCC
The DNA here is from genome assembly GCA_963974715.1 of uncultured Sediminicola sp. GTDB lineage: Bacteria > Bacteroidota > Bacteroidia > Flavobacteriales > Flavobacteriaceae > Sediminicola. The sequence goes on from CAXBDK010000012.1 coordinate 117,016, forward strand.
CGCCTTCTTGTCGGGAAAAGTAGGAGAACTGTAACAGTTCCATTCCCCCGCCTACACCCACGTACAGGACTTTGGGATTGTCTACCAAATCTTGGGCCGATACGGTACTCCCGCACCCATAGTTCATTTCCTGCATTATTTTGGGGATGGAAAGGCCGGGAAATTGCCAAATGGGATTAGTGGTGCAACAAAGGCCCACATCAGGGGTAAGTGCTGCAGCCCGGTAAAGTTCATTGGTTTCTTTTAGATAGCTCATAGTTGTTTTATTAATTCTTTGAACAAAAGGATCATTTTTGGTTCTGTCTTTGCCGCAATGGCCAAGATTTCCCCTATGTTGACGGGCTGTAGGTTGTCCGGGTCACACTCGTCCGTCAGTACAGAAATGGCCAGCACCGGTAATTTTAAATGATTGGCCACGATCACTTCGGGTACGGTACTCATACCTACGGCGTCTGCACCTAACGACCTTAGCATTCTATATTCGGCCCTTGTTTCCAACTGTGGGCCCACCACCGCCACATAGACCCCTTTTTGCAGGGAAATATCATTTTTTTCGGCAATGTCAATTATTTTTTTGCCCATTTCCCGATCATAGGGATTTCCCATATCCACAAACCGCTCCCCAAACTCGGCCACATTTCTAAAGGCCAAAGGGGAACCTCCCTGCATATTTATATGATCGTCCAACAGCATGATATCGCCCTTTTTGTAATCAGGGTTCATTGCACCGGCAGCATTGGAAATAAAGAGGTTTTTTATTCCCAATTGGTGCATTACCCTAATGGGATAGGTAACATCGATCAGATCATAACCTTCATAGAAATGAAACCGCCCCTGCATAACCACCACTTTTTTGCCCCCTATACGGCCATAGATCAATTTGCCGGTATGGAACTCTACGGTCGCCAAAGGAAAAAATGGGATATGGTTGTAATGCGCTTCAATGGGATCTTCAATTTCAGCTACCAGTTTTCCAAGACCGGTTCCCAGTACAATTCCAAGTTCTGGAGTGTCAAAACCTTTGTTCCTTAGATAATTGGTGGATTCTTCCAGTTGTTTTAAGGTCATTTTTTCAAGTGTTTTAAAAAAGGTTGGAATGCCGCTACGTTGGCTATATCCGCGTAAAGGTCCACATCATTTTTGATTTTCAAAAGTTTTGTGTTTTTATTTTTGAGGTCCCTTAGGGTGTCCTCCAGAACTGTTTTGGTCCCCCAGGCCTTCCGAGCAAAGACGGAAGTGCACAGACGGTTCATTCCCAATAGATAGTAGCCCCCATCAGAGGCGGGGCCAATTACATAGTCGTGACTATAAAGCTGTTGAAATGCATGGTCCAGATCTTGGGTGGATAGGTCGTACATATCGCTCCCAATGATCACGATTCTCCTATATCCCGCCTCAAAGCCATGTTTAAAGGCGTTCAACATACGTTCGCCCAGGTCTTCACCATTTTGAAGCTGTTTTTCATAGTACTTTCTATCCCAGATATCCTCCTCCCATATTTCTTCGGAATAATAGACCTCTTTTTTTGCATCCACCGATTTTGTGATAAGCTGGGTATGGTCCAATAAGAAACGGTATATGTCCAAAGCGGCCCGATCCCCGACCTCTGCGGCCAATCGGGTCTTGCACTTTCCCAATTCCGGGTTTCTTGTAAAGATCAGTAATAGGTTTTCCTTTTCTGGACGTTCCATAATTGGATTCGAATGGGGTAATTGATTACTTTGTCATCAATTATTGACAATTCTTACGGTACATAATATTTTTTTACCATTACCGCTGATGTATATCTGCTTGTGGCCGCATCTATATTGCCTTCGGCAACGATTAATATGCTGAAGTAGCGGGATGTGGCCAGTATAAAAAAACGTCCTTTTTTCCAATATAATGGTTTATTCCCATTAAATGTATCTAATCCCAGATGTTTTGGGGCGAGATGGAACTAGGCTAGTTTTTGGGCTTTCCCCGAGACAGCTGATAGACAAGATGGAAATTGGAATTTGTGCCCTGCAATTGGATTTAAAGTTTTATTTTTAATCCCATCAAAGGGGTCTTGGAACAAGACTTTTCTGGATGCTTCGTGGGCTTGCCCCGAGACAATTTGATCAAATAATGGAAAGGGACACATGAAAGAACAAAAACTCCTGCTGCTGTGCATGGTATTGGTGTGGTGTTTCTCCTGTAAGGATACGGCCCGCCAGCATAAAAACGTAAAAATGACCGGACAAGAACCGTATTATAAGGAGATGTACAGACCGCAATTCCATTTTTCCCCAGAGGAAAAATGGATGAACGATCCAAACGGATTGGTATATCATAACGGACGTTATCATTTGTTCTATCAATATTATCCCGATGATATTGTGTGGGGGCCCATGCATTGGGGACATGCTGTCAGCGATAACATGATGAACTGGGAGCACAGGCCCATTGCCCTCTATCCCGATGCGAACGGGTATATTTTTTCCGGAAGTGCCGTGGTGGACAAAGACAATACTTCTGGACTGGGTACTTTGGAAAATCCGCCCATGGTGGCCATTTTCACGTATCATTCCATGGAAGGGGAGCAGTCGGGCAGGAACGATTATCAGACCCAAGGGATAGCCTATAGCTTGGACAATGGGGATAGCTGGACCAAATACGGGGACAATCCCGTCATATCCAACCCGGGCATAAAGGATTTTAGGGATCCCAAGGTCTTTTGGAACCGGTTGCGGGATCGTTGGACCATGTTGTTGGTGGCCGGCGATCACCTACAGATTTGGGAATCCGGCAATTTAAGGGATTGGGAATACAAAAGTGAATTTGGCAAGGAACAGGGCGCCCATGGTGGGGTCTGGGAATGTCCTGATCTTTTTCCATTGACGGTAAAGGGTACAGGGGAGGAAAAATGGGTGCTGCTCATCAGTATCAATCCCGGAGCTCCCAATGGGGGGAGTGGCACACAATATTTTGTGGGCGACTTTGACGGCACGACCTTTACCTCCCCACAGACAGAATTTAAGTGGGTGGACCATGGAACGGACAACTATGCAGGTGTCACCTATAATGATGCGCCCATTGGCGAAAGGCTATTTATTGGTTGGATGAGCAATTGGGAATACGCTCGGGATACGCCTACGGAAAAGTGGCGAAGTGCCATGACCCTTCCACGGGCCATGGAACTACAACAGACCCCAGAAGGGCCCCAACTATTCAGTTACCCATTGGCAAGCTTTGATTCCCTTCTTCAGAAAGGGACTCCCGAGCATCTAAAATTGAAGGCCAAGGAAACCCTTACAAAGGAGTTTGACCACTTTAATAGGGCGGAGATACGTTTTTGGACGGATTCCAAAGAATTTGGGCTCCGTTTTAAGAATGGGCTAGGGGAGGAACTGGTAATGGATATGTCCGGAGAATTATTTACTTTGGACCGGGGCCGTTCCGGGAAAACGGATTTTAAGCCGTCATTTGGGGAAAAACAGCAGATGCCCATTCCCACGTTGCCGGATGGGGGGTATGAGGTACGGGTGATCATGGACTGGTCTTCCGTGGAGATTTTCATCAACGGGGGACAGTATGTTATGACGGCACAACTGTTTCCCAATGCGTTCTATAAAAACATGGAATTGACCAACCCCTCAAATGCTCCCATGGAACTCTCCGATTTTTCCATTTCGGAAGTGGAGTCCACTTGGTAGGCACGGGATTGGGCGTACTTGGATTTTGTGGACTTAGTCCGTGTCCTCCTTTCCCTCGTTCAGCATACGGTATTTCTTTTGTTTGGATTTCCAACGTTCCATGGCGTATTGCTGCATGTCTTCCACCCTATCCTTTTCATCCACGATCTCAAAACCGAGAAGGGTCTCTATAATGTCCTCCAAAGTGGCTATACCGTCCATTCCGCCATAGGTATCCACGACCAATGAAATCTGTTCCTTTCTTTTTAACAGCTCTTCCCAAGCCGAGAAAAGGGTGGCATTATCGGAAAAGGTCACGATGTCCCGCCTGATATCCTTTAGTTTAAGATCGAACTGGTCCTCCGCTAGCTTTTCAAACACCAGTTCCCTAAACACATATCCGGTAATGTTGTCCCGATTGCCACTATAGATGGGGATTCTTGAAAAGTGTAAGAATTCCTTGTTTTTTAGGAATTCCTGAAGGGTCATCTCCTCATTGGCCACGACCACCACTATCCGAGGGGTCATGATTTCGGATATTTTGATGCTTTTAAGCCTGATAAGGTTCTGTATGATCTTGTTCTCCTTGTCCACAAAAATGCCCTCTTCCATTCCTATACTGGCAAGGGCGGAAATTTCTTCCCTGCTGGTGGTAAGGCTCTTTTCCTTTCTGGACAACAATCTGGTAAGCGTTAGGGAGACCAGGACCAAAGGATAGGTCACAAAGATCATCCCCCTGATGACCGATGCGGAAATTCCCATCAGCTCCCTGCTGTAATTGGCCCCCAAGGTCTTGGGAATGATCTCTGTTAGGACCAATATGAGGATGGTAAGAACGGCCGAAACGATACCAAAGGAAGCCTCCCCAAAAACCAGTGTCGCTTGGGCGCCAACCCCTGCGGCCCCTACCGTATGGGCGACCGTATTGAGGGAAAGGATTGCCGACAATGGTCTGTCAATATCTTCCTTGAGCTTAAGAAAGGTCTTGGCACTCTGGTCCCCTTTCCCCATTTTGGCCTTTAAATAGGACAACGGGGTTGAAAGCAGTACGGCTTCCGTAATTGAACAGACAAAGGAGATAATCAGGGCGGTGAACAAATAAACAAGAAGTAACGTCATTTGCAGGGTGAGATCGTCCTTTTAACGGGATCAATGATCAGCTATGGTTGTTGGTAGTAAATGTATTCAATTATCTTTAAAATTCATCAGCGAAATCTTATCTATTGGATATTTGTTTGGTGTCTTGGAAGTTGCCGACCTTGCAAGGGCATTTTGAGTATTCCTTGTTGGGTCTTTGATTTTTGGGAATTTGCATATGCTGCTTATTTAGGGCAGGGGTTCCGTAATAGGGTTATGGATGGAAGTTAATATTGAGAGCCCTTATTTTAGGGACCGAGTCCTAAAAAGGAGGGCAAGATGTCCCTAAAAAATATATCTTTGGATAATGAAGTCAAGGAATATAGCGGTTCTTATAATAGTGATCATCTTCGGGTTGGGCTACCAAATTTCCGGATCGGTATCGCTACGCTCCAAAGAAACACCAGGGGATGTGTTTCAACACCACAAGCCTAAGTTACTTTTGTTAGATTCTTTTGCTGATTTTCCCATTAAATCGCAAGTGTTTTTAGGGCCTGTAAATCATCTTTCGCCCTCCGGTGCTCCCATATCAGCCTCCGTTACAACATTCTCTGTGGACGCTCACTACGGTAGCATTCTTTGGACCTTTACGAAAATTAAAAATTGGCCATACTTTTCTTTACGTACACAAATTCAACCAACGACTGCATTTATTTCCTTTCCATTATTTCTGGTAGAGGTCCCCTTTGAAACATATGATTCCCGGTTTTGGGCAATCGCTTGTAGTGATTGAAAACTTCATCATTTTCATTGGAACGTTCCATTTTCGGGGATTGGCAGAAAATGCCCGTTTTCAACAATTGGCTAAATCCAAAAAATCTTGATGTTGGGGTGGTGCCATTTTTTCGGAAGTGGAACGTCTAAGGTCGTACACGACGGCCCGCTTTCCCTTCAAAACGCCTCCGACCGAGCCAATTTATACCCTAAAAATTCTTCCAAAAATTAGATTTATGGAGCTACTTCAGACAATAGTGGATTTTATCATCCATATCGATAGATATCTGATCTGGATCATTGAGCAATATGGGGTTTGGGTATACTTGATCCTTTTTCTGATAATCTTTGTGGAAACCGGACTGGTGGCGATGCCCTTTTTGCCGGGGGACTCACTTTTATTTACCGCAGGAACGCTCTGTGCCGTTGGGAGCATGAATGTTTTTCTGCTGATGGCGCTATTGTTTCTGGCCGCCGTTTTGGGTGATAACACGAATTATGCCATTGGAAATTATCTGGGATTAAAAGTATTTCGTAAGGATTCTAGGATCTTCAATGAAAAACACCTCATAAGGACAAGGGGATTTTTTGATAAATACGGGGGCAAAACCCTTATTATAGCCAGGTTCGTTCCCTTTATAAGAACGTACGCCCCTTTTGTGGCAGGGGCTTCCTCTATGGACCGGAAACGTTTTTTGGGATATAACCTTGTCGGCGGGGCCTTATGGATAATTTCACTGTTGGCGGTGGGTTATTTTTTTGGAAACCTTCCCATAGTAAAGGAAAACTACAGCGTAGTGCTGCTACTGATCAGTGTTATATCCTTGTCGCCCCTGATCATTAAATTCATTTCGAATCTTTTCCTTAAGATCAAAAAACATAGCATATACCTCTTTTGAGTCATATCATAAGAACAAAACAAATATTGGATGCACCTTCTTTACCATACCCTTCATGGTCAAGACCATCAATTACATGAACGGGCAGCTATTGTTTCTTGGGCCCGAGGCGCCGAATATCACATTGGGATGGTTCCCTTTTGAGGATCGATCTGTAAAAGGGGAAGGAGCAAATATTTTATAATGATCCATGGTTGCGTCCAAGCAAAAATTGTTGATGATCTATATGGGATGGCCAATCGTTTTTAGGCTTCTGAAAAAAATAAAAAGGCCGCCCATACCAGGACGGCCTTTAAAACCATAAAGCTGAATGAATCTTTATATTCTCGGAAGGTCCCCATCTCCCTTAAGGGGTAGGTCTGAGGAACCCATTAAATAGGTATCCACATGATAGGCTGCCTGTCTCCCTTCCGAAATGGCCCATACAATAAGCGATTGTCCCCGCCTTTGATCTCCCGCAACGAACACTCCAGGGACATTGGTCATATAATTGACCGCTGTGGCCCTTACATTGGTCCTAGGGTCCATTTCCAGTCCCAATTGTTCGGCCACGGTGGTTTCGGAACCCGTAAAGCCCAAGGCCAAGAGAGCTAGTTCACATTTCCATTCTTTCTCGGTACCAGGTACTTCTTTAAGGGTGGGCCGCTGTCCGGGTGCGGTGATCCATTCCACCTCGGAGGTGATCAGTCCCTTCAGGTTACCATCCTTATCCCCCAAAAACTCCTTTGTAGAAATGCTAAAGACCCTTTCCGCCCCTTCCTTATGGGACGAGCTGGTCCGCAATCTCATGGGCCAAAAAGGCCATGGTTGGTCGTTCGGACGCTCCAAGGTACCTTTTCCCATGATTTCGAAATTGGTCACCGAAAGGGCCCCATGTCTTATGGAGGTGCCTATACAATCAGAACCGGTATCCCCGCCCCCGATCACGATCACATCCTTTCCAGTGGCTTTTATTTCCTCGCCAAGGTCTTTTATACCATCGACTCGCTTGTTGTTCTGCTTCAGGAAATCCATGGCCTGTACCACACCCTTTAGGTCCGCACCCTTGGTGGGCAGGCCCCTTCTCACCGTGGCCCCTCCCGTAAGCACTATCGCATCAAATTCATCCTGTAATTGCTTTGCGGAAATGGTAACCCCCACATGGACGCCAGTTTTAAAATTGATGCCTTCCGCTTCGAGAATGCCAAGTCGCCTGTCGATTACATTTTTCTCCATTTTAAAATCGGGAATGCCATAGCGCAACAATCCGCCCACTTTTTCATCCCTTTCAAACACGGTGACCAAATGCCCTGCCCTGTTCAACTGCTGTGCCGCTGCCAGTCCTGCCGGTCCGGAACCGATTACGGCAATGGTCTTGCCCGTTCTGAATTTTGGGGGTTGGGGCACTACCCATCCTTTGGAAAAGGCGGTTTCAGCAATGTTTTTTTCAATATTCTCAATGGATACGGGATCCTCGTTTATACCAAGGACACAAGCCTCTTCACAGGGAGCGGGGCATAATCTTCCCGTAAATTCCGGGAAATTATTGGTGGCGTGCAGTATGTGTGCGGCCTTTTCCCATTTGCCCTTGTAAATCGCATCGTTAAAATCCGGAATCAGGTTCCCTAACGGACAGCCACTATGGCAAAAGGGAATACCGCAGTCCATACACCTAGCTCCCTGATCTTTTAATTCATTTTCCTTTAAGGGTACGGTAAACTCCTTATAATTTTTTATACGCTCCTCTACCGGCGCATAGTCCTCCACTTTTCGATCGAATTCCAAAAATCCTGTTATCTTTCCCATAGTTTCGCTTCGATTATATTGTTTTCAATTTTTCTTCCTCCAACCGTATCAATGCCTGTTTGTATTCCTCTGGGAATACCTTGATGAATTTTGGCAATGTAACTTCCCAGTTTTCAAGGATACGTTGTGCCAACGGACTCAATGTTGCATTGTAATGCTTCTCGATCAAGGCCCGTAGCAGGGCAACATCATTGCTTTCTTCCACGGATAGAAGGTTGAGCGCTTCCTTGTTGCACTTCTTGTCAAAAGTTCCTTTTTCATCCAGGATGTAAGCGATACCTCCACTCATTCCGGCACCAAAATTTCTTCCTACCTCCCCGAGGATAACGGCAACTCCACCTGTCATATATTCACAACCATGATCTCCGATACCTTCCACTACCGCACTTGCACCTGAATTTCGTACGCAGAACCTTTCACCTGCCTTTCCGTTGATATAAGCCTCCCCGGAAGTGGCCCCATAAAGGGTCACATTTCCGGTAATGACATTTTCTTCGGGTTTGAGAGTGGATTTATAAGGTATTTTGATGACAAGTTTGGCCCCGGAAAGCCCCTTGCCCAAATAGTCGTTCGTATTACCGTTTACCACCATGGTAAGGCCCTTGGTGGCAAAAGCGCCAAAACTTTGACCGGCAGAACCGGTGAAATTGAGTTTCAAGGTATTTTCAGGAAGTCCCTCCGCTCCATATATCTTGGAAATCTCGTTGCTTATAATGGCACCCACTGCCCGATCCGTATTGCGGATAGGGAAGTCCAGACTAATTTTTTCTTTCCTAAAAAGAGCGGGATGTGCCTTTTCTATGATATGGAACTCAATGGATTTATCTATGTCGTGATGTTGTTTTTGGGTGTTGTAGAACTTTGTTCCGGCCGGTACGTCCACTTGGTGCAGAATGGGACTTAGATCGATACCGGCGGCCTTATAGTGGTGAATGGCCTTGTTCCGGTCCAGTTTATGCACCTGTCCGACCATCTCGTTTATGGTACGGAACCCTAATTGCGCCATGATTTCCCTTAGTTCCTGTGCTACGAAGTACATGTAATTGACCACGTGCTCGGGTTTTCCCTCGAACTTTTTCCGCAGTTCGGGATTTTGCGTTGCTATTCCCACGGGGCACGTATTTAAATGGCATACACGCATCATTATACAGCCCGAGGCTACCAAGGGTGCGGTGGCGAAACCAAATTCTTCGGCACCTAGAAGACAGGCAATGGCCACATCCCTTCCTGTTTTTAACTGTCCGTCGCATTCAAGCACCACCCTGTTCCTAAGGTCGTTCAGAACTAGTGTCTGTTGTGCTTCCGCAATTCCCAGCTCCCAAGGGAGCCCAGCGTGTTTGAGCGAGGTTAGGGGAGAGGCCCCGGTTCCACCATCGTGTCCCGAGATCAATATCACGTCCGCTTTGGCCTTGGATACTCCGGCCGCCACGGTGCCCACACCCACTTCGGATACCAATTTTACGTTGATCCTAGCTTCCCGATTTGCGGATTTTAGGTCATATATCAACTGTGAAAGATCTTCTATGGAATAGATATCGTGGTGCGGTGGGGGCGAGATAAGCCCAACATAAGGGGTAGAATTCCTTGTTTTTGCTATAAAAGGATCAACTTTGGGGCCAGGTAACTGCCCTCCTTCCCCAGGTTTGGCGCCCTGTGCCATTTTTATCTGTATTTCCTGGGCATTGGAAAGGTAATTGGAAGTAACACCGAACCTTCCCGATGCCACTTGTTTTATGGCGCTGTTCCTCCAGTCGCCAGTTTGGTTTTTGTAAAACCGTTCCGCATCCTCGCCACCTTCACCAGAATTGCTCTTTCCGCCAATTCTGTTCATGGCCACGGCAAGGTTTTCATGTGCCTCCTTACTTATAGATCCATAGGACATGGCCCCGGTCTTAAAACGCTTTACGATCTCTGTCCAAGGTTCCACTTCATCCAAGGGAACGGGATCGTAATTGGAAAATTCAAAAAGGCCCCGAATGGTCATCAATCCTTTGGACTGCTCATTGATCATTTCTGAAAATTCCTTAAAGGTCTCCGGTTCGTTGTTGCGCACCGATTTTTGCAGTTTCGCTATGGATAGCGGGTTGAAGAGGTGTTTCTCACCATCCCTTCTCCAACGATAGGCTCCCCCGATTTCCAGATCGAGACTGGCGGCCACTTCATGTTCCCTGTAGGCCCGTTGGTGCCGTTTCGCTATCTCCTTCTCAATTTCATACAGTCCGATGCCCTGTATCCTTGTGGGGGTATTGGGAAAGTATTTATGAACTACCTTGGTATTGATCCCTATACATTCGAACAACTGCGACCCTCGATAGGAGTTGAGGGTGGAAATCCCAATTTTGTTCATTACTTTTAGGACCCCTTTGCCAATGGCCTTGTTGTAATTTTTGATGGCCTCCTCAAAAGAATATTCGGTTATGTCGTGTTCCTGTATCTGTTCGGCAATAATTTCGTTCACGAGGTAAGGGTTGATGGCACTGGCGCCAAACCCGAACAATAGGGCAAAGTGATGGACTTCCCTCGGTTCCGCGGATTCTATTATTATACTTAATTTGGACCTGCGTCCCAATTTCTGAAGGCCACTGTTAACGAATGAACAGGCAAGAAGGGCAGGGATAGGTGCCTGATCCTTGTTGACGTTCCTATCGGATAGGATAATGATATTGGTGCCTTCGCCGATCGCTTGGCTTGCCTGGGCAAGGATGTCCTCCAATGCATCCTCCAATCCGTTCAGCCCTTTGGCGATATCGTACAAAATGGGAATGGAAACCACTTTATAATCAGGGCTGGCATCATAATTCTTTATTTTGTCCAGATCTTCCTTCGAAATGACCGGGTTTTGGATCTTAAGTTTCCGGCAGTGGAGTTCCGTAAACTCGAAGATATTTCTGTCGCTTCCCAACGTAAGGCTGATGTCGGTGATCAGTTCTTCACGAATTCCATCAAGTGGCGGGTTGGTTACCTGGGCAAATAATTGTTTAAAGTAGTTATAAATGAGCTGTGGCCTTTCCGATAACACGGCTATAGGGGTATCGGACCCCATGGATCCCAAGGGCTCCTTCGCCGTTTTGCCCATGGGAAGGATAATGGTGTTGATATCCTCTAGGGTATACCCGAAAATAGATTTCCGTTTTTCCACCGATGCCTCGTTAAGGAACAGGGGACAATCGTTATAGGGGATATCCCTTAAGTGTACAAGATTGTCCTTTAGCCACTGCTTATAGGGATGTCTGCTCGCTATATCTTCCTTGATCTCCTCATCGTTGATGATCCGGCCCTCTTCCATGTTCACCAAGAACATTTTTCCGGGTTCCAAACGCCCATGAAATTCGATATTCTCCGGTGCCAGCTCCACTACCCCTGTTTCAGAGGACATGATCACATATCCATCCTTGGTCACGGAATATCGGGAAGGCCTTAGTCCGTTTCTGTCCAAGACGGCACCTATATAGTTACCGTCCGTAAAGGGGATGGACGCAGGTCCGTCCCAAGGCTCCATCATACAGGAGTTGTATTCGTAGAAAGCTCTTTTGGCTTCTGACATATCGGGGTTCTTCTCCCATGCTTCAGGTACCAATATCATCATTACTTCAGGAAGGGAGCGGCCTGTCATCAGCAGCAGTTCCACTACCATGTCCATAGTTGCGGAATCGGATTTCCCAGGTAAAATGATGGGAAGGATGTTCTTTATTTCATCACCGAACCAATCACTTTTTAAAAGTTCTTCCCGTGACCTCATTCGGGAAACATTGCCACGAAGTGTATTTATTTCCCCATTGTGGCACATGTACCTAAAGGGCTGTGCCAGATCCCAAGTGGGGAAGGTATTGGTGGAGAACCGTTGGTGTACCAAGGCCAAGCGTGTCACGACCCTGGGGTCCATCAGGTCCCTGTAGTAGAGACTGATGTCCTCCGGCATTAGTAGCCCCTTAAAGATGATGATTTTTGTGGAAAGGCTTGGAACATAAAAAAACTTGCTTTCCGAAAGTTTGGAACTTATAATGGTATGTTCGGTAACCTTTCTGGCTATGAACAACTTTAGATTGAAATCGAAATATTCCTGTTGGTCGTTGTTTTTTGCAATGAAAACTTGACTGACGAATGGCTCGGTCTCCATTGCGATCCTCCCAGGTACCGATTTGTTTACCGGAACATCCCGCCATCCCAAAAGTTTTAGCCCCTGTTTGGCTATGTTCTCCTCAAAAATGGAAACGCAGAATTCCCTTTGGTTCTTCTTTTGGGGAAGAAACACATTGGCAACTGCATAATCACCGGGTTCGGGAAGGTCGAAGCCGCAGACTTCCTTGAAAAAATCATGTGGTACATCTATTAGGATGCCGGCACCATCCCCGGTCTTGCCATCCGAACTAACAGCTCCCCTGTGCTCCAGTTTCACCAATATCTCCAACGCCTTATGGATAATATCATTGGACTTGTTTCCTTTAAGGCTACAGATAAATCCTGCACCACAGTTGTCATGTTCAAATTCCGGTAGGTATAACCCTTGCTGTATCAACTTCATAAATATGGTATTTCCTCAAAAATATCACTTTTAATGAATTGTTTATATCATATACGGCCGAATCTAACAAAAAAAGTAGCGTTTGGAATAAAACATTACAAAATATTTATTATTAACCTTAAGAACATCTTAATTTAAGATATTCATAATATCAAGTTAAAATTGCCTTCCAACCCTATGAAATTGAGGGGTTGGCTTCTAAAAGATAAAATTTTTTGAAAATTATCGGTTAATTTATATGGGTATACTGGATTATTATTTAATAATTGGCAACGCATGCCCTGCTAATTTAAGGGGTATATCAAAAAATAATAATTTACAGCCCTAAAATACTACGGGAAATCACTATTTTTTGTATCTCTGAAGTGCCTTCGTAAATCTGTGTGATTTTGGCGTCCCGCATCAACCGTTCCACATGGTATTCCTTGACAAATCCGTTTCCGCCATGTACCTGTACCGCTTCCACTGTGGTGTCCATTGCCACTTGGGAGGCGTACACCTTTGCCATTGCCCCGGATAGGTCGTAACTTTCGCCCCTGTCCTTATCACAGGCTGCCTTGTACACCAAAAACCGGGCTGCTTCAATTTGTGTGTGCATATCGGCCAGTTTAAACGCAATTGCTTGGTGGTTGGCGATTTCCGTTCCAAAGGCTTTTCGCTCCTGGGCGTATTTCCGGGCCAGTTCATAGGCCCCTGCGGCTATTCCCAGTGCTTGGGCGGCTATTCCTATCCTTCCCCCGGAAAGGGTCTTCATGGCAAATTTGAACCCAAAACCATCTTCCCCGATCCTATTCCCTTTAGGTACTTTTACATCATTAAAGATCAGGGAATGGGTATCACTGCCCCGTATGCCCAATTTGTTCTCCTTGGGACCGATTTCAAATCCGGGCGCCCCTTTTTCCACAATCAATGCATTGATGCCCCTATGTCCCTTTTCTACATCTGTCTGTGCGATCACCAGGTATAGTTCGGCACTGCTGCCATTGGTGATCCAATTTTTGGTCCCGTTCAGAATATAGTGGTCCCCTTTATCGAGGGCCGTTGTCTTTTGTGAGGTGGCATCGCTGCCCGCTTCCGGTTCCGAAAGACAAAAGGCTCCGATCATGGCACCTGTGGCCAATTTCTCCAGATATTTTTTCTTTTGGGTTTCGTTGCCAAATTTTTCCAGTCCCCAACAGACCAGGGAATTGTTTACGGATACGATCACCGATGCCGACGCATCTACTTTTGAGAGTTCTTCCATGGCAAGTACATAGGAGAGGGTGTCCAGTCCGCTACCTCCAAATGCTGGATCTACCATCATGCCCAAAAATCCGGCATTGCCCATTTTTGTAATAAGATCCTTGGGGAATTTTTGGCTTTCGTCCCTTTCGATTACCCCTGGCAATAGTTCCTGCTGTGCAAAATCCCTAGCGGCCGCTTGAATCATTAATTGCTCTTCCGATAATGTAAAGTCCATATTCTTCGGATTTATTTAAAATTTTGTTACAAATATAGGGTTATGTTGATAAATTATCAATGCCTCATTGTGTCTTCGCTTCCACATCCAAATTTCGGGGGGTGGTTTAATATGTATTTGAACTGCCATGTTCTTATAGATGCTTTTGGAAGTTACAACTTTAAAAATATTTTTCAATAGCCCACTATAAAATCAGCGAAACCGACCCAATATTTTTATATTTGTTGCAAATGGTATCGCTGTATGGATCCATTATGAAATTTATCGGATGGTTATGTTGGGATGTGATGGGGATAAACCTATGGTTTTGAACAAAATAGGGTAATATGGCCACTTCCTATAAATTTTTAGCGTTTTTTAAATGAAGGAATTACTTAAAGTTTACGAAAACAAGGCCCCCGAAATTGTATTTAACTGGAAAGATCCCGAAACGGAAGCTGAAGGTTGGACGGTGATCAATTCCCTTAGGGGCGGGGCCGCAGGTGGTGGGACCCGTATGCGGGAAGGATTGGATATGAACGAAGTCCTTTCCCTGGCCAAGACGATGGAGGTAAAATTTACGGTGTCCGGCCCAGCAATAGGCGGGGCAAAATCCGGCATAAATTTCAATCCGAACGATCCCCGTAAAAAAGGGGTATTGGAAAGATGGTACCGAGCGGTGGCCCCACTGTTAAAAAGTTATTATGGTACCGGCGGCGATCTTAACGTGGATGAGATACACGAAGTGATTCCCATTACCGAGGATGCTGGGGTATGGCATCCACAGGAAGGGGTCTTCAACGGCCATTTTAAACCTACGGAAGCGGACAAGATCAATAGGATAGGCCAATTGAGGTTAGGGGTGATCAAAGTGTTGGAAGGCCCGACCTATTCCCCAGATCCGATCCGCAAATATACCGTGGCGGACATGATCACGGGTTTTGGGGTGGCCGAGGCCCTAAAACATTATTACGATATCGCCGGGGGATCGGTGGTCGGCAAAAGGGCCGTCATCCAAGGATTTGGAAATGTAGGGGCCGCAGCGGCGTACTATCTTTCCCATATGGGCGCCAAAATAGTGGGTATCATAGATAGGAACGGCGGTGTCATACGGAAAACTGGATTTTCTTTTGAAGAGATAAGGGCTTTTTACCTTACCAAAAAGGACAACGCCCTACAGACCGATGAATTATTGCCATTCGATGAAATAAACCAGCGTATATGGGGCCTTTCCGCGGAAATATTCGCACCCTGTGCGGCATCTAGGTTAGTGACCAGGGAGCAGATCGAGGAAATGATCGGTTCTGGGCTTGAAGTCATAAGTTGCGGGGCCAATGTGCCCTTTGCGGATAAGGAAATTTTTTTTGGTCCCATAATGGAATATACGGACGAAAGGGTTTCCCTAATACCCGATTTTATATCCAATTGTGGAATGGCACGGGTCTTTGCGTATTTTATGGAAGGAAGGGTGGCCATGGACGATGAGTTGATATTTAATGATACTTCCAATACCATTAGAAAGGCGATAATAGCTATTTTTGAACAAAATGCCTCTAAGTTGAACCTTAGCAGAACCGCATTCGAGATTGCACTAAAACAATTAATTTAAATAAACAGACCGAAAAATGGAAACCATCATTATTCTTGTATTTGTAATAGGGTATTTGGCGATAACCCTGGAGCACAACCTTAAAATTGACAAGCTCATCCCTGCATTGGCCATGATGGCGCTGCTTTGGGCGATCATAGCCCTTGCACATATGCCCGTTTTTGAGGTAAATGCGGAGTTAAGGGAACTAGAGCCCTCGCATCTGGATGAGATCCTGTTGCACCATTTGGGCAAAACGGCGGAAATTTTGGTGTTCCTCTTAGGGGCCATGACCATAGTGGAGATCATCGACTATTTTGATGGGTTTGCTACCATAAAGGGTTTTATCAAGACCAAGAGCAAGAAAAAGCTGTTATGGCTCTTTTCCATTTTGGCCTTTATCCTATCCGCCATCATCGATAACCTAACGGCAACGATCGTGCTGATCACCATTTTACAAAAAGTGGTAAAGGACAGGGAGGTAAGGCTTTGGTTTGCGGGGATGGTGATCATTGCTGCAAATGCAGGGGGTGCATGGTCGCCCATAGGCGATGTCACGACCACCATGTTGTGGATAGCCGATAAGGTGTCCGCGGCCCAATTGATCGAACATGTACTGGTGCCATCGTTGGTCTGTATGGCCCTTCCCACTTTTATCGCCAGCAGGTTCAAGGCCTTCAAGGGTAATCTGGACGGGGACCTGGAAGCGGACGAGGTCAAAAAGTCCAAGTACGGGGCCACGATGCTCTATTTGGGGCTGGGAGCCATTGTGTTCGTTCCATTTTTTAAGACCATTACCCATTTGCCCCCATATGTAGGGATGATGCTATCCCTTGCCATAGTGGCCGCCTTTGCGGAAATTTACAGCAAGACCAAATTCAGTCTCTCGGATGTTGATGGTGCCAGTGCACAAGCTTCCCATCACAGTCCGGTACACCATTCCCTGTCCAAAATAGAATTACCGAGCATCCTGTTTTTCCTAGGTATTCTTTTGGCCGTTGCCGCCTTGGAATCCTTGGGAATGCTTTTCCATTTTGCGGAAAGCCTGAACACTGCCATACCGAATACGGATATCGTAGTGCTGCTGCTCGGGGTAGGGTCGGCCGTGATAGACAACGTGCCCTTGGTAGCCGCCAGTATAGGAATGTTCCCGCAAGGGATGGACAGTCCGTTATGGCATTTTATAGCATATTCCGCTGGTACTGGGGGAAGTATGTTGATCATAGGTTCGGCCGCCGGGGTGGTTGCGATGGGAATGGAAAAGATCGATTTTTTCTGGTACCTTAAAAAAATAGCCGGACTTGCCTTTTTAGGATTTATAGGAGGTGCCATCGCATTTATTTTAATTAGGGATTTTATATTGAATGTATAATTTTATCGATGAAATGCCGTTATAAGGGCAACTATAATTTAGAGAACCTATGTTGTTGATCCAAGACCTTGTTCAAGACCCGGAGGCCGGGGCCGTTATATCGGAAGAAAAAACCTTATCGGTGATCGATCTCATCGTTGATGGGGGTTCCGGAAGTATAATCATTATATCGGTATTGTTCGTTATGCTGTTCGTGGCACTTTATATCTATTTTGAAAGGATATTCGCCATTAAGGCCGCATCCCAGATCGACAGTAATTTTATGAACCAGATAAGGGACCATGTAAGCAATGGGAAATTGGAGGCGGCCAAATTGTTGTGTGCCCAAACAGATTCTCCGGTGGCCCGATTGACGGCAAAGGGAATTTCCCGAATAGGGAAGCCCTTGGACGACATCAACACGGCCATTGAAAATGCGGGGACCTTGGAAGTATATAAGCTTGAAAAAAACGTAAGTGTATTGGCAACCGTTGCCGGTGCGGCGCCCATGATCGGTTTCCTTGGTACCGTAATAGGGATGATCTTGGCCTTCCATGAAATGGCGAGTAGCGGGGGACAGGCGGAAATGGGATCTTTGGCATCGGGAATCTATACGGCCATGACCACCACGGTTGCGGGACTGGTAGTGGGGATCATAGCCTATATCGGTTATAACCATTTGGTGAACAGGACCGATAAGGTCATCCATAAGATGGAAGCCAACGCGGTAGAGTTTTTGGACCTTTTGAACGAACCCATTTAATACGGTCCCATGAAGTTAAAAGGTAGAAATAAAGTGAGTCCGGATTTTAGCATGTCGTCCATGACGGACATCGTGTTTTTATTGCTGGTCTTCTTTATGCTCACATCGAACTCCCCCAATGCTCTGGACCTGCTTTTGCCAAAAGCCAAGGGAAAATCAACCAATACCCAAAACGTATCGGTAAGCATCAACAAGAATTTGGAGTATTTTGTGAACAACGAACGCATCAACGGGGAATACATAGAAATTGAATTAAAAAAGGCACTTGAAGGAAAGGAGAAACCTACCATTATCCTTAGGGCGGAAGAAAGCGTGGCCATTAAAGAGGCCGTAAACGTGATGGACATCGCCAATAGGAACAATTATAAGGTAATCTTGGCCGTGCGACCCAATTAATGTCATTTTTAGATACCAGACATAAAAAGAAATCATTTACACTTACAACCTTATTGTTAAGTGTGCTACTGCTTTTGCTTTTTTATATGGGGCTAACCTATATGGATCCCCCATTGGAAAATGGCATCTCGGTCAATTTTGGGACCATGGAATTTGGATCGGGAAACATCCAGCCAAAAGAACCCATAAAGACGGCCCCCAAACAAGAGGCACCACCAAAGGTAGAGGAAGTGGTCAAGGAAACCCCAGCGGAGAAGATTGAGGAAGTCCTTACGAGTGAGGACGTGGAAGCTCCGGTAATCCCCCCAAAGAAAAAAGCGGTAACCCCGGCACCCAAGACCGAGACCAAACCCAAGGAAGAGGTAAAAAAACCTGTTGAAAAACCTACGCCTTCCAAATCTACCAGTGATGCGCTTTCCAGTATCATCAACGGACCTGAGAACAAAGGGACGGCCACTGGAAGTGAAGGGGACGACAATAGGGCAGGGGACAAGGGAAGGCCCGACGGGGACCCCTACGCCACCAGCTACTACGGTAGCGCTGGAAGCGGCAGTGGAACCGGTGGCTACGGCCTTAATGGCCGATCCTTGGTAAGTCAGGGAAAAGTGGCACAGGAATGTAATCAAGAGGGAAGGGTAGTGGTAAAGATCGTGGTAGACCGCTCTGGGAAGGTGATCAGTGCCACTCCTGGGGTAAAAGGGACCACCAATAACAGTGCCTGCCTTTTGGAGCCCGCTAGAAAAACCGCCTTTATGCACAAATGGAACCTTGATTCCAATGCGCCCAGTCAACAAATAGGATTCGTTGTTGTCAACTTTAAACTGGGCGAATAGAAGTACATGACCTATCAGCAGACCTTGGACTGGATGTTCGCACAACTTCCAATGTACCAGCAAAAGGGAAAATCGGCCTTTAACGCGAAGTTGGATAAGATCCAGGCTTTCTCCCTCCATTTGGGACGGCCCGAAAAAGACTTTAAATCAATACACGTTGCAGGAACCAACGGCAAGGGATCCAGTAGCCATATGCTGGCCTCCATATTACAGGAGGCGGGATATAATGTCGGACTCTACACCTCCCCCCACCTAAAGGATTTTCGGGAACGTATACGGATCAACGGGGAAATGGTGGGGCAGGATTATGTGGTCAAATTCATAGCGGAAAATACTGATTTTTTAAGAGCCAACAAGTTGTCGTTCTTTGAGATGACGGTAGGCATGGCATTTCAATATTTTACTCAGAAAAAAGTGGATATTGCCATAATTGAGGTCGGTCTGGGAGGGCGGCTCGATTCCACGAATATTATCGATCCCGAAGTATCGCTGATCACCAATATAGGATTCGACCATATGGATATTTTGGGAAGTACCTTGCCACTTATAGCCAGGGAAAAGGCTGGCATTATAAAAAGAGGGGTCCCTGTGGTAATCAGTGAATATCAGGAAGAGATTGCCGATGTTTTTACGGAAGTGGCGCATAAGGAGCGGGCCCCGATCATATTCGCCTCCCAACGGACGTATCCCGATTATAAAACGGACCTATTGGGCAATTACCAGCGCATGAACGTAAAGGGCGTACTGGCCTGTTTGGAGCGGCTATCCGGTTTCGAGATACCCCAAGAGGCTATCGCAGACGGACTTTTAAGGGTTGTGGCCAATACAGGATTGATGGGAAGATGGCAAGTATTGCGACAAAGGCCACAAGTGGTCTGTGATACGGCCCACAATAGTGAGGGACTTGGTTTGGTGCTCGCACAGGTGGCACAACAGACCTACGGAACCTTGCATTTGGTATTGGGTTTTGTAAAGGATAAGAAGCTGGAAGCGATTTTGCCGATTTTGCCCCAGAGGGCACACTATTATTTTTGTTCCCCTGCGATCGAAAGGGGACTGGACCCATCAATTTTGATGGAGCGTGCCCATGAATACGGTTTGGAAGGAGATGTGCACGCTTCGGTAAGCGAGGCCTATAAAGCTGCCCTGGAGAATGCGGAAAAAGAGGATTTTATATATATAGGGGGCAGTAATTTTGTAGTGGCAGAAGTGGTCTGATTTTTTTGTGTTTTTTCTTTTGGGGATTCAAAAACTATACTATATTTGCACTCGCTTCCAGAAACAGGAAGTATTTTGAACTGAAATTTTGGTTGGATAAGGGCTCTTAGCTCAGCTGGTTCAGAGCACCTGCCTTACAAGCAGGGGGTCACTGGTTCGAACCCAGTAGGGCCCACCATACTGGACAAATCTGATTTATCATGATTTGTCCAGTTTTTTATTTTATATAACTTCTTGTCTATCAATGATATAAGACGGACTGCTTCATTGATATGGGCGGTTCGATAATTTTTCCCATCAAAAATTAATTTTTTAGGAAATATCGAACCAATTATTCTTCTTTTTTGCTGAATTGTCCCATTTTCATAGAGCTCATCGAGGTTTGCCAAGCTTGTTATCGAACGATCTAGCAATTCCGTTATGTTATGGCGCTGATGGGCAGAGGCAGCCAATTTAGCCTCTAAACGCGCAATAGCCTTTTCACATTCAGCTTTTATGCTGCGATATTCATCACCTGTAATGTCACCTTCTAGTAGCAGATCTCTTGCCCGTACCAATTTTTGGTTGGCTTTTTCCAATTGGGTCTTTACTGATTTGATATCCTCTCGTTGGGCAATCGTTTTGGACTTGAAGATATCGGTGATAATTTGCAGGTATAGTTGGATCTTGGGAAGGGGCTTTACATGTTTTTTGATTTCTTTCAGGATAAGCTTATTGACCTCTTCTGCTCGATGCCTGAACCCACATGGCGAAATACAGTGATAATAGTAATAGTACTGATTTCGACCTTTTGATCGACTTCCCGTCAATGTTCTGCCACATTCAGGACAGATCAGAAAGCCTCTTAAGGCAAGATTTCCGTCCACTTCAATTTGGGCACGGGTCGTCCTTTTTCGTCCATCAAGAACATCTTGAACCGTATAGAACAGGTCTTCACTTATGATTCCTTCATGTTGACCGTTCACGATAGTGGCAGGTTCATCCTTATATGCCGGTACAAGGATTTTTCCGCAGTACAATGGATTACGGATCGCATTGTAAAAGTTGTTTTTTCCACAGGTCAGGCCTTTTGTCTTTGCCATTTTCCATATTTGCTCGCTGTTGAAGATTTTTTTGGCGATTTCCTGAAAGGCCCATTGCATTGCGGATGCCTGCGGTTCCTTAGGGGCAATCAATTTTTGTCCCGAATCGGATGTTTTGTTGCGATACCCAATAGGGGCAGCTGACATATGGCGCCCTTCTTTCCGTGCCCTTCGCATTCCATGGAATACGTTTAGCGCCCTACGGTCGTTCTCAACTTCGGGAGCTGCCAAATAGAAGGCAAGCATCATTTTGTTCTCCGGTATAGAGATGTCCAAAGGCTGTTCTATAGCCTGAGGCTCCACACTTAATTTGCGAAGGGTGCTGATCATGTGGTATGCGTCTCCCGCATTTCTGCTAAAACGATCCCATTTGGTAAAGAGTACTAGATCCGTTTGGCCCTTGTGCCTTTTAATGTCCCTTAATAAACTAATCCATGCCGGTCTTTCAAAAGTCTTTGCAGAGTGGTCCTCGAAGACCTTCTTGCGAACAGATATCCCATTGATTGCACAATATTTACTAAGTCGTTCTTCTTGGTCTCTCTGTGAATATCCTTTGTCGGCCTGTTCGTCCGTACTGACTCTAATATAAAGATCCGCAATTTTCATTAAGTGTAATTTAATGTATTGATTACTATAAAGTTACGTTTTTACGGGTAATCTGACAAATATTGGTCCACTACGATTTCGGCCATTCCATAGAAAAATTTAAGGATAATTTCTGCCTGCTCCCTACTTACTTTGATGTGCTCCTCATTTAAAAGCTCAATTGCTTTTTCAGGGGTTATTTTTTCTTCATGTACATGCCTCATCAGATAACTTTTAATAATGGAGAAGGTCCTATTAAGGACCTTGGAGTTTATAGATCAATTGGGTTCTTTATATGCGAAGGCCATTTTTTATGGGGCCATTGGCCTTTGACCTCAAATTATTTTGGTGCGAAGTTTTTTTTGTCCTTGCGCTCCGGAGTGCCTTGGAATAGGAAATCTTCTTTCCATTACCATTATAGAAGTTCAATGACCTGAAATGTGGGTTGGCCTCTACCGAAATCCGCTTCTGTATATCGCCTGAAAGAAAAGTAACCTGTCTACGCTGTCCATTTTTCAGATCCAGTAGCAATTCCTTTGTGCAGTCTGGGTCTTTCAGTTGTTTGATGGGCAGTCGCTCCAAACACTTTTCCAAATCAAAGCCATATTTCGGATAAAACCTTCTAACATTAAAATTGCCATCTCTGTTTTTATCGTTCAGGTCCAGTTTTATCCAATGTCGGTTACCTTCCTTACCAATCTCCACAGATCTTCCCGATAGTAGATTGTAGGCCTGGGCCCCCGTTATCCCATCCGTTCCGTTGAAGTCGAAATTGTGGCTTCTGTCGGGATCTCCCTCTTTGCTCAGGGTGGCCCTATATCCATTCAGCATATAGCTTCCATCCTCTCCCGTTAGATCCCAATGGAATGCCATTCGTTCGTTTGCCGCAATCTGGTACGAAAACGGAATGTCCTGCCCTAGATTCTCCGAACGCCCTTCACTTTGGCCTTTGATCAGTGCGTCCTCTGGAAAGCCCAAGCGAAGGGCCGTGGCCCTCAATCCTTCCAGATTGGCCTCGTTCCGTCTCTTATCCTGCCGTTTTTCTGCCTCATTTTGAATTCTGGAATATGCCCTATATGCCAATCGTACGAAAGCGTTCGGGTACAGTTGCCGTTCTATGGCCTTCCGATCTTCCCGGACCAGACGCAATGTGGTCCTTTCCTCTTGATTGGCCATATTCCCGTACCTTGAATCCAAGGTGCGGTAGTATTTAAGTTTTTCCCTTAAAAAGGACCGATTTGAGGCCAAAGGTCTAGGAAATATCTTTTGGAACCGCTGTTCCCGCTTCAGCCACTTTCCCAGATCTCCCTCGACCCTGTCCGCTACCACATTGTTCATCTGTCACTGGCTTTGATTAGATGCTCTTGGCCCTGCTCCTTTTGTTTTTCTTGGGAGCGGAAGGGGAGTCATCGTCCCCTTCCAGCTTTTGGGTCCGTTTTTGATCGTTGCCCTCCTGCTTCGCTTCCTTTTCCCTCCTTCTGAGGCCGATACGTTCCATATTTCCATCGTATAGGGTAACTGACTTAAATTTGGGATTGGCGACGACATAGACCTTCTGTTCCTGTCCATCGCTACCGGTAAGTGTGGCCGATCCGGCATTGCCCTTTTTGAGGGACTCCATCAGATTTGCCCTATATTGGTCGTTCCGCATTTCGGCAATGGGGTACTTGTTCAGTGCGGCCTCAAGGTCGTACCCGTAGCCCTCATTGTATTTTTGCTGTTGGTAATTGCCAAACTTATCGGTACGCTTAAAGTCCAATTGTATCCACGTATTGTACATTTCCCCTTCCTTGTTTTTCAGTGTCTTGTGCACTGCGCGCCCGCACATCAGGTTATACGCCTCTTTCAGGGTTATGTTGCTGCCGCTATAGATATTGAACTGCTGCGACATTGCCGGCTCCCCTTCTTTTTGCAGGTCTACCCTGTGGTTGTTGAAAAAGTAGAAGTCGCTTTCTTCCTTGTTGGAACGGCTGAAATTCAACTGCGATGCTACCTTGTCACTGCCGAAGGTCGTTTCGTACTTAAGGTTGAACTCTTGCGGCTGTTCCTTTATTCGGGATTCGAGTTCCCTATCGAAGGTGTCCCCGTATCCTGCATACATAACCTGCTCCTTTAGATAATTTAAATTTTCTTGGTTCATGATCTCTGTTTTTAAGATTAATATGTTGTTCTACAATACAGTCGCCTTCATCAGGGTACCGTTGCTCACCTTCATCTGTACGTGCCTCCCGCCGCTGTCCTCCATAAGGTGGACGGCGATGTATTTTTGGTTCGGAACGACCCGTTTGGGCAGGGCCACGACAATGTCCCGTTCCGATTTCCCCTCTATTACGGTGCCCATGCCGTACGTGTGCAAAGGTTCGATTTCTTCTTCTTGGTAGGTCGTGCGCTTGGCCCTGCTGCGATCTTTTACGAAAAACCGTAACCGGTCCACCGAATACCGTATGTTCGAACTGTTTTTGATCTGTATCCGGTAGTACATGATATCATCCTTTACGTACAGCCCGGTCAAAGCCAATTTTATCCCGTATTTTTTTTCCCTAACTCCGTGCAGCCTTTTTGTCCTGCCCGATGCGATTTCCGAGTACTTTTCCAAGATCCGATCGTTCCGGTCGCCAGGGGAAAATGCCACCTCCGATAGCTCCCTGTCCCCAAAGGAGTAATTGAGGGTCAGGGGATCATGGTCGTAAACGAGCAAAAAGGAGTATAGCTTTCCATCCGCGGTAATAACGGTAAGGTTGGTTTCCTCCATATCTTTGGCCGCCGCCTTTACCTGCAATATGTTTTCCGTCCCCATTGCCTTTTGTACCAGTGCATCACGGCTCCCACGATCTACGCTCCGTACGGCATAGGGAAAAATGAGATTGGTGGTCTTGTTGGAAGAAATTGCGATAGGGTAGGATGCTATGGAACGGACCGTTCCCATGTCGGAGGCCATGCCCATTTTTCCGAGGAACATTAGAAGAAAGGTGAAGATCAGTACGCTGTAGTTTACTTTTGTTTTCATGTGATAACCGTTTTAGTCGTTTTTGAATTTTTTATCCTTTAAGAGTACCAGGTCCCCCGCTTTGACGGTGACCTTGATGAGTTTGGCCTTTCTGGAAAGCAGGTTCTTGGTAGCTTCCACGCCCGCACTTGCGGCCTGGGCCTCCAATGAAGTGTCGAAAGACGTTGGACCGATTCCCTGAACGGCCCGGCCGCTACTTTCCTTGGCCACTTTTCGTGCCATGGCCCCTGGAACATGGAGGCCAAGATTGCCATCCGTGCCGTAGGCCTCCAGATCGACCGGGAACAGGGAATTTTTATAGCGGATGCCATCGATCTGGATCTTTAGGCGCTCCCCCGAGATCTGGGCGGTGCCAAAGACAAAATTCCCTTTTGGTATACGTTCGCCCGCAACGTAGATATCCTGATCCAAGCGCAATTTTACCGTGGCCCCGGATGTAAGCGAACGTGTTTCATGGATCAGGGCCGCAATGGTGTTTTGGAAGTTGCCCTCTTCCCGGAACGGCTCCAGGCCAAAAAAGCCGGATCCTTCGGCAGTTCTCGTCCTTTGGTCCATAACGGAAATGGGCATTTTTTTCCCTTGCGGGATGACCGCATAGACCTTTCCCTTATTTTCCCTGGATAGTTCTTCCAGCTTATGTTGTACACGCTGCGGGTGCTGGATGTCCAGGATGGTTTCCAACATGCCGCCCAGCTGTCGCAGCTCCGGGTCCTCGTCCTCCCGAACGGTCATTTGTTCCATCATCATCTCCAACCGTTCGATATCCGCTGTTGGGGTTTCCATCCCAGGTCGGGGACCTACTTTCTTTTCCGGGGCCTCCGGGGTATCCAGTATCTTCTCAAGTTCGGCCAGTTTACGGTACACCATCTCTTCATTGGGGTCATTGTAGCTGCTGTTGGGGGCGGCCAACCTTGTCTGGTCCTCCCCATCTTCCGACCTTGTGGCAATGCCGATCGGCATTGACCGTTCCAGGGTCCGATCGTAGTACGGATCTTTTTTGGCCTGCTCCGTCCACTTTGCAGAATCGGCCTCCGCCTTTTTGTAATGGCCCATCTTATCTTCCGGGTCTTTCATTTCCTTGTCTACCAATGGCAAGTTTAGATTTATGCCTGAAGAGGTCCCATCACTACCGCCCCCCTTTTCCTTGATGGACCAAAGGACCACGAAGATCAATGGCAGGATGATAAGTGGGAGGAGCAATAGAAGTTTTTGTCTTTTGCTGATTTTCATGATCACTTTTTTTGGGTTTGAATTTCGGTTTTGGGCATACTGTCCATTATTGTATTTTGGGAAGGGGCCGCTTTTTTTTCGTCATTGACCTCATTGTGATTTCCGTTTCCCACTGATCCGTTCACGAAGGTTACCGGTCGCTCACGGTCCGAAAGGCTGTCGTATATGACCCAACCATTATAGGTTGCGGAGCAAAGGACCAACAATAGAAGAAGTAGGTACATGCCATTGGGAGGAATGTTCGCTGTCCTCCGTTCCATCCATTTGGCCCATTTGGCCTGCACCCGCAGCAATACCCTAATTATAAGGGCAATTGCAGTTTCGGGCCCGGGTCCCCGTTCTTTTTTATTTTTCATGATCTTCCTTCTATTTAGGATCAACGGTTGCGGACATTGATATCCCTATTTTCCAGGATACGCCACCGCTCTATCAAAAACCCATGGGGATTGTGGTCGCTCCTTGAGGTGCTGCGCAAATATCCCTGCGTGACCAGGCTACGTGTTACCGTACTGGTCGTTCGCACGAGGTCCTGTGTGGCATAGCACCTAAATGGGTAGGGGTAATCACGGAGGTCGACGGCCACGCTGTCCACCCTGATCTCCTGGCTGACATTTCCCGCAATGACCTGCGTGTAATAGCCCTTCTCCTTCAAGTTGTCATATTCCCGCTTCGCCGAAAGATCGGCCAGGTAGAGCGCCTTGGTCACGTTGTCGCGAATCAGTTTTTCATCCGGTTCCAGTGAGAAGAAGGCCTCATGAAATGTTTTTACATGGTCCCGTGCCTCCACCGGGATATTTTCCTTCCTGCCGGAAGCATAGGCCTCCAAAGCTTTATCATTTGCCAGTACATAGATCCTGTCCCGCATGTCCGATACCATCGAAAGGCTCCGGTAGGACAACGTCCCACATAGCAACATACAGCCCGAGATGACCAAAATGGCCACCAAACGGACCTGTTTAAAGGCGGTATCGATATTCTTTGCTTTTTGAAACATGGTGTCCACTTGTTTTGGTTCTTATTATCGTTTTTCCTCAACGTTGCCTTTCTAAGCATCCCCTCCCAGTCTGTCCCTCTGGTAGCTTCCCTTCCCATCCCGGAAATAGTCCGAAGAATGTCCATGCCCTTCCATGCTCCGGGACATACGCCCATAGGAATCGCCCAGTGCGTCCGCGACCATTGCCGCCCCGGCCGTAGTGGTCGATAGGGCCTTTCGTGAAGAGGAATGGAGTATGTTGGTCACCTTATGGGTGAGGGCACTTCCGCCACCTGCATGGATAATGTAGTTGGCGATGCTGGGCACCGTAAAATAGCCCACGATCCCGATTATGAGAAAGATCAGGTACGCTATATCGTATTCGCTGAAAAAAGTATCCCCCGTGGATTCGATCTGGGAGAAGTCCAGTTCGATCATTTTTTCTTGGATCTTGCCCAACAGTGCGCCCAGGATGTTCGCTATCGGCAGCCATAGGAAAACGTTCAGGTAACGGGCGATCCAAACGGCCAAGGTATGCTGAAAGCCATCGAAGACGGCGATCCCGAAGACGAGCGGCCCTATGATGGCCAGGACGATCAGTTGAAAGGTCCGTAAGGTATCCAAACAAAGTGCGGCGGCTTGATAGACGATCTGTAATATTTGGCTCATCCACTGTTTTACGGAATGCCGGGTAGCATAAAAGTTCCTCATGACCGCAAATTTCATATCGTTCCCAATCCCTTCCAACAGCCCTTCCCCGGCGGGGTCCGCTCCCTCATTGGTATATTTGTACCATTCTTCCCGATCGCCCTGGCCGGATGCCCCTACATATAGTTTCCACGCATCGGTATCCCGGAGTGCATCTTCCCTTTTCTGGAGCAACAATGCTATGGTGGCATTGGAATTATCCACCAGGTCCGAAGTGGCGGACACCGTAGGCTGCATGATGCCATTGATAAGTTGTATGAAAGCGGGAAAGGCAGCGATGCACAGTCCGATGGCAAACGGCCTGAACAGGGGATAAAAGTCGATGCTCTCGGCATTCGCCAAATGCCGCCACACCCGATTGGCGATATACCATAGGGCGGCAAAACCCGCAATTCCCCGTCCCACCCCCATAAGCTGGCCACAAAGGGGCATCATCTCGTTGTAGAGTTCGCGCAGGATACCGTGAAGGCCGCTTATCCGTCCACCACCTTGGGCAACGCCCAAAAGCGGGAACAGTATAAAAAATATACATGTGCCGACCGTTTTCTTTAGTTTTTCCATTTCCATATTTTTATTGGGGCAGGCCATAGATCAGTTTTGAGCCCTGGATCTCCCGTGAGCCATTTTCCCTGTGAAACGACATGATCGACACCTGGTCGTTAAAGTACCTGAGGAACGAAAGTCTGTCCCCCATATCCAAAAAGATCTTATCGATGGCTTCCAACCGCTCATCATCCGACATGCGCAATCGATCGGCCGTGAGTATGTTGACCAGATCATCCAGATTTCGTAAGCTTTCCCTGATCAAACGGTCGTATACCTTTTTCAGGTAATCGGTTTCCATAGTATTGAAATTTCCACTGTTCCGGAACCTGTCCCAGGCGGCCCTATATTCTGTTGCCAATGATCCCTGATAACGAAAAATATCGGCAATGCGCCCGTAGCCCCTTACTGCCGGGCTTACCTGTAAAAGACCGTCGAGGAAGACCTGATGGAGCGTAAAGTTCCCTTGGGAGAGTTCCCGAACGGAGCCGTACCCTTTGTCCAGGATTTCATACCCTTTCTTCATATCGGCCAATATCTGTTTGAACTGGGCAAGTTTTTCAATGTTCAACATGAGCTGCATTATTTCATCGGATTGGGCAATGGCCCTTATGGGGGCCAAAAGGCCCACAAACAGCATTGCGGCGCAAACTATTTTTCTTTTCATAACCTTTGTTTTTCAAATTGCTCCCCCTCTACGGAATGTATTACCTCCTTAGTGGTCTTGGTGGATACTTTGGATATTACCAGAATCTCATTTTCCTCCTTCGGGCATTTTTGTGCTTTACCGGCCCTTTTATCAGTTCTAGGACGGCTTTCTTTTTTGGCAGCCCCTCCAATGTCAGGTTTTTGAGCTCATTTTTTTTCAGGACCTTCCCGTATGGGTCCGTACATGTCAGCACCAGGTCACTGACCTCGAACTTCCCTTCCCGATAGCTCGTTTTCATATCGGCGGTGATACTTGGCCTGTCCTCCCCGTTCCATTCCAGAAAGGTGGTCAGAAAAAAGGGCTGCGCCAGTCCCTTTTCCGTCCCCAGCAGCGAATCATGGAGATAGCGGCCCAGGCTGTTCCTTAATTTGTCCGGACTTCCGGCAGCGGTCAGGAACGGGCCGTCATACCCCTTGTTCCCGATCGATTCACTGAATTTTTCAACGGCCTTTAAGATCTGTTCCATAGTTTATCGCCTTTTATGGGGCGTCCCATTGCGCCCTGTTTTGTTGTGGTGCCATTTACCTGCCGGTCATTCTTGCAGACCGTAAAGGAGGCGGGCCTTACCGGTGGCACTCTCTTCCCGCAAGCGGCCAAGGGCCAAGGAAACGGCACCGTTCCGAAATTTCTGGAGAAGACCGTGGTGGTCCCTGAACCGTACGTACAGGGCATCGATCCGTGAAAGGCGGGCATCGTCGGTCATTTGAAGGTAACCGTCCGTGCAGAGCGTTATGATCTGATCCAGGATATCCTTAGCGGCGGCCAATATGTTGTTCGCTACCCGCTCGATGTATTCCAGTTCCCCTTGGGTTAGGCCACCACTTAGGTCATCAATTTTCCCTTCAGTGTCTTTTTCCATCCTGGCTTGCGACGCTATGAGCCCCGCAATCGGGATATGCTCCCTGATATTGCGATCGACCTTTTGCAAGGACAAAAAATGCCCGGAGTGGAGGTCCAGCTCGCCGTTCTTTAGGCCCCCTATCATATCGAGGCCCTCCTTTGCGATGGAATAGCCTTTCTGGGCATATCCAATATAGACCTGTAGGGCGGCGATCTGTTGTCGCAGGTATTTTCTTTGCGTCTTTTTCTGCCGAAAGAACTCCGAAAACGTCTGGCCGCTCAGGGCCATCGGGGAGATGGCCAACCATCCTACCAACAGGACGGAGAAAAAATGTCGTTCTGTGCTTTTCATAAAAGAAGTAATGTGTTCATTCGATCCCGTACAAATGCCTGACCGCTGCCAGTTCGCTCTCGCTCTTGGCCCTGCGCATGCTGGAAATGATGTTCTGGGCGTTGAAACGTTTTAGGTCCATATAGCTCTCTTCGACCCTGTCTGCCGCCTCGTTGATGATCGCCAACCTCTGGGCATCTCCCATTTCGGTGGCAAAGGCCTCGAGGACCAGGAATATGCGGTCCAAATTTTCCAGGCTGCCCTCCATCATGCCCGAATAGACATCGGCCATAAAATCCAGTTCATCCGGCGTAAAACGTGTATCCTGTCGCAACAGGTTCCAGACCCGGCCGTATTCCCCGACCATTGCCTTCTGCATCTCGGTAATGTCCCGTATCCGCCCGTAATAGCTGATCACGGACTTTACATTGGCCAGCTCCGTATAATACCCTTCGTACAGTTCCTTCTGACGTTGTGTCCATTCCGATATTTCGTCGAGCCTTAGTTTGGACAATGTATTCTCGATCGCCTTTTGGGCATTTTGCAGCCATATGGTCTTGTTCTGCAACCGCTGGACCATTAGGTCCATGGCCTTTATCACTTTCTTGGTGGCCTGCTTTATCAGTTCCATTAGGGGCAGGGGAGCCGGCGGCGCCGGAGCGGCGGCCATGGGTGCCATGTTCAATAGCGAGAGGCACGCCATGGCCATCAGTATCTTTGTTATCCTTTTCTTGTTCATGGTCCGTGTTTTTCAGATCATACTTCATCCCACAGGGAGTACGGTCAATTTTGATTGCGCATGTCCGCCGCGAGGGCGGCAATGGCCCTCTGGATATTCCCGCCGTATTTTTTGGCATATTCCATGACCCTGACCTTTTCCTTTTGTTCGGTCGTATAGGCCAGGTACTCCTCCAGGGAAACTTCCGTCCTGTACACTTTGGAGTTCGTTCCCCCCAGGCTGATGAATACCTCTTTGTATTTCCGTTCGGGGTCGTTGGCCCTGTTTACCGAGAGAATCAGGGCCTTTTCCTTTTCCGTCAGCCCAAGGAGTTCCTGGATCTGGTCGAATTTGTTCTGGTATTTTGACTGGTCGAGCAGTATCTTGCAGTCCGAATTGTTGATGATGGCCTGTTTTACAACGGGAGAGGAGATGATGTCCTCCACCTCCTGCGTCACGACGATGGCCTCCCCATAAAATTTCCGAACGGTCTTGAACAGGTATTTTATGTATTCTGCCATGCCCTCGCGTGCGATCGCTTTCCAGGCCTCTTCGATCAATATCATCTTCCGGATACCCTGCAGCTTGCGCATCTTGGTAATGAACACTTCCATGATGATGATGGTGACCACAGGGAAAAGGATGGGGTGGTCCTTGATATTGTCGAGCTCGAACACGATAAAACGCTGTTGCAGGAGGTCCAGGTTTTCCCGTGCGTTGAGCAGGAAATCGAACTCGCCCCCCTTATAGTACGGCCTTAGGACATATAGGAAATTGTTCACATCGAAATCCCGGTCCTTTACATTGTCGGCCCTGAGCTCTTGGACAAAGTCTTGCTTGAGGTATTCATAAAAGCCGTTAAAACAGGGAAAAACGCCCGGCATGCGCGATAGTTGTCCGTAATACCCTGTCAGTGCGTTGGAAAGTGCCACGTATTCGCTTCTTTTAAAACTTTCATTGTCCTTTTTCCACAGTGCCAAAAGCAGCGTCTTGATGCTCTCTTTCTTTTCGGTGTCCAAGCTGTCGCCCTCGCCCATATAAAATGGGTTGAATTTTATGGGGTTTTGTTCGCTATAGGTAAAATAATATCCCTTTACCATATCGCAGAGCCCCCTGTAACTGTGCCCGACGTCCACCAGCACGATGTGGGTGCCCTGTTCGTAGTAGCTCCTTACCATATGGTTGGTGAAAAAGCTCTTGCCGGATCCGGAAGGGCCAAGGATAAATTTGTTCCGGTTGGTACAGTGGCCCCTTAAGATCGGTTCGTCCGAAATGTCCACATGTACCGGTTTTCCCGTCAGCCTGTCCCCCAAGCGTAGCCCGACTGGACTGGGCGAGCTATGGTAACCGGTCTCCAAGTTCAGGAAACAGCTCGCCTGTTCCACAAATGTGTCAAAGGTATCGTTGACCGGAAATTCCGCATGGTTGCCGGGGATCCCCGCCCAAAAGATCTGTGCGGCCCCTGCGGTCTCTATTTTTGCCACCGCATCCATTTGTGCAAGGGCCGAAGAGACCTTGTTTTTCAGGTCGGGCAGTTCCCCTTTTTGGTCCGTCCAGACCATCACATTGAAATGGGCCTTCACGGGCTGTCTCTGTTCGCCCAAAGCTTCGTTCAAAAAGTTGTTCACCGCATCCCTTGCGATACCGTTCTCCCTACTGTAGGCCGACAGGGACTGTAGCCTTAGGCGCTTGCTTTCCAATGCCTTGATCGTCCTTTGCGCGTCCTCGATAAAAATGTACTGGCTCAACAAGTGGTCGCAGGGGAGAAGCTGCCCCAACGAAGAGGCGAACCCCACGGAAAAACGTGTCCTGTCGGTACCATATTTATCATAGTCGATACGGCTGCCGCACAGTGGCGGGAGGTTATCGGCGTCCCCCATACTGTAGATCTGGGCATATCGATCTCCTATCAAGAGGCTTTCCCCGGAAAGCTGAAGGTCCTTAAGAAGTTTCCCATGCCCCGTCGACTCTAGAAAACAGTAGCGCTCGATCAGTCCGGCCCTTTGAGGGCCGCTCCAAAGGTCCCCTTCCCTTAACCTGGTAAATTTGGCAAAGCCACTGTCTTCCATGATGCGCACAAACTGTCCGGCACTATCCGAAAAATCCTGTGACCGACTGGGATCTAACGTTTCTTTTGGAACGATCGATGGACGGGCCAGATTGGAAAATAGGGAATTTGCGGCCTTTCTTCCGGCCGGTTTTTTGGTCAGGAAGAGATAACAATGGTGTCCCAGATAGGGCCGTTCATTGAAAAAACGTTCACTGCTGTGCGATAAAAAACTGCTGTCATCCTTGGTGAAATCGGCTCGGTAGCGCTCGTTCAAAAACCAGTCCTGTTTGTAAAAAACGGTATGTGGCGGCAATATCTTGATGGCCTTTATCCATGCTTGGTGGAACGCTTCGTACTCCTGATCGCCCAAGGTGAATATTTCGGGCAGTTCCACTTTATGGGCAATCGTAATATCCCCTTTCTTTGAGATGATACAGTCGTGCTCTATATCCATGATGGGGAACAGCTCATCCAATCTTTTCTCCTTCTTCATGTTTTTCTTTGTTAGGTGTATCCCGTCCGTTGGAATGTTTGTAAAAGATATTCCGTGAACGGGACCTGATTATTTTGGGGATCTGCCTTTGGGCCAGTCTTTTCATAAGGCCGAACTCTCCAAAGGTCTTGCTCATCATGTAGGCCTTCATTACCATAAAGCCGCCCATTGCGAGCGTCAGGGCAACACAGAACAAAGACGGGATACCAAGTAGGAGCATGCCGGCAAAAAGGATGAGCAAAACGACGATTCCCCCACCCAGGTACCAGATGTACTGTGCCTTCAGTCCCCTGAACTCGATGCTGCGATTGATGCTTTTATGATTTTTGTACACGCTGTTCATATGCTCTGGATATGGTCAACTGCTTTTTTGATGATCGGCGAAAAATTCCGCCTTTGCATTTTGGATATATAGGCCGAAAAGAACCTTCACCCTATTTCTTTTCGTCCCCGAGCTTTTCCAGGTACCTGGCGATCGTTCCTATAATGGCATACTTTAACCGACGGCCCTCTTTGTTTTTTTCGGAGAACCCTATTGCCTCGAATATTTCCTTACAGGCATCGATAAGGTTCAACAGTTGATAGGCAAGCGTGCCGTTCCCTTCCATTTCCAGATACGCTTCCTCAAACTCGGTCTGGAGGATTTCCCGGATGTAGTGGAACTTGGACGGCCGAAGATCGACCGTCAGTTCCAATAAAGCCCTTGTTTCGATGTCCGCGGGGGGCAGCCCTTCTTTTTTCCACTGTTCCAATCGGGAAGCTATCCCGTTCACCTTTTTGTCCAGATATTTACCGACCGAATAGTCCTCCTGTAGATCGAACATCACTTCCGGGCTGTTGTCCCTTATATAGGCCCACAGTTTTTGTCTTAGGTTTTCTTCCATATCCCACTTTTTTAAACTCCGAAAAATGATCTGATGACTGTGGTGACGACCACCAAAAAAACGCAACTGCCAAACCATGCAGCGGCGACCTTTCCGGTATCCTGATCTCCGGCGTTCCATTTCTGGTAGACCTTGACCGCCCCGATAAGTCCGAGGATGGCACCGATGGCATACATCAAGTTGGTACCGGCATCAAAATAACTTCGGACCTGTTGGTTGGCCTCCTCGATCCCCGCGATCCCATCCTGCGCTATGGACAGTGTCAGTTTCAGCAGGGCAAGCCCCAATAGGATGGGACGCCCGTATTTTTCCTTTGTACCTCTAGATTTTTTCATCTTGGATTATTTTTATGGGTGATATATTCATTTAAAAAGTGAAATGCCCGTTGCCCTTTAATACGCCCGTTTACTTTTTGGTCCTTACGTCTTTCCGCCGTAATGGGGGATAAGGGGAACGGGCACTTTCACTTGAACATGTGCCCGGCCTAGCTGTCCGCGATCCACAGCTCCTTCAATTCCTTTTCTCGGATGCCTACCGGGCCATGTTTGTTACATTCTGTCATAATGAAGCGATCGATTCCCTCTTGGAAAGGGGTGCCGATCAGTTCGGGATATCTATCCAGGGCAGAGGAGAGGTTTTCCAAAAGTGCCCTTCGACCCAACTTTTTATAAAAGCTGTCCTTGATCATTTCCCTTAATCGTTCCTTAAGCGATTCCACTTTCTGAAAGGTTTCTTCACTGGCATTTATGAACAGGTCTTTATAATCGGTTCCGCCCGTTCCCGATGTATTGGTAGGGGGCCGATGATCTTTAGCGGCCGGTACTTTCATTTTGTGGAGATAGATCCAAAAACAGATCGATCCGTAATAGGCTACCAGAGCGAGTGTTGTTATCGGGACATATTCGCCCCATAAAATTTCATTGGACATTACCGTTCGATCTGTTGGTTCGACATTTTTAAGTTCCTGTGAAAAGTGCCATAGGAATGAATTACGGTACAAAGGACGGGCACATCGACGCGCACATCAACTACAACTTTCTAGCTGTAGCCATGTTGTAGCCTTGTAGCCGTGAGGAAAATCAGGTCGTACGGAGTGCCGATCCTTTTAAAATCAGAGGGTGCATCCGTTGTCATTTTTAAAATTTCGGTTGATTTTTTAGGTAGCGGACATGTCGGTCAAACCGAATGATGAAGATGGGTAGGAATTTAAATGACAGGTCTTAGAAGTCAGTAGCCCTTGATCTTTTTGATGATATGTTGGAGCTGTCCTATGGTCACTTCCTTGTCCCTTTCCTCGGCCTTATAGGCATTGACCCGCATGGCGTCAAAAGAAATGTTTTTTTTGTTGGGGGTGGACAGGTGGGGAACGATGCTCTTAAAGACGCTCCGCAAAGATCTTGCCTTTAATATCCTTAGCTCATCCGCTGCGCGCAGGACAAGCGCTATCTGGTCCGTGGAAAGGTTGCAAAGGATCTTCTCCGTGACCTTTAAGGTTGGAACGACCTTCCTTCCCTTCCTTTGGGCGTAGCCGTCCACAGGCAGATAGCGCGCAAACCATGTTTCAAGAAAAACAAGGAGTTCCCCCAATGAGGTGTGCAGGACCAAAAATACCTCCTCGATATGCTTTCGTTGCGACATTTTACGTTCTTCCCGTTCCCTTACCAGGTCCCGTAGGATACGTATGGAAACGTAGTGGTTCTCTATCAACAGGCGGATGTGTTTTTCACGTGTAAGCGAGAACGCCCTATGTTTCATCCTGGTTTTAAAGCTGGCGGTCTCCTTTCGGATCTTTTGGATGACCTCCGTCGCTTGTTGGGGGTCCATTTCCCCGATGTTCGTTCTATCCGGATCCAAGGTCGTGACGATCAACAGATCGAACCACTCCAATAGGTATCTCTGTGCCATGCGTATCTACATTTACCTAGAAGGGGCCAGGTGTTCTACAATGCGGTTCTAATTCCTATGGCCGTGCAATTGACCTAAAGGAATTTAAGTAGGTTGTTTTAGATCTGGTGGGAATCCAGGTTTTGACGGAAGGCACTTGGGGACATCGAGGTGTGCCTTTTAAAAAATCGACTGAACGACGGAGGGTCGTTAAACCCCACCCTTCTACCGATTTCCGCAATGTCCGGGCTTCCCTGTAACAATATCATCGCTTCTTTTATGATGGCCTGTTTTATAAAATATTTGGCGGAGCGTCCCGAAATGGCCTTTATGGTTTTTGAAAGATATTCGGCGCTGACCTGCAGCTTCTCGGCATAAAATGGTATATGGTGCTGTGTGCTATAGTGGCGGGAGAGCAACTTTAAAAATCCGCCCAGGTACCGGTATGCCCTTGGGGAGCTGGATCGTACGTTACGATTGTATTTGTGGTAGATGATACTAAGTTCAAGTTGCAATAAGTATATCAATATGGATACGGTTTCTCCCGTTACGTGCTTATCCCCTGTTTTATCTGTGCTGACCATTAGCATTTCGAACAGCAGCAGCATGAAGGTCCGCTCCTTTTTGTTCAGGGCGAGCTTCGAAAAAGGCAGGGCCATTAAAAAGGTTAAAAAGACCGGCCCATTTTCGCCCCAGAAGTTTTGAAGACCAAAGGTGGCGGGTAGGGAAATGATGAAAAGACCGAACGGATTCTTACTGGAGCCATTGAGGCGCCAAAAGACATTGACCGGCATTGCGATCAGATCTCCCGTTCGCAGTTCGAGGGGCCTGGTTCCCGACGATAGGCGCACTTCTCCCTTTTTGATCAGCAGTATGTAAAAACGGTCGCCCTTGATCTGGGCATTGACCGTTTTTACCTGCTGACCCTTGTCAAGGAAACGTACGGACAGGCCTTCTCTATTACCGTTAAAAAGGTCGTGCGGCAGTTTCAAAATATGCGGTTTTTCTTTTTATTGGTGTTTCCATGAGCCTGGCCATTAACGCACTCGATGTGAAGAGTATGTGGACTTACCAGTTTATGAACTGGAGCCAAGTCAAGTTTCCTGAATATACGCTTTGACCGTCCCATCATCGAGGTCCATTACATAGTATGTCGTATTGGATCGACCCTTTCAATACCATGGCAAGCCCTGTGGACCCTTTTCTTTCGTTGGCCAAGATAATGGGCAGCACTCGGCTAATTTGGAAATCCCTTTTCCAGATGTAGCTGCATAGCGGTCGTTGTCGCTTAGGAAGTACCATCGAGCGCGATCAAAATATACTGCATGATATTTCCAACGGAAAGGTCCCAATCCTCGTCCTCTTCTTCATCCCCATCCTCTGTCATGGAGGTGCTGCCCGGATAAGCGGCATACCGGACCAAGGAAGAAAAGGTCAGTATCACCTGCTTGTCCCGTTCCGTGAAAGTGGTGTGGGCAGCGACCATGGCTTCATAGCTTATGATAAAATCGTACAGATCCCCATATCCCTCATCCTGCATATCCAGTAAGGCTACCGCAAAATCCAATAGGCTATCCTGTGCCTCCAAAGTCAGGTCCGATCCGGTGATGATCGCCTCGAGGTCCTGTATGGAATCAATGGTGGCCATGGCATATTTATCGCTTGGGTTAACGGGGGACCCGTAATTTTTATCCCTTCTGTCCGAAGGGGCGTCAACTTGTTCATTGATTTTTTGATCAAGACTTTCACTGATGCCAGCAATTTGGGATTCAAAGCTGTTCAATCGCTCCCAGTATGACCGACCGATGGAATCGTAGGCGTTATCATGGTTCCATGGGGCAGTTGAAGGTTCCGTTTGTAAAGAATATGGATTATCCATTGAATGAGGGTAATGATCCCCATCGGTACTGCAGGAGAAAAGTATCAGGGCAGTACCCGCTAGAGTGCAGATAAATATTTTCATTGTGGTGAATTTTTAAAATTGACTGATATAATCGTTCATCAGTTCTTGCTCACCCGGGCGATCGGAACTATCCATCCGGAATTTACCGGTAGTTGGGATCGTTGAATTCTGGTGTAAATCTATGTGCAGAAATGGCACTTTTGCAAGGGGCAGTTCGGTGTATTCCAGAATATCGGTGGACGGATTCCTGAAAAACTCCTAGTATTTTTTTCTAAAAAAACCGCTCATAATCAATACTTTCTGATATATTTAAAGATGATTTCCTACAGTTTTTGATTATTTTTTCCATAAAAGGGAATCAATGTGGGCGATTGTCCTCAAATAGCATTATCGGACCTTAACATCGAAGTCCTATGGCCCAAAAAATACTTTATTTCCTCTTTTCTCTGTGCACATTCGAAATGTCGGGCCAGATTGTCTACAGCAATATTGATACTATAAAGCTTGGGAGCTATACGGTCCTGTATGACAAAATCAAGGGTTCGGACAATGATCCGAACGAGCAATGCATCTATCTTAGGGCCTATCTGGAGAAGGCCCGGGACGAGGGGAACGTGGAAAAAATTGTACAGGGATATAAAAATTACCTCCATCGCTCACATGGGGAGACCCGCCTGATATATGCCGACAGCATGCTGCTGGTGGCGAAAAAAGCTGCGGATGTTGGCCTTTTGGGATCGGCATACCTTACCAAGGGCATCGTTTACTATAACCTTAAAAAATATAGGGAGGCCCTAGACCTTTACCTATTGGCGGATGGGTATATCATAAGATCGGGCGATGATTATTTAAAGCACAAGCTAAAGTTCAACATGGCCCTAGTCAAATATTACACGGAGCGGTATGATGAGGCCATCCTATTGTTGAACGTATGCCGTTCGTACTTTAAGGATAGGAGCGTTCATGGGTACCTGAATACGTTGCACTTGCTCGGAAGGTGCCACAGCAGGATGGGAAATTACGGTCTGAGCGCTCAGATCAATAAACTGGGAATAAGCGAGGGGAAAGAACTCGGCAATACAGGGATGGAGGTATATTTTGTACAGACAGAAGGGATCAATAACGTAATGAACGGTAATTATGAGCTCGCCCTAACACAGCTCATGAAATCCTTGAAAACCATCCGCCAACAAAAGGACGATTTTGCCAATGAAGTGCTGGGCGAGTTCTATCTCGGAAAGAGTTTGTGGGGATTGGGCGAATATAAAAGGGCCGTGGGATATTTTAAAAAGGTGGACAGCAGTTTCATCGTGCGCAGATTTATGAAGCAGGAATTTCTGGAGAGCTATAAATACCTTTCCGAACATTATGCTTCCATAAAAAATCAAGATCTTCAGTTGTTGTACCTTAATAAGCATATTGAGGCGATAAACTTTATGCGCTCCCAGGAAAACTATCTGGAGGATAAATTAAAGAACGACTATGATCTGGCAATCGTACAGCGGGAAAAGCATCGCATCGAGCGGCTTTTGAGCGCCAAAAATACATGGAAGAACAGATGGATCGTGTTGGGCGCATTCCTTTTTGCCATATCACTATGGTTTCTGTATAAGTATTACCGTACCAAAACCATATACCAGCAACGCTTTGAGGAGATGATGCGGGAGAACGGCCCTACCAAAGAAGAACCGAAAAAAATTGGAAGCACTGTACAACGGCCCGACATTCCGCAGGAAAGTGTCGATAGGGTGCTCGATGAGCTTTCCAAATTTGAAAGAAAAAAAGGATTTTTGGACAGAGGTCTGTCAGCGAACAAACTGGCCGTATTGATGAAGATGAACAGTAAGTACCTCTCCCAAGTAATAACCTACCACAAGAAGAAGAGAAGTGTCACCCAATATATCAACGATCTTAGGGTCGAACATTTCAAGGACCTATTAAAGCATGACCGAGTCGTGGCCAACTTCGATAACCGGTCCTTGGCACACCTTGCCGGGTTCAATAGTGAGCGGGCATTTATCAGTGCCTTTAAGTCCAGGTGGCGGATTACACCCAAGTTTTTTGTGGACAGTCTAAAAACAGAACGCTTTTCCACCGATAGACCCGATGGGCCACTAGGTCAAATTGAGGAAGACGGGTTGAAATTATAAATCTATAGTTATATGACTTGCTCACTTCTCTTTTGTGGAAGATATAATGGTCTCTGAAATACTAACTTATTATTGAATCAGTCCAAACAGATATGAGAAGCCATGACACCGCCAATTTCCACATTGGTATTTAAATCTTGGACATAAAAGCGGTTTACGTGTATTAGGTCACCGAACCTGACTTTTTGCATTTTTTCGATTATCACGATCAGCGATCCTTTTTTAATTTTTTCCCCGTCGGCATTTGCATATGTCCGCAGTAAGGTCCCCTTTTTATGTTCAAAAAAGGACTTTGTATTGTTAAAGTATTCCGTTTCAGATATTCCCTTCTTCATCATATCTTTCGGTTAAGAGCACTACTAATTTAATCAAACAAATTCATAATAAACATAAATGCCGCCGTGAAGGAGATATCAAATAACGTTTGCCATGCAAAAAAACGGAAGCGGGGATAAGGGTACATTGTGAACAGCGCTGTCTTGTAGGACTGCTAGGACAAAATTTGATTTGGGCGTGTCCCGGCCGCCCCGGGCGGGCGGGGCGGGCTTTCACTCCAATGCCTCGGGTCTTCACCCTCCGGGATTTTCGCTCGATCCCTTACGCAGGAAAATAGGAGTTCAATTTAAAGCATGGAAATGATTGTTGGCCATGGAAAGGACGGGAAGCCCGCCTTTGGACTTTCCCCAGTTCAAAATATCAAATTTTTTGAGTATCTTAAGAAAAAGGATAGCCAAGGACAACTTTAAGTTGAAACCCTTCATCTTGTAGATTTTAGGAATAAAATAAAAAATATGGCAAAGACAAAGAGAAATGAACCAATCATGATCTGGTGGAAAGGCAAAAAAGCACGACTGATACAATGTACCATTACGGAGGGTAATTACAGAAACAATGTAGAGGCAGAAATCGAGTACATGGACGGTTCGTCGGCCGTAGCTCCATTTAAAAAGCTAAAATTCGGCGGTACCAATGAAACCTGAATTGTTATTGACCAGTAGGTGAAAGGATATCTTCAAGGTAAGACTTGGAAGATTAAACTGTTTTTATGTGTAGGTTCTACCCGCATTTGCACGCACATTCCCAAAAATACACAACTTCCGAATTTGGATTCGTAAGGGGAGAAAATGTTATAAAATTGATTTTTAAATGATTAGCTAAATTTTCTGATCGAATGGGATGATCTGGCATATTTATTTCAATATACCTAGCAAGTTTAACCATATAAAATTTCACATCATGAAAAAGATATTATTCGTAGCCGCATTGGCATTGGGAAGTATGACAGCATTTGCACAGGAAACAGGGGCGCCACAGGACGACGCCACACAGGCCACCGCCCAAGAGGCCACCCAGGACAATTTTACCGAGATAGAATCCAGTGAACTGCCAGAGGCCATTACCGCCGCGGTATCACAGAACTATCCAACCGCCACTATCAACAAGGCGAGCGTAAACGAGGCCGAGCAGTACAAATTGGAAGTTGCGTTGGAAGACGGTACCCAAGGTGTACTATATGCCGATAAAGATGGGAACTGGATCGATATGTAATCCGTCCCCTCAAAACCTAAAAAAAGGCCGCACTAGCGGTCTTTTTTTATGGGTAGACTTTCCAAACCAAAGAAATGCCAACGAAGAAAATCAGTATGCATCACTAAACCCCCAATCGACTTTTTCACTATCTTTCTGTAAAACTTGGCCTATGTGCTATAATGTCAGGATGATCAAGACGTTTGAACAGCTCCAAAGGGAATACCAGTTGAAACTGTTGTTCGGCGAACAGAAAGTGGAGGGGGAACTGACCTACAACCATGCCAATGGCTTTGCGCATCCTTTGCTCTGGGTGCTACCACAGGAGCAGCCGGGCCATATGACCCCCATGATGTGGGGACTGATCCCGGAATACGAAAAGGGAGAAGGTTATGTGGAGTACTATAAAAAGACCATCCAATATGGCTCGGGACTCAACGCACAGTCCGAAAAGCTGTTCAGTTCCGGTATGTACAAAAACAGTGGACTCCATAGGCGCTGCATCATCCCAGTGGATGGTTTTTACGAGCCCCATACAGCGCCAAAGAACCATAAGGTACCTTTCTATTTTAGTGCTAGGGACGGATCGTCGCTCAATTTGGCCGGCATCTATACGGTTACGCGGGACAAGTTCGTGACCTTTTCCATCCTTACTAAAATTGCCACCCCACTATTCGAAAAAATCCATAACATTAAGAAAAGGAGACCGGTCATCCTTGATAAAAAGGATATAGATGCATGGCTATCGGAAGGACTTGATAAATTAGAGGTGGACCGTATGATCGGTAATGACCTCCCAGATGAACATTTTTCCGCTTATCCGATCTCACGGGACCTCTACAGCCCAAAGGTGGATTCCAATAGGGATGATATTGTGGAACTCGTTCATGACCCGATCTTGGAAATAGACTATTGATCTAAAAACGATACTTCTAACTATTTCGCAAGAAATAGGAAGGGCGGACAGCATGAGAATATCATTAAAAAAAAGAATTGCATGCGGTAAAAGCACGGAGTCCCGATACATTACATGTGTCCTACTATGTTTCCACAAAAAAAGCGTAGAGGAACAAGATTGTGCTTCCATACCATTTCGTTAATTTTTTAGAAAAGGGCGTGAAGATCATACAGTATTCGAACAGCTCGGCAAAAATGCCGGACTTTCATTTTGCGATCCTTTCCGCGAACAATTTTCTTATGGCGGAAAAGCTCCATTTTTTACCAAGTACGATAGTCTTAGGAATAAAAGTTCAGTTAAAACTTGCCCTGAACTCGATTGGGCTCATATTGACTTTACTTTTGAAAAGCCTGGAAAATGATTGGGGATGTTCAAAACCCAAACCATAGGCAACCTCGGCAACGGTCAAGTCGGAAGTACTCAGCATTTCCTTGGCTTTTTCGATGATCTTGCTCTGTATATACTGCTGTGTGTTAAGGCCGATCAGGTTGCGAAGCATATCACTGAGGTAGTAAGGCGAAACGTTCATGACGGAAGCTATATGTCTCACTGAGGGCATGCCATGTTGTGATGGCCCATCAATTGTCAAATACCGGTCCAAATAATCGTCCAGTTGGGCAAGCAGATGATCGCTTTGGCCTTTTCGCGTGATGAACTGCCGTTTGTAATACCGGTTGCAATAATTGAGCAGTAGTTCAATCTGCGCTACGATCACATCCTGGCTAAAATCATCGATCCTGCTGCTCAATTCATCATCTATTATACTAAAAACGGATTGGACCGTTCCTCTTTCCCGTTCGGAAAGATGCAAGGCTTCGTTGGCGGCATACGAAAAGTAGCCGTAGGCCTTTATTTTTCTCGCCAAGGGGTAGGACAGTAAGAAATCCGGATGAACGAGCAATATGGTGCCATTGGCGGGCATCTCGCCGTTCGGGCTTTCAAATACCTGCTTGGGAGCTGTAAAGACCATGCCCCCTTCACCAAAATCATAATGGTTCTGCCCGTATTTTGCT
Source organism: uncultured Sediminicola sp. (assembly GCA_963974715.1). Taxonomy (GTDB): domain Bacteria; phylum Bacteroidota; class Bacteroidia; order Flavobacteriales; family Flavobacteriaceae; genus Sediminicola. Next base: position 160,904 of record CAXBDK010000012.1, read on the forward strand.
TGGCCGCACAGTCCGGTTTTAAAGGCTATCTTATAAAAATCCATGACCATTGATCTCGGAAAATTATCAGGTAGGTTTTGTAGGGAACCGATATCGATCAAACTTACCATTGGGTGCAGGGGGGCAGCTAGCCCGAACACCCGATGGAAGTCGCTGAGCGATTCAAATTTGTAAGGGGGATCGACCTGTCTTTTCATTTTGCTAATTTAAGGTTTACCAAGGACAATCCCCTGTCTTGGGATTATGTTCCTCGCTGATAAATTTACCTGTGGGGCCATCTTCACCTATCATGGCATATTTGCGTATACGCGAACCCGCTTCCTGTACCGTACCGGTACCCCGATGGCCGTTAAAGTCAGTGGCCACAAAACCAGGGCAAACGGCATTTACCTTAAAAGGCGTATCGTGCAGTTCGTACGCCAGGTTAATGGTGTACATGTTCATGGCTGCCTTGGATGCAGGGTATACCGCTGCTTTGTGGGAGTAATACTTCCACGTGGGATCGCAGTGCAGGGTAAGGGAGCAACCGCTTGAAGATACGTTCACGATACGTGGCCGGGGCGATTTTTTGAGCATATCCATAAATGCCTGGGTCACTCGCACCACTTCGTAAACATTGGTATCGAAGACTTGCCTGAATTGTTCGATGCCCGCTTCCAAGGCTGCCTGTGGCCGCCCCCCGTTGATGCCTGCATTGTTGATGAGCACATCCAACACCGCCGTTTTCTTCCCTATTTCAAGCCGTGCGGCTTTTACGGAACTGTCATCGGTTACATCCAACTGTACGGCCTGGACATTATATAAACCTTCCGCTTGTAATTGCTCCACTGCCTTTAGGCCGTTTTCAAGATTACGGCTTCCCAAGAAAACAAAATATCCGTTTTGCAGTAATTGTCTTGCCGTTTCGTAGCCAATACTTTTGTTGGCTCCCGTTATAAGTGCTTTTATCATTTTTCCGTTTTGACCCACCGAGTGGGATTTATAATTCCCCGACGCCTATGCAGGAAAGCTTTTTGTTTTTGGGCCATAGGCCACTTGAGTTTTCCGGCATTTACCGGATGCAATGGTTCACGGCAAATTCTTTGGCAAAATCGACCAGTTTTACGTTTCCAAATGTGGGCCTATGCCGGTAAAAATCTTCGAACAGCATTCCGCTGCGCTGACTTGCCTGCATTTCTACCATACCCTGTGCAATTTTGGGATTTATGCCCATTCCCAGCATGCCGTTCAGCATTTCTTCATCGGAAATTTGTACCCACTTCAAGCCGGGATTGCCAATCGCCTCCCCTAATATTTTCGCAACCTCATTGGGCGATGCTTCGTCACTTGCGATATATCGCACCTTTCTTCCATGGAAGGGCCGGTCCATTTCTTCCGCAATAGTGGCGGCAATATCAAGTGGCGATACCCATGGCTCTTTTCTGTCGCCCCCATAGGTTGAAATTATGGAACCGCTATCCTTGATACTTTTCATGGACCGGTATAGATTGGTGTAGAAACCGACCGGTCGCATAAATTTGATGGCGATGTCATCGGGCAATCCACCCAGGATATTCTCAACATCGTGGTGTGCGGAAAGGGAGCCATAACCAGTAGCGCTATGGGCACCTACACTGCTCAGGTGTACGATCTTTTTTACGCCGGAAGCCAACACCGCCTGTACATAATTGTTGCCGATGAGGTGGAACCCTGCCAGAAAATCCACCTCTTTATCAAAAATGCTCCCGATGCCTTCCCATGCCTCCATAAGATAAACCATGTCGGCACCATTGAAAGTGGCCGCCAGAAAAGCGGCATCCTGAATGGAGCCAATGGCAGCGGTAGCACCCAATGCCACAATTTCTTTTTGCCTTTCGGCCCTGCTGCTTATTACGGTGACGGAATGCCCATTTTGTACCAAGGCAGGTGCAAGCGATCTTCCGATGTTCCCCAATGAACCTGTAATGACTATTTTCATATTGCTGTTTTTTTGTACTGGTACAAAGCTAGACAGTGATCATATAACCGATGTAACCGAATTGGGGGATTATGTAGCAGGATCGGGATGGCTCAAATCCTACTTTGTATCCCAAGAGACTTTGCCCGACCATGCCTTTGGTTCATTTTTGGAAGCGTTGTGCGTACCTAAGACGATGTTCATAAAGCGGAAATTACGGGCCGCGGTCATTCACTGTATCATATAAGGGGGTCCTATACAGAAAGGGTTTTACGTCGCACCTCTTTAAAGGTTTACGAGTATAGCCATAGCGTTATTGGGCGATGGACAGGGAAAGAAACCGAACGGTAAGGGGAATGGAAGAAAAAACGTTTTACCGACTTTTATTTTTCCCTTGCATTTTCTGTTTAAAATCGACCGACCATTGTTTCATTTGATCAAGAATGGGTTTGAGCGTTAAGGCTTCCTCGCGAAGGCTATATTCCACGGTGATGGGAACGGTATTGAAGGTACGGCGATCTAAGATACCGATCGCTTCCAGATCTTTCAATTCCTTGATCAGCATTTTGGGCGAAATGCCCGTAACATCCCTTTCCAGTTCCTTGAACCTTTTTTTGCCAAAGTATAGGCTGGTAAGTATCAAAAGCTTCCATTTTCCGCCCAATACCTGCAGGATAAACCGTAGATCATCCACATCCATTACACAATCCTGATTGTTTTTCATATTTGTTTTTTGATAAACTATTGATAAATAACAATAGTAACATTTAGTATATTAATATACTTATTGGTAACTACTTGCAAAAGTATAGTATAGGGCTTAATTTTACAAATTATACATACCAAAAGGATATGAGACTAAACGGCAATACGGTACTGATTACAGGTGGGGGTACGGGGATAGGCCTGGCTCTGGCCGAAATCTTTTTAAAGAATGGGAACAACGTAATAATCTGTGGCAGGAGCAGAACAAGCTTGGAGAGCGCAAAGAATAAATTTCCGGAACTTCACACAATTGTAGCCGATGTGAGTTCCGGCAGTGGAAGGGAAAACCTGAAAACCGAGTTGAACGAGCGCTTTCCAAAATTGAACGTGCTCATAAACAATGCGGGAAATTATAACATTGCCGATTTTAGGCAGAATGAATTCATTGAGACGTTCCAAAATGAAGTGGGCACAAATTTGGTCGCTCCCGTTGCATTGAGCCACATGTTACTTCCCCTTTTAGAGAAGCAGGCAGCATCCACGATAGTAAATGTTACCACTGGCTATGTGTTCCTGGCTTCGGCACAATCGGCCGGATATAGTGCCAGTAAGACCGCATTGCATGTAATGACACAGGGACTGCGGTTTCAATTTCGAAAAAGTACGGTCCGTATAGTTGAGGTAGTACCGCCAACCGTGGAAACAGAAATGTCCAAGATGCACAAAGTCTCCAAGATGGGCCGTGAAGAATTCGCACAAAAAGTATTTAAAGGGCTTATAAACGGGCAGGATGAAATCGTAATCGGCATGTCGAAGGTGGCACATCTTTTAGCGCGTCTTGCTCCAAAGTTTGGCTTTAGGACCATGAACGTACAAGAGGAAAAATTGCGGATAGAAAGGGAAAAAAATAACTTGGATTGAGGTTTGGGCTGTAAAAGGAATGCTTCCTTGTTACGGTTATTTCACTTCCGTAACTTCCCGATCTCCTGTCTTAAGTCCATCCACATGGCGTGGAAACTGTCCGGCAGCTTGTCCTCCTTGCGGTGCGTGCGGCCGATATGGAATCGGTACTCCCAAATTTCCAGGACCTCTTCCGAGGGCACCGTATAGGGCGGATAAAAGTCGTTGTCCGATTCCACCCATAACAGATCCCCCTGCAGCCGCTGCAGCCGCTTGTACACGATCCCCTCGTTCACCGTTACCAGGATATAGGTACTGCCCCGTTTTAGATCCGAAAGCGATTCCATATATTCACCTACCACGATCGACCCGTCACCCAACGGGGGCATGGAATCCCCTTCCACGGGAAAGCCCCTGTACTTTCCCGATCCCAAAAAGGGCACCGATACCTGGGGCAGGGACTCGATGTACTCCGGGTCCGAATAACCGCCCAGATAGCCCGCCTTCGCTTTTTGCAGCACCACCTCTATAAGGTTGTCGCCCTTGGGGTCCACCGTTATGGGCAACAGGATCCGGTTGTTCTCCAATTGCAGCAACTGCTCCGAGGGGACCTTTCGGAGCTCCACGGTCAGCAATAGGTCGATGCTAATATGGTAGAAGCGGGAGATGGCCACCAAGATCTCGGCAGGGGGCGTATTGCTCCCGTCCTCGTACTTGCGGTACCGGTCCCTGTGCAGCTGCATGGCCTCGGCCGCCTCCGTCTGGGAGAGGTTACGTTTGTTCCTCAGGTATTTCAGGTTATCCGCTATATGGAGCATCCTAAATGTTAATGGGATTATTAATCCCGCCAAAGATAGATCATTTCGGGATTATCCATCCTAATTTTGTAGAACAAATTTAGTTGATGATGGAGCGTGCGATCGTACATATGGACCTTGATACCTTTTTCGTTTCCTGCGAAAGGCTTGCCGATTCGGCCCTTAACGGTATTCCGCTGATCATAGGCGGCGGGGATAGGGGAGTGGTGGCCTCGTGCAGTTATGAGGCCAGAAAATTCGGTGTACGCTCGGCCATGCCCATCCGTATGGCGGTACGGCTATGCCCACAGGCCAAGATCATACGGGGCGATATGGAACGCTATTCCCGGTTGTCCCTACAGGTCACCGAGGTGATCGCCGAACGTGCCCCCGTGGTGGAAAAGGCGAGCATAGACGAACATTACCTCGACATCACGGGCATGGACCGTTTTTACGGCTGTTACAAGTGGACCACCGAACTGGCCCAATCGGTGACCAGGGAAACGGGCCTGCCCATCAGTTTCGCCCTCTCCGTTAACAAGACCGTGGCCAAGATCGGGACGGGGGAGTCCAAGCCCATCGGGAAATTGGAGATCCCACAGCAGATGGTACGGCCGTTTATGGACCCGCTGTCCATCAAAAAACTCCCCATGTTGGGCGATGTCACCTACCGGCTCCTCTCCCGTATCGGGATCCGTACCATAAGGACACTTTCCGAAATGCCCCTGGACGTGATCCAACAGCTCCTCGGCAAGAACGGGATGGAACTGTGGAAAAAGGCCAACGGCATCGATACCAATTCGGTGGAGCCCTATCGGGACCGAAAGTCCCTTTCCACCGACCGGACCTTTCTGGAGGATTCCATGGACATTCCCATGATCCGGGCCATCCTGGTGGGCATGGTGGAAAAACTGGCCTTTCAGCTGAGGTCGGAAGAGTGGCTGACCTCCACCGTGGTGGTCAAGATCAGATATGCCGATTTCAACACCCTTACCAGACAGCGCAGGATCCCCTATACCTCCGCCGACCACCAACTGATCGGGACCGTTATGGACCTCTTTACCGAACTGTACGACCGTAGGGTACGGCTGCGCCTGGTCGGGATCAGTTTCCAGGGACTCGTGCGCGGCACCTATCAGATCGATATGTTCGAGGATACCATCGAGATGCTCTCCCTCTACCGTGCCATGGACAAAATGAAGAACCGTTTCGGCTTTGCCTCCGTGGGCCGTGCCAGCACCGTTCTCGCCAACAAACTATAAGTGTTATGTACCTGAACTGCCATTCCCAACATTCCCTGCGCTACGGGACCATCCCCGTAAAGGATCTGGTGCAGCTTGGCGTAGACAATGGGGCGACCGCCATGGGGCTGACGGACATCAATACCGGCACGGCCATCTACGAGTTCGTAAGGGAATGTACCGCTGTGGGCATCAAGCCCCTTGTGGGCATGGAGTTCCGGAACGGCAACGAACCCCTCTATATCGCACTGGCCATGGACGTTTCCGGCTTTGGGGAGATGAACCGGTATCTGACGGGCCATAACCTTTCCGGTCGCCCATTGCCACCAGTAGCGCCCCCGTTCAAAAAAGTGTTCGTGATCTACCCCTTGGCCAAGGCCCCGGAAGACCTTAAGGACAACGAGTATATCGGGGTCGCTCCGGCCGATATCAACAGACTGGTGGCCGACAAATGGAAATCACGGACCCATAAAATGGTGGTCCTGCACCCGGTAAGCTTCCGAACCAAAAGGGAGTTCAACCTCCACAGGATCCTAAGGGCCGTGGATGGCAATACGCTGCTTTCCAAACTGGATCCAAATGACCATGGAGGCCCCTCGGAACAAATGCTCCCCCTGCCACAATTGTTGGATAGGTATCGGGACCATCCCCGACTGATCGAGAACACCCAACGACTGATCGATGGCTGCGATTTCCGGTTCGACTTCACCACCCCCAAGAACAAGAAGTATTATACCAAGGACCGCAAGGGGGACATGGCCCTGCTCTCCAGTTTGGCACGGCACGGACTTATCTGGCGCTACGGCCCCAATAATGCCCAGGCGAGGGAACGGATGGAAAGGGAGCTGAAGGTGATCGATGAACTGGAATTTAGCGGCTACTTTCTGATCACCTGGGACATCGTCCGGTATAGCAATTCCATGGGCTTTATGCACATCGGACGGGGCAGTGGCGCCAACAGCATCGTCAGTTACTGTCTGGGGATCACCGACATCTGCCCGTTGGAGCTGGACCTCTATTTTGAGCGGTTCCTGAACCTGAACCGCAAACGGCCGCCCGATTTCGACATCGACTGGTCCTGGAAGGAACGGGACACCATCCTGGAATATATCTTCGACCGCTACGGCAGGGACCATGTGGCCTTCTGTGGCACCATTGTGGAATTCAAGTTCCGCTCCACCGTAAGGGAGATCGGCAAGGTCTTCGGCCTGCCCAAGGAGGAGCTGGACCTCTTGGCCACAGGGGCCTATCCCGAAAGCTCCCACAGTTCCGTTTCCAGAATGGTCATGGACTACGCCAAAATGCTCAGGGGCTTTCCCAACCAGCGCAGCATGCACTCTTGCGGGATCCTGATATCCGAGACGCCCATTACCGATTACTCCGTCCTGGAACTCCCGCCCAAGGGCTTTCCCATCGTGCTGTTCGACATGCACGTGGCCGAGGACATCGGCTTCGACAAGTTCGACATCCTGAGCCAACGGGGCCTGGGCCATCTGGACGAATGCGTAAAACTGATCGAAAGCAACAGGGGCGAACGGGTACAGATCCGGGACACCGCCCTCTCCAAGGACAACGCGGCCTGCAACCGCTACCTACAGGTGGGGCGGACCATTGGCTGTTTTTACATCGAGAGCCCGGCCATGCGGGGACTGCTCCGAAGGCTAAAGTGCGATAACTACAGGACCTTGGTGGCCGCTTCCTCCATTATCCGTCCCGGGGTGGCACAGTCGGGTATGATGGCCGAATACATTTTTCGGCACAATTATCCCGATCGCTTTGAATATTTCCATCCAGTGTTCGAGCAGCAGTTGGGCGAGACCTATGGGATCATGGTCTATCAGGAGGACGTTATCAAGATTGCCCTGGGCTATGCGGGTGTCCCCGCAACGGATGGCGACATCCTACGTAGGGCCATGAGCGGCAAGGGGCGGTCCTTGGAGGCCCTGCAGAAGGTAAAGGACAATTTCTTCAGCTGCTGTGCGGAAAAGGGCCATCCACTGGCATTGAGCCAAGAGATCTACCGCCAGATCGAATCCTTTGCGGGCTACTCATTCTGTAAGGCCCATTCCGCTTCCTATGCGGTGGAGAGTTACCAGAGCCTGTACCTGAAGGTGCACTATCCGGTGGAATTTATGGTGGCCGTCATCAATAACCAGGGCGGCTTTTACAGAACGGAGGTATACGTACACGAGGCCCGGATGTCCGGGGCCGTGATCCATTGCCCATGCGTCAACAAGAGCATGGGGGACACCACCCTATATGGTAGGGACGTCTATCTGGGACTTTTGTTGTTGCACGGACTGGACGGGAAGATGGCGGTAAAGATCGTGGCGGAGCGTAAAAAGAACGGGGATTATGAAAGTCTGGAGGACTTTTTGGACCGGGTTCCTATCGGGATCGAGACCCTACAGTTGCTGATCTGCATAGGGGCCTTTCGTTTTACGGGCATGACCAAGAACGAGCTGTTGGTACGGGCCAGGCTTATCCTGGTCAATTACAGGCCCGAGAGCCGGGAGCCCATGCTGCTAAGGGAACCCGTAAAACGGTACAAGCTCCCCGAACTGCCCAGGTCCCGTTTTGAGGACGCCTTTGACGAGATCGAACTCTTGGGCTTTCCGGTATCCTGTTCACCGTTCGACCTCTTAAAGACCAACTATAGGGGAGATGTCATGGCCTCGGAACTGGTGGCCCACCATAAAAAACAGGTTCGTATGTTGGCCTATCTGGTATCCCGCAAACAGGTGCCCACCAAAATGGGGGACATGTTCTTCGGTACCTGGATCGATGTGGAGGGGGCATTTTTCGATACCGCCCATTTTGCGGACTGCCTGCGGAAATATCCCTTTTTGGGCGGGGGCTGTTACCTGCTCTTGGGCACGGTGGAGGTGGACTACCACTTCCCCACCATCACCATCACCAAAATGGCAAAGATGCCCTTTGTCCCCGACCCCCGCTATGCCCACGAACCCGATGCCTCCTACAAGGCCCACCACAGGTTACGGGAGGATGTCAGCAGTACCCACCGGGCTCCTTATCCACAGACCAAGGAAATTGGGTTGCCGAGGGGAAGGATGGGAGGCTTGCAAAAAAAATGATTTTGGAAGGTCTCGATTTTGGCGTGTCCCGCTCGCCTCAGGCGGGCGGGCCGGGCTTTCGCTACAATTCCTCGGTTCTTCACCCTCCGGGATTTTCGCTCGATCCCTCACCCAGGAGAATAGGAGTATAATTTAAAGGATGGAAATGATTGCTTGCAATGGAAGTACGGGAGGTCGGCCATTGAGCTTCCCTGGGTTCCAAATATCAAATATTTTGCGTAAATTAAAGAAGACGAAAGCTATGGTCAACCTTAAGTTCAATTACTTCGTGGTGCAGAGATCATGCGTAAAATCAGAAATATAGGAAAGACAAGGAGAAATGAACCTGTTATGGTCTGGTGGAAAGGCCAAAAAGCGAGGTTGGTGAGATGTACCATTAAGGAGGGCAATTACAGAAACAATGTGGAGGCGGAAATCAAGTATCTGGACGGTTCGGAGGCCGTAGCCCCGTTGAAAAAGCTAAAATTCTCAGGTACTAATGAAACCTGAATCGTGATTGTCCAGTAAGTAAAAGGGTCTTCAAGGTAAGACTCGGAAGATTAAACTGTTTTGTGTGCAGGTTCTACCCGCATTTGCACGCACATTCCCAAAAATACACAACTTCCCAATTTGGATTCGTAAGGGGAGAATATAGTATAGAATTGATTTTTAGAAAATTAAGTAAATCTTCTGACCGAGTGGGATGATCTGGCATATTTATTTCAATATACCTATCAAGTTTAACCATATAAAATTTCACATCATGAAAAAGATATTATTTGTAGCCGCAATGGCATTGGGAAGCATGACAGCATTTGCACAGGAAACAGGGGTACCACAGGACGATGCCACACAGGCCACTACCCAAGAGGCGACCCAAGACAATTTTACAGAGATAGAATCCAGTGAACTGCCAGAGGCCATTACCGCTGCGGTATCACAGAACTATCCAACCGCCACTATCAATAAGGCGAGTGTAAACGAGGCCGAGCAGTACAAATTGGAAGTTGCGTTGGAAGATGGTACCCAAGGTGTATTGTATGCCGATAAAGACGGGAAGTGGATCGATATGTAATCCATACCCTCAACCTAAAAAAAGACCGCACTAGCGGTCTTTTTTTGTGGGTAGACTTTCCAAACCATAGAAGTGCCAAGGGGAAGGGAGGCCATAACGGGGAGGCATCCCGATTTGGCTAATAGAGGCTGATATCCTCAGGAGCTTCTTGAAACACTACTTAAACCCCTAATGAGCAATAAAGAACACATTAGATTTTTGTTCGTTATGAAATTAGCCCAAGGATTTTTCGGATGGCAGGGAGACCTCAAAGTTGTAAATGGATTTACAAATAATACTGTGCCCAATCTTCAGAACATGAAAAAGGAATGGGAGCATTTTTCAGGATTCAACGAAAATGAGCCTTACTTGTTTAGAAAAAATATGCGAAATGGAGCAGAATTACCAAGGTGCTGAAAACAACGCTTAAGATCAACAGGTTGAATGTAGTCAAAGATTTTAATTGGGCCAATACAGCACCATTGAACGCCATACATAAAATGGTCACCAGAAAAAGCAATGTCATTTTAATGGACATGGTCATTTCCCCTATTAAAAGAACCATCGCTGCCACCGAGCCCAAACAGCTTTGACCTATAATAGCAATGGAGGAATAGCCCATCTGTCCTTTCTTGAACTCCCCGGACAGGCGTTTGTGAAGGCTGGAGATAAAAAATTTTTTTTCTTTATTTCCAAAAAGGGTCTTCGGTAGTGTCATTGAATTTTTCATTATTATGGTGTTTTGTTATGATATTTAATTGTGCATCATTGGCCAATCGCTGGATTCCATTGAAAAGTTGGCGTTCCTCAAACCGTATGTGCTGTTCCAGTTCTTCTTCGATCTGTCCCAAGGTTTTTATACCATGATCTGTTGAAGTGAACAATCTTGTCAATCTTCGATGGTCGGCAAGAGCCTTTTTCACCCATGGATGATCATGGCCCATTATGGGGAAGATGTAGTTTTCCTCCAACTTGAAATGGGCGCACAGATAGGCATCGTAAAACCAGTCCACATAAGATTTTATTCGCTCGGGTGAAATCTTTTTCGCAAGCCCGGTACGTATTTTCCAACAAAGGAGCAGGCCATGGTGATGTTCACGGCTTACTCCCTGAATGGCCATGTGTCTTTTTATCGGGGTACCCATATTGGTCTCAGTTATTGAACAGTTTGTTTTCCAATAGTTCCGCTTTGGGGAACAGGATGTTGTTCTCCAAATGGATATGGCTGTGCAGATCTTCTTCAAATTCCCGTAAGAGGGAGAAGGTGACCTTATAAGTTGTACAAGCTTCCGAGGGGGGCGTATAATCATTGCTCAGGTCCGCAATTTTACGGAACCGCTCCCCTTCATTGTCATGCTCTTTCATCATCATTTGGATAGGGTTCCGAACCGTTCCAAAATGAGGTCGTTCCAAGGGTTTGTCATGCTGGGTACCATCCACCATTTTACGTATCCAGGGGAAGAGCAGCAATTCCTCTTTTTTCATATGCATGGACAGTTCCCCTGCTGTGGCGCTGAAGTGGTCAAAAATATCCAATAATTCAGGATGCGCGTTGCCATGTACACTGCACAGTTTGTTCAAATATTCCATCAGGAGCGGTATCTGTTCCTCCACATAGCGATGGTGCTTTTTTTCGATGTAGTCCGCCAAAAGGTCCAAAGGCCAGCTTTTGAAATCGGGCTGTTCACCTTGAACAATTTTTTGCACTTCATCCAGTTCCTCCAACAGGGTTTCCAGATTCAGTCCCTTTTTTTCCGTAACCTCCTGCAGGGTACGATTGCCTTTGCAACAAAAGTCGATCTTATGGTTTCTGAATACTTGGGCGGTACGGTAATCCTCTGCAACCATTTGGCCCACTGTTTTTTCCAATGTTTGGTTCATGATATTGATTTTTATGTTATGCATTAATCGGACAAAAATATCCGAAATAAGGTTAAATTTTTTTTATCGTTTCAAATAGGTCAGGCCCACTTCCAATCCCATGGCCAGTTCGTACAAACTGGTACGCTCTAACATTTTCCTCAAATCGTTCCTGATGTCCACAAACTTATCGTGCAAAGGGCAGGGTTTGTTGGCGTTACATTCCTTCAGCCCAAGACCGCAGCCCATATAGATGCCATCTCCATCGATGGCATGGACAATCATGCCCAATTTTACGGTGTCCATGTCGTTGCGTTCAATTTCAAACCCACCAGATGGTCCTTTTACCGAATGGATGATCTTGTTTTTTGAGAGCTGTTGTAGAATTTTGGCAGTGAACGCAATGGGAGAATCGATATCTTCGGCAATTTCGGTCACATTGACCCGTCTTCCATTCAAGGATTGCAGCGCAATATAGACCGCTGCCCTAATTCCATACTCACAGGCTTTTGAAAACATTTTGTGAATTTATACAATGTAAAGATACTTAAAAAACTTAATTCGGACAAAATTATCCTTTATTATTTACGAGGTTTATTTCTGACCACTCAGGATTGGGTTACAGGGTCCATGGAAAATCTATTTCGGGACACGGTTGTGAAGATACATGGCTAAAATACCGATCGGGATGAGCAGACTGGCCATGGCCAAAAGTTTTGCGTGTCCCTCAAAGATCCTCACCTCTTGCCAAGCAGCAAGCCCTTTGTAAAAAATAAGGAATTCAGTGATAAGAAACCCCGAAAAATACCCAAGATAGGCCTTTCCCGTTAGTCGCAACAGGCCGAAAAGGGACATCAGGAAAAATCGTCCGATACTGATGACCCCCAAAAAGGTCATATGCAGATAGCCTATTGTAAGGTCTAGGTAAATGGTCGCCATGTTGGCAAAATATGGAAGGGAAATCAACAGTTGCAATGCCATTTTAGCCAATCCCAACATAACCACCGTCCCGAGAAGCAGGTACTGCATTTTTGAAAGGGACAGCCTTACGACACCATTTTTGGAAATGGTCCCTAAGAGCACAAAGGCATAGAGCTGCACCACGGCGCCGATTCCGGCAATCATATATATCAATGTAGAAGGTTGCGTCCAAAGAACGGACAAGAAAAAGGTGAGCACAACACCTATGTTAAGCAGCCAAAAAAAATATTTGAATTTTTTTTGGGGAACAACCATACCATTTTGTTCGAGGGCAAATAAAAATAACCCTGTCAAAGCCAAGATCATCCAGCCGTTGTACTGAAAATGAAGGTAAAAATAGATTGCCAGTCGATACCAGATGGATTGAGCACCGACACTGTTCATGATAGCACCCAAGGCCCATGGCCCCACACTGGAGATGACCATATACCACAGTGCGGCCTTTATACATAGCAGAGACCTACTGTGCCTGTATTGTGGATCGATGCTTTTGAGGAAATGATGGAAAAATACGTAGGACATGATCAAAAAAAGGGTGGAAAAGATAATGGAGAAGAGGGCATATCCTTGAAAAGGGAAGGTAAATAACATGCCGATCAAAGTGCCTTGGGTACACCAAAAAACGCGTTTGTAACTTATACTGGCAGTATCCTTATCCGTAAAACAATAATGCAGCAAAGTGGTCAGAGCCACATATGCCCATCCAAGCAATGCAATGTGTGAATGGGCATGGACAACAAACCTGTAGTTCAAATTAAAGGAGAAAGTAGGGTAGGAGCGTAGCAGCACGCCCAATAGGGCAGCCACAAGAAAGTAGACGATGGCAATTAAGCTATGCGATTGGTACAATTTATGTTTCATCTTTACTCCGTTCCTGATCAGAAATCTTTTTTTCTTGCCTTATGGTCCAACGCCAAGATAGGCAGGATGGTCCATAATATAAGTATCGCTATGGAAATTAGAAAACCTATATCGGTCCCAAAAAACTTTTTAAAAATGGCTCCCGTATACCCCAGAAGTGCCGAGATATCCAATTTAAGGAGAATCAATATGCGGGAAAGATCAATTGGATTTAGCGCAGTGGCCACCAAGGAAAAGGTATCCAGCGGATACTCCTCAAACACAATAAGTGACATTAGGAACAGTCCATCATATACTACGGCCAAGAAAAGCCAAAGCAATACGGCGTAGCCGAACCCTTTGATCTTGTTCTCGTTGAATATGGCAATGACAAAGGAAAGCCCCACAAAGATCAGGGTCAAAAAAGCTCCGGTCACCAGCAATAGGGAAAAGTCAAAGATGGCATTGCTCCTAAATAGTCCGTAAAGGACAAAGGGAATGCCCAAGCCCAGCACAAGGCTCAGGGTCAGCGAACCGGCCACACCAAAATACTGTCCCAAAAAAATGGAACTTCGCTTAATAGGCTGTGCCAATAGGAGTTCTGTAAATTCCCGGGAATTGTAATAGTACATCACCCCGAAAATCGTGCCTATCAGCGGAACCAGCACTATGATGACGTTCATGAGGGTGATGACGGCCTTGGAAACATCGTTGTTCAGGAACAACAGTACAAACCCAAACGCAAGGTAAAACAGAAAATACACGTAGCTCCAACGGCTGCGGATAAGGTCATAAAAACTGTATTTAAGAATCTTTAGCATGGCTTCCCGTGGTTGTTATGGCCGCAATGGCGTGTTCAAAATTGGTTTGTCCCGTTTGTTCCATAAGTGCTCCTACGCTTCCTTTAAAATAGACATTACCTTCCAAAAGGTAGAGGATTTCATCGGCCATTTCCTCCACAAATTGCATGATGTGCGAGGTGATCAAAATGGTCTTGCCACGTGCTTTTTCTTGATGGATCAGTTCCTTTAAACAGATCATGGCCTTGGGATCTAGTCCTGTAGTCGGTTCATCAAGGATGATCAAGGGGGTATCGAACATAAAGGTCAGGACAATGTTCACCTTCTGTTTGGTACCGCCGGAGAGAGAGGACAATTTTTTGTTCAGATATGTTTTAAGGCCAAAAAGCTCTATGAGCTCTTGCTCGGTACTGGGACTGTTACGAAGGTCCTTGATCATATGTATCAATTCCTTCACCTTGATGTTTGGGGGAAAGTTGGCAATCTGGGGGAGGTAATCTATTTTCTTGCGATACTTCCAATCTTTTTTAATGGAACGTTCCATCACATGGATCTGGCCCTTATCGGGAATCACCATGCCCAGAATACTCTTGATCAATGTGGTCTTGCCAGAACCGTTGGGACCGAGGACGGCATAGATCCTGCTGTTGGCTATCTCCAGGTCAATTCCCTTCAATACTTGGTTCTTGCCAAATTGTTTGTGAAGGTTGCTTATTTGTATCGTCATGGTCGTATTTGCATTAAGGGTCGGGCATCTTTTAAGTTATCGGGCGTAAAAACGGGGGAGACCCGCTCGGAAAAATCAATAATATCCATGAACAGGCTCCGCAACAGCACAATGGTTTCAGGAGTGCGATTTACCACATAGGAAAATAACTTGACAGGACGATAGGGCACATCGCCAATTCCATCCTTGTCCAGATCGTAACCGGTATAACTGCTCCAAAAATTCCCCTTGAATACATTCTCGTTCAATTTACTGTTGTAGGAGATGTCAAAGGAGTTGTACAAAAAATTATTGCCCTTGAAACTATTGGTATAGCAGGCCCCAATGACCCTAATGGCCCAACCGTTCCCCACAAAGTCGTTATTGGTGTACTTGATCCGGTTGGATCCATCGATATTGATACCGATGGTGTTTTCTTCAAAAATATTGCCGACAATTTCCGCATCGGTAATCTCTTTCAGCAACATGCCATAGGATGAAGTTCCCCAATTTTTTCGGAAGATATTGTCCTTCATGATGATGAACTTGGAGAACATGACCGCAACACCGGCCCCATTATTTTCAAAAGTGTTATGGGTATAGACATCATTATCGGAAAACATAAAATGCAATCCGTACCGGAGATTCCGAGTACTTACGTTCTCCGTGATGGTGATTTGGTCGGAAAATTCGAGATAGATACCGTCCCTGGTGCCCTGAACATGGTTTTTGCTCACTTCTATATCCGAGGAATACCACAATTGGATACCATTCCCCGAGTTGTACTCGTCCTTGGCATCCCCGATGATCCTATTGTGGTACACCTTGCCATGTGAGGATTTTTCCAGATAGATTCCAAAGAACAATTTTTCAAGCACCATATTTTGGATGAGAAAATTTCTGCTCCGCACTACCCTTATGGCAGCATTGTCCTTTGTATAGCTGACCCCTACATTAATGATGAACAACCCGTCCAATGTAACATTGTCCGATGTAACCCTAAAGATCTCCCCTTTTTTTTCGCCATCAACAATGGGATAATCGATACCTTTAATGGTCAATGGTTTGTCCACTAAGATCTCAAATTCCCTGTAGGTAGCTTTTTGGATCAATAAGGTGTCGTTGGCATTGGCAAGAGTTATGGTCTTTTTGATCGAACTGTGCTCGCAGTCCGGGCATACCATCCAAGTTTTTCCTTGGACGATCTGCACGACCATTAACAGCATGCATCCTAAAATAAAATCCATATTTGTTTTGTAGATTATCATAATATACCGCCACTTCGTACGCTAAATCCCACCAACACAAACAAAACCGCAATGGCGGTGACCCCAATGATATGCCATGCCAATGGACGGAGTTTCTTTTGGGGTATCAGGAAAAATCGGGCATGGATAGCCAATGCGACCGTGATCAATAGCAAGATCAACTTTAGGGCAATATGTCTTGTATAGTGGTCCATCGTATCCAATTTAAAAAATGAAGGGGAATAGACCGTGGCCATATAAACCCCTGTGATGACCAAAATTAGCAGGGAATGGATCCCGATACGTTCATACCTTTGTTCAAATTGGACGATCAAGTTAAAATCTTCGTATCGCAAGGCCTTGGGCAAAAAACCTAGGGCGAGTATCAAATGTCCTCCCGTCCATACCATGGCCGCCAACAAATGTATAAATATAATAGCCTTGGGTACCATGCCGTTCACCGTATGATTAGGAATTTTGTATCCTCAGTGGCCATTACCCAATGTTCCGTTTCCTTGGAAAACCGCAAATGTTGTTTTGCCGTTAAGGTTATGATCTGGTTCTCGATATGAAAATACATAGATCCTTCCAGAACCACCAAATGTACATCCTTTGGGGAACTATGCTTTGGGAATACTGCATTTTTGGCCAAACTGATGCTCAAGATTTCCAAGGATGGTGTTTTTGCCAATTGCGCTACTTTTAGGTCTTCGAAGGGTTGTTCTGCAATGGTGTTGTCAATATCTATCACGTACATGTTCTTTGGGTTAAATGTGTTATTTGTATTGTTGTTTCAGTTGGTTCCAAGATAATAGTTCCCCATCGTTTGTATCGCGAACATTTTGGGCCTTTTCCCCATCAGAGAATGCACTGAGGAAGGCGCCCATGGGACTGGGGATGCTCTCACTGATCAGATACGTGGCCTTAGTGGCATCCACCAAAGTTCCGGGTTGATCAAAATCATTCACCATGTACAGTGCCATGGACGGTTCATCTTCATCCTTTAACCGGTTCATCATACATTCAATAGCATCAAAATTGAAGACCTTGCCTTTTTTGTTGACCAGTTGTGCGGCATGCTGCTTGTCCACAATGGTCATGCGACAGAAATGACAGGGTACATGCCCATATTCAATGGGTCTTGGACGAACGGAACATCCAGTGGCAATGCCGATGCCGATGGCTATTATTTTAAGGGCAATACTTTTTTTCATGTGTAAAAAGTTATGGTTGTTTTGTATTTCTCCAACCCAAATAAGTGGCTACCAGTGTCAATACCATACCGACAAACATGAACCAAGCGCCAGGACCTGGTAAAGAGGTGACATCAAAGTTGAGCATTTTTACATGTCCGAGCAATGGAGGCTTATAGGTCATGGGGGTCCCATCCGGGTGGGTCAGTTTCATAATGGCATTGGGATCCAAATTGGTGCCGTAGTCAATCATCCATTCATTGAAATCATACATGCCCAAAACGCCCAAAACGGCCATGAACGTGAACCATCCAAGGAACAATTTATAGCTCACCATATTAAAGAACCCCACTATACCAATGGATACCCCTACAGCCACCATGATTCCAATAACGATTGGGAAAGTGCCAAATTCCCACATTTCTCCGGCCTTTGGAAGGGTCTGCATGCCGATGTAATGGTTCAGACCATCAATGTTCTGAATGTCGAATTCGTTTACACCTTTGAGCCCACTGATATATATGTCAATCCCCAGTTTATCGGGGTATTGGGGCGCACCCAACATGATGTTCCATAAAGGAAAGATGTACAATCCCAATAAGAAGAGCGGACCTACGATCATTAATATAGTAGCCTTTTTCATTTTGTTCTATTTAAGGATTACAAATTGAAAGTGGTTTTTTGGTCGATCACCTTTGTTTCGGTTCGTAACAACGCGGGCAGGTCGTGGACACAGCCCGCGTTGTTTTAATATGATTGCAAAGAACATCTGGTGCTATTCACCAAGAGACCATTTCAGTTCCGTATTGGAAGTGGCGGGCGATACCCTTACATATCCTTGCATCTCTTGGTGCAGTGCAGAACAAAAATCTGTACAATAGAAGGGCCATACCCCAACTTGCTTGGGTTCCCATACAGAGGTCTTGGTCTGTCCGGGCATGATCAACAACTCGGAGCTGTTCTGTCCCAAGATGGCAAAGCCATGGGGCACATCAAAATCCTGCTCATGGTTGGTGATATGAAAATAGACCTTGTCACCTACTTTGATCCCCTCGATGTTGTCAGGGGTAAAGTGGCTGCGGATCGTGGACATGTACACATGGACCTCCTTACCTTCGCGAACCACTTTAGAGTCGGCGGGCGATTTAACCGCATAAGGATGTTTGTTCTCATCCAATCTGTAGATTTTTTTTGACTTGGGCGCCAACAGATCAGCTGGGATTCCTGCTGCATAGTGAGGTTCACCATGCGTAGGAAAGTCATAGATCAACTCCATTTTTTCGCCAGAAATGTCGTAAATCTGCGCGGAATGTTCCATTTCTGGTCCTGTGGGCAAGTATCGGTCCTTGGTAATCTTGTTCATGGCCACCACATATTTGCCAAATGGTTTTCTGGAGTTCCCTCCGGGAATCATCAAGTGGCCTACGGAATAGTACGTCGGTTTTCTGTCAATGACCTCCCAGGTTCCCAACTTCCATTTTACTACCTCGGAAGAGATGAAGAAAGTGGTGTAGGCGTTCCCTTTATCGTCAAACTCGGTATGTAACGGGCCCAATCCGCCACTTTTTACCTGTCCTGCCAATACATCCTCGAATTTGAGGATAGGGATGCCATAGGCTTCCCCATCAAATCTTTCACCTTCAATGGCAGCTATCATTTTATCAAAAGAGTGTACCGTCAAGTCTGCGGAGAGTTTACCATTACCTATAATGTACTGTCCGGAGGGATCTACGTCACAACCGTGGGGGGATTTTGGAGTGGGCAAAAAGTAAACAGCGCCGGGAACTTTTAATGGATCCACGGTCAACACCTCTTTTTTTAAGGTCGTGGTAGCGGTATGGGTGCCTTCATCATATAGGTTATGGGCATAGTTGGCGGCCATTTTGGTGCCCCCACCGTTGTTCACATATTCCTCGATTTTCTTCCAGTTGACCGCGGCAATAAAGTCCTTGTCGTTTTGTGAGGCGTTCACCTCTTGTAAAGTATGGGCTTCCTCCGTATTATAGGTGGTAAAGAAGAACCAGCCATGGGATTTTCCCCTCCCAGGGTGGGAGAGGTCGTAATTGAAACCGGGCATCAACAATTGGAACTTTATATCCATGTGGCCATGCTCTGGGTCAATACTTATAAAGGATAACGATCCTTTAAAATTGCTTTTGTATTCATTGATGGGCATGTCCCTTTGTGGAATGGGGACGGAGAACCTGGTACCTGCCACTACATATTCTGTGTTCTCTGTAATGAAGGACGAACTGTGGTTGCCCGCACTATTGGGAACCTCAATGATCTCCTCTGTTTCAAAGGTGCTCAAATTGATACGAGCGATCCGTGGAGTATTGTTTCCATTGATAAAAATCCAGCGACCATCCAATTCACCGTTTGTCTGTGAAATATCGGGGTGGTGCGCATCATCCCACGGTATAAAACCGTGTGAAGTGTTGAGCATGGGTCTGGTTTCTTCGGAATACCCATAACCCGATGTTGGGAATTGGGAGAAAACGGGGATTTCCTTGAACATTCGACCGGAAGGTAAACCGTAAACGGTAAGGTTACCACTGTATCCTCCCGACAGAAAGGCGTAAAATTCATCTTGCTCACCTGGCGCAACATATACCTTTTCGGCAGCACTGGAGGATAGGGCGCCGTTTGAACTTTGATTCTGCTGGCCGCAGGAAACTAGCATCAGGGCCGCTCCCATGGTCATTATTAAATGGTTATAAATTTTCATTAGTTTAAGGATTTATTGGTTATTGTTCCGGTTTTGATTATATATCACATGTTGGTCATTCCAGAGTCCTGAAATATTCAAGGACTGCCCTGGCCTGTTCATCTGTCAATCCTTGGTTGGCCATGGGAGATCCGTTGAACTCTACGAGGAGATCTTTGGCCAATGGATCTTCTTTCACCATGTTCTCAGGATTCAAGATCATGTTCATTACCCATTCAGGTGTTCTTCGCTCCAATACCCCATTGGGTGCCGGCCCAATGAACTTTTTGCCAATTCTGTGGCAGGCCAGACACATTTGCTCATAGACCTCTTTTCCCTTCACGGCCATACTTTGGTCAATTTCTTTCGGTAACTCAAGTGATTTGATGGGACCGACCCCTTTAGTGGTAAAATCTACACGCTCGGAAGCTTTTACCTCACTTGTGGTGGTCTCCATAAGTTGCTCGGTGCTGGCCTTCTTCCGTTGTACACTAAAGCCATCCTCTTTTTTTTCTTCTTTTTTTTCTCCACAGCCGATCAACATTAGAGTGAAAAGCAAGGCGATACTTTTTGCAATCGTTTTCATTTGGTTACGGGTTAAGAATATGCTCCAAAAGTATATAGCGTTCTACTTCAAAAACATGATATAAATCATATAGTGGATAAAAATGTCTTTTAATCTTTAATTTCGTATAATGGACCCGTCCTATCCATTTCTTCCAGACATGCCACAAAGAAAATCTCCTAGCATATCTCAACGCAATGTGTCCAATAGGTCATGGTCAATGGATCATATACGGGAAAAGACGTATGATCCAGTTCGTAATGGGCATCGATTACCATGAAGTAGACACCCCATGTGTGCTGCAAAAATTGATGGAACGAATAAGTCCAAGTTCTTCAAAGTATTTAAAAATACGACCATTAGGATTTCATGGAGGGAAAACGGGATATTAAAACCTGATCCAATCATGTTCTACGGTACCTGGATCGATGTGGAGGGGGCGTTCTTCGATACCGCCAATTTTTGTGGACAGCCTACGGAAATATCTTTTTGGGCGGGGGCTGTTACCTGCTCTTGGGCACGGTTGAAGTGGACAACCAGTTCCCTACCATCACGATCACCAAATGGCCAAGATGCCCTTTGTCCCCGACCCCCGCTATGCCCACGAACCCGATGCCAAGGCCCACGATAGGCTACGGGAGGATGTCAGCAGAACGGACCGTGCCCCCTATCCACAGACCAAGGAAATCGCATTGCCGAGGGGAAGGATGGGAGGAAAAAAACAATGATTTTGGAAGCGCTCGTTTTGGGCGTGTCCCGCCCTCCTCAGGTGGGCGGACGGGGCGGGCTTTCACTACAATTCCTCTGGCCTTCGGAGATTTTCGCTCTATCCCTCACGCTGGAAGGAATAGGGATTAGAGAGAATCTGACCTAGGGGAAATGTTCTTCAGCACTTGGATCGATGTGGAGGGCGCTTTCTTCGATACCGCCCATTTTGCGGATTGCCTACGGAAATATCCCTTTTTGGGCGGGGGCTGTTACCTGCTCTTGGGCACGGTGGAGGTGGACTACCACTTCCCCACCATCACCATCACCAAAATGGCAAAGATGCCCTTTGTCCCCGACCCCCGCTATGCCCACGAGCCCCATGCCTCGTATAAGGCACACCACAGGTTACGGGAGGATGTCAGCAGTACCCACTGGGCTCTTTATCCACAGACAAAGGAAATTGGGTTGCCCAGGGATTCGCCCGAGGCGGATGGGGGACGTAAACAATGATGTTCGAAAAATAAGCGGTCCTGATCCTGGGAAGCTTACAAACGTGTCAAACTCCTAGATTTTACAGAGATTTCGCCTATTTTGTTTTTAAAAGCGGTATTGCTTTATTCTTTTTCCATTTGAGAACCTATAAATGGTATTCTCGGTGCTAAAAAATAGCCCGTTAAACTTGCAAATAGGATTGGGATAAAATGTCCGAATCCCGTTAAGGTAGCAAGTAAGATCGTTGTGCTCATTGGCGTTCGCGTTACGCAGGCGTTTATTGCGGCCATACAGCTAACAATTGCCAAGGTCAAATTTATTGTCGGGAACAGTTGATGGATGATCAGTCCCAATGTTGCGCCTACAAAAAACAGGGGAATAATGAATCCGCCCCTCCAACCTGATGTCACGGTTATTGAGATGGCGATGATTTTAAAAATCAAGATCGCTATCAATAAGGTCAATGAGAGATTGGCTGATAATAATTGGTTGATTTCGTGATGTCCGAAGTATCGGGTCAATGGAAGGTAAAATGCTATAATGCCAAGGAGGATTCCACCGATCAGTGTTTTGATATAGATGGGCATTGGTCTTTTCTCGAAAATCGATTTGAAAAATTTGGTGCAAAAAATGAATGCCCAACCAAAAGCGGTCCCGATCATCGCAAAGAGGACCGCATAGCCAAAATCAAAGATCCCCGAATATTCATAAGCGGATAGATCCCAGATGGGACCGAGGCCCAAATGAACGATCAAAGCGAAAACCAGATAGCTAAAGCAACTTGCAACAAATGCGGGAATAATTGCCCTGTAATACTCGACCGCGTGTTTATGGTGGAGTATTTCCAGTGAAAACAGACTGCCGCCCAAAGGAGCGCCAAATAATGCCGTAAAACCCGAAGCCATTCCTGCGATACTCAATGACCTTAGTTCTTCCCCCTTTAGTCGGAACAATTTTCCGATCCATGTTCCCGTTGAGCCCGTGACCTGTACCAATGGTGCTTCTGGGCCGAGACTTCCACCTGATGCAACACATAACAAAGAGGAGAGCACCATTGACGGGTTGTTCTTGGGATCGAGTTTTCCTTTATTGAATCGGATATTGTTGACGATCAAATGTATTTCTCCCGGGTCTCCGATGAAGTGTATTATCAAACCTGCCAAAAGTCCGCAAATGGCCATTACGGGAATTACCTGCCAACCACTAAAAATGGCCAATTGGTGCGTTAAAAACTCAAGTCCGATCCAATAGGCCCCTGCTATTATTCCACCTAGCAGCCCTAGAAACGCCCATAACATAAAATTCCTACTGAAAACAAAGGGGTTGAACCGGACCGGTTGGTCCAAAATATTCAAATAGGTTACCAGTTTTCTTCTTCGCTTTAATTTCACCGTTAGATTTCAGTTTTATATGTCATGACAAATGTATATGATCATTGTTCAAATACCCATAATACGTCCAATATAACAACTCTTTAAATTCATTTACCTATGTATTCACCCTGTAGATATAAATTCGGGCGCTATGCTGGAGATACACGCATCATCTTTAAAATGGCCAAGATGCCCTTTGTCCCCGAACCCGGGGCTGTCCATTTTGGTTATGGCAATGGCGGGCCATGGATTTCTGCCCATCGGACAGCGTGGATAAATTGGATATGGGCAGGATGATCGGCCATAGTGTTGCCCCCAATATCAGGCACGGGGCTAAAAGGCACAACACCGACCATAAAAGGTTTATGGGAAGAACAAATGACCGTGTACTTCTACGTAAAGGAGCGTTCATTTTTAGGGACCGGTCTTTTATGGGGCAATCAAATGCATTTTTCACCTTAAGGACTTTCTTAATAAATGGTATATTTGAACGTGTTTTATCGGGAAAATACCATAGGTCTTGAAAAGAACGTTAAAAGAGCATCGATTACATCTGCATTTATCCCAGCAAGGGCTTGCAGAGTTATCGGGAGTTTCCATTCGAACAATTCAAAGAATAGAGAACGGGACCTCTACAGGCAGTCCGTACGTCATAAGGTCTTTGTGCAAATCACTGAATATCGATCCAGCATATTTGGTCACGAATCCGGACCCTCATACCGAAGAGACCATAACGTACATATCGGAAACGACCCCAGGCGCGGATCTGGCCAAAAGCCCATATGATAGAAGGGTGAAGTATATCAACTTCAGCGCCCTTTCAATCTTGTGCTTTCCCTTTTTAAACCTGATAGTACCTGCTGTTCTCTACTTCGTGTTCAAAAAGTCGCTTTCAAGTCCCCATAATAAAGAGGCAGCCTTGAAAATCATAAGTTTTCAGATCCTATGGTCGGTCCTTGCCCTAATTTTAATGATCCTTATTCCAGTTGTTGACCATTATTTTTTTAGAACTTGGGAAATATTGGAAATTCCTTTGTTTATATGGGGCTATTTGTTCTTGGTCATCATATTGGTCCTGGTTATCCTGTACACGGCCAGTAACATAAACAAGGCAAAGGATCTGCTGGTATTTATTCCAAACCTCCTATGATAAATTCACCTGCCAAGAGCCTATGTCACATTTATGACATAAAAATGGCGTCCCATTGGCGTAGGCCGTAACGACGGCGATGACCTATTTTTGTGAAGGAAAAACTATTTCTTTATGAAGGTCAGGTCATATTTATTCCCCATTTTGTTCATTTTGCTGTCAGCTAACCATATGGTGGCACAACAAAAAATAAACGATTCCGTTCAAGCGCAATTAAGGATCGGGATCAAAGGATTCCAAGAAAGGTACCACTCCCCGAGCATCGCTGTGGCCATTGTGCACGGGGATGATATCATCTTCAGTGAAGCACTGGGATTTACGGATCTGGAAAATAAGGTTCCGGCCACTATCAGTTCCAAATATCAGATCCAGTCCATTACGAAAATGTTCACGGCGACCATGTTCATGCAGTTGTGGGAGCAGGGTATTGTAGACTTGGACGATGATATAAAAAAATATGTTCCGGAATATTCAGGAGGATATCGTACAAAGTATGATAGCGGCACCACATTCCTTGAACTTGCTACCCATAATTCAGGGCTTCCCAGAAACTCGCCCGCAGATATCGATTTTGCCAAACAGGTTGACAAATGGTTACTGACCAAACAGGATCAGGGGCCTATTCGATCAGCGGCAAAAGAAGCGTTTATCACATCGCTCAAATTTATCGGTAAACAATACCCGGATTATCAGTTTTTAGATCAGGATACCCGTCACTACTCCAATCTAGGGTATGGTCTTTTTGGCCTGGGCTTGGAAAGGGCGGCAAAAACCGAGTACAAGGAGTATGTCCTTTCCAACATTTGCAGGCCTTTAAAGCTTTCCGATACAGGTTTCGGTACCGTAGGCACAAAAAATAACACCATTGCCAAAGGGTATTTTTATAGAGGTGATGAAGAAGGGTACATCAAAACGCCCGATTATTATCCCAATTCCATGGTTTATGCCGCGGGCATGTATTCAACCGCATCGGATCTGGCAAAATTCATCAGTGCTCAATTTGATGATGATGACCCGATCCTTTCCGGAAGGAGCAGGAGAATGATGCAGCGTTTGGGTATAGGCTGGTTACGCACCTATCCTTTTATTATGCACGAAGGTTCCATGTTGGGAGCGCGCAGTGAAATTATATTTAATCCCGAGCTCAAGATCGGATGGGTCGTACTGGCCAATACCACCGATTTTCCATTTAACAGGATCAATGACTATATCAGCAGTCTGATCGTTCCCCTGTACGTAAAGAAGCCTATCACGGATCTGGAGAAATATGTCGGGATCTATACATTGGAAGGTGGTTATGACAGTTTAACAATATATCTTAAGGAAGGCAGGCTTTATTCCACTTATCTGAAAGGCCACCTACCTGATCGCCCTTTGTCTTTTTCGGGCAATAATTCTTTAAAGGCGGAGGGATACGATGGCCATGATATCGGGTATAATTTTATCGTAGGCCCCCGATCGGAAATCAAGGCTCTTAGCCTCAATCAGCTCATGTGGTCAAAACAATGAATACACACTTTTTGTCGCCCTTGGTCCCATTCTTACTGGTGGCCTTGACCATTTCCACTGTCAATGCCCAGGAGGGGACCATTGAAACCGTAACGGGACGGGAAATTACGATTGGCGAACTTGAAAGTTTTATTGCCCTTCAGATGGATTCTTTGCATATCCCCGGCTTATCCGTCGCCGTCATCAACAACAAATCCGTTGTCTATACCAAAAATCTCGGGGTCAAGAATTTCCGGACAAAAGAACCGGTGGACCAAAATACCATTTTTGAATCCTGTTCCCTTTCCAAACCTATATTTGCTTACTTTGTGCTGGAGCTTGCCCGTCTTGGAGTATTGGATATAGACACCCCACTTTATGCTTATTTCATGGATAAAGAAGTGGATCATTCCAATTCGCGGTATAAATTGCTTACCGCCAGGATGGTACTTAACCATTGTTCCGGATGGCCCAATTGGAGGGCCCGGCCCAATGATCTGCTTGAATTTAAATTTAAACCCGGTACCCGATCGGGATACTCTGGAGAAGGGTACCTGTACCTGAAAAGGATCTTGGCCTATCGTCTGGATGTTACGGATGTGAAATTGAACGATTATTTCCAGGAAAAAATAGCCCGCCCCTTGCATATAGGATCGATGGGTTTTACCTGGCAGGATTCCTTAACAGATCTTAAGGCATACGGACACCGCAACGGAATTCCCACCGATAATGGGCCCCAGGGAGCGCCCGATCGGTTTAATGCCGCTGGCGGACTTCATACAAAAGCTGGAGACTTCGCAAAATTCATCGCAGCGCTGATGAATACGGACAAGAATATAAATAACGAGCTCCTGCAACTGCAAACATCCCTGCCCCCGGAACCGGACGGGCTTTACAGAAGCTTGGGCTTCCCATATAAACTGATCGGGGGCAAAAAGAGGTTTTACCATTCGGGCAACAATGGCGATACCCGTTCTTATTGCCATTTTTATAGAGATGAAGGCATCGGGATCGTCCTGTTCGGCAATTGTGATGATCTCTTCTCTTCAGGTTTTGCCAAAAACATTTTGGCGTTTTTGGATGAAGAATTCCCGTACTGAACAAAAACAATGGCAATGTTGTTTCCATTTTACAGAGGAACAGTATCCAGGTTACGGGAGGATGTCAGCAGTACCCACCGAGCTTATCCCAAGACCAAGGAGATCGGGTTGCCACGGGAGGGGAGGATGTAAGCAATGATTTTCGAAAAATATATGGCGGTGATTTGGGGAAGTTTACATATATCGTTAGTGGCCGCCTTTTATTTGTGCCATTCTATTGGTGCTTTTTTCAATCTTCCCCAAGCAATGAATATAGCAGCTAGCAAAATGAATATATTAAATCCTATTTGGTCCCCTTCCCCTCTCATAATGTGAAATATACTTGCGGTAATCATAAGGGCCATTGTTCCATAGGCAGCATATATTGTCATTATTGGTTTACTTCCAAATAGGGAAGGTAGCGTCAGTCCGAAACCTGCCAGTAGGTCAAAAATTCCTGAGACGGTCACTAATTCAGGGTTTTCTTGTACCCATAGCCAAGGCAGTTCGTTCGGCCGAAATAATTTCATTACACCTGCCCAAATAAATGTTACGCTTAAAAGGGCCTGGATTATCCAAAGGGTATTATTGAGCACTTTAGAATTTTTCCGATTTGTCATTGTCCGTATTTTTTTAGTTTATAAAACACGAAATTAAGTACATTTACTATCCAATGTATATTACTTTCCTATTGGATAGCACTATCCTTTAGGAAAGTAAAGATGTTTAAATTGAAGATATGTTGTCAAAAGGCGGTTGTCCAAAAACAATGCTTTCCATCAAAGATTCACTTGAGGTTCTTGAAGGGAAATGGAAATTGTTGATTTTATTTTCTTTGTCCGGCGGTCCAAAACGGTTTAAAGAGATCAGCAGGGAAGTCTGTGGTATAACGGATAAAACGTTATCCAAAGAATTGAAGCTATTGGAAACCAACCAGTTGGTTAAAAGAGAAGTGTTCGACACCTTTCCTCCCAAAGTCCAATACTCGATCACGGAACACGGAATATCCTTGGAAAAAGTCCTGGACGAGTTACACTTTTGGGGTTTGTTACATAGGAAAAAGATACTCGGAAAATAGGTCCATTTCGAGCGTGTCGTTTTTTAGGTTGCCTCGGGTCAAGTAGAATCGCAATAAAGAAATTAGTATCGTTCCGGTAAAAAATGAACTTTATTGTAATTATTAGGGGAACGGGGAGGCCCTTACCGCACTTTACGTATACTTAGATTTTTTACGACCAAAAACTACGTGTTTGTATGGAGAAATCCGTCCTGTTCTAGGTATAATTACGCTAAAACAAGCATATTCTATATACGGCTTTGATACGGCTTTGATACGGCTTTGATACGGCTTTGATACGGCTTTGATACGGCTTTGATAGGGCTTTG